>CAWDCI010000032.1:0-203060 GCA_963800745.1 uncultured Acidobacteriaceae bacterium
TGCGCGATCGGCTGCATAGGCACTCCCGGCATTCCCGGGAGAATCGGGTCGTCGCGTTTGGTCCAGTCATGCGGCGAGTGACAGTACAGGCAGCCAATGGAATTCGCCAGGTACTTTCCGCGTTCCAGCCGCGCAGGCGTGACTTCAAAGCTGCGCGAGGTAAGCGCTCTCGACCGCGGCCCAAGAAATGCTCGCGGCCCAAGCACCTTCACCGCCGCCACTCCGATGGCAATCGTCAGAACGATTACGGCGACGAGCACAACTCTCAACGCGAGCTTCATACGCCAACCTCTCGGAAAGCCCTCGCCCCCAGGGGACCGCGCGAGAAGAGTCAGACGACAAGGCGCGCTTTTATACGCCCCGTTGCGGCCTTGCGTCAATCAGGAAAGCAAAAGTGCACAATACCGAAGAGATCGTCCCGCCGTGGACTCGACGTGGCGACGGTTGTTGAAACATCGCCTTATCACTCACCATGGGGGTTCCTGAGTCCTATGTGCTATTGTGGGCGCGGCGGGTAGACCGAATTCGATATAACCTTCGTAACCCTCGTAATGCCTTTCTGTGACCGAGATCACTTCTTCCATCCAGGCTTCTTGAAGAATTCCGAGCAGAAAGATGCGAAAATTGCTCCTGTTTTCACTTTGTGCGATAGTGTTTTCAGCTGGCGCAGCGCAGGCGCAAATCGGGCACAACTGCCCTGGCGACACCCCGACTTGCTTCGCGACAAGTCTGGACAGTTACACTGGTTCACTCCCGAGCGCCTCGCTCAAATGGCTACCAAAAAGGTGCAGCCGGTTACGCCTCAAGTGCCAATCGGGCTTCACTACGACGGCGATCTGACCCTCAAGATTCTGGTTAACAAGCAAGGTGAGGTCGACTGCATCTGGGACAATGCCGGGAACCCATGTTCCTTCCCGCAGCTGACGAGGCGGGACGGTGGTGGAATTCAAGCCGATGGTCGTGGATGGTAAGCCAATGGAGTTCACCGGCATCTTGAGATTCCACTTCGTCGTTGCCAGACATTAAGAGTGCACGTCTGCCCCGTCGCACCCAAAAGGAAAGCCGCGCACAGATTAGGCGGCTTCGCATGGGGGTTCAATGTAAGGACCCGGCCCGAAGGCCGGGTCCTTGCGCTTAGGTCGAGACCTGAGAACTCAGGCTTCCTTCTTGATGAGTCTGGTAATCCAGATCAGGATGACCGCACCCAGGATTGCGACCAAAATGCTCCAGAGCATGCCGCCACCTCCAAACCCGAGGTGGCCGACGGCCCACCCCCCACCATGCCACCGACAATTCCCAGCAGAATATCGGCAATCACGCCGTATCCGCCGCCTTTCATGATCTTCCCGGCTCCCCAGCCAGCAATCAGACCAACCACAATCCACCAGATAATCCCATGTGCCATGTGATCCTCCAGAAATTCGTAAATGAGAAGCGGGCCGAACAACAGTCGAGTACGATGTTCAACGCGGAGAATAGGGATATCGGCCAACCGTCCGCGGCTGTAACGCTGGCAGACTAGGCCGGGAGAATCGTGCTGTCAAGCCAGGAAATTCCAGCATTCGGATTCGGCACCGCGAAGTGGCATCTCCGCATTGTTGACTGGATATCGCCTTATCACCCCGCCGCCATTGCTTACGTCGAAGAAGGGCACGCCCGAGCGCAAGTCATCATCACACCCTGAGAATAGATGCTCGGCTGGGCCGTCCCTCCGTACAACGCGGCCTGTCAGCCCAACTGACGATAAATTGCCGGTGCACTCATTGAACCCGGTTGTGAATGCTATACCCCCGTTCTCAACATCTCTAACGACGCCGGCCATGTCAAGGTACTTGGTGTTGTTTTTTTCATGATTTCGAACACACTTTTCACGTCAGCGCACACGCACTGGTTCCCTTCGAGAGAGTACCGATCTTGCTTCGATGATTTTGTATCCAACCGCATGGCTCGGGCCCCGTTGCTTCATCACTGTGGTGGCGTAGCCCACCAGACATCTCTTCGGTCACGCTCGATCATGATGTGTTATGCAAACTCCCCTCCTTGTGGGGAGGCGGGTAGCCTATTCAGTTGACCCGGTCACTGCTCGCGCAGGACCACTGTTGAGATCAGGCATCCCCGCATGGGCTTCCCCTTTCTGCCGCAACTTTCCACGCCGGCAGAACTCCTCGTAATCAATCTCATCGCGCAGCATGATCCACAAACGAATGCCCAGCTTGCGTGCTGCCGCAACCCTGGCCTTGCCCATTCCTTTCTGGATGAGCTTGCGCCGATAGAAGCGTTTCAGCTCTGCGTCCTTGATCACGGCATGCAGCGTGGCTTCGACCCACAGGTAACGGAGCAGTGAATTGCCTTCTTTGGTCAGCTTTCCCAGTCGCTGCTTCTTGCCGCTGTTGTGCTCGCACGGGATCATCCCGATATAGCTGGCCACCTGATTGGCGGTTGCGAAGCGAGTCGGGTCTCCCAGAAACACCTCGGTCGCCAAGGCCGTGACCGGACCCACGCCCGGATGCGTAAGCAGCCGGCGTGCGCGTGGCCTTTGTTGGGCTTCGGTCTCCACTTGCTTGTCCAGTCGCTGGATCCGCTTTTCTAATTGTGTGTACAGAGTGAGCAACTCATCTCGTCTTTGATCGGTGTAGGGTGGCAGGGCCAAATCCTGCAGCGCCCGCCGCCCCGCCGCGGTCCAGAGCGCGCGGCCTTCTCGCAGGGCGTGATTGAGGGCGATTGCCTGTAACGTGTGCTGCAGTCGCGCTCGCATCTTCACCCATTGGTGTCGGTCGCGCAATAAGGTTCGCAGGTCCCGTTGCTCGCTCGAGGGCATCCAAATCTCGGGGAACCGGTCCTTCATTACCAGCAAATCCAAGATCACTTCCGCATCTCGCCGATCATGTTTCTGTTTGCGGGTCTCGGCCGCACGGATCTTGGCCGGATGCCCCACCCGGCACTCGATGCCTAACTCTTCCAGCAGCTCCAAGAACCACTGCATCGCGCCGGTGGCTTCGATGCCGACCACCACTGGACCTTCCAGCGAAGCGTAAAAATCTCGTACCGTGTTCCCCTCGTGCATGAGTCGCTTCTCGGTAAGCTCACCGGTTTCGGTATCCACCATGGCTATGCTTTGTTGCCGTGCATGTAGATCGCAGCCTACAATTTTCATCTCGGCCTCCTTCGCCCCGAGCCTTTTGGTTGGATACCGCAAAGTCTACTCGGTCCGTTGTGAGGCCGACGTCGTTATGACATCAGTTACCCTCCGAAAGGACCCAGCGACCTCTGATAGCATCGTGTAGTACAACTGTCTCGGGAGAACCCGTCTTCGCCGTGGAAGGAGCCTTGCACATCCGGGTGTTGGGCATCGTGCTCGCCGGGGGCAAAGGAACCCGGCTCTTTCCCCTCACGCGAGAACGCGCCAAGCCGGCGGTTCCCTTTGGAGGCGAATATCGGATCATCGATTTCGTCCTCAGCAATTTCATCAATTCCGGAATCAACTCGATCTACGTGCTCACCCAGTTCCGCAGTCAGTCGCTGCTCCAACATCTGAGTGAAGGATGGCAGTTCGGCGGATTGCTGAAGAGCCACTTCATCATCCCCGTGCCAGCACAGATGCGTTCGGAGGACGAAACCTGGTACCAGGGAACTGCCGACGCCATTTTCCAAAACATTAACCTCGTCGAGCAGTCCGACCCGCACGTGGTTGCGATCTTCGGGGGCGACCACATCTACCGCATGAACATCGCCAGCATGGTCGACTTCCACATGGCTAGGCACGCGGAAGTGACCGTCGCTGCCAACCCCTCTCCTCGAGAGCAGGCCGCCGAATTCGGTGTCATCGAAGCGAGTGAGGGTGGACGCATTTTGGCCTTTTACGAAAAGAACCCCGAGGCCCCCACCATGCCCGGCGATCCCAGCCGGGTCTATGCCTCAATGGGTAACTACATCTTCTCCACGCGCGCGCTCGTGGGTCTGCTCAAAGCTGACGCAAAAGACCCCACCAGTCATCACGATTTCGGCAAGGACCGTTTGGTGCCAAGCCGTCAGACACCAGAGTGTTTGATGAGAGGATGGCAAAGGTTGCGCATCCTAAGACCGCAGCCGAGGCCCGCAAGCTGCTCGATTGCGACGATCCACGTGAGATTGAAGCAGAGTTTCGTGAGCGAGCCGCAACCGCGAAATGAAAGTTGCAGCGCTGGAACATAGAAGAAACATATCCGGCGTGGTAGCAGCTCAGCCTGGTAGGTGATAGGTGTCGGTCGCTGCGGCATTGGCCGCGCTTAGCAGCGGAGCGCTTAACGAACTCACTGCGACAGGCCACTAGCCGTCTTGCTAGTTCAATCGCTCGAGCAACAAGATGTCTGAGCCGTAGCTTTGCTGGCCGGCGAATTCCTTGCTGGCTCCGTCATCCCCTTGTGCTAACCATTTATCCGGCAGCGCGACCGAGGTGCCCTTCATCAGGCTATCTCCTGCAATGATCCGATCACGCCCCGGCCGGTCATTCAGGCTGGTAACCCGGTAATTAGCATTAGGATCGAGGCCGCGTAGTTCAACCGCAGTCTTCCCAATTTCGGAATGGTCGCGGAAGACGAACACCACCGACTCAGACGGATCTTCTGAGACGTATTGAACCGCGCTCCACCCCGTGGCCCCTAGTCTTGGATGATAAACATCCTCCAAGAGAAGATGACGATACTGCTTGAAAAATAGAAGATTGCGCTGAAAGGCCTCCACAAAGCCCGCTGGCGCTTGCGAAAGCATTTGCGACGACATGCCATTGATATTGCCGAAGGTTACGCCATGTGTAAAGTGTTTGCGGAAATAGTAGTCAAGGGCGGAAGCGCTGTACCAGCGCGCAGTAAGGTTTTCTCCATTCGCGTCGCTCTTGCCTTCCGTTGCAAGCGAGCCCCACACTGTGGGACTGAGCATGGGACCCGTGATGAACTCATTCGTGTATCCGCCTGGCAACAGGCCCTGGGGGCCAGGATTGGTCCGCGCATAGTGCAGAGAAGGATCGCATTCGAACCCGGCAAGGTTGGGAAAGCGATCGAGCAGATAGCGCAGTATCTCCAACCGCCCGCGATAGGCCGCGTAGGCGCCGTCGGTGCGTCCGTGACCGTGGTCGGTGCGGTTGCACTCGTAGCTGGGAGTGGCGGACGGGTCCCATTTGATCCAATCGAGATGCCACTTCTCAATAATGTCGCCCAGTTGTTTTTCGATCCACGCCACTACTTTCGGGTCCCCCATACACAGTTGTTTGGTCGGGGACAGTGAAGGATGGATCGTCTCGCTCTCCTTGCCGTCAATCATTGCCAGCCAGTCTCTCGGAATCTGCCCCGACTCCACCAGAGTGGCATCCACATTCCCTGCATCCACCCAGATGCCGGTCTTCAGGCCTTCGGCGTGTACCGCTTCAGTAAAATTCTTGAACCCATGGGGAAACTTCTCCAGGCTCTCCTCATAGTTACCCAGTCCCTTCGTCCAGTCGTTCATTCCCGGAACCACAGAGGCGTCCTTAAACCAGGTGGCATCGTGATAAAAGACATCAAATCCAACTTGCTTTGCGAACTTGAGTTCCTTGAGAAGAGTCTCTTCGCTGTTTTTCTCGGTCAGCCAGATGCAATAGGTGACCCAAGGAGCGTCGGGCAGAGGCGTGAGAAAAACGTATCGTTTTAAATAGCGGAAGGCTTCATTTCCTGCATTGTCGGTGTCGCCTTTGGCCAGGGCAAGAAAGGTGATGGGTGTTTCCACTTTCTTCCCAGGAGTAAGTTCAAAGACCGGAGGCGGCGCATTTTTCTTGTCCTTGATGAGAGTGGTTCCTGCGCGTACCACGATACCGGAAGGAGAAGTATGCGTGCTGGCCTTCCACCCAAGAATGCCGAGTCCGGGCTCGCCACCGATCAGGACGGATTCGCCAGCCGCATCATTCTCAAGCACCAACCAATCGTTGAATTGCCGGTCAGCCGACAAGGTGCTGGCAGCCTTAAACCCATGTTGACCTTCCACCGAAGAATAAGGCTTGAGACCTGCAGGAGGGGCGTGCATGGTAAGAAACAACGGATCAATGCAGGGATCGAGGAGCAAATCGTGCTGACCGCGATTTTCAATTTGTGTAACCAACTCAACGACTGCGCCGGTTGGATATATTCTCAACATAAGAGAAAGCAGTCCGCCAGCGTCGGATTGAAATCGAAGCGTTAACTGCTTGCCCCCCTTTGCCAGGTCCGAAACGTCGTCTGCGGAATAGCGGTATTCCTTACCACCCTTTTCCGGAAACGCAACCAGTGGACTGCCCGTCACCGCCCATTCGGCGCCACCTTCCCGGCGCAACGACTTCAAACGTACGGCACCGGATGAGCGGGCTAGTTCAATGCGGATGTGTCCGTTGGTCATCTCCCAACCGGTTTGCGACTGTGTTATGGAAACCTGGGCGGTCGCCAGGGTCGCGGCGTAGAGACTCAGACAAGCGAAGAGCAGAAGCGGTTTCATCTTCTAGGATCCTCTGGGTTCGGTGCTTTGATGAATAGTCACGGAAGCCCAAGGGCGCGTCGTGTCCGAGTTTCCGTAATTGCTGGCAAAGTTAAATATATTCGTGGGACCGAAGGTTCCGTCGTCCAGCGATTTCAATGATACAGGCCGCCATGGAAACGCTTCTCTACCCTGGCCTGCAACGAATTGTAATTGCTCTGCAGTTCTGGATAACCGGGGAGCTCGCCGTTCCACTGGTATTCCTCCTGAGTCCAGCCCTACGGCCCAGCGGAAGATACCGATGCTTGTAGCTCGAAGTCGGGAAGAGCAAATCACGCAACGGCGCTGCGCGTCGCGGGCGGGTTGTTTTTGACTTTCAAGGGACGCTAGGGTCAGAGTCGAGATGCCAAGCCCAGCCAAACTGGCATGGGAGGGGTCGCCGATTCTATTCTTCGAGGAGTCGATCATTCGAACCACTATCGGGAAACCCACGGGACCTGGAATCCGAAGTTTCCTATTCCTATTACATTTCATGGCGTGAAATGATTTATTTCATAACATGGAGGGAATCAAGCCGCGCTGGTTTCGAAGCAATCTCCAAACGGCGCTTCGGGTCTTGCCCGTCACACCGCACTTCAATCCTCAACACAGAAGAGGTGCTGCGAATCTTGGGAGGGGTTCAACAAGAAGGCAAGGTACGCTTTCTGGGCGCGAGTGGTTCGGTTTGTGAAGAGACCTCAATCGAAGCCTTGAAAACGGGCGTTTTCCAAGCTCTGCAACACCAGTCCACGCGCTCGCCTGATTCTATTTCTTGTTTACAGCCTGCGGCGGTGCAGTGGATTCCCGCACCACGAGTTGCGTAGGAAGCATTGCGTGTTCGCGTGGCTCGTGGCGGGGATCTCGAATGCGTTTCAACACGGCCTTGGCTGCCGTGGCACCGAGTTCCGCGGCTGGTTGTCGGACCATGGTTACCGGAGGATTCACCATGCCTGCACACTCGAAATCATCAAAGCCGATGAGTGAGACCTCTTGCGGGCAACCGAGATGGAGATCGCGAAGGGCTGCCAGTGTTCCAATCGTCATTTGATTGTTGCAAACCAGTACGGCAGTCGGGCGGTGCGGTAGTTTAAAAAGTTCGAGAGCACACCAGTACCCGGAGTCTACCCGGTTGTCTCCCTGGCGGATTACTTTCGCGTCAACAGAAACGCCCTGCGCCCGAAGGGCCCGCTTGTATCCACGCAATCGATCCGCCGCATTGAGAAGATTGAGCGGTTCGGTGATGATGCCAATGCGCCGGTGACCCAAGTCGAGTAAATGCTCGGTAGCCTCAAAGGCGGCGCGGGCATTATCGACAAGCACCGTATCCAGTTGTACTTGTAGCGGGCTGCGGTCCACATATACCAGCGGCGTTCCGCGCAACAAGGCCGGAGTCGCGGCAATCTGTTCGTCCGTGGCAAAACTCGGAACCAGAATCACGCCATCTGTCGTTTTGCTTGAAAACAAGCCTAGGTATTCTTTCTGCCGCTGCCAGTCCTCGCGGGAGTCGGCGACAATTAGCCGGTAACCAGCAGAAGAGAGGTAGTCTTCTGCGCCGCGCATCAGGTGAGCGTAGAACGTATTCCTCAGGTCGGGGACGATCAGCCCTATGGTGCGAGTCTCGCGCCGACGCAGGCTACGCGCGATCTCATCTGGATGGTAGTCGGCTTCCCGCAGCGCCTTCTCGATACGGGCTCGCATACTGGCGCTGACATAGCCGCGTTTATTGACGACGGCGGAAACTGTGGAAATGCTGA
Source organism: uncultured Acidobacteriaceae bacterium (assembly GCA_963800745.1). Classification (GTDB taxonomy): domain Bacteria; phylum Acidobacteriota; class Terriglobia; order Terriglobales; family Acidobacteriaceae; genus PALSA-270. The sequence continues at coordinate 8,247 of CAWDCI010000032.1, forward strand.
CCCTGAGTTCACGGGCTATTTGGCTAATGGTGGCCATGATTTTAAAGGGTACGGCTCACGAAACGATTCGTGATTCCCTCCGTATCTCGTTTACTGCAAATAGCTTTGAGCTGTCAAATCTGAATTCAGGTTGTCAATCCTTGCATGCGAAATTCATGGCAGCAACTCACGATTTGTACCCGGAGAGTGCGCAAAAAATGCTTGACAACCTGCTCGACGCAGGACTATTAGTAGCGAATCGTTTCGATATTTGCTCCCCAGCCCCGGCGAGTCGAGTGTCGATCCCAGTGGAAGGTGTTCGCAACCGAGGATGGTCCGCGAATCCCCGAGGAGGATCTATGAGTCAAGCCAGCGCGCGGACCAACCGCGCTAGCCTTTTCCAGCCGAGTCGGATGCGGGCCGCCGCTTTCGTAGTCAGCTTGAGTTTTCTCTTGGCCGCCCAACTCGCTTGGGCCGGTGTTACCGGCAGCATTTCCGGTGTGATTCGCGACCCCAGCGGAGCCGTCGTTCCCGAGGTTCAGGTGGTCGCTCACAACACCCTCACCGGTCTTCAGTGGACCACCACGACCCAAGCTCAGGGATTCTATTCGTTCCAGGCGCTGCCGGTGGGAACGTATGACATCGAGGCCAATAAGAGCGGGTTTAAGGGATACCGCGAGTCCGGCATCGTCCTAACCATCAACGCCGAGATCACGGTGGATGTACCGCTGCAAGTAGGAAAAGTGGTGGAAAGTGTCACCGTCACCAGTACCGCTGTACACGTGGAAGCGACCAGCACGCAGATGGGCGAGGTGATCGACAGTCAAAAGATAACCGAAGTGCCTTTGGTGACGCGCAGTTACACTGACCTGCTGGCCCTGCAGCCCGGTGTCTCACCAATAGCCTCCGGAATGTCCGGGGGCACGAATGGGCAGTTTGTCTCGCTTGGGTTCGCCATTAACCTGGTCTCAGGAGACCTCAACGCTGGCAATCTTTCCGTCAACGGCATGCGGGAAGCTTCGAACGGCTTTCTGTTGAATGGAGCGACCGTCGAGGAAACGGCCGTCCATGGCGCGGCGGCGGTTCCTAACCTCGACTCCATCGATGAGTTCCGCATAATCACTAACAATTTTGACGCCGAATACGGTAACTACGCTGGCGGCCAGATCAATGTGATCACCAAGTCGGGCACGAACCAATTTCACGGCAATGCCTTCGAATTCCTGCGTAACACGGATTTGAATTCGCACAACTATTTCGACCTGCCTGGGACCAAAAAGGGGGCTTTCCAACAAAACCAGTTCGGCGGGACCTTCGGTGGTCCGGTCCTGCATAACAAACTGTTTTTCTTTGGCGACTATCAGGGAAACCGCAAGGTGATCGGACAAAATGGCGGCAACATAGCCGTCCCCAGCGATGCGGAGCGCGGCGGCAATTTCTCGGCCGTTGCAGGCCAGTTTGATCCGGTGGTCAACGGAGTGCCTACGCCCTTTACCGTCCAAGGTCCGTTTTGGGCGCAGCAACTCGGGACCGCGTTAGGGTACACGGTGACCCCAGGCGAAGCCTACTATACTCCCGGTTGTACCCAAGCGAATTGCGTCTTTCCCGGCGCCATGATACCGACTGCGGCGTTTTCGACGCCGTCAATAAACACCCTTAAGTACATTCCCGGGTCGAATACTACACTCAATGGTGTCCCAGAGTTCGAAACCTCGAGCACGAACCTGTTTCTGCGAGACAACAAGTTCAGCGCTCGCGTGGACGGCAATACCCGCATCGGCTTGCTTTCCGGCTACTACTTTTACGATAACTATGTTTCGAACGCCGGCAATCCCGTTACGCCTGCCTTTACCAGCGAGAATACAGGCCGGGTACAGGTGGCCAACTTCGGGGTTACCAAGACCCTTGGCAGCACTGCGGTGAACGAGGCGCGCATCGCCTATACCCGCAACCACACGGTGAACTTTTCGACCGGCGCCGGCCTCGGTCTTAGCGTTCTAACTGGGCTGGGTTTTACCGGCATTGTCCCAGTGCAGCCGGCGTATGCCGGCGTACCCCAACTTAACTTCAATAACTTCACCACCGGCAACTCAGGCGCTCCCTCGCCCATTTTTCAGAACACATACCAGGGATTGGATAATTACAGCAAGGTGATGGGCAGACACACCATGAAATTTGGGGCGGACGCTCGTTATACTCAGCAAATCTGGAAGAATTTAGGATCCAACGGAAGTTATAGTTTTACTGGGAGCGAAACCGGCATTGACTTTGCTGATTTTCTCCTCGGAGCCCCCACATCGTATCAACAGGGACAAGGTTATCCCTCGAATGGCCGCGACCTCTATGTTGGTGGATATGGGCAGGACAGTTGGCGCGTGCGTCCGAACTTCACCCTTAACTATGGTCTGCGCTATGAAGTCGCCACTCCCTGGTGGGAACAGCATAATGAGATCCAAACCCTGGTGCCGGGGCTGCAGTCGCAAGTCTTCCCTGGCTCACCCACCGGCTGGGTGTTTCCCGGGGATCCAGGCATTCCGAAAACATTGGCGCCCATCCGTTATGATAATTTCGCGCCGCGCATCGGAATCGCCTATTCACCGAGTTCTGACAGTGGCTTCCTGCGCAAGCTGACCGGTGGTCCAGGGAATAGCAGCATCCGTGCAAGTTGGGGAAAGTTCTACACGACCTTTGAAGGCGGAACCGATTACAACGAGATCGGTGATGCCCCCTTCGGGTTTTACTACGGCAGTCCCGCGCCACCAGAGTTTGCCAATCCTTTCATCAACCGCGGCACCGGCTTCGACAATGGCCAGCGCTTCCCGGCTCCGCCACCGCCTTTCAACGTTTCCGCTCAGCATCCTGACACTTCCGTGAATTGGCCGAATGAGGAACCTATCGGCAGCTCACCCGGCTTCTATTACAAGAATGTTAACCCCTACGCCGAGGACTTCGAGCTTGCCATTGACCGGCAGTTTGGCCGCGCCACCCTTTTGAAGGTCGCTTTCGTGGGAACTGAGGGTCATCACCTCCTCTCGGCGGAAGAGGCCAATCCGGGTAATCCCGCGCTATGTCTAAGTGTGAGCCAACCAAGTGAAGTCACGAACGATGTGACTTGTGGGACGAACGGGGAGAATGGGACTTACTTGCCGGTAACAGGAGGCGTCATCAATGGCACGCGCGCCCCATTCGGCTCCACCGCCTTTTCCAGCGACGCTTATTTCAAGACGATCGGGAATTCTGACTACAACTCTCTGCAAGCCAGCTTGCGACACACAGTGCATGGCATGGAGTTTCTAGCTGGGTACACCTACAGCAAGTCAATGGACAATGCATCCGGTTACGGAGAATCAATCAATTTCCTAGACCCGAATCAGAGGGCGCTTTCCGCTTTTGATGTGACCCACAATTTCGTGATCAGTTATGACTATACGTTGCCGATTTACAAGCTTGGGTCGAGCCGGCTGACGAATGGCTGGACGATCAGCGGCGTCACCCGTTTTTCCACCGGCCTGCCCGTCTTCATGCTGGAGAACGACGACAATTCGCTGTTGGGGACCTCTGGATCGGGTCCGATTCAGCTTCCCCTTGACCGGCCCAATTACACGCCGGGTTCTCTGAATTTCACCAATCCTCGCACCAGACAACCGTACTTCAACACTTCCCTGTTTTCTGACGAAGCCCTTGGTCAGCTGGGGAACTCCCCTCGCTTCTTCTTCCATGGACCTGGACTTAACAACTGGGACATCAACTTGCAGAAAATTACTAAGATCACCGAAAGCATGAACGTGGCATTCCGGGCAGAATTCTTCAACGCCTTCAACCATGCGCAGTTTCAGTCACCCGATGGCACCATTACCGATTCGACCTTCGGGCTGGTGACTGCAGCAAATCCAGGGCGCATCGTACAGTTCGGGCTGAAGTTCGCGTTCTAGACAATCTCTGATCCGAGTATGGCGCGTGGCCATTCATGCGATCGAGGGGGACGCGCCACGAAGAGCCCGGATGTTTGCGCTACGAATCGTGTTGAACATCTTCATGCAAACTACCAGACCGGACCGGGTGCGGCGTCGCGAATTCATAAAGTCCATGTTGAGCAGCGCTTTGTTATGGAAAGCGCCCGCATTGCTCGCCCTCCAAGGCCCTGCCACACCGCTGGCGATTGACCCCGGAGTGAAGCGCGTCCTGGTGATGTTCAAATGTCATTTCGACGCCGGCTTCGCCGACACCCAGGCGGCCATCGTTGGCCGCTACTTCACGGAATACTTTCCCCAGGCGATGGCTCTGGCCACCCAACTCCGACAGTCCGGCAACCAGCGCTATGTTTGGACCACGGGATCATGGCTGCTCTACGAATACCTGGAGCAGGCAACGCCCGAACAACGCGCGCGCATGGAGAAGGCCATCTCCGCGGGCGACATCGCATGGCATGCTCTCCCGTTCACCTGGGAGACTGAGTTGATGGACGACTCGATGATCGCTGGAAGTATCGGCCTGTCGAAAACGCTAGACCGCCGCTTCGGACGGACCACAACCGGCGCCAAGATGACCGATGTGCCCGGCCACACCCGCGGCCTCATTGCTCCGCTCGCCGCACAGGGCGTGAAATTTCTGGACATTGGCGTGAACGATGCGAGCACGCCGCCGGAAGTTCCCTCCTTGTTTCTCTGGAAGGCTCCGGGCGGGTCGACGCTCGTGGTCATGTATCACCACGGCTACGGTGGCGTGGTTCGCGTGCCTGGCTCCGATCTGGCTATCGCGATGGTGGTACGCGACGACGACAGCGGCCCGCACACATTGGAAGAGATTCACGAGACCTACTCCACTCTGGTCAGCCAGTTTCCCAACGCTCAGATTACGCCCACGGATCTGACGGAGATTGCGAATGCAGTCGGGCCCTATCGTGGATCTCTGCCGGTGGTCACGGGCGAAATCGGGGACACCTGGATTCACGGGGTCGCCAGCGACCCTCTGAAACTCGCTAGGTATCGCGAGGTCGCCCGACTGCGTCAGACGTGGTTGGCTCAGGGAAAATTCTCCGTTGGGGATGCGATCGACGTTTCTTTGCTACGTCACCTACTTTTGGAAGTTGAGCACACCTGGGGCACGGATACCAAGACTTGGCTCGATTTCGACCACTACATCCCGAGCGACTTGGCCACGATGCTAGACACCAAGAATTATAAGGTCGTCCAACTTAGCTGGCAGGAGAAGCGCCAAGATCTGTTCGCTGGGATCGCTACGCTGCCCTCGCCGTTGCGCGAGCAGGCGCAGATCGCCGTGCGTAACCTCGAGGCGATTCCACCCCGGTTGATGCACGCCAGCTCTCACCAGGCTGAAAGTGAGATTGAGACATCGCATTTCGTTGTGGGGATCGATCCAAAGTTCGGAGCAATCCGCAGGCTGTACAACAAGAAGTCGAAGCGGGAGTGGGCATCCGCCAAACACCCGCTGGCGCTTTTTTCCTATCAGACACTGTCGCAACAGGACTATTCGCTTTTTTTTAAGAGTTACGTTATCAGCGATGAAGATTGGGCCAAGAAGGACTTCGGAAAGCCCAACATGGAGCGCTTTGGAGCACAGAGCCGGGAGTGGCTTCCTTCCGTCGCGGATCTGCAGTTGGAGGAAGACCAACAAGGCTATCGCCTGCTGACACGACTTGAGATCAATGATCCGGAAGCTCTTCATAGTGGGCGCGCGGCATTTCCGCAACGGATGTATCTAGAAATGGTGTTGCCCAAGACGGAGCCGGTAATCCAGCTGAACTTTTCCTGGTTCCAAAAGCCGGCAACGCGCCTCCCTGAGGCTCTCTGGCTGAGCTTCGACCCGATTGCATCAGATCCCACAGGCTGGATGCTCGAGAAATCAGGGGAGTCAGTATCTCCCTTGGACGTAGTCCGATCCGGCAATCGTCACATGCACGCAGTCTCGAAGGGGTTCGGCTACAAGGATGACCGCGGAGCCTTTTTTGTAGAAACTCTGGACGCGCCGCTTATCGCGCTCGGCGTGAAGTCACCCTTGTATTTTTCAAATGACCAGCCGGATCTTTGCGCCGGCGTTCATTGCAACCTCTTCAACAACGCCTGGGGAACCAACTACATCATGTGGTTTGGCGAGGATATGCATTTTCGTTTTGTCCTCCGCGCCTGAACGATTGCAGCAGGAAGAGAAGCATCAAGGTGCAGGCCTGGCCTTGTAAGAATCAGGAAGGCAAGCGCAAGAATCAGGAGAACCCGTTGATAGGAGCGGTGGACATTGGCGGGACCAAGATCGCCGTCGGAATGATTGACAGCGATGGTAAAGTCCTGGCGCGTCGGGAATGCCCCACCGGCGCCGATGGCGGTTATGCCGACGCGTTGCGCCGCATCATCGACATGCTTCGAGCCACAGCGCTGACTGCGAACGCGCAAATCTCCGGCATCGGGATCGGATCTACCGGGCCTGTGTATCCGCTGACGGGCGAGATTGGCGAGGTTAATTTTTTCCCACACTGGAAAGGAGCGAATCCAGTCAGGGATCTGGGCCAGAGTTTCCAAGTGAGAGTCGCAATGGAGAACGATGCCGACGCTGCCGCTTTGGGAGAAGCAAGCTGGGGTGCTGGCCGCAGTAAGAGCAAACTGATCTATGTGACGGTCGGAACTGGCATCGGGGCCGGGATTATTCTCGATGGGCAGGTCTATCGTGGCGTCGATCAGTCTCATCCGGAGATCGGCCATCACGTTATTGATCCCTCTGGGCCGCCTTGCGTGTGTGGTTTTCGAGGCTGTTGGGAATCTTTGGCAGCTGGCCCGGCCATGGTTGCCTGGATGGAAAGAAACGCGCCGCCCGATTACCCTCATATGGCGTACCTGACCGCCAAGAAGATTTGTGAACTGGCTGAACAAGGTGACCGTTGTGCTGAGCGCGCCGTTGAAAACGAGAGCCACTACCTTGGTCTCGGCCTCGCCAATCTGGTGACCATGTTTGCTCCGGAAATCATCGTGCTCGGCGGCAGCGTAATGAAAAGTGCTTCGCTTTTTCTGGAAAACATCCGCGAAATTATTGGCGCCAGCTGCCGCCTCGTTCCTTACAAGAAAACCGAATTGGCCTTGGCCTCGCTGGGCGAAAACTCAAACCTGATTGGAGCCGGTAGAGTCTGGTATTACCGCTTCGGCCCGGAGGTAGGAACCAGTGCGATCTGAACGCCCCGTAATCGAAGGCCCATACCTCCGCGATATTCTCGACCAACCCCGTGCGCTCAATGAAACGCTACCTGGCCTGGAGGTTTCAAAGACTCTGCACCAACTCGTGGCTCGAATTCAGGAAGGAAAATTCAAGTTAGTTGTCCTCACCGGCATGGGCTCTTCTTTTCACGCGCTGCATCCTCTCAACATCAAACTGGTCAACCAGGGTTTGACCGCGCTGATGGTGGAGACTTCGGAACTGTTGTACTACGGGAATCGCCTCCTCGATCCGCAGACACTGATCATCGCGGTTTCTCAATCTGGACTGAGCGCCGAAATTGTTCGCCTGCTGGAGATCAATCGTGGCGAGTCGCCCGTGATCGCGATTACCAACACGCCCACCAGCCCACTGGCGGAGCGCGCCGACGTTACGATCCTGAGCCACGCTGGGCCCGAGTCCTCAGTTTCGTGCAAGACCTACCTGGCATCATTAACGGCTTTGCAGTGGCTGGGTGATGTGATATGCCAGTGTGACTTGTACCATACCCGCCGGGAACTGGAGCTTGCCGCGCCGGCGGTTCGAGACTATTTGGCTAACTGGCGAGAGCATGTGGAAGAGTTTTTGAGGTTGCTTCAAGGCACGCGAGATCTGTTCCTCGTTGGCCGAGGGGCCTCGCTTGCCGCGGTCGGAACTGGAGCTCTGATCATTAAGGAGTCCGACCATTTCCACGCAGAAGGCATGAGCAGCGCGGCATTTCGTCATGGACCATTTGAAATGCTCAGCAACGAGACTTTTGTACTGGTCTTTGCCGGAGCTCAGAAGACTCGCAGTCTAAATGGACACCTCTGCGAGGACATTCGTGCGGCGAGTGGACGCGCTGAGTTGGTGGGCGAAGGCGCCGAGTTACCGTCCTGCGTTCTGCCTGCCGCACCGCCGTCCCTACATCCCATCCTCGAGATTCTGCCGGTGGAGATGGCAACCCTGGCTCTGGCGGCGCAGACGGGACGCGAAGCCGGACGTTTCGAGCTGTCTTCCAAAGTCACCACCACGGAATAGCCGGAGGATATCCCGCCCATGACGCGAAACCGGTACATGGTGGCCATCGTCTTCGTGACATTTTTTGTAATGTCTCTGCTGACCAACATTCTCGGCCCGATCGTGCCCGACATCATCATCAGCTTCAAAGTAAGTCTGGCGGCGGCCGCCTTCCTGCCTTTCTCTTTCTTTATTGCTTATGGAGTGTTGTCGATTCCGGCAGGTTTTCTGGTTGAACGCTTCGGCGAGAGACCCGTCATGATCGCGGCGTTTCTGGCGAGTACCGCGGGTTCGCTGAGCTTCGCCCTGCACCCCAGCTATCAAGTTGCAGTCGTCTCGCTCTTCGTCATGGGATCGGGGATGGCTACTTTGCAAACCGCGATCAATCCGCTGTTGCGGGTTGCCGGAGGCGAAGAGCATTTCGCCTACAATTCGGCTTTCGCCCAACTGGTCTTCGGCAGCGCATCTTTTCTGAGTCCATACATGTATTCGTATCTGGTCCAGAACCTGGGAAACGAGCACGCTAGTGGCAATTGGCTGCTTGAGCTCCTGGCTAAGCACACTCCTGCGAACCTTCCGTGGGCTTCCATGTATTGGATCTTCTCTGTGTCCACGCTGGCGATGATTGCCGTCCTTTTCTTCAGTCATTTTCCCCGCGTGGAGCTTACTCTCAACGAACAGGCTGGGTCCTTGGGTACCTATGGCGGCCTCTTTCGCAAGCCCATGGTGTGGGCCTTCTTCCTTTGCGTCTTTGCCTATGTCGGCTCGGAGCAGGGGACGGCTGATTGGATCTCCAAATTCCTTTCCCAATACCACGGCTACGACCCACATAGCGTTGGCGCAAGCGCGGTGGCATGGTTCTGGGGTTTGCTCACCGTCGGCTGCTTGATCGGCATGTTACTTCTGAAAATATTTGACAGCCGCTACGTCCTGATCGGCACTTGTCTCGGAGCCATTCTGTGTTTGACTGCGGCGCTATTTGGCCCGGCGAATGTTTCGCTCATTGCTTTTCCCGGGATTGGCCTTTTCGCATCCGTGATGTGGCCAATTTTGGTTTCGCTCGCACTTAATTCGGTTTCAGAGCACCACGGCTCCTTCGCCGGGATTTTGAGTACTGGAATTATGGGGGGAGCGGTGGTACCTGTCATCATTGGACGCATCGGTGATCGTTTCGGTTTGCGAGCGGGCGTGTCATTCCTCTATGTGACATTCGCGTGCGTTCTCAGTGTTGGTTTCTGGGCCAAGCCACTCATCACCAATGCGACTCTAAGCTTCAGGAAACCGGAGGGTCAGCCCGCCGCCTCGTCATTAGCGGAGGAGAATTGATGAGCTGCAACACACGTTCTAACGCCGATTTGACCATGAACGCGCCGGGATCTATGAAGACGATCCAGATTTTGCTTGTCTTCGCGCTCTCCCTCTTGCGCATATCGTTCACGCTTGCGGCGTCAGGAGACAACCTCGCGGCGCCAGCCCCCTCCAATCGCATCGCCGGCGGCGATATGCCGCTCAACCTGCTGGAAGTGGAAGGGCGGTGGGTTGTCAGCACGAACTCCGGCTGGCATAACTCCTATCTCCAGATCTACGACGAACTGCAGCGCAAGGTCTCGGGACGCATGGATCTTCCCGCCGCCTGGTACGGGCTTGCCTATGATGCCAAACGCCAACTCTTGCTCGCTTCCTCGCCGGACTCCTCGATCTACGTGATCGCGTTCGACTCAGGAAAATTTGGGACCAGGCGTGAGATCGCCTTAGACCAATGCTCCTTGCCCGCCGGACTGGCTCTGGCAGTCGATGGCACAGCATGGGTCGCTTGCAACCAGAACGAAACTCTGATGCGAATCGACTACGTGAACAGCCGGACTTTATGCTCTGCCAAGGTTGGTGCGTACCCCTATGCCATTACGCAGCTTCCGCTTGGAAGACTTGCGATCAGCCTCTGGGGGCAAAGCGCAGTTGCGATCGTAGATGGTGCGACCCTCGCGCGGGTCGCCTTGATTCCGGTGGGCAGCCATCCTGCGGATATGCTTTACCTGCCTAAGGCGCAGCATTTGCTCGTAGCGTGTTCGGATTCTGACGACCTTTCCGTAATCAACGTCATCAAGCAATCCGAGGTGCGTCGTTTTCATCTCGACGTACCCGACGTTCCGGTCGGGGGAGCGCAGCCGGTTGCCCTGGCCACGGACGCCACGACTGGGAACATCTATGTCGCACTGTCCACGGTCAATTCGGTTGCGGTCTTTCACATCCAATCCGGAAAACAGATCGAGTATTCATTCAGCAATCTGTTTCGCGTGGCGGCCTATCCCACGGCGTTGTTCTTTTCTGCCCGCTCAAGAACACTATTCATCGCGGATGGCCGAAACCGGGTCACCGGTCCCAATGCCCCGCCGGGCGCTACCGCGACAGAATATCCCAAAATCGGCACTGTGATCGGTGGAGCGATTGAGGCATACTCAGCCGCTCAGCTTCGCGAAGTGAAAGCGACCACTCTTCGCCGTGAAGTCTACGGCGCTGCGCCTGCCGAAGAGGCATTGGGGAAAGAACAGATCGCTCATTTCTCCGCGGCCGATTCCAAACCGGGGCCAATTCAGTACGTTTTCTACGTCCTGAAAGAGAATCGCACCTACGACCAGGTGCTGGGCGATATTCCGCAGGGAAATGGAGATTCGCGCCTGGTTCTGTTTGGAGAAGCCAATACTCCGAACCATCACGTGCTGGCGCGCGATTTTATTCTCTACGACAATTTTTTCGTCGATGGGGATGTGAGCGCCGATGGCCACTTCTGGTCCATGGCTGCCACTGCGACCGATTATGTCGCGAGACTCTGGACCACCACCTACTCCGGCCACGCCGAGTCCGCCTTCGACGCACCCTACGACGGAGACGAAGACCACGATCATCCCATCGCAGCTCCGGCGTCCGGCTTTCTCTGGGATCGCGCCAAGAAACTCGGGATCACGTATCGCGACTACGGAGAGTGGGGCATCCACGACACAAAAGATAAGAACAAGGATGTGGTGTATCTGGCCGGACTCAAGAATCATTTCGATCCCTACTACCGCGACGAAATTGGCGACGTGACCGACCAGGAACGCGTCGATGAATGGCAGAAAGAATTCCGCGCGTTCGAAGCGGACGGCAATCTTCCTCGGTTGAGCATTATCCACTTGCCGAACGACCACACCTGCGGGACTCGCCCCGGCTATCCCACACCTCGAGCCATGGTTGCCGACAATGATCTCGCTTTGGGCAGGATTGTCGAAACCATTTCCCACAGCCGCTTCTGGCCACACAGTGTGATCTTCGTTCTGGAAGATGATGCCCAGGACGGTCCCGACCACGTGGACGCGCATCGCTCGGTTCTGCTCACGATTTCTCCTTTCACCCACCGCCACATGGTTGAGCACAAGCATTTTCAGACCGCTTCGGCACTCAAGACAATGGAGCAAATCCTGGGAATGGGAAGCCTCACATTCCTCGATGATCGGGCTCCCAGTCTTCTAGCGGATTTCGACTCGCAGCCCGTGCTCGACCCCTACACTGCCCTTCAACCTGCCATCTCCCTTGCCGAGATGAATACTGCGAGCGCGCCCGGCGCGAAAGAGTCCTTGCGATGGGACTTTACTCATCCGGATCGCGCACCTGAAGCCGAATTGAATCGAGTCATCTGGCAGTCTCTCCGGGGTTCTGGTTCATTCCCTCCAGCGCCGGTCGTTCAAGTTCGCATGCAACCAAGATAGGCAATCCGCACGAATCGAGCTCGAGCACTCTCCCCCGCCGAATTTGCCGCCGGGCTGCGGTATGGGGCCTCGCTTTTGGCGTAGGACACGTCTTGGCATGTCTTCGGCCCCGGGGAAGGTGGGGCATCCGGAAATCATCACTTTTTTGTTTTTCCTAAAGTATAAATGGACCCGCCCCGGATTCTTGCAACAGATCCCTAGCTTCCGCTTTCCCGGCTGACTTCGTGCAATCGAAAAGATGCCGACACCGCTCGGGGTCAGAGGACAAGCCTGATCCTTACTATCCTCCAGATTGGAGTTGTGGAAAAGCAGTGATGCGAAGCTTGGCTGCGGCATAGGGGACCAGGGTTATGGACTCCTCGGGCTGGTCGCTGGAAATGGGGCTAGGCGGAACTGGGTTCGCGGCGCCATCTTCGGCACGCCAGGAAGGCAACTTGCGCGCCTTTACCCGAAGTTCCACCGGTGCAGGTTTGGCCGTGAACGGTCTCTTGCTGAGCGGAGCTTCGATGACGGAAATGGAACGGGCGGCGTCTTCCGGGCTGACTGCCGTGGCGTAGTTTCACGGAGCGGTAGGAAAAACCTACCAGTCGGCTGTCATCCTAGTTCGGCCCAGTGCAAGTTTGTGAGTCTACTGAAGAGGCGCTGTGCCCCACTAAAAAAGTGGTACCATCGCGTCCCATCATGACAACAAATCGACCGTCCTCTACGGGGCTCCTTGTCGCACTCTTTTTCGCTCTTACCTCTTCTGCTTCGGCGCAGTCCGGAGCTACCTCGACGCGCCCCATTGTGCTGCATGCCGCGCGTTTGCTGGAAATCGACACTGGACAGTTACTGAAACCGGGCGAGGTGCTGGTACAAGGCGAACGGATTGCGGAGGTTGGCTCGGCCGTAACCCATCCGGCTGGGGCAGAGATGATCGATTTAGGCGACAGCACTTTGTTGCCGGGCCTGATCGATGCACATGTCCACCTGTTCCTGCATCCTGGTGCAGAAGATTTGCAGACAGTTGAAGAATCGGTGCCGCAGCGTACGATTCTGGCGGTGCTGGCCGCTCGTGCAGACCTGATGGCAGGCTTCACAGCGGAACGTGACATGGGGACGGAGGGAGCAGGTTCAGCCGATACAGCGGTGCGCAATGCAATTGATCAAGGTCTGATTCCGGGACCTCGCCTGCGTATCAGCGGCAATGCAGTAGATATCCTCGGTGGGCACGAAGATGCTCTCCATTTCAATCCTCAGGAACATGTGCTCTCGAATGCCACCTATGCCAACAACGCGGCGGAGTTGGTGGCGGTGATCCGCCAGCAGGTCAAGGAAGGCGCCGATTTCATCAAGATCTACGAAACCGGCCCTGACTCCTTAGGTGATGGTCACCTCGCTACGCCCTATCAATATACCGAGGCCGAACTCAGCGCCGCCGTGCAGGAGGCAGCACGCACCAGCAAGGGCGTCGCTGTCCATGCCACCGGGGAGCCAGGCACTCTGTATGCGGTACGGGCGGGCGTTATGTCGATCGATCACGCCTACCAACTGAGTGATGAGACCATGCGGTTGATGCGTGAAAAACAGATCTTCGCCGTACCTACATTCACGATTTCCGAGTACTTTGCCGATCACGCGGCTTCTCCGACGCAAGCGGCGCATGAGCGCCAGATACTTGACCTTCATGCTCAGGAGTTTCGGAAGCAGCTGGCGGCAGGGGTACCCATGGCAATTGGATCGGATGTGGGCCCGTTTCCGCACGGCACGCAGGCCCGGGAGTTGGTGCTCATGGTGAGGTACGGGATGACGCCGCTGGCTGCGCTGCAAGCCGACCTGCTTAACGGCGCAAGACTCCTTGGTTGGCAGGGGCAGATCGGAGTGATGAAACCGGGCTACTTGGCCGACATCATCGCTGTTCCCGGCAATCCGTTACAAGACATCGCCGTTCTGCAAAAAGTGAAGTTCGTAATGAAGGGCGGCGCGGTATACGAAAACGAGGTCCCGTGCAAACCAGGGGATTGACCAGTAGTCCGGCGTAGTGTTACTCAACTACTGAGGAGTCAGGATGCGGAAATTGCGAGATCGGAGAGCAGCGCCGTACACGCTCGTACTTGTTCTGGCGATCACGGGCATGATTTTGTGCGGGTACGGCGATATACGGGCGGAGAGCGCCGCAAAGCTCATTCCAGTCACTCCTCCACCCATGGGCTGGTCTTCCTGGAACAGCTTTTCAAACACCGTCGATTCCCAGATCATCATGGATCAGGCCAAGGCCATGGTCTCCAAGGGCATGGCGAGCGCGGGCTATCAATACGTCAACATCGACGAAGGCTGGTGGCTGGGCGAGCGCGATGCGGAGGGCAACATCGTGGTCGATGCCAAGACCTGGCCGGCCCTAGCTCCTGGCGAGCGCGCCGGAGACATGGCCAACATCGTCCGTTATATTCATGGACTGGGATTGAAGGCCGGTATCTACACCGATGCAGGCACGGAAGGATGCAGCATGTACCCGGACCTCGGCCCTGTCTATCAGCACGTTGGAAGCGAAGGGCATTACGAGCAGGACTTTCTGCAATTCGCCAAGTGGGGATTCGACTATGTGAAGGTGGACTGGTGCGGCGGCGACAAGGAGAAACTCGATCCGGCGGTGCAATACGCTGAGATCGCCAGAGCGATCGCCAAAGCCGAGGCGGTTACCGGACACCGGCTTTACTTTTCCATTTGCGACTGGGGCAACAACAGCCCGTGGACCTGGGCACCAAACCTCGGGGGTGCGCCCGCAGACATCTGGCGCACGAGCGGCGATATTGTAGCTCCCATCGTGCCGCACCACAAGCACAGCGGCCGGCTGGCCAGCTTTCTCGGCGTGCTCTCGAACTTCGACCCGGGCATTCATCCCGAAGCGCAACACACCGGCTTCTACAACGATCCCGACATGATGGTGGTCGGGATGCCGGGCCTCACCGACGCGCAGAACCGAGTTCACATGAGCCTGTGGGCCATTTCGGCGGCGCCGCTGCTGGCGGGTGCCGATCTCACCACGTTGAGCGCGACTACGCTTGCTACCCTTACCAATCCGGAAGTGCTTGCGGTCGACCAGGATTCGCTTGGCCTGCAAGGAGTCAAAGTGGCATCGTATGGCGATGGACTTGAGGTGTGGTCCAAGGCACTCTCGACAGCCGGAGCGCGCGCGGTCTTGCTGCTCAACCGGACCGGCGATGCCGCCTCGATTACCGCGCATTGGAGTGACCTTGGACTTGACGAGTCCTCCTCCGCCACGGTCAAGGATCTTTGGGCGCGGAAAGATCTCGGCTCCTTCCACTCTTCTTACTCCGCCACCGTACAACCGGATGACGCGGCCTTGATCGTGGTTCGCGGTAGCGAACGCAGACTTACCACGTACTCTGCTGCCAGTGGCGTAGACACGCGCAAGGGCGAGGTCAGCTTTACGCATGTGGCTTCGCGGGTTCACATGGCCGGGGTTCGGATTGACTATGCCAATCCTGACCAGACACCCCGCTACGCCGAACTGCGAGTGAACGGGCAGATTGCCACCAGAATCGCGTTCCCTCCCACCGGAAGCGGTGGAGCCTTGGGTGCGATCTGGATTGAAGCGTTGCTCGACCGCGCCGGTGCCAACAATGTGCTCACTTTCTCGCCGGTCTGCGAACCGGGACCGAGTATCGAGTCCATCGCGCTCCAATAGACAGGGGCGAACGCTAGACTAGGCGACCGCAAGTTCTGCCAATGCCGGTCATGGATGGCTGAGAAGATGTTCAAACTCGCGGCCAGCCTGCGCGCCAACGTCGGAGTGGCAGGCGGGTGGCTGGTACGTCGATCGCAACGCCGTCTGGACCGGGCCCTGTGACATATACCGCCAAGGATGAGATTTCTACTAACGAACGAATGAAACCGAGTTTGGAGGCCCTCCGTTGCCAGAAAAGTGGAGCGCGACAATTTAGCGGCAACTAAGCTTTGACTGTGTAAGAAACATCCAGGGGACGGAATCACAAGATGAAAGTCGATCTGAACGGAAAATTCGCGCTGGTCACGGGGGCGGCACGCGGCATCGGGCAGTCCATTGCAGACACTCTCACTGCTAACGGCGCCCAGGTCGCCTATGCCGACATCGATTTCCCAAGTGTCAAAGAAGCCGCCGCCAAATCGCGAGGTGCATTAGCCGTGGAGATAGACATCGGCAATGAATCGCGGGTTAATTCGGCGATGGAGGAGGTAGTGAAACAATTTGGCCGCCTCGACATCCTGGTGAATAATGCGGGCGTCAACACCCTCAAACATCGGGTGAATATCGACCAATTTCCGCTCGAAGAATGGGAAAGAATCGTGAAGATCGATTTGACGGGAACCTATCTCGTGAGCAAGGCGGCGGCGCAAGTAATGCTGAAACATGGCAGCGGCGGGCGCATCATCAATATCTCGTCGGTCCTGGGGGTAATCCCGGCCCGGTTACAGTGCGCGTTTACAGCAGCCAAAGCCGGGGTGGTCCATCTGACCCGCACGTTGGCGATCGAACTCGGGGAGCACGGGATTCTGGTGAATTGCGTTGCTCCAGGGTCCACCGTGACAGAAGGTACAAAACAGCTTTTCTACAGTGAAAATGCACTCCAAAAGGACCGCGTCAAGGCACTGCTTAGCCACATACCTCTGGGGCGGGCCGGAACGGTAGAGGAAATGGCTCACGCGGTGCTTTTTTTCGCCGCTCCCGAGAGCGGCTACATCACCGGGCAAGTCTTGTGTGTTGATGGCGGCTGGAGCGCTGGAGGTTTCTTCCGCGATTTCTAGCGGCAGGTTTTGGACCGGACAAGCCGAGCGTATCTGAATGCGCGGCTCCTACCCCGCCTCGAGAACCAATAGTTCCAACGTCAAGGCGCCTTCGAGGCGAACTGTGATGCCTTGCTCCATTAGGGTAAAGCCATCCACCATGGTGCTCTGACCCGAATTGTCGAACGTTACGCGATAGCGTCGCGCTACATCGAGACCGCGCAATCTCAATTCATATTCCGGCTGGATGGGTGCAGAGAGTTGGAACAATGCGCAGATGGCCCGCGCGCGGTCCTCGGAGGCGAGTTCCAGAACTCCCCAGCCGTGCGGATCGGTTCCTGCTACCTCGGGGGTATGGTGGTAAATCCGGCTAGTGTCGATGAAAGGCCGGACAAAGTTCTTGTAAAGATCCACCCAACGCTTGATGCGCCGCATAAAAACAGGATTTGGTTGAGAACCCATGGGATATAAGAAACCAAATTTCGGCTGGAGAAAAAGCAGCAGTCGCGCCTGGAAATCGAATTCGGCCGCGGACTGGCCGTCTTGGCCGCCGATCAGCCGATCCACATACTCCGGCGGGAGCGCCATGGTCATGCCATTCGTGATGGTGAAGGAGCGCGGGGCAATCTGCCAATCGGTGATGTCTGTATGACCGAACCTTCTCACCATGCCGATATCGGTGCGGCCGCCCACCGGCACAGTTCTCGAAGACCACCTTGGGGAATCGGGCCCTTAGCCGGTCGTATATCCCGTACAAAGTGTCGTAGTAGCGCCAGTAGCCGTTTTCTATGAAGCCGTCATGAACGGCCTTAATGCCGCGTCCCGGCAGGGTGTTGTAGTCCAGCCGGAAGAAATCCAACTGGTTTTCTTCGATGACGCGGATGATCTGTTTCTCCATCCATTGGGCAGCCTCGGGATTGGTAAGGTCCAGCAGGCCCCCCATTTTCCTTTCGCCCTCGTAGTTCATGGCCAGCCAATCTGGATGTTCCTTGGCCACACGACTGTTGTCCCCAATTCGTTCCGCGTCCATCCAGAGTCCCCAAAGCATGCCAGCAGCGTGAACCCGGTCGCGGAATGGCTTCACTCCTTCGGGAAAACGATGCCGATCCACGTCCCAGTCGCCGACCGTCGCCCACCAGTCACTTTGCGGGGCCGCGTACCAACTGGCATCAATAAAGAAGACTTCGGCCCCAACCTCTATTGCTACGTCGATGGCGTGGTTCACCTGCTCAGGTGTGATCTCGATCTCGGGACCGATTCCGGACTCTACCCAGGCCGCTCGTCCCCGCGCTTGTGGCAGGAACACGCTGCGCCGCAGGTGCGTGTGCATAGCCTGAACGGCGGCGTCGAGATCGCCAAACACAAGTCCTAAGTGCATTTCGGGGGTGGTTACGGTCTCGCCGGGGGCGATCATGCGCAAAGGGGAAGGAGCATCGGGACCCGCGCTGAAGGTCAAGGCTGCGGCATAGTCCAACCCTGCAGCCTCGCCGATTTCCGGATCGAGGTCAAAGTCAAAGCTGTATCCTCCCGTCCAAGCCAACTGACCTATGAAAAGCTCGCCCGTGGCGTTGTTACGCAGCATGAACATGGGATGACGGTAGCGGCCGCGACGATATCGCCCGTCCACGCGATATCCGGCTTCGGGCATATCGTGCCAATGGAATTCACCTTCCCGTCCCCACAGTGAGCTGTCGAAATATCCGATGGAGTACAAGGGTAGCGGAGTGCCCTCTAGATGGGACCGCCAGCGGTCCGTCTTGCGCAGCACCCCACTCCAGGGGCAAGCCACGGCCAACGCTGCCAGTTGTTTCCCGGTATTGGTGACCTCAAGCCAGCGAGTCAGGACAGCCGTTCCGTCCAACTTGGTATGAACCTTGACTGTTACGGGGCGGACAGTGTGCTCAAGCGTGATCACGGACTGTGAATTGGCGTCGGTTGAAGGTGCCTTCCCAGCCCGCCCCATTTCCAATCCGTGGCCAGCAACTGTCCGTCGATTTCCAGGCGGAACGCTTGCGGCGTCGGGTATTCTGCCGGATTGAGTCGCCCATCGTAGAAATTAATGTATCCCGCTCCGTTCCATCCGCGGCCGACGAACTGTCCTTTTGTGAGCGATTCTTCGTACACCACCCAGCCGGTGCGATAGCTGACGATTGGCTCGGGGCCATCTGTCAAAAGGATGTCCGACCAAAGGGAATCGGGACTTTCATTCTCCCGCTTCGATGTGTCCACCGCCGCATTCCGGCCCGCCGGGCGAGAAGTTGGTGGCGGTGCTGGCTTCGCGCCTTTACCTGCGGACTGGGAAGAGACGGTTTGTCCCGGCCCGGCTGCCCAAATATTCTTGGTCCCCATGACCAAGCCTGTGGAACCTGCCAACAAAATCTTGCTTGCATCGCGGCGGGAGATCAAAGTCATCTGGATGCTCCTAAAAATTTAACCAGGCTGTTTTCCGAAGTGCCTTCGCATGGCCAGCAAATTCATAGCACCGGCTGTTATATCATCGAAAGAATGAGCCAAGCCCTTTGTTCAATCGGCTGAAATGGCAACGGTCAGTGCCGACTGTCCTCGAATCTGGTGCTGAGCCCGCGGACACAAGGCGTTACAAGACTTAGCCCAGCCGCCGCCGAACTTGATTCTGACCAGTCATGCTGCGTCCGTTTCCACCCGCGCTGTGGAACTGCTGCAGATTCAGGCGGCCGAAGCAGCCCGCGACATCTTGTTGGGCAAACGTCCGGCTGGTGCGTTGGTCTAGCGCCCGGAACTCGTGGAAAATGCCACTCGGGAGGCTCTGTCTCGCGATCTTTTCTGCGTTGCAATGGCTGAGAAGAGAGTGAAGGAGTGAATTGGTGCGCCTCATTCCAGCAGGTGCGTATCCAGGCCAAGCTGCTTGCCGATGCTGTTAAGGTCCGCTAGAACCAGGTCAGGAAGTGGAATCCCATTCTTCAGCGCGTCTCCTCTCTTTTCCCACTCGATCTCCCCTGGCACGTAAATGCGTTCCGAACCCTTTGCCCTTGGGGACTGCCGAATCTGTCGAATCACATGATCGACGTGATGCTTGAAAACCTCGATCGGGATAATTGCCCCTACATTGATAGCCATGAAGGCTTGTCCAAGGTGGGAAATCTCACCTGAGTTCCACACCCAGCTCTTCACTTCACTTAGCACCCCCGCGCCAGGCAAGACCCCAGCCAAAACCTCAATCAGGAGAGCGATGCCATATCCTTTATGACCCGCCATCGGCATCATGGAGCCGGCACGTGGCCAGCTTCCAGCGTCGGAAGTAGGTAATCCCTCGGCGTCGGTAATCCAAGTGGACGGAATCGATTGCCCCAGCGCTTTCATTGTGTAGATCTTGCCGGCAGCCACGGCGCTCAGCGCGATGTCGAGAAGGAGAGGGAATTCATCGCCGGCGGGGACCGCATAGGCCATCGGATTATTTCCAATGACATGCCCGCGAGCCCCGGGAACGACCATGTTCGGGTCGGCGTTACTCATAGCGATCCCAATCATGTCCTGGTCAACCGCCATATTGGCGTAGTATCCAGCCGCTCCAAAATGACTGCTATTCCGCACTCCGACCCAGGAGATCGTGGTTTTGCGTGCCTTCTCAACGGCTGAGGTCATGGCCAGCGAACAACTCAACATCCCCATGCAAGAGTGGCCGTCAACCACCGCCCATGAGTCACCTTCTGCCACCACTTCGGGTGACGCAGCCGGATCAATGCCGCCGTTTTTCATCGCGCTAAGGTAATGCTTGAGGCCGGCGCTACCGTGTGAGAAAGTGCCCCAGGTATCAGTCATGACCAGAACGTTGGCAATGGTTCGGGAGTGATCCGGCGTGACCCCGGTTTTGAGCAACGACTCGATGCAGAATTTCGTCAGCTTTTCAGGCGAAATGCGTTTCGACATCTGGCGTTTTTCCTCCGCCTAGAAAGGCCGCACAGACTTTTCGAAGGGATCAATGTGCCTATGGCCGAGGCATTGTACAATCGCAAACCGGCAGGTTAATGCGCATAGTAGTTTGCTGCGCCCATCATTCCTGTGGCCACAAGCAGCACGGCTACGCCAGCAAGGTTCACACTGAAAATTCTCCGCGCGCTCGACCGCCACTCGCCGATCCATATTCCCACCAGGTTTCCAGACAAGAGCATGGTTATCTGGAATAACGCCCAGCCCACAGAGACTCCGAGAATTCCAAGAAAGACGGTTCCGCTGCTATAAATCGCAATCGCAATCATCCAGATGGAACCGCCAAGGATTGGGTAGCCGATTTCCACGGGTTTGGCCAAGAAAATACCCCATGTCTTGTTGCGCCACAGCAAATACATGCAATACGCGAGGTTAATCATCAGGCCGCCCAGCAATGCGACTGGCCAAACCGAGAAGACTGCCCAGGCGGCAGGCGCTCCCTGGGCACGCGCCGCCTGAACAATATCTCCACCGAATGCCAAAGCTATGTTGAGTAACGCCGCCAAGAACCCGGACACAACCGCGAGAGCCATGACCAGAAAGTAAACTCCCTGGGCGCGTTTCGTGGCCGCCGCGGCGTTGGTAGATTGTTCACGCTGGAAGCCGGCCCAGCCGCAGAGAGTAACACCCACAAGCATCACCGCGATGCCGCCCAGGAGTAAGAGGCCACTGGACTGCGAAAGCAAATCAGCATGCTGCAGCACCAGCGGCGTGAGCGCTCCAAACGCAGCGCAGAGGCCATTCAAAATCGAGCCGGTCAGGGCGATGCCGATTTTATCCACGCAAATACCAGCTCCCAGTTGCGCAACACCCCACAGGGCTCCGTACAGAAACGGTCTTAGGAGAGTGCTCAGAGGCTGCGACGAGTAAACCGTCGCGAGATGCGGCAGCAGGAGAAAGGCGAGGGCGAAAGGTACGAGAAGAAGGGAAACGATCGAATAAACGAACCAGAAATTCTCCCATTTCCAGATCCGTATGCGTTTCAGTGGCGCCAGATTCGCACCCATCATGCTTCCAGCGAGAACCGTCAGCAGGAAACCTTCTATGATGCCCACGAGCCTCCTTTTCGGCACAGAACGGTCTGGCTTCAGAACTGTTTAAGTGTCGGCGCGGCTGACCTTTAGATCGGGCACGCGAATGACTGCACATTTTTCCTAGCGCCCGCGCCGCCCGCGTGATCGTATCGAGAGTCACCGAAACATTTCGAGGGTCGAGTAGGCGATTTGGTATCGTCCAAACGTACCACCGAACGGAGGGTTGATATTGAGATTATTTCCTCCCGGCACTCGTTGCAGTGCGAGCAATGGGGCTTGTCGTGGGCAGGTTGTGCAGTTAAGTTGGAATGCGGATGACGGGGTGCCCACGGAGGAGAATTCAATGCAGCCTCCACATCATAAGAATCACTTGAGCCCACCGGCACGCTTGTCAACTAGTGCCCACGGGAAAGAGACCCTGTGTCCCGACTCAACGTCGTCGCTTTACGCCAAGGGATGATCCACGATGCCAGTCTGGTTTAATGCTAGTCATTGTGGCGGAAACATCAGAATGAAGGAAGAAACAGGAGCGGCAGTGGAGCACAGATGACAAGAATTCACAGGGTACGAATAGCATTTCTTATAAGCGGTCTTTTGCTCGGTGTTCTTTCGTCGCCCGCGTCGCTGGCTCAGCAATCGGCCGCCAACTCGGAAATCTACGTGGTGCCCTTTTCGCATCTCGATCTCTATTGGGCATGCACGCAGGAAGAATGTCTCAGCCGGGGCAATTACGTTATCAGCAAAGCCATTCAATTGGCCATGCGTTACCCGCAATATCGCTACCATCTCGAAGCCGATAATTTCCTTGCCAACTTCGTGGATAGCCATCGCGGCACAAAGGAACTGGAGAACCTCCATGAACTGGTGAAGCAGGGCCGGATTGAGATTGCGCCCTTATGGGCGGAAATCTATCAGAACCAAACCCGCGATGAAGCCCTGGTCCGCAATCTGATTTACGGAAAACGGTTCGCACGTGAAGTGTTCGGGGTCGATCCCACAGTCGCGCAGCTCAGCGATATTCCCGGCTTCACCCGCCAGTATCCGCAAATCCTGCGCCAGGCCGGCGTTCCCTACATGGTGATGACGCGCATGGGACCCCGCGACCTGCCGCTGTTCCGCTGGAAAGCGCCCGACGGTTCCAGCGCGCTGGTCTGGAACGCCATTCACGGATACTGGTGGGGCGTGGACTTAGGTTTGCATCAAGAAATGACCCAGAAGCGCCTCGACAACATTGGCAAAGATGTAAAAGATGTCTCCGTCACTACCTCGAGTCCCATCTTCATAAACTGGGGGATGGATCTTTACGCGCCCAGCGAGAAGGTGATTGACAATATCCCCGTGCTCAATCAACGACTGGCTCCTCTGCATTTCCGCTTGGCCACGCCGCAGGAGTTTTTCCGCGCCGCCGCCGCCACCCCGAATATTCCCGAGTTGGCGGGCGAAATTCCCTCATCTTGGGCCAACATCACGACCTCGCTGATACCGCTATGGACTTCCGCGCTTTCGGCCACCGACGCGCTGGTCAGCGCCGAAAAATTTGCGGCCGTCAATGACGCGCTCGGTTATGCTCCGTATCCGGACAAGACGTTCGAGTCCTTGTGGAAAGAAAACCTGCTATCCCTGGACCATAACAACGACGGCCAGGGTGGCGAAATTGGCGACGAGCGTAAACTTGGCCACGCCCGATCGGCCTGGCTGGGAGCAGGCCAGATTCTTCGCGACTCCTTGCGCAACATCGCCGAGCGCGTGCAAACGGCATTTCCTCGCAGCACGCCGATCGTCGTGTTCAACCCGCTCAGCTGGAGGCGCGACAACTTCGTGCAAACTCACGTGACGTTGTTCGGCGATGTGATCACGTCCGACATCGACGACTATAAAAAAGGATTGCGCTTGCAGGATGAAAAAGGCGCAGCGATTCCGTTCCAGGTGGAGCAGTACACAGACGGCAGCTCGCGCGCGCTGGATCTGGTATTCACTGCCGCGCAGGTGCCCTCGGTTGGCTACAAGACCTATTACCTGGTTCCCGCCAGCGAGTCGCAAACGTTTCCGAATGCTTGCGAGGTGAAACTGCAGACTGACGATTTAGCCAGGGACAACAAGGATGCCCTCGGAGCCGACGTTCTGGAGAATGCCTTTTACCAGGTTTCGGTGGACCGCGCGACTGGTCGAATTGACGTGTTTGACAAGCAATTGCAGCAGTGGGTAAGCAAGGGTCTGGAGATTTCCGCCGTCGAAGAACGCGGCGGCGACGATCAGAACATCATTCTTCCCAGCGGCCGCACCATCATCAACTCCGTAGCTTTGATCGCCGTCGAAGAGAACAGCACGGTCCGCACCGTTGTGCGCATCGACGGCAATCTCGGCGGCGTTCCCACCACCCAGCGGCTCACCATGTATCGCGATCTCAAGCAAATTGATATCGAGGACACGATCGACTGGAAGGCGGGCCGCTCCATGAACATCGAACAAATCTTCCCCATTCTGCAGAAAGATGCCGAGGCGCGCGTCGGCATTCCATACGGCGCCGCCGCAACGCCGGACATCATGCCGCAGGCCGGCCCGCGCAATGGAGATGAAGTCGCGCCCCAGATCTGGAAACAGTGGCGGCAGATTCAGGGTTGGGTGTTTGCCGGCACCAGGGACTGGGGCTTCACCGTTAGTGCCGATCACAATCTGGTCGCCGTGAGTGACAGGGCGGTGCGCGCAGAGATGTTGCGTGGCACGCGCTTCACGCCCGCGGTGACGGCGAAGGACGGGCAAACGTTACCCGCGTTGCGTCCCCCGGCCGGCGTTTATATTTTTCGTTTCTCCTTCACTTCCGGCAAAGGAGATTGGACGGCTCAAAAATCCTGGCGCGCCGGAATGGCCCTCTCCGCGCCGCTGATTCCCGTGGTCGCCCTGAATCCGCTTTCCGACAAACTGCTTCCGCCTGAGCAATCTTTTTTCTCGCTGGGCGCGGATAACCTGGTGCTCACTGCAATCAAGAAGTCTGAGTCAGGAGAAAACATCGTGGTGCGGGCTTTCGAGATACAAGGAAAGGCTACAAGCAGCTCTTTGCGATTTCTCGGACAAGAGCGCAGGTTTCACGCAACCAACTTGCTTGAAGAAGAGACCCCGAAGGGGGAGCAGAGTGTTCTTCAGTTCGACCCGTACGAGATTGATACGTTGACCGTTGTCGTTGGCGAACAGTCCAAGTGAGGCTCAACTGCGTGAAGGCGGAATGGCGACACGGAAAGGTCACTACTGACCTTCCCTCTAAGCCTCAGCACAAACGCAGGCAGGATCGGTGGGAAGCCGAGCCTGCCAAGGATTGTGATGTGCGGTTCACTCTGGACACCTTGTCTGTTTCAAATGGCGAGAGCAGGGCATCGGCGTGCGAAAGCTGCCGCGTGACAAAGCCGCTTTCCGAGGTTCTTCACGACAACAGAGCCGAAGTCAGGACCCATCGCGGGTCGATCGTGTCAGCCGCGGAATCAGGATCAAGATCAGTCCGTAGAACAAGAGTGATGCCACCAGCGAAGCCGCGTTGCCGAAACGAAGATCCTCAAAAAGTAGCTTGAGCGTGCCGAACGTAATGGCTAAATACGCGACCCACAGTAATTCCGCGCGTTTCCAGCGCGAACCGCTGAAACCGAGTACGAGAGCGGCCGAGCAAATCACCACTGTCCGGATAACCGAAAGACGCGACGCACTCAGCGTCGCGCTGGTCGAAGCCAGCCTGACACACGCCATCACTGCCAGCGCCGCTCCCAGGCCAGCCACCAACACGCAGGGCACGACCCAGAGCAGCCGTGTTTTCCCTGGATCGGCCGACTGGTCCGCCGAGGCCCCCGATCCGGCCGCGTAGCAGAGAACAGCGGAAACGGCGATAACCCACGGACCCGCGTCCAAGGCGGACGGAACGGTCCCGGCCAGAGCGTTGCCCGCAAGATTCAGAAGGCCAGATAGGATCGACGCCGCCAGCAAGTAGAATGAGACGTGCAGGCCGAGGCTAAGCTTGCCCGTCCGCCTGTACAAGAAAGCTGCCCCCACGGCAGCCACGCCCAGGAACGGAGCCTGAAAGCCCGCGGGAAAGAGCAGCAGGGTGCCGGCCAGCAGAAGGGCGACCGCGTAGGTCGCGTACACACGCCGATTTCGTTTCTGTTCTTCAGCAGTGAACCGCGACAACGCGCCCCAGTAGCAAACCCCCGCAACCAACAGGAAAATGACGCCGAGCGCCGCCGCCGCGCGGGGAGTTGCGCGAACCGTCCCAAAAGTCACCAGCACAAACACCACAATTCCCTGCGCGATTTCAAAGATCGTCAGCCGATGGCGCAACCCAAGGCTGCGCAGCGCAATGCTTCCCCCGTAGATCGCAAGCAGTGCCAGGCACAGCGTTGTGATGGTCGCT
The DNA here is from genome assembly GCA_963800745.1 of uncultured Acidobacteriaceae bacterium. Classification (GTDB taxonomy): domain Bacteria; phylum Acidobacteriota; class Terriglobia; order Terriglobales; family Acidobacteriaceae; genus PALSA-270. Next base: position 34,319 of record CAWDCI010000032.1, read on the forward strand.
GATCCGACGGGCCGGTATTCCGGAGGAACGCCATCAGGTGAGGTCATCAGATAGACAAGCAACCACACGGCGAAATCCACCGCAATCGCTGGAACCGCTCGCACGTTAAGCTGGTGTCCGGCGCAAACATCCACCTCGGCCGCCAAGGCCATAGCAAGCAAAGCAACCGTACAGGGCACAAGGTCGCGGGTCGCGATGATGAGAGCCAGAGCCGTGACTACCGACGCCAGAGTCGCCACCCACGGGATCGCTTGCAGGTTTTGCCGCCAGGCCAGTGCCCAGGCAAGCACAACGAAGGTAACCAGCACCGCGGCTGTGAAAGCCGGCCCCATGACCTGAAAGCGCACGGTCGATTCCCAGAGCAGTGGCGACAGGATCAGTGCTGCTGTAATTGCGTAGGTGATGCTGGCAAAATGATTGGTGGAGTGAGTCCTGATTGCCCAGAGCAGCCAAAGGATGGCGTACACGATGGCGACCAGCAGGACGGGTAACCGCACCACGGTCCCGGATTCAGCGACCGCACGCAGCAGGTACGCCCCCGCCATTCCCAGAACCGCCTTGCCGAATACGGGAACTATCCCGGCGGGCACACTCGCGGCCAGAAAGCCCCGCTGCATCTCGCGAGGCCGCGCGTTCAGCAGTTCGCCACTCCCAGGTGCGAGAGTGGTTCGACCCTCAATTCCAGGCTGCCCCTCCAATACAGAAACCCGGCGTTCCAACTCCCGCAGCTGTTCGCTCAGTCGTTCCACATCCGATGCGCTTCCGTCGAAAGGTTGTGGCATTCGCTTCTCCGCATCTGCCCGATCCAGTAAGGCCTAGTCGGTTCCGTGTGCTGGAGCGGCGCCGGGGCCTGGGAAAGAGGCTGATTCCTGCCAGGGTGGCAGGAGTCTTACCAGGACCCACAGAATGATGAAAGGAAGAATCATGAGCGCGACCGCGGGTAACAACCCCTCCCTCGTAGCGAAGCTCATCTTGTACGTCGTGTAGCCAAGGAAGCTTTTGGAAAACAACTGGCCGCCGATCACCACATTCCAGCGCATCGCAAAAATGCCGATCATGGTCAAGCATCCAGCCAGTGCGTACATCCGTTTGCGTGCAATGTCACTCAACCTCAGAACCTGGATCAGGCCCAGCAGCGCGATCGGCGTCACCGTGCCCAGCAGGATCTGGACGATCACCTGGGATACCCACAAGCGAGTATGCACCATAAAATCCAGGCTGCGGAACGACTCATCGGCTTCATAGATTCGCTGTAGCAAGTCCAGCATCTCCAGGCTGAAATCGATCACGAAAGTGTAAAACAGATACTGCGCGATCTTATCCAGGCAGCGCATGTCGATTTCTCTCCGGCGCAGCCGCGTCGAGAACATATAAAGCAACATGACTGCGGCGATGCCGGACACCATGGCCGAGAAAATGAATACGATTGGCATCAGCGGCGACGACCACCAGGGGTTTGCCTTGACCGAGCCAAAAATAAAGCCGACATATCCGTGCAGAAGAAACGCGGAAGGAATTCCAATCAGCGTGATGAAATACCCAAGTCTTTCATCAATGTGCAGCGAGCGTTCACTGACGTTGATGGAGCCTAAAGTAAGGGCACGATAGACCCGGCGCTTCCAGCCCTTCTCGGTCTGAGACAGCACAACAATGTCATGCCGGTAGTCGAGCCAGATCTCCAGGAGCAGCACCGCCATCAGGTACCACAGATAGACAAAGCCGAACATCGCCATGGCGGAGGAGCGGTGCGGCGTCAGATACATTTCGAGCGAGCGTTCGGGATGCCCCAGGTGCAATTGCAGCGGCAGAGGGGCCACCAGCAGGAAGGCGAGTGCCGTGAGCAGGGCCAGCCGGTAGGTTGGCTTCACCTCCTCCACCCGGAAGACGCGTTCCAGCGAAGCCAGAATGAACGCACCCGCCACCAGTCCCGTGATGAAGGGATAAAGAACGATCAGGATACTCCACTGGAGCTCCACTTCGTTCGGGTACATAAAACCTTCCACGGGTATCTGCACGAGCCTCCTTATCGCACCGAACCGTCAATGCCGTTGTAAAAGACCTTCGCCCCGGTAGCCATGTGCGGTTTCAAAACTTGAACCATGTGCGTCCTCAAAAACTCATGAATCGGATCTTTAGGATTCTTCAGGTCGGCCAACTGCCGCGCGCCCGTAGGGCAGACCTCGCAGCACGCGGTCGTCAATCCCTTGGTGATGCGGTGATAGCACAGCGTGCATTTCTCCGCCGTGTGGCTCTTGGGATTGATGAAGCGGCACCCATAGGGGCACGCCTGAACGCAGTAGCGGCAGCCCAGGCAATAGCTCTTGTCCACCAGCACCACTCCATCCGGCGTGACGAACGTGGCGCCCACCGGACAAACCTGCGTGCAGGGAGAATCCGCGCAGTGATTGCAGAGCTTGGGAACGAAGAAGTTCTTGCCGCCGTCGTCGGCGTGTGGTGGAAATCCGTTCTTGCCGCCGTCCGGCGATTCCACTTCGGGTCGCTCAATCCGCCAGTCGGCCACATGGTAGCGCTCAATCCAGGTGCGGTAGTAGCCCTCGGGAACGTCGTTCTCCTCGGCGCAGGCGCGCACACAACTGCCGCAACCGATGCATTTGGGAATGTCAATTAACATGCTCCACCAGTGCTCGGTCAGCTTGTAGTTGGGCGAAGCCTCCGGGGTTCCGGCGAGAACGAATTTCCACGCCACGGCAGCCGCGGGCAACAGCACCAGCAATCGACGGCGGGTGATTTCCATTATTTCTTTCCCCCCGTCTCAGCTTTCGCTGTCTCAATCTTGGGCCGGTGAGGCTGATGACAGGTGTCGCAGGGAAGCCCTCCGGAGTGATCCGCCGTGGCAACCTGCGGAAAGTCCTTCGGTTTGGCGGCGTTGGCCTCGTGACAGCGCGCACACACCACGGCTGTGTCCAGCTTCTTGGGTTGCACAGAGCCGGGATCGTCCGCGTGCTTGGCCAGGGCCCCGTGGCAAGTCTCGCAAGCAAGAACCACGTGCTTGCCAAGCTTTTTCTGATCGACGACGTCGGTATGGCAAGCTTCACACGTGGCGTGCCCGGCAAACGCAACCGGGCGCGAGGCGACCTCGCCGATCGCCGCCCCACGATAGTGACCATACTGACCAAAACTGCGAGGCACGACCGTAACGCGCAGGATCACGAACGCGACCAGCGCTACGACCATGACGGCCGCCAGCCGAATGAGGTGTTCGACGTCCTTTAACAAGTTTCCCGTTCCCTGCGCTATACGCCCCGCGCCATCTGCGCCCAAGATTACGCAATGCGCTTTGATACCGGAAATTCGTCCGGAGGGCGACGATCAAAGTCACAGGCAGCTGTGATGGTAGTCACCACCGCTTAACGCTTCTAACAAGTTTTTGAGGTACGCTCAAAGCGAGGGGTCTTCAACGTGGGATGGGCCGTCACCTTTGCCGCTGCTATCTACAACTTAGTTCGCCTGCGCAATCCGGCGATGCAAGTGCCGTAAGTCAACGCCAAGCTGTCCTGCAAAAGGTTCTAAAGGCCGCAGCGGATACAACTAAAACTCTCCCCTTGTCACGAAAACTGCGAACCCTAGACGGCATTTTGAGTCGGCCGTCAATTTTTCAGCAGCCTGCTAGGAAGCATGCCACCGCAGTGCCGGTTTTTTCAGTACATCAACATTGACGATATTTTGTGGCTTCCTGCCGCAGAGGGCGTCGGCCATTTGAGTGGCCGCCGTTTTCCTCAGCTCCACAAGAGACTCATCGGAATTGAATGCCGCATGCGGCGTGATCACGGTTTTGGGGTGGCCGACGAGGGCATCGCCGGCAGCCGGAGGCTCCTGGGACAAAACATCAAGCCCAGCACCCGCGATGAGTCCCTCATTTAAGGCAGCGAGCAAGCCCGGCGAGTCGATAACGTCTCCTCGCGAAGTATTAATAATGATTGCGGAGGGCTTCATTTCGCGAAACGTCTTATGGTCGAACAAGCGAGCCGTCTGGACGGAAAGCGGGACATGAATCGAAATGAAATCACTTCTTTTGAGTAACTCTGGGAAAGAAACGGCAGCAGCCCCCGCTTGCGAGATCTTGTCCGAATCAATGTTCGGATCGTAGACGATGATGCTAAGGCCAAAAGCCCGTGCCTTTACCGACAAAGCGCTTCCAATCCTCCCAAAGCCGACGATGCCCAGGGTTTTTCCCCTGAGGCGGAACAAAGGCGTACCCGCCTGCAAGTCATAGGAACCGGCCTTGATGTTGCGATCATAGAACGCTATTTTTCGCGTACAAGCCAGGAGCAAAGCCATCGCGTGGTCGGAAACTTCGTCGATGCAATAGGCTGGCACATTGGTGACAATAATTCCGGCCTCCGTTGCCGCTGCCACATCAATATTGTCCAGTCCGATTCCAAAACGGCCAATCGATAGGCAGCGCTCTGCCTTGCCGATCACCTTCCCACTTACCGGCTTCCAACACGTCAAAATGCCGTCGGCCGCGGGGGCGAGCTGCAGGAGTTCCTCTTCCGACGCCGTTTTCGCTACGTGTATCGCAATCCCCGCCTGAGTGAGTATCTCTTCTTCCACCTTGAGATCTTTCCAGGCAAAATCTGTAATCAATACCTGCCGCATATTCTCTCCTTAACCTGAATGCACTTTCCTGCGCCCGCTCGGCTTTAGTGTAAGGATTACTGGACACGACCTTGCCGGCGTTGCAAAAGCTGACCTCGATCAAAAGAAATCAATTTGACTAACTGGATGCAAAGCCCAACCTGTCCCCAGCGATGTAGCAATTCTGCGGAACAATGGCGTAACAGTTTAAAGTATTTGACACCTTTTCAAAGCAACATTATTCCCATCTTGAGTGGGTCAACAATCTTGTAGACAATTCTTTACTGTATCTGTTACCGTCTTGCTCGCGGGATGCCGGCGGTGAACCGGAGGGTTGCGGCTTCAAGTCCTACCCGACAGCCATTTTTCCAGATGCTGTGTTGAGACGAGATCGGAATTCAGTGGCTGGCGCTCGACCGAGGAGGCAAAGGCGGAGTGGCGAATGAAATCGAAAAGGCGCTAAGGTTCAAGGCGAAGCTTCGGGCCGGCGAGTGCTTGATTGGCGCACAACTCGGGCTGACCGATCCAGCGATAGCGGAGATTTTCGGCCATGCGGGATACGATTGGATTTCGGTCGATATGGAGCACGCCCCCCATGGCATCGATACGCTCAAGCATATGCTTCAAGCCGCGGCGGGCACTTCCGCGGTCCTGCTGGCGCGCCCGCGGAAGCTCGACTTGGATGAAATCCGACTTTATCTTGACACTGGCTCCCCCGGAGTAATGTGCCCCTTCATCAATAGCGGCGAAGAGGCCGCGCGCCTGGTGGAATTCTGCCATTATCCTCCGGCCGGTATTCGCGGCTGGGGACCGCGCCGCGCCGTTTATGGAATCGATGCCGATGAATACCTGGCCAACGCCAACGCGGCGATGTTGTGCTTGCCCATCATCGAGACCCCTGAAGCGGTGGAACGCATCGATGACATTGTGAAAGTCGATGGCATTGACGCCGCCGTGATGGGGCCAAATGACTTGAGCATGGCCTTAGGCTGCTTCAAGAAATTCGATGACCCACGTTTCATTTCAGCGGTAGAGACCGTCCGGGCCGCTTGCAAACGGCACGGCAAGGCCATGGGGACAGGTTGTTACAACCTGGAATTTGCCCGGGAATGCGCGCGCCACGGAGACAGTCTCCTGCTGGTGGCGAGTGACGACGGCTATCTGATGGCGGAAGCGCGCCGATGCCTCGCGGCGGTGCGGGCTGCGGTGCCTACTCAATCGCGATGAAAAAGCTCAACGTACTCTATCTTCCTCCCACCCTCATCCCCGGCAATCGTTGGGGACGAGATATTATTGATGTGATCAAACCGCCGCACGAGCTGCGTTTGTACGACCGCAATCTGCCGGTCGGTCCCCAGATTGAATGGGCGGAAGTAGGAGTCGATTTTGGCGGGATCATGGGAACCCGCGAGATGGCCGACTTTGCAGGTGGCATCAAACTGTGGCAGGTTCTCGGCAATGGGATTGACCAGTTCGATCTGGAGTACTGGCGGTCGAAGAATGTTCCGGTGGCCAATTGTCCTGGCAACCTGACCGGGGTTCCTCTGGCAGAGTGTGCGCTCATGCTCATGCTGATGCTTTCCAGGCATTGGCATGGAATTCAGCGCAACGTGCAATCCGGCGTGATCAATCTGCCCTTGGGAGAGGAGCTGGCGGGAAAGGTTCTGTTGATTATCGGCTTCGGAGCTGCAGGCAAGGAACTGGCGCGCCGCGCCGCGCCCTTTGGTATGCGAATCCATGCCATTGATGTGCGTGAAATCAGTGCCCTCGAGAAGCATCAATTCGGGGTCGAGTCCGCAGCGGGCCCTGAGCAGCTTGAGCAGGCTCTGGCTGCCGCTGACTACGTGTCCCTCCACCTGCACCTGACGGAGAAGACGAGACACTTTTTCGACGAAAAACGGATTCGGCGGATGAAGCCCTCCGCATTTCTAATCAATGTAGCCCGTGGCGGCCTGGTCGATGGCAACGCTCTTGCACGCTGCCTGCGGGAAGGGCAGCCGGCAGGCGCTGGATTGGACGTGACTGAACCCGAGCCGATTAACACCGATCACCCGCTGCTCCAGCTGCCCAACGTGGTCGTAACCAATCACATCGCGGGCAACACTTACGGGACATGGCGGCGTCGAGCGGATTTCACGGCAGAAAATGTACGCCGGATCGCCATGGGACTTGAACCTCTCTCCTTGATCAATCAACGCTCTGATGTGATGGCCCCACCCGCGCCGGCGGAGCCATCGGCAGGTTAGGCAGTTCTCGCCACGTTTGTCTAGCACTTCGTGCCCGTAACCGCCGATGACTTCCCGCACCCAGACGGAGTGTGTCCCTGCTTCCAGAGCTACACGCGCTGAATTCAATCCCTGAAAGAACTCTGCAATGTCGGGCTATCAGGCGTCCTGGAACGTGTCAATAGCTAATGAAAAGTAAACTTCATTTGTGCAATACTATGGGGCGAATATCACACGCGCGCCAGACCGGCGTGCGCCAGGGGTGGTCCTATTAACGCTACCGATAAACCGCTGACGAACATTCTGGTCCTTGACTTCAGCCAATTCCTTTCCGGCTCGTTAGCCACTCTGCGCCTGGCTGACATGGGAGCTCGGGTGGTTAAGATCGAGCGGCCTGGGGCCGGAGACCTGGGACGGTCCTTATACATAAGCGGGAGTGATGTGCACGGTGAGAATACACTCTTTCAAGCGATCAATCGCAACAAGGAAAGCTACGCGGCCAATCTCAAAGATCCACAGGACTTGGACAAGTTGCGCAAGTTGATCGCGCGTGCCGATGTCATGGTGCAGAACTTTCGTCCAGGCGTGATGGAGCGGCTGGGGCTCGGTTATGAGCCTGTCTCTGAAATCAATCCGCGCCTGGTTTACGCGGCGGTGACGGGGTATGGGAGTGCGGACGCGTGGCGTGACCGGCCGGGCCAGGATCTGCTGGCTCAGGCCCGCTCCGGAATTATGTGGCTGAGCGGCGACCAAGATGATCCGCCCACTCCCATGGCTCTCGCGGTTGCCGACATGCTCGCGGGGCACAACCTTTGTGAGGGCATACTGGCCTGTCTGGTGCGGCGCGGCGTTACAGGGCTTGGAGGCCTAGTTGAGACCAGTTTGATTGAGTCGGTCTTGGATTTTCAGTTTGAAGTTCTGACCGTCCACCTGAACGATGGCCACAACCCGCCACGACGCTCGGCTTTTCGCAATGCCCATGCCTATCTAGCCGCACCCTACGGCGTTTATGACACCGCGGATGGATATTTGGCTCTGGCGATGAACCATTTGCCTACGCTCGGCAGCTTGCTAGGATTGCCTGAGTTCAACGCGCTGGTGGATTCAGGCGCCGGTTTTAACCGACGTGATGAGATCAAGAAGCTTATTGCCGATCGCTTGCGTCAGCACACGACAGCACACTGGTTGGAGATATTGGATGCTGCCGACATCTGGTGCGCGGAAGTTTTGGATTGGCCCGCCCTCCTTGCCAGTGAAGCGATGCAACAACTGCGCATGGTGCAAAAGCTCACCGGCCGCAATGGCAACGAACTTCTAACCACGCGTTGTCCGGTTCGCCTGGACCAGAATCTGCTTACCAGCGCACGGCTTGCCCCCAGGTAGGGGAACATACGGCGGCAATCCAGCGGGAATTCGGTCTAGCTTGAGGCGGCTACGCCTGAGGTGTGAGGTATGTGTCCGCTCGGCAGCTAATTGCTCTTCTTCCATTTTTGCAGTGCACTGTGAAGGGTCGCGCTACTTCGCGGTCTGTAAGTGCTCACAGTACAACATCAGGTCGAGGCGCCTCGCCGAATTCTCGCAGGTGGGAAGACCATCGGCAAAACGATGGGCAATCGGGGTCTTAAGTCGTAGGCTTGTTTTCTCCATCCCTTCGGAGATTGGGAACCCACGATCAAGAGCGCGTTTTTCTGCTAGGCTGGTGAACCGATACCCGTGAGGTGACTTCTTGCGACACACTCGAAGTGTCTTATCCTTCACTCTGTCCTTGCTGCTTCTGGCAGCTTTCATGCGTGCCCAGAATCCGGTGGCAGCGGATTCTTCGTTCCCGCCGCCGCGTGTTAAGGAAATCCACCTCAAGCATCTTTTGGTGATCGGCCAGACCAAAGGGTTTGAGCACGATTCGGTTTCGGATGGAATGGCAGCCATCTACAACCTTGGCCACGACAGCGGTCTTTGGGATGCCACGTTGCGTACCGACACCGAGCTAATCACGAAAAAGGATCTGGGAAGAAACGCGAAGAATTTGGACTATTTCGACGCCCTGGTCTTCCTGAGCACGACTGGGAGCTTGACCTGGACGACAGCCAGAAGCAAGACATGATGTCGTTCATCAAGGACGATGGAAAGGGTTTTGTGGGCGTTCACGCTGCACTGGATACAAATTACAACTGGCCGGAGTACGGCGAAATGATCGGCGGCTGGTTCGATCAGCATCCCTGGTTTCACGTTCAATGCGCCAATCATCAATGAAGACCCGAACTTTCCCGCGGTCCGTCACTTTCCCAAGGCGTTTGTGAAGTATGACGAGATCTATCAGGCCAAGGCGTGGTCGCGCGATAAGGTCCACGTTTTGCTTAGTCTCGATCCCACTAAGCTCGACTTCACAAACAACCCTCGCATCCACAGGACGGATCGTGATTTCGCTGTCGCCTGGGACAAGATGTACGGCAAGGGCCGCGTCTTCTATTCGTCTCTTGGCCATACCGAAGAGTCATGGAACGACCCTGACATCCGAAAGATGTATTTCGAAGCCTTGAAATGGGTGCTGGGCATGACGGAAGGCAGCACGGCCTCTGAGGTGCGGCCCCGAGCACCTAGCAACGGACACTAGACTCCCGCAAGAAGGAACGTGGCAGTCTTTCGCTTGATGCGATCAGCTGAATGAAGCGGAGTTAATATCTACAGGATGAATTTTCGTCGCGCGGCATTGAATTGGAGCGCATGGGTAGGGGCTCTCTTGCTGCTGAGCCTGGCCGTTGTCGAAGCACAAATTACACCCAGCAAGAGCGAAGGCGGGAAAAGTGGCAAACCGGCGCCCAGGTCGTACTCGCCAGCTCTAGTGCAGAGCGGCGAGTCCCTCTTTCAGCAGAATTGCTCCTTCTGTCACGGTCGGGACGCAGCCGGGGGAGAGAGCGGGCCCGATCTCACGCGTTCCAAACTTGTGACCGATGATGTGGACGGAGCCAGAATTGGTTCGGTGGTGCGCAATGGGCGTCCGAACAAAAGGCATGCCGCGGTTCGATTTTTCCGATCAACAGATTGCGAGCCTGGCGGCATTTATTCACACCCGGCAAAACGCGTCCACCAAAAAAGGCGGCCGCAAGGGTGTTGATGTCTCCGACCTGCAAACCGGGAACATCGAGGCCGGCAAGCAGTACTTCAACGGAGCGGGAGGATGCGCGGCCTGCCACTCGCCGACTGGCGATCTTGCCCGGATAGCATCACGGTACCAGGGACTCAAGCTCGAGCAGCACATGCTGTATCCCGAGGACGCGAAATCCAAAGTCACTGTAATGCTCGCTTCCGGTGAAACGATCACAGGCACCCTTGACTACCTCGATGAGTTTACGGTTGGACTCATTGAGCCTACGGGGACGTATCGATCCTGGCGCACCAGCGATGTGAAGTACAAAGTCGACGCCCCGGTGAATGCCCACGTTGAGCTGTTCGGTAAGTACACGGACGCTGACATCCATAATCTGATGGCGTATTTGCAGACGCTGCGCTAGTCGCGCCGTGTTCTAAGAGGTCCCTATTTTTATGGAGTTCTCCAAGACTGCTTTCTTTCTTGCCGCGAGCACACTAGTCGTGCTCGCGTCTCCCGGTATGCTACTGGCGCAAGGGGTGGATGCCCGAATGCTTCTGCATCCGACGGCCGAAAGTTGGCCAGGGTACCACGGCGACTATTCCGGCAGGCGGCACAGCTCGCTGGCCCAGATCACTCCACAGAACGTGAACACTCTGGCGCTTGCCTGGGCCTTCCAGACGGATCAGAGCGCGCCAATCAAATCCTCGCCATTGCTGGTCGATGGCATTTTGTACTTCACGGTGCCCGACAATATTTGGGCTGTCGACGCGCGGTCTGGCCACCAGATTTGGCATTACACCTATCCCCCGAACCCGGGGCTGCATATCGGCAATCGCGGCGTAGGTATGTACCAGGGGTATCTCTTCTTCTTGTCTCCCGATGCGCACCTCGTGTCTCTCAACGCCAAGGATGGGACTGTGCGCTGGCAAAAAACGGTTGCAGACGTCACAAAGGGATATTGGACAACCATGGCGCCGCTCGTCGTCGGCAACCATGTGCTGGTCGGCGTTTCCGGGGATTTTGATAACTTGAGCGGCTTTATCCGCGCGGTTGATCCGGAGACTGGTGCCACGCAGTGGCAGTGGGACTCCACTCCTCCAGCTGGAACCCCCAACCAAACGACCGGTGGAATGACCTGGATGACCGGCACGTACGATCCGGATCTCAATCTCCTCTACTGGGGAACTGGAAACCCGACTCCTGTGCTGAACGGTTCGACGCGGCCGGGTGATGACCTTTACACGTGTTCCATCGTCGCGCTGAATCCGGACACGGGTAAGTTGGTGTGGTCTTTTCAGCCCTCACCACACGATACGCACGACTGGGATGCGGTCGAGACTCCGGTGCTGGTGGATGCGGAGTTCCACGGTGAGCCGAAGAAAATGCTCATGCAGGCATCCCGCAACGGTTACTTCTTTGTTCTCGACCGCACCAATGGAAAGAGCCTTTTGACCGCCGCGTTTGGACCGGTGAACTGGTCACTGGGAATCGATCAACAGGGCCGTCCGATTCCAAATCCCGCGAAGGAGCCGGCGCCCGACGGTCGCCTGATTGCACCCGATGAGGGCGGTCTTACCAACTTTCGTTCCCCTAGCTTCGATACCCGGAACGGCCTGTTCATGGTGGACGCCCAGCCCAGCTATAGCATTTATTTTGCCAAGCCGGCCGATGGGCTGTACGGATGGGCGGGCGCGGATTACACCGTGTGGAGCAAAGGAGTCATCGAGGCTATCGACTACCAAACCGGCAAGATCCGCTGGAGCCATGAAGTTGGGCCCGGAGGTTCGGGCGCTGGGGTGCTGACCACGGATGCAGGGCTCACTTTCACCGGCGACGCCTTAGGGAACTTCCTGGCATTGGATTCAAGCGACGGCAAGACGCTCTGGCACGCGGGCTCGGGCTCTGCCATAGCGAGTTCTCCGATCACCTACGAACTCGATGGCCTCCAGTACGTGTTGACGAGCAGCGGCGGCGTCATGTTCGCATGGGCGCTTCCAAAAGCGACGTGAACTATGCAGGAACAACAGCAGCCATCGCCACCCGGTTTGAAGATTGCTCGGCGAGGGCGCCGATCCCTGGGGACTACTCATTTCAGGCGAGAGCGCAGGATGGGACAACAACCTTGGTAACCTACATGCCCTAGCGCCTGCAAGCGCACAATTTCTGTCGTGATCACTGCTTTGACCGCACCTGTCAGGACAGCAGCGTAGATGGTTAGCATCGCGTTCATCTTTACGGGAGCTGTGACTTCCCTGGTTGTATATGCTCTGCTGGCGGGACCACGCAAATTTAAACTGAAAAGAGCAGAAAAAGCGGAAACGGGAGAGATCATCAAGCAGCTATTGGCGCTAGCTGAGCACCAGAGCACCATTTCGGCAAACAGTCCTCCTCCTGCGAGAGGTCCCGGGGTCGAGCCTGCTTGCGATGCACGAAATGACACCTTGGGGAACTGCAAGCAATCGCACGTGGGTTCTTCCGGCCTTCTTCCACCCGGGCCTGCCGTCACTGATGCAGAAATCCAGGCACAAATCCGCCAGCGCGCTTATGAGTTGTATCAAGGTCGAGGCGGAGTCGATGGAAATGCCGCGGACGACTGGCGGCAAGCAAGGGAGGAAGTATTGAGGCGCAAAGCCAAGGCAGCCACGACCTCATCCTAGCCAATCCCGCCGGTTTTCTCCGGCCATTACCCATTTCCTTAAGTTTGTGCGCCTCGCCCACGCGTTCAGGCAGGAGAGCGCAACATTTGGCCATTTGCGGCGTTCCTTCCCCTGAGACCCCACCCTGGAGGTGGTTTCATTGTTGGCGTAGATTATGCTAGCAGTCGTGAGACAGTTGGCGCGGAAGGAGTCCACGAATCATGAGGGCATTTCGATTGGCGGTGGCGGCGCTCGTGTTTGCTTTGGGCTTCAACGGCTCATTGTGTGGCCAAACTACGAACCCGTCTTCCTCGGTTCAGCCGCAAGCTCAAGCTGTGAAGATGTCCCAGAATTTTTCTGTTCTCTACAATTTTGATGCGAAGTGCGGGAAAGGTTCTCCGGCCGGGCACTGCGATCCCTCGGTGCAGGATGGGCCCGGCGTCAGGGTCGGCGCCATGGTCCAGGGGCCGCCGGGCGACGACAGCTTCTACGGGGCTACGCCGGGCGGCGGCAGCCACAACTGGGGCACGATTTTCAAGGTTACGCTTACGAAAGACAGCTCGGGGAACAATACCGGCGCGGAAACCACGGTCCTCTATAGCTTCGGCGACGCGGGATTGAAAGACGGACGCAATCCGAGCGGCGGTCTCACGCTAGGCAGCGACGGAAACCTGTACGGCGTGACCTACGCGGGCGGGGACAAGAACTGTGGAACTATCTTCAAAATGACACGGGGCTCCGGCACGCCGCAGATTCTTTATTCCTTCCGCTGCGGCACGCAGGATCCTCCACAAAAAGGTCAGCCCCCACCCCCGCCGCTCACGCAGTCCCAGTTGGACGATTTGGCCGCGGCTTATCCGGTTTCACCGCCGGTCCTGGGGAGCGATGGAAACGTTTACGGAGTTACACCCTCCTCGAACCCGGGATATGGAGTACTCTACCGGCTCGGCGCCGACGGCACCCTCAAATGCCTGCATCGATTTAGCATGCCAGGGGCGAAGGCATTCGGAATGGCTCCCTCGAGTCTGTCCCAGGGGAGCGATGGGAGTCTGTACGGAATCACACGGCTCGGTGGGCTCGGATTGGGGACGGTCTTTCAGGTCAGCCCCTCGAGCGCCGCCGCAGGCGTCACCACCGTTTACAGCTTTCGGGCAGCGGGTAGCGATGGCTCCCTCGCCAACGGTGTGATCCAGGGACAGGACGGCAATTTGTACGGGACCACGTACAGCGGAGGGCCACTCTACAGAGGTGTGGTTTTCCGGCTGACACCGACTGGGCAGTACACCGAGCTTCATGCTTTTGGAGGAAACGCGTCCAACCCGGTTGCCGACGTTGTGGAGGTTCCCGAAAGCGATCCGGCACCCTCCGGATCCTCCGCGCCGCCAACCAGGAACTTCTATCTGTACGGCGCTTCTGCTATGAATTCCAGCAGGGCTACCCGTGAGGATAGTGGAATTCTCTTCCGGCTGCGTGAGGATGGCGACGGGAAAGACTTCGCCGCAGTCTATAACTTTGATGGGACTAATGGCGTCTACCCGACCGTCACCCCAGTTCTGGAGAGGGGTGAATCCAGCCTTTGCGGCATCACGGCGGGAGGGGGGAAATTCGGAGCGGGTGTGTTTTATCAGTTGCCGGTATGCATGCCTCCCACGGCGGGTATACCTCTCAGCACGCCGGGCTTGCGGGTTTGCTGCGCTTTTGGCTATGCGCCCACGCTTGATCCCACCGCCTTGGGCGATCACAAGTACGGCAACGGAAGCGCGTTGAACATTCTGGGCGACATTCCGCTGGACTGGATGAAGCGCGCCCTGCCAGCCAATTCCGACGTTTACTCTTACGTGGTTTCCATGCGCGAATGGTTTGCTACCTTGCCTGTAACCAGCGACATTTTCGGCTGGCCGGCAAAATATGTTGGAGAACGCGTGGGCTATGTATACACGTCGAATGCCGGTCTGGTGGATTTCGGCCACGTCCGCTATACCGCCGATTTGACTTTCTGGATCTACGATCAACTGGCGGCCGGCAATAAGTCCCTGGGTGCTTTCGCAGACCGCGCGTGGGTTGCGAAAGTTCCTACCTGCAAGGAGGACGCGCTTAGACTCGCCGCTGCCATCGCCTGGACCTACTCCTGGGGGCACGAACTGAGCACGTGGGGCGATGGTGGGGAGCCACGGGAGGACTACTCCGCATTTTCGCCGGAGGATCTATCGTCTAACATCGTCGGGATCGAATCAGCGACGCGGGCCATCGAAGCTGGGGGCAACGTCTCGGTGGACGAATTCAACAGGCAAATGACCTCCGCGCTGAGCTCGATAATGACCGAACTGAATGCGCAGACCGACACTGAGACCGAAAAAGTGATCGAGAATGTGAAAGCCGCGCAGGGAGACGCCCTCGACGGCAAATGGTGGATGGGGGATCCCTCTTTGACCGTGACTCGTTATACGTCGTCCAGTTGGCTGAAGCTGCTGCGCCGCAATTTCGACGGTAAAGCCTGGTCCGTGGCAGGCCAGCCCGCGGGGAGTTCGCCACGCTGGCTGAACACCACCCGATTCTCCAACTGTTACTCGCAATTTCTTTACATGATGACACAGCCGGTAGACGCGACGAAGGTTCCGCAGAGCAACGCCTACGCGACCCAGGAATTTTCCGGCGCGCCGGCGCGTGCCGCCGGATCGAACGGAATGGTTTGGATTCCCATACCAGTGGGGAACATTGGTTGGGCGGGGAGCTACGTTTCGAACGGCAGGGGAATGCCCACCGTCAAGGACGCATCTGGCAATCTAGTGACCACCGGCCAATTCGCCCAGACTTTGGTGAACATGCAGGGGACCGCCGGGCCGAAGCTCATTTTTGCCACTATGCAAAAGGCCACGGCGGAGATTCAGCGCGCCTTCGACGCCGCCAACCCCGGCGGCATGGATGGCCCGTAAGGCAATTCTCCCAATGCGGGGGGATTGATAGGCGAAGGGTCCCCGCCTGTTTCAAGAAGCAATTGGGTGGGGCCCTGCCTTTCGCGCGTTCCGACAAAGCGAGCATGACCGCGAGCCGCCAGTAACAGAGCGGAGTCATTTCGCCTGTTGGCAAGACAGAATCTCTTGATTCTTGAGATAGTCACCGCAGAGGCCCATCATGTCATGCGGGCATACATAGGCGCCGTCACTGCCCGTACAATGTCCGCGCTTCAGAATTTCGTCAACGACGGTTGGAACCAGTGCACCGCAGCTCGATACTGCGCCATTCTTGAGCATGGCCTGACACAATCCCAGCATGCCTTTCACAGGACACAGATAGTTTCCCTCCTGGCCGTTCACGCGCTGACAACCGCCGCCGGTCAGCGTACGGTCGGCTGCCGCTGTTTCCTTGGCCATGTTGTTGGTCTGTCCTGTGCTCGCGTTATAGACCGGCTGGAAATCCATCACACAGGTGGTTCCGGCATGGCAGCCGAAATCAATGCCATTGGGCGGAAAGGCGAGTGTTAGTTGAGGGAACCAAATCTGCCAGTCCCAGTGATTCGACCAAACGTCGACGTCCACGAAGAGGCGCGGATTGAGCCCCGGTGTCAGAGCAAGCTCAAGGTTGTAGACCGGGTTGCCGAAGCTGAAATGGCTCTCGTCTCCTCCTGCGCTCGGACTGACGCCCAGCGGCACCGTCTGTCCGCTGGAAGATACACTCGTTGTCCGTCTCAGGGTCTCGTCGTTTAACGTGAATTGCAGATGGTTGGAGAAAATCGTGATATCCACGGCAGGGAAAAGCTGCGCGCCCACCACTCCGAAGTTCAGGAACCCCAACAGAAGATCGGCTTGGTCAAAGATATAAGGGGCGCTGGTCCCGGGTGTTCCGGGAGTCGGCGGGACGAACTTGCCGCCCGTCAGAGGAGCCGGCAGCTGATCGGTCAAGTCCACCCCCCATTTCTCATCGTGGCTGTTGCCAAAACCAGGCAAGTTGACGCTATAACCGGCATCGGCGCCGATCTGCGCCACCAGTTCCTTGGCGTCAAAAAGCTGGTCGGGCGAGAGTCCGGACGCCAAGAAATCGTCTTGCGTCCCCTCAATAGGCTTAAAATTCAGCGTCACATTCGCCTCGGCCGAATTATTCCCGTGGACCACGGTGTGATACTTCAACTGGGTCTGGATGGGAAAGCGCATACCAAGGCCATAACTCAGGCCGGCATGCAGGTAGACGCCGTAGGTTGAGGAGCAGCCGACGACGCACCAGTTAATCGTGGTTTCGGCACTCCACTTCCATTCATAATCGTAGCCAAGGGTGAATCCGGCAAGAAACATGTAGGGGCCAAAGTCAACGTCGGCGGACTGATCGGCTTGGGGAGTTTTGGTAAGACTGACGCGCTGACTGGGCACCACCTTCAGGAGTTTGGGGTAGTTGGAAGGGCTGGCGCTGCGCTCCGGTACGCCTTGGCTTAACAACTGCTTGGCGGCCGCCATCTCGGCGGGGCTGGCAGTGATCGAGAGGTTGTGCTGGGGATGCAAGTAGTTGGTCGACTCGACCTTGGGCACGAACATCGTCTCTTCGAAGTGTTGGACCGATGAGTTGATGAGTTCTTCCTTGAGTTGGTCGTCGCTGAGGCTACTCATACGCGCGGCTTCGGCTTGACCGACTTGCGCAGCAATGGCCGCGCGCTGAGTTGGGTCAGTGAGGGCTTTACGCAGATCGGCAATATGCTTGGTCACGTCGGCACTGCCGAGCGCGCTATTGCGCTGGTAGGCCGAGATTGCCGCTTGCCGCTTCCCCGGATCCGCTACGTACCGTGGACTGCCGGGCTGGCTGAACTCCGCCACGCGTTCGCTGGCCGAAGTACGTGTAAAGCACTCAATCCCGGCGCTAGCCATTTGTGCCTTGGCGCCAGAATCATTGCATTTTCCCGGAAGAATGCGGTAAGTCAGAACATGGTGAATCACCAATCCCTGCTCTACTTCGCTAATTTCCGAACTGTCCTCGTTGAGTTGCACATGCTGCGGCATCGCGCGCAGCTTTTGTGCAACGTTGAACAGCGCGCGAGGATTGTTCAGCATGGGGCGGAAGTTAAGCCGCGCAGCTCCCAACGTCACTTGCGAATTCGTGTCCAAATCGGACAAGGCATACGTGCGAACCACGTGCAACCGCTGCATCGTTTCCGCGTGTGTGCCGCCACCGAGGATCACGGAGTTCGGAATGGGGAGCTCGTCGGTTGTGCGCGGTTGTGCCGGTTGGTAATTTGGCGGTTGCATCTGCTGCGCGTTTGGCAGTTGTACCGGCTGGGCATTTGGCGGTGCTGGTTCCGGACTGGGCCGCGCCGTTGATGGCCGGCCGGCCACGAAGATTCTCGCGGCGTCCATCTCCATATTTTTGCCACTGCGCCGCATGGGGCCAAAGACCGAAACACTCGCGCCTTGGGTCAGAGCATCAGGGGTTGCAGGCTGTCCGCCCTGGCAGATAGTGACGGAGTTGTTGTAGTGCACCAGGACACTCAGATCAGCGTAGGTCACCGTCATGGAACTGCCGTCCGGCGCAGTGGAAATTTGTCCCGTGAACTTTCCTTCTCCCTTGGCGGCATTGAGTGCACCGCAGTCGGAAGGAGCGGGCGTTGCGAAGGCGGTTGCAGCGAACAAAGGCGTGAACAACATTGACGCCAGCAAAGCTGCGTGGACTTTTCTCAAGATGCTCTCCTGTTGGTTCGACGTGCGCACTGTTAACATGAGGTTCCACCTTCGCTGCATTGAAATCCGCTGAATGGCCGACAATTCTACCCCAATTTCCGGCCCCCCCAACTCCTCCAGCAAAGAGGGGTCGTAACCGTAAAGGATCTCCTGGGTTCGAACTCCTGGTCCGTTGTAGCGCGATTGCGGGTGGAATTACGGTGCAGATAAAGCCCTTTGCGCCGGGTGCCTTGGGGAGCGAGAATGAGTTTGCAGAGTTGGCTTCCGGTCGGTGGGTTCAGCTGGCAAGAAGCAGGATCGAGGCAGTTGTCATAGGTATGAGACCGGAGATATGCTGCCTGCGTACTTCGGAAGTGGGTCGGGCGGCAAGGAATCAAAGCGAGGATAAACGATGAAAATCGTGAGGAGCAAGAAAGCCACGAGGGTTGCGGGACTGACGTTGGTCTTGGTAGCCATGATGTGCCCGGGCCCGGCGGTGTGGGGGCAGACGCCTACCACGAATTCGGGCAACATCAAGTTGAACCAAATCGACGTGCCCGGGACCAGTGAATGGGTGGACACGAACCTCGACGTGCGCGGAGGGGCGAAGCTGCGCTTCACGGCCACAGGGACACTCACCTATCCAGCTGACGACTCGTACAGCGGAAAATCGCGAACATTGGGAACGTTTGGTCCAGATGGGCTCGCGCGGGGATGGGCGGATCTAATACACCAATACGCGGTGAGGGATGCCGGACACGGCGCCCTGATTGGCCGAATCGGCCCTGAAGCATATGCCCAGGCTTTCCTGGTGGGCGCCAGCAAGGAATACGACGTGCCCGTCGCGGGGAGGCTGTTCCTGGGGATCAATCAGAGTATGAGCGAAGCCTCGACTGCGACCGGAAGTTTCCATGTCAAAATCGAAGTTCTCGCCGAGGGATCAGCGGATGCTGCAAACCCCGGTGGTCCGGTCGAAACCCGCGTACCCGGTATCACTGCCGACTTGCTAGGCAAAATCCCGCGCCGCATATCCGATCCCCAGGGCCGACCCGGCGACATGGTCAACGTCTTGATCCTGGGGACCCAGGACCAAGTGGTTCAGGTATTCACTACAGGGGGATGGGTGCAGGTTGACAAAACGGTGGGAAATACAGCGCTGAATGCCTTCGTGGACTCGATGGAGAAGAAAGATTACCTGACCATGCCGATGAGCACGCTCTTTCTCTTCAATCGGGCCCAGGACTATGGATTCGCCCACGCCGAGCCGGTGAAAGTTGCGATGTCACGGAATCACCTGCGCGTTTGGAAATCGCCGTACGAGGTTGAAGGGCGACCGCTGTGGTGCGTGGCTGCCACTCACGATATCGGTTTCGAGCGGGACCAGCGCAATAATGGCGTGACGCACAAAATCGATCCGGCGATTGACGGCGAACGCGAGTACGTGGATGGCACGCTTTCGGGAACGGGACTCGTCGTCCAGCGAGATCACGTTACGCCGGCCGATGCGCTGACGACTGCCAAGACTGCTACAGGCGGGGAATTTCATTCCGACGGAAGAATACTGGTGCTGGTGCTCAAGGATGCGCCGAGCAACAGCAACTAGAAACAATTCCGCTCCTGGGATACGCAATCCTGCCTGGGCGACTCGTGGAATTGCCCAAAGTGCGCGGTCTCATGCGCGAACCAGGAGCTTGCCGAAATTGGCTCGTGCTCACCAGTTGACGCAAGCATCACAGCTTTGTGGACCGCTGCCGGTTCTTTAGATCGGCGCTGGATGAAAGGATGTGCGCCGCCATGGCTTGGCGCGCGGAATCGCCGTCTTTATTTCTCAGGGCCCGCAGGATGTGCTTGTGCTCAGCGATGGAGAGCTGCGCCCGCTTGCCGGCCTTATCGGGGGGCGCCAGCGTTTCCCGAATCCAAGCCTGCAGATATCCTCTGGTTGTGCTCAGCAGGCTCTGCAAAATGGTATTCTGCGTGGCCTGGGCAATCGTCAGGTGAAATTCCAGGTCGTGCTCGAGATATTGACCCGGGTCGCCCATGTGAGTCTCCATAAGTCGGACCGCCTCCGCCATCCGTTCGAGTTCTTCCTGCGTGGCTTTGGTTGCGGCCAGAAACGCGGTGTGCGATTCCAGCATCAGGCGGGTCTCAATAAGGTCGTCCACTACTTTCGGATTGAGCAGCAATCCCCAGTGAAAACTTCGCTCCAGAAAGCGGTCAGCATTGCTGGCGACGAAGGTGCCGTCCCCCATATGGGGTTCGAGCACTCCCATGACCGAAAGCGACCGAAGCGCCTCCCGCACCGAAGTACGGCTCACCCCGAACTGCTCACAAAGCCGCTTTTCTGAAGGAATGCGGTCGCCGGCCTTGAGCGTTCCGCGCGAAATCAGTTCGGCAATCTGCTCGACGATGTGGTCGCTTAAGGAACGGCGCGGGACCCGGGTGAACCCGGGCGCAGATTCCGTTTGCTTTTGTAGCATAGCCGGGATAGTATGCAGCTTGTCAGACAAGCAGACAGTTGTCAAGCTGATTAGATTGGATGAGCGCGAGGAAGGCCGACATGGGTTCTACCAGGGAACTGGGAGGACGCATCGAACTGGTTTCGATGGATCCCCACTGTTCAGACATAACGATTGGTCTCTACGAACAGTCTGCCAATGGCACACTCGGATATCTGGTCCAGAGTTATAGCAGCCTGCCGGCAGCGCGGGCACGCCTTAACGCGGTAAACCAAGCCATGCAGGTGGTGGGTGGACTCGTGCTTCACGAAGGGCTACTCGGCTTTCCCTGCGGCGCGAAACATCAATTAGCCATGCGGCGCGCTTTTCTCGAGGCCTGCAAGCTGGCGCCGGAAGCTGCTGTCGCAGTCCGGCCTTTGTCTGTGTTGGATAAAAAACTCAATGTCACCGTGACGGTCAAGGGCTTGGGGGATGGACTCTACGAACTTGCGGCCGAGGGACCCGCCGATACCTCGGCGGCGCGGCTCGATTCGATTGTCGGCGGGTATCGCAAGCTTGCCGAACTCGAAGTGATCCCGGATCAGCCGCACCGCTTCCGCTTCGCCTGTGGACAGAACCACGACGCGCTGGTTGGCCTTCTGCTGCCGCGCGCCTTGAATGTAAGAGCGATTCTGCGCGAGCAGGAAATGGCCGCTGGACGCGGCATGCTGGTCGCTCCCAGCGCCCAGAAGTAAGGAGACGATTATGGTTTCGCCCATGACCAGTCGCCAGCGCGTGCTGGCCGCTTTGCGACGAGAGCCGGTGGACCGCACTCCCGTATGCAATCCCACATCGGTGGCTACCGTCGAGTTGATGGATCTGGTGGATGCTCCCTTTCCCGATGCCAACCGCAAACCGGAACTGATGGCGCGCCTGGCGGCCACCGGCTACACCGAGCTTGGCTTCGATACCATCATGCCGGTCTTCTCCATCATTCAGGAATCTTCGGCCATCGGCTGCAAACTGCAGTGGGAGCAGAAAGACAATTGGCCCACAGTAAGGATGCGGGAACCGATTTACACCCAGCCGGAAGATATTCGTTTCCCCACCAATTGGCTCGACCATCCCGACACGCAGTGTGTGATCCAGGCCATCCGCATCCTGCGCAAGGAATTCGGCGATGAAGTGGCCATCATCGGAAAAACGATGGGCCCCTGGTCGCTGGCTTATCACTCCTTCGGCGTTGAGCCGTTCCTGCTCATGTCGCTGGATGATCCGGGCAAGACCAAACAGGTTCTGGACAAACTTAAAGAGATCACCATTCAGTTCGGACTGGCGCAGTTCGAAGCCGGAGCCGACGCCCTCACCTTGCCGGATCACGCCACCGGTGATCTGGTGAGTGGCGAATACTATCAGCGCTATTTGCGAGACATGCACATTGAGTTTGCGGAGCGGTTGCCCGGTCCGCTGATCCTGCATATCTGCGGCCGCACCGTTGACCGCATGGAGTACATTGCCCAGACCGGCATGGCCGCTTTCCATTACGATTCCAAGAACGATCCTGCGGAGTCCATGGGCATCGTTAAGAATCGGATTTCTCTCGTCGGCAACATCAACAATCCGGAAACACTTTTCTCCAAGGGGCCCGCGGAAGTGCGGCAGGCGGTGTACAAGAATCTCGATGCTGGCGTGCAGCTTGTCGGTCCCGAATGCGCAATTCCTTTACAGACCACCATCGAGAATCTGAAAGAAATTCCCCGGGCTGTGCGCGACTGGCACCAGCAGCGCGCGGCATCCAATTAGACAGGATCAACGAACATGGCGGAACTGAAAGACATCAGCAACGATTTCATAAGGCAGGAAATCGACGAGTTTATCGAGCGGCCGGACGAGCGCACGCGCATCATCAATTTGTTCGCCAGCGCCAAACCCAATTTGCAAGACATCGCGGCCGCGCTCATCGACGGCGATAACGAACTAGTGGACAAGCTCACGCGCCAAGCGCTCGACGGCGGCCTGGAAGCCCTTGAAGTAATGGATTTCGGGCTCATTTCCGGTATGGGGATTGTCGGGGTGAAGTTCCGCCAGAATTTCATTTTCGTCCCCGAAGTGCTGGCTTGCGCTCGCGCCATGAAAGCGGGCATGGCGCATATCGAACCCATCCTTTCTGCCTCGGGCATTAAACCCATCGCAAAGGTAATCATGGGCACGGTCAAAGGAGACCTTCACGACATCGGCAAGAACCTTTGCATCATGATGCTGAGAGGGTCGGGGTTTGAGGTGATTGATCTGGGCGTGGATACCTCGCCGGACCGCTTTATCGAAGCGGTGGAGGAACACGGCGCGCCTTTGCTCGGCATGTCGGCACTTTTGACCACTACCATGCCGAACATGGGCAAGACGATTGAAGCCTTCATCGATGCCGATCTGCGCGACAACATCAAGATCATGGTGGGAGGCGCTCCGGTGACGCAGGAGTTCGCCGATGACATGGGCGCCGACGGTTACGGCAAAGACGCGATGGCGTGCGTTGCCCTGGCGAAACAGTTGATGTGCGTGGCTCCCTGAAGCGTATGCAGAAGATCGACATTGCCGAGTATCAGAAGCGACTGGCTCAGATGAGCGAGATCTTTGAAGGGATCGGCCGCCACGTCGAAGAAGTCTCGAGAGCGCGCTGCCCCTACAAAGACCGGCAGAGCCGCTGCACGGCAAAGTTCGGCTGCCGGAATCAACGCCGCGGGGAGGGCAGAATTCTCCTCTGCGCTGGCGACGACAAGCTCGACTATCGTAGCGCCTGGGAATCCGGCGGGTAGCGATGGCGTTGGTCACGAGCGGCGGCTCAACCCGCGAGATCGTCGAAGGGTCCACGCTATTCGAATGCGCCGACCAGCTCGGCATCCGGGTTCCCACGTCCTGCGATCGCCAGGGCACGTGCCATGAATGCATAGTGGACGTCTCTCGCGGCATCAGCGGTTTGCGTTCCCGCACTGAAGCCGAATCTTTCCTTCGCGACCGTTACCGTCTCGCATGTCAGGCGGTTGTGATAGACGGGGCTGAGGAAGTTGAATTTGCTCCGCTCAGCCGTCGTCCAAAAATTCTTACCAGCTCGGCAATCACGGAGACCGAGATTGACCCACTCGTCACCCGCCGTGACGGCTCTGTCTTTTATGAAGGGGCGCGGATTGACGAAGATCGCGGCCGGATCTGCGGGCTCGCTTTGGATTGGGGAACCACCACCGCCGTTGTCGAGTTGATCGATCTTGAGACCGGCGCATGTCTGGGGATGGGCGCTTTCGAGAATCCGCAGCGTTTCGGGGGCAGCGACATCATGAACCGGATCTCATATGACTCCGGGCCAGGCCGCGGCGAACTGCACAAAGCCGCTATCTCGAGCCTGAATCGGGAGATTCGCGAGTTCTGCCGCACGGCCAGCATATCCCGGCAACAGATTTACGAAGTGGTGGTTGTCGGCAATGCCACCATGCGCGATCTATTCTTTGGGCTGGACGTGCAGACCATCGGCCAGCGTCCTTACAAATCACAAATCGAGCACGATTATCTGGCGCATCGCCGTTCGGGCACGACGATATGCGAACTGGCCCATCGCCTGGCCATCCTGACTCATCCGCAGGGGCGCATCTACGGCGGCCCGCTGATCGCCAGCCACGTGGGCGCAGATACGGCAGCGGACCTGCTCGCGACTGAAATGTATTCGTCCACGGAAACCTGCATGCTCGTCGACGTCGGCACCAATACCGAGGTTGTCGTCTCGCACCGCGGGCGCATGGTAGCGGCATCTTGTCCCGCTGGCCCAGCCTTTGAAGGCGGCCTCATCACCTACGGTATGACTGGCTGCGATGGCGCCATCGAGAGCTTCTCGCGCAACAATGGCAACTGGAGCTTTCGCACGATCGGCGATGTGCTTCCTCGCGGAATCTGCGGCTCAGGGTTAATTGATTTGCTGGCCGAACTGCGCCGCTCCGGCCAGATGGCGCCGAAAGGCATGTTCGCGGACCGCTCGCGTTCTCTAACGATCGTGCCGCAGCAGGGCATCACCTTTTCGCGCGACGACGCCAGCAACCTGGCCCAGGCTAAAGCCGCTAATTATTGTGGTCAGTTTATTGTTATGCGTCACCTGGGCATTGGTCCGGCAGACATTCAGCGGCTCTATCTGGCCGGCGCTTTTGCCAATCACATCAACATCCGCAACGCAGTCGAGATTGGGTTCCTCGCGCCGGTGCCGGAAGATCGTATCGTCAAAGCTGGCAATGCGTCGTTGGCTGGAGCTCGCCAGATGCTGCTGTCGCGGCGGAAGCGCCTCCAGATCGAAGAACTGGCGCAGCGCATCGAACACGTCGAACTCGAAACCGTGCCCGATTTCTTCGAGCTCTTCGTCGAGGGATGCCAATTCAAGCCGATGCCGGCAGGGTGGAAGAACTGACCATGCCCGTTCCGCTCTCCCAACCCCGCTCCTCCGTTCCCTGGAACAAGCAGCCATTCCGCCACCTTCTGGAGGAGACTACCAGCTTCGTCACCGTAGCTGAGCTCGTCACTTCGCGGGGTCTGATCACAGAGACGAGCGGGCGGAAGATTCTTACCTTGGCGCGCGCTCTGGCTGAGCATCCTCGCTTCGACGCGTTGAGTATCACCGACAATCCCGGGGGCCATGCCATGCTGAGCGCGGACACCATGGGGACCGACCTCATCTCCCGCGGGCAGGAAGTGGTCATTCACCTCTCCTGTAAAGACTGGAACCGCAACGCGCTCGAAAGCCGCTGTTGGACACTGGCCAGCGAAGGATTCCACAACGTATTGACGCTCTCCGGGGATTTCCCAAATACCGGGTTTCAGGGACAGGCGGCGCCAGTATTCGATACCGATTCTGTAGGGCTGCTGCGCCTGCTGGCAACAACCGACACGACCTTCTTTGCCGGCGCCGTCGTATCGAATTTCAAAAGGCAAGAGCGCGAGGTTATGCCCCAGTATTTCAAGCTGGCGAAAAAGATTGAGACGGGAGCGCGGTTCATCATCAATCAGATCGGCTATGACGCTCGCAAGCAGGACGAATTGCTGAAGTACATGGAATTGCATGGCCTGCACGTTCCGGTGCTCGCGAATGTCTATGTGCTGGGACCTACCCCTGCGCGTTTTTTCCATGCGGGAAAAATCCCCGGGGTCACGGTTACCGACGACTTGCTCGCACTGGTTGAGAAGCAGGCCGCTTCGGCGGATCGCGGGCGCGCTTTCTTTTTGGAGTTTGCCGCCAAGCAGTGTGCCATCGCCCGCGGGCTGGGCTACCGGGGTATTTATCTCGGCGGGCATTTGCGAGCAAACGACTACGACCGCATCCTGCAGACTTTTGACAGCTTCGCCCCAGACGACTGGCGGCAATTCGCGCGCGAGATCAGCTTCTCCCAACCCGGTGAGTTTTTCTATTTCGAACCCGACACGGAGACGGGCCTCAGTTCCAAGGAAATCAATCGTGAGTATCTGAAGTCAAAGAAGAACCCGCCGGGGCCGACGTTCGCGTATCGCTTCAACCGGCAGGTGCACGAACACGTTTTCCGGGAAGGAAGCGCCGGCTTTGCCGCGGGGCAGAAGCTGTACCAGATCGCGGAGCGTTCTCCGGTCCTATCGCATGCGATGCATGCCGCTGAGCACGCGTTGAAGATAGTCGCCTTCGACTGCCGCGATTGTGGGGATTGCTCCCTCCCCGAGATCGCATATCTCTGCCCGGAGTCGCAATGCGCCAAGAACCAGCGTAACGGTCCTTGCGGTGGCACACGCCAGGGCAAGTGCGAAGTCGGCGAGAAGGAGTGCATTTGGGCGCGCGCCTACGACCGCCTGAAGGCGTACGGAGAAGAGGAAAGTATGTTGCAAGCTCCAGTGGTCTACCGCGATAGCGCGTTGCGCGGTACCAGTGCCTGGGGTAACGCTTTTTTGAAAAAGGATCACACCAGCAAGTCGAGACCATCATGAAGCCACAGAACCTTAATAAAGATTTCTTCGTCATCGGCGAGAACATTCACACGACGCGTGTGGTATTGCGGCCGGGCAAGCTAGTTACCACACTTGCGTCCGGTGAAGAAGCGGTCCGCTATACGACCCCCGCCGGGGAGACCCGGTACCTGGTCATCCCAGAGGAGATAAAGCGCCGGCAGGATTATCAGGAAGGGCGTGTCAAGCACATCATGATCGCCATTAAGTCGGCCATGTCGGGACAGGAACCGCAGGCCGCCGAGGGCATGACTTACTTGCGCACGCTGGTGGAGAAGCAACTGCGCACCGGAGCCGACTTCCTCGACCTCAACGTGGATGAAGTCTCGCTGAAGCTGCCAGAGCAAAAAGCGACGATGGATTGGCTGGTCCGCACCCTGGAACCTCTGTCGCCAGTGCCGCTTTCAATCGATTCGTCCAACCAGGAAATTCTGCTTACCGGCATCGAGGCCTGTGCCGGCACGGCCGGGCCGCCCATGCTCAACTCCGCATCGCTCGAGCGCATTCACGCGCTTGATATCGCGAAAGACCGAAGCCTTCCGGTGGTAATCACGGCGGCCGGCGAAAGCGGAATGCCACAGAACACGGACGAGCGCGTTCACAATGCCACCCGCATGATCGAAGCGGCGTTAGCGAAAGGCATCCCCGCGGGCCTTCTCTATGTCGACGTACTGGTATTCCCCATTTCCGTGGACAGCGCATTCGTGGTGCATTGTTTAGACGCATTCCGCAATCTGCGCGGCAAATACGGCGAGGAGATTCATCTCACCGGGGGTCTGAGCAATGTTTCATTCGGCCTGCCGTGCCGTAAGTTGATCAATGAAGTTTTCATGAATCTCGCGGTGGAGGCCGGCGCGGACAGTGGAATCGTGGATCCAGTCGCCAACGATCTCAATCGCGTGTTCATGGCCGACAAGTCTGGCAAACCTTACCAGCTTGCGCAGGAGATGCTCCTCGGACGAGATCGCGGTTGCAAGAATTATTTGCGAGCCTACCGCAAAGGAGAACTGGAGACTGTTTCTGTTTCCTGAGAGGAGATATTGTGGCACGCTATCAGGTTCTTTATTGGAAGGATATTCCGGCGCAGGTCAGAGTATTTCCGGAAACCGGACGCGCCATCTCTCGGCAGTTGCCGGATCGCTTTCAACAGGAGATCGATGCCAGGGCGATGCGAGAAGGGCTGGCCGGAAGTGACGACTACCTGCAGCACTGGCACTGGACGGAAAAAAGAGAGCGGGACCTTCCCGCTGAAGAATTGCTGGAGGTGATTCTGCGGGAAATCGGCCAGGAAAAAGAACAAAGATGATTAGTGGAGACCATATAGTAAGGCCCGGCCTGCCTCGGAAGCTTGGAAGGCGGTGACAGTGACCACAGGAGGATGCGGGACGCAAAGAAGCTACCTGCGGTTCAATAAGTTAAGCACCTAAAGAACACTAAGTCTTAGTCGGTCGGACTGCGGAACTGCGATCTGGTATCCCATAACCTTTTCTAAGCAAGTGATTGGAATGGCGCCTATGAGTATCACGCGACGCACGTTTCTGTTGAACACCACGTATGCTGGCGCGGGGCTTGCCGTAAGCGGCGCTATCAGGCCCGTGGCTATGTGCACAGTGCTGGAGCAGCCCCAGTTGGCGCCGTATTTGACCGGGATGCGAATGGCTGCAACTCCTGCCAGCGCTTACCGGGCGTACCGCTCGAAGGCCGTCAAAAATCCCGCAGTGATGACCTGGGTTCAGGTGGACCTGAAGAAGAGTGTTCTGGTCGAAGCGATTCGGCTGTTTCCGGCGTCGGAACGCATGTATCCAGGACGCGACCAGTATTATGGCGGCGAGGGATTCCCCCTGCGCTTCCGGATCGAAGGCTCCGATGATCCAAGCTTCAGCCGGCCTTCGATCATTGCTGATTTTACGCAGTCGGATTTCCCGGATCCTCAGGACAACGTTACACAATACCCAGCCAGTGGAATTCGGGCCCGTCATGTGAGGTTGACTGCAACCCGCCTGCGTCCTGTCAAGGTCGCACCGCCTGCAGGCTTGCCGCTGGGCGGAGAACTCCAGGACGGCTCCGACTACACGCTTACCCTTGCCAAGCTGGTTGTGCTTTCCGGGGGCCGCGATGTAGCCGTCGGTTGCGGGGTTTCTGCCGACGAAAAGTGCGGAAATCCGGATCTCATTTCTCAATTGACTCGGCCGCCTCGGCAGGACGGAGAAGGCATACGGTGCGACAATCCGCATGCGGTCACGGAGTCTGGAACGTGGAAGCCCGTGAAGTACCAGGCAGAGGCGCCAAAAACAGGATTAACTCTCGACGGCGGAATTTTCCAGGTCGCGGTGCAGAACAACCTCGAGTATCTGCTGAATTCTTACTCGACGGATGATCTTCTGCGCCAGTTTTATGAGCGAACAGGAAAAATAGGGGCTTTCAAACCCGTCGGCTCGCAGATCTTTTGGGAAGAAGATCTCGCTGGCTCGAACGCAGGCCGATTCCTCATGGGCGCCGGAAACACACTGCGATGGATGGACCATCCTGAACTGCGGCGCCGGCTGAACATTGTGGTGGATGGCATCGAAGAGTGCCGCCAACCGAACGGGTACATCATGGCGTACCCGGAAGACACAATCTTTTATTCGGAACGCGCCGCATACACCCGGGCCTGGTTGACCCACGGTCTGCTGGAAGCGGCGTCCAGCGGCAATCCGAAGGCTTTGCCGATGCTGCGCGGCTACTACGATTGGTTTAACCAGCAAGCCTTTCTGCCGGAAATGCTCCGGGGAGCAATCCAGGGAGGCCAAGGCATGGTCGCGAATACACGCGTCAGCCTGAGCCCGATTGGAAAGCCTGCGGATACCCAAGTCATCCAGCGCTACTACCAGGAAGATGCCTGGTTGAACGGCCTCGCCAAGGGTGAAAAAGAGCAGATCTGGCAGTATCCCTACGATCGCCCGCACTGCTACCTGCTGACGAACCTGGAAGCGTATCTGGACATGTACCTCGCCACCGGCGAAGCACGTTATCGCGACGCCGTGTTGGGCGCCTGGGAACTGTATCGCGACCATTGGGAGCAGGCCGGCGGTAGCATTTCCATTATCGAGTTCGAGAACGACCCACCGGACAGCAATTATCTCCGTCAAAAACTAGGAGAATTGTGTGGCAGCAGCTTTTGGGTATTTCTAAGTCAGCGCTTCCAGTTGTTGTACCCGGAGGATGAGTGCTACGCAACAGAAATTGAAAAGTCGATTTACAACGTAGCCCTGGCGAACCAGGATCAAGATGCTGGCCTTCGATACCACACCATTCTGGAAGGCCAAAAGGAAAAATCGACACACGAAAATACGTGTTGCGAAGGGCAGGGGACGCGGCTAATCGGATCCATTCCGGAACATATCTATTCCATCGCGCCGGACGGACTCTATGTGAATCTCTACGAGCCTTCAACCATCCGCTGGAAAGTTGGAGAACGGCCCATGGAACTCACCATGAAGACGCGCTTCCCGTTTGGAAAAGACGTGCAGTGTGTGGTGAAAACGGCTTCTCCCAGCCGGGCCAATTTGAGGATCCGCGTACCCTCCTGGGCGTCCGGAGAAATGAAGATATCTGGGAATGGCAAGACTGCCGGTGTAGGCAAACCCGGGAGATACGTGGCGATCGATCGCGAGTGGTCCGATGGAGACAGAATTGAGTTCGAACTCCCAGCGTCTATTCGGGTGAGGCGCTACAAGGGAGCCGACCAGATAGCGGAAAAGAGCAGATATTCGGTGGAGTATGGCCCGATTCTTCTCGCTGCCGTCGGCTCATCAAAGGTTGAATTGGTTGTCGAAAAGGGGAAGGAAGTGGAACACCTCGCGAGTCAATTTGTACCGGTTCCCGGTTCACCGCTCCACTTTACCGTTCGCGGCAATGCCGGGCAAAGATTCATGCCGTACTGGCAGATCTCCGAGGAGGAATTTACCTGCTATCCAGCAATCACTGCGATGGTCTGATTTGTCACGGGGTGTCTCATCGCTAACTGCAGGGGAAATCCATATCGTTTGCCAGGCATATCCTTCCCGCCATGTTGAACGGCGACGACTGTAGGAAAGCTCGTCCTAAGACTTTCGCCAGGCGCTACTGCCGGAGGATGGCGTCCTTGCTGACATCGGAGTCCGCTGAGATCTGCGAATCGGTCTGAAGCAGGCGGACCTCGCCCGTACTCTTTCCTGCCAGGTGAATCGTCTCCGCACGCGAAGACTGCAGCGTCACTCTGCGGGCGTTGGTCAGCTCGATCACGGGTCCGTTGGATGCCGGCGCGGCCTCCACATCCACAGTATCGAGTCGCAAATCTTCCACATCTTCGGCCATGAGACCCGATCGCCAGGTGGTGGAGTGCGGCTGCTCCCAACGAATTTCGACATCCCTCATGGAGAAGTTGCGGGCTTGACGAAGCGCAATCGCGGTGCGGGTACTTTCGTACGGTGCCGCCGCATCATGAGACACGAACAGCCGGACATTATCGAGGTGGATGTTCTCGAGCCAGCTGTCGGGATGACCGTTGATTACCGAGGTGCCGGTACCGTGCGCAATCACGTTGGAGATTGAGACGTTCCGGATCTTGCCAGCAGGCGGTTCGTGATCGCGCTTCGTTCCATCGACCTCGCTGCGGCGCCTGATGTTGAAGTGAATCGGGTCGCCGTCCCCCCACCAGAACCAATCGAAGCGTTGTGTTTGGATCGAAAGGTTGGAAATCACTACGTCTTCGACCACGCCGCCGTCGAAGACCATGAATGCCAGACCGCGATTCGAGTTGGTAATGATTACGTTGTCGATGGCGACTCGGCGAACAGCATTGGAGTTGCCATCACAGAATTTCAGCGCACTGGAGGCCGAGGACAGCCGGCAGTTTGTGATCGTTACGTCTTCGGTAGGCAGGGCAGGGCCCCAGATTTCCGACGAATAGAAGACGATGGCGTCGTCGCCCGTCTCGATGGTGGAGTTGGCAATCCGCACGTCCTGGCAGCCGTCGGGGTCGATGCCGTCCGCCCAGACACCTTCCTTCCCACTGGAATAGACGTAGACACCGTCGATGACGATCCTTTTGCCGGCATACATGTTGATGGTCCAACTGCGCGAGCGGAGGAACTTGAGCCCGGTGATTCGGACATCCTGGCAGCGCAGCAGCAGAACCAGATGCGGATAGACCTTCTCTTTGGGGAATCGCGAGGGGAAGGGCCGGAGGAGTGGCTTGCCGGTGGCCTCCATCAGAAGCTGGTTGGGGCGGATGTAGAAGTCGGTGAAGTTATTGGCTCGCCACTCGTAGGAGGACTGACCGTCAAGCGTGCCGCGGCCTTCGAGGGCGATGTCATGCAGGTCTTCGCCGAGGAGCAAGGCAGATTTCACCGGATCAAATTGGTTGCCGTCGAGCGAAGCAAAGAGGGTTGCGCCAGCCTCCAAGTACAGGCGCACTCCCGACCGGAGGCGAAGCTGTCCGGAAGTGTACTCACCGGGCGGTACATACACTGTGCCACCGCTGGATTTTCCGCAAGCATCGATGGCTTGCTGGAGGGCGGGGCGCGCGTCGTCTTGTTTGATCCCGGTTGCGCCGTAGTCCTTCACGTTGTACACAAGTTGGCCGGAAAGCGCAGAAGGGGGCGCGGCCATGACGGTAAGAAGCTTAGGGCTGAACAGTGACGCGCCTGCGGCAAAGGTTGCAGCGGAAGCAAGAAAACGGCGACGGTCGCGCAAAGCAAACACCTCCCCGTGATGAAGGGGCGATGTTACCGCCTGCGGGTTTCGCTGACAATAGAGGACCGCAGTGTGTCAGTGTCAATGTGGCCACGTGGAGCCCGGACCTTGCGTCCCCGCGATTAGGTTGTTCCCCTTGGCCGCTGCTCATGCATGGGTCTCGCGCCCTGGCGCAATGCCGAGTTAGTCCCGGTGGTGACTAGCCGGATGCCGATTCTCGTATTACCCATCTCCTTTGGCTAGTTCGTCCAACAGGGTCGCGGCCTTGGTCAAGTTGTCAACCCCGAAGACCATCAGCGCCCGCGTCGAGTCCGGCTCCAGTCCACAATAGCTGTAGTCAATGTTGATCTGCTTTTCGCCCAAACGCGCGGCTGCGCGGCCCAACTGGCCTGGACGGTGCGTCAGCCTGACAACGGCGACGTTCGTCTCCTCGAAGATCATGCGCAGGCTGCCCAGTACGGCTTTGGCCGCGGCCGTATCATCCGCCAGGAATCGGGCCAGACTTTCGCCCTCCTCTACGTACGACTGAAATGCAAGGATGTTCACTCCGCGCTCCGCCAGAGCGAGGAAGCACCTCCCCAAGGCGCCAGGTTTGTCTGCGATCGTTACTGTAAACTCTTTCGCCTTCGCCATGTGACTTGGCTCCTTTCCAGCTTACGCGCGAACGTCTACTTCGGAATTGCCAGAGGACCTGGCTCAGAGCAGTCAGGTGAGAACAATTCCTAACGCCTGACCTATCTTAAAGCACGCTCGCTTGCCGCTGGAAGGGGCGAAACTCGGCACACCTGTCCTGTCGAGGCCAATTCACTTCACGGATGCCGGAGCAGCCTCGAGCGTTAGGACCTGGAACGCTTCCAGATGGAAGGTGTGCGGTTCGTCGGTTTTGAGCCTCACGCTGGGCTGGCGACGGTCTTTTCTCCAGGGACTGTGTGCCTTGAAAATCCTCGCCCCTCCTTTGGGAAGTTCGAACGCCTGCGCCACATTGACGGAGAAATCCTGTTCCTTGTCACTTGGGTTGCGAAGCACCAGAATACCCTTGTCCGGTGACCAGGATGCCCAGCCGTACACTTCGAGCATCGCCGGATCGCCACCGATCCAGTGGGTATCTACGAGCACTCCGGCATTCTCTCGCGACCACTTTGCCGATTCCGCGAGCACATCCCAATCATCGTCCTTAAGCAGTGCGGGTGTGAGGTATGTTTCCTGCAATTGCGTGCCGCTGCCGAAGTAAGAATGGACTTCGTTTTTAAAATCTTCACCGGAAGCAACGTCCAGATGCTCCGCGTACCGCGCATAAATAATGCCGTGAAGCATCAGCGAGTTCAGCGGATACAGCGGCCCTCCCTGCACCACCTTTTCGTAGGTGTCGGCATCGCGATAAGTTATCCAACGTTCGCGATAAGATCCGACACCGGTAAAGCTGTTGTCGGACCCGCCCCGCCATGTGGAATCCGCATACAGCAGCCAGAACGGAGATGGGTAGGTGCCGGAGGTCAGGTTGACATAGAGGTCCGGCTTCGCCATTCGCCATTCGCGGATGAGGCTGATCGCGGCATAAAAATCGCTGTCGAATTCGCTCCCGGGAATCGCACTATTTACGTTTCCAGTTCCGTCGATCTTGAACTGGTTGACGCCGTACTTGTTGATGAACTCCAAGCTTATTTCGCGGAAGCGCGCGAAGTACTTGGGTCCGGACAGGGCAAAGCCATGTTCGTTGGTTTCGAAGCCTTGTTCCCTGCCGTACTTCATGCGTTTCTCCCGCGCCTCGCCATAACCACCCCAGGGAGAGAGCCACACTCCCGGGTAGGCACCGTATTTTGCCGCTGCCTCGCGTAGTGGGGTGAAGCCGTTGGGGAAGCCCGAATGGAAGTGCCACAAAGTGCTGTTGTCGTCCCAACCGTCGTCAAACAGAAAGGAATCGACCTTCACGCCCCGCTTTTGTACCAGCTCTGTACCGTAAGCCTGGATTGCGTTCAGCGCTCCCGCTTCGTCCAACACCCCCTCCGCATTCCGCTTGCCGGAATAACGGAGGTCATACCAGGAGTTGTAATTTAAGAACGGACGATAGGGATGAGCGCGCTCGCGTTCGAGATAGTTGAGAAATCCTCGGCGCAACTGGCCCACCAGTGTGACCCCAACAACGGAAGAATACGTGACCGACTGGCCGGCCCTCAGTGGGAGTTCACGACTGATTCTGCAGATTACTCGATCGCCGGCGACCCGACTTTCCGAAATCGGATGTTCGAAGCCAAAAAACACATTTCCCGCAACTACCGGTGAACCCAGAACTGCACCGGAGACTTGCGCGCCGCGCACTTCAACATCGAGCAGGCGGACCGAGGTTACATTCAGGTCAGACCCCAGCGCCCGCAGGGTTACTTCCTGGCGAATGTAGTTCGAACCGTCGCGCAGGATTGCACGCCACGTTGCATGAAGAGTTTTGGCGGCATCTTCGAGTTCAATCGTAGCCTGCTGGCCATCGAATCGTTCGGCAAGCCGCGATGCATCAGGTTTGCCAACCAGGTTCTCGACTTGAGCGGAGCCCGTCACCCGCATGGAAGAGCCGATAATGACACCACCGCCGTCGACCGTAAGCGCAAAAAGCCTTTCAGAAACGGGGATCGGGTGGCCTGCGAGCCTGTCGGTCATGCTCACTGCTTGAAGTTTGCCGCCAACAATCTTCCAGGAAGCTTCTATCGCATCATTGCGGAGGGTGAACCGGCCCGAGTCCTCTAACGCTTGCGCCTTTCCGTAATCCGGCGAAAGCGAAGCCTCGACCGCAAACGCCTGCGCCGTGAGCAGGGCAATGAATAGGCTCAGCCAGAGGATGAGAAGCACTCGTTTCTGGGTCAGAACAGGAATGAACTTTCCGGAGTTCATATGATTCCTCGAGTGGGCGCCGCCGTGCTCGTTATTTCCCCGTCAAGAGTGCAGATCCATGCTAATTATTGGCGATCATACGCCGAGCTTGCCCGCATTAGTACGCCTGCCGTTGCGAGGAACCCTCCTTGCTGGATCTGCAACTTTCTTGGGAGCCTCTTCAGGGAATAGTTGCCCGCCGCCTGTCAATCCGGAGTGCAGTGTCACTTCTTCGACCGAACTTCCTCCATGCTAGCCGATGGCGGGGGAAGCACGTCGTAGAGCGGCTGCGCTGGCGCCACTTCCGGACTCTCATCGGCTACCGAGACGGCCAGAATGCGGATCTTATCGTTATCGGGCAGCGTTATAGTTTTTGCGCCGGCCGGCAGCACCATGGGATACGCGAAAAGATAAGAGTACGCGTACGGAACATTCTCGCCTGAGGCGTTGTGATGATGCGAGCAGTACCAGGCGAGATCCGCGCGTTTAATGTAGCCAGGCTTGATGCCGAGCATGTCGCCGTAATCGTCATGCGAGGTATCCTTGGAACTCCACTGCCGGTCGTCCCACTGACCGATGAATCCGCCCCAGTCCTCAATGTTCAGATCGACCTTTGTGGAGCCCACTTCGAACGTAGCCTTCTGGTCGCCGCCCGTCGAAGCCGCCAGCAAATAGATGCGGTTGTACTGGCCAGCCGGCAGATCTAGCCGCTGCCCCTTGGGCGTGATCGCATTGAGTGCGCCGGTCTTCGCTGGCGCCAACTGGAACTGCACATCGTTGAACGTGATCCGCTCGGGTAACATTTCCGCCGGCAGCGCATTGCCGTTGCCGTCAAACCCGCTGGTCGATGCCGCGCCGTCATTACTCGCGGTAGCAAGGTCATATCTCAGCGCCACAGGAGAAGAATCTACACGGGCCACCTTGGCAGGAGGCGGAGCCAGCTTAACGGCGAAGGTTCGCGGCTGATACGCTGAAAACGAAGTCACCAGGGCACCACCGGCCACGGCTGCGGTACCGACAGGCTGCTCCTGGCCGTTCACTTCGCGCGCACCAGAGATCGGGGCCGCGAATGAGACGCGCACATCCGGTTGCGGCCTGCCATCGAGTTCAACCAGTCGCAAGATCACTTCATCGCTTAGCTCTGCCTTTTTCAGAGCCAAAACTCGAATCCGCGGGTTGCTGACCTTGAGCAAGGAGAACTCCCGGCCCAACGCTCCGGCATGTCTGGGCGCTTCAAAGCTTATGAGCGGATCGTTCAGACGCTGTGCTTGCCAATCCGTCTGGGCGTGACGCCAATCGGCGGCGTGCCCGGCGATTCCGTACAGAAACTCGTGATGTCCGATATCCTGCGTGCCCTGGTCGGCATAACCGCCGCGTGTGCCAGGAGTTCGGATCAACGTCAAGCGGATGGTGTGGTCATTCGGCTTATCGGATCCGTTTTTGCAATCGGTCAGAAGGGTTGCACCGAACTCACCGCTCATCGCGGTCAAATCGACCCACTGATGGGACGGCACTTCGAATTTTTTCGGCTCCGCCGTAGGCCGCTCGATCGTTCCGATGTCCCAGTTATAGGTGGCCATCCGGTTCGAAGCGCTGAGCGGGAAAGTTGCCTTCAGATTGGATTCTTTGGTGTTCCAGTCGATCACGTTTCCGAACTCAATCCGTTTACCCGCTTCACCGGCAGAAAGTGTGATGGTCTGGACAAATTTTGAGCCAGCGGTTTCCCGCGAAACTTTCACGGCCACTCGCGCCGGACCGCTTTCCACCACTTGAATCCGCGCCGGACCGCCAACATAAGCTTTGGGCGCCGCTTGTTCCTGATCCCAGTCCATGTTCCAGGCTGGCCAGTGCTCGGGATTGTCATAGGAAATGGCTAGACGCGCGGGAGCGGCGAGCAGTTCCTTGCCGATCGACTTGTCGAAAATACTGGCGACGTTGCCCTCTGCATTCAGCTTCACGCGGTAGTACTGGTTCTCCAGCGAGTTCTCAGATGCTTGTAGCATCGACCCGCCGCGGGCAGCACCAGCGCCAGGCTGCACGTCGTAAACCGCATAGCCCACTGACGGCACTTTTGCCACGAACACGACTTTTCCATTCGAGATCTGAGCGGGCACCTCCTTGCCGTCCGGACCGGTCACATGCACCGCTTTAGGCCAGCCGCCAGGGAAGTTTACGCTGGCCTCCACCACGTCCTCGCGGGCGATGTTCAGCGGATTGAAGACCACCAGCGGCACACCTTTGGTTTCGGTGTTGAGTGCTGAGGCAACAGCTTCGGTGGCATTGCTCAGCACGCCGGCGAACTGGTTCATCGCAATCACATCGTCGTTCCAGGCGAACTCGTAGGATTTGGGAGTGGCGGTTCCGGCGGCGATGTCGTGAAAGTGGCCGCCCATCGCCAGCGTCCAGGCGTCGTTCAGGCGTTGCAGTGGATACGGCCGTGCACCCAGCCATTCCGCCGCCACGGAAGCCTTTTCCGCGGCATCGGCCAGCAACTCTTCTTTCCTGATCCAACGTTTCTGGTATCCCTGCGAGGTGAGCGAGCCTGCTGAATGGTTGGTCAGTTCCATTTCGCCGGTGTAGTGTGGAAGTCCGGTGGCTTGCGAAGGCGTGATATCGAGGAACATTTGATCCGCATTCGACGAGACTACATGGGTAGGGCCATTCCCTACGTTTACAGAAGGCCACGCTGGATTTGAGCCCCGAAGAAAGAAAACGTCTTCCTGCGGAGGCAGGCTCGCGGTGGTCTTGGTGACGATCGCTTCGAGGCGCTTAACGGACTCCTCGTCGGGAGCGCCGCCGATGTCGCCAGTGCCGTAGTAATGATAGTCGGTGAATACGCCACTGACTTTACCGTTCAGCTCGACGCGGGAAGCCCAATCAGCCTGATGCCGGTCTTGGGCGCGATCCTGCTCGACCTTAGCAAATGCCTGCTCTTGGTACTGCAAGCTGGATAACTCCTGCATCTCCTTCTCATCCAGGGTTTGTCCATTCTGCTCGGCCTGATCTAGTTTTTGCTGTAGCGGCCGGAGTTGCTTCTGAAGGTCCGCGACGGTGGAGTTCGGCGGCAGGGGTGGCAACGGTTTGCTGAGATCGGTGTAGATGCCGTCGTCATAAGCCCCCGGATTTAGACCTGCCAGAACGCTCTCGCCATCCGGTCCCACCCATACACCCACATTGAACGGTGTCCCTTCCGGCGTTTTCTCCAGCGATTCCGGGCCTCCGCCGTCAGCAGACGATCCCCAAACCAGTTTCTGCGTCGAGAAGCCCTTCACCCCAGCGTGCGCGAGAATGGTCGGCAGCGAGGCCGGAAATCCAAAGCAGTCGGGCAACATGTATTCCGCGCTGGCCTTCCCTAGCTCTTTGCGAAACCAGTTATTCCCGTACAGGACTTGCCGGATAATGCCCTCGGCGCTGGGAGCGTTCACGTCACCCTCTTCCATGGACGAGCCCGCCGGGAACCATCTTCCTGCATCCACGTACCCCTTAAGCCGGGCGAAATCAGCGGGAAAATACTCCTTCATGAAACGGTAGCGATTGGCACCGCTGAAGTTGAAAACGTAGTGAGGATATTTTTCAAAAAGGGTGAAGTTATCCTCCATGGTCTTGCGAACGTACTCATTGATGACCTGGGGATATTCCCATCGCCATTCCGTGTCCAAGTGCGCATAGCCGACCACGTAAAGGGTTGGGCGCTTGCTCAATTCAGGCTTCTCATTGGTCTGTGCGCTGGCCGCGCTGAATAGGAGAACGCAGGCCAGTGGGACCGCCATCAGAGTCGGGCACAATCGTCGCATCAAAGCTCTCCCCATGTCGTCTGGAAACTCATAAAAGTGTCTAAGACGGAATCTTCTTTATTTAATTTCAATATAGAGAGCCCCGATTCTACAACCATCCCGCCTGTTCGCGACAGCGGCAGAACCGGGACCATTATTTTACTGGTGCGGCTACGGGCTTGTCCCAGTCCACGTCGCCCTCGGCGTCGGTGCGGCGTCCCACGAGCATGGTCGCGCCCCGACGGAGCACTCCGGGGTTGCGCGACTCGCGCCACTGCATGTAGCCAAAGCCGAGGATGAGCGCCCCGACGAACAAATACGGCGTGATGTTGTATGGCCACGCGGGTACGGGATAGACCGTTACGAACAGGACAGGCAGCAGTGCCAAAGTCCCGATCCAAGGGATCACCGCGTGCCGCCAGACGCTGAAGTCATTCGCGTGCTCTCGGCGGATGTAAGACGTTAGAGCCAGGTTCGCCATGCAATAAAGGATGATGACGGCCAGCGTGGCAATGGTCCCAAGAAAACCCAGGATGTCTGCGGGCCGCAACAATAGGCCCACGAACAGGACCACCACGATGCCGGACAGCTGGATAAACGCAATGGCGAACGCGGGTGTCTGGTGATCGGGATGAATCTTGCCGAAACGGGCGGGGAGCGTGCCCGCTTGGCCCATCGTGTACATCACCCGGGATGCCGCATTCGTGCACGCCATGCCGACCCCGATGGCGCTATTGATGATAGCGAGGACGACGACCCACCAGCCGGTCCCCCACAGCGCGTGGCCAAGGGCGTAGTAAGGGTTCGGGTTGGAGGCGAAAGCAGCCATGTCGCCTGTGCCCCAGCCAATCGCGCTTGCATAGGACGTGAAGACGTAGAAGATCCCGATAGCCACCAACGAGACGCTGACCGCCAGTCCGATGAACTTGCCGGGCCGGCGGCTTTCCTGGGCCAGCGGCGCCGGAGCCTCGAAGCCGCTAAGCGCGAGTATCGAAAAGACCATCCCCGCCAGGATTCCACCCAAGTGATGCGGCGACGACGAGGGCTCCAGTGGCGCTACATAACTGGAACTGGGCGCGGGATGGACCAGGAAGGTGATCGCGAGCGCCAACATGATCAACATCTCAAGTCCGCCGAGAAATGCCGTAATGCGCATCGACAGGCGGATCCCGTAGTGAGTGAGGGACCAGATGATGGCAAATACGGCCGCCGCGATGAGCCACCAATGGATGTTCACGCCGAACTCTGTCCGCAGCATGTCCGAGCACATGTAGCCAAGAAACCCGGTGGATGCGGCCGGGCCGATAACGTCGTAGATCAAATAGCTCCATGTCGCCATGAAGCCGCTGCGGCTCCCGAGGCCACGGGTGACGAAAGAATAGTAACCACCGCTCGACGGCATGTACTTGGAAAACTGCGAGACCGTATTCCCAATAAAGAAGCAGACGATCGTCGTCAGCAGGAGCGAGATCGGCATGTCAGGTCCCGCCTTGCGGGCGATCAGCGGGAACGTGAACACGATGGTGCCCGCCGGGGCGATGTGCGTGATGCCCTGGAACACCAGTTCCGGAAGACCAAGCGAATTGCGCCGCAGTTGAGGAGGCGCGGTGGGATTGGTTTTCGCGGCGGTCACCGGCGGATCTCCCTCAGTTGACGATGAAAGGCGACTGGGCTCTGTGCGAATGCTTTTCGGCTGCGGTAAGCATGGCGACGCCGACTCTTCTCAAGCATCTCCACCGAGCCTCACGACCAATCGCAGTTTCGTGTCACTTGGCCTGCGGCCACCAGATGTCACTGAAACGACCTGCCAGCGTAGGCGAGCTAAACGCAATGCTTCCTTCAGGGCGGAGATTACTATATCAGTTGCCTTCACTTTGAAGCTCAATCGCGCCATCGGCGAATCTGGGGGGCCAGGTCAAACCAAAGTGAGGCGACAGACCGAACCTTTTTGTCCTCGTCACGATCCGGTAGGGCGGAGGCTAAGAAAACCATGGCGGAATTGACGCGCAGACAATTCGTACAGGGCATAGGAAGTCTGGGGCTGGCAGCAACTCAACCGGTGGGCGTTGGGGCTCAGAACTCCCGTACGCGGCCGTTCTTCCTTGAGGCCAAGCCCATATGGCCGGCGGGGTCGGAAGAGGAGAAGAACCTCTTTGTCGGCTTTCGCGCGGTATTTCAATGCGAACCTGACCGCAGACTGGTGCTCCGCATTACCGCGTCGACAGTGTACCGCTGTTTCCTGAACGGAACTCACTTTGGTTATGGTCCCGCCCGCGCCGGACACGGCCACTACCGGGTGGACGAATGGGACCCAGGAGATTTCATCCGGCCAGGGAAAAACGTGCTGGCGATTGAAGTCGCCGGCTACAACGTAAATAGCTACTATTTGCTGGATCAGCCATCCTTTCTCCAAGCCGAGCTTAATTGCGGTGACGAACTCCTGGCGGCGACCGGGAGCGCCAAGAACCCGTTCGAGGCGATTATTCTGCCGGAGAGAGTGCGAAAGGTACAGCGCTACAGCTTCCAGAGGCCTTTTTCCGAGATCTACCGCCTGGAACCACAGTTTGATCAGTGGAGGACCGACCCCTCGTTGCCGTTACCGACCGTGAACTGCGATTCGCTTGCCCCGAAGCGACTTCTTCCGCGCCACGTGCCAAATCCTCATTTCGATCTGCGGCAGCCCGTTTGGATCGTAGCTGAGGGCAAAGTGGAAACCGGATTCAAACCGGAAAAGACGTGGAAGGATCGATCCTTGACCGGCATCGGACCCAAGCTCAAGGGATATATGCAGGCCGAATTGGAGGAGATCCCC
Source organism: uncultured Acidobacteriaceae bacterium (assembly GCA_963800745.1). Classification (GTDB taxonomy): domain Bacteria; phylum Acidobacteriota; class Terriglobia; order Terriglobales; family Acidobacteriaceae; genus PALSA-270. Next base: position 76,097 of record CAWDCI010000032.1, read on the forward strand.
TCGATTGAATTGCAGACCCTCAGAACCCTTCCAGGCGGGGAAGCCAAGCGGGATTATTTCGAGAGCGAACCGGTCCAGTTGCAACCGAACTCCTATGCAATTCTCGACTTTGGCACGGAGCTTACGGGATTCCTGGGAGCGAACATCACCGCCAGAGGGCGGACTCGCCTCTTCTTCACCTTCGATGAAATCCTTTCCGATGGCGACGTGGATTTCAAACGCATGGATTGCGTAAACATTGTCCTTTATGAAATCGCGACAGGAACCTACCGGGTAGAGGCCTTTGAGCCCTATGCGCTGCGGTACTTGAAGTTAGTCGTCTTGCAGGGTGAGTGTAATGTGGAAGGCATCTGCCTGCGAGAGTACGCCAACCCGAACGTCGAGCGGGGACACTTCGCCGCGAGCGATGAAAGGTTGAACCGGCTATTCGCAGCCGGGAAGGAGACTTACCGGCAGAACGCCGTGGATTTGTTCACCGATTGCCCTTCCCGGGAGAGAGGTGGATGGCTGTGCGACAGTTACTTCACGGCACAGGTTGCACCGCTGCTCTCCGGGGATACTACCGAGGAGCGAAACTTCCTTGAAAATTTCCTCCTGCCGGAAAACTTCGCGTTCCTTCCGCAAGGCATGCTGCCCATGTGTTACCCGGCCGACCACAATGATGGGATCTTTATCCCGAATTGGGCGATGTGGTTTGTATTGCAGCTCGAAAATTATTGTAAGCGCAGCGGCGACAGCGCCTTGGTGGAGGCTTTGCGTCCGAAGGTCCTGAAACTCTTCGAATACTTCCGGCCGTTCAAAAACGAAGACGGGTTATTGGAGAAACTCCAGTCCTGGGTGTTTGTGGAGTGGTCGGCCGCCAATGATTTTGTCCAGGATGTTAACTACCCGACGAACATGCTTTATGCCGCGGCGCTGGAAGCGGCCGCCAAGATGTATGGGCTTCCCAGCTTGCGCCAGGAGGCGGAAGAGGTTCGAGCGGTTATTCGGAAGCAATCGTACGACGGGCAATTCTTTGTTGATAACGCAGTCAGGAAGGATAAAAAGCTTCAGATCACGCGGAATCGCTCGGAAGTTTGCCAATATTTTGCGTTTTACTTTGGCGTGGCGACCCCTGCCACCTACCCCGAGCTGTGGCGAATCCTGCAGGAACAGTTCGGGCCCCGCCGTAAGGACACGCACGACTTTCCGGAGGTTCACGAAGCGAACGCGTTTGTGGGTAACATGCTGCGGCTGGAGGTGCTTTCCGGCGCAGGATTGCAGCAGCAAATTCTGGATGAGTCGATCGCCTATCTTCTCTACATGGCGGAGCAGACCGGGACCCTCTGGGAGAATGTCAGCGCTTCGGCGAGCTGTAATCACGCGTTCGCCTCTCATATCATCAAGTCTCTTTATCGAGATGTGCTGGGTTTATACGAGATCGATTCCGTCAACCGGGTCGTGCGCCTGCGCTTCCCGGACGTTCAGTTGACATGGTGCGAGGGTGCTGTACAGGTCGAGGGAGGGAGAGTCTCCCTGGCGTGGCGCAAAGAAGGGAACAAAATTTTCTATCGTTTGCTGATCCCGGCAGCCTATACCCTGGAGGTGGAAGGGAAAAGTACGATGTGGGTACGAGAGTCCTGAGGTCCTTGGCAATTCATCGGCGGGCCAGGGCCGCGTTTTGAAGTTTGGCGAGCTACAGGGGTTTGCGGATTGTAAAATGCCGCCCTTCTAGCATTAAGCCACAGGCGCGCCGACGGCGCTCCCCTCGAAAAGCGAAGCCGCTAGCAGAATCACCACGAGGTAACATCCCAGCGTATAGCGTGGCTCGGGGTTCTCCAGCGTACCTAGAAAGGCGGATCGCAGAATCACCACGACGTGTGAAAAGTTTCGAGCGCAGAGGCTAGCCGCTCCAGCCCACCGCGTACGGTGTCAGTCGCTCCGCAGAACCCTATGCGAAAGTGTTGAGGGTGCTCGAAGAATTCTCCTGGCACTACGCTGGTCTCGAACTGCTCGCGCGCCATGGCGGCAAATTCGCCTGCTCGTCCCGTTTTTAGCCGTGGGAATACAGTCGTACCGAAGCGGCTGGGTTCGCACTCAAGTTCCTGATGTTCCGCCAGAAATTGGTTGACCAGCGTCCGATTGGTTTCCAGTAACGCTCGGGCGCGGTCCCGAACCATGCCGAGATTGTCGAGCACAATTACCGCAATGAGCTCCGCGGGATGTACCGGACCTCCGTAGGTAAAGTCAACAATCTGCCACATCCGCTGCACCAGTTCTGGCCGCGCCAGAATCCATCCACAACGGATACCGCTCAGGCCATAAGCCTTGGTCAGGCTGCTGGTCACAACGAAGTTCGGTCCAAGATGAAACGAGGAGCGCCACGGCTGGTCAAACAAAGTTTCGAGATAGACCTCGTCCACCATGACACGCGCACCCACCTGGGCCGCCATCTCGCCTGCCTGCCGCAATGTGTCATCGTCGGTGAGGGCGGCGCTTGGGTTGTGCAGATTGCAGAGCACCACGAGACGCGTTTCCGGTGTGAGCCAGCGTTCCAATTCTCCAAGCCCAAGCCGGAATCCCTTTTCTGGACGCCGTTCGAAGCGGCCCACTTTTGCCCCGATGTGATCGAGAATTGCCAGGAGGGGGTCGTAGGTGGGCCGCTCCACCAGCACCTCGTCCCCAGGTCGGACAAGTGCGGTGAGCGCGATATAATTGGCCATCGATGCGCCCAGAGTGTAGACGACGCACTCCTCCGGTACGCCCGCCTTCGCCGCCAATCGCTCCATCAGCGGCTTATGGCCGTAGGGGCCGCTCCCACCGATCTCCAAGTCCTCGATTCGCACCGGCAACTCGGCGAGGGGATAGTCCAGCACTCCACTAACCGCCAGATTGAAACGCGCCTGCGAGTGCAGTTTGGCCCATGCCAGATAGTGCGTAACTGCATCCGCCCGCAAACCATTCATGGTGTGCTCTCCTGAGATAGCAAACGCTGGCTACCCATTCAACGATCGCGACAAAGCTTTGCGACTCCACAGCCAATACACGGGAATGCCCGCCAGCAGCAAGGCGAAACCGATGAGGCTGTTTTGAGGATAGCGGTAGATCGTATTTCCCACCACCCACCAGCATACCGCGACAAACAGCACAGTGGTCACCGGGTGGCCGGGCACGCGGTAGCCGGCGCTGAAGTTCATGGCATCGCGGGCCGCACGGCGGCGGAACACAAAGATGGTGGTCGCGGTCAGTCCGAAAAAAAGGAAGTCCATCGGAATGACGTAGTTCAGTATCTGTTCATAGCGGCCCGAGAGCACGATGACAATGGTCCACAAGCTCTGCAGCACGATAGCGACCACTGGGACATGGGTTCGGGGATTGAGCCACGCCACCGCCCGGAAGAAAAGTCTGTCATCGGCCATCGCAAAGTAGACACGCGGAGCGGTCAGGATTGATTGGCTTAGATACCCCAGCGTCGAGATAGCAATCGCCGCCGCAATGAACGTCGCACCCCGCTGGCCGAATGCTAACCGCATCACCGCTGTGGCGGGAGTGCCGGTCACGGCCAGCGTTTGCGGGCCAAGAGATCGCAGGCACACCCAATTCACGGCGGTGTACAGTACCAGCACCCCGAGCATTCCAATCAGCAGACCACGCGGCAGATTTTTCTTTGGCTCTTTGACTTCAGCCGCGATGAAGTTGGCCGTTTGCCATCCGCCATAGGCGAACAGCACCGGTACCATGGCGCCGCCAAACGACGGCAGAGACCACACCCGCTCCGCTGCAGTGGTGGAGGTCACGTGCCTGCCCGCCAGGGCCAACCCGCCAATCACCAAGGCGGCGATGGCAACAATTTTCATCACCGTGAGCGCACTCTGGGTTCGTCCACCCGTCTTTACGCCGAGGCAATTGATGAGCGTCAGGGCTCCGAGTGCGCCGGTGGCGATAATCCAGTCGGGCGCGTGAATCCCGGTAAGCTCGCGGAAGTATCGCGCGAAGGTGATCGATACCGCCGCCATTCCCCCGGTCTGAATTACCAGCAGCAGCACCCATCCGTATAGGAACGCGATGGCCGGATGATAGGCCTCGCGCAGATAGGCATACTGTCCGCCCACCGCCGGCAATGTGGCAGCCAGTTCAGCCCAGATGAACGCGCCTCCTACTCCGATGACCCCTCCGAAAACCCACGCTCCCAGGATCAACGCCGGGGTGTGCACTTGCTGGGCCACCACGTAGGGATTCATGAAGATGCCGGCGCCTACGACGCCGCCCATGACCAGCATGGTGGCATCGAACAGGCCGAGTTGCCGAGCTAACCCTGGGTTAGGGGCTGAGGCGGGCGGCACGCTGCCAGGGTCAATCACCTTGTCGGCTTGCTGCGAAGGCTGGGATTTAGGTCCTTGGTCAGAGACATACTGGAAGATGATGCTTATTTGGCCGCGCCATTCTGGCGTGCCCACCGTCAGGATATTCTCTTGTCTCAGGCCGATTTGCAATTGCGGGGAACACGCCGCAGCAACAAGACATCCGAGCCGTAGCGTTGCCAATCCGACCAGTTCACTGTTAGGAAGCGCCAAGCCTATCTAAGATTTAACGCCAACGTTCTGACTGCGAGACAGCGAGGGCTGGAATTGTTTCGTCAAATCCAGCGGCCCGCACCGGCGTGAGCAGGCTGATCACTCCCGTCACAACAAAATTGAAACACAGAGAGAAAAAGCCGGCATTCAAGCCCAGGTAGGGATCGCGCCCAGTCAGAATAAGGAACAAGGCGATAGAAATGCCAGTGACCATCCCCGCGAAAACGCCGGACGTAGTCACTCGTTTCGAGAACAGGCCAAGCACGACTCCAGGCAGGAACTGGGCGACGCCGTCGTAACCCAGCAGTAGAAGGGAAACCAAACTCACCGAGCTATGGGTGGCAAGAAACAGGGCGCCAGCGGTAAGCGCCAACACCGTGACCTTGGCAAGCTGCGCGACCTGCCGATCCGTCATGCCGGGCGCCAGGATTGGGCGGCAGAGGTTCTTGGAAAACAAGGTTGCCGCAGTGAGAAGCTGGATTGCCGCCGGCACCATCGCCGTCAGAGCGCCAGCGCCCCCAACGACACCGAGAAACCATGCCGGGAAGGTTTTTCGCACAATGGTTAACAAGGCCAGATCACCGTTGCCAAGACTGGGCAATACCAGAACCGCGCTGAAGCCTACGAAAAACATCAGCGGCATCGTGATCGCGTAAAGGGGCATAATGACGGCGTTGCGCCGCAAGATGTTGCTACTTCGCGCCGTGAACGTGGCCGCAAAAAATTGCGGCCACATGTAGAAACAGAAAGCAAAGAGCAAAACGCTTGAGATGTACCAGGTGTGCCCTAGATTGTGGGTAGCTCCCGGCATGACCAGATGACCAGGTTTTGCCCGGGCAACGGCAGCGAACATGGCACCGATGCCGCCAAAATAATGGTAGGGCACAGCGACCCCCACAAACACGGCGGCAAACAGCAACAGAAGATCCTTCAGGATGCTGGCCCATGCCACTCCTCGGATGCCGCTCACAAACACAAATGCCGCCACCAGGGTGAAAGCGATCATCATGGCCGGGGTGCGATGAATTGCCCCAAAGCTCGCGACCTCCACGATGAGTCCGAGGCCCGTGAGCTGAATTTGCGAATACGGGAGAAGACACACCACTCCTACCAAAGCCACAAAGGCGGAAAGAAACGTGTTGCCATAGCGCACTTGAAAGAAATCGGCCTGAGTCTGGAGCCGGTATTTTTGCCCCACTTCCCAGATTTGTGGAAGGAGGTAGAACGAAACCACGTACATTAACGGCGAATAACCGAGGATGTACAGGACTGGGCCACCTCTCGAGTAAGCCCAACCGCTGGCGCCCAGGAAAGTAAAGATAGTGTAAACCTCGCCGGCCATCAGTACCCAAACCAGCACCCCACCAAACTTCCTTCCGCCAACGGTCCATTGTTCCAGATCCATTTTGTGATGAGAACGGGCACAAAAACCAGCAAACGAACCTACCGCCACGATGCCGGAGATCACCGTTAGGGCCACCACACTGGAGCTCAATGTGCACCGTCTTTCCCGGAAGGCCCTTCAGATGCCTGCGGTACTTCCAGCCGATAGGCTCCCCACATGCAAACGGGAGTAAGCAGCAACCACGAAATCAGCCAGAAAAAATTGAAGGGAAGGCCGAGCACGATTGGATCCACGCGGTCCCAAAGGGAAACCGAGAAGCAGGTAGCAACGAACGGGATGAAACCGAGGAGGAGCGCCCCAAGCGATGGACGTTTCAAGCGAGTCTCCTTCACTTAACCCAGTTGGCGGATTGTAGCAGCATACAATCGAGCCGCGTGCTCACGAGCCATTCTGCACGCCGGACTGGCAATTCACCTGCTAGTTGGCCGGCCGCGCCCTCAAGGGCGGCTCTCTGCCAGAGCTCGTTCAGGTAGCCGTTGGGCTGCGTGTGCGCCGGCGGACTCTCCTGCATAGATTCCCACGTGCAGTATACTTCGCAAAAAGCTGGCGTCCGATGACCCACGACGTGCGATTCCAACCCGCAAGCGATCAATCGCTTTTGGTTTACTTTGGCCAGGAAATCACACTTACGGCTCATGAGCGAGTCAGGCAACTGCTGTGCTTGCTGGAGTCGAAACCGGTGGCGGGGATACGAAATCTTCATCCGGCGTATTGCTCTCTTCTTGTCGATTTTGACGCTCTGACGTTGAACCACGCAGAATTGGAAGCCATCCTGCGAGGTTATCTCAACAGACTTGGGACTCTGCGCCCCCTGAATATTCGAGAGCTGGAAATACCCACGTGTTATGGCGAGGAGTTTGGTCCAGACTTGGACGAGGTGGCTGACTTGCGCGGGATGCTGCCTGCACAGGTGATCGAATTGCATTCTTCGGTAATCTACGTTGTCTACTTTCTCGGATTTGTTCCTGGCTTCGCGTATTTGGGCGAATTGCCGAGGGAGTTGGCGACCCCGCGGCTTGACAGCCCGCGGCGGAGCACGCCGCCCGGCAGCGTGGGCATTGCGGGTAATCAAACCGGAGTTTATCCCTTTGCTACACCGGGTGGCTGGCGTTTGATCGGCCGTACTCCTCTCGCGATGTTCTCCGCGAATCGAAGTAACATGAGCTTTTTGTCCATTGGAGATCGCGTGCGCTTTACACCGATATCCTCGGCACGCTTCAGAGAGCTGGAGAATGCATGAATGTCATTCGGGTCCAGACACCGGGCCTGCTCACCACCGTGCAGGATCTGGGGCGGGAAGGCTTTGGCCCCCTTGGCATTTCGCCGTCTGGGGCCGCCGATCCGGTTTCACTGCGTCTCGGAAATCGCCTTGTCGGGAATATCGAGAGCGCAGCCGGTCTGGAGATGACGCTGCTCGGAGGAACGTTCCTTTTTCCAGACCGAACCATCGTGGCCCTGACCGGCTCCGATTTCGGAGTAACCCTCGATGGCGCTGCCGTCGATCCGGGAACATCCATCGAGGTCGGGCCGGACCAAACGCTTCGCCTGGCTGCCACGCGTTCCGGAGCGCGCTGTTACCTATGTGTTCGGGGCGGAATCGCGGTGAAGCCGTTTCTCGACAGCGCTTCGACGCATGTCTTAAGCGGACTCGGTGGTTTCGAAGGTAGACCGCTGCGGAAGGGGGACGTGCTGCGCATCAGGCCCGCAACCAAACCTTTCCGCAAGAGAACCGTCGCTCCTCACTTATTGGAACATCTCACCCCACGTAATGTCTTGCGTGTCACGAACGCCCCGCAGGTTGACTGGTTTCCCGAGTCGTCGCTGCGCTCATTTTATGCAGGCACCTATCGCGTCGGCGAGCAATCGAATCGCATGGGACTTCGTCTGGAAGGAATCCCAATATCACAATGTGCGGGCAGGCAGATGATTACGGAAGGCGTTTCGCTCGGCGCCGTCCAGGTGCCAGACGGAGGCTTGCCGATCATCCTTTTTGTGGAGCAGCAGACCACTGGCGGCTACCCGAAGATCGCTAATGTAATTTCCGCCGATCTCCACCGAGTGGGGCAGCTACGCCCTCGCGACGAGGTCCGATTTGAACTGGTTACCTTCGAAAGGGCACGATCCCTGCTGATCGAGCAGGAGAAACTGCTGGCATCCGAGAGGTCGATTTTGGAATGAGGTACGTGGACCTGAATTGCGATATGGGAGAGGTGCCGGAGGCCATTGTCGATGGCAGCCAAGAGTCGCTGATGCCCTTTCTCACGTCGGTAAACGTAGCCTGCGGAGGGCACGCCGGCGACGTTCGAACGATGAGAGCAACCATTGAGCAAGCGGTCCGTTGGGGCCTGGCAGTGGGCGCGCATCCCGGGTATCCAGATCGGGTTAATTTCGGTCGCGTGGAATTGAAACTTACGCCAGAGGTCATCGCCGACTCCGTATTCGAGCAGGTGCGAACTCTGGCCGAAGTCGCTGCCGATTGCGGCGTGAAAGTAATGCACGTCAAGCCGCATGGCGCTCTCTATAATCAGGCCGCAATGAATCCCGTGCTGGCCCATGCGGTTGCCGACGGAGTGGCGCGCTGGAGCTCGGATGTCGCACTGGTTGGCCTGGCTGACTCGAGGATGCTCGATGTCTTTCGAGAAGCCGGATTCCTGGTCGGCGCGGAAGCATTTGCGGACCGGCGGTACGAGGCGGACGGTACTTTACGCTCGCGGAAATTTGAGGACGCGCTGATCTGCGATCCTGGTGAGGCCGCGACGCAAGCATTGCGCATCGCACAACAAGGGGCCGTGATTACACTCGCCGGAACCGAAATCGTCACCAACGCGCAGACCATCTGCATTCATGGAGACACTCCTGGCGCCCCCGAAATTGCCGCGGCTGTAGCACACGCATTGCGACAGGCCGGCATTGAACTCAGGCCACTCTTGCGAAATAGCCCGCGGTAACGCCAAGGATTTCCGCCTACTTTTTCGAAAAGTGCACGGGCGCTGCCCAGTGCATACGATTGTTGACACTTTAAAAAGGCAGTTTGTATACAAGGCCAGGGTTGCTCCGTCGACGGCCGCCCAACCTTCTCTAGCTACGTGGGTTACCTTCGCCTGGATGGAGTCCAACGTGCACAGGAATAATTGGTTCCGCTGCGACGCAAGGCTGCCTTCCGCCGGCCGCAGCGGGACGAACGTCCCTCCCCTGTGTACTTTCAATTGTGCAACTAACCTCCCTCGAAGCATTGCCGCGTTGAAATCTGCTCGATAACCATTCCCCCGTGAATTAAGGCGTCACGGCCCGACCCTCGTGCAGCGCTGAGTTCTAATGAAGACTTTGGAAAAAACCGGCGGCAACGGGGCACTGGCGCAGCCCAGTAACGGCAATGGCGTCATGCCGGAGGAGTTCGTCGCGCTATACAAGGCAGGTTACGACGCAGGATATAACAGTGGCCATGATGCAGGTTACCGGCGAGGTCTAGAGTCCGGTCGTCTTGAGGGGAAAGCCGCGGTTCACCAGAATGAAACGGGCAGTACCTCCGCTGCGGCACCCCCCGAGTCGAATATGATCGGCATTCCCAAGCCTCGACTCTTCGCCCTTCCCTGCACCAAGTGTCGCAGATTTATGTATACGGACCAGGTGCGATGTCCGTATTGCAAAGCTCCGAGGGCAACGACCGAGGAGCCGCCATCCGCAACTCGCTTTTGACCTGGGGGGGTTTGGGTGAGAAACCGGATGGCGGGTTTTAGCTCGTGACGGTCGGACAGGTGAATTGCCTCGCGCCGTGCCTGCAGGGCGGCAGAAACCGGGTTGCAGGCCCACGCCAATTCCTGCACCGCGGAATGCCCCGAGGAGCGAGGCCCCTTCGAAAAGCTAGGGCCTCAGAACTACTTCATTGGGACCCGCCGGCAGCACGAACTTCAGACCCCGCTCCTGGTTAAGCTTCAGCGTAGCCGGCACGTCCAAATCTGCAATCTGGATCTTTTTGGTCCAGGATCCGTTGCTCCAGTAGTCTGAATTCGAGTAGATGGTTCCAGTAATGATGGTGTAGCCGCTCACTTCTTCCTTCCGTCCGTCGCGGAACACGAGAACCGCGGGCGGAAGCTCGCGCGGCGGTTGCACTGCATCCTTTGGCGCCGGCGCATTCTTTTCTGAATAATCAGGCCCACTTTCCTCGCCGAGCGATGCCTTCTGCGACAGCGTCATCCTCACATAGTGATCGCCGTGCCATTCGATCAACAATGGCTCGACCGGAGCGGCCACCGGTGCTGCGGCCGGCGCAGCGAGAGGGGGCGCGACTATTACCTGGGGTGACTGCTCGGAACCATAGCCGTAATCATCATCGTAGTACGGGTATGGATAGGGATAGGATAAGGGGCCCGAACGTCGGGGAAGCGAATGTCCCTGGCGGAGGTGAGAGGTGATACCGATTCCTTTTGTTCCGGCAACCGCACCGCGGACTTGCGCTTTCACCGGCGATATCAAGGTGGCAGTTGCGAGAGTCGCAATGGCAAATGAGCTAAACATTTACTCCCCTTCCCTGTGCCGGCTGGTTTGAACCTCTTCTAAACCGGCGCTACGGCCCACATCTGAGGGGTCGCCCTTCCCGGGTCCTTACTACATAGCAGGGTAGTCCGTCATTCAGAGTTGCGTCAAGGTCATGAGCGCTTGCGTCAGTTGACCGGCGCGCCATCTACGTTAAGCCGCTCACTTCGACCGTATCGTCCTGGAATCGGAAACCTTCCGGCAAGAGTTCCGCCGCAAAACCGCGATTCCGTCCCGCCTAGGCAAATCTTGCCGGGCAAATCTTGCCGGGACCACCCGCCGCATTTGCAATCTGGCAGCCGTCCCATTGGTTTGTGCGTCCAGACGCCCGTTAAAACCTGATATGGAAGCATCTGGGCAAAACTTTCCGTGTGGCACGGAAGTTGCTTCTGTAGCTGCAACCTCCGCTTTTATGGTGGTGTTTGTCGTATGCGAGGCGATCTCAGCATGCAAGAATTCTCCCGATCTGGCGTTCAGCGTTATTCCCGCGCCCCTATCATTGGAGCGGCTTGTGGCTTTCTGCTTGTACTGTTCTCCATCATTTTGAGCTCGCACAGCTTCCTGGCCTTTTTCAGCTTGGAGGGCTTGATGATCGTCGTGGGTGGTGTGATCGCGGTGGCGTTCATGAGCTTCCAGGCCTCCGATGTACGCCGGGCGCTCGACGCCATCGTCCAGATGTTCAGAGAGCCCCAGATGACGCACGAGAGTCTTCGTCGAGACATGACAGAGGTCATCCATTGGGCGCGCCTTATCCGGCAAAAGGGAATGCGTGATTTCGAATCCCGCATCGGCAAGAACTGCGCTGACGATCCTTTTGTCAAATACGGCCTCACCATGGTAGTGAGCCAGTATGCGCCGGAAGAAGTGCGCTCGATGATGACCACGGCGGCTGACGCCTGTTACGAACGCGACTGCGTCCCGGTGGACGTACTGCAGGCCATGACGAGCCACGCCCCCGCCTTTGGCATGGTCGGTACACTAGTCGGCATGGTGACCATGCTGTGCAGCCTCAGCAGCAATGTGTCCAGCATCGGGTCGAGCCTCGCTGTGTCTTTTCTTTCCACTCTTTACGGCGTGCTCTCGGCGCGCATGGTATATATGCCGGCGGCATCAAAGCTGCGCCAGGAGGCGGATAACCGGCGCTTTCGCAACCACCTGATCACCGAAGGCTTGGTGATGCTGGTGGGCAACAAGACGCCAATGTATATTCAGGATCGTTTGAACAGTTTCTTGCGGCCGGAAATACACGACTACCTCAGCGCAGGCGTCGAGAATGCGCAAATCAATCTAAACCTCGAGCATTCCGATATGACAATCGCAAGGGCCTCAAAGCCAAGTCTGCGGGCGATCGGAGCATGAGACACGACTGGCATAGAAGGCGGGAGCCAGCGAGTCACACCGACGACTGGCTGATGACTTACGCTGACATGATCACGCTTCTGTTATGTTTTTTTGCGATCTTTCTGTCAGTCTCACTTCCCCACGCGGCGCGGGCGGCAGAAGATAAAATTAATGGCGACGCATCGCTCCGAGCCGTTGAAGAGCTCCCTGGATCTGCGCTCGATAGCGCGGCGCCGGCTGGGACCAGCATCGAACCGAAAAAAAGCGAGAAGCCCTCGCCTGCGATAAAAATTCCTGACGTGGTTGCCAATGCGGCTGCTCCTGAGACGGTTGACAAGTCTGACGCCGCCCTGCTCGAAATCGTAAACCGGCTGAAATCGCAAGGCCCCTCCAGTATTGAACAGCAGGGTGACCGGCTAACCACGCTCCAAATCAGCAGCGCCGAATTCTTCGCTAGCGGTTCTGCCGCTTTGAGCAACTCCGGAAGAGCCATCCTCAAGAGTGTGGCAGTGAATCTCCAATCCGACAAATATAAGAATTATCAGGTGACCGTGGAAGGACACACCGACGACAGTCCCATCAGAACGCTGCAATTTCCCTCTAACTGGGAGCTGTCAACGGCGCGCGCCGCAGCCGTTGTGCATTGCCTTCTTCAGCAGGGCATCCTTGCCCAAAAACTTCGCGCGGCCGGCTATGCAGATACCTTTCCGGTCGCGCTCAACCGTGATGCTCATGGACAGGCCATCCCCGAAAACCAGGCCCGCAATCGTCGCGTAGTCATCAAGCTGGAAAAAATAGAAAAAATGCAATAGAAGCTGGCGACCGGCAGCACGGGTAGCCCAGTTGGCCAGCCCCTCAGCGTCCGGGTGAACTGGCCCACGCGATCAGCCCCGGCAGGAAAGAGCTGATCAAGTCCGGGTGACGCGGCAGCACTCGAATGGAATAGCCGTGCAGCCCGGTTCTGGTTGAAGGTTTTACGCCAGCTTGAAAGAGGCCGACTCCCGGGCCATCCGTTCCCGCTGGCTGCATGGGAATTACCACCGGATTCTTGATCTCTCCCTCGGCATCGACCCAGCCCATAACAACTTGCACAGTCACATCCTCCGGAGCGAGCGTATTCAAGGCTACTCGCGCGGACACGACAATCTCGTCACCCAACCGGATCTCAGAGATGTCATTCTTTACTGGAGTCGCGCGTATGGCGGGCCATGCCGTCTCCACTTTGCTCAACCAGGCGGCAAGGCTCCTGGCTTTTGCGGAATCCGCGGCCCCCAGGCTGAGGCAGCGGCGATGAGCGACCAAATAGTATCCATCGGCGTATTGCTTCACCATGCGGTGCATGTTGAATTCGGGGCACAGCTTTGCGATGGACGATTTCATGCAGGCGATCCATTTCGGCGGCGTCCCGTCCGCGCGACGCTCATAGAATGTGGGCACGATCTCGCGCTCGAGGAGTTCGTAGAGCGCTTGGGCTTCGACCTGGTCCTGATAGGCCAAGTCTTCGTAAGCCTCGCCACTACCGATCGCCCAACCAACGTCCGCTCCGTTGCCGCCGCGCAGTCGCCAGGCTTCGTCCCACCACCCGTCCAAGGTACTTACGTTGAGTACGCCGTTGGCCTGAGCCTTCATTCCGCTGGTGCCGCTTGCCTCCATCGGGCGGCGCGGTGTATTCAACCACACGTCACAGCCTTGCAGCATGTAACGCGCAATCGCCATATCGTAGTTTTCCAGAAACACCAACTTCCGGCGAAATTCAGGACGGCTCGCCAAAGTGATGATGGCTTGAATCAGCTGTTTGCCATCGTTGTCCTGGGGATGAGCCTTGCCGGCGTAGATAATCTGGACTGGGCGTTTGGGATCGTTCAAAAGACGCGCCAGGCGTTCCGGATCGCGAATGAGCAAGTTGGCGCGTTTGTAGGAGGCAAAGCGGCGCGCAAATCCAATGGTGAGTGCATCCGGGTTCAGCACTTCATCGGCGTCATCCAATGCGGTCTGGGGAGCTCCGCGGCCCACCAGTTGAACGCGCAGCCGCTCGCGGGCGTAAGCCACCAGTCGTTCTCTGCGACGCTCGTGGGTTCTCCATAACTCCGCGGTAGGAATTGACTCGACCCGCTGCCAGAGCTTAGGGTCGGCGGGTTCCTCCCTCCACTTCGGGCCGAGATAGCGATCGTACAACTGATTCATCTCGAACGAAACCCAGCTGCGGAAATGCACTCCGTTGGTCACGTGCCCAATGGGAACCTCTGATTCAGGGACTTCTTTCCAAATTTCATTCCACATGCCCCTGGACACCTTGCCATGAAGTTCGCTGACGCCGTTGCTGAAAGAGGCCAAGCGCAAGGCCAAAACCGTCATGCAGAAATCCTCAGAATCGTTCTGCGGATCTTTTCGGCCGAGTCCCAGGAAATCAAAACGGCTAATTCCAAGACGCCGTCCGATCGCCGAAAAGTAGCGGTCCATGAGGGCCGGTGGAAAATAGTCGTGACCCGCCGCCACGGGTGTGTGAGTGGTAAAGATCAGACTGGCTCGGGCCAGCACACGGGCCTCACGAAATGAAAGTTGCTTGGTCTCCATCAGTCGCAAGATTCTCTCTACTCCAAGAAATGCCGAATGGCCTTCATTCATGTGGTAAACCGACGGCTGCAAACCAAGAGCTTCGAGCAAGCGGTATCCCCCGATGCCCAGGAGGATCTCCTGCCTGATCCGCATGTCGAGGTCTCCACCATAGAGGTGGTGGGTAATTTCGCGGTTCGGGGCGCTGTTCTCGGGAATGTTTGTATCCAGCAGATAGAGCTTTAACCGTCCAACATTGACCACCCACACTTGCGCTGAGACTGGGCCCTCGGGCAACTCAACTTGAATCTTCAGGCCGGGAACATGCGCGATCGGCAGGGTGTGAAAGTCGTTGTCTTCGAATGCTTCCTGCTGCCAGCCCGCCGCGTTGAGATATTGACGAAAATATCCCTGCTGGTAAGCCAGTCCCACCCCGACAAGCGGCATGCCCAAATCGCTCGCCGCCTTGAGATGATCGCCGGCCAGCACGCCCAATCCACCAGCAAAGACCGAGAGGCATTCCGTGATGCCAAATTCGGCGGAAAAATAGGCCACCACTAGTTTGTCCTCATCACTGTGTTCGCGGCCATACCAGGTACCCTCGCCCGCCAGATACAAATCGAGCTTTTCGGTGACTCCTCTCAGGTGGGCCAAGAATGAATCATCGCGGGCAGCGGATTCCAAAACAGTCTGGTCAACACCGCCGAGAAAAAGAATTGGATTATGCCCAGAGGCTTCCCAGAGATCGCGATCCAGCCTTAAGAACAATTGAACGGCGCCGGCGTCCCAGGACCACCGTAGGTTGTAAGCGATGCGCAGCAGGGGCTGGAGTGGCTCTGGCAAGAGAGGAAGGACGGCAAAGGTCGAGACAGGTTTCATTATGGGCACACTTGTTCTGTCGGGTTAAGGCCTGCCGGCGATTCTATGGTAAGGACAAAGCTGCTGGCGAATATGCACGACGATGACATTGTTATTTCCTCAAGAGCAAAGGTTCGTGCCCAACTCTTAATCGGCACTTTTGCGGCTGAGCGTTAGCGTCCCCGTGGGGAATGGAACTCCCAGGTTCAATGCGACGGAGCATAGCCTGCAGCCGGAGGCCTCGTCTTCTCTTACTGAAAGCAATGAAAGAGCTGTCCAGGGATCACCGTGCCACATTAAGAATGGCAGCCGGGGTTACTGATGCCCCGAGCCGGCCAATAACTTGTCGAACTCCGCGTGGGGCATTTTTAGCATTCCAGGACGCGCATCCACCCACTTGGCAAAAGCGGCATTTTTGGCGGGCGTCCAGCCACCTTCGAATTCCGCTCCATTCTTTCCGGCACGGTTTAATTCGAAGTTATAAGCATCTCGAAGATTGATGAATTCCGCTGAACTGATCGCGGCCTCCGCCAGGATCGCAGGGATAAAGAGAACTCCCTCCGTCTTGGCTAGGACTACATCCCCCGGCAACACCACGGCCCGGCCGATACGAATGGGCACATTGATTCCGGTCAATTCCATCTGCGCCCAAGCGGAGGGATCATAGCCGCGATAGAAGCCGTTGAAATCGGGGATTTCGCGGTTTTCCTCTTGATCCCGTATGCCACCGTCGAAAACGAACCCCGTGTGACTGCGGCCAGCAACGCCGTTCCCCAGATTGGAGCCAATCAAAGTGCCTTCAATGATCTTCCCAAAGCCGTCGGCGACGTAAACGTCCCGCATCTGCAGTTCGTTGATGGGCCAGCTGTTGGTCCCGCTCACCCGTCCCTCCGCCTTGCCCTCGACCTCAATCGCCTTAGCCATGTCAGGCCGCGAAGGCATGTACTGCGCGGTGAGGGCGCGTCCCGCGAAGGGCTTTTCAATATGAAGCGCCTGCCAGCCGCCTTCAAACTGATTCTTGTAGCCTTGGCTCTGCAGATAGTCCCAAACGTCCTCGATCGACACATCCAAGGCGCGAGTCAGAAGAACGTCGGGTACTTTCGGGCGCCCGTCCGCGAAACGCTCTCCGGTCCATTCCGAGGTATAAAACATGATTCGATCTCGAGTGGTCTTCACTTGAGCGATGGTGGGCGACGCGCTAAGCGCAAAGCAGATTGCCAAGAAGGACAGAATCATCTTTCTCATTAAAATTTCCTCTCGATAGACAGGAATTGTTGTTGCGCGAATTTCTTGTTAGACAAAATGGCTATTGGTATTGCAGCTGCCCAAGACCGGCGAGGAGCGCCCGTAGCTCCTCCCGTGCCGAAGCATCCAGCGGGCTCAAGGGCGCTCGTGAAACACCGACAGGGATACCGCGAAGAGCCGCGCTCTCCCGGCAAACCGCCAGCCAATGCGGGCTGGCCTCATTCGATCCCATGGCCCGGTATTCCAGCCGGATGATGGGAAGAATACGAAGCCACAAAGCACGGGCTTCCTCCAGGTTCTTGTCTTGCATGATGAGGCGGCAAAGCTGAACCGCCAGCGCCGGCGCGATGATCGGGATTCCGCCGATCCAACCGTCCGCGCCCACTGCCAAGGCCGCGAACGCGGTAATATCGATGCCGGCAAAGACCGCGAAATCCTTTCCGCAGAGCAACCGCGTGTCCTGTATGCGGGAAATCTCGGTATGCGACCACTTCACCGCGTGCACGACATCTTCCCCGGCGAGCGCCTGGATTTCTTCCGGCGTGATCTCAACACCGGTCAAGAAGGGAACGTTGTAAACCATGATGGGCAACCCCACCCGCTCCCGAATACGCCGGAAATGATTCAGCACGTCTTGTTTCGGTGGCCGCAGCAGGAACGGAGCCATCAGCATGAGCCCGTCACATCCAATGGAGCGGGCGTGCAGGCTCAGTTCGATGGTCGAGGCCGTGCTGTAGTCGCTGGTTCCGGCGTAGATCGGGATGCGGCCCGAGACTTCATCGACAATCGCCTCAAGTGCCTGCATTCGTTCGGTGTGACTCAGCGCTACGGGTTCGCCGGCGCTTCCCAGAGGGGTTAAACCGTGCACTCCCTCCTGCACCAGGAAACGCACAAACTCTCGTGTTCCCCTGGTGCTAAGAGAACCATCGTTGTTGAAAGCTGTGATCGTGGGAGCGAATACTCCGCGTAAGCGCGACTTTTCTTCAGAATCAGTGCTCATAATGTCCCCTGGATGAATATCATTGTCCTACTCAAAATGCCAAAGCTGCGCCCCGGCCCGGTGAGATGTTCTCAAGTTCATCCGCAACATCAAGGAAGAGCGAATGCCACATAGACTGCGCCGGGCGGGGATTTGGGATCTCTCGCTCCACACGTCGCGATCACGATGTATTGCTTGCCGTCCACCAAGTACGTGGCCGGGGTGGCCACGCCGGCGAATGGCAGTTCCGCCTCCCACAAAAGTTCTCCGCTGTAGCTGTTAAAAGCACGGATCTTCTTGTCGAAGTCGGTGGCGGCAATAATCAGCAAACCTCCGGCAGTCACAATCGGACCCCCGTAGTTCTCTGTGCCGGTATTCTTTATGCCCTGGGCGGCGAGTTCTGGATACTCTCCCAGAGGAAGCTTCCACAGATATTTTCCGCTATTCAGGTCGATTGCATTCAAAGTGCCCCAGGGAGGAGCGATCGCGGGATATCCGTCTGGATCGTCAAACCGCGTATAGCCGGTGATGCTGTAAGGCATCATTGCCTCCTCTCTCTCCGCCGCGGAAGCCTTCTCGCTCACGTTGGCCGGCGCTGGTAGGCCCGCATCACTGCCTCCGGTGCTTGCGTTTCCGGAATCCTTGCCGGTCCGAAGATACTCCAGCAACGAATCGAGTTCGTTGCCCTGAATGGCGGGAAAAGATGGCATCCGTCCTCTGCCTTGATGAATGATGCTTGTTACTTGCGCCCGCGAATTTCGTTGGTAGACGCCGGCAAGCGAAGGGTAGGCCGGAGGCGCACCAGTTCGGTCAACCCCGTGACAGACCGCACACTGGCTGCGATAGGTTCGCAAGCCGGTGCCGGCCGAAGGGTCATTCTTCACTAGCGTTGTGGTGAAGGCGACCTCATTTGCATTGATGTAAATGACACCAGTGTTGGGATCAACGGCAGACCCGCCCCATTCTGCTCCGCCACCGACGCCGGGGAACATGAGCGTAGGCGTTCCGACACTATCGGGAACAAACTGCCCTCCGCCAAGGAACGCGCGGAATTGCCGGACTGCCGCCGCATGGGCTTCTGGGGTGCGATTGGTGAGCATGTCTTCGGTCAGAAGCTGCCGGGTATAGGGCTCGGGCATCAGCGGCACCGGCTGCGTAGGCGAGGTCACTTCGCCCGGCACGGTGCTCGGCGGGAACTTGCGTTCCTCGACAGGAAACAGAGGCTGTCCGTTTACCCGGTCAAACAGAAACATCCATCCTTGCTTGGTAGTTTGTGCGACCGCATCAATGTTCTGGCCGTTCCGTTGCACCGTAACCAGAGCCGGAGGGGCGGGGAAATCGCGATCCCACAGGTCGTGGTGCACGCCTTGAAAGTACCAAAGCAGCTTGCCCGTTTCTGCGTCGAGGGCGAGCAGTGAATCGGCGAAGAGATCGTCACCCACGCGATCCCCGCCATAGAAATCAAAGACTGCGGAGCCGGTTGGCACATAGACAATGCCACGCTTGACGTCGAGTGCCATGCCTGCCCAATTGTTGGCGGCGCCTGCGGTCTTCCATGCATCTTTTGGCCAGGTCTGGTAGCCGGGCTCACCCGGATGCGGAATGGTGTGGAATCGCCAGCGCAGCGCGCCGGTGCGCACATCGAACGCGCGGATATCCCCGGGCGGTGCTGGATGGGTTTCCGGGTTGCGGCCGCCGACGATGATCAGATCCTTGTAAATGACGCCTGGACTGGTCAGGCCGATGGATTGCGATTGGTAATCTCCATGAAGCTGCTTCCTGAGATCGATGTGGCCATTTTCTCCAAAGCTTTGGATCGGCCTCCCAGTGGCTGGATCCAGCGCATACAGCAAGTTCCTCATGCCGGCGAAGACGCGGCTCTCCTTTCCGTTGCTCCAATACGAGACGCCGCGGCTACTATCAGGATCGTGTATGCCAGAATCGAAGGTCCAGAGCAATTTTCCCGACGCGGCGTCGAGGGCAACGACTTTGAGGGATGGTGTGTACGCGTAGAGCACGTGTCTCACAATCACCGGAGTAGTTTCCAGACTGCCCGTTTCGCCGGTGTCGAAGGTCCAGGCGATCTTGAGTTTCTTTACGTTTTCCCGGTTGATCTGGGAAAGGCTTGAATAGTGGTCCTGCGCCGCTTGGCCGCCGTAAGCTGGCCAGTCATCGTCCGTTTGCCGGACCGAGGCTGTACCGGACGCGACCCCTTGTGCCAGGCAAATACGCGGGCATGTAAGAATGATGCACGCAGCCAATCCCAAAGCCAGCGCAAGGGCCGCGATCTTGCCCATGACTTGCGAGATTAGCCCCACCATATTTCCCCTGGGGCCAAGTGCGCGCGAACATGATCGGGGTTTGGTTCGACGCCCAGTCCCGGCTTGTCCGGTATTTGAATTCTGCCATCCTTGACCAAGGCGCCATCGTGGATAACAAACTCTTCCCAGGCTCGTACCGGATCACCCTCCACATGGCCCCAGGGCATTTCGTTTGACTTGGCATTCAAGCGGCCAAAGCTCAACTCGTGGGCTTTGAAATCGCGGATGGAAGCGGCGCAGTGGGCTGAAGCGATGGTGCCGAGCGGGCCGATCGCGTTATGGGCGCACACCGGCATATCGAAGATGTCGGCCAGGTCGGCAATCTTCTTCGACTCCAGCAATCCACCGGATTTGGGGATATCGATTTGAACGATGTTGCAGCCCTGATGAACGATGAAGGGCATGAAACCCCGTCGCGTGTAGAGATTTTCACCCGTGAGGATGGGGACAGGGGATTCCTCGCTAAGCTTGACCCATGCTTCCGAGAAATCAGGCGGTAAGGGATCCTCGAGCCACATGGGCCGTATGGGAGCGACGGCGCGCGCAAGGTTCAGAGCATCGGACATATCCAGTTCCCAGTGCGTGTGCACTGCAATCCCGAAGTCCTCACCCAGTGCCTCGCGTACGTTGGCGAAGCCTTTGGCGTTATTGTCCAAATCCTGATTGGTCAATTGGCGGTTGTTGCCATGAGGATTTTTGAAAACGGCATCGTAGAGATTGTCACCGGGATCGCCCGTGCGAGAAATGTCGGTTTTTATTGAGCGAAAACCATAAGGATGGTTTTTCACCATCGTGGCCCATTCGCGGCAAGAGGCAGGATCGAGGAAATTCTCGGGGCTGCTGGTTAAGTAAGTGCGCACGCCAGTGCGGTATTGGCCGCCAAGCAGCTTACAGACCGGCACACCGAGGAGCCGGCCAGCGAGGTCCCACAGCGCAATTTCAACCCCGCTGATTGCAGTGACCGTCACCCCGCCAATCGCGCCGGCTCCGCCAGTCCGGAATATCATTTTCGAGTACAGTGGCTCGATATCCAAAGGATCTTCGCCAATCACGGTGTCGCGGAGGTATCCCAGCATGACGTCTTTTACGCCGAAGCCCCAATATGCTTCGCCGTATCCACTGACCCCCGCATCCGTGTCGATGCGTACCAGGGTGTTGCCGCCGAGTCTGCCTATGACCATGGCCTTGAGATCGGTAATCCTCACCTTCTTGCGAAGCGGCTCTGTCACGACGGAATAGTGTCCTAGTGCAGATGAGGCTGGAACTATGGCTGCAATCCCCTGCAGAAAGTTTCGTCTCTTCATGAATCACCTCGCTCCGGACACGGTATTTTCAGAATCGAATCGCTGGGTCGATAAAGAATGTTACCCATCGCGACCGGCGTGAACCGGAAGCCAGGCCAGGGCCCCGGCGGCACACAAAGCCGCGGCCACGAGGAAAGACGCCGACCAGCCGAAATGATTGGCGATAGCGGGTGTCAGCGTCGCAGTCACGACACCCCCAACCTGCCCGCCCATGTTCATGGTGCCTGATACGGCACCGGCCGAGTGTTTCCCTATATCCGCGCTCACTGACCAGAAGGAACTCTGTGAGAGATACAACATGCCAGCTCCGCCGGCCAGCACCAGGCTCGCCAATTGTGCGCTCGCCACCTGCGACCCCAGCGCAATAAAAAGAGCGGCAAGTCCGATGGCCACCGACGCGAATAAACATCGCCCAACGCGCTTGCCGTACGATCGCGTGAGTGTGTCGCTGATCCAGCCTCCCAGCATTGACCCAACCGCCATGGCCATGAAGGGCAGCATCGTGTAGTACGAGCTTTGCTTGAGATTCAGCCCGCGCACCGCATTCAAGTAAATGAAAAACCAGCTCACGAAAATATAAGCTGCGTATCCGTAACAAAAGTAGCTGAACGTAACGGCCAGCACATCACGATTGCGGAGAATCTCTCCCCAACTAAGTTTCGCCGCAGTCAATGAAGGGGAATCGTGCTTGGGCAGCCCGGCCTCGATCAGCTTAGCCTCGGTTGCAGAAACCCACGCATGCTCGCGAGGGGTGTCGCGCGCCATCCCATACCAGATGCCGCCTGCCATCAGGCCCAGGCCCGCGCTCGCCCAGAAGGAGGCTCTCCAGCCATAGTGTGAAAGAAAATACACGATCAGGGGGGGCGTAAGTCCCGCTCCCACCCCGACACCGGCGAAAATGATTCCGTTTGCAACCCCGCGCTCTGAAGATGGAATCCACGCCGCGACAATGCAGTTGGACGCCGGGAACATCACGGCCTCCCCCATCCCGAGGCCGAAACGGAGCGCGATCAAGATCCCCAGCACAGCCGTCAAGTGGGGCGACAGAAACGTGATCAGGCTGGTGAAAACGCCCCACCACAATACCCCGATTGTCAGCACCTTTCGCGGCCCGACACGGTCGGCCAGCCATCCTCCCGGGGCCTGAAACAGCGCATAGCCGGCCACGAAGGCGCTGAATACCCATCCTAACTGGACGTTGCTGAGATGGAACTCCTGAGCTATGAATTGCCCGGCGATGGAGATATTGACGCGGTCCAGGCAGGCGATGGCTGCGATGACGAAGATCCAGGCGATAAGGATCCAGCGTATCCCGATGGATCGAGTGGTGGGCAATTGGGTTTCTCTGAGCGCCAACGCTCCTGGGCGTTGTTGAACCGAAACGATATTCTCTGGCGCGTCAATTTCGTCTGGAGCAGGAAGCGCCCGACACCGCCGACATTGTTAGCAATGTCACTGTAGCCACTGGCGCGGCGCCTTCCCGTCGCTTTTCGTTACCAAGTGAAAACTGAGCGCTGTAGCCCGCGGCTTGCGATACACTTTCTCATTACCAGGCACACGATTCTAGGCTACTTGACCTGCGGCTCGAAGAAAAAACGCCTGCTATAGGGATAAAGAATAGGCGGCTTCGATTGGCACAAGCACTCCAACCTCAAGGACAGCGACAAACGCTACTCGAAACTCGCGGCAAAGGCCGAAAACTCCGACTCTCTTAACGCCTTTGACAGAGCCTCTTGATTCAGCAGCAGCTGAGAATAGGGAACGTTGATGGCCTTGCGAAGCCGTCCATCGTAGCGAAAGTGAAAGGGGACCACGAGAGCCTGGGCAATGTCGCGCAGAGGGCCGGGAACCTCAAGAATCTCTCCCGGGGGATCGGCACCCGCAATTTCTTCGGCCAAGTCTTCGTAGCAGCACTCCGTCATTGTGCAGTCATTAGTGGCTGCCACGAAGGCGTCGCGATCGGAGACGATCGTGTGGGCATATTTAAGGCATTGTTGAACGTCAATGAAGTAACGGCGGTCAACGACCGCGCCCTCGTAGTTGTGCCAAAGGTTCCTTTGGGCGGCGATCATCGCCGATAGGGCGCAGTGGATTACGTTCTTGCGCGTGGTGTGGATAAGAATTGCCCCACGGGCTTTCAGGTAGGAAAGCAGAAAGGGTGGCGCCGCGGAACTCCAGTCTAAGGGAGCAAGCTGCCGCAGTTGGTTGTACTTGATGTCCACTCCAATGGCGCGGCAACGACTTTTGTCGCCTCCGGCCCAGTGGTTGCGAATGCGGTAGAGAACGAATTGGAAATAGCGATCGAGCAGCGCCTCGGCATCCGCCGGACTCGCGGGCGGAAATGTTTCCGGCGGCTGGCCGCGTAAAAAATTCTCCCAGTGGGCAGGCGCGGGACTTGGCGACAAGACCTCTCCCAGCATCGCGATCTGTTCGTTCGTGTTTAGAATCTCGCGCAAAAGGTTGGTGCCGGTTCGCTGAGCGCCAATCACTACGAAAAGGTTGACCCCGGTACCGGGGAACAGGGAACGATTACTGCAGCGGAAGCCGCACTCCGCACGCTGGCTTGCTTCGGTGGCTTTCGCGGGCGCCGTTTCATTTCCGGCTCCCTGTAGATTGCTGTTCACTGCTTCAACAGCACGGCCGATGCCGTGCTCTATGAAGACGGCGTCGCTGGCAAGCAGCGCTTCCAGGGCCTCGCGAAGATGTTTCCACCGTGTCCAGAATTCCGGGGCGTCGGGCGCGAGTTGGTCTGTCGCTAACTGGTAGAGCCAGAGATATGCCTCCCGGATCAAGGGGCTGATTTCAGGAATCGTATCGAAGTCGTGCCGGCTGAAGTAACTGTGCCGCAGGCCGGGATCGAGAAAATCGCGGGAAAATTGTTCGATCTCGGCCGGGTTCGTTTCATCCACTGGAATCCTCAGCGCACCCGCGATGCGCGTCAATTGAGCCCGCGGGTCGGCGACAAACAAATCGTAGTCCGTGACGACAAACGGCTTCCCGGCAATTTCGTGCAGGGTGGGTACCAGATAAACCAGCGAGAGCAAGTGTGATCTGGCCGGCGCAATATTCTGACGCCTCAGCAGCGAAGTCGCCACGCCGAGCGGAGTGCGGATCGCCACCACGTAGTGGTCATCCACGCCGAGCTGCCGGAATACCGCTCGCCAAAAAGGCAGCAGGCGAATGGTGCGCGGATCCTTGAAGCCCCACAAGGGATATTGCAGAAAATGGCATTGCAAGTAGCTGGCGGCTTCGGTGCTGAGAGCCTGCACTTCCGGTCTCTGCCACTCGCTATCGTCAATCAGCGAAATACTTTCCCAGTTGAGTCCCAGGACGCCAAGTAAACGCTCGTTTAAATCAACGATTCCACTGTTTTCCCAATAGCCGGTGGGATTGTCGGGTTGCGCGCCCAGGAAGTCGTTGCCCAAGCTGATTCCCACTCCCTGGAGGCCACGCGTGAGAACGCTCGTACCGCTCCGGTGCATGCCGAGAACGACGATGGCTCGGGAAGACGGCATGGGGTTCAATTCACCTTGGTGGTCCAATCTTGACAGGAAGATCTCTGCGCGCCTCTATCGTGTACTCCAAGGCCGCAGTGGCACGGTAGCTTTGGATGACGGGGGCGGCGCTCGAGGTGCTCGCCTCGCGTACGGCGTCCGCCCCTAAGCGGTTCACCGTCGCCCAGCGTTTTTCGTAGGCCCGGGACGCCTGGGGCGGATCCTTCATCCTGTGACCGCTGGACCTTGTTCTCCCCGCGAGAGCGGCGTGCCGGTGTGAGCATCGCGTTCGAATTTCAAGCCTTCGCCGAACTGCATCACCCGGCGCAGTGCCGGTTCGACCGCGGCGGCCACTTCATGCCCGGGCTTGGTGTACCAACTAACGCTGCGAACCGCGTTTACCAGGGAGTGCACCAGATTTTCACTATCGGGATCCTCGCGGTACCAGACAAACACTTCCGGCATGGTTTCGATGCGCAGGCCAGCCAAAGCGGCTTTGGAAAAAATCTCCCAGTCATCCAGGGTCGAGTCCGCCTCATCGCTGAATCCGCCAATCTTCTCGAACGCGTCTCGGCGCACCAGAGCATTGCTGCTGCCGAAGCAGTTGACGAAAGCGCCGGTGGCTACATCTCCCCCCAAAAAGGGACGCCGCGAGTGTTCCATGCGCTGGTCCAGTGATCCTTCGGAGGGACCGATGAAAAAGCTTACGGCGGAAGTCAGAATGTCCGCATCCACTCTTTCCGCGACCTGTACGAATGCCGAAAGCGCGCTTGCCGGCAGCAGCAGAGTATGGTCGTCCACGAAGAACAAATAGTCACCCTTGGCCTGACGCGCGGCGGCGTTTCTTCCCGCGCCCATCTCCGAACTCCTGCGCTGAATCCGCGTCACCGCGTGCCGGCCGAGTTTCTCCGCACCGTGGTTCGAGCCAGATGGAGAGTCAGAATCGCTGCCACATTCGGCCACAATGATCTCGAGGTAGGGATAATCCTGGTGTTTGAGGGAAGCCAGGGTGGCGGCGGCTCCGCTTCCCCGCACGCTGTGAGCGAAACAGACACTCACCAGTGGAAAGACCGAGTCTTTGTTTTTGTGCGGCCGCTGGCTTGGGCTAGTAGTGGGTTCCGCCGATACGCCACTCCCCAGACTGTCATGCCAGCGCACCCACTTGTGTTCGAACGTCGGCAAAAGCAACGGACGGCCGCGGCGGGGCAGCGCCATGTTGCAGCGCGGTGCGAATGCGGTCCGCCAGAACATCTGGGCGGGGCTCGAAGCAGGTGGCCTCACGGTCGGCCTCGGCAATAATCTCCGGAATTCCGCCCACATTCGTGGCAAGCAGCGGAATGCCCACGCCTACGCATTCCAATACCGTGTTGGGAAAATTGTCCGCCAGCGAGGAAACCACCGCCATGCGTCCCGTGCCGCGAAGATAGTCGAGCGCTGCAGCCTGATGTTTGTTGGTTACGAGGTGCCACGGAACGGACCATTTCTTCGAGCGGTCGCTGATGTAGCCGATGCTTGACCGGCCATAAATCTGAGTTTCCTTGCCCAGAAAACTGACCTCAAACGGCGGTGTTCCAGGGCGGGCGCACAGCTCATCCAGCGCGTCGCAGAAGAGTTTCAAACCTTTTCTAATCTCCAGCCGACCGAAGAAAACCAGCTCTCGAATCTGCTGTTTGGCGTGCGGTTTGCCATTTTGCGAGGCGGCAACCTGGGGAAGAACGTAAGGCGTTACGTAGGTGCGTTCGGGAAGCTCCCAACCATTCTTCTGCATCCAGCCAAGCAGGTACTGGCTGGGGCTCACCACCACGTCCGCGGCAGCAACGCTGGTGCGTTCCATGTAGTCGATTTCCAGTTCGCCGAGATTGCGGACGTAATCCTGGCTGCCTTCCTTCACCCAAAGCGTGGGACCGTGAGTCCCAATCACAAAGGTGCAATCCTTAAAAGCCAGCCCCTGCCGCCTCGCCAGCAGGCTGTAGAAGCCCAGTCCCTGGCACTCCGGGAAGTGGATGATGTCGAAATCATTCTGGTGCGCTTTTAGCCAGACATAGGTGTGGTAGGAAACGCTGGAAGCCCAGGCGGCGTGAATGCGCGGATCGTGGGCCATGGGCAGCGGAATCAGCTGCATCCCCTTGTCTTTACGGTAGTAATCGACCCAATCAATAATGTTTCCGTCGGTAGGATGGCATCCCAGCAGGAACAGGATGGTCACGTCGTGCCCGGCGCGTTTCAAAGCGTCTGCCAGGCTTGTGTAAGCAGAACCAATACCAGCGTTGCGGGACGGCCCCTCGATTTCCCAGGTGGCAAGACAAATACGGCGGGGACTACCACTGCTCAGCTCAGTTTCCGGCAAAGAAGGAAACATTAACCTCTCCTGATGACACGGGTCGAATGTGGCGGCTATTCCCAAGCCATTTCGGGCAGGGGTGTCGGAAGACAATACACGCAAGTCTTGTTGATTTCAAGCCGCCACCGCACCCGTGCCGGCGGAAATTTAGAGGGGGGCGCAATCCAGTTTTTCACATTGCTTTTCTGCTCGGGTCGCCCGGATGGCCGCCTGTAGGCAAAGCTCTCTTGTTCCATGGAATGCCCTAGTGTACGGTGGGTCCATGATTGTTTCAGTCGAAGGGCTGACCAAAACCTTCGGAAAGTTCAAGGCAGTGGACGACGTAAACTTCGTCATCGAGCCGGGCGAAATTGTGGGCCTGGTTGGCCCCAATGGAGCCGGCAAGACGACGATCGTCCACATGATGCTGGGCTTGATCTCGGCGAACGCAGGCAGCATCCGTTTGTTTGGAAAGCAATTGGAAGAGGATCGGGAAGTGATCCTGCAGCGCTTGAATTTTACCTCGCCCTACATGGCGTTTCCGGCGCGACTGACGGTGTTGCAGAATCTGATGGTCTTTGCCGGGATTTACAATGTGCGCAACCCGGCGGCGAAGATCCATAGCTTGTTGGAACAATTCGGCATTGTCCACCTGAAAAACAAGCCCGTATCGCGACTTTCCTCGGGTGAGAGCACGCGCGCCGGGTTGTGCAAGGGGTTCTTGAACGATCCGGAGCTGCTCTTGCTTGATGAACCGACTGCCCATCTGGATCCACAGGCCTCGCTTCAAGTGCGCGAAGTCCTGCTCGATCTGCAGAGCCGTCAGAGGACAACAATTCTCTATACCTCGCACAACATGCGCGAAATCCAGCACACCTGCAACCGCATTATTTTTCTCAGCCACGGGCGCGTCATCGCGAGTGGCAGCGCGATTGAGGTCACCCGGCAAATCCTAAAGGAGAACCGCGAGAAGCCCGCTCTGGAAGAGGTCTTTGTGCGTGTGGCGAGGCATCGGTCCCATGAAGCTACATCGCATTAGGGCGGTAATTCTTCGGCACCTGTACGAACTGCGCCGTAATCCGAGTCACCTGACCAACATGCTCTACTGGCCGGTGATGAACATCGTGGTGTGGGGTTTTTTTACCTTCTATCTCGCACACCGCGGCGGCGCCCAGCCGGCTATCGTCAGCAGCCTGCTGGGCGCCGTGATTCTCTGGGGGCTGTTCAATGCTTTCCAGCGCGACATGGCGGTGGGATTCCTGGATGAACTTTGGTCGAAGAACCTGGTGAACCTGTTCGGCTCCCCGCTGAGCGTCTCGGAGTACATTACCGGGCTCATTACGGTTAGTCTGGTCAAGGCGATGATCGGCATGGCCGCCGAGTCATTAATCGCCTTGCTCTGGTACGGCTACAACATTTTTCCCATGCTGCTCACCTTTGTGCCCTTCATTTTCAACTTAGTCCTGTTCGGATTGGCGGTCGGCATCGCCGTCACTGGATTGATCTTCCGCTACACCACGCGGTTTCAGGTGCTGGCTTGGGGCTTTGCCGGTTTGCTGATGCCGTTTTCCTGCGTGTTCTATCCCCTAAAGTCGTTGCCGAACTTCTTGCACCCGGTGGCGTGGATACTCCCAACCACCCATTCCTTCGAAGGCATGCGCCAAGCCATCGCGGGGCAAGGGTTTTCGGTCGCTCACTTCCAGTGGGGCTTGGCCTTGAATGTGGGCTATTTTCTTCTGTCCGCTTTATTCTTCCGCTGGATGTTCGAGTCGGCGCGATCGCGCGGCCTGTTGGTAAAGATGGAGTAAGTCAGGCTTGGGGGAATAGGGTCGTCCCTATTTTGCTAGTCCGACCATCAGGTCGCTAGGTCCGGGCAGGCTGATCCGGCATACCTCGGGGAAACCCGCGGACCTCATCCACTGGGTGTATTCCAACTGGCTGTAACTGGCGCCGGCGTCGGTACCGACGAGCATGTTCAGCGAAAACAGCGCGGCGTGTTGCGGCCCGGTTTTATCGGGATTGAGAATGAAGTCTTGTACGACGAGGCGCCCGTTCGGCGCCAGAGCCTGGTGTGCACGGCGGAAGATCTCCCGGTTCTGCTCCTCGGAAAACATGTGGCAGATCGCGTTCAGCAGGATGATGTCGTAGCCGGAGCCAAAGCTATCCAGAAGCATATCTCCCGCACGAAGGCTAACTTGTGCTGAGACCCCGGCTTGATTGACATATTCGGCGGTCAGCGGCACAACCCCTGGGATGTCGAGAATTTCGCACCGCACGTCAGGGGAGGCTTTTGCGAACGCGATGGAATATGCGCCCGACCCACCGCCCAGGTCGAGGATACGGCGAACCCCAGCTGTGCCCAGGGCCTTCACAATTAGCGGGGCACGATTTCTGGCATTGCGTTGCATGCCGGCAATGAAGTTGCGCGTCCATTCCGGGGTATTGTCGCGATTATTGCCAAGATCGGCCTTGCTGGGATCGGCCTTGCGAAGATCAATGGGGACGCGGGTCCCACGGCGTACAGTGTCGGTCAACGTACTCCAGCGATGCCAGATGTTGGCGGTGTGCAGCAGACCATCGCGCTGGTCATCTTTGGAACCCTGAACAAAGAAGCGCGCTGACTCGGGAGTGTTCTTGTAATCGCCGCCGCTCTTGGCGAGTAGTCCGAGGGCGACGAGCGCATTGAGCAGCATGCCTGCGGCACGGGAATTGGCGTGGATTCTCGTCCCCACCTGTTCCGCATTGGCGCCATCGCCGACAGCGGTAAAGATGTCGAGTTCAAGCGCCGTAAGAACGCAACGGCTCGGCATGAATCCGCGGATCATCTGTTCGAGGCGATCGGGCAGCATTCCGGCTTTCTCGCGGGCCGCCATCGCGTCACGGAACTTTTTGTCATGTTCGATTGCCATGGCCTTCATGACAGGAGCATCGTTCCATACGAAACGATCGACGGGTTTGCCGTCGCGCAAATGCGCACCGACGATTTCCGATACATCGGACGGTCGCACCCGCCGGTACCACACCCCGGCCGGATAGACGACCATCACGGGGCCTTCATCACACAATCCCATGCAGCCGCAGGTAGTGAGTTGTGTATCGTGATCGAGGCCGCGCGCCTGTATCTCGCGATCTAGCGCGTCCAGCACCCCGAACGACCCGCTGGCCACGCAGGACGGGACTCCTTCTGGCTTTTGCTGCGTGCAAACGAAGAGATG
Source organism: uncultured Acidobacteriaceae bacterium (assembly GCA_963800745.1). Taxonomy (GTDB): domain Bacteria; phylum Acidobacteriota; class Terriglobia; order Terriglobales; family Acidobacteriaceae; genus PALSA-270. The sequence goes on from CAWDCI010000032.1 coordinate 106,218, forward strand.
AAAACGGAAGGGTTCCATCGCTGGTCTCCGATCGTAGAACATTGATGTTAGCGCTTTATGCTCTGCGACGCCGGGCTGATTCGGGAACCTCGGGGAATGGGGCTCGGCAATGCCGATCGAAGGGAGAGGTCGAACCATCGGAGGCAATTCATGCCACCTAAATGGGCTCTTCGGTTCAGCATCGATGGGAATAAGATATCAATGGATGGGCGCCACCGTCATTTTGGCGACGAACATACATCTTTGGGGACCAGTTCGCAACGGATCAGGGTGATGAGATGGCCGCCCCCCTGGTTTAGGGTAAGATTTCGTTATGCCGGAGCCAAGAGCGAGGATGTGAAGACAAGAGCTTAGCGAAGCTGGCGCGTCGGCCCATGAATGCAGTGGCGGATCATCAAACTGCTTCCAGAGCGAATACTGAAGCGCAAGTGATTTAGACTTTGAAGGAAACGGCCCCGTAGCTCAATTGGATAGAGCATCAGACTTCGGATCTGAGGGTTGGGGGTTCGACTCCCTCCGGGGTCGCCATTTCCAGAATCGCGGCGAGGGATAATTTTGCTACCGTTATTCGCCATGGGTCGCGCGGCCAGGAGAACCTACAGATTTCGCCGAATATTTGCCCATCGTTAGGCATCTCTGCCTTATTCGCTACGGTCCACAGGAAATAATTGACCTGGTATTCCCAACCTATACGGCGTGGCTTCCCCGATACCTTAGAGCTGTATTGACCTTTGGAGGTCTCCGCCGAGCGGGCGCGGACGATTGTTTCATTCTCGAAACTCCGTCAGAGGCGGTAATATGGCAGCCAAACATAAATGTGGAGGCTTGGCCGATGCTGACGCAAGACGGTTTCCTACCTTTTTCCCGCCGGTCTTTTCTGCATTGGTCTGCGGCGGCCTCGGCTGCGGCGGCATTTCGGATTGTTACCGAACCGATGCTGGCGCGGGCGGAAACGAAGAATGTCTCAAAAGATGCGGTTCTGATCAACGCCAATGAGAATCCGCTCGGGCCTTGTGCCGCGGCGCGGGAGGCGATTGCAGCCGTCATCCCGCAGGGCGGCCGTTACCAGTTGGAGTTGGCCGACAATCTGGTGGAAGCCGTAGCGCGCTTGGAGGGCGTCAAGCCGGAATACGTGCGACTTTTTCCCGGTTCGAGTGGGCCGTTGCACTTTACCGTCTTGGCTTATACGTCTCCGGCGAAGAGCTATGTGACTGCCGATCCCGGGTACGAGGCCGGGATGCACGCCGCGAAGGTGTCGGGCGCGCGCATCGTAAAAGTCGGTTTGACCGGAACCTATGCGCACGATGTGAAGGCGATGCTGGCGGCGGCGCCGGACGCCGGTTTGTTTTACATTTGCACTCCGAATAACCCAACCGGAACACTGACCAGCCATGCGGACATTGAGTATCTGCTGCAGAACAAACCTAAAGACTCAATTCTGCTGGTGGATGAGGCGTACATCCACTTTTCCGATGCCACTTCTGCCATCGATCTGGTGAAGGCCGACAAAGACCTGATCGTGCTGCGGACATTTTCCAAGATCTACGGGATGGCTGGACTGCGCTGCGGACTGGCGATTGCGCGCCCGGATCTGTTGTCCAGGCTCGCGGATCTGGGAGGTTGGAGCGCGCAGCCTGTAACTGCGCTGGCCGCAGCCATTGCGAGCTTGAAAGAGGCCGGACTGGTGCCGGAGCGCAAGGGCATTAACGCTGCGATTCGCGATGAAACCTTCCAGTGGCTGGATCGCAACGGATATTCCTACATTCCGTCACACTCGAACTGCTTCATGCTGAATACCAAACAGACGGCGAAAAATGTGATCGACGCGATGGCCCGGCAGAATGTAGTCATCGGGCGGGTTTGGCCGGTAATGCCAACCTGGGTTCGAATCACGGTCGGTACCCGTCCTGAGATGGAGCAGTTCAGAACCGCGTTCAGGAACGTAATGAATGGCACGGTGGTAGGGAGACTGCTAAGCCCGCGGCGAAGCTCGCGCGAGCATCTGGATGGCGTCCTGCCCGGTTGAACCGCTTCCCTGGAAGGGCGCTTGGGCGGGGCTCCCACGCGAAAAACGTGAACGGCACGTATATGCTACCAATGCAACACTGTTTGAGCGAGTGCACATCCATGGACATTAACCGACGTGATTTCCTGCTGGGAGCGGAGGCGGTCGTGGTCGCTTCCGTCCTGAACCGCGCTTACGCCGATGTCTCGGCGGAAGCAGTGGCAGGTGACGAGAACTTCTGGAAGAGGATCCGCCACGCGTACCTGCGCGATCCGAAGATCCTTAACCTCAACAACGGCGGGGTTGCGCCCGCGCCCGCCACCGTTCTCAATGCCGAGATCGAAGCCATCCGCTACAGCAATCTACTGCCCGCCTACCGCATGTGGAACGATCTGGAGCCCCGGATCGAAGACGTTCGGAAAAGCCTTGCCCGGATGTGGAATGCCGATCCCGAATGCATTGCGATCACCCGGAACGCCAGCGAATCGCTTCAGATCGCGCAGTTCGGCCTCGATCTCGAACCCGGTGACGAAGTCCTGACAACCAGCCAGGATTACCCCCGGATGATTACCACGTGGCAACAACGCGCGCGCCGCGAAAGGATCGTGCTGAAGCAGCTTGACTTCAACGTGCCGGTGATTGATCCCGGCGATTTGGTGAGCTTGTTTGAACAGGCAATCACGCCTCGCACCCGCGTCCTTCACATGTCGCACGTGGTGTTCATGACGGGCCAGATATTTCCCGTCAGGGAGATTTGCGCACTGGCGCGGCGACGGGGCATCACCAGCATCGTCGACGGGGCGCACGCTTTTGCGCACGTGCCCTTCAAGTTCCCCGATTTAGACTGCGATTTTTATGGGGCCAGCCTGCACAAGTGGTTATCCGCGCCCATCGGGACCGGCGTGTTGTACGTTCGAAAAGATCGCATCGAGAAACACTGGGCGCTGATGGCCGCCCCGGAATCGATGGATAAGACGATCCGCAAGTTTGAAGAAATCGGCACCCACCCGGCGGCCATGCACAACGCGACCTTGCAGGCCCTGGACTTCTACGAGCAAATCGGTGCCGAGCGGAAATTCGCGCGCCTCCGGTACTTGAAGCAACGCTGGGCGGAACGCTTGGGCAAGCTGCCTGGCGCCCGAATGCTGGTCAGCCTGGATGCAAACCACTCCGGCGCCTTCGGCACCATTCATTTCGAATCGACCGATCCGGGAAAGTTAAGTGCTGCACTCCTGACCAAATACAACATCCTTGTGACGCCAATCTCGGCGCCTGGACTCAACGGCATTCGGGTCAGCCCCAATGTTTACACCTCAACCGGGGAAATCGATCGGTTCGGCGACGCCGTGGAAGCAATCATCGCTCGCGCCTGAAAACGGCACATTGTCGCGAAAATTGCCGGACGGCCCACCACTGCATTCATAGCGCGGGCACGTGAATCTCGGGATGGCTCAACAGCTGTTGGGCCAGTTTTGCCTCGAGTGATTTCGAGAAGTAATATCCCTGGCCAAGTTCGCACCCTAAGTTCACCAGGTGATTCACTTGCGCAACTTCTTCGATTCCTTCCGCAACCACCGTCAAGTCTAGCTCCCGGGCGACGTGCATAATGAGTTGCAGAATGTCGGTACTGGCGCGGTCACTGCGCATCGTGCCCACCAGGGAACGGTCAATTTTGAGGCCATCCAGCGGGAAACGGCGCAAGCAGGCGAGGGGCATGTGCCCGGTTCCGAAATGATCCACGACGATGCGGACTCCGAGGCGCTTCAACTGGGAGAGGAGATCCGCTGTCAGCTTGGGATCCAGCATGGCGACGCCTTCCGTCATTTCCAGTTGCAGGGTGCAGGAGTCGAGACCAGTCTCGCGAATGACTGCTGCCACATCCTCCGCAAAGCCGGCGTGGACAAACTGCCGGGCGGAAATCTTTACTGTTATATGCAGAGGGTCGTTCGCGGGATATTTGGACTGCCATTCAATCAACTGGTGGCACGCTTCCTGGAGCAGCCGCTGGCCGATGGGAACAATCAAGCCGGTGTCCTCGGCTACTTCGATAAATTCACCAGGCGAGACGATCTTGTCCCCTCGATACCAACGGAGCAGCGCCTCGAAGCCGACGACCCGGCGTGTCTTTAGTTCCACAATCGATTGAAAGTGAGGCGTGAACTGGCCATGGGCGATCGCCGTGCGCAATTCCGTTTCCAGGTTCAATCGATGGACTGCGCGGGAGTGCATCGACGCGTTGAAGATCTCACAGTGGCCTCTTCCCTGGGCCTTTGCCCGGCGCATGGCGATTTCTGCGTCCCGCAGCAGATCGTCGGCCTGGCCTTGAGGGCTTGTGGCCAGAGCGATTCCCACGCTGGCGGAGGCGCGGACTTCGTGCTGTTCAACCGTGAAGGGGACGGCCACGGCGTCCTGCAATCGTTTGGCGATGCGTAAGGCATCGCTTGGATCCTGGATGCCTTCGAGCAGGATAGGAAACTCGTCGCCGCCCGATCTGGCCAGGACTGTATCGCCCACCGAAAGTCCTTCATCCGGCCGCGAGATTGTGTCGTTGTCGCTCAGACATTCTGACAGCCTGCGTCCAATTGCGACCACGACCCGGTCGGTAACGCTCCGCCCCATGACGTTATTGAGAACCTTGAAGTTATCAATATCGAGGAACAAGACAGCGAAACGGTGCCGCGGGTCGCGCTGGGCATGCAGCAGGGAATGCTGCAAGCGTTCCACAAACAGACGGTGGTTGGGCAACCCCGTCAAAGCATCGTGTAAGGAATTGTGTTCAAGCTTTTCTTCGGCGAGCTTCTGTTCCGTGATGTCGCGGTTGACGATGACGAGCTTTTCCACTTCTCCCTTGTCATTCCTGATGGTGCTGGCGGTGGATTCCAGGACGCGCCAGGTGCCATTCTTGTGCCGCATGCGGTATTGCAGCCTTCTGCCGACGCCGGTTTCGCGGGCTTCCCGGGCCGCTTCCAGCACTTTCAAGCGGTCGTCCGTGTGAATCTGTTCAAAGGAAGTGGTCTCTGCTAATTCCGCGGGAGAATACCCGAGGACGCGTTTGTAGGCGGGGCTGTTGTAGTGGCGGTTGCGCTTCATGTCGACCAGGGCGATCATGTCGTCCGCGTTTTCCGTAATGATCTGAAAAAGCTCTTCACGTTTGGCGGCGTTGCGCCGCACCTGATAGGAGCGTACCTGCTGCCAAGCCACCAGAATGAGCAACGCCGCGATCAGCGCCAGATTCCACCATTCGAGATTTAGCAGGGGAAACACCAGACGCCTCCGTGGCCGCGGGTGCACACCTCGGCCTGCCAAGAGCTAATCGGAAATTTTGTGCGAAAAGATTGCCGGTTTCAAACCCGAGCGGGTACTTAGGTAACGCTTTGGCGATCGACATCCGCAAAAGGCAATCGGACGGTCAGGACCTGCTAACATTTGCCCATGCCGCTCCGAATATCCGCTTTCCCCAAGTGCTATCTCGACGACATGCTGGTGCGGCGCACCCTGTCGCTGTTCGATTGGATTGAAATGGCCCGCAGTCTCGATGCGGACGGGCTGGAAATGCACGACGGCTTCTTCGCTTCGCTCGACTCCGGCTATTTGGACGAGGTCGGAGAACGCCTTCACCATGCGGGTTTCGTAATCCCGATGATCTGTTGCTCGCCTGACTTCACCCATCCTGACGCCGACTTTCGAAAACGCGAAGTCGAGCGTGAGGCGCAAATGATCCGGGTATCACGCCGACTGGGAGGGCCGGGCACCGTCTGCCGCGTCCTCAGCGGCCAGCGTTATCCCGGTTTGTCCCGTGAGCAGGGACTCGAATGGGTGATCGATGCGATTGGTCAACTGCTTCCGCTGGCGGAGGAGTGCGACGTGATCCTGGGCCTGGAGAACCACTATAAGGACGGTCTCTGGCAGTACCCGGAGTTCGCGCAGAAGCAGGACGTCTTCCTGGCAGTGGTAGATGCCTTCCGGGACAACAAGCACTTTGGCGTTCAATACGATCCCTCCAACGCGATCGTCGCGGGCGACGACCCGCTGGATTTGCTGCGGCGCGTGGCGGATCACGTTGTTAGCATGCATGCCAGCGATCGCTTCCTTGCTGCGGGATCTACCCTTGACGATCTGCGGCAGAGCGATGGCACGATCGGCTATTCTCCGAGTCTTTGTCACGGCGTTACCGGCAAGGGATTGAACGACTACGATGAGATCTTTCGCATCCTTGCGGAACACCAGTACCGGGGATGGGTGAGCATTGAAGACGGCATGAACGGGATGGACGAAATGCGACAGTCGCTTGCATTTCTTCGGGCCATGAGCGGCCGGTACTTTCCCGGCGGACTCGAATGAAGCGCATTCGTAGCGCTATCGAGGATGCGGAAAGTTCGGACAGATAGTAGGATTGTTCTCTGAGATCGAGCCGATCGTGGACAAGAAATCACTTGGGCGGTTCAAAAAGACCTTAGCGGCGCGCCGGCAGGAATTGCATCAGCTGCTTTCCGCGAAACATCAGGAAGGGCGCATGGTCGAGCCGGATCATGGTAAAGATGAAGGGGATCGCGCCACCACTTCCCAGACTAGAGAGCTCCTTTTCCAGCAAACTTCGCGGGATCGCTCCTTGCTGAGTGCCATCGAAGCAGCCCTGAGCCGGATCGATGCGGGCACATTCGGCGAATGCCTCAACTGCGAACAGGAAATTACCATCAAGCGTTTGGAAGCCGTTCCTTGGGTTCGGTATTGCATCACCTGCCAGGAACTCATCGACAGCGGAGCGTAGTGGCGGGCGGAACCATGACCGCCGGCAAGGCAATCTGCTGAAACTGTCGCCGCTATTGCCGCGAAATGCCATAAGATTAAGACCATGAGCTGCCGCGCGCGATCCCGGAGCGGAACCGCGGAGGGCAAGCGAAAGTTCATCTGATTCGCACTTCTTTTCGTACAATGTTGACTAGCGGCAGGCAGGGGTATGGACCGTTTACTTGACCAGATCAATTCGCCCTCCGATGTGAAGAGCCTCTCCCTGGCTCAAATGGAGCAGCTCGCGGCGGAAATCCGGGCTGAACTGATCACCGTGCTTTCCCGGACAGGCGGACACCTTGGCCCCAACCTGGGAGTGGTGGAACTCACCATCGCCATGCACTACGTATTCGACACTCCCCGGGACCACTTCCTGTTTGACGTCAGCCATCAGGCCTATGTGCACAAGCTGCTTACCGGCCGTCGCGAACGATTCGCCACCATTCGCACCCCTGGCGGGCTCAGCGGATTCATGTCGCGCACCGAGAGTGAGCACGATACTTACGGTGCCGGACACGCCGGGACCGCGCTTTCTGCCGCGCTCGGAGTAGCGGTTGCCCGCGACTTGGCGGGCGGCAAGGAACACGTGGTGGCCCTGGCCGGCGATGCCGCCTTCACCTGCGGCATCACCTATGAAGCGCTAAACAACATCACGCACGACACCAAGCGCCTCATTGTCGTCCTGAATGACAACGAATGGTCCATCGATAAAAACGTTGGGGCGATTGCCAGCTATCTGAACCGGATCGTCACCCATCCCGGCTACGACTACCTGCGGGATCGCGCGGGAAAATTTGTCGAAAAACTTGCCGGCAGAACCGCCCTTCACATGGCGCGCAAGGCTGAAGAAGCCGCTAAAAGCATGCTGTGGCCCAGCGTCATCTTTGAGGAGCTTGGGTTGAAATACTACGGTCCCATCGATGGTCACGATATTGCGACCTTGATAAGGACCTTCGAGTTCCTGAAGGTGCAAGAACGGCCGGTTTTGCTTCATGTGCTCACGCAGAAAGGTAAGGGATTCGAGCCGGCGATACAGAAACAAAAGAAATTTCACGGCCTCGGCCCTTACGATCCGGAAACTGGCGAGACCAATCCCATCAGCCAGCGCACCTACTCCGAAATTTTCGCCGATACGCTGGTGAAGCTCGCCGATTCCAACCCGCGCCTGCTGGCCATTACCGCCGCTATGCCCAACGGAACCGCGCTGGACCGCTTTCGGGCTCATCATCCCGATAAGTTCTTTGATGTAGGAATTGCAGAAGAGCACGCGGTCCTTTTTGCCGCCGGTCTTGCGACTCAGGGATTCAAACCATTCTGCGCAATTTACTCTACCTTTCTCCAGAGGGCCTTTGACCCTATTGTCCACGACGTGTGCCTGCAAAAGCTTCCCGTGGTCTTCTGCCTGGATCGCGGAGGCCTCTCAGGCGACGATGGACCAACTCATCACGGCCTGTTCGACATAAGTTACCTGCGCGGCATCCCCAACATCGTGCACATGGTTCCTAAAGATGAAGACGAACTTTCCGATATGCTCTTCACCGCGATGCAGTACGACGGACCCATTGCAGTGCGCTATCCCCGCGGTGTCGGACCTGGCACGCCCATCAAAGATGTGCCGAAGTCCATACCCATCGGCCGGTCTGAACTTTTAGAGCACAATGGAAACGACCAGGTCGCCATTTTTGCCTTGGGCAACATGGTTCCCATGGGGCGCGAACTCGGCCGCAGGCTGGAGACCGAGGGAATCTCTGCCGCGGTCATTAACGCCCGCTTTACCAAGCCGATAGACGTGGAGATGCTGGACTTTTTTGCCCGGCAGGTGAGCGTCATTGTCACTCTTGAAGATCACGTCCTGCGCGGTGGGTTCGGAAGCGCGATTCTGGAAGAGCTGAACAATCTAGGGCTTCCCACCCCCGTGGTACGCATCGGGTGGCCCGACCAATTCATCGAACACGGGAAGCCGGACGATTTGCGGGCTAAGTACGGGCTGACCGTGGAAGCTGTTTTGGAGAAGCTGCGACCCTACGTGAAAGCAGCAGGCAATCCAGCGCAAATTTCCAGCAAGCGGCCGCCATTGCATCTGCCTACTGAGGCATAAGGTCGGCCAGCGCCCACTCGATTCGATCCACTTCCTCCCGAATCACTCGAATCGCCTGCTGATTGCTGGGATACGGCACCGGCGTGATTGCTGCAGCCGCGCGGCGAATCTTGTGGTTGCGGTCCCGAATCAGTTTGATTCTCGCGGAGGTCTTCATTCGGTACTGGTAAATTCGTCTCGCTAGTTTCGTAACCATCCAGGCGAACCCCAGCCCGAACAGCATCTCGATGGGAAGGCGGTCGGTGGCCCCATCAAAATCGAGAAACGCGAACCGATACACGGCTTCGCCAAGGCCCAAGCAAGCAAATACCACTCCGATTCCAATCAATCCAAGGGTCAAGCGATCAATGGGTCGAAGTGCTAAATGCGACTGTTCACTGCCACGGTTTTCCACGAATTCCATTGCTCCCCCGCCTAACGGCAGACGCTCCGAACTTCCACGATTTTATGATGAAATCGTTTTTCTTGCCTGCCACTTTCCCACAGCACAGATCCGCGTGGGGTTGCTTCGACAAATCCTCATGGTCGATTTGCGACTGCATTTTGCGATCGGGATGGCCTGCCGGTGGTGCCAGCCACGAGTCGTTTCCAGAGAGCGAAGCACCAAGGTGATGAACGTCACAGACAGGGGAAGGGGAAAGTTCTCTAATATTTCAACAGGAGGACTAAAACTGAATACCCCCAAAACGCGCCCGACTCCCGCAAAGGGCGAGGGCATCCCCGCCCAGCCGCCGCTCGACGGCAAGGGAGTCGGGCTATTGTGTCAGCTAGATTGACCCCCGAGTCCCGCGGTTGCGTCGTTTTCCTCTCAAGCTGCGCCCTTACCTGGATGCTCTCAATCCCCAAGCGCTAGAGAATACTTGTATACTTGCGTTTACACGAGAGCCGAGAGGTAAATTCTAGTCATAAATGCTGAACCACAAGCGCATAGCGGTGGTTTTGCCCGCTTACAACGCCGAGAGGACGCTGGAAGCCACGGTGCGGGAGTTGCCCGAGATGGTCGACGTTTGCCTGCTGGTCGACGACCACAGTTCCGACCGGACGGTCGAAATCGCTAAGCGGCTTGGACTGCAATATTTTATCCACGATCAGAACTACGGCTACGGACGCAATCAGCAGACCTGCTATCGCGAAGCGCTGGCCGCCGGTGCCGATGTTGTCATCATGGTGCACCCGGACTATCAATACACGCCCCTGCTGGTGACGGCCATGGCCAGCATGGTCGCGTATGGTGTTTATGACGTGGTGCTGGGCTCGCGCATCATCGGAGGGCAGGCGCTGCGCGGCGGCATGCCGCTTTACAAATACGTCGCCAACCGCTTTCTCACCGCGTTTGAGAATCTGTTCCTGCGCATCAAGCTCTCGGAGTACCACACTGGCTATCGGGCCTTCAGCCGCGAAGTGCTGACGCGCCTCCCCTTGCTCGAAAACTCCGACGACTTTGTTTTCGACAATCAAATGCTGGCGCAGTGCGCCTACTTCGGTTTCCGTATTGGCGAAGTTTCCTGCCCAACCAAATATTTCGACGAGGCGTCGTCCATCAACTTCCGCCGCAGCGTCACCTATGGACTAGGAGTGCTGTTCACTTCGCTGCAGTTCGCGCTGCACAAGATGGGCGCGATGCGCTTCCGCATTTTCAGCGAAAAAGGCCGCCGCCTGGAGCCTGGGAAAGGAACCTACTACGCGCCGGGTGTGACTGGCGGCCCACAAGCCTAAGGCGCTATGAAAGCGCTCCGCTCCCAATGCTTTCACAACCCGAACGCGGTTTGGGCCCGGCAAACCCTCGCCATCCGGTTGTTTTCGCCGCTCTGAATCGCCCACACTAAGCTCTCCCCGGGGCTCCTGTAAAGTCCACACTGAAGCTGCCGATATGCAATGCAGGCCGCGCCAGACTACGCCGCAGAATTCAGTTTGGCCACGTGACCAAATCGGTATTGAGTCGAGGGCTGACGGCGATGGGTTTTGAGCCATGAAGAAGGTAACCGCCTTGATTGTCGATGATTCGTCGGTGATGCGTAAGATCGTGGAACGGTCGCTGCGCCAGGCCGGAATCGACCTGGTGGAAGTGCGGGAAGCGGGCAACGGCGCCGAAGCGCTCACCGCACTGAAAGATAGTGGCGTGGACCTCATCCTCTGCGACATCAACATGCCAGTGATGGACGGAATCGAATTCCTTCGCCAGGTGCAAGGGGTGCAAAACGCCAAGAATATTCCCGTGGTGATGATTACTACGGAGGGGAGCGAGTCGCACGTAGTACAGGCACTTTCCGTGGGCGCGCGCGGCTATATTCGTAAGCCCTTCACACCGGAACAGGTGAAAGAACACGTGATACCTCTGTTGGACGACAAAAAATGAATTCCGCAAATCAATCCATGAACCAGCAGGCGATTCCCGGAAGCTGGCAGCCGCTTCTCGAACTGGCCTGCCGAGAGGTTTTCGATATCATGCTGGGGTATAAGCTGGAGCCCCTCGCGGGAGAAGATCCTCCAGCTCCCGAGTTCACCGCCATCGTCGGACTGGCTGGGCACTTGTGTGGAGTGCTTTCCCTGCGGTGCGACGCCAAGTCCGCCAATCTCATGGCTTCCAAAATGCTTGGTGTCGATCCCAAACAGGCGGATGAGCACATGTGGGACGCGCTGGGTGAGGTATGCAACATGATTGCAGGCAATTTCAAAAACAAACTCACTGGCATGGGTGAAGGGTGCATGCTCTCGGTGCCGACTGTGATTACGGGAGCCGACTACAGCTTCCATTCCTTGGCAGACGAGGGTCAACTCGAGGTCATGTTCCGCTTCGAGGGATCACTCGTGGTCGTAGCCTTGGAGACTCATAGCTAGACCTCCTCGCGCCATCGCGTTTGCGGAATGGTTTGCCGGGTCTGTCCGGGCAAAACTTTCCTCAATCCAGCCAGGCCGGTGGTTCGGCCTTTCTCCGGGCGCGCAACTCCTAAGTTTCCCGTAGTTTCCACTCCTTCCAATCCATTCCTGAGTTGGCCTGCCGCGTGCTCCTCACTCCGCGAGGCCAACCATTGTGAACAGCGGATACTACGCAGCGTGCGCCGGGCTACGGGCTCAAACCCAGGCCCTCGAAGTCGTCGCCAGCAATCTCGCCAACTTGAGCACTTCGGGCTATCGCGGACAGCAGCCGGTTTTCCGCTCGCTGCTGGCCGGCGCCACTGCCCTTGCCGGTGATCCGCTCAACCGCGCCATCAACGACTTCAACGTGATGGGAGACGCCCGCGTGGACCGCAGCGCCGGAAATCTGCAACCCACGGGCAATCCGCTTGACCTGGCCATTGAAGGTGGCGGCTTCTTCGTGGTGCAAACCAAAAATGGAATCCGCTACACTCGCGACGGCAACTTCCAGGTTTCGGCGCAAGGGTTGCTGACTACCAGTACTGGAGATGCTGTGCTGGGAGATCAGGGTCCGGTTTCGGTGCCCAGTGGTCCGCTTTCGATCAGCGCGGATGGAACCCTCTCCATCAACGGCGCAGTGTCAGGCCAGATACGCATGGTGGAATTTCCTCCCAGCGCTTCCCTGGTTCCCGAGGGAACGTCGTACTACTCCGCTTCCACGGTTCCGTCTCCCGCTACCACTAGTTACATTCGCCAGGGCATGCTGGAGTCCTCCAACGTGAATGCCGTGCTGGCGACGGCAAGCTTGATCAGCGTGCAGCGGCGGTTCGACATGCTGGAGGGCGCCATGTCCGCCTACTACGCCACCTTTAACCGGATTGCGGCCCAGGATTTGCCGCGGGTTTAGTGCGCCGGCGAACCCGGCGAAAAGGAAGACAGAAAATGTTTCGAGCCCTGTACACCGCTGCCAGCGGAATGACGGCGCAGCAAATGAATCTCGACAATGTGGCGAACAATCTGGCCAACTCTTCAACTGCCGGGTTCCGCCGTCGCCGCTTGCAGTTCGAGGATCTGCTTTACCAGAATCTGATCATGCCCGGGGCGGCCGCTACCCAGCAAACCACCATCGCCTCTGGCCTGCAAGTCGGATTGGGCACACGCGCCGCGGCTTCCGAAATCATACAGTTGCAAGGCGACTTTAGCGCCACCGGCAATCCCCTGGACCTCACCATTCAGGGAACCGGTTTCTTCCAGGTGACCTTGCCCTCGGGAGAACTCGCCTATACCCGCAGTGGAGCATTTCAACTGGATGCTCAAGGCAACATGGTCACCGCCGACGGCAATCCGCTGAGTCCGTCCATTGCAGTTCCGCCGAATGCGACCTCGGTCACGGTGGGGAGCGATGGCACGGTCAGTGTAACCACCCCGGGCCAGACCGCTGCCCAGCAGGTTGGAAGCATTCAACTGGCATCATTTCCCAATCCCGGCGGCTTGAATAGTGTCGGACAAAACCTGTTTCTGGCGACTACCGCTTCCGGTGATCCCATTGTGGGCACACCCGGAGGCAGCGAAGGCCTGGGCACGATTGAACAAGGCTACCTCGAACAGTCGAACGTGGATGTGGTCGAAGAATTTGTGCAGATGATCCTGGCGCAGCGCTCTTACGAAGCCAGTTCGCGCGTAGTGCAAGCTGCCGACGAAATGCTGCAGCAATTGAACAATCTGTCGCACTAAGGAGTTGACGTGAAGTTTTTGCTGCGGAGCCTGACCTTGAGTTTGGAACTGGCGGTCGCCTGGGCAGGCGGGGCCTGCCAATCCGGCACACCGCAGATCGAGCTGCGCGAAGACGTAGAGATTAACCAGGAAACCATCTCTCTGGCTGACCTTCTCCCGTCAGACGCGTCGCTGGCTTTGAGGACCGCCAGCTCTGCTATCGAACTCGGGAGCGCCCCCCAGCCAGGCAGCCTTCGGGTGTGGCAAGCCCCGCAGCTTATGCGGAAACTGGTTGGCCAGTCCGCACTGCTTTCTCAGATCTTGCTCCCTGCCACCATCACGGTGCGGCGGGCCGGATGGCCCATTCCGCGCCCCGCCATCGCCAGCGCGATCAATGGCTTCTTGCAGCAACAGGGATGGCGCGGCAGTAACCTCCCGGATGCGCATGCCCTCGCCTGGACAGACGCTGCGGCGCTCGTGGAGAATCCCGCCCTCGAGGTTACCGCCTTCGAGTGGGACCCTCGCCAACCCGCGCTGCAGCTCCAGTTGCGCTGTGTGAAGCGTTCCGACTGTGGCAGTTTTCTGGTCAGGGCCGCGATTCCGTATCCGCCCCCAACTGCCCCCCCTCGGACATCGACGCCGGAGAAGCTCTCCAGTTCCCCGGGAGCGCGGCCAGGACTGGCAGGAGCGTCGGTGAGTGAACCGGCCACCGGACGCGCCCTGGCCCAACCCGGCGATTCCGCCACGCTAATCCTCGAGAACGACGGCATCCGCATCTCGCTGGCCGTGGTCTGCCTGCAGCGCGGGTTCCTGCGGCAGGAAATCCGGGTCCGCGATGCGGCTGGCCAGCGTGTCTATCGCGCGGAAGTGGTTGGCGCGGGCTTGCTGCGAGCGCCCTTATGAAAAGAAGAGGAAAATCTGGCAAATGCGAAATGGGAGAGCGGGTGCAGTCATGAAACTCCGTTACCGGGTCCACGCAATGTGCATGCTGCTCCCGTTCTTTTTAGTGGCGGGTGCAGCCGCGAAAGTCAAAGTCTCGAAGAATATTCAGCATGAAAACCGCGAACAGTATCTGCAGCGCATGCAGCAACAGTTGCCCGACTTGTCGCCCGCGAGTCTGGGCAGCCTGTGGACCGACAACGGAAAGTTTGTACGCTTCTTTGCCGACTACAAAGCGGCTCGCGTCGGAGATCCGATCACCATCGTGGTGAATCAGAACTTGAGCGCGCAGAACGCGGGCAGCGTTTCCACCAGCCGCGCCTTTTCCGCCAGTTCGGGCATCAGCGCGCTTGGCGGAGGCTTGAAGACCGCCGGAGTGCAGAATATTTTCTCGCCTTCCTCCACCCAGAGCCTGACCGGAAAATCGCAGGCCGCGACCAGTTCGACCCTGCAAACCAGCCTGGCCGGAACCGTGGTTGCGGTGCTTCCGACTGGCGTGATGGTAGTGGAGGCAGAGCGGCAGATCACCATGAACAATGAGCGCCAGACCATTCTGCTGCGCGGCCTGGTTCGCCCGGGCGACATTGGGCCCGATGGCAGTGTCTCGTCGAACCTGGTGGCCAACCTGGAACTCGAACTCAAGGGCAAAGGAGTGCTCAGCGATGGCACCCGTCCACCCAGCCCCGTAGTGCGCTTCATCTTACGCTTGGTGGGATTTTGAGGAGGCCGTCAGTGCTGCGTTCATTTTGTCTGTTCGCGATGCTCAGCATTCTTCTCATTTGCCCAGGGTCTGCAGCCGCCGAAGACGCTGTTCATCCCGTCTTGATCCGCGATATCGCCAGCATCGAGGGGGTCCGCGAAAATCCCATTCTCGGCTATGGGGTCGTGGTCGGACTAAAAGGTACCGGGGACCGTCAGCAGACTATCTTCACCACTCAAACCCTGGCCAACATGCTGCAACGCATGGGAGTCCAGGTTTCCCCGACTACCCTGGTGGTGAAAAATGTCGCTGCCGTTTTTGTTACCGCCAGCCTTCCCGCTTTTGCCCGCCCCGGCACCCGTTTGGACGTTACCGTTTCCTCCACCGGGGACTCGATCAGCCTTGACGGGGGCATACTCCTGCTGACTCCTCTGTATGGAGTGGATGGACGTATCTATGCCGAGGCGCAGGGGCCGCTGACCTTGGGCGGCTACACCGCCGGGAAGGGGGCGAACGCCAAGCAGAGCAATCATCCCACCGTGGGCCGTATTCCCGGCGGCGGCTCGGTCGAGCGCGATACGGCTGTGGATTTGCGCAAACAGGCCAAGCTTTCCTTGCTGTTGAACGATCCCAACTTCAGCACGGCAGAGGAGATGGCTGCGGCAATCAATCACGAATTCGGGCGCAGCATCGCCAGCGTGACCGACAGCCGCCAAGTGGATGTCGAGACAACCCCAGCCGCCGGGCCGATGGACGTTCCTGCCCTGCTGGCCAAGATTGAAAACCTGACAGTCGAGGTCCGCCGCCAGGCGCGCGTCGTGGTCAATGAGCGTACCGGTACGGTAGTCATCGGCAAAGATGTCCGTCTGGGAGCCGTCTCCATCTTGCACGGGGGTCTTTCGATTGAAATCACCACCCAATTCACGGTTTCGCAGCCCGCCCCGCTCTCCCAAGGCCAGACTGCCGTATTGCCCCAACCTACGGTCAGTAGCGAAGAGGCTCCCGCCCGCCGCATCGAGTTGGGAGAAGGCGCCAGCGTGGATCAGTTGGTTACCGGGCTGCAGAAGATCGGCGCGACCGCCCGCGATGTGATTGCGATCCTGCAGGCGATCAAGGCGGCGGGAGCCCTCGAAGCCGAGCTGGAGGTAATCTGATGCAACCTGCCGCGTTATTTCCCAGAGCAGATTCGGTGACTGCACACCCTGCCCCGCCCGCCCGGTTAGTGAAGGCTGCCAAACAATTCGAGGCGCTGCTCATCAACACCTTACTCGGGCCCATGGAGAAGAGTTTTTCATCTCTGCCCGGACAAAAGGACGTGCCTGGCGATTCTGACTATGCCTACATGGCAACCCAGGCTTTGGCCTCCGCTATGGCCGCTTCCGGAGGCCTCGGAATTGCAAGCATGATCGTACGTAATGTAATGAGCCATCAGGGGGTTAAGGGCGATACTTCGGCTAAAGTTTTGCCCCCCCAAGCCGATAAGTAAGGGGAAGGAAAAGATCCAACAATTGCCCCGGAAAGATGACGGATTAGAAACGGATGAAGAATTTCTAATGGGCCGCCGACACCTGAATTGCAAGGGGATATGCGCCGGCATTGAAGGTTCGGAGGTGAGCATGAGAATCGATCCCAACACCAGAGCTGAGCAGGCGCAAGATTTGGCGAAAGCGAATCCATCGAACGCGCGCGCGACCGTGGCCGCAAACAACGAGAGAACCAGTGGAGCCGACGCGACCGAGATTTCTCCAGACCAAGTGCGGGTACAATCCCTGGCGGCACAAGTCAACGCTCTTCCGGAAATTCGACAGAACAAGGTGGAGGCGCTGGGTCGCGCCATTCGGCAGGGAAGTTACCAGGTTTCGGCGGAGCAGACCGCTGCGGCAATGTTGTCCGAATTGGTACAACCGGCCGCAGCCTGACGGAACAGGCCGCATTAGGGGCGGACCTATCCAATAACCGACTGGGGCCGACCGCGCCGGCAATCGCGCCGACGGGGAGGGAGAGCCGCTAGGACGCGGAATCCTCGTCCCGCCCGGTGGCCTGCTCTGCGCCCCCAGCCGCTTGAAGAGGAACAGGAACAGGAAGACGACTCCGAAGGCCTGCGTCACCAGGTTCAGGTCAGGCTGGGACAGCCGAAGTTTGCGTTGGATGAATATGACATGGATTCCAGCATTCTAGGGACGCTTGATCCGGGGGGACTACGTCTCTCCCTGGTTCACGAGCTGTCGCAATCGCTGGCGCAATCGCGAACCGCCATGCTCACCTGCGATCTTGCAAAGTTCGAATCACAAACGGTGCGGCAGACCGAGCTTTGTTGCGAACTCGTCCACTTTCCAGCCGCGGGCAACATCTCCTCGAGAGAATCGGCGCAGGCCGAGGCGGGGTTGCGCGACCAGGTTCGCCTGTATGCAGCTGTGCTGCGCCGCACCCGGCGCACCGTAGAGATTTTTTGCCGGGTGCTGGCCAGTTCGGGAGTTACCTATACCGTGCCCGGCTCAAGCCGGTAGCAACCACGCTTCGAGAGAGGGAAGCGCTATCCATGTCCAGTCTTTTCGGGGCCTTGGCCATCGCGACCGGAGCGCTGCAGGCGGACCAAGGCGCACTCAACGCCACCACCAACAATGTAGCCAACGTCAATACGCCAGGATACTCCCGGCTGCAGCCTGTACTGGTGGAGAACCCGCCGGTGGTCACGGGATCGCACACCTATGGCACGGGTGTGTCACTGCAGAAACTGCAGGCGGTACGTGATCCCATTCTCCAATTGCGCATCCAGGAAGAGACCCAGCAACAAGGCCAGCTGAATACGCTGGTCTCCAGCTTGCAACAGGTGCAAGTCAACTTCACCACCAGCAGCGGCGATATTGGCACCCAGATATCCAACCTGTTCAGCAGTCTCGACCAGCTCTCCACCGATCCCACGAACCTTTCCTTGCGCCAGAGCGTACTGACGTCGGCGGGAAATCTGGCTACCACCTTTAACAATACGGCCAAGAATTTGACGCAGCAACAATCCAGTTTGGACTTGAACGTGACCCAGGACGTCACCCAGGTGAATACCCTGACGGCGCAAATCGCGCAGCTAAACACCCAGATCAGCGGCCTGCAAGGTCTAGGTCAGGATGCCAGTGCGTTCGTCGATCAGCGCGATGTCCTGATCGGGCAGTTGTCCAACCTGGTGGATGTTTCCGAGATCCAGAGCGACCACGGATTGACGCTCACCACTGGGAACGGCACGGCACTGGTAGTGGGTGGGCAGAGTTTCGCCCTTGGCACCCAGAGCAACGCTGCCGGGTTCCAGGACGTCACTTCGCAAGGCAAGGACATTACCGCACAACTCACCTCCGGAGAACTTGCGGGCGCGATTCAGGTGCGCGACCAGACGATTCCCGGTTTGCTCTCCAACCTGGATACCCTGGCGTCAGGGTTGGCCAACGGTCTAAACACGGCAAACGGGAAAGGAACCGATCTCAATGGCGCAGCCGGAGGCGTCATCTTCGTGGCGCCCCCCGTGTCAGGACAGGGTTACGCCACGAATATTGCGGTTCAGATGACCGATCCGGCAAAGATTGCGGCCAGTTCGGATGGCAGCGCAGGCAGCAACGGCAACGTGGCCGTACTCTCCGCCGTAGCCAATCAATCCATTGCCAATGGCCAGACCCCGGCGCAGTATTACTCAAATATGGTTTTTGGGGTGGGCAACGATGTTGCCAACTCCAGCGCGGAACTCAGTTCCTCGCAATTGGTCCTGCAGCAACTGCAAGACCAGCGCGGCAGCCTTTCCGGCGTTGACCTCAACCAAGAGGCTACCAACATGGTGCAATTCCAGCGCGCCTTTGACGCAGCCGCCAACGTCGTCACCACCATCAATGACATGCTCTATACCGTCATCAATATGGGGACCTTAACCGGATGAGCTCGATACGCGTCAATCCCTATCCCATGCCCGATCTTCTGGCTGCGCTGCAACAATTGCAGCAACAGGAAAACACGGCCAACCTCGAACTCGCCACTGGCAGCAAGATCAACCAGCCCTCTGACGATCCGGCCGGCGCGGCCCAACTCACGCAAATCAACGCCCAGAGCAGCCAGGTGGATTCCTTCCAGCGGAGCGTCAGCAGTGTCAGCGACCTGCTCTCGACGGGAGATTCAACCTTGAACTCGGTGGAAACGGCGCTGCAGCGAGCTATCAGTTTGGGAGTCGAGGGGGCGAATGGAACGCTTTCGGATTCCGACCGGGCGGATGTGTCGGCCGAGCTGAGTGGAATCCAGAGCCAGCTCATCAGCTTGGCAAACACCACTTATCAAGGCCAATACCTGTTTTCCGGCACGGCCACGACCCAGCCCTTTGTGACCGACGCTACTGTGCCGTCGGGCGTGCGCTATGCCGGCAATACCGGCGTCAATAGCGTGACCATCGGCACAGGTTACCAATTGCAGGTGAACCAGCCCGGATCGAAGATCTTTAATGGTCCGGGAGCGGATGTATTTCAATCCGTCCAGGACTTGATCACGGCTTTGAACACGAACGCGGGAATCCCCGCGGCGGTGAACGAAGTGAGCAACGCTTTCAGCTACGTGACTGCCCAGCGTGTGTTCTATGGCAATGGAATGAATCAGACCCAGTCGCAACAAACGTATCTCAATACCGAGAAGCTGGGTCTGACCCAGCAAGCGAACAACATTTCGGCCGCGGACATGGCTGCGGTCGCCACTCAGCTAACCCAGGATCAAGTTGCAAGTAGCGCGACGCTGTCTTCGATTGGCCGAACTCCGGCAACCAGTCTGTTTGATTACTTGAAGTAAATTCAAAGTTGAGCGGCCGTCTATTTGCCGTTTCGACGGGCGTCCTCTCATACCTATGGGCGCTACAGAATCATCAGGTTATCCATGCGGGGTCAAGTCAATCTCGGTAGGTAGGTCTTGCCGCTTTCCGCGGTTTCCGCTGGCAGGCTTTGCCCGTCCTCACAAAATCCTTTTACGCCCATCCGCCCAGGCCGCCGCCGCCGCGAGATGACTCCGAGCGCTTTCTATCCGAGCCCTTTCAGCCAACATGCGGATTTGAATCGTGGGCAGGCATTGCTCCAACTGTTGTACGTTGTCGCGATAGTCTGAAATCTCCTTAGCTAGCTCCGCATCAGGGGCGGAATCAGGCGGAATCGCCCGCAGGCATTCCGCCGCCTGCCGCAGATCGTTCAATAAGTCGGTCAAAACCAGAGGCTGGACGGAGGGAAGCTCACCCGCCGTGGTTTGCCAACCGACTAATACCGCCCGGAGCCTGGCATTGGTTAGCCGCAATCCTTCCCTGGCCGATGCAGGCATCACCCTCTCCAGTCGACACCTGTTTGGGTCGCTCCAGGCTTCGACGAAAAGGAACCGGCGACCGCTCGATCCACTTCTGTCCAGGCTTCCCGCATTTCCAATAGATAGGTAATTTGCTGCTGCAAAAGCTGTCGTGAAGCTCGGGCGTGCGCCTCCACCAGGCTGGCCCGCACGCTGGAATAAAACTGGGCCAGATTGCGGGCAACCGTTCCTCCCAGTTCCAGGTCCAGCGTGCATTGCAAATGGCCGATCACTACCAGCGCATGATTGATTTCCCGGGTGCGCCGTTCGATGTTTCCTTCTTCGATCGCTTTGACCGCCCGTCCCAGGTCTTGAATGATCTGCTCGTAGAGCAAGATCACCAGCCGGACACCGTTTGCGCCCCGGCCTGCGGCTTCGCGATAAGAATGTCGAGGATCCATGGTTTCCCTATAGTCCCGAGGTGAGCGTGGGAGTCGAACTTAATCCGGTCGTCGCGGAAACACTGATCGAGCCGATGATTTCCGTCACCTGCTGCAGCAGCAGTGGATAAGCCTGCAGGTTGGCGTTGACCTGATCGAATTGTTGGGTGAGTTGCTGCTGCTGCAAAGTCAGTTGCTGTTGAAAATTGCTGATGCTGGTGCCGAGTGTTTGCTGCTGCGCACTGTTCTGCGCAATGTCCGCGTTCAAAACTCCCAGCGTGGGATCGGTCAGTCCATTGAGATCAGTCTGAAAGCTGTTGGCGAAGCCGGTTTGCTGCGCGTTCTGGAAGAAGCTCTGGACCGCGCCCGGATTGGCGGCCAGCACGTCGGCCAGCGAGGGGTTGCCCGGCGACGAGACAGTGTTCACCGTCAAAGTGCCGTCGTTGTTCAGAGCGATGCCCAACGATGCCAGGTTGACCAGGCCGCTGTTTCCGGTGATGGCGTAGCTGACATCGTTGAGCAGGCTGGACTGCAGGGAGCGCAGAGAAAAATCGGAGCCCAGCGGACCTTCGGTATTGGTGGTGGGATCTACGGTGTATTGCTGGTTAATGTTGCCGACGATGGCGTTGTAGGCCGACACGAAGTTGTTGATCGCCGTCGTCGCCTGGCCGGTGTCGGGCCCCACCGTAAGCTGCACCGTTCCGCTGGAGGGAGCGCTAAGCAGGTTCAGCGTGACTCCCGGAATAGCTCCGGTGACCGTATTCGAACTGCTGCTGATGGGAACACCGTCCACGTTGAGCGATGCGTTGTTCCCGGCTGTCCCGTGGAATGCGAGGGCAGGTGGCGCAGCCGTGGCCACCGTGAAGGTATCGCCAGCCTGAAACGGGGTGGCGCCTTGCGCGATGGTGAAACCGATCTGGTTCGAGGTAAATGCGGTGCCGACTGTCGCCGTACCCAGCACGCCTGAGACCGAGCCGGTCACGGAGAAATGCGTCGCGTCCGTGGCCGTAATCGTGTAAGTCTCAGCGACACTTGCCGATCCGCCGGCCAGTCCCGAAATCGCGCCGTTCCCGGCTCCAGTGTAAGACGGCGAGCCTGCCGACCCTACAGGCACGATGGTTAGGTTGCCGGGTTGTCCTGTGGTGTTGCTGAGCAGTGACAAACGGGACCCATTGGCATCGCTGATTACGTTCGCGGTTACGCCAATCTGCTGGCTATTGATAGAACTGACCAACTGAGTCAAGGTCTCGCCCGCCGAGGTCGCAACCCTGGCTACAGTTCCAGTTCCCACCTGCAGGGTGAAGCCGCCCGCGCTCAGGGTCCCGCCCGGCACAACGTCGGTATAAGCCGACGCGCTACTGACCAGGTTGGTGACTGAAATCTGATGAGTGCTTGCGGCGGCCGAGCTCTGAGCGCTGGCCGTCAGGACGCCCGGCTGGGAAGAGCTAGCAGCCACCGCAGCCAGCGGACCTAGAGGGTCCGAGAGCTCCTGGACAGCCGTCGCCAAGTTGGTCAGATTGTTATTGATTCCAAGCAGCAGTCCAGCCTGCGAGGACAGCGTTGTCTGCTCGCTCTGCCACTCTTGTAAGGGGCCGCTCTTCTGATCGGCCACAATCTGTTGCACCAGCGTAGCCACGTCAAGGCCGTTGCCCGACAGGATCGTGGACGGGTTCAGACTAACCGTCATTCGCTTTCTCCTACCCTTCCACAGCTCTTACCGGGCCCGCCGAAACTGCACTCGACTGTGCCTGCGTGCTCTGTAGCATCACTCGAATCTGATGGATGAGGCTTAGCATTTCCTGGTTGGGCTCTTGCACGACCAGACTCCCGGACTGCTGATTCACAACCTGGTAAATCTCGATGTAGTCCGCCATCGGCTTATCCCATTGCACGCGGACTTCATCCTGCCCAACCGTCGGCACCGAAGGCACAGATTTTGCAGCTGCGCTTTCCCGTCTTGGAGCGGGCTCCGAATTGGAGCTGGGCGCGACCGGCCAGGCGACTCCCTTCCTCTCCGGACTCTGAGGGTCAGGGATGGGCGGCAAATTTCCTACGGGGCCGATACTCATAGCGAGCTACCTTGGGATGATCGAAAGGAGGCGAGCTCGCCGCCTCCTCTCGATTGGCTACCTACTGAAGCAGCTTGAGTACCAGTTGCTGTTGCTGGTTGGCCTGGGCCAGAGCGGAAATTCCGGTCTGTTCCAGGATGGAGTACTTGGTGAGGTTCGCCACGGCCGACGGAATGTCGGCGGCGGTGATGGTGTTTTCCGCCGAAGTCAGGTTCTGCACCTGGCTATTGAGCACGTTGCTGGCCGCGGTCAACCGGTTCACGCTCGCACCCAAGGTGCCGCGTACGCTGGCGATGTTAGCGATCGCCGAATCGATCGCAGTCAACGCGGTTTGCGCATCGGACTGGTGGCTCAGGTCGGTGTTCGTCAGGTTGGCGGCGTTTCCGCCCGTGCCGTTGGTGATGCCGCCCGTATTTAAGGCACCAATCGTCACCGAGATTTGGCTGGATCCCACCGCGGTCGCATCACTCAGGAAAATATTGGTGGGCGCGGCTACGCTGGTTGTAGTCGGGCTAACTAAGTTCCCGGCTGCGGTCCCGGTATTGGTGGTATCCACTTTGAGGTTGCCGCTGTTGCTGGGATCAACGATAACCAGACTGCCGCTCGAATTGAGGTAGGCCGAGAGACCGGCCGAATCGGTGGCGGGGTTGTTGATGTGGCTGATCAGGTCTCCAATGGTTGCGCCGTTGGCGGGTGTGTAGGTAAAGCTCTTGCCGCCCGCGTCGAAAGCGTATACCGTGCCGTTGCCCAGCGCAGTTCCTGTCGTCAGGCCAGTGGTGCTGCCGAGCAGTTCGTTGAGGTTCGTGGTAGCGACTCCGGTGGTGTTCGGGGTGGTGAAAGCCGTGGGAGCGCCCGCAACCGCTGCGCCTAACAGCGGGTCTGTGGTCGTAACCGCGAGGTCGTTGCGATTCTGCGGGTCGGTAACCTGGAGGGTCCCGTTGACTAGCGCCGCCTTCGCGCCAACCGTGGAGTCACCGTTAATCGCGTTGATCAGGTCCTGCACGGTTGAGGTCGCGGTCGTGTTGGTGGCAAAGGTGCCTAACGTCTTATTGACCGTGTCGGCGAAGGTCGTGCCCAAAGTCGTTTCGACAGTCTCAGCTCCGGCCACGTCAGCGTTGTTGTTGAGATCGGTGATGACCAGGTGTCCATTCACCAACGCGGCCGAGTAGTTGGTGTGAGCATCGCCGCCAGCGACCGTTACGTTGCCGCCAGTGGTGCCGGTATTGATGGCGGTGATCAAGGTGCCCACGGTCGCGCCCGCGGCCGAAGTATAGGTTGAGGTGGCGGCTCCCGCCGTGCGCGTCAAGGTTAAGACATCGGTCGCCGTAATCGCTGTACCGAGGGTGAGGCCTCCGGCAGCGCTGGTGATTTGGTTCGTATTGCTATCGGCGGTTTCGACCAGGCCCAGGTCACCGTTGTTGTTGAGATCGCTGACTTGCAAGCTTCCTCCCGACAGCACGGCTTGGAACCCGGTATGGTGAGCATCGCTGCCAGCGACGGTAATGTTGCCACCAGTGGTGCCGGTGTTGATCGCGGTGATCAGAGCTCCCACGGTTGTCGGGGCGCTTGCCGTGTAGGTGGTGGTGCCGGTGGCGCGAGTTGCGGTCAAGACCGCCCCGGAAGCCAGGGCCGTAGCCGCCGTAAGAGTCGTGGTACCGTTGGCAGCTTCATTCGCATTTGCGCCGGCCGTTGCGGCAGCCGTGTAAGTAAATGTGGTGCCGCCCGCGGTGACCGAAGTTGAATCGCCAGACGTTAGCACATCGCCCAGGCTCAGCGTGCCTGCTGCGGAGGGACTACTGGCGGCGTTGAGGTTAGGCACCGCGCCATTTTGGAATACCGCCTGGCCATTATAAGTGGTGCTGCCGCCAACCCGGTTGATTTCCGCCAGGATCGACGAATATTCGGCTTGCAGCGCGGTGCGCTGCGGATCCGACACCGTACCGGTAGCCGATTCGGTAGCGAGGGTAACGGCGCGATTGAGTAGATTGGTTACCTGAGCGAGTGCGCCATCCGCGAGTTGCAGTTCGCCCACGCCGTTGTTGGCATTGCTGACCGACTGCGTGAGCGCGGTAACGTTAGCTTGCAGCCCGTTGGCGATGGCCAAGCCGGCGGCGTCGTCAGCTCCCGTGTTGATGCGCGAGCCAGTCGATAACTGCTGCAGAGTTGTATTCAGGGCGTTGCTAGTCAAAGTCAGCGAATTCTCCGCTGAGATTGATGCAATGTTGTTCAGAATTCCTAATGGCATGGAGTTGCTCCTTTGGTTGAGTTTGCTCCGTCGTCTTTGGAGCCGGCCCCGCAAGGGTTTTGCGGACATCCTGCTCAATTACCGCCGGAACCCATCTTGCCTTCAAATTCTCCATCGGCGGGTTCTGCAATGCCTTTAGTGCACCCATTCAAAAATTTCTGACACCAGCGTAATACGGAGTCCCTGCGCCGGCGTTAACGCGAATATGCCGCGCCGCCGATGGGACGCAAGTCAGGCTGCAAGTGGCCACTCGGGACCGGAAAGTGAGGATGGATGATTTTATTGACTCGCCTGAACAATCGGCCGTTTACGGTGAACTCGGACCTGATCAAGTTCATCGAGCAGTCTCCGGACACGGTCATCACACTCCTCAACGGAGAAAAGCTTCTGGTGCTGGAGAGCGCCGAGGAAGTGTGCAACCGCGTTGTGGAATTCCGCCGCACCATCATGCACGGAATGAATTTGTCTTCGTGCCCCGCCGCGGCAGGTTCATCGGCTCCGTCGGCCAGCGATCCGGCTAGACAACCGCCGGAGGAACAGGCCGGGAGGTAAGCCAGAGTGGACAAGGCCAGTTGGAGCGGGGTCTTTCTCGCTGTAGTGGGAATTCTCGGGGGCCTGCTGCTGGAGGGCGGACACCTTTCGCAGATCTTCCAGCCTACCGCCGCGCTTATTGTTTTCGGAGGCACTTTCGGCGCGGTGCTGCTGCAATTTCCTTCGCGGGTGGTGTTTGAGGCGCTCCGCCGCGTGGTTCGTGTCTTTGTCGAGCCCAAGAACGATCCCCGGCAGGTGGTGCAGGAACTGGTCAAATTTGCCTATAAGGCCCGCCGCGACGGCATCATTTCCCTCGATGCCGAACTGGAAAAGATCCAAGAACCGTTCCTGAAAAAGTCGCTCATGCTGGCGGTGGACGGCACGGAGCCTGAGGAGTTGCGCAAAATGATGGAACTGGAACTCGACAACCAGCTGGAATGGGAAGAGGAAACTTTTATGGTCTTCGAGTCCGCTGGCGGCTTTTCTCCCACCCTCGGCATTATCGGCGCGGTGCTCGGCCTCATTCAAGTGATGCAGCATCTCGACAGAATCGACAACGTCGGACGGGGCATTGCGGTCGCTTTTGTCGCCACGATCTATGGAGTGGGCGCCGCCAATCTCCTCTTTCTTCCGGCCGCAGGAAAACTGAAGATCCGCTTGCACGAGGAGCAGGTCATCCGCGAAATGACTCTGGAAGGCGTGGTTTCCATTTTGGAAGGCATGAATCCCCGCATGCTGGAAACCAAGCTGCTCGGCTTCCTAACCGACACGCGTCCGCTGCCGCGAGAGACCGACCGCATCGCGGTGACCAAGTGAGACATCGGCGCCGGCGAAAAATGCCATCCAACCACGAGCGCTGGCTGGTCTCCTACGCCGACTTCATCACCTTATTATTTGCCTTCTTTGTGGTGATGTACTCCACCTCGCAGGTGGACAAACGCAAAGTCGGCAAGCTCGCTATGGCGATTCAGGTAGCCTTTCAGGAGCTTGGCGGCTTTTCCGACTCGACTACACAGGTTCCCCTGGATTCAAAGGAACCAATGCCCTTTAGTAAGGTTCAAGAAATTGAGAACGCCGCCCGGACTGCCGCTTTGGGCAGGTTGGTTTCATCTCCGGGGGACCATGCTTCCTCGGCCCAAGAGAATGGCGATCTGGAAAGCCTGCGCCGGGAGCTGCAACAAACCCTGGCAACAGAAATTTCTCGGCACGAAGTGGTTCTTCGCAGCACGCCGGATGGGCTAGTCATCAGCCTGAAGGAAATCGGTTTCTTTGAGAGTGGTGCCTCCAGCGTGAGAGCGAATTCCCAACCAGCTTTCGGTCGGATAGCAGTGCAATTGGCCCGCCCGCCTTACCACCTTCGTATTGAAGGGCACACCAACAACGTGCCCATTCATAACGCGCAATTTGCTTCCAACTGGGAGCTCTCCACCGCGCGCTCGACCGAGTTGGTCCGGCTTCTCATCGTCAAGTACGGGTTTTCTCCAAACCGGCTGTCTGCCGCGGGCTATGCTCAATACCACCCCATCGCCGATAACAACGCGCCCGGTGGGCGTGCCCAAAACCGCCGTGTGGATGTAGTGATCTTGCGGCAAGAGTATCAGGACCAGGCAGCCTCCCCTGGCCAGCAAACGCCTTAGCCTGTTGCGACGGGATTAGAACCGTTGGTCGCGGTCGTGTGCTGGCCCGCTGCCCCGTGCACACTCATGAATACTTTCCGCTCTGCCTGAATCGAACCGGGTGTTGAAGAACCACAGAAGGCCCGAGGCCACAGAGGGAGATGCTGCCATCGCCTTGTGAATTGGTTTTCCTCTGTGCGACTCTGTGTCCTCCGTGGTTAAGCGCTGCGTTCGGGACTGGCCATCACTTCTTCTGAGAGATCTCCACCGAGGCTCGCGTGGTGTCCCAGTCCGCCTTCATGGTGCAGCCGCTGCTCGAAGGCTCATACGAGATGGTGAAATTTTCCAGCTTTGACGGCAGTTGAGAGACTTTCATATCTACTCGCGCCAAATCCTCTCCTGCGCCCGGATATTGAGTTCCCCACTCCCCCGTTTTCTTGCTGATAATCAGGGTCCACCTGTCGGCATTAGGAATGGAGAATAGGGTATAGCTGCCGGCCGGAACGTCTTTGCCTGCAACGGTCAGGTTTGCATCGGTCACGAACGTGGTCGCCTCATTGGCGCCCATCCGCCACACCTGTCCGTAGGGATTGTTTCCGCCAATCATCTTTCGCCCTTTCAGGCGCGGGCTGGAGTAATCCGTCTTGATGGTCTTTCCATCGGGCAGTTTGCACTCCGCCGAAGCCGGCGGGCTGGGCCGCTGGCTCTTATCCTCTTGTGCCCCAGCCAACCCAGCGAAAGCCAAAATCATGGAAGTGAGAATCGCAATACGCTTGTACATGACAATCTCCTTTGCGACGAGCCCGACCATTCTACGCCGTCGTTTTGCGGGCAATCCACAGACTATGTTCCCGCCCCAGGGTGTTCTCCGCGTCTGCGACAAAGGCAGAAAGATCCTTCTCCGTCGCCACGCTGGCTCCCTCCTCTTCGGCAAATCCCAAATCCAGCGCGGTCACCGAATAAGCTTGCGCCAGTTCTTCATGCTGCCGCACCTGCAGCCACGCGATGAGCGCGCTGGCCAGCGCCGAGAATACTCCGCCCAAGTTCCATTTCGAGCCCAACGGCGAAAGCAAAAGGACCGTCGCCGCCAGGGTTAATGCCTGGCTCACCTGGATCACCACAAAATACCGATTCGCTACGGTCTGGCTCTTGTCAGCCTTGTTGGCATACCACTTACGCTGATCCGCAATTCGAGCAGCGAGATAGATCTGCTTCCGCTGCGCCAACGAGGCCGAGCGGAGTTCGCGCATGCGTGCCGTAATCTGCGGACGCTCGCTGAATTCGCCGCCAAAGCCCAGCGCCGCCTGTGCCTGGTCCTTGGCCATCGCCTTCAGATCGGCAATGAACTTGCTGTCCGCTTCCATCGCCGATAGCGAAACCGGATACGGATCCGCCCCCGTCATGTAACGCCATGCCATGCTCTTGGCGGACTCGGCCACTGCCCGCCCGCTATACCACAATCGGTCTGGCCTCATCGCCTTGCGGACCGAGGTCACAATGAAGCTGATGGCTGCTCCCGCCCCGCTCGCCACTGCGAGCAGCTTGCTGATGGAATGAACAATTCCCGAAAATGTTCCCAGTGCCGCGCTCAGCACCAGCGCCGAAAGAATGGTGGCGGTAAAACGCAGATGCCGCTTCTGCGCCAGACGCGACGCGTTGTCCGCCGCCAGGTACAGCGCCGGATAGTCAGTTTCGGCGACCGTCGGATTAGTTTGGCTCTTAGTCTCTGGCATGGCATGCTCCAGAAAATGCTTTCACGCACGTCCTAGCTGCCGCTACTACTCCTCGAAAAATGTTCCCCTCAGCATTACACATTTCCAGCGGAACAGCGTGATTCCCATATTCTTAGGCGCCGACGTAATCCACCGCCAGACTCCGGGGCTGGAGTATACCGCACCCGGACAGAGAGGGGGGCGACCTTCCTCACGTGTAAAAGTATGTCAAAGCGTTTGACTCTGAGCTCGCAGGTTGCGACACTCTAGGTGTGTCTATTTGGCCGTCCAACAATTTCAGCGAGCCGCCCTCCCGCGATGCTTCCGGAGATATAGGCGAAGGTCCCGAGCCTAACTTCCTGCCGCCCGATGGTTGGGATCCCCCTCTTTGGAAATCGCTCGTATCCAACGCGGCCGACACCTTTTCGCCGGAGAGGCTGCCGCCCCTTCAGTTGTCCTCGCGCCCGGCGAATGTCGGCATGGCGCTCGGTGACCGCCTGCGCACCCCATGGTATCGCACCGTCTTCACCAACCTGGGTGACGTTCTTTCCCCTGAAGTCTTGCCTCCACTGGAACTCGAATCGCAGCCGGTCGACGTCGGCGAACTGCTTGGCGATCAGTTAAGCCATTTATGGTTTAGCTCGTTCCTGCGTAACTTGGCTGATGGGGTAGCTCCCGAGCGGCAACCCGCCTTGCAGTTAAGTTCCAAACCAGATCCGGCCGTCCTGGCCGATTCCACCATCCTCCTGCCTCGCTGGTCTTCGGTGATTGATGGGCCCAAAGCTTATCTTTCTGATCCGGCGAAATCGGCCTACACTGGTGTGCCGGGCCGCGCCCCTGCACCACTGCCGCCGCCTCCTCAACCTCCGGCGGTGCTGCTGGAGTTTCTCCACGATATGCACGGCGACCTCCGACGGGATCTCGGGCGCTCTCGCTTGCGCGCCCGTATCTGGATGGCTCTGGCCGGGGCTCAAGTCTTATTCCTGCTCGGCAGCCTTTTCTGGCCCCGTTAGCATCCAAGAACGCTCTGGCCGGTTTCCATGGCAGCTCGCCTCTGGCGAGAAAGGAGCGGCATCATGTTGCGTGCGATTGTTGCGGTTCTGCTCGTCCTGTGGCTTCTGGGCTTTAGCCTTCACATCGCCGGCAGCTTGATTCACTTGCTGGTGGTGGTCGCGGTGGTAGTTCTGATTGCGGATCTGCTGCGACCCCGGCCAGCCTGATACCGATTAGCGGCGAACCTCCGCAGTCTTCAAGAAAGCAAAGGCCAGGTCGCGAGAGACCTGGCTTTCTGAAATGGCGCAATACCACTGAAGCCGAAAAACAACTGATCTTCACTTCCTTACGGGGTCGCTGTTGCGGACTTTTGCAGCTCGTCCAGCGCCGCTAGCACTTCCTGGCTGTGTCCGTTCGGATCCACGGTCATATAAGAGCGCACTATCTTCCCCTGAGGATCGATAAGGAACGTGTGCCGTGAGGCAATCTGCGTGATTCCAAAATTCATCAGCGAGCCATACTCGCTCACCACTTTGTGATCCGGATCGGCCAGCAGTTTGAAGTTCAAACCTTCCTTGGTGCAGAACTGCTTGTGCGAATCTACGCTGTCCACGCTCACGCCTAACACCACGGTGTTCCGCTTGGCGTACTGATCCTGATCGCGCTGGAAGTTGTGCGCCTCAATCGTGCACCCCTTGGTCATATCCTTGGGATAGAAATACAGCACCACCCACTTGCCGCGAAAATCTTTCAAGCTGACCGGCGCGCCGTCTTGTGAAGGGAGCGTGAAGTCCGGCGCCAATGAACCAACTTCCGGCGCGCTTCCGGCAAACGCAAAATGCCAGGCAAGTCCGCCCACTACGACCAGAATGACTAGAACCATCCACAAACGCATAGTGACTCCTTAGCAAACTCCCCTGTGTCCCTCTGTGATCCCCGTGCTTAGATCGCGCGTCACACCTTCGGCCGCGCCAGCTCGAATCTCTGCGTCGTTCGCGAATATTGAATTCCACCCATACGTCCTACCAGGTCCAGCGCTTGCGGATCGAGGCGGCCCTCTTTCAGCACCGTCTCGCTGATGTGCGCGGAAACGATTTCGCCAATCACCAGGCTCCCGGCAGGCGACTCCCGGCCAAACTCCACAATCCGGTCCAGCTTGCACTCAAAACATACCGGCGATGCCGCCACTTGGGGCGGCTTCACGATTTCCGACGCCCGCATCTCCAACTTGGCCAATTCAAACTCGTTCACCGAGGGATCGTACTCTCCGCTGGTCAGGTTCATCACTTCCACCAGATCGAAGGTCACAACATTCACCACGAACTCGCCTGTCTCCCGGACATTGCGCAGCGTGTCCTTCGGCGTCGCACCGCTCTCCGATTGCCGCAGCCCAGGGGAGAAACCCAGCATTGGCGGCTTGCCCGAGAATGCATTGAAAAAAGAAAACGGGGCCAGGTTCGGCCGGCCTTCTTGGCTCAGGGTGGAAACCCACGCAATCGGCCGCGGCCCCACGGAGCCGATTAAGATGCGATACCACTCACGATAGGGAAGTTGCTCAGGGCGAACGTCCATACCGCATTCTACCCCGCCCCAACCGCCCCGGAAGCGCGTCAGGAGGCCCTCTACCCTAGCCCGCCGCTTTTCTTTCCTTCGCCATCACCCCGCGCAGCGCGCGATTGATGCGTGTCTGGTACCCCCGTCCCTGCGTCTTGAACCAGGCCAGCACATCCGCATCCAGCCGCAACGTTACCGGCTTTTTGATCGGCTTATACATCTTTTCATCGGGAGCCGCCCATTCCCCTGCCGCCTGCAGGCCGCGGATCTTTCCCCGCACCGCCTTCTTCCCCGATGATTTAGGCTGCTTCGCCTTGCTTTGCTTCTTCATGATTCCCTCCAATCGTTACCTCACTGTACATACAATATCGCAAAGAAAGTGTTCCACTTGGAACATTAGCACGTTCCCACTCCAGGATTCCACGTGGTACGTTGCGCCAGCTGCTGCCATTCCACCTTGGCTACTCGTCGGATGCTAGGATGCCAGTGTGCCGGCTAAAGCTGGCGCCATCATGGCCGAATTTTGCGACGTAGCCTTGCCCGTGCCCCTCGACGCCGTCTTCACCTACCGTATTCCCGATGGAATGCAGCCGGTGGCTGGCGGACGCGTCCTGGTCCCCTTCCGCCAGCAGCGCCTGTCCGGCGTCGTCACCGAACTGCATGATCGCAAGTCTGCACTCAAGACCATTAAAGATCTTGTCAGCGTGCTCGACCCGGCTCCCGTGCTCGATGAGCAGCTCTTGCGTCTGGGGAAGTGGATCGCGGACTACTACCTTGCACCCCTTGGCGAAGTCTTCCGCACCATGCTGCCGCTCGGAGCCGAGTTCAAGCGCGCCATCGCTTACCGCATCACGAAGGAAGGTCAACTGGCGCTGCATCTAGCTGGAATGGCTGGCTCATCGGCCCGCGCACGGAATACGCCAGGGGATCAGTTGGCTGAGTTCCGCGTGCTGGAGTACCTCGCCGAAGATGTGGCGCAGGAGCAAACTCTGCGTGCCGCTACTCGCGCGTCGAAAGCCGTGCTCGCCGGAATGGCACGCAAGAAGTGGATCGCGCGCCAAGATGTCTCCGATGTTCGCGACGCTGCTCGCACGGTGAAAGTGGCACTGCTGAAAAGCGGCGAAGGAAAACTCAATGCCAACCAGCGAACCCTGATTGAGACGCTGGCGGCGGCGAGCGGCAAAGTAGCCGTGGATACGCTGCGCTCGCTGGACGTTCCTGCCACCACGCTGAGCACGCTGGTGAAGCGAGGCCTGGTGGAAATCATCGAGGAGCCCGCCGAGTTCATCCTGTCTACGTTCGGGGCGCGAACCTCGCCCTTCGAATTCCAATTTAGTTTGCCGCAGCAGGAGGCGCTGCTGCAGATAGAAAGGAGCATGAACGCCCGCCGTTTCGGCGGCCTGCTGCTGCACGGCGTCACCGGCTCGGGCAAGACCGCAGTCTATCTTGCGGCCATGCGGGCCGTGCTCGGAGCTGGACGCTCGGCCATCCTGCTCGTCCCCGAAATCGGCCTCACACCGGCCGTCGCGGCTGATCTCCATCAGGTATTCGGAGAGGAAGTTGCGATCTTGCATTCTGCGCTCTCCGACAAGGAGCGGGCCGAGCAGTGGCATCGCATTAAGCGGGGAGAGGCGCGCGTTGTAGTGGGCACGCGCTCGGCGGTGTTCGCTCCCG
Organism: uncultured Acidobacteriaceae bacterium; assembly: GCA_963800745.1. GTDB lineage: Bacteria > Acidobacteriota > Terriglobia > Terriglobales > Acidobacteriaceae > PALSA-270. Next base: position 139,434 of record CAWDCI010000032.1, read on the forward strand.
TCGCCGACCTCGCCTTGATGATCGTGGATGAGGAGCAGGATTCCTCTTATAAGCAGGAGGAAACGCCGCGCTACCACGCGCGCGACGTAGCCGTGATGCGCGCCAAGATGGCGAATGCTGCCGTCGTGCTTGGGTCGGCGACGCCGTCACTCGAATCGTATTTCAACGCCAAGAAGCATAAGTACGCTCTTCTTGAGATGCCTGACCGGGTGGAGCACCGCCCGCTGCCCGAAGTCGAAATCATCGACATGCGCCAGGAATTTCAGGAGACGGGACACGAACAGGTTATCTCCCGCAAACTGGCGGAGGAGATCAAAGACCGGCTGGAGCGCAGAGAGCAAGTCATGGTACTGCTCAATCGCCGCGGCTACTCGCCCGTGGTGCTCTGTCGCACCTGCGGCAAGACTCTGGAGTGCCAGAACTGCGCCATCGCGCTTACACATCACAAGCGCTCCCGGCGCATGGAGTGCCACTACTGCGGATTCACCGCTCCGGTGCCGAAGGTCTGCGTTCACTGCGGAAGCGAGTATGTGTATTTTCTTGGGACCGGCTCTGAAAAGCTCGAGGAGTTGTTGCACGGCATGTTTCCGCAGGCGCGCATTGGGCGGCTGGACCGCGACACGGTACGCAGCCGTGAAGACTTTGAGCGCGCGCTGCAGGCGCTGAACGAAGGCGAACTCGATCTGCTGGTGGGCACGCAGATGATCGCCAAGGGGCACGACATCCACGGGGTGACCCTGGTCGGGGTGGTTGGAGCGGACATGGCGCTCGGCATGCCCGATTTTCGTGCTGCCGAGCGCACGTTTCAGTTGCTCACTCAGGTCGCGGGACGTGCAGGGCGCGGGGCAACACCAGGCAAAGTGGTGCTGCAAACTTATTTTCCCGATCACTACGCAGTGCAGTTCGCGGCTCATCATGACTTCACCGGTTTCTATGACAAGGAATTGCAATTCCGCAAGTGGATGCACTATCCGCCCTACGCCGCGCTGGCCAATGTGCTGGTGCGCAGCCACAAGCTGGAGGAAGCGCTGCAGTGGTCAGGGACATTAGGGAAATGGTTTGACAGCACGCGGCATGAAGGGGTTCGCGTGTTGGGCCCGGCGGCCGCGCCCATCCTGCGGCTGAAGCAGGATTACCGCTATCACTTTGTGCTGAAGTCCGATAGCCGGGAGAAACTAAATACGCTGCTTAGATCGATGCTTGTCTACGCCTCGCAACAGAAAATACCTCGTACCCAGGTGATTGTGGATGTGGATGCGGTCTGGCTGATGTAGGAATTCTCAGGCCGCAAGTCCATGACGAAAAGGCGAAGTCTCCGTGCTGCCCTCTGTAACACCTTGACAGTCAATAACATGGCTGTCATGACAAAATAGACATTACTAAGTGTTCCAGCTGGAACACTTTGCGCGCGCCGGTTACTCAACGTTCTTGCTGGGCATGGGCATGCCTAGATACTTCATCACCATTTGCAGGTCTTTCCAGGTCTCTTTCTTCTGGCGGGGATCGCGCAGAAGGAACGCTGGGTGATACGTTACCGCGAGCTTGGTGCCGCGGAAGTCGTACCAGCGGCCGCGGAGCTCCATCATGGGAGCGTTGATTGCGAGTAGCGTTTTTGCCGCAACAGCTCCCAGAGCGACAATTGCCTTGGGCTGGATGGCTGCAATCTGGCGCATGAGAAATGGCGAGCAGGTTTCGCATTCCTCGCGTTCGGGAGTGCGATTGCCGGGCGGGCGGCACTTGATGATGTTTGCGATGTACACATCCTCGCGGCGAATGCCCATGGCCTTGATCATATTGTTGAGCAATTGGCCGGCCCGTCCGACGAAAGGTTCGCCTTGCTGATCTTCGTCGGCTCCGGGAGCTTCGCCGATGAACATCAATTCGGCACGAGGATTGCCGACGCCGAACACAATTTGTTTGCGTCCTTGCTTGTGCAGCACGCAACGCGTGCAGTCGCCGATGTCTTCGCGGATGAGGCGAAGAGCTTGGGCGGGATCGGTGGTTTTGGATTCCGGTTTGGGGTCTTCTGGTTCGATGACGGGAACGGCGCTTTTTGATTTGGCCATGGGGTCGGAGTCGAGAATTTCCTGGATTTCAACGTCAATGTTGGTCGCGCGGCGATAGAAATCGTAGATGCCGAGTTCGTTGTAATAGCGGATGCGATCGGCGAGCGCGCGGCGAAGATCGGGACTAAGAGTCACGGCAGAAGGTTGAGGGTATCACGACGCTCGGAGTAAATTCAGCCGAATGGCTGTCGAGCTACGCTCGACCGGGCGGGCGAGGGCGCCCGTCCCTACATGGCTTCATTTCAGTGCCGCAGCGTGTTTGCAGAGGCTGACGACCTGGTCGAGCACGCGCTGAGCGACTTCCCATTTGGTCGCCTCGGGGACATCAATGATGTCGTGGCCGGTGATGATGGTGACGGCGTTGCGGTCGGAGTCGAAGCCGATGCCTTCGCGGGAGACGTCGTTCACCACGATGGCATCCAGTGATTTTGAAACCAGCTTCTGGCGGGCGTTTTCCAGGGTGTTTTCGGTTTCCGCGGCAAAGCCCACGACGACTTGAGACTGTTTCCTGCGCGCGATCTCGGCGAGGATGTCTGCAGTCGGCTCCAGTTCCAACGTCATTGGCCCTTTGCGCTTGATCTTTTGCTGGGCTGAAGATTTGGGGCGATAGTCGGAGACGGCGGCGGTCTTAATAATGACGGTAGCCCGCGGCAAAAGGGTCAGCACCGCCTGACGCATTTCTTCCGCGGACTCGATCCAAGTCACCTCCGCTGCGCCCGGTGGCTTGAGTTGCGTCGGGCCACTTACGAGGAGCACATGGGCGCCACGGCGCAATGCGCCTTCGGCGAGAGCGTAACCCATGCGTCCGCTGGAGCGGTTAGTGAGGTAGCGCACCGGATCAATTTTTTCGCGGGTGGGGCCGGCAGTGATAAGCACGGTTTCTCCTGCCAAATCCTGCGAGGCGCCGAGAGCTTCGAGGGTAGCCGCAACGACAGCTCCGTTCTCCGCCAGCCTTCCCGCGCCTGTCATGCCGCAGGCCAGATATCCCGCGCCCGGTTCGACGATTTTCACCCCACGCTTTTTCAGGATCTCAAGATTGGCTTGCGTGGCGGGATGCTTCCACATGTTCACATTCATGGCGGGGGCGACGACGACGGGCGCGGTAGTTGCCAGATAAAGAGTGGTCAGAAAGTCGTTGGCGATGCCTTGGGCAAACTTGGCCAGAATGTCGGCAGTGGCGGGGGCGACTAGAAGCGCGTCAATGGACTGTGCCACGGCGATGTGCTCGACCGCCGAATCGATATTGGACTCGGCGTTTTCCGCACCGAACATGCCGGTGATGACTTTTTCTCCAGAGAGAGCGGCGAAAGTCAAAGGCCGGATGAATTCCTGCGCCGCCTGGGTCATGATGACCTGCACGCGGATGCCACGGTCTTGCAGCAGGCGAACGATTTCCGCCGCTTTGTAAGCCGCAATGCCGCCGCTGATGCCGAGCGCAATCTTCATGGAAGTTTTCCATTGCCAAGTCTCAATTGCCGATTTGAACAAGGCATCAACCGCGCATCGTCAATCGGCCGCGGCAAATCGAAAGCGCCTCACTCCGGTCCCAGCGCCTTATCGAGAATTTCGCTGGCGGCTTCGGCGGGAGATTGAAGGTCGGGGATCATCCACTTCACCTTGCCGGCTTTGATTTCGTCCTGCGCGATGCGGCAGGGCTTGCGGGAATGAGTTTCGATCACCGGGGGCGCGCCGCCCTGCAGTTGCCGGGCGCGCCGCGCCGCCACCAGGATGTAGCGATAGTTGCTGTCGAAGCCGTCCATCAACTTCATAAATGTTCTCCTGCCGCTAGCGGCCATCCGGCGCGGTGGCCGTCGTAAACGAAGCCAGAATCGGTTGCAGCCGTTGGCGGACATTCCGCAGGCGGCAGCGTTCGGCCAAGCCTATGGTATCAGTCTCCGCTGTCGATGGCTGCGCTCCGGAACGCTGCAACCGTTCGGCGAGCAAGATCGCCCGCAGCGCCATGACGGAGTCTTCCAGACGGTCATTGACCAAAATATAATCGTATTTGTCGTAATTCTCAATCTCACGGGAGGCCGTGACCAGCCGGCGCTGGATTACCTCCTCGCTGTCCAGGCTGCGGTTGCGCAGGCGCTTTTCCAGTTCGCTGCGGTTCGGCGGCAGAATAAAGATACTGGCCGCCTGGGGGAGTTTTCGCTTAATCTGCTCCGCCCCTTGTACATCGATGTCGAGCAGCAGGTCGGAACCTTTTTGCTCGGCCTCTCGCAAGAAGCGGCGGGCCGTCCCGTAATAATTGCCGAAGACCTCGGCGTGCTCCAGAAATTCATCCTCAGCGATCATCGCTTCGAAGTCAGCGCGGGAGACGAAGAAATATTCGCGGCCATTCTGCTCGCTGCCCCGCGGTTTGCGCGTGGTGTAAGAGATGGAAAAGTCGAGTCCGGAAACAATTTGGCGCGCTTCATTGACCAGCGTCGACTTGCCCGAACCGGAAGGCGCGGAGATGATAAAGATGCTGGTCATTCGATGTTCTGCACCTGCTCGCGGGCCTTTTCGATTTCGGCCTTGATGGCCAGGCCCATTTCCGTGATCTTCAGCGCTTCGCCGGCCAGACCGGAGGTTTTTGAGAGCAGCGTGTTGGCTTCGCGATTCATCTCCTGCAGAAGAAAGTCGAGCTTTTTGCCCACTTCGCCGGCCTCGTCGAGCAGGCCCAGGAAGTGATTGACGTGGGTTTGCAGGCGAACCAACTCTTCTTGAACGTCGCTGCGGTCAACCAGCAAGGCGGCTTCTTGCAGAATGCGCTCGGGTTCTACTTGCGCCGCAAACAATTCCTGCAGCCGGGCGCGCAGACGATCGGAATAAGTTCGCAGCATGGCATGGCGATGCTTCTCAATGCCGCTTCCCGCCTCGCGCACGTGCGCCATGCGCTGGCGCAGTTCACTCTCAATGCTTCGGCCCTCCTCCTCGCGCATCTGATTGAGTCTGCCCAGAGCTTCGTCGATGGTGGAGAGTACCGCGGCTTCGATCTCGCCACCGGCAGACGGAGTTCCGGATTCGAGTGCGCCCGGAAGACGAAGAATCGCATTCAGGTCCGGCGGCTGGGAGGTCAGATTGAATTCCGCGGAAGCGGTGCGAAAGGCCGCGATGTAGCCGCCGACGACTTCGCGATTCATGGCAAAGCCATTTCCCGCCGCGCGTTCGAGATTGAGCGACAGCTCGACGTGGCCGCGAGCCAACTTCTCCTTGAGCAGACGACGCAACTTCATTTCGAGGGAGTCGGCATCGGACGGAAGCCGGAAATGGAGATCGAGAAAACGATGATTCACCGACTTGAGCGTGAGGGTGAAACCGAGCGAACCGTTGGGGGCGTCTGCTTGCGACCCAAAGGCCTGGCCTTTGACCTGAGCAAATCCCGTCATAGATCGAATGGGCATGGGTATCAGTGACGATTGTCAATCGCCGGCTAAAAATTGAAACTAACAAATTACCCGAATCGTTTACTTCTCGGCTTCTGTTCGGGCCGGTTCCAAATCCGCAAACTGCAAATCATAAAGCCGGCGATAGGTTCCCAGTTTCTTCATGAGATCCTCGTGCGGCCCAATATCGGCGATGGCGCCATTCTCCACCACCGCGATGCGGTTGGCGCGGCGGACCGTGGAAAGGCGGTGCGCGATCACCAACACGGTGCGATTCGTCATCAGATTGTGCAGCGCTGATTGCACCAAGGCTTCCGATTCGCTGTCCAATGCGGAAGTAGCCTCATCCAGAATCAAGATGGGCGCGTTCTTCAGCAGGGCGCGGGCTATGGCAACGCGCTGGCGTTCTCCGCCGGAAAGGGACAACCCGCGCTCGCCGATCACGGTGTCGTAGGCCGCCGGGCATTGCCATGATGAAGTCGTGCGCGAGTGCGGCGCGGGCGGCAGCCTCCACCGTTTTTTGCGAAACCCCCGGCCGGCCGTAGGCGATGTTATTACGCACGGTGTCGTTGAACAGCACAGTGTCCTGGGTGACGATTCCGATTTGTGACCGCAACGAGGCTAGTGTAACGTCCCGCACGTCGCGGCCATCCACCAACAAACGTCCGGAGGTGACATCGAAGAACCGGGGAAGCAAGTGCACCAGCGTGCTCTTACCCGCTCCACTGGAGCCAACCAGCGCGAGAACTTCGCCGGCCTTCACTTCCAGATTGATGTCAGTCAGCACCTCGCGGGCGCCATCGCCGTTCCTCCCATAAGAGAAGCTCACGTTCTCGAAGCGGATAGCTTGGGAAAAGGCCGGCAAAGACTTGGCCCACGGCTTTTCGCGAACTTCGTCTTCCGTATCCATGAACTTGAAGATTTCAGAAGATGCGCCCATAGCCTGCTGAAAATTATTGTAGAAGAGCGCAAACTTACGCACCGGGTTGTACATACTGAATACAGCCGCGATGAACGCTACGAATGTTCCGAGGGTGAATTGCCCATGGGTGATTTCGTTTCGTCCCAGGAGTAACAGCAGAGCGATGGCAATGGCGCCAAAAACGTCCATGAGAGGAGAACTCATGGAGGCCGCAGCTACCGACCGCAGATTTGCCCGGAACAAGCGCTGGGCGGCGGCGCGGAAGCGCGCCATTTCCCAGGTTTCCATGCTGAACGCCTTCACAATCCGGTTGCCAGTGATGGTCTCCTGCAGAACATTCTGAATATCGGCCAATTTATCTTGCCCGCCGCGAGTAGTGCGGCGCACCTGACGGCCTATGCGGACGGCTGAGTAGATAATGATCGGAACAAACAGGAGCAAGATCCAGGCCAAGCGCCGGCCTAAGACAATGACCAGCCCGGCGGTAAACAAGAAGGTAAAAAGCTGCTGCAGGAACTCCGCCATGATGCTCGACATGGCGTACTGAACACGCTCAATGTCATTAATAATGGTGGAAATGAGAGTTCCCGTGGTGTGTTTTTGAAAGAACGCCGCGGACCGCTTCAATAGCGAGTTGTACAGATCATTGCGAAGATTGGTGATCATGCCGAAGCCGGCGTGATTCACCAGGTAAGTTCCCGCGTAATCGAAAAGTCCCCGCAAAATCGAGGAAACGATCAGGGCGTAGGCAACCACCGTCCAGGCATTGCCGTGAAAATGTACCGGCACGAATTCCTGCAGGTACACGACTCGATGGGTCAGCGGGAATAGGAATTGGGATCTTGTCGGCACCGGAGGCAGGGTTGAGCACCTGGTCAAGGATGGGCTTGATCAGAACCAGTCGAAAGGCTTCCAAAAATCCAACGGCCGCGAGCAGCAACACGCCCACCACCAATTGTACGGAGAACGGAAACACGTAGCGGACGATGCGCGTTAGTTGCCGCATGAGGCGGCCTCAAAGCGCAGGCAGGGCTGAACCACGGATACCGAAGTTCGCATGCGTCGCAAGGCCCTATTCTACTTAAAAACCTGGCAAAGAACAGTAAGGAATGGCGATCCCGCGGAGGAACGAACGTGGCTACTTGGGGCTGTCGCGGTGGCTTACCTTTACCCGGTAGCCGGCTTTATGCAAGCGTTTGCCGAGTTCTTCCGAGATCATGACCGAGCGGTGTTGCCCGCCGGTGCAGCCAATGGCAATGGTGAGATAACTCTTTCCTTCGTGAATGTAATGAGGCAACAGGTAGATCAAAAGGTCGGAAATCCGCTGCAGAAATTCCTTGGTTTGGGGAAAAGACCTGATGTATTTGGCAACCTTGGGATGGCGCCCCGTCAAAGGACGGAACTCGGGCACGAAATGCGGGTTGGGCAGAAAGCGCACATCGAACACCAAGTCGGCGTCCTCCGGCACGCCATGCCGGAAGCCAAAGCTCACGCAGGACACCAGAATACTCCGCTCCGATTCCTTCTTTTGAAAACGTTCGGTGATATAGGAGCGCAGTTCATGGACGTTGAACTTGGAAGTGTCAATCACCAGATCCGCGACGGCACGAATCGGACGCAGTCGGCGGCGTTCCGTGGCCAGCGACGACTTCACGGTGGCTCCGGTTCCCAAGGGATGGGGCCGCCGGGTTTCGCTGAAGCGGCGCAGAAGCACGGCATCCCCAGCCTCGAGAAAAAGCATTCGGGTAGGCAAGATGTGCCGGACCGCTTTCACGATGGCGGGAAGTTCTTCCAGTTGCGTGCCTTCGCGAACATCCACCACCAGCGCGGTGCGCTCGATCTCGGACGATTGTCCGACGAGTTCGGCGAAGCGGGGAATCAATCCAACCGGCAGGTTGTCCACACAGTAGTAGCCCAGATCTTCGAAGGCCTTTAATACAGAGGCCTTCCCCGAGCCGCTCATGCCCGTGATGATGACCAACTCGCCTGGCCCGCGAGCTTCATGCGGAGCCAGCTTGTGAGCAGCCTTCTTGGTCTTTGATTTGAGTTTTTCGGCCACCATCCTTTGGTGATGTTAACAGGGGAGGACGATGGGTTGCCAGTTCGGCCAATCGCAGAGGCGAAAAACAAATAAACGTCTTGTTTAGAGGCGAAACGGCGCACTCAACAAGCGGGCAGGGAGTGTGACCACCGCCCAGACCAACTCGAGAACACCGCGAACCACAATTCCGGCCAGCCGGAAGGGCAACAGCACAATCCAGACAAACGGATAGATGATCAAGGCGAACAGCGCCAGCGGCCAGCACAGCACGAACAAGATGCACCAAAGCAGGAAGGTGAACATGGCGAGTTTCTCCATCCAAACCTAACTATACGAATTTTTCGAGCGTAAAGTTCGAAAAACGTTTGCTTCCACGGATGGGATTCCGGACCCCTGAATCTAGGGCCGATTCCGCATGGCGACATACTTTTGCAGGAAAGCCAGCGAGCGAGCGGCGGCGTCTTGCCAGATTTCTCCGGTGAAACCATGCCCGACGCCGGGATAGATTTGCATCTCGTAGGGGATCTGCTTTTTCCCGAGGATCTTTTGCAGGTCGAAGGCCTCCTGGACGGGGACCGTCTGATCGGCATCTCCATGCAGGATGAGGACCGGGCAAAGTCGGCGCATGAAGAACTTTACCTCCTTGGGTAAGCCGCCGAAAAATTCGACCACCGCCTGAACGCGAGAATCAACGGCGGCGACGGAAAGCGCAAGATATGCGCCCAGAGAGAACCCCAGCAAGCCGATCCGGTCTGGATCCACCTGCGGCTGCTCCGCGACAAAACTGACCGCGTCCCAGAGAGTTTTCGCCCAGGCGACGAAGTGGCGCAGGATGGTGGCCTTGTCGTTGGCGCGGACCGTCCCGGTGCGCTCGAAATAGTGCGGTACGTAGACCGCAAAGCCGTGAGCAGCCAGAAGACGGGCTGGTTCGGCCATTCGCTCAGAGCTGCCTCCGGAGCCATGCAATCCAATCACGGCGGGGAAGCGCTGGCCATTCGGTGCAGGCAAAAAGCAATCCAGGCGGATTGGTTTTCCACCACTTTCAAAAGTCAGGTGAGATTCGCGGACAGGATCCATGGAGATTAGCACTTGGCGATTGGCACTCAGCATTTGGTCATTTGAGGCTCGGCACGATGCGGGCCAAATGCGAAGCGCTAAATGCCGATTGCTGGAACAGCGGACAGGACGCTCAGCGATTCCCCGTAGGGTGCGCGCGCAATGCCGCGCTCCGTGATGATAGCGGTCACGTACTTTGCAGGCGTCACGTCAAAGGCCGGATTCTCCACTGGCACGCCATCGGGAACCATTTGTTTGCCCGCGATGTGGGTGACTTCCATGGCACTGCGCTGTTCAATGGGGATTTTGCCGCCATCCGGCGTGGCCAGATCAATGGTGGAAAAAGGCGCGGCCACATAGAAAGGGATGCCGTGCTCTTTCGCTAACACTGCCACCGTATAAGTCCCAATCTTGTTGGCAACGTCGCCGTTGGCCGCGATGCGGTCCGCGCCCACTACAATCGCAGCAATTTTGCCCTGCTTCATCATGGCGCCGGCCATGTTGTCAGAGATGACGGTAGTGGGAATTCCGTCCTTCATCAGTTCCCACGCCGTAAGCCGCGAACCTTGCAGAAAGGGGCGAGTCTCATCGGCGTAAACGTGAATCTTCTTGCCTTGCTCGACGGCCGCCCGAATAACGCCGAGAGCCGTGCCGTAGCCGCAAGTGGCAAGAGCGCCGGCGTTACAGTGCGTTAGTACGCCTCCGCTGGCCGGCATGAGCGCCGCGCCGTATCGGCCCATCGCCTGATTGGCGGCGATGTCTTCGGCGTGCATGCGCTGCGCCTCTTCGATGAGCGCCAGCTTGATCTGCGTTAGCGGACGGGTGCGCAGCGATTCAAATTTGTCCTGCATTCGGCGGATAGCCCAGAAAAGATTTACCGCGGTCGGGCGAGTTTTGCCGATGATGCCGCAAATCTGATCGAGTTCCGGTTTCAGTTCTTCAGCTGTCACGGCTTTGGAGTTCTGCACCCCGAGTGCAATGCCCATCGCCGCCGCCACGCCAATGGCGGGCGCGCCACGCACCACCATGGTGCGGATTACGTCCGCGACCTGCTCATGGGTCGTGCAGTTGACGTAGGTTTCCTCCGTGGGCAGCTTGGTTTGATCAATGAAGCGCACGCCGGATTCGGTCCATGCAAGAGTTTGAATCATAAGATCCGCTTCTGGCTCCTGGCGGTTGCGGTCCAAGCTAGCAGCCAGAAGCTAGCGGCTTGCTAACTGCCAAGCGCTAAATGCTGCTTGCGCACATCGCCCGCCGTAAAAACCGAAACAAATGGCGCGGGAGCCGCGGCTTTTTCCACGCTCGGCCGGCCACCAGCTTCTTCGCGCTCCACCAGGCACATCACCCCCACAACTTCAAACCCAAATTCACGGGCCGCTGCAATCGCTTGGATGGTGGACGACCCCGTCGTGCAGACATCATCCACAATCACGACCCGCGCGGACTTTTCGCGGAAGCCTTCGATGCGCTGTCCGGTACCGTGCTGCTTTTCTGATTTGCGTACCAGAAACCCGTGAATTTCGCCACTCGCGACGGCGACGGCGACGACGACCGGATCGGCACCCATGGTTAATCCGCCGATGGCTTGCGGATTCCATCCTCGCCGGCGAATCTCGTCGAGAAAAACCTGCCCGGTAAGCTGGGCGCCGCGCGCATCAAGCGTTGTGGTCCGGCAGTCAATGTAATAGTCGCTGACGCCGCCCGACGAGAGTTTGAATTCGCCCAGGCGGAAAGACTTTGTGGCCAGCAGACTCAGCAGTTCCTGACGCGGGGAGGGCATGAATATTTAAGATAGCACGGCGGTTCACCCAAGCCTGCGGTCAAGGCATCACTGCGCCGGCAGCGAAAAATAGAAAACGGATCCGTGTCCTAACTGGCTGGTAACACCCAGAGTGCCGCCGTGAGCTTCGATGATGGCTTTGGCGATCGCCAGCCCCATGCCCGTTCCCTGAACCCGATAGCGGTGGTCGCGGCCACGATAAAATTTATCGAAAACCAGAGCTTGCTCAAAGTCGTCGATACCCGGCCCTTGGTCACTGACGCTGGTCACGAGTTGTTGATCGCGCATTTCCGCGCTGATGGTAATGGGCGACTGCGCGGGAGAGTACTTGGCGGCATTTTCCAGAAGTTGCTTCAAAGCTTCGCCGATCCTAGCCGGGTCCATGGGTACGGCACCAAGGTCTTCAGCAACTCGGATCTCCACCGGGTGTTCACCCAACATGGTCTTGCAATCGGCGACCGCCGACTTGATGGGCAACTGAATCGAGACGCGCTCCAGGTGCAACTCCACGCCATGAGCATCCAGTTGGGCCATTTCAGAAGCCTCGCCGACCAATCGGTCAAGGCGATCGGATTCCTCATTGATAACCGTCAGCAGTTCCCTTCGTTGATCGGGATCAAGCTGGAGATCGGAAAGTAAACTTGTGACCGCAGCCTTGATGCCGGTAAGGGGCGTGCGCAATTCGTGGGTAACGGAATCGAGCAAAGCCGTGCGCAGATTCTCGCTCTGCCGCTCCGCTTCTGCATTGCCCAGTTTTTCCACGGCTCCGACCCGTTCGATGGCAATCGCGACCAGGCTCCCCAGCGCCTCCAAGGTTTCACGCGACAGCTTGGTCCCGGCCACTCCAATCGCGCCCGTTAGCCGCGCGCCCAGGCGCAGCGGGGCTATGGATACGCCGGTAGTAGCGCCAATCACTGGTTCTCCGCGACTGCTCACGGCTTTCAGGTCGTCTTTGCTAGGTTCATCCCCCCGCGGATCTGACCGGTAAATCTCTTGCGAAGCCAGCAGATACATGGCTGAGGACCGGCCTCCAAAGATCTGGCACAAGTAACCCGGGATTGCGTTCAGTAATTCGGAGACATTATCGGTGGCGAGCAAACGCTGGCTGAAAGCGTATAACCGCTCCACATCCCGGCGGCGCTGGTTCGCGTTGGCGGTCTCACGCCGCGCCCTGTCCGACAACTCGCCCGCCAGGATCGCGGTGGCAAGAAAGGCGAACAGGGCAACCCAATTCTGCGGATCGGCGATGGTGAAGGTTCCAACCGGAGGCAGAAAATAATAATTGAACGCCAAAGTCGCCAGAATCGAGAGGAAAACCGCAGCGCGCAGTCCCCAGGAAGTGGAGACGACCAGAACCGCCAGCAAAAGAGTGAGCGCAACCGTGGTGGGATTGACGTGAATCACATGCCGATAGAACCAAATCACCCCCCCAACGATCGCCACGACCGCCGCATAGCGTAAAAAGAATTGCAGCCATCTGGTTTTCACGGGCATGATTGTAGCTGGATTCGACATTTTCCGCGCAATCCAGTAAGAATGTCGCCAGGTGTCGAGCATAGGATGACTAAAACTCCAGACCAATGGCTTGAGGAAGTCGCCCCCGTCGGGAGGCCAGCGATTTTCAAGCTGTTTCTTGGCTACGCCCCGGGGGTGGGCAAGACCTACCAGATGCTGAGCGAGGGCATCCGGCGGCGCAGCCGTGGCGAAGACGTGATTGTTGGCGTGGTGGAAACTCACGGCCGCAAGCCGACTGCGGAACTGGCGAACCGTCTGGAAATAGCCCCCCGAAAGAAGATCGAATACAAAGGCACAGTCTTCGAAGAGATGGATGTAGACGGCATCCGGGAACGGAAACCGCAGATTGCCCTGGTGGACGAACTGGCTCACACCAATATCGAAGGCAGCAAGCATCGCAAGCGCTATGAGGACGTTTTCGAACTGCTGGACGCGGGCATTGACGTGGTTTCCACCATGAACGTGCAGCATATCGAGAGCCTTGCGCCCTCCATCCGCCAGTTGACCGGAGTGCAGGTGCGGGAGACGGTGCCTGACTGGGTGATGCAGCGCGCGGGCGAGATCGTGATGGCGGACCTAACGCCCCAGGCGTTGCAAACCCGCATGAAGCGCGGCGACATTTATCCGGTGGAGCGGGCGGAGCGCGCGCTCTCAAATTTTTTCCGCACGCCGAACCTCATTGCTTTGCGCGAACTGGCGCTGCGGCAAGTGGCGCAGGCGGTGGATCACAGCCTGGAAGACCTGCGCACGGAAGACGGCCGCCCGCTGATTGTGCGCGAACGCATTGCGGTTTGCATCAGTTCGAATCCCGCGGCGCAATATCTCATCGCTCGCGGCGCCCGCATGGCGCAGGCTATCGATGCCGAACTTTACGTGGTTTACGTGGATTCGCCCGGCGACCAAATTGACGAGAACCAGAGGACCCTGGCCGAGAACGTCCGCTTTGCGGAAAGCGTTGGCGCCAAAGTCGTGCGCCTGGAGCGCGGCGATGTGGCCGAAAGAGTAGCGGAATTTGTGCATAAAGAGCATGCTACTCACGTGGTCTTCGGGCGCTCTGCGACTAAGGGCTGGCGGCGGTATCTCTATTGGTCGGCGATCCACCGCTTCCTGCGCAACGCCCCGGCGGTGGATGTGCACATCGTAACCCAGGAAATGCGATGATCTTAAGATGAATGAGCCCCGGGGAAGCGAACATCGGCGCATCCTTGTGGTCGACGATGAGACGCAGATCACCCGCGTGTTGCGCACCTCCCTTTCCACCCAAAACTACGACGTCCGCGTAGCCAACGATGGCGAAATGGCACTGGAAATCATGAAAGACTGGATCCCTCATCTCGTCATCACTGACCTGGCCATGCCAAATCTGGATGGCGTAGGTTTGTGCCGCCGCATCCGCCAGAGTTCCGAGGTCCCCATCATCGTTCTGTCGGTGCGTGGACACGATCGGGTAAAGGTTGAGGCCCTCGATGCCGGCGCCGACGACTACGTCACCAAGCCTTTCAGCATGAACGAGCTTCTGGCGCGGGTTCGCGCCCAACTCAGACATGTCGCGCCCCAGGCAGCGGAACTGCAGATTATTGACTCCGGCGACTTTCACATTGATCTCGAAGCCCGCTTGGTCACGGTCCGCGGAACTGAGATCCGGCTCACTCCCAAGGAGTTCGATCTGCTGATTTACCTGGCCAAGCACCCCGGCAAGGTAATCACCCACCGGGCCCTGCTCGCGGCGATTTGGGGGCCGAATAGCACGGAACAACCGGAATACCTGCGAGTGTTCGTCGGCCAGTTGCGTAAGAAGGTCGAGTCTGACTCTTCCAACCCCAAGTATCTTCTGACCGAACCCTGGATCGGCTATCGCTTTGAATCGGGCGAGTAGGCCGGACGCGAACTGCCTTATCTCTCGCGACGCTTATAAATTCCTTACGGACTTTTTAGCTCGTTCTTATAGCCGGGATGCTCCAATGAAGTGGGCGCGAGTGGTTGCGCGCTTTGGAGCTTCGCCATGTGGACAGCCAGAATTTTCGCTGGAATCGTCTTTGTGGGAATCATCTTCCTGCTGTGGTTCCTGATTCAGCTTTTGCGCGAACATCCGTTCCGCTCGCGCCGGATCCGCTCAGCTCGTCCGGCGGACTATGCCGCGATGAACCCGCTGCAACTGCAAAGCGAATGGGCTGCGGTCAGGCGCGAGGACGACAGGGTTACGCTGCACTCCGTTTGGCGGTATGCCGCGAACCACACAACCGAGGTTGAAAAAGGAGAGCCTTCATGCGGGATATCGTCTTCGTACTAGCTACCGTTCTGTTCTTCGCGATTTCCATCGCCTACACCTACTTCTGCGACCGCGTGCGCTGAGGGGAGAGATCATGACTTTGCAAGACATTGCGATGCTGGCAGTGAGTGTGCTGCTGATGGTTTACCTGGTATACGCCCTGCTGCGTCCGGAGAAATTCTGATATGACAGCCAACGGCTGGTCCCAAATTCTGCTCTTCCTCGCGCTCATTTTCCTGATCACCAAGCCGCTTGGGATCTTTATGACTCGCGTATTCAGCCGAGAGAAAACGTTTCTTGATCCCGTGCTGCGGCCGATTGAGAAACTGCTCTACCGCCTGACCGGGGTGGACGAGAACCACGAGATGCGCTGGACTGAGTACGGTATTTCCATGCTGCTGTTCAGCGGTGTCACCATGGTGGTCCTGTATTTGTTCCAGCGGCTGCAGCAGTTTCTGCCATGGAACCCGCAGCATTTTGCGGGAGTCGGCCCCGATCTCGCTTTCAACACGGCGGCTTCTTTTACCACCAATACGAATTGGCAGAACTACGTGGGCGAGACCACCATGAGCTATCTCACCCAGATGGCGGGTTTGGCCTACCACAACTTTACCTCGGCCGCTACGGGCATAGCTCTGGCCATCGCGTTTGTGCGCGGCATCGCGCGGCGGGAATCGAAAACCATCGGCAACTTCTGGGTGGATATGACGCGCTCAGGCCTCTGGGTACTGTTGCCGGCGTGCGTGATCTATGCGCTGCTCCTGGTATCGCAGGGAGTAGTGCAAAACTTCCGGCCTTATGACACGGCGAAGCTGGTGGAGCCGCAACAGGTTTCCACGACTGGGACGGACGGCAAGACCACAACCCAGACCGTCAACCAGCAAACCATAGCGCAAGGGCCGGTCGCCTCCCAAGAAGCTATCAAGATGCTGGGCACCAATGGCGGCGGGTTCTTCAACGCCAACAGCGCTCATCCTTTTGAGAACCCCACCCCGCTCAGCAATCTTCTGCAAATGCTTTCCATTTTTGCCATTCCGGCCGGCCTCACCTATACGCTTGGCCGAATGACCGCTTCGCCACGTCATGGCTGGGCAGTCTGGGCTGCGATGGCCATCTTGTTCTTCGCGGGCGTAACGACAGCCTACTGGGCGGAGTCTCGCGGCAATCCGCTGCTCAAAGGAGTGGATCAGCGCGCCAGCCTGACTCAATCTGGCGGCAACATGGAGGGCAAGGAAGTTCGCTTCGGCATGGCTAACTCGGCCCTGTTCGCTACTGTCACTACCGATGCGAGCTGCGGCGCAGTCAACGGCTTCCACGATTCCTTTACCCCGCTCGGCGGAATGGTCCCGCTGGCTAACATCATGCTCAGTGAAACGGTGTTCGGAGGCGTGGGCGCGGGGCTTTACGGCATCCTCATTTACGTCGTGCTGGCCGTATTCATCGCCGGCCTCATGGTCGGTCGCACGCCCGAGTATCTGGGCAAGAAGATCGAAGCCTACGATGTGAAGATGGCCATGCTGGTGACGCTGGTTTTTCCGCTCATCATCCTGGCGCTCACGGGCATCTCGGCGGTCGCGGGATTCGGCACCTCCAGCATCAGCAATTCCGGCCCGCACGGCCTGACCCAGATTCTCTACGCCTTCACCTCGATGGCCGGTAACAACGGCTCCGCGTTTGCAGGCCTCAACGGCAATACTGTTTGGTACAACGCGGCGGGCGCTGCGACTATGTTGATCGGCCGCTTCTTCATGATCCTCCCTATGCTGGCCATCGCCGGCAACCTGGCGCAAAAGAAGTATGTCCCGCCCTCGCTGGGAACATTTCCCGTGACCACGCCGTTGTTCAGCGTGCTTCTGGTCGGCGTGATCATTATCGTTGGCGCGCTTACCTTTTTCCCGGCATTAAGCCTGGGACCGATTCTCGAACACCTGCTGATGACGGCGGGCAAAACCTTCTGATGGCGCTCGCCTGAGGACCTATGGCAAAGAAAAGCAAATCGAAAGCAATTTGGGATATGAAGATCGTGCGCGGTGCGATCCTCGATTCCCTGGTTAAGCTGAATCCCCGGCATATGATGGGCAATCCCGTCATGTTTGTGGTGGAAGTGGGCAGCGTCATCACGACGCTCCTGCTGCTTCGGGGTGGCACCGATTTCTCCTTCAACCTGCAAATCACGCTCTGGCTGTGGTTCACGGTGCTGTTCGCCAACTTCGCCGAGGCCATGGCGGAAGGACGCGGTAAGGCTCAGGCCGATACGCTTCGCAAGGCGCGTTCGGAGACTGTGGCCAACCGCCTGCTGGAAGGTGAGAAGGTCGAGCAAGTCGCCAGCTCCAAGCTGCGCGCTGGAGATTTGGTGCGGGTTGCGGCGGGTGAGTTTATCCCCTCGGATGGTGAAATCATTGACGGCGTCGCCTCCGTGGACGAGTCGGCGATTACCGGCGAGTCCGCGCCGGTCATCCGTGAATCCGGCGGCGACCGCTCGGCGGTAACCGGCGGAACGCGCGTTCTTTCCGATTGGATCAAAGTCCGCATCACTTCCAATCCGGGCGAAACTTTTCTCGACCGCATGATTGCTTTGGTTGAGGGCGCCGAACGACAGAAGACGCCGAACGAGATCGCGCTCAACATCCTGCTGGCCGGGCTGACCATCATCTTCCTGCTGGCCGTGGTTACCTTGCAGCCTTTCGCCGTTTATTCAGGATCGCCGCAGACTGTGTTCGTGCTGGTGTCGTTGCTGGTATGCCTTATCCCCACGACGATTGGGGGCCTGCTCTCGGCCATCGGTATCGCCGGCATGGACCGCCTGGTGCAGCACAACGTGCTCGCGATGTCCGGCCGTGCGGTAGAAGCGGCAGGCGACGTCAATACACTTCTGCTCGACAAAACCGGCACCATCACGCTGGGAAACCGGCAAGCCTCGCGATTCGTTCCCGCCCCAGGCGTTACCGAACAGGAATTAGCCGATGCAGCCCAATTGTCTTCGCTGGCCGACGAGACCCCGGAAGGCCGTTCCATTGTCGTTCTGGCCAAAGAGAAGTATGCATTGCGCGGCCGGGAGTTAGCCTCGCACGAGACCACCTTCGTGCCCTTCACCGCCCAGACCAGAATGTCGGGAGTAAACCTCAACGGCTTCGAGATTCGCAAGGGCGCGACCGACGCAATCGACGCTTACCTGGCCCAAAACAGCAACCGCGTTCCCGCGGAGGTGCGGGCTGTCGTTGAAGAGATCGCCCGCTCGGGAGGCACGCCACTCGTGGTCGCTGAGAAGACGCGAGGCGCGCTGGGTGTCATCGAACTGAAAGACATCGTGAAAGGTGGCATGCGCCAGCGCTTCGATCAACTTCGTGCCATGGGCATCAAGACCGTCATGATCACTGGCGATAATCCGTTGACCGCCGCTGCCATCGCCAATGAAGCCGGCGTGGATGACTTCCTCGCCCAGGCCACTCCGAAAGACAAAATGGACTTGATCCGCCGCGAGCAAGCCGAGGGGAAACTGGTGGCCATGACCGGCGACGGCACCAATGACGCTCCGGCGCTGGCGCAAGCCGACGTCGGTGTGGCCATGAACACCGGCACCCAAGCTGCCAAGGAAGCCGGCAACATGGTGGACCTGGATTCCAATCCCACCAAGCTCATCGAGATCGTGGAAATCGGCAAGCAGTTGCTGATGACCCGCGGCGCGCTCACCACGTTCTCCATCGCCAATGACGTCGCCAAATACTTCGCCATTATCCCGGCGATGTTCGCGGGCACTTTCCCGGTGTTGAATGCGCTCAACATCATGCACCTGAAAACCCCGGAGTCGGCCGTATTGTCCGCCGTGATTTTCAACGCGCTCATCATCGTCGCTCTGATTCCGCTGGCGCTGCGTGGCGTGAAATACCGCCCCATGGGCGCGGCGGCCCTGCTGCGCAACAATCTTCTGGTTTATGGCGTCGGTGGAATCATCATCCCATTTGTCGGTATCAAGCTGATTGACATGCTCATCACCCGGGTCGGACTGGCTTAAGAGGCAACGTATGAAAAAGAACTTACTCATCGCCGTGCTCATGACCGTGGCCACCACGGTTCTGTTCGGTCTTATCTATCCGTTAGTCATCACTGGCCTCGCACAGTTGTTCATGAAAGATAAGGCCAATGGCCAGCTGATCGTGCAGAACGGCACGGTCGTCGGCTCGCGGATCATCGGCCAGCCTTTTGTGGGTCCGGGCTATTTTCATTCCCGTCCTTCGGCCGCCGGAAATGGGTACGATGCGGCTAATTCCGGCGCGTCCAATCTCGGCCCCACGAACCATGCCCTGACCGACCGCGTCGCGGCCTCGGTAGACGCATTGCATAAGGAAAACCCCGGGGCCGCGGTTCCGGTTGACCTGGTCACGACTTCCGCCTCCGGCCTTGATCCGGACATCACCCCGGCAGCCGCTGAGTTCCAGGTCCCCCGCGTCGCCCGGGAACGCGGTCTAAGCGAAGACGATGTCCGCCGCCTGGTCGACGAACATACGCAGAACCGTCAGCTGGGATTTCTGGGTGAACCGCGGGTCAACGTGCTGCTGCTCAATCTGGCTTTGGACGAGATGGGACACAAGACGGCCCAATCTAGCCGGCTCGCGTCCAAGGCTGCGGCGGCCGAATAGAACTGCCTCAGAGATAAGTCAGCTTCTGCGCCGGGCTTACGCTTCGCCTCCGTGAGCCCAAGAAATCTCTCTTCCTGAGGTCGCTTTGTAGCCCACCGCTGATTGCTACCGCCCTTCCGATTGGGTAGCTCAAAAGGTTATAATCTTCTGGAGGAAGTCCTATCACCTCAGAAGAACCGGAGTCCAATTTGCCGCCACGCAGTCAGAATCAAGGATGGGCGAAGTGCATGTGCTGGTGTTGTTGTATGCCCACGAATTCTGGGGTGTGGAGGATTTGAACTAGAGCTCTTATTTCAAGCTTATTCCAAGCCTACCCGCCAAAATAGCAGGTGGGTTTTTCAGTTTCTGGGACAGAGTTTTATGAAAACTTCGAATTCACTTTGGAAGGATCGACTCGCGGACAAGATGCCCGCAGTCCTGGCGCGCGAGATTGACAGCTTTGAAACCGACATTGCGTTGCGCAAGCAGGGCAAGCTCGACGAACGCCTGTTCGCCGAAACACGCCTCCGCCGCGGGGCCTATGGCCAGCGCTATGACAATGGCCAGCGCCACGACGGCAAGAAAGTTCAGCAGATGGCGTATCCGTCGGGCGATTTGACCAAAGGCCCGATGACCATGTGGGACGCGCCAGGCATGCAGCGCATCAAGATCCCCGGTGGCGGGCTCAACGCCGCGCAACTGGAGACGATGGCGGAGCTGGCTGAAGAATATTCCGACGGCATCGCGCACGTCACCACCCGGCAGGATTTTCAGCTGCATTACATCCAAATGGACGACACTCCCAGCCTGATGCGCCGCTTGGCCGCAGCCGGCATCACCACTCGCGAGGCCTGCGGAAACACGGTGCGTAACGTTACCGCTTGCCCTTACGCCGGCGTTTGTCGGGACGAAGTATTTGATGTCACTCCTTACTCGCGAGCGTTATCCAAATTCTTGCTAGGCCATCCCGACTGCCAGAATTTCGGACGAAAGTTCAAGCCGGCCTTCAGCGGCTGCTCACAACATGCCTGCGGACTGACCAACATGCATGACCTCGGCCTGATTGCGGTAAAGCGGGTTGACGAGGGCGAAGCAAAGCTTGGCTTTGAAACCTACGTCGGAGGTGGGTTGGGCACCGTGCCTTATCAGGCCAAGCTGTTCGATTCCTTTATCCCGCCGGAAGAATTGTTGCCGCTGGCCCAGGCCATTGCGAGGGTCTTTGCCAAGCATGGCGAGAAGAAGAATCGCAACCGGGCGCGCATCAAGTTTCTGGTTCACGATTTGGGAATTGAGAAGTTTAAAGAACTGGTCCTTGAAGAACGCAAGAACCTGCCCTTCGATCCGCGTTGGACAGGTTACATCAACCAAGCCTTGCAGGCCGAAGAAACCCCGCTGCGGCCGGGCGGCGATTGGCCGTCTTTGGTTTCGATCACCACCTCCGACGCCTTCGCACGCTGGCTGAAGACCAACACGCGTCCGCAAAAGCAGCCGGGCTACGTGACCGTAACCGTTGCCCTGCCTTTGGGCGACATTACCGCCAACCAATTACGTTCTCTGGCGGACATCGTTCGCCGCTTCACCAAAGAAACCATCCGTACCACTGTCGAACAAAATTTTGTAATCCGCTGGGTGAGTCAGGCCGATTTGCCGGAGCTCTACAAAGCGCTGGACGCAGTGGGCCTGGGCGATCCGGGCGCCGGCACCATCGTGGATATCACCGCCTGCCCCGGAACCGACACTTGCAAACTGGGAATCTCTTCCTCGCGCGGGCTGGCCGGAGAACTCCGCTCC
Source organism: uncultured Acidobacteriaceae bacterium (assembly GCA_963800745.1). GTDB lineage: Bacteria > Acidobacteriota > Terriglobia > Terriglobales > Acidobacteriaceae > PALSA-270. The sequence goes on from CAWDCI010000032.1 coordinate 160,861, forward strand.
CGCCTGGCCGAAAAGAGCTTCCAGTTGGATGAAGCGGTGCAGAATCTCCACATCAAGATCAGCGGATGCTTCAACAGTTGCGGTCAGCATCATGTGGCCGATCTGGGCTTTTACGGCGTCAGCCGCAAGGTTGCGGGATACGCCGTTCCCCACTTCCAGGTCGTTCTCGGCGGAGAGTGGGAACACAACGCCGGCTCCTACGGGTTGCCGGTCGCGGCGGTTCCATCGAAAAATATTCCGCACGTGGTTACGCGGCTCACCGAGCGCTACGTGGCCGAACGCAAGAGCGGCGAAAGCTTTAAGGACTTCACCAAGCGCATTGGTAAAGCCGAACTGAAACAAATGCTGGACGATCTTACGCGTCCGCCAGCGGGTGACCGTTCATTTTTCTCCGATTGGGGAGACCCGCGCGAATACAGCCTCGGCGATATGGGCGTCGGCGAATGCGCGGGAGAAGTCATTTCCGCCTTCGACTTTGACATGGCTGCCGCGGAACGGGAACTCTTCGAGGGTCAGTTGGCATTCGAGGCCGGACAAATCGAGGAGGCAGGCCAGAAGGCCTACCGCTCCATGCTGCTGGGCGCTAAGGCGTTGGTGAAAATCCAAAATGCGAACATTACGGATGTTCCAGAACAGATCGTTTCCGAATTCCGCACCCGGTTTTTTGACACGCAGCTTTTCTGGGATCCTTTTGCGGGAGGGAAATTCGCCCAGTACTTCTTTGACGCGCACCAGACGTTGGGAGCCCCGCATACCCTGGACACGAGCCGCTACTTGCTCGATGAAGCGCAGCTCTTCATTGATGCCGCGCATAGCTGCAACAATAAAATGGGGATGTCGATCACGGTGTAGACAGCAGCCGAGCTACGCCGCGCAGTCCTGAACGCTTCGCGCAGTATCTGCCAGCACGATTTTGGGAATTTGCGGTTACAAGGAACAACCACTTCATGGAACTTCAGCACTTCAACGTAAAACTCCTGGTCAAAGACGGCATCGACCTGGAACTCTTGATTCCAGTCTTTCACAGCTGGATTCAGGACAAGGTCTTCGACGAGAGATTGCTGGACATCGCGGACTATCGTCACGTCCATGACGGTCCGGGAGTGATCCTGATCGGACTTGAAGGCGACTACAGCGTGGACAACACCGACGGCCGTCTCGGCGTTCGCTACAACCGCAAGGCCGGCCTCGCCGGCAGCAATTGCGACCGGCTGAAACAAGCAGCCCGAGCGGCGCTGGGCGCATGCCAGCGTCTGGAAGCCGAGGCCGGCCTGGGCGGGAAACTGCTTTTCAACGGTCGGGATCTAGAAATATTCGTGAATGATCGCTTGCTCTCACCGAACAATGAAGCAACCCGTTCGGCGGCTGAGCCAGAGCTCAAGAACTTCTTCGACGACCTATTCGGCGGGGCGGAATACTCTCTTACGTTCAACCGCGATCCTCGCCGTCTTTTTACCGTAGCAGCGCAGGCGTTTCGTTCCTTCTCCGTGTCGAATCTCCTGCAAAACCTGTCAGCGGAACCGGTGTCGAGCTAGAGACGGAGCTCAGCTACGTTTCTACCCAGCAGCCAGGCGCACCGCGGTAATCGCAGCAGGTTACTTCCTTAACCTGCGTGCCATCGCGTCCTTCCCGCATCACACAACTTTCATTTTGCGAAAGTGTTTCTATTTACCAAGGACGGAGGGTGAAACAATGATGAAAAAAACGATATTCGCGATGTTGGGATTGGTTTTCGTGCTGGCCCTGGCGAGTCCGCCCAAGGCCCATGCTGGTGTCGTAATCGGAGTGGGCGTCGGCCCGGTCTTTGTCGCGCGCCCCGCGTATGGATACGTAGCGGTACATCCGCGGTCCTACGCTTATGCTTATGGCTACGCGCCGGTGTATGCGCGTTCCCACTATGTCTATCCACCTTACGGCTACTATGGCCACGCTTACCCCAGCGGCTATTGGGCGCATCGCGACTGGCGGGGCTATCGGGGAAACGGGTGGCGCGGTGATTACAGGCGCTAACTGATGCAACTGCGAGAACATACAAAAAATCCCCTCAGCTCGATTCCGCTGAGGGGATTTTTCATTTTTCCAAATCTATCCCATGTACTGTACGTGAACGTACGTACCCAATCGGACGTTGTAAGCGAGATACCAGCCGTCGTGGTCCGGATCGTCGTAAATCACAATCTGGTCACTGTCCCACAGCCAGTCATTGCAAAAGCCGATGTCGTAAGGAGCAACCCCGAAGTTGAAACCACCAAACCAGAAGCGCGAAGGACCGCCACCTTCAATCCGAAACACATGGCCGCGCCCAATACCGCCGGTGAAGTGTCCATGTTCCCAGGGATGATCAAGGTGGTAGTTTGCATCACCACGGCCGGTGTCGTGTCCAATCCACTTTCCGTTCGTGTGAACGTGGGGAGCTTCGGGATGCCCCGACTTATCGGCAAAGGTTTTGTGTTCTGGTTGAGGGCGCGGGTTTCGCACCGGAGCGGGCCCGCGGGAAGGAACATACCCACCTCCCACCCCGTGCGATCCGCCATGCCCTTCGTGTTGAGCGAAAACCGGCAAAGCAAGAAACGCTAGGACAGCAACAAATCCAGCAAGCTTTTTCATTGAGCCTCCAATAGCACCATGCAATTTTGTGTCGCGAACTCCACTGCCTAAAACATGAAGTGGCATGCCCCGTCCCAAGCCATGTAATTGTAATAGCGCGGGTCTTAAGATGCACACTGAGGCACAAAGGTTCGAGCCCATGTGGCGAGTCCGCAGCGTTTCCGAGGTTGCAGATTACAGAGGGAAATTCTCAGCCCCGCAGCATCTCCGGCAGCCGCTCCGGCCGAACGTTGTCATAAGAATGCAGCGCCACAAAGCGCTGGATGCTGGTCGGAATGCCTACCGCGGTGAATCCTGGATGTCCGGTCGCCGGATAAGGGCCGCCATGATTCATGGCCGGACTGACCGCGACCCCGGTCGGCATCTTGTCGTTCAGCAACCGTCCCACCAGGTAACGCAGGTGCGGCTCGATTACGTTGTACTCGGCATCGTCCTTGCCCGCGGTGTCCGAGTAAATCGTCCCCGTAAGATTGCCTTCCAGATGCTTAAGAATCGCTACCGTCTGCGCCGTATCGCGCGACATCACAAGGAGCGAGACCGGGCCAAAAGCCTCGGTCTGCAGTTCATGCGGATACTTCAGGAAGTCATCGCCAGAAACCTGCAGCAGGGTATTTTCGAAGCGATAAGCGGGTCCGGGCAGCGCTTTCCCGCCGCAGATTGCCTTGGCTCCGTTCCTCTGCAGAATCGCCACTGCATTCGTCAAGGCTTCGCGCCCGCTTTTTCCCAGCAGCACGCCGGGATTTCCGGCTTCGAATTGCTGGCGCGCGGTTTCGACGAATTTCCTTCCCGCTTCGGTGTCTGGAACAATCACAAAGCCAGGACTGGTACAGAATTGTCCCGCCCCCAGCGTGCACGATGCAAAAAACTCCCCTGCGATCGCATCCCCCCGCTCGCGCAAAGCATTTTCCATCACGACAACGGGATTCACGCTCGACATTTCCAGGTAAATCGGCTTGCCCGCCCGTTCGGCGGCTTCTTTCAATTTTAGTCCGGCGTTCTTGCTTCCAGTGAATCCCGTCGCGCCTACGAGCGGGTGCGATACCAGCGCAAATCCCACTTCCGAGGGGACGCGATAAAGCAGTTGTACGGTCGCCGGATGCAGCCCCACCTTCGTGATTGCATCGAGTGCGATCTCAGCAAACAGCTTCGTCGTTCCTGGGTGGGCCGTGTTGGCCTTGGCGATTACCGGATTGTGGGCCGCAATTGCCGCCGCAAAATCTCCGCCCGCCGCGGAATTGAAAGCGTAGGGAAAATTGTTGGGGCCCATCACAACCACCGGGCCGATGGGCGCAAAAAAGGAATACAGTTTTGCCGCGTCATCACGAATTGGGCGCCGCCAGGTTCCCTGTCTCGCGGCCGCAGCCGCCTGGCGCAACTGGCCAGTTGTGCGCGGCAACTCTACGTCCTTCAAGCGTGGCGCTTTGGCGAGGCCAGTCTCGGCGTGTGCCATCTCCACCAGTTCATCTCTGCGCTGCTCAATGCCCGCCGCAAACGCTTCCAGGAACTCGGCGATCTTCTCCCCACTGGCGGTGCGTAACGCGATGGCAGCTTCACTTGCCGCCTGCACCGCTTCCTGCATATCCTCGCGGGAGGAAACCGGATACTTGTCGGGCAAAGGCTCTCCCAACGTCGGATTGTCCGCCTGGAATGTTTCCACCGACTTGCTTTCCCGCCACTTTCCCGCAATCAGAACCGGAACCGTTTTTTCGCTCATAATGATTTCACCTGCACCCCGGAAATAGAAGACAGAAGAAAGAAGATCGAAGCTAGAATCTGTGCCGACCGCAACCAGCGTGGCTGCAAAGCTTAAATGAAATGATTGACGTTCTTAGCGCCAGCCAGGCTAGCAGCTCATTGGATGTTTAGAGTGCCACAGAAGATTCCGTTACTGATCTTCTCACGCCGAATCGAAACGCGGCAAGTCGAGTGCGCCCTCCGCCGAGTCTCTCTGGGTATATACTTCGCCCGCAGCTTGGTGTCGTCAACAACGAGCTCTGTCGGGAGGCACATGTATCAGCCCGAAACGTACGGCATTGCATTGTCGTTCATGCTTATCAGCATGATCTGCTGGGGCTCCTGGGCCAACACGGTCAAGCTCACGCCCGGCTGGCCGTTCCAGCTTTTCTATTGGGACTACGTGTTCGGAACCATTCTGGCAAGTTTCGGCTGGGGATTGACGCTCGGCAGCGCGCATGGCGGGACTACCGCATTCTTGACCAATCTCCGTCAAGCGGACGAGGCACACATCCTCTACGCCATTGCAGGGGGGATAATTTTCAACATAGCGAATCTTCTGCTGGTGGCCGCGATTGAAATTGCAGGCCTCGCCGTGGCCTTTCCCGTAGGAATCGGTCTCGCTCTGGTGGTCGGCGTGGTCATGAATTACATTCTCGCGCCCAAGGGAAATCCACTGATCTTGTTCTTTGGCGTTGCGCTCGTCGTCATCGCCATCGTTCTGGACGCCATGGCCTATCGCCGCCGCGAACCATCCGCCAAGGCAGTCAGCATGCGAGGGCTGACCCTGTGCGTGGTTTCGGGCGTGCTGATGGGAAGTTTCTATCCTTTGATCACCCAGGCGGTGGCTGGCCCCGCTTCACTCGGGCCTTACTCGGTGGCCTTCGTAATGGCTTTGGGAATTCTGCTTTGCGCGATACCCCTGAACACCTTTTTCATGAAGAGGTCGCTGGTCGGCGCCGAGCCCTCGACTTTTGCCGATTACGCGCGAAGCAAAGGGATCTGGCATCTCTGGGCAATCCTGGGCGGCGCCATCTGGTGCACCGGCGCAGTAATGAACTTCGTTGCGTCGCATGCTCAGATCGTGGGTCCGGCGGTTTCGTACGCCATCGGACAGGGAGCCACTATGGTCTCCGCCGTTTGGGGAGTATTTATTTGGCACGAATTCGCCAGCGCTCCCGTTAGCTCGCGCCGCTTGTTGCCTCCGATGTTCATTTGTTTTCTCGCCGGACTCGGATTGATCGCGGCAGTTCCGTTGCTATCTCGCTAAGCGATGCCCCGTCCGAGTTCGATATACTCTGGCCGGACTAATTCCAGGAGAGGTTCCATGGGAAGTAAGCGCCAAAGCATCGTCGTCGTCGGCAGCATTAATCTCGATCTGGTCGCCGGTACCGAGCGCATCCCAGCACCCGGCGAAACCGTTTCCGGATCAAGCTTCCAAACGTTCTTTGGTGGCAAGGGCGCGAACCAGGCGGTGGCAGCGGGACGGCTCGGCGCGCAGGTTCACATGCTGGGCAAAGTTGGAACCGATGTTTTTGGCCCCCAGTTGCGCTCCGGATTAGAAACCGCCGGGGTCAATACCACGGCGGTGGCCGCAGCGCCGGGGCCGTCCGGGGTCGCACTCATCTCCACCGATTCCGCCGGCCAGAATTCCATCATCGTGGTCCCGGGCGCCAATGGGCAGGTCACACCTGCGGACTTGGATTCACACCTTGACCTGATTCGCGATGCAGCCATCGTCCTCACGCAGTTGGAAATTCCTTTGCCCACGGTTGAGCATCTCGCTGCCATTACGCAGCGCGAAGGCGTTCCTCTGATGCTCGATCCCGCTCCGGCACGGCCGCTGCCTGATTCCCTATTTCAGCGGCTGGACTGGATCACTCCGAATGAAACCGAAACCTGCACGTTGCTGGGCACGCCGTCCGTGGAGTGGAATGATTCCAGCATGAAGGACGCCGCCAGCACTTTGCTGCGGCGCGGAGTGCGGAACGTTGTGCTTAAGCTTGGCGAACGCGGCTGCTACCTGGCGTTGGCCGATGGCCGCCGCGAATTCGTTCCCGCGTATAAGGTTCGCGCCGTGGATACCACCGCCGCGGGCGACGCTTTTAACGGCGCTTTCGCCACCGCGCTTGTTCGGGGCAAAGATCCGATTGACGCAGCCACCTGGGCAGGCGCGGTAGCCGCGATTTCCGTCACTCGCCCCGGCGCCCAACCTTCCATGCCGAATCCGGAAGAGGTCGAAACCTTCCTCGCGCAAACTTCTCCTGGTCGCTGATGTGCATTGTCGCATTCATGTCCGGTGCTTCACAGGCACCCTGCCTCTGCTCCTGGCCATTTCCTGTGCCGCCCAAACTCCGGCCCCGAGCACTTTCTTCTCGACCGCGGCGGAAGAATCATACTCAACGTACCAAATGTCCGCCGACGGCGATCTCTGGCCCTCCTGCTGGTCGAATGATGACAATCTGTACGCTGCTAACGGAGATGGCACAGCCTTCACCGGCGCTTCCCATCGCTATGACATGGCCGTGAGCGCCATCAGTGGAATGCCTCCCAGCCTGGGCGGTCGCACTGTCGCTACCAACGTCGGTACCAACTGGAGCGGTTCCAGCTACAATCGCAAGCCCACAGGCATGCTTTGCCGCAACGGCTCAATTTATCTGGCTTTTCAGAACTTAAATTCCTCGAACTTCAACGACGCCCCGGCCGCTTCGATTGCTCAATCCACCGATCACGGCCTGACCTGGGCCTGGGATGCCCTCGCCCCGATGTTCGGATCGCCGAACAGCCCGTCAGGCCCGGCCGCCTACAAGTTCACCACGATTTTCTTTCTCGATTACGGCAAGGACTCCGCTCAGGCCATCGACGGCTACGTCTACGCCTACGCCATCGACAACAATTGGAGGGAGCAACAAAACCTCTACCTGGCCCGCGTTCCCAACGCCAGTGTTCTTACTCGTTCTGCCTGGCAGTTCTATGCGGGCGCCGACAACAGCGGTAACCCGCTGTGGACCGCGGACATTACTCAGAAGGTCGCCGTATTGACCGATACCCGCGGTCTCTATCCCGTCATGTTCAAGAACGATTGCCCATCCAGTGATTCCGTAATCAGCCAGGGCGGGGTTACCTATGATGCCCCGCTGCAGCGCTACATTTTTGCTTCCTGGTCCTGCGCTACCCATGAATTCTACGAAGCGCCGCGCCCCTGGGGTCCGTGGAACCATTTTCTCTCCAATGATTTCGGACCGCTGCGCCTCCCCAACAATCGCGGACAATACGGCACCAGTATTCCTTCGAAATTCATCAGCAGTGACGGCAAAACGCTCAACGTGCAGAGCAACGTGTGTTGCAGCGGAGACTCCTACACTTTCTCGCTGCGCATGCTCTTTCTCGAAACCTACACCGCATCTTCGCCAAGCAACACGCCTTCCACGACGAACCTGGCTTCCGCACCCGCGACGCGCGCCATCAGCAAGAGCACGCATTTTGGCTCCCTCTGCGCAACCGATTGCGCGGATCAACTTAGCAGCGGCAACCTGAAAAACAGCGAAGACGACTACGACGAAGAGTCGAAAGTAACCGATTGGTGGGGCTACACCTGGCCCCAGTCTTACAACATGAATCAGGTTGTCTTCCAAACCGGAACCGCTTTCCCTGATGGCGGATGGTATGCCAGCAACCTGCGGGTGCAGGTTCGCCAGAATTTTGTGTGGACTGATGTTCCCGGCATCTCGGTGACTCCGTCCTACCCTTATAGCAGTCAAGCCGGGAGTAGTACGTACACTTTCAATTTTCCTGAAACTTCAGGAGATGGCGTCCGCATTATCGGGACGCCCGGCGGAAATTCCTACTTTACTTCCATCACGCAGCTTGCGGTTTATGACAACCCGGCGAACGCGCCCGACTACTCCATCACACTCTCCGCGCCCACGGTCACGGCGGCGGGCAGCCAAGGCGCATCCCTTACGCTCACCCTTGCCCCCAGCAACGGCTTCAACCAGCAGGTCAGCTTCGCTTGCTCTGGCCTGCCGGCTCTGTCCGGCAATGTACTTTTTCTCCGGCGTCCCTTACTCCGGATGGCACGACTAAGCCGTCGCTTGTGAATATCACCGTTGCCGCGAATCTGACCGCAACCAACCGCCTGCAACCGCCGCTGCGGCCGCGGATTCTTTATTCTTTTGTTTTGCTGGGCCTCGGCATGGTTGTTGGCGTCCATGGTTGGCGAGATGGCAAGACATTCGCCCGAACTCCCTGGCGTGTCCTTTTTCTCATTCTCATCTTTGCTTCCACCCTCGGGCTGGTTGCTTGCGGCTCTTCCAGCAGCGGCTCAACTCCCCAAGGAACTGCCAAAGGCGCATTTTCCATCGTCGTCTCCGCGACAGCAGGCGGGGAAACGCAACGTGCCAGCTTCACTCTGATACTCCAGTAGATGGGATTTCTTCACGCAGCCTTGGTTACTGCGCGAGTAGTTGCTCGGCTTCCTGTTGAGCCGCGTTCAGATCGCTGGAAATCTGCTGGGCGGCCTGTGCGGCGGCTTGCGCTTCTGCGGTACGGCCGGTTCGCTCCAGCGCCTGGGCTAGCAACAAATACCCGACATCGGTAGGTCCAATCTCGACCGCCTGAGAGAAGCGCTTGGCTGCCTGCGTAAAGTCTCCAGTTTTCTGCGACAGCAAGCCCAAGCCGAGCCAGGCACGCGCATTCCCCGGCGCCATTTGCAAAGCATCGTCGTAGGCTTGTTCGGCTGCGCCGAGTTTGCCCTGCTGCCGGTAGGCCGATCCCAGACCGCTGAAGGCATTGCTACGCAGGCTGGCGTTCGACGTGATCTGTAGCACCCGGTTGCACAACTCGATGGCGGATTGCAGGCGGCCCTTCTGCAGTTCGTAACTTGCGATATTGATCGTGGACAGCGGATCCCGCGGATTGATCTGCGACGCGGTGCGGAAGTGAGGCATGGCTTCTTCCAGATTGCCTCGCAAGAGCAGCGCGCCGCCAAGGTTGTCCTGCGCAACAAAATTTGCCTCGGTGATCTCAATGGTGTGCGACCACAACGTCACATTGTCGCTCCAGTAGCTGAGTTGGAAGTGGGTCGCCACCGCCAGTGCAATCAGTGTCGCGAGTGCGGGAACTGCTAAAACTTGCGGAGAGATTTTCCGCTGTGCGGCCCCATCGGCGACGCCCCAGCAGACCGCGAAGAACAATCCCAGGAAAGGCAAATAGGCGTAGCGATCCGCCATCGCCGCTTCGCCCACCTGCACCAGCCCAATCATCGGCACCAGCGTTCCCAAAAACCAGAACCATCCCACCATCAAATAGCGTTGTTTCCGTGCCGTCACCACCGCCGCGGTAACCGCCAACAAAAATAAACTCGCCGTCGCGACTTGCCAGCCTGGCGGGGAACTGGCGTGAAGGGGATACAGAGGAGCTAACCGTGCGGGCCAAAACGCCTTGCCGAAGTATCGGGCATAGGCAACCGTAGCGTTTTCCAGGCGCGCCCCGAACGAGACTTCCAGTGTCGACCTCAGGGCTCCGCCGGCTCTCTGCGCTTTCATGGTTATGATTGCGCTGACCGCTGCCATCGCCAGCAGCGGAATTTTTTCCAGGACCAGCGCGCTAAAAGGCCGCACGGCATAGCCGCTTGCCAAGTCTCGCTGCCTCGGAAACATGCGCTCCAGTGGCCAGTAATCCCACAGCAGGAGAACGAATGGCAACGTGATGACCTGCGGCTTCGCCATCAGGCCCAAAGCGAACGATAACGCTACGATGGCGTATCGGCCCGCGTCCGGTTTGCGCGAGTACCACGTGTAAGCCCAGAGCGCCGCCAGGAAAAAAAACATGCTGAGCAAGTTCTTTCGCTCCGCTATCCAGGCCACCGATTCCACGTTGACGGGATGGAGCGCGAAAAGCGCAGCGACCATCAAACTGCGCCAGGTGAACCCAGTCGTCCATTGCAGCAGCAGGAACAAGAGCGCCACATTGGCGGCGTGTAGCAGGATATTGGTGTCGTGATGTCCCGCCGGATTTAGCCCGAAAAGCCGGTAATCGAGCGCATGCGACAGCCAGGTGAGCGGATGCCAATTCGCCAGTTCGGTGGTAGTGAATGCCCATTGGACGGTGTCCCAGCCAAGCCCGGCGCGCACGTGAGAATTGTTGGTGACGTATCCATCGTCATCGAAATTCACGAACGGATGCCGGCTGGCCGGGTTGTAAAGCGCCAGAGTGGCAAGAACCAGCAGCAGCGACAGGATGACGGTGCGCTTTTCCGGCGACGAGAACGGCCTGGCCGTTGAAAGTGCTTCAGCGCGAGTCTTCGAGGTTGCAGAAGGCACTGGATATTGGTTCAGCCATCAATCTTCAGCAGTCAATGTTCAACAGTCAATCAGGGGGTGCAATAGTAAATGTGAGCCGGAAGAATGTTCCACAGCTGAAAGGCTCTCCCCACCGAGGTGAAATTGGATTCCAGGTACGGCAGCGCCACCCGGGTAAACTGATAGACCACCAATGCCCCTTCCGGCTGCAGCGCCTGCCGGGCTTCTTGAGCGATGTCTCGACGCAGCGAGGCCTGCATGGTAGAGAAAGGGATTCCAGAAATGATGTAGTCCGCATTCGGCAGGCCGAGTTCGCTCAGAACCTGCCGTACATTGAGCGCTGAGCCATGCACCAGCCGGAAACGCCGATCATGGATCTCCTCCTCCAGAACGCGGAGGAAGTTGGGATTGAGTTCGATCGCGATCAGCGTCGCGTCGGGCCGCATCCGCTTCAGCACTTCCTGCGTGATGGTGCCGACTCCCGGCCCATATTCCACCACCACTTTGGCTTTCTGCCAATCCACTCGTGCCATGACATCGTCCACCAGGAAACGCGAACTCGGCACAAGCGATCCCAACATATACGGATGGCGAAAGAAGTTCAGTGCGAAACGTAATGCTTGCGTAGGCGCAGACATGGTTTGGAGAGATCCTCCATTTGCCTTATGGAACTGATTATCAACATTGCCACCCGCCGTACAAGGTCGCTCCTGCGTAAGGTGGTCGCATTGACAATACCATTCTTTGCGAACTGGCGAGGTACCTTGGTCACAGCCAACCTTCGCACCATTGCGCTCAGCCCTTGTTCCAGCGCTATCCTATTACATACGCCAGGCGCGAGAGGCCTTCTGGTTTGCGAATTCCACGGATCATTTTTCTAAGAATCTTATGGGGAGGATTTCTTCTCTTCACCTCCATCTATTGCCTGCTCGCCTTCCTGCCTTTCACCTACTCCGCGTTGATTAAGGCGCCGCCCTATGACTGGCTTCCCTGGTTTGTTCATCATCATGCCGCCCTCTATTGGGCAGCTCTGGCCGCCGCGGTATTCGGCTACCGGCCCATCTTCAAGAATAAAACGAAGGCTGTTCTATTTAGCTTCCAAGCCGGAGTGGGTGTCTACATTCTCGCCCGGCCATTCCTCGCTTCGGTGAATCCGCACTGGCCAACCTATTCCTGGAGTTTGCTGACCCTTTGTTTAGTCATTTCAACCGCAGCAGCGGAGGCATGGCGGTATTTGGCAGCCCAGGACACGGTCAAAGAGAACCTTTTCTTACTCGACTACTCCACCGGGATTTTCGTCGCGATTGCTATGGCGCTGCTATGGCTTGCGGGCGCGGAATTGCGACTTTACGGGGATTCGCGCGCTGTGATTGTTTCCTTGAGCTCTGTGGAGGTAACCGGCTGGAGCCTGGTTTCCCACGTGCTTGTGGCGGTTCTATTGATATCGGCGCTCAACCTGATTCTCGTGGCCGCTGCAAAAACGCCCTGGCCCAGAATCGCTGAGTATTCGCTGACCGGACTTTTCGTCTTCAGCATCCTGTGCTTCATGCTGTTGCGCTTCCTGGAAAACTCGCTCAGTTTTGATGGCTGGGCGGCCCAGCTTTATGCCGCTTCGCTTTCCGCGGCCCTGACCTCGTTCGGATTCTCGCTAGCTATACCGCTCATCCAAACACGGGAGACTGCTGCAGCGCAGGTTGGCCCCGGACGCAAGTTGGTTCCCATCGCCATCGTGCTGCTGCTTGCCATCCTCATCGTAGCCCTGCCCTCCGCGATCCAAGGCGGAGACTGGAACGGTGTCATCCAGCACGCGGTTGCGCTCGGCGGCTGGATCGTCCTCGGCGCATGCGCCTATAAAATTCGCCCGCCGAAGGCAAGGTATTCAGTCGCCGCCATTCTGGGCGTGGCGCTGCTGGCTGGCTTTGCCTACAAGGGCCTGCAGGCTACAGCGATTTTCTGGGCCAGACCTCTGGGCAAGACCGACGACGAATTCGCTCGCGCCTTTGAAAACTATGCGGTTCGCGACGCTTCTTTCGATCTGGCCAATCACGCGTTGGGCAACGGGCGCGAACAGCCATGCGGCGATCTGTGCCGCATTCTGCGCCAGTACACCAACATTCCTGACTTCCCCATCCAGCGCGAGGCAAATCTGGTCGAGCACCTGCTCCCGGCGCAAGGGGAGCGGCCGAATATTTTCATTTTTGTGATTGACTCCATGCGGCCCGATTATCTAGGCGCTTACAACCCCAAGGTTGACTTCACCCCGAACCTGGACGCCTTCGCCCGCGACAGCGTGGTCATGCGTCACGCCTACACGCAATACGCCGGCACCTCCCTTTCCGAACCTGCGATCTGGGCGGGAACTATGCTGCTGCACGATCACGACCTGAGCGGATTCTCCAAGATCAATGGCCTGGAAAAGCTCGGCAAGATCGATGGCTATCGCGAAGTCGTTAGCTATGACCCAGTGGTGAGCCAGTTCCTTTCACCGTCAGACGATCTGGTGAAGCTCGATACCGACAAGATCTGGAACCAGTTTGAAGTTTGCTCCACCATTCAGCAGACGGAGGCGCTGCTCGACCGAAATGCGAACTCCGGGCGTCCCGTTCTGTTTTACTCGCAACCCATGAACGTGCACCAGTTCGCGCACAATAATCTGCCCCGCATGACAGACGAGAACTGGCAGCGCAGGCCTGGACTCATCAACCGTATCGCTTATGAGGTGCACGGGGTGGATCGCTGCCTGGGAGGCTTCTTCGCATACCTCAAACAGCATAATCTTTATGACAGCAGCATCATCGTCGTGGCTGCGGATCACGGCGACGCTACCGGCGAGTTAGGCCGCTACAGCCACTCCACATCGGTATATCCGGAAATCATGCGTGTGCCGATCATCATTCACTTGCCCAAGAACCAGCAGGGCAAGCTGGTCTACGACAATCAGGCGCTGGCCACTCTCACCGATATCACGCCTTCTATTTACTACTTGCTGGGGCATCGGCCGATGGTGGCCAATGCAATGTTCGGGCACCCGCTGTTTACTGAGACCGAGGCGGAACTGCACGGCTACCATCGCGACGAGATTTTCTTCGCCTCGGATGTGCGCGCCGCCTACGGCCTGCTTTCTGGTAACGGCAGATATTTCTACGCCACTTACGACTCACCCGCGCAAAGTTATCTCTATGACTTGGCGAACGATCCTAATGGAACTCAGGATATCCTCACTCCCACGCTGAAAATCCAGTATGACCAAAGCATCATCGAGCACCTGCAGGCCGTCGCCGGATTCTACGGCTACCGGCCTAAGCTGGGAAAGCTGCTGGCGGCGAGAAACTAGCTCCAGCATAACTTTTCGGGCACTTAGACTTCCTTTTCCAGTTGTCCCCTCACGAGTTTGCTAACCGTGCCGGAGTCACCATCCGTGCTTTGCACCATTACGACCGCGATGCGCTAGATAGTTTCTTATGCGAAGCGGCCGAGGAGTTGGAAAGAACCGTTCCTGGCTAAGGAACCTCTGATCAAGTGTGGCGCGGGCGCCCTCGCCCGCGAAAAGCCTGCGTATTTGTACTGGTGTTTGGTGCTGGGCGATACTTGTTCAGAGGTTCCCTAAGATCGTCACTTCCAGGAGGGCGGCTTAGAGCGCATGCCCAGGCGCGACACGCCGGCCGCGATGCGGCTGCGAAGATCGCGCACCGGGTTAGCTTCGAGGAATGCGTTGATGCGCGCGAACTCCTCCTCGCTCAGCCGGAACGTGAGCGCCGCCGCCGTTTCCTCCACCTGCCGTCCGTTGCGCCCGCCCACAATCGCGCCGGTAATCGCCGGATGGCGCAGCGTCCATGCCACTGCCACCACGCCAGGCAGCACTCCGTGAGCGTTGCCAATCTCGCTGAGCAGCGCCACCAGCCGCAGGTTGCGGCTCAGCCGCGGCTCATTGAATTCCGCGTTTCCCCGCCGCCAGTCATCGGCCGGCATGTTCGCAATCCGCTCCGCCGTCATCTTGCCCGTGAGCATGCCCGACAGCATCGGCGAATAGTTGATCACCCCAATCTTGTGGGCCTGCGCGAAGGGCAGAAGCTCCTCTTCCACCCCGCGGCGCAGCATGGAATACGGCGGCTGCAGGCTTGTGATCGGCGCAATTTTTTGCGCGCGCTTCATCTGCTTCACGTTGAAGTTCGACACGCCAATCCAGCGGATCTTGCCCTGTCGCCGTAGCCGCTCCAGCGCCTCCCACCCTTCCTCAATCTCTTTGTCGGGGTCGGGCCAGTGCACCTGGTAGAGATCGATCGCGTCTACGCCCAGCCGCCGCAGCGAATTCTCCAGTTCCTCAGCCAGCGACGCCACCTGGAGCGAGTGGTAAATCGACTTGTCGTCGCGCCAGCGCAGTGAGCATTTCGTGAAGATGTATGGCCGCGTGCTCGCCGACTTCACCGCCCGTCCCACCATTTCCTCCGAGTGCCCCAGCCCATAGATGGCCGCGGTGTCGATCCAGTTGATGCCCAGGTCGAGCGCCCGATGAATCGCCGCAATCGAATCCTTGTCGTCCTGCGGACCCCAGGCGTACACCCAATCCCCCCCGCCGATCGCCCAGGCGCCGAATCCAATCGGCGTGATCTTCAGATCGGAATTGCCAAGAGTGCGCAAAGAGAGCGAAGCCAGTTGTGTCATTGGAAGAACCTCAAACCGGCTTCCATCTTAGAATCGGCTTGCGCGCCGCGGCAGTCTCATCGAGCCGCGATACGCGCGTGGAGTGCGGCGCAGTCAGCATAATTTGGGGATCTTCTTCCACTTCTTCGGCAATGGATTTCATCGCCTCGATAAACAGATCCAGCTCTTCTTTCGGCTCGCTCTCCGTCGGCTCGATCATCAGCGCGCCCGGCACAATCAGCGGAAATGCCGTCGTGTAAGGATGGAATCCATAATCAATCAGCCGCTTGGCCAGGTCCATCGTCTTCACGCCCTTTTTTCCTTGCAGCTTATCGCTGAACACCACCTCATGCATGGATGGCGTGGAATACGGCAGATCGTAAATGTCTTCCAGCCCTTTGCGAATGTAGTTGGCGTTGAGCACGGCGTCTTCCGTGGTCTGGCGCAGGCCGTCCGGACCGTTGGCCAGAATGTAGGCCAGAGCGCGAACAAACATTCCGAAATTCCCGTAGAACGCCCGCACCCGTCCGACGGAGTTTGGCCGGTCATACTCAAAGCCCAGCGTGCCATCCGCTTTGGTGATTACGACAGGCGTAGGCAGAAACGGCTCGAGCATCTTCTTCACCGCTACTGGTCCAGATCCCGGACCGCCTCCGCCGTGCGGCGTGGAAAAAGTCTTGTGCAGGTTCAGATGCATCACGTCCACGCCAAAATCGCCGGGACGCACCTTGCCCACCAGCGCGTTCATGTTGGCGCCGTCCATGTAGAGCAGGCTACCCTTGGCGTGCATGAGATCGGCAATCTTGTGGATGTCCTGCTCGAAAACTCCCAGCGTGTTGGGATTGGTCAACATCAGCGCCGCCACATCCTCATTCATCTGCGCTTCCAGCGACCCAATATCCACCATCCCTCGCGCATCGGACTTTAAGTGTTCCACTGCGTAGCCCACCGTGGCTGCGGTTGCAGGATTCGTGCCATGTGCGGAGTCAGGGATCAGAATCTTCTTGCGGGCATTGCCTCTCGCATGATGATAGGCGCGGGTTAGCAGAAGACCCGTGAGTTCGCCGTGCGCGCCCGCCGCGGGCTGCAGGGTGATGGCGTCCATGCCGGTGATTTCCATCAGGCACTCGCTCAGCGTCTTCATGATGCGCAGCGCGCCCTGCGAAATTTTCTCCGGCTGGTAAGGATGTCCGTTGGCCAGGCCTTCCAGACGCGCGACCACCTCGTTCACCCGCGGGTTGTACTTCATGGTGCAGGAACCCAACGGATACATGCCCAGATCGATCGCATAATTCCACGTGGAAAGCCGCGTGAAATGGCGGATGATTTCAATCTCGCTGACCTCAGGCAAGTGGCCGAGATCTTGTCTTTCGCTGGATCCTAAAAGCTCTGCAGTGTCGACCTCAGGCACATCCAACGGCGGCAGCTTCCATGCGGCCTTGCCTGGAGAGGACTTCTCGAAGATCAGGCCTTCGTTCTGATTGACGTGGCGCGTGGCCTTGCGGGTCATGTGCTTCACGGGATCATCTCCTCGATCCCGTCTTCGTCGAAGGCTTCCCCCTGGCCCGCGCGGATGGAGTGTTCACTTTCCGCGATCACGCCAACCGCCGTGTCGATCACGCTGCGCGTAGTCAGTTCGGTGCAGCACCACAAAGAAGCGTTACCCAGTTCGGGATAAAACTTCTGTAGCGGAAGTCCGCCGACAATCTTGTGGCCGAGAATGCGGCTGTTGATGGCCTCCGGCTCCTCGCTCGTCTGCACTACGAATTCGTTGAAGCGCGGCGCACTGGCGAATAACACATTCCCGTGCCGGCTGAATTGAGTGACCGCGTAGTGAGTCTTGGCCAGGTTTTGCTTGGCCAGTTCACGCAGTCCAATTTTGCCGTAGATCGTCATGAAGATGTTGGCCATCAGGGCGATCAGGGCCTGGTTGGTGCAAATGTTCGAAGTCGCTTTCTCGCGGCGGATGTGCTGTTCGCGCGTAGCCAGCGTCAGAACGAAACCGCGCTTGCCGTTGCGATCCGTAGTCTGTCCCACCAGCCGCCCGGGCATTTGCCGGACAAATTTTTCGCGCGTGGCGAGTACGCCGCAGTAGGGTCCGCCAAACCCCAGCGGCACGCCAAAGGATTGCGCTTCCATGGCGATGATGTCAGCCTGCCGCGGCGGTTCGACGATCCCCAGCGAGATCGCTTCCGCGATAGAAACCACCAGCATCGCCCCATGTTTGTGGGCAATCTCCGCGATGGCCGCAACGTCTTCGATCGTGCCGAAAAAGTTTGGCGACTGAATCAGGACGCAAGCCGTTTCCGGCGTGATGGCCTTTTCCAGTGCAGTCAAATCGACTCGGCCGTCCTCATCGAAGGCGGCCTCTACCACCGGCAACCCCTGATGCGAGCATAGGTGGCCAGGACCTCGCGATATTCAGGGTGTACGCTGCGGGCCACCACCACGGAGCGCCTTCCCGTGAGGCGAACCGCCATCATCGCAGCCTCCGTGGCCGCAGTCGATCCGTCATACATGGAAGCGTTGGCCACTTCCATGCCGGTCAACTCGCAAATCATCGTCTGAAATTCGAAGATGGATTGCAGCGTCCCTTGCGAAATCTCGGCCTGATACGGCGTGTACGCCGTCAGAAACTCGCCGCGGGAGATCAGCGAATCAATGATCACCGGGCGATAGTGAGAGTAGGCGCCCGCCCCCAGAAAAGTCGCATAGCCATCGCCGTTTTCGCGGGAGCGCTCGCGGAACCAGTCCACAATCTCTGACTCCGCCATCTGGCGCGGCAATTTCAGGTCGCGCTCCAGGCGATATTCGGCCGGTATCGGGGCGAAAAGCTCGTCAATCGAGCCCGCGCCAATGGCTTGCAGCATCGCGGCTCGATCGGCGGGAGACTTAGGAAGATAGCGCATGCGAACTTATATGGATGTAACCGCGGACGATAGGATTCCCGGCGTCAGTGTCCGCCTTCCTCGGCCACAAACTTCTCATAATCGGCGGCGGAGAGCAGCGAGTTTAGCTCGCCCGGATCTTTCAGTGCGATCCTGAGCATCCACGCCGAGTGCGCGTCTTTGTTGATCTTTTCCGGAGCCGTGGCAAGTTCCGCGTTTACTTCGATTACGGTACCCGAGGCAGGCGCATATAGATCGGAAACCGCCTTCACGGACTCGACGCTTCCGAAGACTTTGCCCGAGCTGATTTCGCTTCCAACTTTTGGCAAATCCACAAAAACGATATCGCCGAGAGAATCCTGCGCATGGCTGGTGATGCCGAGGGTGGCATTGTTGCCATCGCCTTTGATCCACTCATGCTCTTTGGTGTACTTGAAGTCAGTTGGATAGGGCATTGGGCTTCTAGCTCCTTGCGGTTGGCTTTTTTCTCTTGTAAAACGGCGTGGGCACGACTTGCGCTCCCACACCTTGCCCCCGGATTTCAACTTTCACCGTCGAGCCCAGATTCTTAAAATCCGGCGGCACGTAGGCCAGCGCAATATTCTTTTTCAAGAAGGGCGCCGGAGATCCGCTGGTGACATAGCCGATTTCCTGCCCGTCATCGTTCAAAACCTTGTAGCCATCGCGGGCAATGCCGCGTTCGACCATTTCCAGTCCCACCAGCGCACGCTTCCCTCCCGCAGTTTTCGCCTCTAACAGCGCGGCGCGGCCAATGAACTCCGGCTTCTCCATCTTGCAGAAGCGGACCAGCCCGGCTTCCCAGACATTGATACTATCGGAAATTTCGTGCCCGTACAGCGGCAGCCCAGCTTCGAGACGCAGCGTGTTGCGGGCGCCCAAGCCGCATGGAACTGCGCCAAATTCTTTGCCCGCCTGCAGAATCTCATTCCATACGCGAACGCTGGTAGCCTCATCGGCCGGTATATAGATCTCAAAACCGTCCTCGCCGGTGTAGCCAGTGCGGGCAATCAAGATATCTCTCAGCCCGCAAACCGTACCACGCGTGAACCAGTAGAACTTCACTGCCGAGAGGTCCGCATCGGTTAACTTCTGCAGCAGATGGACCGCTTTTGGCCCCTGGATCGCAATCTGCGTGAAGTCATCCGACAAATCCTCGACCTTGCAGTCAAATTGCCGCGTGTTGCTCCGCACCCAGTTAAAATCCTTCTCGCGGGTGCCCGCGTTAATCACCAGCAGGTACTCCGATTCCCCGAGACAGTGGACGATCACGTCATCCACAAACGTTCCCTGGGGATACAGCAGGGCCGAATACTGCGCCTGCCCGATGGCCATCCGCGACGCATCGTTCATGGAGATGTGCTGCACCGCAGCCAGCGCCTGCGGCCCGGTCAGCCGAATATCGCCCATGTGGCTCACGTCGAAAATGCCCGCGCCGGTGCGCACCGCCATGTGCTCGGCGATAATCCCCCCGACAGAGGGATACTCCACCGGCATATCCCAGCCATTGAATTCCACCATCTTGGCGCCCATTTGGCGATGGGTGGCGTTCAACGAGGTCTTACGAACTCTGGGCGTAGTTGCGGAAGTAACTGACAATAAAGCCTCAATCAGCGCTAGCTGGCTGCTTGAATGACGAGAGTCTCTACCGTAACACGCAGTTTTTGGGGTGGTCAAATGGACCCGGAGAATGGCCCCGGAGAAGGGCGGCGGCAGGCGGGGTACCCGTGAAGTTACCAATGGCACTTTTCCACATGCGGAGGTCACGTTAGAGTGCGGTCATGTACACCAAGGTGAAGTTTCGCTGCGGGCAGTGCGAGATGACCGAGGATCGCTGCGAGTGCGACCGCTATTGCTACATCTGCATGGGCCAGCACAGCGTCCGGCTATGCGAGGACGGCTATTTTTATTGCGAAGCCTGCCGCGAAGCCTGCGAATACAAAACGCAGGACGACTAGGCGCTGCCAGCATTTCGCGGGGGGTGCCCGCGCCCTACGAGCCTGAGTTCTTGTCAAGAGGGCAAAATGACCCAATTTCGCCTAAACTCATGCAATCATGGCAGATAAATACTTGACAGCCCTGTCCCAATTCCCCGCTCGGTTATGAAACAATAGAAGTAGAGTCAAATTTTGAAGGCGGCCTCCAAAGGGCCGCTTTTTTGTTGGTGCATACGCATATGGCAAATAGGGGAGTCGACATCAAGGACAGCAAGATGCGGGGAGAGTGGGCCGAACTGCGCTTCATGGCGCGCGCGGCCGAGCACGGCTTACGCGTTACCAAGCCTTGGGGCGACTCGGCGAAATACGATTTCGCAGTCGAACGTCAGGGGCGGTTCCTGCGAGTGCAGGTGAAATCAGTGACTTATATGGTGGAGAACTCTTACCTGTGCAATTTCCGGACGGGAAGAGGGGGGAGCCAGGTTTACACCGCGAAACAGGTGGACTTTATGGCTGCCTATGTGGTGCCACGCGACATTTGGTACATCATTCCAATAAGGGTAGCGGCGGCGTTGCGCGGCGGATATTTATTGCTTTCGCCGCACCGTGAAGACACCAAATACAACGCGTATAAAGAAGCCTGGAACCTGCTTTGCGGCAAGAAGAGAGTCGGGAGCGCCGCGTCTCCTTCTATTCCTGCGGGAAACGAAGCCAGCGCCAGCCCGCCGATGGCAGATCAGCCTGAGGATGCTGAAGGAAGCCCGGAAGCCTGGCCAGTAGAAGATCGGCCCATGAGCATCGTCGAAGCCAGATTCGAAGCCATCCGGCAGAGGCTTTTGGCGCACCCCTGCTTCAAACCCCGCCGGTGAGGGGGGAACTGTGTGGCGAAAGCGCGTGCGTCCGCGACGAAAACATCTCCCGCCCCGACTCCCTGGTCCAGATCGTCAACCAATTCTTCGACTACAAAGCGCCCCACATTCAGGAAGCGGGAAGCCACGCGCCTTACAGGGACTTCGGAACGAAGCCTAGATTTGTGATTGAACCTCGACGATAATTTTTTGGCTGAGGGTCGCTCGGAACAACTTGCGGATCGCCGGTTTTGGCTCAACGTAGGCGCCGTTAGCTGGCCAACTACTGCAGTGCACTTCTGAATGGGAATAGTTGTTTTCCAGGGGTCGATGCTTCGGAAAAAAGCTATATTCCGGATTCTCGGCGGGAAGGGCATTGGGGATTTGCTGGACCAGGAAGGAAAGCACGCCCCACTTACTCCACTCATCAGTCTCAGAAAAAACTACATCGAGCGCCTCGCTGTACTTTTCACGATTTACAGACGGTGGATTCTTGAACGATAAGCCCATGCCCGAAAACAAACCGCCAATAAAATGTACGCGCTGATATCTTCGATATAGCTTTTCCGCCGGCTCAAAAACAATGTCTTCTTGACGTCCGTTCCGCTTCATTCGGTCGGGGCGTTCTTCACCCATTTATGTGATTCCGCACGGCTTCTAGAGCAGCCTCGATTGAGTCGCTTGACCCGTCAACTTCGATCAGGATCGGTGTGTCCGCACCCGTATATCGAACCCCAATCATCTCGCCATCGTTCGAGGATTCTATGTCGGCATACCGATCTCCCCGCACAAAGCAAAAACCAACTCCGCCTTCGGCCGAGGGAACGATAGTTGCCATATCAAGGTCAAAGGGCTTCATCAGTTCCAGAATGCGGGTAGCGTTTTGGATCGACAGTGTATTAGGTGCAGGCGCACCGTAGCTGTCCCAGTTGCTTCCAAGCTTGGACAGCTTCCAAAGCTTGGATTGCGCCCTGCCCTGAAGATCTTTTGCAGCCCAAAAGACGCTGCCGCTCAAAACGTGATCAAGTTGTCTTCTGCCGTTAGCGCTTAACTCAAGCCCCGCTGACCCGACGGCATTATCCTCGGGTAACGGTATGACATAGGATGACTTCTCCATCCGAGCTGTGCTGACCATTAGCTTATTAGCTCCCTAGCCTTGTCTGTAATGAAAGCTTCGAAGTATAGATTCTTTCGTTCGCGCAACTTGTCAAAAATCGCCCAGAGTTCCCCTTCATCAGCTATTTCTGGAGTTCCCACCGATAAGTCAATATCCAAGACTATCGAGATGAATCCGGTCTTTGTGGGCTGCGCAACGCTTTGATTGAGAATGAGCAGACCTTTAAGATCATCCTGAGGCATTTGCAAGTTGAGCAGAAACTGATGGTAGTCGCGCAATTCGCGAGGCAAGCTCTCCGCAAGCTGTGGGAACACGTTTAAATAGTCCTCTAAATCGACTCGTTCGCCGGGAAAATCAAAGACGTTGATATAGCGAACTGCAACTCGCGTTATGGCCGTTGGCTGTGCCAGCAGGCGGTAAAGATTCCAAAGTTTCGTCGCTTCATTCCGAAGGCGTTCCCAATCCTCGTAGGGTTTCAGGCGACTAAACGTAAACCCATTCATTTGAAACTGGGCAACCTGGGAATTGGCACCGTTCCGGAACACCAAACCCCACGGCTTCTGCTCTGCGACTGCTTGAACCTCACGGCCGAAACTAAACTGGCCATGCGCAATGTTTCTTGTTTCGGCTTGTTTATAGTCAGGGAGCGATTGCCCTAGCGTCTGTAATTCCTCAAAGGAGAACTTGGACGGTAACTCTGTTCTTATGTCAATCAGGGCTTCGGCGATTGGGGCCTTTTCGTAGTGAGGCATCGGTGACTTGAAGTTCATCTAGCGCTACCCATAATAGTATGCCACCTTCGAGAATCAGAGCTAGGTCCAAGATGGATACTGGGCGCTCGAACAATTTCGCGCCCGCTACCACGATCCCTCCATCGCCAAGTGGGACATCTTCCACTACATCTACGCCGTTCTGCACCACCCGGAATACCGCGAGCGCTACGCCGCCAACCTGCGCCGCGAGCTGCCGCGCATCCCGTTCGCCACCCTAACCCCCTGTCATCCTGAGGCAGCGGAGTCGCCCGCGAAGCGAGAGACTCCCAACGAAGGATCTGTGCATTCTGCGGGCGTCATTGCGCTGCCAGCGAATCGAGTTCCCTCGGCTCCGCTCGGGATTTCGGCAGCGGGCTCGGACGCCCGCTAGACGCCTCAACTTCGGCCCGCAAAGAACGCGGGCCTCAGGATGACAAAGCCGGTTGGGCTCGTTGATGGGCGGGGAGCGGCGGATGTGCTGTGTCGGCATTCGCGGGCGAGGGCCCCTTCGATTGCGCTCAGGGCAGGTCCGCGCCACGCTCGCATTTCGGTCATCACCAAATCCCCGCCCTGTCCCTCCAAAAAGCGGAGGGACGAGGACGGGGCACCCTGGTATCACGACCCTTCATCCCAAGTGGGACATCTTCCACTACATCTACGCCGTCCTGCACCACCCCGAGTACCGCGAGCGCTACGCCGCCAACCTCCGCCGCGAACTGCCGCGCATCCCATTCGCGAGCGCCACAACTCCCCACAGTTGTCATTCCGAACCGGCTTCAGCCGGTGAGGAATCTGCTGTCCCCTCCACCAGCAAAAAGCAGATTCCTCCCTCCGGTCGGAATGACAACGTTTCCTCTGTGTCCCCTGTGCCCTCTGTGGTGAACGACGCTGGCATGTTCCGCGCATTGGCCAAAGCCGGCCAGCGTCTCGCCGAAATCCATGTCCACTACGAGCAGCAACCCGAGTACCCGCTCACCAAAGTTGAGAAAGCTGGAGAGAAACCCGACTACCGCGTCACCAAGATGAAGTTAAGCAAAGACAAGACCTCGCTCAGCTACAATCAATTCCTAACCCTTAGTGGCATCCCACCCGAAACCTACGAATACCGCCTGGGCAACCGCTCCGCCCTGGAATGGGTGATCGACCAATATCAGGTCTCAACCGACAAGCGCAGCGGCATTACTAACGATCCCAATCGCGAGGACGACAGGGAATACATCCCCCGCTTGATTGGTCAGGTAATCAGCGTTAGTCTCCAGACCGTAAGCATTATTAAAGCGCTGCCGGAGTTGGGACTCCGCTAACCTCACTACTGCTGCCAGCGAATCGGGCTCCCTCGGCTCCGCTCGGGATTTCGGCAGCGGGCTCGGACGCCCGCTAGACGCCTCAACTTCTGCCCGCAAAGAACGCGGGCCTCAGGATGACAGAGCTGGTTGGGCTGATTGATAGGCGGGGAACGGGGGATGATCTGTGTCGGCATTCGCGGGCGAGGGCCCCTTCGACTGCGCTCAGGGCAGGTCCGCGCCACGCTCGCATTTCGGTCATCACCAAATCCCCGCCCTGTCCCTCCAAAAAGCGGAGGGACGAGGACGGGGCACCCTTGGGTCTGGGGTTTCCTCTCTTATGAGAGTTGAGGTGCGTCCGGCCTTTCGCGGGCGAGGGCCCGCGCCGGATATTCATCCCGCTACATGAAACCCGTTCGCTGGACAGGCCGGCCGGTCTCTGCCATCCTCGAATCAAAGTTATGTCCTATCATGTGGTGCCTTTTACCATGGCGCAGGTGCGGCAGGGAGCGCTCGGATTCCAGCGCCAGCTCAGTGCGTCCCTGCGCGATGCCAAGGAACTGAAAGTGTATTCGGCCAGTCCGTTCGACCTCGAAGCCCGCCGCCGAATCAAAGACCGCTTTGGAGGAGACGTGGTTTACTTTTTCAACGATGCGGCCTGGCAGGAATGCCTGCGTTTGGGAATCCAGCTGCAATTCGTGGCCGAAATCGCCGAGGAGGACCTGCCTCGCCGCCGTGCCGTGGTCGTCGGCATGCCCGAGTAGGTTTGCCTGATCTGAATCAATATATCCCCACTACCGCCAGCCACCCAGGTCAGCAGGCGGTGTAGAGCGGGTGGGACTGGGATAACGAGCGCACGTACAGTCGGGAAAGCTGCAAACAATTTCCACTCTCGATGCCTAATACTTCTTCCGGCGCACGCGCCAGAATGAACTCACGCCGAACCAGGCAAACATTAAGGTGAAAAGAATTGCAGCCACCATGCGCTGTGAGGTGCTTTCCCCGGCGCGATAGCGCGCCAGTTCGCGGAAGAACGACAGAACCCCAATGGCCGCTAAGGACAGGAAAACAAAGCCCGTCACCTCCAGCCAGAGTTGGCCCAGCACCCGTCCCCAGTGGGCCGCCGCGGTGCGACCCGCCTTCATCACAGCGCTCAGGGTGCGGTTGCGATTGGCTTGCTGAGCGGCCGCCCGTGCCATCCTCCCGACTTTGCGGACGCTCGAAAGGTTCGCCATCTCCCTCGATTTTACCAATGTTCCGGCGTACAATACCGCCTCACGCGGCTGGCGCATCGAATTATTTGGACGGCCAGACCGTTTGTACGGCACAATAGTAGGGGGGACCACGTGGACCAGCAACTAAAACAGATGATGAAGGAACTGGGAGAAGCCATCAACGAGTCGCTGGCCGACTCGGAGGCCATCGCCGAAGTCGTTTCCCGGATCAAAGAGGGCGGGTACGACATCTTCCTGGTGCTGGAGGCCACGATTGGAGTGAGCAAACCGGGGGAGAAGACTGACAAGACATCCCTGGTGACCACCCTCAGTACTGACCCAGAGTTGAAGGTCAGCGACCAGGATCTGAAGTTCCTGAAGTCGTTGCGCATCAAGATCGAGGAAGACGCCGCGTAACCTCCAGTCGGCGGACGGCCCACCTTTTCCTTGTCTTATCTGTACCGTTCCAGCCGGGCCGTCCGGTTTGGACAGGTACATTCCATGAAGAGCTCGAGCGCCGAGCAAATCGACAAAATCCTAACCAACAAAAATGATGACGAACTTCTGGCCATGCTGGCGCGGCCGGAGGATTGGCAACCTCAAATGCTGGAAGCAGCCAGGGCCCTGCTCCTGCAGCATGGTTTCGAGATCGCTCCGGTCACTTCGCAAGCCTCGGCCGCCGACCCGGAGTTCGACGATTTGCAGCGCGTGGCGGGCTACCGGCAACTTCTGAAAACCCTTCGACCCCGTGGAATCGGCAGCGTCATCTGGGGTCTGATCGCCATTGCGCTTGGCCTCGCGGGCATGGATGCTTCTCGACTTAACATGATTCTTGCCGCGATCGGAGTTTTCCTGATTATCGAGGGCATTTGGGTGCTTGTGGCGCCAGCGCCGGTGGGAATGATCATTGACGGGATTGCGTTGCTTCTCCTCGCCATCTGGAATCTCGCGACCACAATCATCGATATGTCCGCGGGTAGAGATGCGAGCCCGATTTTCATAGTGTTGGGCATCGCCCAGTTAGGCTGGGCCGGCCAGAGCTTCGCCAAGTACGCGCATTTTTCCAAACTTCTGAGCCGGGAGGCCTCACCGGAGACAGTGCAGAAATTCAACCAGATTGTGCATCGCATGGAAGCTTCAGGCATGGCGAACGACGCATCCCTCATCGAATTTGTCACAAGCGGCCCGGCGCTGTTATGGAAGGCTCAACTGCACAACGTCGGCGCGCTTCTGCTGGCGCAGTCCGGACGCAAGCTCAGCCGCCATCGCAAGTGGGCCGATGGGAACCTGCTGGTGGCAACCCGTCAGGAAGTTTCATTCCTCAAGAACGGCGAGGGCCTTAAACCCGATACGGTGAAGGTGGTCATTTCAATCAAAAGCCAAAAAATGTCCGGCGTGATGCCGCGAGAGGCGTTTCAACGCTATGAAGCGTGGAAGATTGATATCACAAAACGTCCGGACGCGAGTTCGTGACGTTGTGGATGTTTAGACTAGCTTTGGAATAAGCATGGGCCGGGCGACTGGCTCAGCCGTCCGTTTTCTGCCCGGCCCAGGAGGGAGCACCGAGATCCATGCGGATTGTTTGTAGAATCGGCGTTCATTCATGGTCATTCTGCAAATGCAGCAGGTGCGGACAGATTCGACATGACTGGGAGGGCGGCAAATGCAGGACTTGTGGCAAGGTGCTCCGGGACTATGTAAACGAAGTTTTGAAAGGAAACGCTGCCGGATTGTTTGGCGGCGGCAAGACCCAGAGTTCGCGATCCCCGACGCAGGCCGCGCGAGAGACAGTGTGGCGCAAAGGAAATCTTGCTGGATTACCTGCTGGGACGCTCTGGGTGACTGTCGGTGGAAGAAGAATGGAATTCTTGCCCGACGAGAAGGCGGACCGGGCAAGGCACAAAGCTAACATCGATCTTAAGGCGAGGAACGAAGCGCAAAACAAACTCATAAGAGCCGCCCAATCGGGCGAGAGAAGTACCATTGAAGCAATGATCAAAGCTGGGGCGGACGTGAATGCCAAGGGCGCAGCTGGAAAGACGGCGCTTCTGAAGGCTGCCGAGAATGGTGAGTTGGACTGCGTTAGACTCCTCCTCGCCGCCGGAGCGGATGTGAACGCGACGGATAACCGGGGCTCAAATTCGCTGGTTTTCGCCGCGCGCTCGGGATTTCTGGACTGCGTAAAGGCCCTTATCGCCGCGGGCCTGGACGTAAAGAACACCAACGGCTATAACGCGCTCATGCTGGCTGCCGACAATGGGCACGCTGACTGCGCCAAGGCCATCGTCGCCGCTGCCGGAGCGCGGTTTTGAGTCTTGCCAACACGCCGTTCTTGTTCGATTCACGGTGCTTGAAGAACGCTGGCAACCAAAATATGTAATTACAGAATTGATCGCATGGACTCCAATCGCACAACGAGAGCTACAGCATGAAGATTTGGGAGAGATTATTCGGCGGGTCTTCTCCTCGATCGCCTCAATCGTGGACCGGCTCCTCTGCAAGCGCAGCCTCCTCCAGTGCTACTCCGGTATCGCCTGCCAAGGCCATGGATGAGGCCGCCATGATCTCCAGAGACCTCGCGCTAGCCTCAGCACGTCTGCTCAAAGCCGCGCAGGCCTTGGGGTTGGTCGCAAAACCAAGCGAGGGGCGTAGTACTTTGGTGAGCCTGGCAAATACCTTCGACGAGGCCAGCCATGCCGCGCTGGGCGAGCCGAGCCCGGGCTACAAGCCGGCTGAACTGGCACAGACGTTTCGCAGCGTCAACAATCGCCTCAGCGATGCCGAGATAGTATTCTGGTGCCAGCGGATGGCACGCAATGTTCGGGCAGAAATCGCCGCGATCAACCAGCGCATCGCCGACCTTCGCCGGTGAAACCATCGGCAAGAACCCTTTGAATAATCGCCGGATGTGAAACGCAACCGGAGACTCAGGTTCCGCGTGAGCGGCGGAACGGCAAATTCTTAGGGGGTGCTTGTTCGGGGAGGCTTTGATCTCTGTGGCCGGCCGTCTAGTGCCTGCCCCATGCGGCGTTTCCGCCCATTCCGCCCACACCTATGCTATAGCCGTGAGCTGGCGCCCACACGCCCGCGGCGTCTTCCAATTTGGCATTCCCACAGTTAGCGAAGTCCTGTGCCATGTCTTTGTTCCCGAACTTGTAGAGTGCTTCAATCAGCAAATCTTCTGAAGCCGGTGCGCCCCGTTCGATAAGGAAAACATAGGAGCGTGCAATCACCGGCTTGAGCGCGGCCCGCAGAGCTCCAACCGACCTGGGATCGTTGATTTCGAGCAAGGCAGCCGCCGCACCCTGTTGGACGCGAAAATCCTTGTCTTTCAGGGCTGCGATCAGGGCGCTGACAGAAGGCGAGCCGATCTCGACCAACGCGCTGACCTCGTTATCGTAGACCTTTTCCTCGTATCCGTGCTGATCGTAGCCGGCATTCAAAGACGCGATCAGGGGACTGATCGCGCGGGGGTCTTTGATCGACCCCAAGGCTACGGACGCCTCTTCCTGAACCCCAGAACCTGGGTCATTCAGGACGATAATCAAAGGCTCGACCGCTCGCGCATCCTTGATTCTGCCTAATGCCTCGGTGGCACAGCGACGGACAACGACATCCGTGTCCTTGAGGGCGGCGATCAGAGGATCCACCGCGCCGGGGTCTTTCATATCTTGCAAACCCAATTGCGCAACCGAAAACCTGTCGTCATAAAAACGTCCCCCGCGGCTGCCGGCGCGTGGATCGCGAACCGCGGCGATCAGAGGTTCGACCGCAGGTGCACCGATGGTCGACAAGGCATGGCTTATGAAATAAAAATTCTTCCGGTCCACGGCGGCAACCAGAAGTTCGACCACGCGAGGGTCTTTGATTCCGCCTAATGCCTCGGACGCACCCCATTCCGCGTTACCGGCCAGATCCTCCGATGGATGCCCGGGAGCGTTTAGGAAAGCGATAAGTGGTTCGACGGCAGGCATACCGATTGCGATGAGCGCGTCAATTGCATTCTGTCGGGCGCGATCGTCTCTTGTCTTTAGTTGACTGATCAGTTGGGCGACGTTGTTGTCTTGCCCATAGCCGGATGGCGCACATCCCAGTACGCAGAACCCCATCAAAAGGGTCGCGACGAACGAACGTTTTATCCAGCGACAGTAGCGAATTTTTAAGGGCGGCATTGTCAGATGGCACGAATCCCCGCAGAAGTATACGCTTGCCGTCTCGCTTGCCCCGTCGGGTGGGAGTGCCATGGCCGATTGACGGTTACCTTCGTCAGGGAAACTGGGACAGAGGGAGACACCAGCTAGATCACTCACCCCAATCTCCCCTATGCTAGTATTTAGCGTCTCGAGGGTGCTGCGAAGGCCGGGCACTTTTCTGCCCTGGGCGCATCCCCTGGGCCCTAAAGAACCATCCAAGCGAAAGCCAGATGAAAGACACCCTCGGAGTCTTGCTTGCGGGAGGAGCGGGCGAGCGGCTTTATCCCCTCACCCGCGACCGCGCCAAGCCGGCCGTGACCTTCGGCGGCATTTACCGCATTATTAACGTCACCCTTTCCAACTGCATCAACTCCGATTTGCGCCGGGTGTACATCCTCACTCAGTACAAGGCGCTGTCGCTGAACCGGCATATTCGCGAGGGCTGGACTTTCCTGGCCCGCGAGATGGGCGAGTTTATCGAAGTGCTGCCGCCCATGAAACGGGTGAGCGAGCAGTGGTACCAGGGAACCGCCGATGCGGTGTACCAGAACATTTATTCCATCGGGTCGGAGCAGCCGAAACATGTGCTGATTCTCTCCGGCGACCATATCTACAAAATGAATTATGAAAGGATGCTGAAGCAGCACCACGAGTCCGGAGCGGACGTCACCCTGGCCACCATTCAGGTGGACCCAGCGGAGGTGCCCCGCTTTGGAGTGGTGGACATCGATCGCGACCACCGGGTGAACGGCTTCCTGGAGAAGCCGGCGCAGACCGAAATGCGCTCGCCCTACAATCCCCAAAAAGTCTCGGCCTCGATGGGGATTTACTTGTTCAACACCGACGTGCTGATTCCGGCCTTGCTGAAAGACGCCGAAGATCCCAACTCCAGCCATGACTTCGGCAAAGACATTCTGCCCAAGATGGTGGACGAGTACCGCGTTTATTCCTTCGACTTCGTGGACGAAAACAAAAAGGAAGCCCTCTACTGGCGCGACGTCGGAACTCTCGAGGCTTTCTACGAAGCCAATATGGATATTGTTTCGGTCTCGCCGGTGTTCAATCTGTACGACGAGGACTGGCCGATCCGGACCCACCAGCGGCAATATCCTCCGGCCAAGTTCGTGTTTGCCGAGGCGGGCCGCATGGGTTCGGCGCTGGATTCGATTGTTTCCTCCGGTTGCATCGTCTCCGGCAGCATGGTCAAGAACAGTATTCTCTCCCCCGACGTGCGGGTAAATTCCTACAGCGAAATAGACGCCAGCATCCTGTTCTCGCACGTGAACGTGGGACGGCACTGCCGCATTCGCCGGGCGATCATCGACCGCGATGTGCATATTCCGGAAGGTACGACCATCGGTTACGACGCGGAGGCGGACCGGCAACGCTACTTCGTCACTGAAGCCGGAATCACCGTGGTGACGCGGGATTATTCGCTATTCGAAAACCCGGTGTCGGTGGACTACTTCACCAGCGAATAGGCGGCTCTCGCTTCCGCTTCCGAACCCGTTCTCCACTCTGCCCCTGCTTCGGCTAAAGCCTCGCCCATCGGGCCGTCCGGTCCGTGCGCTAGATCACTGACTTCTTTCCGCACAAGGCGGAATCTGATATTTGAATGGAGGTGCGCCCCATGAAAACTTCCAAAGTGACACCTATACCGAGTACCGGCCCGGTCTCTCGCTCCACGGGACCAGAAAATCCTCGTCCCACTTCTCTGAAGGAAGAAATCCGTTGCCGGGCCTATCAGCTCTATGAAGAGCGGGGCAAGGCCGACGGCCAGGAACTGGCAGACTGGTTCCAGGCCGAAGCAGAGATCATGACCCATCAGGTGAGGCGCAAAGCTTCCTAGAGAAACTCGAAGGTCTGGTCGCAAGCAGGTTCAGGCGCGCGCTGAAGGTGTATCAGATGTTTTTTTCTTAGAGTGAGCGCACCTTGACCCTTGTGTAGGAGATTCAGGGGAACAGGGGGAGCCCTTGTGCCCCAAAGTCCCGGTCGGCTTCCCCGGCTTCGCTCGGGGCTTCGGCAAGACAGAGGACAGGAATCGTTACATCAAAGAAGTCAGTTTGGTAAGCCGCCCCAGGCACGCTCCCGGTGTTTCGTCCCCTGCTACAATTCGCTTGCTCCATGGGAAGCGCTGAACTTTTGGTTTCACCCCAACGTATGAGTTAAGTGGTGCGCAGTCCGAAGTGTGTCCGCGGTCCGGCGCGGGTTCGGGGCTGAGGAAACCAGGGAGTTCGGGGAGTGCACTTGGAAGATGCCCGTGCCGCTGCCATGCTCGTCCGCCGCTGCCTAGCCGGCGACGCTGTCGCATGGGAGGAAATTGTGCAGCGCCACCACCGGCGGATTTACAACCTCTGCTACCGCTTCGCCGGGTCGGCCGAGGATGCCCAGGACCTCACCCAGGAGGTCTTCATCCGCATGTACCGCACTCTGAAGTCCTACGATGTGGAGCGCGGCGCACTCGTCACCTGGATTACCAGCATGACCCGGAACCTGCTGGTGGATCATTTCCGCAAAAGCCGGCAGGACCGGATGACCGATTCGCTGGATGCAGCCCTCTCTGAGCGCGAAGATGCTCCCACGCTGGGCGAGCGGATTCCAGACAAAGGCGTCCCCCCGGACGCGGGAGTGGAGCGGCGGGAAGCCCAGGAAACCGTGCATTTGGCGCTGCAAAAGCTCTCTCCCGACCTGCGGGAAGCGGTCATTCTGCGCGATCTGCAGGACATGGACTACCGGGAAATCGCTGCTGTACTTAGGGTTCCGGAGGGAACAGTGAAATCCAGAATTAACCGCGGGCGGGCGGAACTTGCGCGCCAATTGCAACGTACCTATAGGCAGGTGATGTAATGGCAGGAACAAACCAACCCGGCATGGCATGCGCTGAGTTTGAGGCTCTGCTCAGCGACGCCCTTGATCAGAACTTCGATAAGACTTTGGCGGGCGCCAAGCTGCAAAGCTTTCAGGCGCATGGGGCTAACTGCGCAGTTTGCGGTCCAATGTGGAAAGACGCCGAAGCTGGGCAAAGCTGGCTCAAGTCTCTGCAAGACGCCGAACCGCCGGTCACCCTGGTCAACGATATCCTGGTCGCCACGACTGGACTTCGTGCAAACCGCTTGGGCGCGGCAATTCCTTCGCGAGCCTCATGGTGGGAGCAGTTCACGGCATTGGTCTTTGCGCCGGTCATGGGGGTAGTGCGCCAGCCCCGTTTTGTCATGTCCTTCGGCATGGCTTTCTTTTCGGTCTCGATTTGCCTCAGTCTGTCCGGGATCAGGCTGGGCGATCTGCGTGCCGCGAATTTACGGCCAAGCGTCATTAAACGCAACTACTACGAAACTTCGGGACGAGTGGTGAAGTACTACGAGAACATTCGCTTTGTGTATGAAATGGAATCGCGGGTGAGGGAATTCAAGCGCATGACCGCGCCGGCTGAGCCCGCACACGAAGAAGAGAAGAGCAAGGAACGCAGAAACGATACCAGTGGCCGCCCCGATCAGAAAGAGGATCGAAACTATAGCCAGGGGGAGACCAGCCCTCTACTGGCGGAAACATCCGAACCGGCTATAGCTACGGCAAGCACCCTGAGGAGGTCCTTATGAACTGCGCCAATCATGCTGACATTACCGCGGTCGCTTATTGCCGTACCTGTGGCAAGCCGCTGTGCGCGCCCTGCGCCCGCGATGTGCGCGGAGTGATCTACTGCGAACACTGCCTGGCGGAGCGACTGGAGGGAACGGCGCCCCCCGGAGTTGTTCCCACAACGGGCGTTCCGGTTGTGGCGAGTTCGGGTCCGAACCCCGCATTGGCCGGCATTCTCGGCGCCATTCCTTTTGGCGTGGGCGCGGTTTACAACGGGCAATACGCCAAGGGCTTGGCGCATTTGATTATCTTTTGCTTGCTCGTCTTTGGGGCAAGCCACGGCCAGGACCCGCTGGATTCCATCTGTGGCATCGGGATCGCTTTTTTTGTCTTGTACCAGATTATCGATTCTGTCCGCAGTGCCCACGCAATTCAAGCCGGGCAACCAGCGCCCGATCCGCTCGGGCTGGGGCAGGCTTTCGGGGCCGGGGAAAAACTGGACACCTCGAAAGTCCCCATGGCGGCAATTGTTTTGATCGGCCTAGGGGGCTTGTTTCTTCTTCAGACTTCGGGGATTTTTGGCCTGAGCTTCGACCATATTTGGCCCGTGCTTCTGATTTTCCTGGGCTTGTGGCTATTTGCCAAACGCCTGGGCGTGCTGGGAGATGGTTTGACATGGCAAGATCGCCGCCCGAGGAGAGGCTCCTTCGCCGGTCCGGCGGTCTTGGTCGCGGTTGGATTGCTTTCACTCACTGAGAATCTCCACGGACCGGGCTGGGATCGTACCTGGCCCGTGCTCTTGTTGGCGATTGGCTTGGCCAAGCTCTTCGATCACAAAACGGCGCCACACTTTCCTCCCGACCAAAACGGCCCCGGGCCGGGGAACAATTCTCCCGGGGAAATGCAGCCGCCGGCGTCTGCGTCATCCGGCAGTGAGGTGAAAAATGGCTAGCACCGTGCAATCTCCGCCGCCACGAGTTCCCATTCCTCCGCAGCGCCCGCAGCGTTCCCTGGCCGGCCCGGTGATTTTGATCGTCATCGGCACCGTGTTCCTGCTGGGAACCATGGGCGTACTGCAATGGCAAATTCTAGGAATTTGGTTTGCCCGCTACTGGCCGTTGCTGATCATCTTGTGGGGGGTGATCAAACTGGTCGAACACCAGCGGGCACAGCGTAGCGGCGTGCCCGCAAGAGGCATTGGCGCCGGCGGAATTCTTCTGCTGGCCGTTCTGATCGTCTTCGGGCTTGTGGCTAGCCAGGCCGCCCGTTTCAATTGGGAAGAACTCCGCGATCACATGGACATGAACGACGGCGACTTCCCGTTTTTTGGTCACACTTACAACTATGACGATCAGCTGGCGCAGAATTTCCCGGCCGGAGCCAGCCTGCAGGTCACCAACGACCGCGGCGCGGTGAATGTGACGGTCTCACCCGACAGCCAGATTCACTTGACGGTTCACAAACGCGTCAGCGCTGAAAGCCAGCAGGAGGCCGATCAGGCGAACGCTGCCACTAAGCCGCAGATCACCGTGAGCGGCGGCGTGGTGACGCTAAACGCCAATACCCATGGCGCCGGCTTTCACTGGGTCACGACTGATATGGACATTTCTCTGCCCCGGAAAGCTGCGGTAGCGGTTACCACGCATCACGGCGATGTGAGTGTGCTGGGGCGTGACGCTGACGCCGAAATCACCAATCAGCACGGAGAGGTCTCGGCCACCGACATCAACGGTAAGGTTATTCTGCATCTCGAACAAAGCTCCGCCCGGGTCTCACAAGTTGCCTCGGATGTCTCCATCGAAGGGCACGCCACCGACGTTTCTGTCGAAGATGTGAAAGGCGAAGTGCATTTGAGCGGCGACTTCACTGAAAATTTAAGGCTGTCGAAGATTGCCAAAGCCGTGACCTTTAAGACCGCGCGCACCAACCTGGAATTGGCCAAACTCGACGGCGACCTCGATCTGGACTCTGGCGATCTTCAGGCGGATGGCGTCGGCGGCCCGCTGCGCCTGGAAACCCATTCCAAGGACATTCGCCTGGGCGCGGTCTCCGGGGACGTTCACCTGACCGACGCCGATGGCGCTGTCGAAATACGCGTCAGCAAACTGGGAAGCATGCAGGTGGAGAACCGCCAGGGAGATATTGAGATCTACTTGCCGGACCAGGCTGCGTTTCAACTGGATGCGCGGGCGCAGAACGGCGAGATTTACTCCGACTTCAGCGGAGTTAAAAATAGTAATTCCAACGATGAGGCGGTTGCGAGCGGAACGGTTGGCGGCGGCGGCCCTACCCTGGTCATAAATAACGAGCACGGCGCCATCAGAATTCTGAAGGGCTCGTCGCATTCGGATGCGGCCTCCGAATCGCATCCCGGGATGCCCTTACCGCCTAAACCTCCCAGGCCTCCCAAACCGGAGGTTCCCGAGGAGACGGAGAACTAAGGCGGCCTGAAATCGGGAAGCCCACGCCGGGAACTATTTCTGGACGTGTTCTTGTGGGCAGGTACCCCGTCTATCTCTACTTCCCATTGCGTAACTTCTTGTAAACTAGTCGGATTATGCTACGCACGGGATTCATCGGCTGGAGAGGCATGGTGGGCAGCGTCCTCACGCAACGCATGCGTGAGGAGAACGACTTCGCCGGCATTGAGCCGGTTTTCTTTTCCACCTCCAACGCAGGCGGCGAGGCCCCGAAAGAAGCGGGCCCGCGCGGAACCCTGCAGGATGCCAAGAACCTGAGAGCGCTCAGCCGTTGCGACGTATTGGTCAGTTGCCAGGGCGGAGATTACACCACCGAGATCTACGGCGCGCTGCGCAAGAGCGGCTGGCAAGGCTACTGGATTGACGCTGCCTCCACGCTGCGCATGGAGAAAGACGTCGTCATCGTCCTCGATCCGGTCAACGGGGACGTGATTCAGGAAGGACTCACCACGGGGATTCGCACCTTCGCCGGCGGCAACTGCACCGTGAGCCTGATGTTGATCGCGATCGCGGGCCTGCTGAAAGCCGGCCTGGTCGAATGGGTCACCACCATGACTTATCAGGCGGCCTCGGGCGCCGGCGCGGCCAAGATGCTGGAGTTGGTGAAGCAGATGGGATGCCTGGTGGATCCCGCGCGAGCCGCGCTTTCCCAAAATGCGCTGGAAGTGGATCGCCTGGTGATTGATGTCCAGCGGTCAGCCTCTCTCCCCACACAGGAATTCGGCGCGCCGCTGGCCGGCAGCGTGCTCGCCTGGATCGATAAAGACATGCCCGGCGGCCAAACCAGAGAAGAATGGAAAGGCATGGCTGAGACCAACAAGATTCTCGGCCTCAATCCGCCCGTGCCCGTCGATGGCATCTGCGTGCGAGTCGGCACCATGCGTTGCCATAGCCAGGGACTGTGCATCAAGCTCCACCAGGATGTGCCGCTGGCGGAAATTGAGCGGCTGATTGCGGGCAGCAATCCGTGGGTCCGCGTCGTGCCCAATGACAAGGCGTCTACCCTGCGCCATCTGACGCCGACCGCGGTTTCCGGAACTTTAGACGTTCCGATCGGACGCTTGCATAAGCTGAAGCTTGGTCCGGAGTTCCTGGGCGCGTTCACCGTGGGAGACCAGTTGCTCTGGGGCGCAGCCGAGCCGCTGCGGCGCATGCTGAACATTTTGCGGGCGCACCTGGGCGAGCGCGAGCCGCAGCTCGCATCAGCGCAGGCACGCCAATAAATGTTCCCGCTGTAGTATTCTGCTGACGTGAATAGCCAAGGAACCGCGCCTTCGAAAACAGAAGCCCAAGGCTCTGCTTTGGGTTATTTTCTTCGCGTTGATTGCCATCGCCGTGCTGTTCCGATACTGGAGATGATTCGCGTTTATCAAGGCAGCACTCCGGTCATCCCGGCTTCGTGCTATGTGGATGAGTCGGCGCAGATCATTGGCGACGTGGCGCTTGGCGAACACGCCAGCGTGTGGATGAACGCCGTGCTGCGCGGGGACGTGCACTCCATCCGGGTGGGCGCGTACTCCAACATTCAGGACGGCAGCATTCTGCACGGCATGAAGCAGCAGTATGGGGTTTTTGTGGGCGAGTACGTCACCGTGGGTCATGCGGTGACGCTGCATGGTTGCGTGGTGGAAGACCGCTGCCTGATCGGCATGGGCTCGATCATTCTGAATGGCGCCAGGATTGGGGCGGGCTCGATCGTCGCGGCAGGGACACTGATTCCGGAAAAAACGGTGGTCGAGCCGGGCTCGCTGTGGATGGGGTCTCCTGGCAAGTTCCGCCGTAAACTGAATAAGCAGGACGAAGAGAGCATCCTGCGCTACGCCAACAATTATCTGGGCTACAAAGATTCGTATCTGGCAGAGAGAAAGTAGAAGAATCAGTTCTCGGCCGTCAGCTCTCAGCTGTCAGTATGGCAACTAGGTCGGCCAACGACTGAAAGCTGAGAGCTGACGGCTAAAAGCTCCCAGTCATGATTAAAGCTGTCCGAGGTACCCGCGATCTGCTCCCGCCGGAAACGGCGCTGTGGAACTTCGTCGAGAAGACGGTACGCGCCGTCTTCCGTGCCTACAACTTCCACGAAATTCGCACCCCGATTTTCGAGGAGACGCAGCTCTTCGCCCGCAGCGTCGGCGAAGATACTGACATCGTTTCGAAAGAAATGTTCACCTGGGAGGACCATGGCCGCGCGCAAAGCGACAAAGGCCAGTCCCTCACCCTCCGCCCCGAAAACACCGCTGGCGTCGTCCGCGCGTACATCGAGCACAAACTCGAGCAGCGCGGCCTGAGCAAGCTTTACTACATTGGGCCGCAGTTTCGTCGCGAGCGACCGCAGAAGGGGCGCTACCGGCAGTTCTACCAGATCGGCGCCGAAGTCATTGGCCCGCCGAGCGCGGGAAGTGAATCACCAGCGCGAGACGCTGAAATCCTGGAACTGCTGGCCACGCTGCTCGATCGCCTCGGCATCAAGAATTGGAATCTAGAGTTGAATTCCGTCGGCTGCCCGAATGACCGCGTAGCCTACAACGAAGCCTTGCGCAAGGCGTTGGAGCCCGTGGCGGCAAATATGTGCGTCGACTGCCAGCGCCGGGCAGTGACCAATCCGTTGCGCGTATTCGACTGCAAAGTTCCGGCGGATCAACCGATCATCGAAACGCTGCCCCGCATCGGCGAGTTTCTCGACGAACCGTGCCGTCAGCATTTTGCGCAGGTCCAAACAATCCTGAAGTCCGTCGGGGTCGAGTTTCAAATAAACGACCGCTTAGTCCGCGGCCTCGATTACTACACCCGTACGGCCTTCGAGTTCACCCACGGCGCGCTGGGCGCTCAGAACGCAATCCTTGGCGGAGGGCGATACGACGGGCTTTCTGAGTCGCTCGGCGGCCCGGTGGCTCCGGGAATCGGTTTTGCCATGGGCGAAGACCGCCTGGTCCTGGCGCTGCAGGAGTCGGCGGAGACGGTACAGATCAAGCCAGACGTTTATATCGCGCCCCTGGGCGCAGGCATGAATAGCGAAGCGGCCAGGCTCGCTCGAGAACTTCGTCGTCAGGATGTGGTAGTCGAACTCGGCGATGAGGCTTTCCGTCTGAAAAAATCGCTCGAAACCGCCAGCAAGCTGGGCGCCCGGTTTGCACTCATCGTAGGCGAAAATGAGATCAAGGCAAATGCATTTGCGCTGAAAAATCTGGGGAGCGGCGAGCAAGTGTCGGTTCCGCGGGCCGAGTTGACCGGCAAGATTCGAAGCTAGCTCTGTCCAACCTGCTAACGGCTATAATCTCTAGTTTGGCTTATCAGCCGCATCCTCTTCTAAAAGGCCACAACTTGCTCGATTTTCTAGGCGACTTACGACGGACTCACATGTGCGGCGCGCTGCGCTCCAGCGACGCCGGCAATAAGGCTGTGCTCATGGGCTGGGTAAACCGCCGCCGCGATCTGGGCAACATCATCTTCATTGACCTGCGCGACCGCACCGGCATAACCCAGGTTGTTTTCAATAAGGAACTCAATCCCGCCGCGCATGCCAAGGCCGAAACGCTGCGCAACGAGTACGTCCTGGCCGTGACCGGCAGGGTGAAGCAGCGCGATCCGGCGACCATCAACAAGAACATTCCCACTGGCGAAGTGGAACTGATGACGGAAGAGTTGCGCATTCTGAACGAATCGAAGCAGCTTCCCTTCCTGCCGGGCGACACAGTTCTGCCCAACGAAGAGATGCGCCTCAAGTATCGTTACATCGACCTGCGGCGCGAGACTATGCAGTTCAACATCGAGATGCGCCATAAAGTCTCGCAGGCCATTCGCGGGTATCTTTCGGCGCAAGGCTTCCTGGAAATAGAAACGCCGTTCATGACGCGCTCCACCCCCGAGGGCGCGCGCGATGATCCTGGTCCCCAGCCGGGTGCAGCCCGGAAGCTTCTACGCGCTGCCGCAATCGCCGCAGATGTTCAAACAGATCCTGATGATTTCCGGCTTCGAACGATTTCCAGATTGTGCGCTGTTTCCGCGATGAAGACTTGCGCGCCGATCGCCAGCCCGAATTCACCCAAATTGATTTGGAGATGTCCTATCCCCAGGCGGAGCAGGTGTATGCCGTAGTCAAGGGATTCTTGACCTCGGCATTTGAAGCCGCCGGCCATCGCATCCAAACGCCATTCCTGCGCATGACCTACGACGACTCGATCCGGCTCTACGGCAATGACAAGCCTGACATCGCGCCTGCCCGCCATGGTGGACGTGCGCGCGGCGCTGACGCCGGAAGAACTGGAAGACGTTACGGCGAAGTTCAGGATCAGGAAAGAACTCCCTTGGCAGCTGATTCGCATTCCCAAGGCTGGCGACATTTCGGGAACCGAACGGCGCACCCTGGGAACCTATGGCGCGTATCAACACGTCCAGGGGCCGTCATTCGTGCAATTGATGACCGATCCCAAGCGCTTTGCCAAAGATTATCCGGCGATCTCGGAAAAGGTGCTGAAGTTTGCCCAGGTCGAACCCGACGATCTGTGGCTGCTGGCGGGTGCGCTGAATAAGCCAGACATTGCGGCGGTTGCGATCAGGACGTTCAGCACTTCTGCGAGAAGTGCGGATATCTCCGCCTCGATCTGGCGCAAAAGTATGCCGAGAAACATGGAGCGTTTGAGAAAACTGGTGACACTGCCAAGGATTTCCGTTTCTTATGGGTCACCGACTTCCCCATGTTCGCCTGGGACAAGGATGAGCGCCGCTGGAATCCGTCGACCATCCGTTTACCTCGCTGCACGAAGAGGACATGGCCAAGCTCGAGGCCAATATCGATTCCGTGAACGATCCCAAATCTCCGCTGGGGGAAATTCGCGCTTGGCCTATGACGTGGTGCTCGAACGGCACCGAACTGGGGTCAGGCTCCATTCGTATTCATCGCCAGGACATCCAGCGCAAAATTTTCCAAGCTCTGGGAATGAGCGACGAAGAAGGCCGTGCCCGCTTTGGATTCTTCCTCGAAGCTCTGGAGTATGGCACGCCGCCGCACGGCGGAATCGCGCTCGGCCTGGACCGCATTGTCATGATTCTGGCCGGAGCGGAAAGTTTGCGGGAGGTGATCCCATTTCCCAAAACCGCGCGCGCCGTGGATCTGATGGTGGATGCGCCCACTCCGGTGAGCGACGTGCAGTTGAAAGAGTTGGGGATCCAGGTAAAGGTCAAGGGCTAGAGCCGATCAGGAGGAAGCTGCCTAAGGCAAGGCTTAACCATGGGTGGAGCAGGGCTTCAGCCCTGCGGTTAATAGCGGCCTAAGCGGCGGGCTTTAGCCTCTGAGGACTTCATCCAGCTCCAACTTCGCCGAGCCACGGAAACTCCTCTGGCATGGAAACCAGTCCTCGCCTCACCGGGTTCATGTGGATGTAGTGCCGGAATCGTACATACTCGCCAGCATCTCGCACTCGGCGGTCATAGAAGCTTGTCTGCCAAACCTCGTGCGCAAATCCCAATTCTTTCTTGGCCCGAAAAGAAAAGCTCCCTTTGATGAACTGAACTGTCCGTTCCAACGTGACCGGAGGTAGTGGTGTAATCAGCAGATGGAAGTGGTTAGCCATCACTACAAATTCATGCAACTGATACTTGCCCTGCTGTTGATAGTGGAAGAGGACATCCATCAAAAGCAGTGCCATTCTCTCGGTCTGTAGTAAGCATTGCTTCTCAAAGGTGGAGGCGGTGATGAAATATGTGCCGTCGCCCGTGGTTCCTCGATGAGGGATCGTCATATGTACCTCAGGGGCTAAAGCCCAGCGTCGAGGCGCCGCGCCATCTATAAAGACGGAATTGTGTTGGTTAATTCCCAGGTTGGGAACTGTCCACCTAACGGAGAAGAGGGCTGCCGGAGTCGGCGCCCGCTGCTAATTCGCTCTGTCCTGAGAGCCGCGATTCGCCGAAGGGAATTGCAGAGAAACGGCGTCAGTACCGCGGAAGCTGACCACCACGCTGGTTTCCCTTTCCGCGGGCAGGCCATCCGACAGGAATGGACCGTAGTGCCACAGGCGCACCGCTCGTTTGGCAGCCTGCGCGAGAACTGACCGGCCGCTCAGTACATGGACCTGTTCGACCAATCCGCTGGCCGCGATGATTACTTGCAGGCGAACCTTGCCGCCCAGGCCGTCCTCCGGGGAAACGGGATAGACGATCCTTCCAGTTGGTGCTTCCGCCACTTGCACTCGCGGAACCAGCGAGACCCTCTGCACAATGATGGGATGCGCTTGTTGCGGTGTGGGCGTCAAGCGGGCAACATCTTCCGCGGTTGGCGGACCGGGGACCGGAATCCGAATGGCGGCCCGGCCGGAGCCGTCAAGTATGTCCTGGTAGAGCGATAGCGTTAAAAGCCCGCTTAGCAGGAAGAGCGCAAGGCTCAAACCCCAGAGCACTCGTCTTGGTATGACCGCGGGAGTTAAACTGCGCGACGCGCGCGGAACGCGGGGCGAGGTTCGCGGGGAAGATAAAAAGGGTTGAACCGGTACAGTAGCGGTGAAATTCCCCGTCATGGTGGAGCGCCCCGCGGAATTCCGTGTGGACCGGGCCTGCGGAAGTTCTATGCCCCAGATGTCTCCCGATTCCAGCGCCTCAATGCCGGCCTGATGCTCGTGCG
>CAWDCI010000033.1:0-48544 GCA_963800745.1 uncultured Acidobacteriaceae bacterium
ACCCACAGCCGTTTTCAACTTTTGGCTCTAAGAGCTTTTGACCGCAGAGCACGCAGAGGGATCAAGCGGAGTACGCGGAGGGAACCACGGCAGGTTCAAACCCGCATTCCGGCGTGTATTTTAACCCGTCATCTACTCCCAGCGCAGCGCCACCATGGGATCGGTTTTCATGGCGCGGCGGGCGGGGATGTAACTGGCTAACAGCGCCACGGCAATCAACCCGATTGCGACAGCGGCGATGGTCACCGGGTCGGACGGCTTCACTCCGAACAGAAAACTTTGCAGGTAGCGGTCACGGCCAAGGCTGCCGCGCCGCCAATCAGCGCTCCGAGCACTGCAAGAATTGCGCCCTGCCGCATGACGAGGCGAAGGACATCGCCGCGCTGCGCTCCCAGCGCCAGCCGAATGCCAATCTCCTGCGTGCGCCGCGAAACTTGATAGGAGAGCAATCCGTAGATCCCAACGCAGGCCACAATCAGTGCTAACAGCGCGAAGAGACTGGACAGATTGGCAATGAGGCGCTCCTGATAGATGTTCTGATCAATCTGCTCCATCTGGGTTTTCATGTCGGTGATGAGCAGGTTGCTGTCGAAGCGGCTGACTGCGGCGCGGACAGCGGGCATCAGTGCTTTGGGATCCATGGCCGTGCGAATCTCGAAATACATGTCCCCATCCCAATCTTCAATTGGCGTGTAAATCGTGGGCCGTATTTCGTCCGCGTAAATTGTCATATTTTGCGTCACCTATTACCCCGACCGACAATTTCGTCCTCAGGTCCAGT
Organism: uncultured Acidobacteriaceae bacterium; assembly: GCA_963800745.1. Lineage (GTDB taxonomy): Bacteria > Acidobacteriota > Terriglobia > Terriglobales > Acidobacteriaceae > PALSA-270. The sequence goes on from CAWDCI010000033.1 coordinate 782, forward strand.
CTCACTCGCCCAAAATGCTTTCCCACCGGATTTTGTGTGCCAAACAAGCCGCGCGCCAAAGCTTCGTTTACAACTACGAGCTTCGGGAGGCTGTTAGACCTAGACCCTTCTGAATCCCGCATATTCAGACTATCCCTCGAGTAAAGGAACGCGCATTGTTTCGAAAAAATTGCCCGCGACTGGAAGTATGTTCACGTGGATCTCCGCCCCTGACTGATCTCTGGGCAAAAAATAGGGCCGCCCATACCCCCACCGCTCAGCAGTGGGACTCCAGAGCGACTGGCCGGGGTTACGCCCGGCAAAGATGAAGAATTGCTCCTGAAGATCACGATAGAGAGTCTGGAGGTTCCAGCTCGTGCGATTGCTGTACGTCGCGTCAACCCGAAACACTAGGAGATAACTTCGCGGATCCAAACCAACGTTCTCGGCGTTCAGATTAGCTAGCGTACGGACCAACAACCCAGCACCCGTCAGCACCAGCATGGTAAGCGCAATTTGAGCAGCAACCAGCGAACTGCCAAGATAATCCGGTGTCCCCGCGCAAGAGTTTTCGTGCTGCTGGCACCTTCTTTGAGAGCGGGAACCAAATCCACCCGTCCGCTGGAAAATGCAGGGGCGAGACCAAAAGCAACGCCGACCAACACGGAAACCAGTAGCGTGAACGCAAGTACCCGAGTATCCGGATGCACATCCGCTTGCAGCGGCAGAGTCCAATTGTGCGACAAAAAAGAGGCGAGAGCTCCAGCACCCAGGTAACCGAGGAGAATCCGCAATCCGCGCCTCCCGTGACCGACAGTAGCAGGCTTTCCGTAGTAGCTGGCGGATGATCTTGCGCGAGTGGCGCCGAGAGCAACGCGCATCGCCAAAAAGTCTCTTTGCGCCGCGCCGAGGAGCGCGCCAGCATGAGGCCCGCAATGTTGACGCAAGAGATCAGCAGGACAATCGCCACCGCAGCGAGCAGGGCGAAAAGAGGTTGGGAAAAATTCTGGCGCAAAGTTACCAGCCCGCGTGCGGCAGTAGGAAGCTCAATCCGTGGTGCGTCAGCGGGTTTGAACATTGCGTCTGGACCATTAGTCGCGCTAGCGGCAAAGGCTACGCTGATGGCGGAGGTGGCTTGGGAACGCTGACGCCGGGTTCAAGCGGGCCATCAATTCGATCCATAGGGCGTTGGCCGCAGTTTTCTTCGGGAAACGGGACTCAACTACGGGTTGTGAAGAGAAAGGCGGCCAAAAATCGGTGGCTAGGCCGGGATCAAGCTGGAGAACTCGGGCCGGTAACGCCTACGATGGTAAATGGGGCCTTCCCGATTAATACCGATTTCCCAACTGCCGCGCGGTCGCCGCCTAGCACATTCTGCCAAAAGCTGTAGCTGACAACTACGACAGGAGCGGCGGTGCTGGAATCATCGGCTGGATCGAGCAGGCGACCAAGTGTAGGGCTGCACCCCGAGTGCTGGGAAGAAATTCCCCCGAGACGAGTAAACCCGAGGCGCGGCTGATACGGCCAATTTGCGTTCACACCGTTCCTGGTTCTTCAAGGAAAGCGGAGACCCCGGAAAAGACCTGTTCTCCGCTTGAATCTGCTGAAACATGGGATAGGAAAACGAGCACGCTCCGACCGTTATCGGCGTGCCAAAGAGCACCATCCCACACAACCGCATTTGGAATGTTGGCATTGGGTTCGCGCGCCTCGCGGGCGCCACCTGAGTAACACAAGGTTCTGCGGATCACGGACCGGCAGCGTGCGCAGCATAATCGCATTGATTAAGCTGAAAATGGCCGTATTCGCGCCTATCCCCAGCGCCAGCGTAATCACGACAACGGCGGTGAAGCCGGGACTCTTGCGCAACATGCGCAGGCCGTAGCGGACATCCTGAAACAGACTCTTCATGGCGATCCCCCGCAGAATTACCAGAATTCAAGCGATAGAAGAAGTGGCAATTGGCGGACCGATTGACGAAAAACAGTAAATCATTGAGCAACAAGGGGAAAGTGGATTTTTCCACGTCAGCCACGATGGCAAAAGTGTCCGATTATGGACTCGACTGTCCGGAAGTGGACAGTGGGGAGCCGACCGCAGCGCCTAAAGGCGTCGCTGACGGGGCTGCGGCATCGCTGAAGCGATGCCCTGATAACGAACCGCTGAAGCGATGCCCTGATACGAACCGCTGAAGCGATGCCCTGATACGAGGCACTTGTGCACCGCAGCGGCTGAAGCCGTCATCGAGAGCAAAACCTATACGCAGCGCTGAAGCGCTGCTCCACCCAAGTCGACTTGATAGGCCCTCGGCCTGTGCCGTGGACTGCCTCGTCTGCGCACAAAACGGGCTAGGATGGGTCACCGCAGCGCCTAAAGGCGTGGTTGATGGGGCCGGCGGCGGCGGCATCGCTGAAGCGATGCCCTGATACGAACCGCTGAGGCGATGCCCTGATACGAACCGACGTGCGGACCGCCAGTTCGTAATGACGCGCTGGGATGCAGTTCCACATCCGTCGCCAACCTATTTTGGCAGGATGATGTCGCTCAGCATGTCAGGTTTGGATTCATCACGCACCAGGTGCGGATACTTCTCTCCCTCGTGATAGTCGAGTTTGTAGGTGATGAAGTAATCGGTGTTTTGAATGAGCAGTTCGAGCGAACCCGAACTTTTTGTGGTGGCGCGCAGGGCATCGTGGAAAACATCGGGAGTAAATCGACGCTGGTTCACGGCGACAATTTTCATGCCCGGCCCGATTCCAGCCTTAGCGGCGATCATGCCTTCGACGGTGTCAACGATGGTTCCCGCAGCGTCCAAATAGAGACCGATGGAGTATCCCGCATTAATGTTCTTGGACTCGCCTTCGGCGGCCTGCGCAAGTTCTGAGGGAGTTCCGTCATACGCCAGCTTCCAGCCACTGTTCTCGACGCCGGTGAGCGGCGCGCCCGGGCCTTGATTGGTGAGCCGCTCGGTCCAGAATCCCCGCCAGTCGTAAGGAGCAATCTGGTTAAGCGCCGTGACCACATCCTCGAAGGTGTAAGTCTTGACGTTCAGGCGAGCCGCTGGGGCCACCGTGAAAAAGATGGCAGAAGTCATCGATGGATTTCTGGCCATGGGTCTGCTGGCGGATGATGGTATCCACCCACAACCAGTTCAGGACGTCCTCTTCGTAGTAATCCAAAGGGCGGCGCCAGGATCCCCATTGTGCAGGCGCTCCCTGCATGGAGGGGACGCCATCCGCGGTGTCTTGCAGGTTGCGCCAGGTGCGCCCAGGACGATGATCTAAACTTGCCGCGATGAGCGCCAGTTCGTCCCGATAAGTAGCCGGATTACGCAAACCGCTGCGCGCGCTGAGCACGTCGCCTAAATACGAGGTGAGGCCTTCGTACACCCATAGCAGGTCATCCTGCATGGGTTGCTGGAAGTCAGGCGTGGCCAGGTCGGCGGGACGGCGGTATTTTCCATTCCAGGAATGCACATACTCGTGAGGCAGCAGGCCGGCCGACAAGGTGCGCAGTTGCGGATCAACCAGGTAGCGCTCTCCCTCGCGGCTGTCGTTTGCCTCGTTGTGCTCCAGGCCGAAGTGGGCGACGTGGTCGCTGAGGCTGTAAAGGAAGTGATAGTCGCGAAAGTGCTGTGCGCCGAAAAGTTTTGTCGCCTGCTCAGTGAGATTCTTGTAGAGGCCGAAGACGTTGTCCGGGACATCGAGCGCGGCCGCGCTGTCGGCGGCGATGTCCATCTCCTGATGAGGATTCTCCGCCAACGGGACCACGAGCAAATATTGGCCGGCAATGACTGGGGAATCCACCAACCGGGTGAGCGAGGCCGACTGGAAAGCGACGTTCTGGCCCGATTGGGAGGAGACTGGCAGAGGAGTCCCAAATTTCCAGCCTTCGGGAAGGCGCAGGGTGGCTTGGTAGTTCAGTTGGTCGGATGTGAAGCCGGCGGGATAGAGCAGCACGGTATTCCAATTCAGCACGGTCATCTTGTCGGTGGCGGAAGCGCCGCCGGTGTAGATGCCCTCCGGCCCGGCGGGAGAAATGAAGTCCAGCGAGGCCTCGACCGTGGTCACTCCGGCGGGGACTTCCACGTGAAACGTCCAGCCGTCGAGCAGATCGCGGCGCCATGGCAGAGTCTGGCCATTGGCGGAGAACTTCAAGCCGGCCAAGTCCTGGACGGGACCGGTAGGGCCGTGCTCGCCGGGAATCCACTTGGGATAGTAGAGGGTGAGAGTTCCGGGGCTCGCGGGGATCTCCAGCTTGGCGTGGAAAATCTTGCGGGGCGCTTCGGTAGCGTCCACGGAGAGTTTTACGGTGGAAGCGCTGCTTTGCGCGGCCGCGCCGCTCGCCAGCGCGAGAACGCAGGCAACAATAGCCCAACGATTCATGCAGACTCCTACTGGAGTTGAAACTCCAGACGCAGGGAACTACTGAATATAGCAGCGGGACTTGTGGAATCCCACCCTAACGCAAAAAACAGTAGTGGCTTAGCTTGGTGAAACCCTCTTTCTACATTGCCATTCCGAAGCCAGTCTTATCGGCGAGGAATCTGCTTTCGGCAGGCGACACAGCAGATTCCTCGCGCGACAAGGCCGCGCTTCGGAATGACAATTTTGCTTGAACGTTTCAAACTGAGCCACTACCCAAAAAACGCGTTAGGATGGGCCACCCATTGCCGAAAATGGGTCTAGAACAACCAAGAACTTCAACCGCGGAGCGCGTTGAGATAAATTGCAGAGTTCGCGAAGGGAACCTAGGGCCAAAATGACTGCAAGCCGCAGCGTGCTCTATGATGGCTGCGTGGCTCATCGCGGAAAATTCATAACCTTTGAGGGACTCGACGGTTGCGGCAAAAGCACGCAGGTAGAAAAACTCGCGCGGGCGCTGCGAGCGCGGGGCCTGGCAGTCGTAGTAACGCGCGAGCCTGGGGGCACGCCCACGGCGGAAAAGATCCGGCAACTTCTCCTGGATACCAAGACTGCCATGCTGGCGCCTATGGCCGAGTTGGCCCTCATGTTCGCTTCGCGAGCGCAGCACATCCAGGAAGTCATTGCGCCCGCGCTGGCGGCGGGGCAAATTGTGCTCTGCGATCGCTTCACCGATTCCACGGAGGCGTATCAGGGCGGCGGCCGCAAACTTGGAAGCGAGCCGGTACTCGAACTGCACCGCATTCTCTGCGGCAATTTGCAGCCGGACCTGACTATCCTGATGGACTCCGACGTGGCCAGCAGCGTGGCCCGCGCCAGGCGGCGCAATACGGCTCACGGGAAAAGGAAGGGAAGCGGAGTGCCAGATGAGAATCGCTTCGAGAAAGAAAGCCGGACGTTCTTTGGGCGTGTGCAGCAGGCGTATCTCGCGATCGCAAAGCGTGAGCCAGAACGTGTGACCCTGGTGGATGCGCGTGGACGCCGCAGGAGACGCAACGCAGGATTCTGGAGCTGGCGCGCCGGAAGTTAAGGCTTACTGCCAAGAATGTTTGACATGGGATTCTCTGACTTCCACGGCAATGCCGACGTCGTCCGTCGCCTGCGCGAGATGCTGGCGCACCGCCGCTTTCCGCAGGCAATCGTCCTTGCTGGTCCTGCAGGTTCGGGAAAATATACGCTGGCGCTGATGCTGGCCAAGGCGATGAATTGCCTGGCGCCAGCGGTTACAGATGGCTTGCCGGATTTTTGCGGCGCGTGTGCGAACTGCGTCCGCATTGCGCAATCCGAGGATCTGGAAAGCCGGTGCGCGGAGGCGGTCGAAGCTCGAGAAAATCTGCGCGAAACCGACAAGAAAGAAACTCGAATCTTCGTGCAGACTCATCCCGATGTGCTGGTGATTCCGCCCGACCCCCCGCAGCGGATGATCAAGGTGGATCAAGTGCGGCGGGTGATTGAGACGATTTACTTCCGGCCGGGAGATGCGAAAGAGCGGGTCTACATTTTTACCGATTCGGCATTCATGAAGGAGGCGGCAAACTCGCTGCTCAAGGTGCTGGAAGAGCCGCCGGAATTTGCCACGATTTTCCTGTTGGCGGAAAACTCCGGCGAGCTTCTGCCCACCATCCGCTCCCGATCGATGATCATTTCGCTTGCGGCCCTGGCGGTGGAAGAGATGGAACAGTATCTGGCGAAGCATCGTCCGGAGTGGAAGCCGCAACAGCGTGCGCTGGTGGCGCGGCTGGCCGAAGGGGCGGTGGGCCGGGCGCGCAACTTCGATCTGGCCGCGTACACCGCTGCCCGCGCCCACGCCTTGACCATTCTGCATTCGGCTTTGCTGGCGTCCGACCACAGCGAGTTGTTCAAGATGACGGAGACGTACCGGGCCGGAGCCGAGGGACGGGGCAAGCTGGAAACGCTGCTGCGGACGCTGTACTCGCTGCTGCAAGACCTGACCTTCCTGAACTCTGGTGCGCCGGAACTCGTGCGGAATACGGACATCCTAAGCGAACTCAAAGAGCTGGCAGAATCGTCCGATTTCCGCTGGATTACCCTGGCTTCGGATCGTTTGGCCGAAGTCGAGCGTGGCATGCGGCGGAACTTGCTGCGCTCGCTTTCGCTGGATGCGTTCGCTACCGCTCTCGAACGTTGAAGTCCCGGTGCTAAAATCGCAGCCAATGCCAATAACCCCATGCCAATAAAAAAGACGAAATCGGCTGTGGCGCGCGCCCGGAAGATCAAGTTACTGCTTTTTGACGTGGATGGCGTTCTGACGGATGGGAAGCTTTACATCTTTCCCCTGCCTGCGCCGGGCCAGTCGTCGAACAAGAACGAGAGTGAATTCGGCCCAGTACTCGAAGTCAAGGGCTTCCACGCGCATGATGGCATGGGAATCTCCATTGCTCATCTGGCGGGGCTGAAGACGGGACTGATTACCAAGCGGGTATCGGCCACGGTGGCGTTGCGCGGCCGTGATCTCAAGATGGAATACGTGCGCCAGGGAATTCATGACAAGCGGACCGCGTTTGAAGAGATTTTGCAGCAGGCAGGTTTGTCCGCGAGTGAAGCTGCCTACGCCGGGGACGACGTTATTGATCTTCCGGTGATGCGGCGTTGCGGGCTGGCGATTGCCGTGGCCAATGCGCGAGCTGAAGTGAAGCGGGAAGCGCACTACGTAACCCTCCACCCGGGCGGGGAGGGGGCGGCACGCGATGCGGTGGAGTTCATCCTGAAAGCTCAGGGCAAGTGGAAGCGGATCGTGGAAGAATACATCGGCGGGAAGGCGGCACTTAGCACGTAGCATTTGGCACTTAGCGTTTGGCTTTTAGGACCCGTGGGTCTGGCTAAGTGCTAGAGTGCTCGTCCTCACAAATCACTTTCTCGGGAAACTGGAGCACTACCCCCCCAGGGGCTAAAGCCGCAGGCATTTGTCGGGCTCTGGACGGCCCGGCTGAAGCCGGGGCCCTACCCAAAACTAACTGGTAAGCTGGACGGCCCGGCTGAAGCCGGGCCCTACCCAAAACTAACTGCTAAGTGCCAACCGCCAAAAAGAAAACCCCGGCCGGTTGTTTGCTTGGGGCGTGCTCGGGTCAACAACCGGCGGGGCTTGTCGCGTCTCCTTACTCACAATGGTTTTCAGGAGTGTTCTGGCTAGATTAACCCCAACTGGATGGGAAAGTGTCGCTCGAAAGTGTAAAAGTTTGTAAAAGTTGTCGAGAGTTTTATGAAGTTTTCATTCCGGGAGAGCGGTGGGACGCTTGGTCATCAGCTGCGCGAAGCGCGGATCCTTGCGCAGGCTGGCGAACTCTTCATCTTTGTAGACATCGTTGATTTGCTTATAGCCTTCTTCCAAGGCACGCCGAAGGTGTTCGAGGGAATGGTCGGTTGATCCCATTTTGGCGTAGAGCTTGGCCATGGCATAGTCGAAGCGGGCGTGATCATCGGGGGAAGGCAGGCGCGCCGCAACACCGGTGCGCGAAGTATGCTCGAGAACGTCGGGATCGAGTTGTAATGCCGTAGTGTAGGCAGCGGCGGCTTTCTCGAAATCTTTCCGCGAGAAATAAGCAGCCCCCAGATTGCTGTAGAAGGATGCTTCGGTACCCTGCAGGCGAATTGCTTTCTTGTAGAATGCGATGGCCTTTCCGAGCTTCTTCATTTCATAGTAGTCCACGCCCAGATTGTTATAGGCGTCCGCGAACTCAGGGTCGGACCTAATCGCAAGTTCAAACTCGCGGACTGAATTCTTCCATCGCGCCAACTCAAGTTCGACGATGCCGATGCGATTGTGAAGTGAGGCGCTATCAGGAGATTTGGCTAGGGCCGCCCGATAATATTCGATGGCGCCGGAAAGAATTTTCTCCGCCCGTAACTCGTCGCCTCGTTCTGTCAGTTGTTCCACCGATGCCCCAGGCGGAGGCTGAGGGGGCCTGGCGGCAGGTTCTGCTTGCGGCAGCAGCGAGAAGGCTGCTTGTGCAGGAAGGGAAGAAAGAGCAAAGACGATCGAGACAACCGCGCAAGCCAAAGCTGGACGAAGCATAACGCCAACCTCTCAACCACAATGGCTCGATCTTACTCGCAGCGAGCCTCCCAGCAAACCGTAATCTGCTCAGGGCGGAGTGTTTCCCTGGGGCGGGTTGGGCGGGGGATTGGCCGGTTTATCGCCTTTGAATATCCCTACGATCTTGCCAAAGAACCCTTTCTTTTTTTGCTGATCCTGAGTGGCAGCGGATTGGTCGCCAGGAGTGCCGGGCGGGGGAAGGGCTTTTTCGCCTCCCAGCCCGAGAACGCGGGAGAAAAATCCGGTAATTCCCGCAGTTTGTTCACAAGTTTCATTCGGCTCGGTGCCGGCAATGAAGGCTGCCGTATAGTCGTCTGGGCAGGAGGGTGTCGCCAAACGGTTGGTTATTTTGTCCAACTGCACGTCAACCACTCCCGCAGGCTGGGTGAACGGCTTCACATCGGAATACTGTGACAGGGCAGCGGCCCGCTTCATGAACTCCGTCCAAATGGGCGCCGCGGTTTGCGCTCCGCTCAAGTGCAGATCGCTGTAATCGTCGAAGCCCACCCAGACGATACAGAGCAGATTGCTGGTATAGCCGGCAAACCAGCCATCATGCGAGCTGCCGGTTTTGCCGGCGGCGGGCGCATTGAACCCGCGGCCCCGGACGGCGCTGAAGCCGAGTCCGAAGTTAACCACGCCCTCCATCAGGTTGGTGGTCACGAAGGCCACACGCGGGTCCAGCACCTGCTGCTTGTCCGGTTTGAAGTCCATCACCACGTCGCCAGCGGCATTGCGCACGGAGTTGACCATAACCGGGGCAATCCTTTCGCCGCCGTTCGCGAATACGGTGTAGGCAGAAGCCATATCCAAAGGGGTGGCATCGTAGGCGCCTAGCGCCATAGCGGGAGTTGCTTTCACTGAAGTGATCCCCGCGGCTTTGGCCAGGTTTGCCACTTTGTCGTAGCCCACTTGCTCGGCCAGTTTTACGGTGGCGTTGTTCAACGACATGGCCAGCGCGTAGCGCGCGGTGACCTGACCGTGGTACTCCTCTTTGTAATTCCGTGGTTCGTAAATCTGGTCGCCATAGGCGAAGGTGCTGGGTTCGTCGTCAATCAGCGTGGAGGGGGTTAGAACCGGCGTGGTTCCGTCCAGCCCGGTATTCATGGCGGCGGCATAGACGAACGGTTTGAAGATAGATCCGGTGGGACGCTTGGCGACGGCGTGATCTAACTGGCTGAAAGCGTAGTTCCGGCCGCCGACTAGCGCCAGAATCTCCCCGGTATGGGGATTCATGGCGACCAAGGCCACCTGGGCCTGCGGACCGGGTTCCACGCTGGTTTCATACTTGCCGCCGACTTTTACTCGTTTGGTTCGCCGCTTGTTCACCTGCTCATCTACCAGCTTGATACCCATCTCCACGGCTTGGGCAGCGGCTCTCTGCAAGCTAGGGTCGAGCGTGGTATAGATGCGGTACGACTGATCGTTCATCTGACGCTCGTCCAGCTTGCCGATCAGGTTATCGCGCACCAAGTCAACAAAATAAGGCGCGTCGCTGGCCTCCACATTGGGCGGGGCGAGCTTGAGCGGCGTGGCTTTGGCTTTTTCCGCCTGCGCGGGAGTAATGGCATGAGTCTCGACCATACTGTCGAGCACCAGGTTGCGTCGTTCGAGAGCGCGCTCGGGATGCCGATAGGGTGAGAGGTAGCTGGGGCGCTGCACAATTCCCGCGAGCAGCGCGGCCTCGGGCAAGGTAATGTCCTTGAGGTCCTTGTTGAAATAGGCTTGCGAGGCCTCGGCAAAGCCACTGATGGCGAATGAGCCGCGCTGGCCGAGGTCCACCCAATTGCTATAGATTGCGAAAATCTGCTGCTTGTTGAACTTGTGTTCCAGTTCTTCCGCAATCAGCATTTCCGTCAGCTTGCGTTTGACAGTTTTTTCGGGAGTGAGGAAAAAACCGCGGGAAAGCTGCATGGTAAGCGTGGAACTGCCCTGGGCGTAGCGCTGGTGGGTCAGATCAATCCACGCCACTTCCACCATGCGCACAAAATTCACGCCGCTATGCTCGAAGAATCTCCGATCCTCGATGGCGAGCACGGCGTCCACCATGATTTTGGGAATCTGCTCGTACTTGACCACTTCGCGCTTGGAGCGCTGTCCGGCATCAAATAGCGCCGTGACCATCTCGGGTTCCAGTTCGTAGGCGGCCAGATCTCCAGATTGGCTTACGATGCTGGCGACCGTCCCTTTGTCGATGCGGATGGTGGCCGATTCCTGGCTGTGATAGGACTGAGGTCCGGGATTGATCTCGATGCCCGCGTTCAAAAGCCGGTAACTTCCCATCGGGGAGGCGCCGTCTTTGTCGGAATAACCTGCCCGGCGCAACTCCGCCGCGATCGCGCCGGGTTCAATTTTCTCTCCGACCCGGACCGTTTGGGGGATGGCATAAATCTTTGCCGAGTTGCCGAAAACCTGCCCTTTAAAGCGGGCATCAATAATCTGGCCGTACTTGACGTAGTAGTAAGAGAAGACCGCCGTACCCACTCCTCCCAGCACCAGGAACGCAAGCAGAGCGGCGCGCAGAACGGGGTCACGGGAAGACCAACCCGCTTTCCCATTCTTCTTGCTATGCGGAATCTTAAGCTTTATGGCCACGTTTGATTGGCGGCGCTGCCGTCCCTATTCAGACAAAACCAAACTGTCTAGACGCTGCAGCGCACAAATACGTACCGCAAAAGGGGAGTACCCCACAGGCACCCAGCTTTTCGATCGGGGCCCCACGGGCTGAAAGCCGGCCAGGGCAGACAGTCACAACAGCAAACTCCCCGTTTTCATTCTAAATGAGTTGGCAGAACATCGCGACAGCGTCTCAGAGGTTTAGAGGGCGCTTAGTTGTTGGCGCCTCGGTTGGTGACGGCAGCGTCAAAGTGCAAATCCGCGGGATAGCCAGGGATACTGAGGTGAACTACATAGGGCACTTCGATGCTGACAGAGCCGCTGCCGTTAAAGCCGTCGCGATGGACTTTGATATCTTCCAAAGTTATTGGAATATTCAATTCCCGCGCCTTCTTGTACACGGTGTCACGGATAGCGTCCTCACTCTTCATGTTGTTAGCGCTGAAAAGGGCCTCGCTTTGCATGGCATCCTGAAACTCGTAATTGGAGTAGTAGGGCGGGACGAGTTCGACGCACAGAAAGAGCGCGACCCCGATGACGAAAAGCCCGATAAACAGTTTGATCGAATCCATGGCCCTTTTTTAAGTCGTAGCGCCGCGGATGGGCCCGCTAGCGCGACGGTTTCAGTGCTTTTGCAAAGAAATCCGCGATTGCCGAGATGCTAGCATCGTGCATTTCCCGTGTCGAGCGTTGAACGACTTCCACAGTGCCTTCGGTAACTTTCTTGCCGACCGTCACGCGAAAGGGAATGCCCACCAGGTCAGCATCTTTGAACTTGACCCCTGGCCGTTCGTCCCTGTCGTCTAGTAACACGTCGTAACCGGCGGCTTCCAGGCGGCGGGCGATATCCTCAGCGGCGGCCTTGATGGCCTCATCACGGACATTGGTAGGGGTCACGACAATCTCAAACGGAGCGATGTGCGGCGGCAGCCAAAAGCCGTTTTCGTCGTTGCTTTGCTCCACCGCCGCGGTCAGAATGCGCTCGATTCCAATGCCATAGCAACCCATGATGGGCATGACTTCCTTGCCATTCCTGTCGAGGACGCGCGCACCCATGGACTCGGAGTATTTGTAACCCAGCTTGAAGATGTGTCCGATCTCGACGGCGGAATCGATGCGCAGTGCGGAACCGCAGTTCGGGCAGCCTTCGCCCGCAGCCACACTGCGCAAGTCAACGTAGGCCGTGGGCTGAAAGGTTTCGCCCGGCGTGATGTTCTTGACGTGATAGTCCTCTTTGTTGGCGCCGGAAATCAGGTTCTTACGCCCTTCGAGGGCCTTGTCGACCAGTAGAATCGGGCGGGCGACATCGTCGAGATCCTTTGCCCAATCAATGTCCAGCGGTCCCAGGAAGCCAGCGGGAGAGCGGAACAGGTCTTTGATTTCGCCTTCCTCCATGGGCCGGGTTTCCTTGCCACCGACTGTCGAGACGAGCTTGGCCTCATTCATCTGGTGGTCGCCCCTTAGCAGCAAAATGACGGCTCTGGACTTCGTTTTCCCAGTTTTCTCGTCTTTTTCCTGGGCAACGAGGGCCAGCGTCTTGATCTTGTTTTTCGGAGAGACTCCTAGGAATCGCGCCACGTCCTCAATGGTTTTCTGGCCCGGAGTATGCACCAACAGCGGCTTGCCATCGCCCTCCGGCTTCAGATCCTCAATGGTCTCCAGTTTCGAGATTGCCTTCTCAAGATTCGCCGCGTAGCCGCAATTCTCGCAACTGACGACGTGATCTTCGCCGGCCGGGGTGCGCACCATGAACTCCTCGGATTGCGATCCGCCCATCGCGCCAGAGTGCGCGTCGATCACCATGTACTTGAGCCCGCAGCGATCGAAAATCTTGAAGTAAGCCTCGCGATGCTTTTGGTAGGAAACGTCGAGCCCGGCGTCATCAATGTCAAAAGAATAGGAATCTTTCATCATGAACTGTCGGACCCGCAGCAGACCGGACCTGGGCCGCGGTTCGTCGCGGAATTTGCTTTGAATCTGGTACCAGATTTGCGGCAACTGCTTGTAGCTGCGCAGTTCCTTACGCGCGATTTCGGTCATGACTTCTTCTTCGGTCATGCCCAGGCAAAGATCGGCGCCCTTGCGGTCTTTGAGGCGAAAGAGGTTGTCGCCCATCACTGACCAGCGGCCGCTAGTTTCCCAGAGCTCGCGGGGGTGCAGGGCAGGGAGGTAGAATTCTTGCCCGATCTTGTCCATCTCCTCGCGGACGATGGCAGTGATCTTATTGAAAGATCGTTGGCCCAGAAAAAGATAGGAGTAAATTCCGGCCGCGAGTTGGCGGATGTATCCCGCCCGGACCAGGAACTTGTGGCTCGCGACCTCGGCGTCGGCCGGGGCCTCGCGAAGTGTGGGGATGAAGAGTTTGGACCAGAGATGCATAAGGTTTGAATCCGCCTACTAGGAAGTGGCTATTGTACGTGGGCGGGCGGTGCCTGCGCCATGCAAAGCATCCCGTTTGACTGTCGAGGCGGGGAAGGGTCTAACTGGACACTCTCCGCGAGTGCTAGGGCTGATCCGCTCCCAACAACGATCTTGGTTTCTTGCGTTCTGTGTTTCGGAAGTCACTGCGTGGCTCCTGATGAACGGAGTTTGACCTGCAAATGTTTCGCGTATTGCCAATATTGTCCTCGGCCCCGATGTCCGCCCGTGTGTTAGCCTAAAATAGTGAGCGGAATACGGGGTTGCTCATGAAGCCGCTCGCAGAGTGGAAGGTGAACTATTCGCCGATGGCGCGAACCGGGACGAGATTCTGTCCCTCTACCGCAACCCGCTCATCAAGGGCTTCATGGCCGAAGCGGTGTCGCTGCTGCGCGGTGAAGCGCCCCATGTCGAACTCGTCTGGGCCAGCCCGCGTGAAGTCCTCAACTTGGTTCAGGCTGAGAGCATCGGATGCCACGATCACTCACGGCTACTTCCGACATACTCAAGAAATTGGAGCTGCTGGGTCGCGATCTGACGGAGTATTCTCTCGCTACGGTCAAAATGTTTCACCGCGACGCCATTCGGGCTGGATTTCGACTCTAGTTTGGTTACGCTCCAGTGACCGAATCCGCTGCCGTTGTTGACGACACATGGGAGTATCCTTTAACAAGCCGTCAAAGTTGGAACTGGGCGTGGGCGAACGTCCCACCGCGGGATATCTCCATCAGGATATTTCCCAGAGCGAAGGCGTCAATCTCGATTTTGCCTGTCCCCCCTGGGAAATCTCCATCGAGGACAATTCGCTGACCGAGGTGCTGGCGCTGGGCGTAGTCGAGCACCTGCGGTTTGAAGAGGTCAGCCAGACAGCCGCCAATGTTTACCGGATGCTGGCGCCAGGTGGTTGCTTCATCTTTGATGTGCCCGACATGAAAGTGTGGAGTGGGTATCTGTATAAAGTCACTCATGGATTGGCGCACGAAAATCCCTGCACCGCGGAACATGTCTGGCGCACCATCTATGGCTGGCAGAGATGGCCGGGCGACGAGCATAAGTCAGGATGGACCCGTGAAGATATTCTGGCGGTTCTGAAAGCTGCGGGATTTGAGAAGATAGAAGAGGGAGTGCATAACCTGCTGGCCAGGGGAATTGAGAGAAGAAGATTTACGCGGGACTGGGACGCTCATATTTATTTGTGCGCGGCCAAGTAGAGGCGTTTTGCAATGAATTTCACTGAGAAGTTTTTGAGCGAGGCGGCCGAAATCGCCCGCCAGTTGGATCGCGGGAAGTTGGATCGAATGGTTCAACTGCTCGCGGATACTCGCTCGCGCGGCGGGCGGTTGTTCATCCTGGGAGTAGGGGGAAGCGCGGCCAACGCATCTCACGCCGTGAACGATTTCCGCAAGATCGTTGGAATTGAGAGCTATGCGCCGACTGACAACGTCTCGGAGTTGACTGCTCGTGCCAACGACGAAGGCTGGGGGGAAGTTTTCTCCAGCTGGCTGCGGGGAAGCCGACTTTCGGCCAGAGACGCAGTATTGGTGCTGTCCGTGGGAGGCGGCGATTTGGAGAACAACGTCAGCCCCAACTTGATCGCGGCGCTCGATTTCGCCAAACAAGTCGGGGCTACAACTCTGGGAATTGTCGGGCGCAACGGCGGCTACACCGCAACGGTCGCCGATGTCTGCGTGGTAATTCCAACCGTCAACCCGGAGCATGTCACGCCCCACACCGAAGCATTTCAGGCGGTGGTTTGGCATCTGCTGGTTTCTCATCCCGATCTGAAGCAGGTGCAAACCAAATGGGAGTCGGTGGCGACTGGTGTTCCCGGGTCCGGGAGGCTCGGGCGCTGACGATTGTAGACTCAATGACACGCATGCGAATTGTCATTTTCGACGATGAGCCGAGCCGAAGAGGAGGAATCCGTTGGGCTTCAAGCTGCGAAAAGCAGATTCCTCGCGCCCGAAGCGGGCCCTTCGGAATGACAATCTGTCTAGCCGGGGATTGCGGGCATCTCCCAATAGTTGAGTAACCCATGATCATTGCGCGAGCCCCATATCGGATTACTCTCGGCGGCGGCGGTACCGATCTGCCTTCGTTCTACGAACAACATGGTGGATTCATCTTCGCCATGTGCATCGATAAATATCTGAGCCTGATTATCAACCCCACCATCATTGATCGCCGCATTCGCCTGGAGTATCTGCAGAGCGAACTGGTGGATCACGCCTCCAAGCTTCGTCATGGCCTGGCCCGCGAAGCTCTGCTGCTGCACCACATCGAAACGGCGATGGAGATTACCAGCATTGGTGATCTGCCGGGCAGAGCAGGAATTGGATCTTCGGGGAGCTACCTGGTCGCGTTGCTTTCCGCGCTGCACGCGTACCGGCGGATGCCAGTAAGCCAGTTCGAGATCGCGGAAGAGGCCTGCGACATCGAAATCAATCGGCTCAAGGAACCGGTGGGCAAACAGGACCAGTACATGGCGGCGTTGGGAGGCTTGCGTTGCCTGGACATCGCTACCAATGGTGAAGTAAAAACGCATGCCATTACGCTTTCGCAGTCGGCGCTGCACGAATTCCTGGGCAACACGCATCTCTACTACACCGGCGCCCAGAGAAATGCTTCGAGCATCCTCCGTCTGCAAAACGACGCGGCGCTCGACAAGACGCGCGTGGATCACCAGACCGTGGTGGACTGCCTTAAGCACATCAAGGAGATTGGCTACCGCATCGTGGAGGCGTTGCAGCAGGAAAACTTCGATGAATTCGGCAAGCTCCTCGACGACCATTGGCAGACCAAAAAGCAGATGAACCCGGAGATCACCACTTCCATTGCCGATCGGCTCTATGACGTTGCCAAAGCGGATTTCGGCGTTCTTGGCGGAAAGATCATGGGCGCAGGCGGCGGCGGCTTTCTGATGCTGTACTCGCCAACCAACCACACCAAGCTCATGCACTATATGGCCGAGCAGGGATGTCCCCGGCTGCATTACGGAATTGATGTGCAGGGTGCCAAGGTTGTGGCTGACCTGCGCAGTCCTTCTCAACCCGACGTAGATCACAGGAGCGAGACATGCGAGCCTTTGTCCCCGGCGGCGCCGGCTTCATTGGAAGCCACGCGGTAGACCGGTTACTCGGAACGCCCGCCGTGGACCACGTCACGGTTTTCGATAATTTTTCATCCGGACAGCCCGACCATTTGCCTGGCGAGTCGTCCCGGCTTAGCGTGATTCGAGGAGACATCTCCGATCTCCCCGGCCTTTCCGCGGCGATGCAGGGACACGACGTGGTTTTTCACTTCGCTTCCAATCCCGATATTTCCCAGGCGCTCACCAAGCCTTCGATTGATTTCTGGCAAGGCACGGTGCTCACCCAGAACATTGTCGAGGCGATGCGCTGCACCGGGACGCGGCAAATTGTGTATGCCTCAGGCAGCGGAGTCTATGGCGACTACGGCCACGAGCTGCTCGACGAGGATTTCAGCCCCATGCTGCCGGTCTCCACTTATGGCGCCAGCAAACTCGCGGGCGAATCCATTCTCTGCGCCTACTGCCACATGTTCGGAGTGCAAGCCTGGGTTTTCCGCTTTGGCAATGTGGTCGGTCCCCGGCAAACCCACGGTGTCCTGTTTGACTTCGTACGCAGGCTCAAAGCTGATCCCGCTCACCTCTCCATTAAAGGCGACGGCGAGCAAAGCAAGCCCTACGTTCACGTGGAAGACGTACTCAACGCGGTTTGGCTGGCCTGGCAGAACACCAGCGAGCGGTTCAACTACTTCAACGTGGCGACCGATGACGCTACCACGGTGCGCGAGATTGCTTCCCTGGCGGCCAACGCTCTCGGACTCAGCGGGGTGGGTTTTGAATACGGTGGTGGCGCCAGAGGATGGCCTGGCGATGTTCCGGTGGTGCGGTTGGATAGTTCGAAGATCAAAGCTCTAGGCTGGCGTGCGCAGCGAAATAGCCGTCAATCTCTAGAGGACGCGGCGCGAGCCCTGGCAAAAGAGCTGAGCAGCGCTGCCGTACCCGTAAGTTAGCCCGCCAGACTGTCCATTTCCGGACAGCGATTTTCGAAAATGGACACTTCCAGCCGCTCCGTCATTGGCGCAAAAGCCCGCTGAGTCTTTGTAATCAGTTGTTTCCGTTCTTAAGCACAGTGGCGGAGCAATTGCCCATATTCCCATCGTGTGTTGGCATCGCATTCACGACTCGACGAAGATTGTGGAACTCGTGACGTACAGGGACGTACTAGCCAGTGGGGATTGTTTCGCTGCACGGGATAGTGTTTTGAAGGCTACTTCATCTGGAGGTTCAGTCGAATGGGATCTTTCGGAAATCAGCTGAAACAGATTCTGCGCCGGTTGGGGCGCTCGCCGGGATTTACTGCGATCACGCTGCTCACGCTCGCCATCGGTATCGGCGCCACTACGGCCATCTTCAGTGTGGTGGATGGCGTACTGCTGAAGCCGTTGCCGTATCCGCATCCGGAACAGTTGGTCGGGTTATGGCACAACCCGCTGGGCTTGAAGAGCCCGGAATGGAATATGGCTCCGGGGAACTATTTTATTTATCGCGAGCAGAGCCGCACCTTCCAGGATGTTGGGCTTTTCAGCGGAGACACGGTAAGCGTGACCGGCGGACAGGAACCGGAGCGGGTGCGCGCTATGCGAGTGACCGATGGGACGCTGCCGATTCTTGGCGTGCCTCCGCGGTTAGGCCGCGGGTTCAGCCGCAGCGATGATTCGGCCGGGACGCCACTGACCGCCATTCTCGGCTACAGTTACTGGCAGAGGCGCTTCGGTGGAAACAATTCCGTGCTGGGACGCACCATCACACTGGATGGGCAGGTATGCCAGATCGTCGGAGTCATGCCGCGAGGTTTTCATTTTCTGGATTACGAAGAGCCCGCCGTCTATCTGCCCTTTCAACTGGACCGCAACAAGACCTATCTTGGCGGATTCCATTTTCAGGGCGTGGCAAGACTTAAGCCGGGAGCAACGCTGGCGGCGGCCAACGCTGACGTGGCACGCATGCTCCCCATTGTCTTCCGTTCTTTCGCTCCGCCGCCGGGGCTCACTCTGAAGGTGTTCGAGGATGCCCGTTTTGTGCCCGACCTTCACCCTCTGAAGCAGGACGTAGTAGGGGACATCGGCGGAGTTCTCTGGGTTCTGATGGGCAGCATCTCCATTGTGTTGCTGATCGCCTGCGCCAATGTGGCGAATCTGCTGCTGGTGCAGGCCGAAGGACGCCAGCAGGAGTTAGCCATTCGCACCGCGCTGGGCGCCAGCCGCGCTCGCATCGCAACCAGCCTTTTGCTGGAAAGCATTGCGATTGGCATGCTCGGCGGCCTGTTGGGCCTGGGATTCGCCTCCCTCACGCTTCAGCTCTTGACGGCGCTGGCTCCGCCTGGGCTGCCACGGCTGCAAGAAATCGGAATAGATTTTCCGGTGTTGATCTTCGCCTTGTTGGTTTCGCTGATGGCCAGCATGTTGTCGGGCATTATTCCAGTTCTCAAGTACTCGGGATTACAGGCTGCAACGGGTTTGCGTGAAAGTGGGCGGACTGCAAGCCAGGGCCGAGAGCGGCATCGCGCGCGCAATGCTCTGGTTGTGATCCAGGTAGGGCTGGCGTTTGTGCTTCTGATGTGTTCAGGCCTGATGATTCGCACCTTCCGCGTTTTGAGCCGGGTTGACCCTGGTTTCACTGGCCCTGCCACAATTCAGACCTTTCGCATTAACATTCCGGAGGCGGCGGTTCCCAAGGCGGAGGCGGTGACCCGGATGCAGCAAAGTATTCAGGAAAAGATTGCCGCAATCCCCGGCGTTTCGTCTGCGACCCTTACCTATAGCGTGCCTATGGATGGCTATGACTGGGGTGATGCCGTCTTCAGGCAAGACGTTAGTGCGAGCGAAAATGAGTCTCCGCCGCTGCGCCAGTTCAGGTTTGTTTCTCCGGGGTTCTTCCACACCTTGGGAATTCCGCTGGTTGCGGGCCGAGACTTCACCTGGGCCGATACCTATCAGGAACTTCCAGTCGTCCTTGTTTCGGAAAATTTTGCCCGCGAATGCTGGGGCAGCCCCGATAAGGCTTTAGGCAAACAAATCCGGGCGGGACTGACCGACGACTGGAGGGAAATCGTCGGGGTTGCAGCCGACGTACGTGACAATGGCGCGAACCAGGACGCCCCGACTTCGGTGTACTGGCCGGTGCTGGTGAAATCGTTCGAGGGCGATAACGAAGTGGAAGCTCGCCGGGCAGTGGCCTACGTCATTCGCACGCCGCGAGCCGGCTCGCAGAGTCTGATGAAGGAAATCAGCAACGCGGTGTGGTCTGTGGACGCGAGCCTTCCGCTCGCCGATATCCATACTCTGGATTATTTCTACAGGCAATCCATGGCGCGGACTTCATTCACCTTGGTCATGCTGGGCATCGCGGGCGCGGCGGGACTGCTGCTGGGCATTGTTGGACTGTATAGCGTGATTGCTTATTCGGTGGCGCAGCGCAGAAAAGAAATCGGCATTCGCATGGCGCTCGGGGCGCAACGGGATGCGCTGGTGCGCATGTTCGTGCGGCAAGGGCTGATACTTACGAGCCTCGGGGTTGTTTGTGGTCTAGCTGCTGCCGCCGGGCTGACCCGGCTGATGGCGTCGCTGCTATTCCATGTGAGCTCGCTTGATCCTTTAACGTATTGCGCGGTGACCGCGGTTCTCATCGCGACGGCGATGCTGGCCAGCTATCTGCCCTCGCGGCGCGCGGCAACCGTGGATCCTGTGGAGACGTTGAGAGCGGAGTAACCAATGAAATCTCATCGCGGGGTGGAGGGCGAAATGATCATGCATTTGGGGAAACTGGTCAGCGATTTGGATGCCAAGCAGGCTGCCCACGAAAACCGCATCGTAGCCTGTCTGCAAAAACGCGGCTCACTTAGAGAAAATGACGTCAAGTTGTACACCGGGGCGCTTCGCCGCGTCGGTCCCCAAGTTCACCAGGCAGCGATCGACAACCTGGTGGCGCAAGGTGTTATCCGCAAGAGCACAACCACTCGAAGCAACAGCTTCATCCTGGAATTACTGAAAGAATCCGAGAAATGCCACGCGACGAATGTTGCTGATGTTCTCTTTTCGGAGTCGAACCAATCCCAGAGGCTCGACCCCATCGAGCCTAAAAACCGCGTATTCTAATTAAAATCGTTCCCGTTTCTACGACTATGCAAGCCGTAATCCTGGCCGGAGGCCTCGGCACGAGAATGCGCCCGTTTACTGAGAAGATGCCGAAGTGTCTGCTTCCCATCCACGGGCGGCCCTTTATTGATTATCAGCTGGAGTTGCTGAAGGCCGGCGGCGTGCGTGAAATCGTCCTTTGCCTCGGATATTTGGCGAGATGGTGCAATCGCACCTCGGCGACGGCGCAAGCCGTGGCTTGCAGGTCGAATACTCTTGGGACTCTCCGGACTCCGGCGGAACGGCCGGTGCGTTGAAACACGCCGAACCGCTTCTGGACACAACCTTCTTCCTGACTTGGGGCGATTCTTATGTGCGAGTGGATCATGCCGTTATGTTTGCCGCGCATCGCGCCAGCACTCCCGAAGTGGTCGCCACCATGGGCGTGTTTTGCAACCACAATGAGTACGATTTCAGTAATGTTCAAATCGACGGAAACAAAGTGGTCCGCTACGTGAAAGGTGCCCGGAACACGCAGTTGACCCACATCGACGCCGGAATCTCCGTTTTCGAGCGAAGCGCATTGCAGCAGATTCCTTCGAATCATAACGTCGCGCTCGATCAATTTTTCTCGTTGTGGGCAGCGAGCGGACGGCTGGGGGCCTTTTCAGTGCCCCACAGATTTTATGAGACCGGATCGTGGGCTGGTCTGGCAGACTTTGAAAAATTCATTGCAAAGGGAGGAGACTCGGCCTCGTGAGTGAAAGCGCAAACCTTCGCCCCGCGGTTTTTCTCGATCGGGATGGGACTCTTAACGAGATTGTTTACGACGAGAATGGCATGGAGAACAGCCCCTTCCGTGCCGAGGATCTGGTGCTGCTTCCAAACGCTGGTGAATTTACTCGGCGGGTTCGGGATGCTGGCTATGTGGCTGTGCTTGCTACCAACCAGCCAGGCGTAGCCAAGGGAAGCGTTACCATCGCCGGCCTCGACCGGATCCACGAGCGTCTTCTCGATCTCCTGGCAAATGACGGCGGCGGCCTGGACCGCATTTGTTACTGCCCGCACCATCCCGTGGGCCGAGACGGATCTCCGACGCTGTTCGTGCAAGTTTGCGACTGCCGCAAACCCGCCGCCGGGATGCTGCTGAAGGCCGCAAAGGAAATGGGTATCGACCTGTCGCGATCCTGGATGGTCGGAGACAAAATGCTTGACGTAAAAGCCGGGAAGGCGGCCGGTTGTAAGACCATTCTCTTGACAGAATCAGCGCGGGAGCCGCGTACCATCCCCAATGACGGGCCGGCCCCAGATTATGCGGTCGTCAACTTGCGCCAGGCACTCGATATCATTCTGCAGCATCGCGCCGGCAGCGATTCGCTGCCTGTATAGTATCTTCGCATCATGCCAGATCCTGCCCCAGAACAGTTCTGCGCGGCCCCCATCACGATGTTTGAAGATGGGACCGAGATGGTGTGTGTCCGCCGCACGGACGGAGAAGTCGCCCGCATCAGTGCCTCTCAAGCCGTCGCGCTGATGTTTTCCGCGGACATGAAGCCGCTGGCCGAGCATGTGGCTGTGCTCTCGGAGCGAGACATTGGTCATTTCGTGCAGGGTGTGGCCCGCAGATTCCACATGTCGGCCTCGACCGGCCAACGGTTTGCGAACACTCTCAAGCAGTGGCGCGAAGAGGGCACGCTAAAGTCCTATGGAAGACTTTCCGCAAAGCGTATGCGTGAACTGGTTGAACTGCGGGCGAAAGGGCTCCTGTCCTCCGACCGCGAACTGTTCGCAAAACTGGAGAGTGGGCAGACAGAGCCAGATCCCAAGGTTGCCATTCGTTATCTCGCCATCCCGACTGCCAACCGGCCAGAGCGGTTAGCACTGTGCCTTCAATCCTTCGCCGAAAATCTCGAGAAGAATGGACGTAACGACGCAACCATCCTGGTGATGGAAGATGCCGAAGACGCACGCAATAAGGAAGTAGTCGAGAACGCGCGCTCCGGTTCCCGGATCCGGGTGGAGCACTACGGGTCGCAACACCGGGGCACTCTTATTGATTCGCTGGTAAAACGCAGTGCCGTTCCGCGGGAAGTAGTGGAATTCGGGCTGGCTCTGCCCAAAGTGCTCAAAACCGCCATGCCGGCGCGAAATGCGTTTACCCTGATGACGCTGGGGAGCTATATATTTCAAACCGATGACGACACCCGCTGTGGCTACGCGGTTGGCCAGCCGCGCTCCGATACAACGCTCATTTCTTCCACCAACGAGCCTTGTGAGGGCTGGTTCTACCCTGACCATGAAAGTATCTTGCGCGAGCATTCGTTGGATCGGGACCTCGACATTTTAGCCGCGCACGAGGAACTCCTGGGAAAATCCGTGGCCTCGGCCGCGAGGCGTTCCACGAAAGTTGCATGGGAACAAGTGAACCCGGAACTTTTGCTGAGCGTTCACCATGGGCCCGGACACATCGGTATGACTTCGACCGGATGCATTGGAGACTCCGGCTTGTACGCCAGCGGAAGCTATCTGACTGCTTCTACCGACGAAACCCTGGCGCGCATGTGCCAGGGCGCCGAAAGTTACGAAACCGCGATTCGCTCCGGGAAAATCCTGCGTGTGCCTTTGGCAAAAACCATTAGCCGGGGAGAGTATTTTCAGGGCATGTCCTATGCCGTGGACAACACGCAATTGCAGCCGCCTAATTTTCCCATGGGACGAAACGCAGACGGCGCCTCAGCGTTGCTGTACCTGCTGTCTGATTCTCAATCGTGGATTGGCCATCTTCCCTGGGCCATTTACCACCAGACGGATGCGGCTAGAAAAAGTTATCTGGTCGAACACACCGAGCAATTCTCCCGCTTGCGGCTCAGCGACATTTTGATCTATGCCCTGAAATCTTCGGCTCCTCCCATTCCCACTGCGCGCCGCCAGGCGCTGGTTTCCATGGGGCAGCAACTGTCCGTCCTGGGCGAGTTGCCGGCCGATTCTTTTGCTTCCTTTGTGCGCACGGAATTCGCGCGCATCCAGACCTCCACGATAAGATTCCTGGATGAAAAGCTCGCCTCTAAGGCTCGGAAATACACTCAGTGGGAAAGAGACGTAAGAACGATGTCGGCTAGCATTAAGCGTTCGATCTCAGAGGAAAGCAGCATCATCCCGGTGGATCTGGAAGCGGAAGTTGGCCCGGCTTCCGCCTTAGAATTCGCTCAAAAAACGCTAGGAGCGTACGGAAGGTTGCTATGCGGCTGGGAAGAACTGGTAGCCGAATCCCGGAACATGATTCAGCAAGCGGCCTAGGCGGAAAACCGCGGTTTACCTGACCTGCGCGATCTGCGGAACTTCCACTGGCCTGCAGGACTCGCGTTTCACCAGTTGAGTTGGAATGGTTTGCCGCTGTGCCGCCAGGTCCGGCCGTGCGATTCGGTTCATGAGCATTTGCGCCAACTGCCGTCCCACTTGCTCCACAAACACGTGTGCTGAGGTCAGCCCAGGATTCATACTCACGGCCTGGAGATCGTCAAAGCCGGCCACGCTCACATCATTCGGAACGCGGAGCCGGCTGTCCCAAAGAGCGTTGTAGACGCCTTGAGCGCTGGGATCGGCTCCAGCGAACACCGCGGTCATTTTGTCCCCTCGGTTCAGAATAGACTTGGTGGCCAGGTAGCCCACGTCCTCATCTTTCTCTGCGTCAACCTCGCTTAATCTGGGAGCGAGGTCCGCTTCGATCATGGCCCGGCGATATCCTTCATAACGCCGGGCAAACCAGGGAAGGCGGCAATTGCCGACATACCAGATGTCGCGGTGCCCCGAGAGAGAAGATGCTGGGTCATCTCGTAGGCCCCGAGAATGTCATCGAACCACGCAACGTCGTATTCATGCTCACGCCAATTCCCGATCATGTTGTTCCCCAGAACGGCGAAGCGCACTCTTTTGTGGGTTAGAAAGTCGAGCAGATTTTGGGTGTTCGATCCCACAAGAATGAACCCGTGAACCAGATCATGCCGCAGCAGAATGTGAGGCAACTGGAGCTCGCGCCACGGAACTTTTGCTCCGTAGTGGATCGGCACGAACAATGTGTTGTAGTCAGATTCCGTGCAGTACGCTTCGGCGCCGGCTAGAAGCAAGGAATGGAAGGGATGCAGCATCTTGCGGTTACTTAGGATGAAGCCGATCACCTTGGCCTTGTTCTTGCGTTGCAGATCAACGCCCAGCTTTTGCGCCGCCTCGGTGACGCGCTGCAGGATGTCCGGGCTCACCCGGGCGCTGTTTGTAGCCACGCGTGAGACGGTTGCGAAGCTGACCCCGGCGGCGTGTGCGACATCCTTGAAATTGGGGGCTTTGGTTTTCACGTTTGTCTGATTCCTGAACAATGTCGCGGTGCCAGGGCCATCCTTTGCCCGCAGATTTCGGAGGGTCCATAATCGCGGGGGAATCCGATTGTGTCAAGAATATTTCAAGCGCTACGCCTGGAACTTCACATATTGTGGGAAATATTTCCCGTCCTGGTTGAAATATATTGACACCTGCGCGCCCATTTGGTATTGATGCTTCGCCGCATATTTCCTTGAAACAAGGACGCAAAAGCTGCTCCAATCTTTAAATAACCGTCCGAAACGGAGGGACGAAATTGCTTTGCCTGAGACGAAATTTGAACTGGAAAATGTATTTGGTGGTCGGTCTGATGGTTTCGTGGGCGGCTATGGCTTGGGCGCAAGGCGAAGCAGAGGACATTCAAACCATCCTCAAGGACGAAATCCTTCCTCCCGCGGTCGCCGAGTTTCAAATCCGCCAATATCTTATCAACGCAACCGCGCCACTGCCGAAAGTCCCGGCAACACCTCAGGAGTGGACCTCCGCCGCGGCTCGCCTGCGCCATCATCTCCTCGACGACGTGGTTTATCACGGTTGGCCCAAGGAATGGGTCGAGTCGGCGCCCAAGTTTGAAGAAGCGGGCGTCATCGAGACCGGCGACGGCTATCGTATCCGTAAGTTCCGCTACGAGATTGTTCCTGGGTTTGAGTCTTCCGCTCTTCTTTACGAACCCGACCACCTCAACGGCAAAGCGCCGGCGATTCTGAACTTGGCCGGTCATGATGGTCCCTCGGGCTACGCCTATGAGTTCAAGCAGAAGCGCTGCATCACCTACGCCAAGCATGGCATCCTAGCGTTGAATCTGGAGTGGTTCGGCTTCGGCGAACTCGATAAAAAAGGAAATGAACATTGGGACGCCGCCCACTTGGATTTAGTGGGCGCCACTGGACTGGGCATTTTTTATTTGGAGATGCGCCGCGGCCTCGATTATCTCTACAACCATCCGAGTGTGGACCGCAACCGCATCGGGGTAACGGGCCTCTCCGGAGGCGGCTGGCAGACCATCGTTCTCAGTTCTCTGGACGAGCGGGTGAAAGCCGCGAACCCGGTTGCCGGATTTTCTTCCGCTGTCTCTCGCGTAGAAGTGAAGGAATACGGCGACTTTGGCGACGTAGAACAGTGGGCCACAGATCTTCTGCAAGGCTCAGACTATCCTTTCCTGGTGGCGTTGCTGGCGCCACGGCCCGCGCTGCTGACCTACAATGGCGAGGACGATTGCTGTTTCCGCGCGGCCATCGTCAAGCCTCGGGTCTATGACGCCGTTCTGCCATTCTTCAATCTTTACGGAAAATCCGATGTTTTCACCTGGCATGAAAATCGCGATCCTGGCAACCACAACTATCAACTCGACAATCGCCTCGCCGACTACGGCTTCTTCACCAAACAGTTTGGGCTTCCTCCGATCGAGAACGAAGACGGCGTAGCGGCTCAGGTTAAGAGCTATGAAGAACTGGTCACTCCGCTGCCCAAAGACAATCTGACGATGCTCGATTTGGCGCGTAAGCTCGGTCAGGGAATCACCCGCGATCCGATTCCAAGCGATGCCTCGGCCAAAGCGGCTTGGGCGACTTCCGAAAGAACCAAACTCAAAGAGGTTGTCCGCTACAAGCCGGTTGCGGTTCAGCAACCCTGGCCGGTCGCGATGACCAAGCACCACGGCTTGCAATCGATCTCCTATTTATTCCAGATGAATAACGGGTTGAGCGCCAACGGGATATGGTTGCGCTCTGTCCTTCAAAGTTCGGACTCTGCACCGGTAACCATTGTGCTCAACGACGGGGGCAAAGAGGCGGGAGCCCACGATGTCTTCCTGCGATTCAGCCGGGGTGAGCAAGTCCTGGCGTTGGATTTGATGTTCATGGGCCCGGCCTGGAAAAATGAATATCCGTTTCTGTTTGCGCAAATGGTGGATGGTGAAGGCGCCCGCCCGCTCGGAATACAGGCTGCGCAACTCATCGGGATCGCCCGCTGGGCAAAGGAACGAACTGGCGTCTCCAAGGTGCGTCTTGAAGTCGGTGGCATGCGGAACCAGGCCGTGGCGCTCGTGGCTGCGTCTCTTGAGCCCGACCTTTTTTCTGAAATTGCGGTTCGTGATGGCATCCACAGCCTCGGGTACGTGCTCGACTTGCCGGTGCAATTCGATCAGGCTCCCGAGCTTTTTTGTCTCGATCTTTATAAGGACTTCGACATTGAACGCCTGGAAGTTATGGCAGCGCCGGCAGAAGTCCAGACGAGCCACTATTTGGAGCTTCCGCACAACTAAGGTGGACTTGCGGACGCCCCCATTCAGACTGGAAACCAGGCGCCAGCGTCCGGCGGCCCAGCGTTTCCTCTTAATCGAGATTTGATAAGGAGAGAAACTGGTGAAGGTTGCACGCGCTTGGTATTGGCTGGCCATTCTGTCGATAATGTTCTGTTTCGCGCTCGCGCAAGGCTCAGCCTGCGCCGAATCCGCACCAAAAACTGCTGTAGTGGTCCTTCCGCAAGATGCCGCTGCCCCACTGAAATCCGGGGCGGAGGTGCTGCGCGAAGCACTTAGTAAACGCGGATTAGAGGTCAAAGTCGATACTCAAAGATCATCGGCGGACTTTGCCGTCATTGTTAGCGAGAAAGGCGTTAGCGCTGCGAAAAATGATGCCCGCCAAAAAGCTGCCGATAAGCCAGAGTCCTACGCCCTCTCACTCTCCTCCAGCAAGCGGGTTGCGTTTGTGGATGGCAGTGACCCCACTGGCGCTATGTACGGGGAATTTGAGCTCGCGGAGCAGATCAGCAGTCAGCCAGGAACCGATTGGGCCTCGGCGATCAAGCCGGTGAGCAAGTCGCCCTACCTCGAGGTGCGCGGCGTCAATATGTTTTTGACTGTGCAGGATGTGGACAATCCCGACGGCGCCTTCTGGTCCGACGACTACTGGAAGGCCTACCTGGATATCATGGCGCGCAGCCGCTACAACTTTCTCGATATCCACGGACTGTGCGATGCGGTCACCATTAGTTTCCCCAATGGTTTTTCGTATTTTCTTAGCTTGCCCGACTTTCCAGAGGTTGGGGTTGGCCCCGAGCGGGCGGGAAAGAATCTCGCACGTTTTCGTCAGGTGATCCAGATGGCGGCCGACCGAGGCATCAAAGTCGGCTACATGAACTATGAGGCTCCGCCGCCAATTGGACCGTGGAAAACTCGCCGCGTCGGAGTGGACGAACGCTGGGTTGATGTGCCGCAGCAGTACTTGGAGGGGCCGCGCCTCGTGCAGTACACCCGCGAAGCGGTGCTCAGTTTTCTCAAGCAACTACCCGGTCTGTGGATGTTTGGTTTCCGCGTGGGTGAGTCCGGGCAGCCCGAGGATTTCTACCAGAAAACCTATATGGCGGCTCTAGCCGAACTCCCACCCACGCAAAAGGTCTATTTGCGCACCTGGATCGCCGACCCGCAAAAAGTGCGGGAGTTGGCCGCCTCCAACAAGAACCACTTCTACATTGAACCCAAGTATAACGGGGAGCAGCTAGGCTCGCCGTATCAGGCGTCGCTCGGAGGCCGCCAATATCCGCCCAGTGGTTCTTTTGAGAATTACGCTGACAAGCCGCAGAACTTCTCCATCATCTGGCAGATTCGCGCCCACGGCACGCATCGGGTCTTCTATTGGGGGTCTCCGGAGTTCGCGCGGCGAACCGTGCGCAGCTGCAAATTCGGGGATGGTGTCGGGTTCTCCATGGAACCCATGGAAGCCTACATGCCCGCCGCCGATTACTTGCACAACAATCCTAAGACCGATCACCATTTCTATAAATGGATGGTCGAGCGGGAGTGGGTCTGGCACTTGATCTGGGGCCGTACTGCTTACGATCCCGACGTGCCCGACCAAGTCTTCGTGAATGAGTTTGTAAGCCACTTCGGGGCGCAAGCTGGACCGCTGGTGTTCAAGGCCTTGGCGGAAAGCAGCAAGATTCGTTCCATTCGTCTACTCGTACCACAATATTGGCATGGATCATCAGGACTATGCCCCGGAGTTCGAAAACGGCGATCACGCCTTTAGCGCCCGCGTCCGGCTTTGGCAGGGAAGTCGGCTGGCCCCGTATGGCGGCAACAACGATGATATTCTGCGGGTCAACACACTCGATCGCACCGCGATGGCCTCCCCCGCTACCTATGTGGATGACCAATTGAACGGGGTTGTGACGGGCAAGATGACTCCCGTCGAAGCGGCCAATTATCTCGATAAGGCCGCGACCGCAAGTGAAGATGGAATTGAAGAGGCCGCTAAACTGAATCCGGATTCGGCGAAAAACTTTGATTGCATTCGCATGGATATTGAAGCCGTCGCCTGGCTTGGCAAGTACTATCGCGACCGCATTCTCTCCGCCACCCACCTCAAGTTTTACGAACGTACCTTTGACCATCCGGAATTAACCCAGGCCTACGACTACATGCAACGGGCCGCCTCCGACTGGGACCATCTGTCTGATGTCACGGAGCAGCACTTCGGCTACGTCCCCGAATATATTCGAATGGGGGTTAAAGATTTCCGCTGGAGGGATGAAGGCCGAAGTCTTGGAGTGGATCTCGATCAGTTGAACAGTCTGGAAACGACGTTTCGGCGCCTTCCGCAGCAGGGCGGAGTCGGCGTAGTTATCGGCCACGTGCCGCCCGCGAAAGTGGAACCAGGGAAACCAATGACTCTGACAGCCACCTACGCAACCCCGTCCGATGATCCTCATGTTTATGCTTTCTTTCGGAACGCGCAGGCTGCCGGGTACACAAAACTTGAGCTAAAGCAGGACAGCGGGCCTGCGCGAACCTGGAGTATCACGATTCCCGGAGATCAAATCGTTCCCGGTTCTCTCGACTATTACTTCGGAGCGAATTCGGGAAGATGGAGTGACTACGACGAGACCATCGCTCATCGCCCTCCATTTCGTGTACTGGTAAACGACAACGACTCCAAGCCGGTGTTTTCCTACACTCCGCTCGCTGCGCCTGCAACCGGCGATTCGGTCAACCTGACCGTGAAGGTCCAGGACAAATCTAAAATCAAATCCGTTCGGGTCTATTACAAAATCATGCCTGCTTACTACGAGTGGGTTCCCATCGAAATGCGCCCCGGCGGAGGCAACTATACTGCCACTGTGCCGCTTACCCCCGAGGGAATTCTTTACTACTTCGAGGCAGTGGACGAAGATGGTAATGCCGCCAACTACCCAGATGTCCAGGAGCAAACTCCCTATCTGGTGATTGACAGTTGGGCGCCACAAACTGCGAGCCGATAACGAATGAAAATTAAAGATATCCGTACAACGTTGCTTTCGGTCCCACTCAATCCGCCCATCGCCGACTCGACTCACGTTCTCAACCACATTCAATGGATCCTGGTGGATGTCTTCACCGATGACGGTCTTGTGGGCAACGCCTTCATGCTCACTTTTGATTACGGGCCGGAGTTGCTGCGGGGGATTGTCGATACCGAACTGAAGAAACTGGTGCTGGGAAAAGACCCGCGCGATATCTCCGGGATTTGGCAGATGTGCTACGCGCACTGTGAATACATTGGCCAGTCTGGTGTTGCAGCGTGGGGAATTGCGGCGATTGATATCGCTCTGTGGGATCTGCTGGGCAAGCAGTTGGGTGTGCCCGTCTGCCAACTTTTCGGTTCGAACCGCGAGCAGGTTCCCATCTATGGCAGCGGCGGCTGGCTCTCTTACAGTATGGATGAACTGCTGGCCGAGGCGAGTGCTTACCTGCGGCGCGGCTTCACCATGATGAAGATGAAGGTAGGCAGCGCTGATCTTAAGGGTGACGTGGAACGTGTACGCGCCGTGCGGAAATTGGTCGGCGACAAGGTTCAGCTCATGGTGGATGCCAACCAGGCCTTCACTCCACCTCAGGCTATTGCCTTCGCTCGCCTGGTAGAAGATCAGGATATTTGCTGGTTCGAAGAGCCGGTGGCCAAGGACGATCTCGATGGCTATTGCCAAGTTGCGTCCAGCACTGCGATTCCCATCGCGACCGGCGAACGCGAGTATTCGCTCGGGGTGTTTCGCGAATTCCTGGTGCGCGAAGGAGCCTCCATTCTTCAGCCCGATGCCCTCCGCATCGGCGGCCTCAGCCAGTGTCTGAAAGTTGCCCATCTGGCAGAGAGCTTCAATCGGCCGCTGGCCCCGCATTTCTACAAGGAGCTTGACGTCCACGTGCTGGCCGCGATTCGGAACGGGCTTTACCTGGAATATTTTGATTGGCTGGATAATCTGCTGGTGCACCCGCTGGAAGTCTCCAACGGAATGGCCAAGGTGCCGCGGGTGCCCGGACTTGGAATTGAATTCAAGCCGGAAGCCGTGAAGGAATACAGGGTCGGCTAAGTCGGGTAAACCACGAAGGGCACGAAGTCACGCGAAGGAAGCAAAACCAAAAACTCTTTGTGACACTTCCTGTCCCTCGTGGTTTATCGGGCCTTTGTCTGCTCCCAAGGTGACCCGCCGCTCCCTCGATTTGATATTTGCCGTCCATCCGCTTATCGTGTGCTGGCTGAGCGCCCTAACTCCACTCCGATTCATTGGGGATGATGTTATGAAATGGCAAACTGCGGTCTTTGCAATTGTATTTCTTATCTGCTCCTATCCAACCTTTGCCCAGGATACGAACGCAAAATTTGATGACGAAGGCATTCTGGCGCCTGCCTGTTTTCAACTTGCCCAGCCTTTGTGTACGCCTGCCGACTTGGACAAATGGGTGGCTGACCTTCAGCACTGGCGCCTCGAGCACCGCATCCGCATGGGTTTCGACGACTCCTATTATCGCGATCCCGCGCTGCAATGGACGCAATCCAGTTTCATTCAGCCCCAGATGATGGTAGAAGATCGCGCTTTCTACGATCCGGTAAATCACCGCTACACGGTGGACCGTTATCTCGACGACTTGCAGAAGCGTTACGGAGGCATTGACGCGGTTCTCATCTGGCACACCTACCCCAACATCGGCATAGACAACCGCAATCAATACGACATGCTGCGCGCCCTGCCCGGCGGTCTCGATGGCCTCCGCCAAATGGTCAGTGATTTTCATCGCCGCGGGGTGCGCGTGCTTTTCCCCGTCATGTTGTGGGATCAGGGTACCCGCGACGAAGGCAAGCCGAATTGGGAAGCGACCGCGGAATTGATGAAAGCGATCAATGCCGACGGAGTGAATGGCGACACGCTGGAGGGCATTCCACTCGCCTTTCGCAAAGCCGCCGACGCCATTGAACATCCGCTCGCTCTCGAACCGGAAGCCGAACCCTTGCACGATGAAATGCTGTCCTGGAACACCATGAGTTGGGGCTATTTTAACTATCCGTATCTTCCGGAGGTGAGCAAGAACAAATGGCTCATGCCCGCTCATATGGTGAACGTGTGCAGCCGCTGGCGGCGCGATAAGACGGACAACCTCCAACTCGCGTTTTTCAACGGGATTGGATACGAGAGCTGGGAAAATGTCTGGGGCATCTGGAATGGCATCACTGCGGGTGATGGCGAGGCGTTGCGGCGCGTGGCAACGTTGGAACGCGGGCTCGCGGACTTCCTCACCAGCCCCGATTGGCGGCCATACTATCCCACCGAAACCTACGGATTGTTCGCCAGCGAATTCCCCGCGTCCCATGCGACGCTATGGACACTGGTAAACCGCACCCAGTATGACCTGGACGGCCCCGAGTTGCGACTTCCCTACACGGCCGGTTTGCACTACTACGATCTTTATCACGGGATGGAGTTGACGCCCCAGCGCAGGGGAGCACAGGCGGTTCTCAGCTTCAGCGTGGAAGCCCACGGATATGCGGCTATCCTCGCTTCGGAACAACCCGCCGAAGCCAGGATGGTCAAGCTGATGCAGACCATGAAGGAAATGACCAGCAAACCTCTCAGCAGCTTCGATCACGAGTGGCGGTTTGTGTCGCAGCAAATCGCGCCCATCGAGGCGACAAAGAGTTATGCGAGCGCGCCCGAAGGCATGGTCAGGATTCCCGCAGGCGATTTTTACTTCAAGGTGAACGGCATCGAGATCGAAGGAGAAAACGACATTGGTGTGGACGTGCAGTATCCCTGGGAGGATTCTCCCCGCCGCTATCACAGCCACCAAATGCAGGTGCGGGCATTCTGGATGGACAAGTACCCGGTTACCAATGCTCAATTCAGGAAATTCCTCAGCGCAACTTCCTACAGGCCTGCCGACGATCTAAATTTTCTGAAAGATTGGAAAGATGGAAATTATCCTCAGGGCTGGGATAACAAGCCTGTGACCTGGGTCTCCCTTGAAGACGCTCGTGCCTATGCCAAGTGGGCAGGGAAGCGCTTGCCGCATGAGTGGGAATGGCAATATGCCGCCCAGGGCGGCGATGACCGCATCTATCCATGGGGCAACGATTGGAATTCCGCCGCCGTCCCATTGCCTGACAAAAGCCGCAGCATGCGCGGGCCGGATGATGTGAGCACTCATGATCAGGTCGCCGCCAGTCCGTTCGGCCTGCACGACTTGGTTGGCAACGTATGGCAGTGGACCGAGGAATTTCTCGATGAGCATACGCGGGCGGCAATTCTTCGCGGCGGCAGCTACTACCAGCCGCAAGGCTCAGGCTGGTATTTCCCCCAAGCTTATCGGAATGATCAGCACGGAAAGCTCCTGCTGATGTCGCCCAGCAAGGACCGGAGCGGCACGTTAGGGTTTCGTTGCGCTGCCGATGCCGAATGAGCTGCAAAGAATCCAGAGAATGCTGGCGACGACGGAGTAATATAGCGAAACCATGAAACTCCACCTCTCCCGAAGGAAATTCCTGCAGGGCGTGGCGGCTGCGGCGGCTGTAACCCAAGTCAGTCGCCCCTTTTCTTTCGCGGCCCAGATGCAATCCGCTTCGCGCGAAAAGCTCACGGTGTTTTCTTACGCGGAGGTCAAGCTGACCGGCGGTCCCCTGCGCGCTCAACAGGATCGGATTCACGCCTCCTACCTTGGGCTGGATGAAGACAAATTATTGAAAGTCTACCGGCAGCGGGCGGGTCTCCCGGCTCCTGGCGATGACATGGGCGGCTGGTACGACGCGGACGGCTTTGGCGCGGGGCAGGTTTTTGGCCAGATCATGTCCGGGCTGTCCAGGTTTTACAATTCCACGGGAGATCTGGCGACCCAAGCCAAGGTGCAGCGTCTGGTGAACGGATTCGCCGCCACCATCGGATCCGACAATTACTGGTATCCATCGCAGAAATCCTCGACTGAATCCGCAGCCTACATACTCGACAAAATAACCATTGGTCTGCTCGATGCCAGTCGCTTCGCCGGAGTCTCTTCAGCGGTGGACATTGCTCAACGCTGCATCCAGGGCTCGCTCATGTATCTGCCGGCTCGTCCTTACGAGCGCGTCGAGGCGCCCAAACAAGCGGTCAACGATGAGCCGTACACTTTGCCGGAAAACCTCTTCTACACCTACGAAGTCACTCAAGACGAACAATACCGTGAGTTGGCTAAGAAGTATCTGGAGGATCGCCACTATTTCGATCCTCTATCCCGCGGCGAGAATGTGCTGCCCGGGCTGCATGCTTACAGTCATGTGAATGCCCTGTGTTCGGCGTCGCGCGCCTACCTCGTTCTGGGGGAACAGAAGTATCTGCAGGCGGTGCAGAACGCGTGGGAGATACTGACGAAAACGCAGTCCTATGCCTCCGGCGGATGGGCACCCGACGAGATCTTTGTCGTTCCCAACAAAGGCCTGCTGGGCGACAGTCTGGACAAGACTCACTCGCATTTCGAAACGCCTTGCGGGTCCTATGCGCATCTCAAACTTTCCCGGTACCTGCTGCGGATTACCGCGGATGCGCGCTACGGGGACAGCCTGGAGCGCGTGCTCTACAACACTGTGCTGGGCGCCAAGGATCCCAAGGGAGACGGCTACGTTTTCTACTACTCGGACTACCATTCTTCCGCGCGCAAAACTTATCATCCTGATAAATGGCCTTGCTGTTCCGGGACTCTCCCCCAGGTTGTGGCGGACTATAGCATCAGCTCGTATTTCCGAAGTTCCGACGGCATTTACGTGAATCTGTTCACCCCTTCCGAAGTGAATTGGAAGGTGGGCGATGTTCCCGCCAAGCTGGTTCAAACTACAACCTACCCGGAAGCAGACTCCACCGAATTGCGCGTCGAAGTTGGATCGCCGGCCGAATTCACCATTTACCTGCGAATTCCGGGCTGGCTGCAGAAGGCGGCGCAGATCTCAGTAAACGGAAAGGCAGTCTCCGTGGCCGCCGAGCCAGGCACCTTCGCCGCGATCCGGCGCCGTTGGCAGACCAACGATACAGTCCAACTCCGGCTTCCGTTCTCGCTCCGATTGGAGAAGATTGACGATCAACATCCTGACGTGGCAGCGCTAATGTGGGGACCGCTGATGATGGTCGCAGTGGATCCGGCGGTGGCAATTGCCGACAAATCAATTTTGGGCTCGGCAGCCGGGCTTAGAGCAACTTCTTCTTCGCCTCTCACGTTTGAGCTGCCAACCGCGCCGGAGAAAGTGCGCTTTATGCCGTTCTACCAGGTTCAGGACGAGGAGTACACGACTTACCTCCGGCGGACCTGATTTGGTATTCACAACGCCGGAGTTGCTGTGAAAGGCTGTTGTGCAATGCGCCTGCGTCGACCTGAACGGGCAGCGGATCGCAACGCCCTCGCGGCACCAGTAGTATCCACGAAATGCTGAACAA
Source organism: uncultured Acidobacteriaceae bacterium (assembly GCA_963800745.1). GTDB lineage: Bacteria > Acidobacteriota > Terriglobia > Terriglobales > Acidobacteriaceae > PALSA-270. Next base: position 36,509 of record CAWDCI010000033.1, read on the forward strand.
TAACTCAAAGATGAGGCCACGCCTATGAAAACATATTGGTATGCGTTCGTTCTACTCGCGCTCTCGCTCCCAGTGTTCGGGCAGTATTCGGTGCGCGATCTGCCCAATCTGCCTGACTACGAGTCTGAACGAGCATCGAGTTTTGACCATACCGGCGGCAATCACGATTACGTAAGCGTCGAACCGGGTCAGACCGTGACCATTTTTGACGAAGAGGGCCCGGCAGAGATTCGCCACATTTGGACCACGCTGCCGCCGTGGTCGGAAGCGTATGCCCACCAGAAAGTCGTCATCCGCGCGTACTGGGATGGAGAATCAGATCCCAGCGTCGAATCGCCCGTGGGCAACTTTTTCGGAATCGCTTTCGGAACCCCGCCCATTTTTCAGTCCGCTCTCATCGTCGTGAATCCCGAGCAGGCTCTGAACTCTTATTTCCCCATGCCTTTTCGCAAGCACGGCCGCATCACCATTACCAATGAAGGAAGCAAGCCCATCACCGACTACTACTGGAATATTGACTGGGTCAAGCTGCCTTCAGTGTCGCCCAAGACAGCGTATTTCCACGCGGAATACCGCATGTGCGCCCCCTGCAAAGGCTGGTATTTCGGAGATATTTACGGCAACGATTTTTCCGGCGCCCGCAAGGATCCTCGCTGGTTCAATAAAACCGGAGAGAGCAATTACACCATTCTGGATACCCAGGGTGACGGTGAGTACGTTGGCGTCATGTTCTCCGTCCTCAACAATCAGTGGGGGGCATGGAACGAAGGCGACGACATGATCTGGATTGATGGCGAGAAAGAACCCCGCATCAACGGCACCGGCGGGGAAGACTACTTCAACGGCGCGTGGGGATTTAACAAATTCTATGCGACTCCTTTAGTCGGTCTGGTTGAGTTCACTGGGGAGCAGCCAGGAAGCCGCTTTACCATGTATCGCTGGCACCTGGAAGCACCCATCCGTTTTCACAAGTCCATCAAGGTCACCATGGAGGACGGCCAAGCCAACCTGCGCTCCGACAACATCTTTTCGGTGGCCTACTGGTACCAAATGGAACCGCACGTGGCTTTCCCGCCTTTGCCCACGGTAGAGAAGAGAATTCCCAAGATCTATCAAACCGGCGGCGCGGGACAGGATCCAAACATGAAGTGATTAGAGGGAGAACTCGTCCGTGAGGACGAGTTCTCTTCGGGTGGTTCGCAAACTCTTGAAATTGTTATTCCGAGGAGCGGAGCGACGAGGAATGCGCGGTTTGCCGGCTCCTCAGGAGAAGCGGATTTCTCGCTGCGCTCGAAATAACAACGGATCTGCAATCTTCCTATCGGTGACGGGAATTACTTGATCTTTATGTTTTCGAAGCGCCGGTAAGCGTCCCGTAGTCCATGAACCAGCAGGAAATGATCATTGGCGACCGTGACCATGCGCGCCCCCCGATCTATTTCCAGTTGCGCAGATTCCGGTGTGCTAGTGACGGTGCCCCACCACTTTCCCGCCTTGGCCACGGCGTTCGCCACTTTGTCCATGGCGCGTTGCACGGTGGGATGCTCGCGCTGCATCGGGACTCCGTAACTGATTGTTAGATCCGCCGGCCCGATGAAAATTAGGTCCACGCCTTCGACCGCCAGGATATCGTCAATACAATCTACCGCCTCGCGATCCTCGACCTGAAGAACGAGAAACGTCTCTTGATTCGCGTGCTTCATATAGTCGACGGGATCGGCGAATGTGAAATCGGCGTCCACGCCAGCATTGTCAAAGCCTCGCTTGCCTAAGGGGGGATACCGCATCCAATCCGCCCATTGGCGAGCTTCCTCGCCGCTGCGGCAATGCGGCACCATCACTCCATTGGCCCCAAATTCCAGTGGACACATCATGCTGGTGTAGCCGATCTTGCGAATCCGGACCATCAGGTCCATTCCCGTGTTCCGACAGGCAAGAGAAATTGGGTCGATTACCTCATAGCCGTAGTGACGGTGCTCCATGTCGAGCCATACCACGTCATAGCCCATTTTGCCTGCCACTTCGGTCATCCACGGTTCCATAACCCGGTTTATGCCTACCACGCGCACAAAACCCCCAGCGCGCAGTTTCTTCAACAATCGACTTTTTGTCACGGCAGTCCTTTTTTCGAGGGATCCAAGCTTAGCTGATGGTCGATTTCGCGACGCCAAGCCTGCGCACGCCATTCCTCAATGGTTAGCAATGCAAAAATATTATTTGAAGTTCGGAACGAACGTCAATTGGAAAGGCGATCACTTGTCCGTATTGCGGACCAAAGGTCTGGCGTCGCCATTTGGAAAGCTAAGCCCTACGAACCAGCCAGTGCGTGGTGCCCAGACAGAACTTCGCCCCTAGACTCTCGGACGGTGGCTACCGGGCCGAGAACCCGGTCTCCAGGGCAAATTACTGTACCTGGGTCAGTCCCTGGTAAATGAACAGGCCTGCGATGACCAGAAACATGAGTCCCGAAACGGCGCCCAGGATCTTGACAATGGGCGTCACCTTGTTCACCTTGGCCATCAGTTCCGACTGGTCCTTCGCCATGTGGGCTTCGGAATCATCGAGGAACAGTTGATCGTCCTCATGCATCGTTAGAGTGCTGCGGTAGATCAAGAGGACAATCAGGACAACCGTGAGACTACCCCAGGAAATGAGCAGCCACTCGAAGCTTGGGGACATAAGCCACCTCGCTTGCAACCATCGAGCCGGCCCGCCGGTCTTGCTACAATCTTGGGATTGTGTGGAGTCCCAAAAACCGTATTCGGTCCGGGTCCACCTCGCATTATAGCCTGAAATGGCGAGGTAATTTAACTTGTTTCTGGGTGCGACCGGGGAGCCCGTTGGTTCATCCAAGGGCTATGGGTATGGAAAGGTTTAGCTGTTCTGTACCCGGCTTTTGATATAATCTGCTATCTAGTAGTTTCAAGGAGATACGAATGGCTACCACAACCGCTCCCGAAATCAAGCCAAAGGTCGCACCCATCAGTCTGACGCCGAACGCCGTCAAGAAGGTCAAAGAGATCATGAGCCAACAGAATCCTGTCCCTTCCGGCCTGCGGGTTGGAGTCGTGGGAGGCGGGTGCTCCGGTTTCTCGTACTCGATGCAGTTCGAGAACGGCGCCGGCATGATGGATAAAGTGTTCGACATGGATGGTTTGAGTGTCTATGTGGATGCAACCTCACTCATGTATCTGAACGGCTGCATTGTGGACTACCTCGAGACGCTCGAGGGCGCGGGATTCAAGTTCGAGAATCCCAACGTCAAGAGCACCTGCGGCTGTGGTTCGTCGTTCCAGGTGTAGTTTCTCACCGTGCAAAGTTCAAAAGCCTTGCTCACGGGCAGGGCTTTTCTTTTGGCGACCAGCGTCTATTGGTCGGGCGGTGAGGGTGCGGGGTTTTGGGGTGGCGTTTGCGCAGGTTGCGCTTGTGATCCAAAGGAACTCGTAGTGGAACCGAATTGGTTTGAACCGGCGCCGGAGGCCGGGCTTCCGGGCTGTATTTGACCATTGAGATTTGCCACGGCCCCCTGTAGAGGCGGTTGGGCGGGCGTATTGATTAAACCCTTGCTGCGGTCCATGCCAGGATCGTAGATAAATTGCCATTGATTGTAGTGATCCTTGCCCCCAAATGAGCGGATGCTCCTTGCCCTGCTGGTGCTAATTACGCCGACAATCGGGCCGCCTACAATCTGGGGCACGGCCAACAAGCTGTCCGATGCGCTTTGGTCCCCCGGCGAATTCATGTTGGAGGTTGAATCGGCTGGAGCGTTCTCCTGGCCGGGGTTTTGAGTCTGGCCTGTCGTTCCGCTGGGCCCCAGGCTGAAGCCCTGCCCGCCGCCGGAGTTCGCTCCCGCGGCCATGGCCGAGACCGGCGTCGCGCCTGCGATCCCTGTCCCCAGGCCCATCATTTGTACTTCGCTGTAGTGCAGGAGTTTGAAGTCTTTTCCCGTGATCGGATCCTTGTAACGCTTGCGCAGGAAGCGCAGATTGTTGGTGTTCTCCAGATCGTTGAGGCTGGTAGGATACCGCCCAAATTTCCTGAAATATTTTTTGACCGCCCGCGAGTACTGCACTCCCCGATGAATCATTTCTTCTTCGCGGTCCCGTTGAATCTGGAAGATCAAGCTGGGAGCGATGGCCATTGCCGCAACCGCTAAAAGTGCGACAAAAAGAGTGAGCGTCAGCAAGATGTAGCCTTGCTCCGACCTGCGGCGACGGTTCGGCGTGCGGTGCTGCATTTGTATGAACCTGAGAGCGAACCCTATCCTTGCGTCAGGGGAATTTCCTGCCGGTTGTTGTTGAGCACATCTTCGATTTCGACCGAGGAGGGCGAAATGCGCAGGACCTTGTAACGGCGGTCTACGATTTCTCCTTCAGAGGCTACGAAAACGTCCTCACCCTGCGACAGAAACACTTTTTTGGGCTCTCCTGGGTGGCTGGAGAAACCCACGAACTTCAGCTCTATCGGCGGAGGCGGAGGCGGCTGAGTTGGCATCACCGGAGTATTCTTGGCACTCCGGGTGTGGTCGGTCGTGCCATTCGTCCGCGGCTGGGGAATCTCCATCTGCGCCTGGAAAATGTTCCGGCCAGCGCCCTTATATTCCGTGTCTTCGCTCGCCTTCAGCCAGTCGTAGCGCAAAGTTGGGTCCAGCGAGCGGAGGCCAGCTTCCTTTTTGCTGCGCGGCAACTTTCGCACCGGCGCCGGGGCGGCAACAGTTGGGTCCGACAAAGCTAACTCATTCTCTGACGGCCGGACCGGGGCAGCTTCCGAGGGCGTCCCCCCGGAACTGAAAAGCCATTGTCCAACCAGCACGACCGCCAGAACCATCAGCACGATGGCGGCAATCAGCTTTCCCCGGCTTTCCGATCCAATCCTCATCTCGCAACTACGCCCCTGTCCTCAAATACGTCTCCAGCTTGATTTGCAACTTGACGATGCCACCCTGCTGTCCGCCCAGTTCCACGCTGTTCACAATGAAGAACAACTGATCGCGCTCCAGCAAATTTATGTAACGCACCAGTTGTAGATAGTTGCCGGTCAACTCCGCGTCAACTTCAATCGGAGTTAGCCCAACTGACTCCGGATCCTTAGGAGATTGTTTAAGGCCGTCGATCTTTACCCCGCTTTGTGTGGCCACTCTGTAGAGCGCTTCAACGATCGCAGAATCCCGCGTGGGCAGCCGGTCTTTATAGAAAGTGTCGATCTGCTGCTGCGCCAGGACGATCTTTTTGTCCATCCCGCGCAAGGGCTCGACGGACCGGGTCTTCTGCTGTAATTCCTTCCATAGCGAGTCCAGTTGCTGCCGGCGTGCCCGCTGGGAGCCGGCGAGAGGCGAAAGCAGCACCGCCGCCGCCGCCACATCCACCACTGCCAGCACTACAAACGCGACTTTCAGCCGGCGCCGCGTATTTCGCAGGTCAGGCATTATCGGGTGCTCCGCTTGGGTTCAGTGTCGGGCACGTACAGCGAGCTGATATCGAAGTGAACGTTGTCTCCGGGCACAGCGGTAGCAGCGTTGACTACCCCCAGGACCTGGGTCTGCCGAAAGTGGCGTGAATTTTCCATGTTGCGCATCAACTCCAGCGCGCGGTCCTGGGATTCCCCCGCCACTACCAGATCGAGCGTCAAAGGACGGTCAGGAGACGTTCGGGGATGGATGGAGACCACATGCAGCCGCGCGGGCATCACCTGCTCCAGATCCTCAAACACTTTGGTCCAGGAAAAAGCTTTGCGCTCAAAAGCGTCGTTCAGGAATTGGGAACGGTCGCGCACTGTCCGATTTTCCGGACGGTTGAGCATGGTCTGCGCATTTTGCTGTTCGTGTTCGCGGTCAACAATTTGCTGCCGGCGCTCGCGAATCAACGCCCGGTCGCCGGCCGCGGTATACCATCCCGCCAGCGCGCTGTACACCAGAATCAGGGTCAGGAGAAGCAGCGCCGCCAGAGCGCCGCCCCAGCGCAACCAGAAGCTGCGGGGATCCTCATAGGGATGAGTCGCGAGATTGATATCGAGCCGCATCTTTAAGCCAGCGCCCCCACCACCCCAGCCACTTGCCACTTAGGGATGGAATCCCGAACTCCGGACAACTGGGCGCTACCCGCCAAATCCTGCACCTCAGCTCCGGTCTGCACCCGCAAGGCGGAAGCGGCTGCGGCAAGGTCAGGCAGGCCAGCGACAAAAATCTGGTCAATATTCAGATGGTAGGTATCCTGAAAGAACACCACCGAGGGATAAACCTCTTCCGCCAGCTTTTCCCCGGTGATATCCACGCCATTGCCGTTTTCCAGGGTGCGGAACAGAAGAATCTGCTGCTGGTCGACAATCGCAATACTGATGGTCCGGGCGTCCACTTTGAGTACCAGAGCCGGCCGGGCGGCCCGGGCCGCTCCCAACGCTCCCAGCATGGAAGGAAGCACGATACCCGGGTTGTAACCCGCTTCCAGAAACGCGGACTCGTATTCCTCCAGCACGCTGCTTAGCGCGACTGCGGCAATTACCCGCACACTGCCTTGCGCAGGGTGCGAGTGGTAGGACACCTTGGCTTTCTCGATATCAAACGGCAGCGATTTTTTCAGCCGGAAGCGCACCACCGATTCCGCCTCCTGCCGGTTACTGGGAAGAGTCTCGAAGTCCAGGAAGACCACACGCACGGCGGCATCCGGCAGCAGGGCAATCACGTCCCGCCCCCGCCCGCCAAAGCTTCCTAAGGCGTCGCGGATACTTTGCGAAACAGCGTCCCGGTCTCGCAGATTTGCTTCGGTCAGGTCTGGCACAACGGCTCCCGGCCGCAGGCTGTAGGCGGCGCACTCCACCGGACCGCCGCTTTGCATAGCCCGGCCGGCCAGCACACGATCTGCCGTGATTTCACAGGCCAGGTTCGGCCGCGAACTGGAGCTGAAATTAGCGCTCATTCCTTGTAATCATAAGACCCGAGCAGGCCGCAAAAAGCAAGACCTGAAAGGGAATCCCTATATGTCCATTGGGTGCGAGCCGCGCGCTCGCCCTAGCGCATGCTCTCGATGAAGGTAACCTTGTTGATCTCCTTCAGTGTCGTTAAACCGAGCCGAACCTTATCGAGCGCAGACTCGCGCAGGAAGCGCATGCCCTCATCCCGCGCCGCCCGGCGAATTTCCGAAGTCGGCTTTTTCAGCAGAATCATTTCGCGAATGCGGTCGCTCAGGTCCAGCAATTCATGAATCGCAGTGCGGCCTCGGAAGCCCGTTCCCGCGCACTCAATGCACCCCTGGCCCTCGAAGAATGCCACCTTGGACCACTGTGCGGGATCGAGTCCGCTGGCTTCCAGCACGTCGGCGGGATAAGACACCTGGGTGCGGCAAGTGTTACAGATCAGACGCACCAGCCGTTGCGCCAGAATGCAGTTCAGAGCCGAGACGAAGTTATAAGGTTCCACTCCCATGTTGAGGAAGCGCCCGATGACGTCTACTACGTTGTTGGCGTGAACCGTGGTGAAGACCAGGTGTCCGGTGAGGGCGGATTGAATGGCAATCTGCGCCGTTTCCGTGTCGCGAATTTCGCCCACCATGATTTTGTCGGGATCGTGCCGCAGAATCGAACGCAGTCCGCGCGCGAACGTTAGCCCCTTTTTTTCATTGACCGGAATCTGCGTAATCCCCCGGATTTGGTACTCGACAGGATCTTCAATAGTGATGATCTTGTCTTCATCGGTTTTGATTTCGCTGACTGCGGCGTACAGTGTGGTGGTCTTGCCGCTCCCCGTGGGGCCGGTGACCAGCACCATCCCGTACGGTTCTTTGATATAGCGGCGGAACTTGCGCAAATCTTCTTCATCAAATCCCACCACATCCAGCGACAACTGGTGGAATTTCTCGCTCATGGATTCTTTGTCGAGCACGCGCAGAACCGCGTCCTCGCCATGAATCGAAGGCATGATGGAAACACGAAAATCAATGGGCCGCTCGGGCGTACCGTACTTCACCCGGAATCGACCGTCCTGCGGGACCCGCCGCTCGGAAATGTCCAGTTCGCTCATCACCTTGATGCGGGAAATGATGGTCGAATGATGCTCCTTGCCAATGGGCGGCATAGCCTGGGTAAGCACGCCATCGATGCGGAACTTGATGTGAACCGAATCGTCCTGCGTCTCGATATGGATGTCACTGGCCCGGCGCTGCAACGCGGTGAAGATTGTGGTATCCACCAGGCGAATGATGGGGCTGTCGCCTTCCGCGGTCAGCCGGTCAATGGAAATGGTTTCGTCGCCGCTTTCATCGTCGTGAACCACGTCCAGCGTGAAGCCTTCGCTGGCCTGTTCGAGCACTCTCTTGGATTGCTCGGTCTTTTTGAGAATCTCGGTGATTTGCCCGAGCGTGGCAACCTTCGTGATGACCCGCCGCTGCAGCAGCAGGCTGATCTCGTCAATCATCATCAACTGGCTGGGATCGGCGATTGCGATCACCAGACGGCCATCCCGCGTCTCCTCCAGCGGGATAAAGTTGTAGCGGAACATCAGGTGCACCTGGATCTTCTTGAAAAGATCGTGATGCAACTGAAAGTCATGCAGGTCTACAAACTCGCAGCGATAGCGCCGCGCTACATCCTGCGCTTTTTCCAATTCCGCGGCCTGGGCAGTCGGACTGATCCGCCCCCCATTCCCGCCGGTCACTAAGATTGGTTTCTGTTCCGCCATGCCTGCCATTCCAAACCGCCTGCGCCCACTGAATAGATCTTCCGCTTTCCCTTTGCTGTAGAGACCTAGCGCGAGTCCTTCTCGCTCAACGAGGTCTCCATGAATCCTAGTGAATCCCCGATCCCAAGGTGAAGATTGGCATATACAACGAGATCAGCACTCCCCCCACGAACACCGCCATCACAATCAAGATCAGAGGCTCGATTAGCGCCATGGCCGCGCCCAGCGCAGTCTGCACGTCCTCTTCGTAGAATTCCGCCACCGAGTTGAGCATCGCGGGCAAAGCTCCGGTGGACTCTCCCACCTCGATCATCTCCACCGACAAGTCAGGAAACATCTTTTGCTCTTCCAGACTCTTGGCCAGAGGCTGGCCTTCCCGCACCCGCGTCGTAGCCTCGGAAATCCCGTTGAGAATGTGCCGGCTGCCCAGGGACGCGCCCGCCGTCTCAAGCGACGGCACCAACGGCAAGCCTCCGGCCAGCAGCGTGGAGAGCATCCGCGAGAAGTTGGCCACTTGATACTTTAGCCAGATCTCCCCCAGAAGAGGTATGGCCAGAACTACCCGGTCAACTTTTTCAGCCCCGCTATCGGTGGCTTTCCAGCGCCAAAACAACGCCACCAGGATTATCAGCCCAACCAACCCAACCGGCGCGTATTTTTGCGAGTTGGTGCCGATGGCCAGCATGAAAACCGTAATAGCTGGAAGCTGGGCGTTAAAGCTCTGAAACAATAAAGCAAATTGCGGGACCACGTAAGTAAACAAAAACATCACCATGCCCAGCACAAATGTCACCAGCAGCGCCGGATACACCAGCGAAACCAGCAGCTTTTTCTTGAACGTCAGGGCCAGGCGTTGGAACGCAATGTAACGCCCCAGCACTTCCTCCATGTTCCCGCTCTTCTCTCCGGCAAGCAACGTGGTGGTGTAGATCTTCGGAAAGACCGATTGCGCGGCAAAGCTATCGGAAAGCAATTCGCCGCTCTTCACCCGGTCCCGTACGTTCTCCAGCACCGATTTCAGGTGGGCGTCCTTTTGCCGCTTGATCAGCAGGTCCAAAGAATTCAGAATCGGCAAGCCGGCCTTAATCAGCGTCAGGAACTGCTGATTGAAGATCAGGAACTGGCTCTGCCGGATCTTTCGGGTGCGAGAGAAAGAAGTTCCCCCGGCAAGAATCCCACGCGGTTTCACCCAATAGACCAGGTAGCCCTGCTGGGAAAAGCGGTCGCGAACATCCGCCTCCGAGTAGCCACGCTCCACCTGTTCCACCATGTGACCGCGCTCGTCCGCGACTTTGATCAGGAATTCCGCCATGTCTTTCCTGGATGGATTACCCTACCCCCAAGTCTAGCATTGAGAACTATGAACCTAGGGTTAATATGCCCTTTCGATCAGGCCCATCGCCATTTTCCGGAAACCGAACCATTTGTCGACTAAGTGTCTTAAATTCATACACATGCTTGAAATGGAATCTACCCGAATAGGCCTACTGGCCCACTTCTCCGCCCATTACCTCGACCCCCGGGGGCGGTATGAAACGGAAGCGCTGATCCGAGACCTCGATATTCTCTTCTTGGCCGCTGAAACGATACTCAGTTTCCGAGCCGTCCACGCCATTTACTATGATGCGGGCAATCCGGTCGTCCGCTGTAACCTCTAGAATGACCTCATTTACCCGCTCTGCCAATGCTTTGGGAATACCCCGAAGGACTACGTCCCCGGGAACCAGGGGCGAAATATCCGGGGCAAGCGACAGCGGCTGCGGCTCTTTTTCCAGCCGCGTCTTGCCCAGCATCAAACCCAGCGGCGAGCGCAAGTCGTCTAGTTGTTTTGCCGGCGTTCTTCTCACCTGCCGTTCCCGCGGCAGGTAAAACCAGGCCGTTTGCCCGTCGCTCAAAAATAGCTTCGACTCTGGGGAACGGTATTCCCAGCGCATCTTGCCGGGCTTCTTGAGCCACAGCGTTCCGGTTTCGGTGCGTGCTGTTCCCGTCCCGCGATAGGTTTCGCTGAACTCAGCCCGGAGAGTCCGCATGCGATTGTAGCGATTGTCCACTGCTTGGGCGATGATGTGCACGTCAGCGGCGGAACTGGACGGCGCGGCGCAAATTGTCAGCAGGACAATGGCAAAAACTCGGCGGGTGAAAGTGGAGAGCACAATGGCCTTTGGCAGGATCGTCGAAGGCAAAGACTAATCGCTCTCGGCGAAGCTGGAAGATCTTCCAGCATTCTACCGAGAACTGCACTTCATTGTGACGACGCCGGTAAAATTATTGTCAATCAAGAGTTTCTTTCTGGGGCCCTAAGGGCGCAGTCGGAGGGAATCGTTTCCAAAGTCGGCAACGCTACGAGCTAATCCGACGGCAGGAACTTCGGCTTCTTAGGCGGAACGTAACCCAGCGGCAAGCCTTTCTCAATGAAAGGCAGGTCGTCGGGATCTCGCACCTCCACCCGGCCTTGGTGTTTAAAGCGTAGGGCACGCCGAGCGGATCCGATGGAATCCCAGGGCAGCAGGCCGGCATGGGCTATTTCCGCGAAGTCACAGGATGGTGTCCAGTCTTTTGCTCATAGGCGGCCACTATTTTTTCCAGGCTGGTAACTTCCTCGTCCACCTTGAGAGCCCGGAGATGAGCGACCGCATTGGCGCGAATATTTCCGTCCTCCGTTGTTTCGAATGTTGTGGTCCACAACCGTGCGCAGTTTCGATCTCCCCGGCGTGTTCCGCCATCTGCGCTGCCAGCAATTTCAGAAAGGGGTGAGCCTTGGGTACGCGGGAGCCACGCGCAAAAGCGTCCGCGGCCTTGGCGTAATCCTTCAGGTCGGTGTAGTAGATAAAGCCCAGGTCGTAATATAGGCGCCATTCATCCGGATTATTCCGAATGCCGAACTCCGCCAGCGCAATCGCCCGTTGCGGCATGCCCGCTCCGTTGGGAGGGTTTGGCGATAGAAAGTTCGAGCCCAACTCGTAGGCGACCACCAGGTGCGGATCAAGCGCGGTGGCGATCTCCAGCAGTGGCGCCAGCAGATCGTAATGGGCAGCGCCGGCGTAATGCCTGGCGCCAAAATACTGGACGGCGCGGCGTCCAGTAGATATCGGCCAGCAGCCCGTCATACCCCAGGCTCAAGCGCTTCAACACCCGGGGAGAAGGGAGGTACAGAACTTCGGTCAGCGTAGCTGCCGGACGCGCTTCGTCCACGCGCCGCAGAAGGAATACGGAGGCAGCCATGCTTATGACCAGCAGCAGGCTGGCAACAATCGTGACGCGGCCCGATCGGCTCATTTCAGATTCCGGCGCTCAAAGATCAACACTGCCCCGCACAATGCCGCAGTCGAGTAGACCAAAAGCGTAAATGGAGTTGTAAAGAATGAGCT
>CAWDCI010000034.1:0-204259 GCA_963800745.1 uncultured Acidobacteriaceae bacterium
CGAGATTGCCGTGGCCATCACCGCGGAATTGATTGCGGTTCGCCGCAATGTGCAGCGCGAACTGCCGTACATGAGCTGGTTCTTGGGCAAGAAGTTGAACGCGGAGGATTCCTCCAGCGCAGCGCTAGCACCAGTCGAGCCCGATCCCGAATCGTGATTTTTCAATATTCTTCAATTCAATGGCCAATTGAAAATCGGAAATTTCTTTCTTTTCTGCTATCTTCCCTGCATGAGCCGTGCGCCGAGTTTTTGTGCCGTGGTTCTGGCAGCGGGCGAGTCTACCCGCATGGGAACCGACAAGGCACTTCTGCCCTGGCCGCCGGCCACGGGGCCCGCGGAGACCAGACTGACCTCGGCTTCGCGCCAGACATTTCTCTCCGCGGCAATCGCTGCGTTTAGCCTATTTGCCGATATGGTGATTGTCGTGGCTGGAGGAAATGAACCGGCCTTGGCTCCCGTGGTTTACGCCAACGGGGGCGAGTTGGTGCAAAACCCGGAACCGGCGCGAGGGCAGTTCAGTTCTTTGCAGGTAGGTCTGCACGAAGTGCTCAATCGCGGCCGGGACGCGGCCATGATCACGCTAGTGGACCGGCCTCCGGTAAGCGCGGCTACGCTGAAAACTCTGCTCGCGGCTTTTCAGACTGCGGTGGAGAACGGTAAGTGGGCAGCGGTTCCCGAGTATCAGGGCAAGCATGGGCATCCGATTCTGGCGGGCCGGGAGATGATCGAAGCCTTCCTGCGTGCTCCCGCGACTGCGAACGCTCGCGAAGTGCAGCAGCAGAATCGAGACCACATTGAATATGTGGCCGTAGACGATGCTTCGATTACGATCAACGTCAATACTCCAGAGGATTACGCGGGGCTCGGTGTACCGCGCTGATGCCCTTCCCCTTTACGAATTCCATAAAAGTTTGTCATTCTGGAAGGCGGGGCGATGCTCTAAATCCGCGCCGCCGGCGTCCAAACTATGACAATTGCCAAATTCTCAGATAAAGCCACCCGATTCCTGGACTCGGTCCTCCGCTTGCAACCAGAGTTCGCCGCTTTTGACTGTGACGGCACGCTGTGGGCGGGGGATGCCGGCGAAGGCTTCTTTCGCTGGGGGTTCGAGCGCGGCCTGGTCTCGGACGAAGTAATACGCCACAAGACCGCTCGCTACGCCGATTATCGCCAGGGCAAGGTCAGCGAGGACGACATGTGCGGCGAGATGGTCACCATGCACGAAGGTTTAACCGAGGCCGAGGTGGAGCGGGCCGCCGCGGAATACTTTGAGGCGAAGGTGGCGCCAAGCATCTTCCCCGAAATGCGGGAGTTGGTTCGCCGCCTACACGAGAATGGCTGTGAAATCTGGGCAGTTTCATCCACCAACGAGTGGGTGATACGCGACGCGATGAAGCGCTTCGACATCCCGCGGAATAGAATCCTGGCGGCTGCCGCGCGGGTGGAAAACGGGCGAGTTACCAGCCAACTGATCCGATTGCCTTCGGGAGATGGCAAGGCCCGCCTGATTCGCGAAGTGGTCAAGAAAACACCGGATGCTGCTTTCGGCAACTCACGCTGGGATATTGCCATGCTCAGCATGGCGCGGCAGGCATTCGCCGTGAACCCCAATCCCGATTTGCACGAACTGGCCGAGGAGCGGGGGTGGCTAGTGTACTGGCCCAATGCGCTGGGAAAAGATGCGCCGGGAAAATAACTGGCCTCTCTTAATCAAGCGATCCGAGAGCGTTGGTGAAATACTTTTTCGCCAATCGAAGTATCTCAGCCAGCTTAGGTCTGTATCATTCCTTCCAGCGCGGATTTGTTGCGGATCACCAGGGCAGAACCCTTCGATTGAATGAAGCGCTTCCTCTTGAAATCGGAAAACACGCGGGTAACGGTCTCCCGGCTGGTGCCGATCATCTCGGCGATTTCCTCGTGCGTCAACTCCACCCGCAGGTCCAGAGGATGGGCTGAGTCCTTTCCTTCAGCCGACCAACCCAGCAGCAGTTTGGCGAACCTCTCGCCCGGAGAACTGGCAAATCCCAAAGATCGGATCTTCTCAAACGCCGAGTAATAGCTGCGGCTCAGTTGCTCGGCTACCCGCAACGCCACTTCGCCATAGTCCCGCAGGAACTGCAGGAAGCCCTCCGCGGCGATGAAATTGGCTTGCCCGGGCTCGACCATTTCCGCCGTAACCTCATAGGGCCGGCTGGAAATCGTGGCATTCAGCCCCAGCACTTCCCCGTGCTCGGAAATCTTGGTGATAATCGTCTTGCCCTCTCGCGAAGTGGTGGACAGCTTCACCTTCCCCGCGCAAAGCACGAATACCCCACGCGGCTCCTGGCCCTCGATGAACAGCATGGCGCCGCGAGGGTACACTGCGGCGGACGTGATGTCATTGAGTCTGCGCACCGCGGGGGGAGAAAGGTTACAAAAAACATGTTGCTCCCGCACTGGGCAGGTCGCGCAGTTTTCGAAGATAGCTAGGTTGTAGGGAGCTCGCATTCCGATTGTTCCCCTTTTTGGTGGGATTTGCGGCATTTTGCCGGAACGACAAAATCATGTCTGTTCACAATTGCTCACTACCCGGGGATCACCGAGTCCGCGCCTCCGACCCCGGCGAAACCGTCTCACCCAGGGCGGAAACTAAGAAGAAGGTGCTTTAGATGACAGACTTAGTTCAGAACACCTGAAAGAGGAGAGGCACGGCTCACTCATTCCTAAGCGCTACGCCGAACCTTGGCGCGTGTCCAATCTGGAGGTGGGCGCGGCTGAGAGCGTTCACCATCATGCTCGAGTGCAGAAGGCTGGTTTGCGTCGATCGAGCGCGGCGAATCCCGTCACCATAGTGGATCCATAGCTGGCTGGGCGAACGATTACTGGCTCGGCGGTACTGGGTCAGTTTGCATATTTTATACAGAGTTGTCGTTCCGAAGCGCGGCATTGTCGCGCAAAGGAATCTGCTGTTCTCCTGATCTAAGAAGCAGATTCCTCACCCAAAAAGCGGGTTCGGAATGACAAATCGTTAAGATGTAATCACGAAACTGACCCACTGCTGGCTCGACGCACCAATAGCCTTCTTCGCTTGAAAAATCTATAATTTGCGCTGCTTTATCCGCGAATTGCTTTTCGCCCGAGGCCGCAGTCCGCAAGCAAAGGAGGTCTGCTGTGATCCTCAAGCAGTTTTATCTGCCGTGCCTGGCGCATGCTTCCTACATCATCGGAGACGAGGAAACAGGGACGGCAGCGGTGGTTGACCCGCAACGCGACACAGACCAATACATTGCCTTTGCCGCCGAGAACGCGCTCCAGATCAAGCACGTATTCCTAACCCATCTCCACGCTGATTTCGTTGCCGGGCATTTGGAGTTGCGCGATCGTGTTGGAGCAAATATTTATCTTGGCGGGGCCGCTAAAGCGACCTACGCGTTTACTTCGCTTGGCGATGGCGACATGCTCGAATTCGGACGGGTACGCCTCAAGGTGCTCGAAACGCCGGGCCACACTCCGGAGTCGATCTCCATCGTCGTTTACGACCTAAACGCCAGCGATATACAACCTCATGCCGTCCTGACCGGAGACACTTTGTTCATAGGCGACGTAGGGCGGCCCGACCTGCGCGCGGCGCTGGGGTGGTCGGCCACCGAACTTGGCAGCATGCTCTTCGATTCACTGCACACCAAACTGCTGGCGCTGCCCGACCAAAGCCTGGTGTATCCGGCTCACGGCGCGGGCTCGCTCTGCGGGAAGTCGCTCAGCAAGGAGACCGTATCGACCCTGGGAGAACAGCGCCGCTCGAACTACGCGCTACAGCCGATGAGCAAGGAAGCATTCCTTCGGGTGGTGACGGCTGACCAACCGGAAGCTCCCGCCTACTTTACCTATGACGCCGTGCTCAACAGTGAAGAGCGGCCGACACTCGATCAAACCCTGGAGCGGGTGAACCCGATAACGCTCGACGAGTTGCTCGCATTGCAGGAGATCGGGGCACAGATCCTCGACACCCGCGATCCCGGAGAATTTGCGGCGGCGCACCTGGCGGGCAGCATCAACATCGGGCTGGGCGGCCAGTACGCAACCTGGGCCGGAACCGTGCTGGATCGAAATCATCCCATTGTGATCATTGCGGACCCTGGGCGGGAGAACGAATCGGCAACCCGTTTGGGGCGCATCGGGTTCGATCACGTGGTCGGATACTTGAAGGACGGGTTGCACAGCCTGGAATCGCGGCCGGAACTGACCTCCAGAACGGAACGCGTCAGCGCGCAGTTCGCCGCGGAACTCCTGTCCTCGGGTGAACCGCCGCTGGCCGTCGACGTTCGTGCGGCCCGCGAGCGCGAGCAGAAGCACATCGCCGGAAGTTTGGGCATCCCGCTCAATCATCTCGAGGAAAATCTGGGAAAGCTGCCGCAGGACCGCACCTTGCTGGTCTATTGCGCGGGCGGCTACCGGTCTTCCATTGCCGCGAGCTTGTTGCAACGGCGCGGATTTCGCTGCGTTAGCGAAATAGCCGGTGGCATTGTCGGCTGGGAAGCCGCAAACCTGCCGGTGCAAAGTGCTCAGGCGTTGGCATAGAAAATAGAAACATGAGAGGGTTAAGCTACGAGGCGTTTTTCTTACGGCACTTCACGGCGAGGCTGGAGCCGGTGGTCACGCCGGAGGCAGTGCGCGCCTAACGCCGATGCACAGCTTGGGTTTTACACAATCTGTTTAATCCGCGCTAATCCGTGGCTAGCTTTTGACCGCGTTCAGCGCCGCGCGCAGCGTGTCCAGAGCCAACTGGCTGGCGTGGGCGGAGGCTTCCGGCAGGCTGCCAACGGCTTGCACCAGAGCCTCGCGCGACACCTCGCGCGCCTGTTTCAAAGTCTTGCCTTGCACTAATTCCGTAATCGCCGAAGCGCAGGCCATCACCGGCACACACCCCTTGGCGAGAAAGCGGATTCGGGTGATTCGGCCTCCCTCCAGGCACAACGTGAGCTTTAGAACGTCGCCGCAGACGGGATTCTCCAGTTGGACGGCTGCGTCTGGATCGGCCAGTTCGCCCGGGTTGCGCGGATTCTGAAAGTGGTCGAGAAGCTGAGGCGCGAACACAAGTGAATTGTAACGTTATGAGGGCGAAGCTCGTTGTAACATCGGTAGTCGTAACTTGGTAACTCCGACGGGATGGTCTTTGCGTCGTTTGCGGGTTTTCTCGGCCGACTCTGCGGTTAAGAGCTTTGATCGAGAAGCTCGCGAAGGAAACCTGCAAAGTGCGCAAAGCAAACCGTCAAACAAACTTGCACTCCAATCCACGCGGAGCCGAACCCCAACCATGAAACGAGTCGTGGCAGGATTGATCCTTCAAGACGGGAAGATTCTGGTCTGCCAGCGCACCCGCCACCAGACCATGCCGTTGAAGTGGGAGTTTCCCGGCGGAAAAATCGAAGAGGGGGAGCAACCACGGGATGCATTACACCGCGAACTGGAGGAGGAGTTAGGCATTGACGCCACCATTGGAGACGAAGTCTCGCGCATTCGGCACGAATATCCCAATGGAGCGGCGGTGGAGTTGCGCTTCTTCGTAGTCCGGCAATATGGCGGCGAACTGGAAAACCGCATCTTTCGCGAGATGCGCTGGGCCGCAGCGCAAGAACTGCCATCGTACGACTTTTTGGAAGCCGATTTGACGCTGGTCAAGGAGCTTGCCGCAGGAAAGCTGCTCTGAGCTCCCAAACTAGCCTCCCGTTTTCCCACCAACGGACGCCAGCGCCAAGGCAACCGACAGTCCGATCACAACGATCGTTGTTACCCACGCCACAGTGTTGAACAGTCGCGTATTCACATACTCACCCATCAATTCCTTTTTGTTGATGAGAATCAACATGAAAATCAACACGAACGGCAACACGATCCCGTTCAAGACCTGGGACCACAAGACAATTCTCACTAGCTGCTGTCCGGGAATGAGGAGCACCACAACCCCTCCAGCTACGATCAGCAGCGTATAGAGCCAGTAAAAGACCGGGGCCTCGCCAAACTTCCTGCCCACGCCGGATTCGAATCCCAGGCCCTCGCACACGGTGTAGGCGGTCGAAAGCGGCAAAATCGAAGCCGCAAAGAGAGAAGCGTTGAACAATCCCACCGCGAACAGGATGTAGGCGTAGTCGCCAGCCAAGGGACGCAGTGCCTGCGCCGCGTCGGCGGCGTACTTGATATCGCGATACCCGTGCACGTAAAGCGTAGCCGCGCAGGCCACGATGATGAACCATGCCACCACGTCCGTGAAAACGCATCCCGTCACCACATCCAGACGCGAGGCCTTGAACTGTCTTCGCGACACCCCTTTCTCCACAATGGACGACTGCAGGTAAAACTGCATCCAGGGCGCAATCGTAGTCCCTACCACGCCAATCACCATGAACAAATACGCCTGGTCCCGAAATGCGCGAAGCGCCGGAGGTTTGAAGGTAGCGATGGTCGCGTCTTTCCACGCGGGATGCGCCAGCACTCCCGCAAAAAGGTAGGTTATGTAGAAGAATGATGCCGCCAGAAAGACTTTCTCCACACTCTTGTACTGTCCCTTTACCACAATCAGCCAGACGATCACTCCGCATACCGGGACGGTGACGAAGCGGGTCAGTCCAAACAGTTCGAGGCTGGTCGCAATTCCAATGAACTCCGTCACCACGTTTCCGAAGTTGGTAAGCAAAATCCCGATCATCATGAAGAAGGTGATGCGGAAGCCAAACTCCTCGCGGATCAGGTCGCTCAATCCTTTGCCGGTCACCGCGCCCATGCGGGCGCACATTTCCTGCACCACGATGAGCGCCACGGTAATGGGAATCATGGTCCACAGGAGGAGATGTCCGAACTGGGCGCCGGCTTGCGAGTAGGTGAGGATGCCGCCAGCATCGTTGTCGACATTGGCGGTGATGAACCCTGGGCCGACCACGGCGAAGAACAGCAAAATCTGGATTTTCCAGCGTTTGAGAAATCTCATGGCCAAAGTTCGCAGAACGGGCTCAGGTGACCGAACAGGATAAACGGAGGCTGCGAATATGAACAGCTTGAATCTCGATAAAACCCCAAAAAGCGGACCCTTCCATCCCGGACCGAATCTCTTCCCGGATTCTCTACAGTTTCGCGCGCAGCAAACTGATGACGTCGTCCGAAGTGATCACGCCGTTCAGCTTGCGGTGTTCATCGACCACCGGCAGGGTAATCAGATTGTATTTGTCGAAAAGTTCCGCCACTTCATTGTCCCGGGTATCGGTTGTGGCGGAAATCAGCGGTTCCTGGGTAAGCGAAAGCAAAGGGGTCGTGGAGGTGGCCAGTACCAACTTGGCCAAGGGCACAGCCCCCACCAGCGTGCCCTGCGAGTCGACCAGGTAAATCGTGCTTACGCTTTCGATGCCACCCTCAAATCGGCGCATGGCTTCCACTGCATCCCCCACTCCGGCTCCCACCGAAAGTGCCAGGTACTGGGTGTTCATGCGGCCCGCCGCGGTGTTTTCTCCAAATTCGAGGAGGTCGGATACCTCTTGACGTTCCTGCGGCGCCATCTCCTGCAAGATTTCCGAACTGTGCTCGTCGGTAAGATCCGCCAGCAAGTCGGCGGCGGCGTCGGGATTCATCTCCTCCACGATTTCCGCGGCGCGCTCCGAGTCCAGTGATTCCAGAATCGACTTCTGCACCCTGGGTTCGACCTCTTCCAGCGCTCCGGCGGCCACTTCCTCATCCAGCGTCTCGAATACGGCCTCGCGCTCCGCAGGAGCCAGGTCTTCGACAATGTCCGCGATGTCGGCCGGATGCAGGCGGGCCAGGCGTTCGTGGGAAATCTTCAGCTTTACCCGGCGTGCGGGATCGGTTTCAATCAGGTCGACGAATTCCCAAGGGATAAGCCGCGGCGGCATTTGCTGCAACAGGGTCCGCAGCGCCAGCAAAGGGACCACTCCCTTCAACAAGCGGCGGATGGCACCCCGCACCCCCACATCTACCGCGCCGACACGCAGCACAGGGCGGTTATTGCTGGTCTCCTGGTGCAGGTCCACGTCGTTGACGCGCACCACTTTGCGGCCGTGGACATCAATGATCTGCTGGTCGAGCAGGTCCCGCTCCAGCAAGAAAAGCCCCTCCGCTCCATTGACTGGGGTCCAGTTTGCTACCGCAGTGGTGGCATAGACGCCGCCTTCCATCGAACCAATGGCGGCCGACGGCAGCAGACGATCTCCAGTCTTGGTGCGGACAATGAACATCGCAACCCGGGAGCGATCTTCCTGAGGCACTAAGGCCACTTCGCGCACTCGCCCGCACTGGCTGCCGGCGGTATCGAACACCGGAGATCCAAGCAATTCGGTTAGAGCGAGCGAGGACATTGGTTTGAGAATACTCAAGGTGCAGCACGGAATCTATAGCGTTTTGCGCTTTTCACTTCTAAGACCGCAAATCTTTTCAGGCGGGGGCATTTCCTAGGACAAGTGAAGGCACATCGGGATCGCCTAATCTCTGGGCGCACTTCTAATGCGAGGAAAAGCCTTTAACCGCAAGGGACGGGGAGAACTCCCGGCGAGAGTTCGCCAGGAACCACCACGGACAGATTGGGACACGCCCGGCCCGGTGATTCGATTGACGAGCCGCAGCTCCAAGGCTAGACTTCTGTTCGCTGATTGCACCCAGCCGTGCGGAATCATCGCTGCATGCAAATTGAAGGAGGATCACTCTTATGCGTTGTCTGATGAAGGTCTCGATGCCCGTGGAGGCTGCCAATGCCGCCATCGCCGGGGGAACTTTAGGGAAAACCATCGCATCCATCCTGGATGATCTCAAGCCCGAGGCTGTCTATTTCACCGCGGAAGATGGCAAGCGAACCGCGTTGATATTCTTTGACTTGAAAGAAGCATCGCAAATCCCAGCGGTGGCTGAGCCGTGGTTCCTGGCCTTTCATGCCAGCGTTGAATTGCAACCCGCCATGAATCTCGACGATCTGAAGAAGGCCGGTCCAGGCATTGAAAACGCCGTCAAACACTACCACCGCACGAAGTAGACATCCACTTCGCGCCCCTGGGACCATGCTTCGAGCACGCGGCAACAGCCCTCGCAATGAGGGCTGTTGTGCTTCCGGCGGCATGCCTGCCAGCAGCAATCGGCAAGTTCCAATTACAATCACCGTCGGGACGCTTTGCAGGAACAATCTATGAAACTTGGACAGCTTGCCGCCGCATTGGGCGCACGTTTGGAGAATGGTTCTCCCGAAACCGAGATCACGGGAGTTGCCGGAATTAAGGAGGCCGGCCTGGGTCAGCTCACGTTTGTCGCCAATCCGAAGTATGCGGGCGCAGCCAAAACGACGCGAGCATCGGTTGTGATCCTGGGGGAAGCTGCTCCCGCTATTTCCACGGCCATGCTGCGCAGCAAGAATCCTTACCTGGATTTTGCCCGGGCCATCGAGTTATTCCATCAGGCGCCGCGCTATGAGCCGGGCGTCCATGCGACGGCGGCAGTGCATGCCTCGGCCAGAATTGGCCCGCGGGCGCACGTTGGCGCCTATGTGGTCATCGACCGGGACGTGGAAATCGGCGCCGACGCAGTGATTCTGGCGCACGCCGTGATTTATCGCGGGGCGAAGATCGGCAATCACTTTTTCGCCCATGCGCACGCCATTGTGCGCGAGAACTGCCGGCTCGGGGATCATGTTATCTTGCAAAATGGCGTAGTGATTGGCGCGGACGGCTTCGGCTTCGCCAAGGACAACGACGGCCATTGGTACAAGATCGCGCAACCGGAAGCGGTAGTTCTGGGCGACCACGTTGAGGTGCAGGCGAACTCCTGCATCGATCGCGCCAGCGTGGGCGAAACCCGCATTGGCAACGGCGTGAAGATTGATAACCTGGTGCAGGTCGGACATGCCTCGCACATTGGCGATGACGCGTTGATCTGTGCGCAGGTGGGCCTGGCAGGGTCAACGGAAATAGGAAAAGGCGCGATTCTAACCGGCCAGGTGGGCGTGGTTGGCCATTGCAAAATCGGTGATGGAGCGATTGTCACGCCGCAAAGTGGAGTTTCCGGGGACGTGCCCGCGGGGGCGATCGTCAGCGGCGCGCCCGCCGTGGATCATGAAACTCTGGCTGAAGTATTCGGCGATTCTGAGCAAGTTGCCGGAAATCGCGCGGGCGGTGAGATCCAAAACGCCAAGAGAATAAACCAAAAAGGACGCAAAGTTACACGAAGGAAATCGCCGCGGGGAAATTCCGCTTCAACGACTAAGCCGGACTTGAGCCTCCTTCTTGCGCCGGAGCCTGCCCAGAGCAACGTCCAACGGTTTCCTCTGTGCTTAAAGGTCTCGCCTGAAACTCCGCCGGCAATCCGCGGTTGAGCGCCTCTCTCACTTTCGCCATCAACTCTTCCCTGCCGCCAAAATCTTTGGGCTCGATGGGTTCATGGAAGATTACATCCACTCTACCTGGCTTGATAGCAAATCTCCCCTTCGGCATGAGGGAGTGCGTTCCGGAAATGGTGACGGGAACGACTGGTACCTGGCATTCTTCCGCCAAGTAAAATGGGCCCTTTTTGAAAGCGATCAGCTTGCCGTCGAATGAACGGCCGCCCTCGATGTAAATCGTCATATTGATCCCGTCTCGAATTACCTGTGCCGCGGCTCGAACCGCGCCGATTCCCGCGTCGCGATTCTTGCGGTCCACCGGCACCAGAGAGCCCAGACGCATGATCTTGCCCAGCAGCGGATAGCTGAACAATTCCTTCTTCGCCATGACCGAGGTGCGGCGCGGAATCAGCGGCAACGTGATGGGGGGATCAAGATTCGACACATGGTTGGACATGAAAATGTAGGTACGGGAGGGGTCAATTCTTTCCAATCCCGAAGTGTGCACCCGCGCGCCCGCGATACGAACTCCGGTGAAGGATACCCACATGCCGATCCGGTAGAGGAGGCGGACATCGCCGGTGATGAATGTCCAAGGAACGCCGGTGAGTGCAGCGAATGGAAGCATGGCGGCCCAGAAACCGAGCATGAGAACGGCACGGATCAAGGGCGCGCCTCCGGCTTTGATTGATCTTGCTTGGATGGATCCTGCTTTAATTGATCCGGCTTTGATTGATCTTGCTTTGATGGATCCTGCTTTAATTGATCCGGCTTTGATTGATCCTGCTTTATCTGATCTTTGTCCGATTGATCTCGGTCCGGCTGATCTTGTCCACTGAGCCAGGCCGCCCGCCGGGCTTTTTGCTGCTGCGTGATGGGATCCAAATCCCTTAGTTCAAACTCCACATCTTCGTGGCTTCCCAGCTTCCACGCAACTTGGCGCTCACTGCCGCCTCTGCGCACCCGCAGATGGAGCATGCTGCCCGGCAGCACTTGGGCCAGTTGCTGACGGAAGTCGGAACTGGTGGCTCGTCCGTTGATTTCCAGAATGGAGTCGTCGACCGCCAACCCGGCGCGTGCGGCTTCGCCATCCGGATCAAGCCAGCTCACGACGGGAGGCGCATCGGAATTGCGCACCGCCCAAAACCCTGGCTCCGCCACGACGCTGGCGTGGCGCACCAGGTGTAAGCCAACCCCTTTCAGGAAGTCATCCCAGGGAATTTCTTGCGTCCCCGCCACGTATTTCTGAAAGAACGCCACCAGATTCACCTGACCGACGGCTTCGGCGGCTTGACGGACGCCATCGGAGTCCGGAAAGAAGCGGCCCTTTTGAGCGTAGTTCAAATTCATCCACTGGAAAATATCCCGCAACGAAGCTGTGCCGTGGCTGGCATCGCGTAATGCGAGATCGAGCAGAACACCCAGCAAATCACCCTTGTTGTAATAGGAAATGCTGCGGTCGGGCAGAAGGTACGAAGGATATTTTTCCAGCCAGGCATCCAGGCTTGATTGCTCCGCCGATTGCGTACGATGCGCGGGACGGCGCTCCAGTTCGCCGATTTCCCCAGCCAACCGAGAGAGATAGTGCGGCTCGTCGAGCAACCCTGCCTGGAGGCAGACGTAGTCCTGGACGGTATTGGTGACGCCTTCACTGAACCACAATGCGTTCGTGTAATTTTCCCTCGTGTAATCCACCGGCTCCAGAGACTGCGGCCGGATGCGCTTCACATTCCAGAGATGGAAGAACTCGTGTGCGGTCACATCGGCAAACCCCTGCGGGTCACTGGCCAGCACGCTGGAATTCACGTCAATCGCGGTGCTGTAAGCATGCTCCATGCCTCCGCCGCCTGGCTCTCGCGGAAAATGATATAGAAATAAATATGTTTCGAATGGACGGTCGCTCATCCAGGTCGTGGCCGCGGTAACAATGCGGCGAACCGTGGGCAGGAGCTTTTCCATATCGTAGTCGGCGGGATCCGCATCCACGACCACCCGATAATGACCGCCACCCTGGTCGAAGTCACGCTCACGGAAAGTCCCGACTTCAACCGGCGCGTCCACCAGCAGATCGTAGTTTGCGGCGGCGAACTCGTTTTTTGACGATGCTGCCAGCGCCGTGGCGATCCGCCAACCCGGCGGAATATTTCTGAAACGTAGCTGAGTCGCAGCTGGCCGCAGATCTACGGGATACATCAGAATCTCAGCCAGGTTGAAGAACGCATGTTGCTCATTCAACTGAGCGCCGTAGGGGCCGGGATTATTGGCCAGGATCTCGTATTCAATCTCGGCGCCGCTCGCGGTTCCGCTCACGTGCCACCGGCTCTTGTCGAGCAATTGCATGGCTAGGGGATGGCCCGTGCTGTCTTTTGCGTTCACCCAATTCACGTATTGCGAGAAATCCCGCACCTGGTACAGCGCGTTCCACACCGGCAACTGCAGATCGTGCTCCGACGCTCCAGGCGGGATATCGATGGTTACGCGCACGATATGCTTATCGGGGTGGACGAGGGAAACGGAATAACGGATGACTCCAGGTTGCGCCGAGTTGTCATCAGCTCGGACGAGCGGAGGCTTTACGACGAAGAGACTGAGTACGCAGAGGAAGAGAAGAAAAGCAACCGTTCCCCGCCGTTGGCTGACGGCATCTTTCGGGCAGAACAAGTCGCCTTGTAGCCTCACGCTTTGGCCGATGCCTCGCGGGCCGCTTTCGTTATCAACGACTCCAGCATCCGCGGCAGTTTCTCGTAAATTCCGCCGAAGCCGCCATTCGAGAGAATAGCGACCACATCTCCCGGGCGCATCTCGGGAGCGGCCAATTGCACGATGGCGTCGGCATCGGGAACGATGCGGGCACGCCGTCCACGCTGCGCGATTCCGGCGACCACCGCTTCCAGATTAAGCCGTTCACTTTCGGGGATGGCCTCAGACTTAAATACGTTTGCGACGATGACTTCGTCCGCCACCGCGAGGCTATTGGTTAAGTCATTCTGCAGTACGTTGCGGCGCAGAGTGTTGGAGCGTGGCTCCAAAATTGCCCACAAACGCGCGCCCGGATACCGGGCCCGCAGCGCCGCCAGCGTGCTGGCGATGGCGGTGGGATGGTGGGCGAAGTCATCAATAATGGTGATGCCATTCACCTCCGCGCGCACTTCCAGCCGCCGCTTCACGCTCTTGAAAGTCTGCAGCGCGGCCGCAATGGAGTCTTTCGGAACTCCACAGGCCGACGCCAATGCCGCGGCCGCCGTGGCATTCCACACGTTGTATTCGCCCGCCAGTGGAAAATCAAAATCGGCCCAGGTTTGACCATTGCGCACAACACTCCAACTGGTCCGCCCCGGCGCCAGGCGCAGATTTTCCACTTGCCAGGCAGCTTTGTCGGTTGCCCCATAGCGCTCAACCGGGCAAAACGCCTTTGCCAGGCAACGTTCAAGGCTCTCTCCCTGGTCGAAGGCCACAATGCGCCCGCGCTGCGGCACCAGATTCACCAACCGCCTGAAGGCGGTTTCCACGGCATCCAGGTCCTTGTAAATGTCGGCGTGGTCAAACTCGACGGAGGTGAGAATTATGGAGTCCGGAAAATAGTGGAGAAACTTTGGGCCTTTGTCGAAGAAGGCAGTGTCATATTCATCGCCTTCGAGGATGAAGTGTTTGCCTTCTCCCAGACGAAAGCTGCTGCCAAAGTTTTCGGCGATGCCGCCAATCAGGAAGGAAGGCTGCATCCCAGCACTGTCGAAAATCCACGCCAGCATCGAAGTCGTGGTCGTCTTGCCGTGGGTTCCGGCAACCACCAGCACTTCTTTGCCGCGAAGAAACTCGTCATGCAGGATGTGCGGCAGAGAACAGAAATCCATGCGCTGGTTAAGGACGCGCTCCAGTTCCACATTGCCGCGCGAGATGGCATTGCCCACGACAATGAGATCCGGACGAGGGTCGAGGTTGTGGGCGGCAAAGGGCTGGGCCACTGAAATGTCGAGAGAGGCAAGGAAATCAGACATGGGAGGATATGCGGCCGCGTCCGAACCGGTGACCCGAAAGCCGCGCTGTTGCAGCATCCCGGCAAGTGACGCCATGGCGGTGCCGCAAATTCCGATGAGATGAACGTGTTTCTTTTGGCTCATAATGCGGTTGTGCGAGACGTCGTAGCCACGGATACAGTGGCAGACTCCAGGATCTTCAGGCTCACTTGTTCGTCCACTTCCAGCGCCGCGCGGACTCCAATGGGCAAAGTAATATTTCTCCGCGAGACGTGCCCCGATCGTAGACCGTAAGCCACCGGCACGCCCAGGTTACCGACGATGCGCAGAACTACTTCTTCCAGCCTATAGCCCTGTTCGGCATGCTGGCTGCAATCCAGCATTTCGCCAAACACCAATCCACGTACTTCCGCGAGCTTTCCCGCCAGCTTGAGCTGCATCAGCATCCGGTCAATCTGGTAAGGCTTGGTTGCCACGTCTTCGATAAACAGAATTGTATCTGCTGTCTGGATCTCGTAGGGCGTACCCAGGGAAGCCACTAACATGGAAAGGCAGCCCCCGTAGAGAATCCCCTCCGCCGAACCCGCCACAAGCGGCTTCGCGCCCGAATCCCAAGCTGGGTTTAATTCCCATTGTGCAAGTCCGGTCAGCGCAGCCTCCCACGAAGCAACGTCCACGCCGTTTTCCCGGGAGAAATCCTTTGCCGCCATGGGAGCATGAAAGGTCACAAAGCCGACCACGTCGGTAAGGTAGGTGAGCAAGGTTGTAATGTCGCTGTAACCGCAGAAGATCTTGGGATGGCGCTCAATTTTCAACTGATCCAGCACGCCAGGAAGGTAGTTCGCGCCGTAGCCTCCGCGTGCGCAAATAATCGCACGCACGTCATCGCGCAGGAACATCTCCTCCAGTTCGCGCGCCCGGCGCTCGGTGGATCCGGCAAAGTAGAGGTCCTGTTCAAAAATCGAATCGAAGTAGAAAGGCTTGTACCCCATGCCAATCAGGCGTTCGCAGCCCACAGCCAGCGCATTCCGCTCGAGGTTGCTGGCGGGCGCAACGATGCCGATGGTATCGCCACGCCGCAGCGCCGGCGGCTTGATGCGCGAAGTCTGCGATGTCGAATTCATTGGAGGATAGGAATCATTCCCCGACGAAATATTCTCCGCGACAAACCAGGGTTGCCGGGCCGCGGAGAAAAACTTGCCCCTCCCATCGAACCGTTTGCACGCCGCCCGGCGCATGTACTCTCACCGGCGAACTGGCCTGCTTTGAGGAGATTGCCGCGACCGCCGCGGCACACGAACCCGTCCCCGAGGACCGCGTCTCCCCGACCCCCCGCTCAAAGAATCGAACCTCGATATTCTCTTTATTCTTTACCGATAGCAGTTCAACATTAATTCCCTGCTTGAAGCCAGAGTGGCGCCCGATTTCGGCCGCTTCCGTCTGCCAGCCTACCGTAAAGTCAGGCACAAAAATCACGTAGTGCGGATTGCCCATGGAGACCGGAAGGCCCCGTACCTCGCGAGACGCTAGTTTAATGGAAAATTGCTCTCCCACCTGCGGCTCGCCCATCGCGGTTTCGAATTCGTACTCGGCCCCGCTGTGAGCGGTCAGAACGCAAGTCTTGAGCCCAGCATCGGTGCGAATGACCACCCTGTCCCGCGCCTGCTCCGCGCAGAGATGAGCCGCAACGCAGCGCGTTCCATTGCCAGAAATCTCGGCTTCCGACCCATCCGCGTTGAACAGACGCGCGCGCACGTCGGCATCGCTAGCTGGAAAAATCCACTCCACCCCATCCGCGCCCACGCCATCATGGCGATCGCAAATCCGCCTGCTGAAGTCAGCGAGGTTCGCAGGAGCGTGTATCCCGTCAATAATCAGGAAGTCGTTACCGCAAGCGCTCGCCTTGACGAAGGGAATGGCAGTGAGAGAAGAATTCATTCGTTTCCGATATGCGTGCGGACTTCAGTGGATTTTATCACCGGGAAATCGTGCCCAGGCGGTCGTCATCGCCGGGTAGGTAACACGGATGATTCAGGCAGCGGAGAGATTAGACGATCAACGCCGCCCGCTATGCGTCCGGTAAATGGTGCAAACCGGCTGGCCCGTGGCGTGCACGACGGCAATGGTGATCAGGTCGCGCCGCTGAACTTTTTCCGCTACCTGGTCACCTTCAAATGCCACCACAATGTCCGCATATTCGCCCGGAGTGGCCAGGGCTCTTTCCCACAATCCTTCAGTATCGGAGGGTTGCTTCCAGGTGCGGTGGTTGCCTTCATTGATCACGCGGCGGAGAGGGACACCGGCGCGTTGCAACGCTCCAACGTGATCGCCCAGATACATGAGCAAAGTGGAATTTGCCGGGAACTCCCGCAGCATATTGGCCAGTTCCTTCTCCAGCGGGATGCGGGTGCGGGAGTTGACATAGGCCTCGCGGAAAGAAATTGGCTGAGACTGCCAGACCGACGCATAGCTCACGCCGGCGAAAGTGGCCAGGGCGGCTGCCAACGCCGCTTTCGCTGCCGGCGGACGCAGCAGGCCAGCCGCAAAATAGACGGTCGCCGCGCCGAATACGGCGAAGGCCGGCAACAACTCAATGCCGTAACGTGCGTTGTAAATTGAAAAGGGCCACCAGGGCGGAAGGAAAATAGGCACACCGCTGTAGGCAATGGAAAGTGTGTAAAACGGGAGCGGGGCCCACAGCAACAACCACGGCCAGAGCTGGCGGCTCATCCCGAGAGACACGGCGGTTCCTACGACCAGCAGGCCCAGCCACAGGCGGTGCCAATTGCTCTCCACCATGTTGAGTTCCGCCGCTTTCAGAAAAAAACTGGCGGCCACTTTGAGGTCTCCCGATCCTGGGTGGGCGGGATATCCGGGAACAGCAGTCTTCTGTTCGATTGCCCGCGCTGAATACGGGCCGTTAGCGAATTCCAGCGGATTGCGGTAAACAATCGCGTTGTAGGCGAGCCACAACACCGGGGCAGCCGCCGCCAACAGGGCGAATTTTGTGACGGCGCGCCGCACTTCCCTGCTGCGCGGTGAGGCTTTAAGGCCCACGCAGAGCGCCGCAAAGCCCATCCCCACAGCCAGAAACCATCCGTCGTACCGGGTGAGACAAGCAGCGGCAAGGCAGAGGCCGCATTTGACTAACGACCCGCCATCCTCGCGCCCCACAAACTCGCTGAAATAGACCACAGCCCAAATGAAACACGCCAGGTAAAGCGGTTCGGTCATGGCAGTGCTTTGCAGATAAATGAGATTAGGGTTGGCGGCGAAGATCAGCGCCGCCGTCCAAGCCGCGAGCCTGACTGCGGCATTCGGCTCAGCATCATGACTGAAGGCGCCGCGTACCAACCGGAAAACGCCCACTACACTCAAGACGTAGGCCAGCATAGAGGGAATGGAGCCGCCCACGCCGCTCTGCCACATGGCAGTGGAGAGCAGGAACGGAATCATCACCAGATGGGGCAACGGCAGCCACACCGTACCAAGCTGCAACAAACCAGGCGTGCGGGAGTCGAAGACCCGCCGCGCGATGTTGATGTGGGCCACGGCGTCGCCGTAAAGCAGCACGTAGCCATGGCGCAGATAAAACAGGAACGAAACCAGGGAAACGCAAGCCGCCAGCCACGCCACCAGAATGGTCTCCTGGTCCCAGCGCGGCTTTGCCGGGGCGGTCATTCGAGGTGGGTGAGTTCGCGAAAGACTTGAAAACGGGCTTCGATTTCCTCGCGGGTGAGCGATTGCAGACGCTCCGTGCCAAAACGCTCGACGGCGAATGACCCCATCACGCCGCCGTAGAAGAGTGCACGTTTGAAGACCTCGCGGGTCAACTGTTCCTGGGAAGCGATGTAGCCCATGAAGCCGCCGGCAAAGGAATCGCCAGCGCCCGTGGGGTCTTTTACCTCATCAATGGGCAGCGCGGGCGCGCGGAAAGGATGATGGCCGATGCCAAATGCGCCTTCCCGGAAGAAAACCGTGGCCCCGTATTCGCCATGCTTGATGACCAGCGCCTGCGGTCCCAGCGCCAGAACTTTTTGCGCGGCTCGCGGCAGGTTCCCTCTCCCGCCAGCATCTTGGCCTCGCCGTCGTTGATTAACAGCACGTTGACCAACTTGAGCGTTTCCATCAACTCGTTGCGGGAACCCTGGATCCAGAAATTCATGGTATCGCCGCCGGTCAAGCGCACCCCGGACATCTCCCGGCGAACGGCGGCTTGCAGGCGGGGATGGATGTTCCCAGAAAAAGAAATTTCGAGTTGTTATATTCCGCGGGAATTCTGGGATGGAACTTTTCAAAAACGTTCAGCTCGGTGAAGTCGGTCTTGGCTTCGTTCAGGTTCTCCAGATACTGTCCCCCCCAGCGAAACGTTTTGCCTTGGGCGTGCTCGATGCCGCGCGTCTCCACCCCGCGCTTTTTCAGAACATTCTCGTGTTCGGCGGTGAAATCTTCACCGACCACGGCAACCACGCGTACCGAAGTGAAATAACTGGCCGCTAGCGAAAAATAGGTGGCGGAGCCGCCCAGGATGTTCTCCACGCGGCCGGAAGGGGTAGCAATCGAGTCAAATGCAATCGAACCTACCGCTAAGATGCTCATGCTTTCTTGGCTTTCAAGTATTTTCCCAGGATGAGTTTCAGTTTCTGCCGCGTGGCCGCTGGAATGACTTTAGGGTCGGTGAGAATGGCGTGAGCCAGTGCCGATCCGCATTTGCAGCTTCGGTTCTGCGGGATCGCGGCTACGGTCTCGCGCACCACCTTGGCCGCATTCTCAGCATTCTTCAACAGCACCGCCACAATCTGGTCCACGGTAACCGAATCGTGATGCGGATGCCAGCAATCGTAGTCGGTGACCATGGCGATGGTTACATAGCAAATCTCGGCTTCCCGCGCCAGCTTGGCTTCCTGCAGGTTGGTCATGCCGATCACGTCCATCCCCCAGCTGCGGTACACATTCGATTCCGCTTTGGTGGAGAACTGCGGGCCCTCCATGCACACGTAAGTTCCGCCGCGCTTAACATTGACTGCGGCTCTCTTACAGGCGCCCTCGACCATCCCCGCCAGATCGCCGCAGACGGGATCGGCAAAGCTAACGTGGGCGACAACTCCGTTGCCGAAAAACGTATCCACGCGATGCCGCGTGCGGTCGAAGAATTGATCGGGGACCACGAATTCGAGCGGCTTATGTTCTTCTTTCAGCGAGCCCACAGCTGAGACGGAAACAATGCGCTCGGCGCCCAGTTGCTTGAACCCGTGAATGTTGGCGCGGAAGTTCAATTCGCTGGGCAGAAGGCGGTGCCCGCGCCCGTGACGCGCCAGGAAAGCAACCTTGCGCCCTTCGAGGGTGCCCAGAACGTAAGCGTCGGAAGGCTGGCCAAATGGCGTCTTCAGGCGGACTTCTTTGGTCTTGGTGAGACCGGGCATGGAGTAGAGTCCGCTGCCCCCGATGATTCCGATTTCCGCTTGCGGCAAAAAGCCTCCTAGAAATCTGACTGGCAAGGAATGAATGGGTGATTATACAAAATGAAAGGCGAGGCCGTTTCCAAGGGGTCTTTCACTTCCCCGGCGACGGCGCCGCGAAGACATCATGCTGCAGCGCTTCCATGGTTGCTGAATCCAGGCTTTCCGAAACCATCACGGTATCGCCTTCCACCTCAATCACGACTGTTCCCTCTTCCGTCTGCCAGGAGCGCTTGCCGCGGAGAGTTTCCAGTTTAGCCAAATCATCGGCATTTTCGCCGGTCGCCTTTACCTGCTTATATCTCTGCGACAGCGACTTCGCGTAAATGCGGCCAAATTCCTGCGCCTTCTCCGCATTCGCCCAGCGCGAAACGTACAGCAGGCCCAGCGGCGCCGACGGATTGCCTTTGGGCAGCACCGAATAGTAATAACCGCCGCGCCAGCTCGGATACATCCGCTTGGACTCGTCCACGCTGGCGTACTGATCAATCAGCATGGAGACATCAAACTCGCCAATCGCGCCCACGTCGAAGCGCTCGTAATCCTTAAAGTCTTGCTTGAAGTCCGGCAACGTCAGAGGTTCAACCCTCTCTCCGGAAAGGTAAGTCTGCGGCTCCATGATTTGCCGCGTAATGCGTGGCGGATTGGCAAACACTTCGGCAAACCCTTTCTTTTTGCCTTCATCCTTCACGACGGCGGTCACAAACTTGACGCCATAGCGGTAAGGAAACGTCAGCGATTCTTTCAGGAAGATCGGGGCATTTTGAAATTCGACGGAATCCGGCGAGCCCTTCATCATGTCCGCGTCCAACTCCTCCACCACTTCGGGCGCCTCGGCCGCCGACCTGCCCGTGGGCGCCAGGACGTAGTCGAGCATGGCGGTTTCCGCCTGGCCCTCGACGACTGCTTCTTTCACTTCATCGGTTTCATCCGCGACGATGTCGGCGGGCGTGATCTCTTTCTTTTTGTCAATATCGGCATCCCCGGCTTTCATCCACTTTTCCAGATTGAACGATTGATCCTGCAGAGCATGGGTTAACTCGTGGGCCAGCACGGCGCGCTGCTGCTCCAGCGGAACCCAATCCAGCAGATTCATGGTCTTTGTTTTGGGATCGTAATAACCGGCAATTTGTTCTCGCAGCAATGCCACCAGGAAAGAGCTAAGCTTGAAACTGTGCGGCAGCAGGCCGAATTTTTGTAGCACCAGTTCGGAGCGCTGCACGCGCTGTGCCGACTTGTCGTCACGCATGCTCTTTTCGAGGTAGGCAACAACCTCATCGCGGTTGGTGAGGCGGCGCTTGACCTCGTGCTTGATGGGCAGCCCCGAATCCTGGCTGACGAACCTGAGGATTTGATCCACCTGGCCGAAAAGCTCGACCGCCTCTTGCGGAGAGATTTTCTTATTGGCGCCAGCGTCCTGGCCCGCGCTTTGGCCCTGGTCGGGCTTGGCTGCCGGGGTCGGGGCCTGCGATGTCTGCGCCGAAACGGCCGCTGCCCAGAGAAAGCTTAACCACAGAGCGCAGAACCACAGGCCAATTGTTCGATAAACTTTCTTATTCTCAGTCATTGAGTTTGCTATGTCCGATCCGCGCCAATCCGCCGCAGAACTCCTCCGGAAAGCCTACGAGAGGCAAATGGCGGGCGAGTATCAGCAAGCCATTGAACTCTACACTCGCTCCATCGAGCTCTTCCCTACTGCCGAGGCCTACACGTTCCGCGGCTGGGCGTATTCCTTCCTCGGCAACTACGACCGCGCCATTGCCGAGTGCCTGGAAGCCATTAAGGTGGACCCGGAATTTGGCAATCCTTACAACGATATCGGGGCTTACCTGATTGAACAAGAGAAATGGGACGAAGCCATCCCCTGGTTTCAGAAAGCCACCATCGCGCCGCGCTATGAGGCACGCTGCTATCCCCACTTCAATCTGGGGCGTGTTTATGAGCACCAGCATAATTGGCAGAAGGCCAAAGAGTGCTACGCGATGGCGTATTCCCAGGACCAACGCTATGCGGCAGCGCTGGCAGGGGTGCGGCGGCTGCGGGCGGCGTTTAACTGAAGAGCGCGGCCACGGATTAACACGGATCGCATGGATTAAGATGGATCTCTAGTTCTCTCCATGCGCGGGTGCGCTCTTGGCATGAAGCCCTTCCCTTCTATCGGTCCGCTATAATCCAAGTCAGCGCTTATGACCACGGTTCTCCACGACCATCGGGCGGCAGCGGAAGGTATGGGCGACGCGCCGGCACAATTTCGCGCGCTGCTGTCGGCCTGTGGAGTCTACGATTTGGCCTCTCGCATCAAGCTCTCGCTCACGGGAAAGGACCGCGTACGCTGGCTGAATGGCATGGTCACGAATAACATCCGGGATTTGGCGCCGGCGCACGGGGTGTACGCTTTCGTGCTCAATCCCCAGGGCCACATTCTGGGCGATCTCTACGCCTACAATCGTGGAGAATCCCTACTACTGGACACCGACCAAGGGCAAACCGAAAAGCTGCTGGCAACCCTGCGCCGCTATATCATCATGGACAAGGTTGAGCTGGTGGAAGCAAGCGGCCGGCTGACTGCGCTGGGAATTTCCGGACCAAAGGCTCAAGAAGTACTGAACGCGGCCGGGATCGAACTCCCCGATCTCGCTCCGCTGGAATTTGTGGAACTTATCCGGCAAGAAGCCTCTGTTACTATCGTCCGCACCGACAACCCCGGAGTCCCAGCGTTTGAGCTGTGGCTTGCGCCGGAGCACGGCTCGCGGCTACAGCAGGAACTGGTGCAGGCAGGAGCCCAGCCCGTTGGCGCCGCGGCGGTCGAGCTTCTGCGCATCGCATCCGGTATTCCGCGGTACGGACAAGACATCCGCGAACGCGATCTGCCGCAGGAAACCGAACAGCTGCGCGCGCTTAGCTTCACCAAGGGCTGCTATATCGGGCAGGAAATTGTGGAGCGCATCCGCGCCCGCGGGGCGGTGCATCGCAAATTTACGGGATTCCTGGTGGATGGCGTTTTGCCCGCGCCAGGAACCAAGATTCAGGCGGATGGCAAAGACGTTGGCGAAATCACCAGCGTCGCTTCCCTGCCCCTGGCTAGCGGCGGACAACTCGCGGCGCTGGGCTATATCCGGCGGGAAGCCACGCAATCTGGCAAGCTTCTGGAGGCTGGCGGTGTCAAAGTCAGCGTAGCCGACATCCCATTTCGAGAAGTATTCAAAAACTGAAGGAACCACTATGGCTGAGAAGAAGCAGGAAAGTTTTGTCGTCACTGACCGGCGCTTGTTCACCTCGGAAGGGGAGCTGCGCCAGGAAACACGGGAGGAAGAGCAGGTCTCCACTTCCCACGTAACCGCAGAAGCCACCACCCCGGCGGAACCCGCTCCTCCAAGGGAAGACCCTGCTATGCCGCCATTGCCGACCGCCGACGAACAGCGGGCCCAGGCGGATGCTTACCAGAAGTCAGCCAAAGAACTGGACGCGCGCGTGGAACTGAGCGGGCACTCCGCCAAAGAACTGGAAATGACTTTTGAGCGCTTTTTGGCTTCGCTTTACATGACCGCCATGCTGCAACTCGGCCTGATGCACGAGGAAGGTGGACAGGCTCGGGTTGACATCATCGGAGCGCGCCAGACCATTGACACGCTCAGCCTGCTGGCGGAGAGAACCAAAGGCAATCTCACTTCGGCGGAGCAAAACTTTTTGCAGAACTCCCTCTATGAAGTGCGCATGGCCTATGTGGAAGTTACCAATGCCTTGGCGCGTCCGCCCAAGAGCGTGGGAACTTAGTCCAGCATGAAGGCGAGGCTCACGGTACTGGGCAGCGGAACGTCCATGGGCGTGCCCACCATTGGCTGTGACTGCGCCGTCTGCCATTCCGCTGATCCGCACGACCGCCGCACCCGGCCTTCCATTCTGATTGAATACGCCGGCAGGAATGTGCTGGTTGACACCACTCCCGACTTCCGCGAGCAGGCCATTCGCGAGGGCATTCGCAGTCTGGATGCCGTGTTGTACACCCATGGACATGCGGACCACATTCTGGGTCTGGATGACCTGCGCCCACTCAGCTTTCACCGGCCGGAAAAGATTCCGCTCTATGCGCGGCCGGCGGACGCTGATTTACTGCGGCGCATGTTCCGCTACATCTTCGATGCGGACTACAAATTTGGCGGCCTGGCGCAAGTGGAATTGCGCACGATTGATGGGCCGCTGGATCTTTTTGGGGCGCGCTTCGAGCCGGTAAAGGTGCTGCATGGGGATGCGGAGATTCTCGGGTTTCGCTTCGGTCAGGCCGCTTATCTTACCGATGTCAGTGAGATTCCCGAGGAATCGTATTCCAAGCTAACCGGGCTGGACATTCTTTTTTTGGACGCGCTTCGGCATAAGCCTCATCCCACGCATTCCACGGTCGAAAACTCGCTGCGCATCGTAGAGCGGGTCAAGCCTAAACGGACGTTCTTCACCCATATTTGTCACGATCTGGCGCATGAGGCCACCAACGCGACCCTGCCGCCGCAGGTGCGGCTCTCCTACGACGGAATGAAGCTGGAGTTTGAGATTTGAGCGGGCTGCCGGGAGACCGATGAGGTGCTTCATTTCTGAGCTTGCTGAGAGGGAAGGCCGCGGATGAGTCCCCCGCGTTCCCGGTCTAGCCTTGGCGAACTCTGCGGTTAGAAGCTTTGCATGCAGATTATTCACAAACTCGAAGACTACCCTGCGGACTTCGGGCCCGCCACGGTCAGTGTCGGCAACTTTGACGGCGTGCATCGCGCTCACACCCAAGTCCTGCACCAGATCGTGCAACGCGCAAGGCAGAACAAGTTGAAGGCAGTTGCCGTGGCCTTCGAGCCTCATCCCGGCCGCATTCTGCGACCTGATGCGGGACTGAAACTGCTCACCCCGACGCCGGAAAAGCTGCGACTGCTTGAAACCTGCGGACTGGATGCGGTGTTCCTGCTTCCTTTCACTCGCGATTTGTCCCTGTTAACGCCGCGCCAGTTCGCCGAACGTATTTTGAAAAGAAAGCTACACGCCCGCGAGGTGCACGAGGGCTACAACTTTCATTTCGGCCACAAGGCCGCAGGGGATGTGAGTTTGCTGGTTGAATTTGGCAAGGAGATGGGATTTAGCGTTGTCGTCTATCCGGAGATGCGACTGCGCGGCGAATCTGTTTCCAGCAGCCGTATCCGCCAGTTGCTCCGCGAAGGCCAGGCCAGCCGCGCGCGCCATCTGCTGGGCCGGACGTTTTGCATTCTCTGTACCGCCGGCCGAGGCCGCGGGTACGGCTCGAAGTACACCGTCCCCACCATCAACCTCAGCCGCTACGGAGAGCTGATTCCTAAGGATGGGGTCTACGTCACCCGCACACGAGTGGGGCAAGAGTGCTTCGATTCGGTCACGAACATTGGAAATCGCCCTACGTTTGGAGTGGATTCATTTGCCGTCGAGTCCCATCTGCTGAACTTTCATCCTCTGGAACTGACCCCCGAAACCGAAGTCGAAATCCATTTCCTCGAACGGCTGCGGGATGAAATCAAGTTCCCCTCGGTGGAGGCGTTGCGGGAACAGATAGCCCGGGATGTAAAAAAAGCGCGGCGATATTTCCATCTGCTGCATTTGGCAAGCGGCGAAAAAGGCCCCGAATAATCCCCGAGCCGCAACGTTATTCGATCGGCTCGATTAACAAGACCTCTCTCGATTTCCTATCCGGTATCTGCACGACCAGAATGCCCGCCAATACCAGAATGATCCCCAAAGCTTGCGGAGGGCGGACCATTTCCCCCAGAGCCACGGCTGCAATCACGATGGAGAATACCGGTTCCAGGCAACTCACCACGATGGCGCGCGTCGGATCCAGATATCGCAAGCCGGCAATGTAGAAAGAAAAAGGCGCCAGCACCGAGACCAGCGAGAACACAAACAAGAAGGCCCACGACCCGGTCGAGTAATGGTGGGCCACGATTTTCCAGGGCGGGTTGATCACAGCCCAAAACACCGACGCGCTGCAGGTGATGTACAAGAGCACGGTCCAGTGATCGTAACGAGCCAAAATGCTGTGCCCGCCGATGTTATAAAAAGCGAACGAGAACGCCGCCAGCAGCGCGGCGATAACGCCGATCGCATCCAGGCGCAAGCCGCCGGCGCGAAATAGTCCAACCACCAGAACGATCCCCCCAATCGCGAGTACGACCGCAATCAGACGCCGCAACGTCGCCCTTTGCGCGCCCGTGGCAACCGTGTAAAGCAGCACCCAGACGGGCGCGGTGTATTGCACGGTAATGGCCGTGGCCACGCTGGTTCGTTGGATCGCCAGATAGTAAAAATAGTTCGAGGCCGCGACGCCGAGCACGCCCAGCAGAAACAGCCGGCCGAGATCGGCCACTGGTAGCCGCAGACCGCGCCAACCGCGAGTCCAGATGAGGATCGGCAAGAAGATCAGAAAAGCAAAAGTGGTGCGGCTTTGCGAGAGAATCAGCGGATCGATGGCGCGCCACTCCCCCGCAGGCAACAAACGCCCGGTAAAGGCCGCCCGCCCTAGAGTGGCGGAAACGCCCCAGAAGAACGTCGCCGTGGCGATGTAGAGATAGCCGCGGAAAGATTGGCGGCTTTCGGCGGCTTGCACCTGCGCGCTCACCGCCGGTTATCCGTACTCGGCTCGGGATGGATAAGCACCCGGAACAACTCCGGCGCTTCCTGCTTGAAGCGGGTTTCCAACTCGGTGGAGATATCGTGCACGCGGGAGAGCGACAATTCGTCGGACAGGGTGCAATGGCAGGAGATGTACAGGCGGCCGCGTACCCGTTTGATTTGCACGTCGTGCATATCGAAAATCTCCGGAAAGCCGCCGGCAATTGTCTTCAGCTTCTTCTCCAGTTCGGCATCCCGCAAAACTTCGTTGCCGCTTTCGATGGTGGCGGGCTCACTCTCGATGTGGGTGAGTATGGAGGAAACTTCGGGCACGTCGCTGCGAATCTCAGCCTCAATCACAGTTACGCGGTCGTGCGCGTCTTTCAAGCTCAGGCGCTCGTCGAGTTCCAGGTGTTGTTCGACGTGCAGCAGGCCGTTCAGGTCCTGCACGCTGATGTCGTGCAAGTTGACATTGTGGCGCGTAGCCACGGCACGCACCCGGTCGAAAATGTTTTCCGTGCGCAGAGCCCGCGGCACGGGATGCACCACCACGTCGGCATCGGGCAACACATTGTGGACGGCATCGGCTACGGCATCCGCTACCTGCTCCGACCGTTGAAAGGTCACGTTGCGCGCCAGGCCAACCGAGAGGTCGGCAAAATAGCGGTTACCGGCGCGGCGGATGCGCACTCGGTCCACCTCCAGCAAGCCATCCACTTTGGAAACCGCCGCCACAATCTCGCTCCGCACCTCTACTGGAGCCGCGTCCAGCAAAGCGTCAATCGTCTTGCGCGCCAGCCGCCAGCTCACATACACCACCACGCCGGCTACAAACAACGCGGCCACCGGATCGGCGTCGCTCAGCCAGTGAATACCGTAAGTCCGGCCAATCCGCACCAGAAGCAATCCCAAAACCACCACCCCACTGGACCAGATATCCGTGGAAAAATGCAGGGCATCGGCTTCCAGCGCCTGGCTGTCGTATTTCGCCGCAATCTTGCCCAAAGCGCCGGAGCGCCAGTAATCCACTGCCATGGAGACAAACAGCACCGCAAACGCCGGCAGGCTCGGCGCAATCTCTACGTGGCGGAAGAACAAACGCAGGATGGCCTCGTACACAATCCAAATGCAGGTAAGCAGCAGCAAGCCGGTTTCGATGAAGGCCGAGAAATTCTCCACCTTGCCGTGGCCATATTGATGGGTGGCATCGGCCGGCATATCGGAAACACGAACCGAAAACAGGGTGATGATCGCAGCCACCAGGTCGAGTACGGAGTGGGCCGCTTCCGACAATATGCCCAGGCTTCCGGTGGTGACGCCCACTACGATCTTCAGCGCAGTGACCGCCAGCGCCGCCAGCACGGAATTTCCCGCCACCCCGCGCTTCTCCACACGCATGGATTCCGGGCTATAGCTGACCGGGACTTCGGGCATGATTGCATTATCGCTGCCTGCCCGCGTCTCGCCAAGCGGCTTTGCATGCATTTACAAATCCGCCCCGATTTGGAGGTTTGGGGATTACGGTTGTCACGAACCATGCTCAAGAACAGGCACGGCCGATTCTCTGTGCTAGGATTCTGCGTGCATCTTTCGAGTCCGTCCGGAGAAGTTCCGCGGGTGCCAGTCTGCGACCTGAGATGGCGGCTGGCGCATGACTAATTCAAAACCGGCCATCCTGATTACCGGCGTCAGCGGCAATCTGGGGCTGCGGCTCTTGCCCGAAATGACGGATTACAACGTCATTGGAATTGACCTGAACCCGCCTCAGACCGATCTTCCCGTGCGCTTTCTGCGCATGGACCTTGGCGAAGAAGACTCTTGCCGCGAGCTCATGCTTCTGCTCCGTGACGCGCACATCGTTGCCGTCGTCCATCTGGCGTTCATCCTGGACCCGGTGCGTAGCGGGGTTCTTGACGTGGATCGCATGTGGCGCATTAACGTTGCGGGCACAGCCCGGCTGCTGGAAGCCATCGGCGAGACCAATCGTCACGAGTCCACTGTTCGAAAGGTGATTGTGCCGAGCAGTGTCACGGTCTATGGCCCCGACCTTCCGGAACCGGTGACCGAGGATGCGCCGTTTGGCGCCCACACTCTGCCTTATGCGGTTCACAAAATGGAGGTGGAGAAAGTCCTCCAGCAGCGCTCGCCAGGACTGCGCGGTTGCAGCGTGTACTCCCTCCGTTCCCATATTTTTGCGGGCAAAACTATGGACAATTACATTCTGGGCGCGTTTCGCGGCACGCCCAACGGCTACGGCAAACGCGCCGCCGAGATGCGGCGCAAGGGCACACGCCTGCCCTGCATCTTGCCCATGGGAAAACGGTACCTGGAGAACCGCCTGCAGTTCGTCCACGTCGACGACGTTGCCCGGTTAAGCGCGTACATCCTTCGCAGAACTGACCCGGAGACGCAGCGGCTGACGGTATTGAACGTCGCGGGCCGCGGTACGCCGCTCCCACTGGCACGCTGCCTGGAGATTGCCCACGCCCGCGCGCTGCGCCTGCCCGGAACAGCTGCCTTCCGCCTGGCGTTACGAACGGTGTGGAACCTGGGAATTTCCGCCACCCCGCCCCAAGCCGCTCCCTACATCACCGGGGAGTACTTGATGAATACGCAGCGCCTGAGAGAATTCCTGGGAGCCGACTACGAAAAAGTGATGCGCTACACCGTCGAAGAAGCCTTCGAGGACTCTTTCTCCGCAGGTGCTGCAGCCGCGTCACCCGAAAACTGAAGTGAAGCTTGCAGGATGTCCGAGATCACTTTCTCCCGATGTACAACCCGGCAATCCCAAAGGTGTAAGGAGTCCATGACACTTCGCGGAATCCCGCGTGGCGCATGCGCTCCAGCATTTCCGCGGGCTCTGGAAAACGTTCCACCGAGGCCGGCAAGTACGCATACGGCCCTTTCACTCCAGAAATCAGGGTTCCCACCGCGGGCAGCACGCGCTTGAAATAAATTCGGTAGAACTGGCCGATCACTCCGCGTGGTTCGCCGAAATCCAGAATTCCGCATTCTCCCCGTGGACCAAGCACCCGAATAATTTCGCGCAGGCCCGCATCGTAATCCGCCAGGTTGCGGAAGCCGAAAGCGCTGGTCACCAGATCGAAATGTCCGCCGGGAAAAGGTAGCTGCAGTGCATCGGCCTCAATCCAGCGCAATGACGTTCCACTCGATTTCTTGCTCGCGCGCTGCAGCATGGTATGGGAAAAGTCCGCGCCCGATATCTTCGCTGAATTTCCGGCGCGACGCCGCAAGGCGAAGGTCATATCGCCGGTGCCACAGCACAAATCGAGCACCCGGGCATCCGGTTGGGCGAGCACATGGGAAAAGCTTCGCGCTGTCTTACGCCACCACAGCCGGTCAATGTTGAATGACAACAGATGATTGAGCAGGTCATAACGGGGCGCAATCGCGGTGAACATCGCGCGCACGGCACGCGCCGCCGACTGCGGGTCGCGAACTCCTTCTGGAGCCGCTCCCAGGACCGGGGATTTGGAATGATCCATCAATCTGAGGATTTTACTTTGACATGCGGCGCAATTCGTCCACGGCTTCCGTGACCACCCGTTCCGGCACATCATTCACGATCTCGACCTGGCCAATCTCCCGTGGCAGCACGAAATGCACCACGCCATTCCTGGTCTTCTTGTCATTCTTCAGAAGCTGCAGGATGCTTTGGCAACGGACCGTGACGGCGGGCAGTTCCCCGAATCCGCTCACAGCCTCCGCGATTCTTTGCTGGGATTGCGCATCCAGCATGCCCACCGTGGCCGCAATCCGCGCCGCGGCAACCATGCCCCAGGCCACCGCTTCCCCGTGCAGGAAATGGCGGTAGCCGGTAGCGGTCTCCAGCGCATGGCCAACCGTGTGGCCGAAATTCAACACCCGCCGTAACCCGCCTTCGCGCTCGTCGGCGGAAACCACATCCGCCTTCAGCCGCACCGATTCCGCAATCACCCATTCCAGAGTCTTGGCGTCCCGGCGCAGCTTGGAGATTCGCGCTTTCTCCAGAACGTGAAACAACTCCGGCGCTCCAATCACGCCGCACTTCAGCGACTCATACAGTCCCGAGCGAAACTCCCGCTCCGGCAGACTGGCGAGCACCGAGGGATCGATCAGGACGGCCAGCGGCTGATAGAAAGTCCCTACCAGATTCTTCCCGGTGCGCAGGTTCACTCCGGTTTTGCCGCCGACCGAGGCATCCACTTGCGCCTGAACCGTGGTGGGAATTTGAACCAGATCCACGCCCCGCATGTAGACTGACGCGAGCATGCCGGCCACGTCGCCTACTACGCCCCCACCGAAAGCCAACACCACGGCGCGGCGATCCGCTCCCAGCCGGGTCATTTTTTCCGACAATTGTTCGACGGTAGAAAGCCTCTTGTAGCGCTCCCCGTTGGGCATCTCGATGAACTCTGCGTCAAATCCGGAGGCGGAGAGCGACGCCATCAGCTTTCTTCCCCATTTGCGGCGCACCGGAGCGACCGTCACCACAAACAGACGCCGCCGCTCCCCTAACAATTGACGCAACTGGTTGCCCGCGCCTGCCAGCAGGCCGTTTTCGATGAGCACGTCGTAGGAGCGCGCCGGCAGAGTGACTGTCGTCCGGATCATGGTCACTCATCATA
The DNA here is from genome assembly GCA_963800745.1 of uncultured Acidobacteriaceae bacterium. Classification (GTDB taxonomy): domain Bacteria; phylum Acidobacteriota; class Terriglobia; order Terriglobales; family Acidobacteriaceae; genus PALSA-270. Next base: position 31,016 of record CAWDCI010000034.1, read on the forward strand.
ACGTAAGCGCGGACCCAGCCCGCACGCGATTGCGTGATACCATTTTTTCCGATGGAGCCTGTACCTTCTGAAACCGACTTCCTGATCATCGGCGCTGGCGTCGCCGGCCTGCGTGCCGCCATTGAGTTGGCGCCCGCGGGACGGGTGACGGTTCTCGCCAAGCGCGAGATTACAGATTCCAATACGCAGTTCGCTCAAGGCGGAATCGCGGCCGCGCTGAGCGATGAAGACGAAATCAGCCTGCACTTGCAAGACACGCTTAACGCCGGCGATGGCCTTTGCAACGTCGAGGCGGCCAAGGCGCTGGTCGAGGATGCCCCGGAGCGCATCGAAGAACTCATTCGAATGGGGCACGGAGTTTGACCGTCAGGGCACCAGGCTCACCTTTGGCCGCGAGGGAGCGCACAGCCGCAACCGCATTCTGCATGCCCACGGCGATTCCACCGGCCGCGAGATTCAGCGCGCTCTTTACGCCAAGGCAAAAACCCTCAAGAGTATTTCGGTTTGTGAATTTGAATTTACCGCCAGCTTGCTGGACCACAATGGCGTCCGCGGAGTAGAACTCGCCGGGGGCACGAGTATCGGCGCATCGGCCGTGCTGCTGGCCACGGGCGGAGCGGGCCAACTCTATCGCAACACCACCAACCCTGCCGTGGCTACCGCCGATGGCGTTGCCATGGCGTTCCGCGCGGGCGCGGAAATCAGCGACATGGAGTTCATTCAATTCCACCCCACCGCCCTGTATTTGAAGGATGCGCCCCGTTTTTTGCTTTCAGAAGCGCTGCGCGGCGAAGGCGCATACCTGCGCAACCATGAGTTGGCCCGCTTCATGCCCAATTACCACCCCATGGCGGAACTCGCGCCGCGGGATGTGGTGGCCCGCGCCATTACGCACGAGTTGGAACTTTGCCGCTCCAAAGACCCAACCGTCTATCTGGACTTGACCCATCTCGATGCCGCGCATGTGAAATCGCGTTTCCCGCGAATCCATGACACCTGCCTGAAGTACAACATCGATATCATTACGGACCTGATTCCCATCCGCCCCGCGGCCCATTACGCCATGGGCGGGGTTCGCACCGACCTCCAGGGACGCACCACCTTGCCCGGCCTGTATGCGGCCGGCGAGGCGGCCTCTACCGGAGTCCATGGCGCAAACCGGCTGGCCAGCAATTCCCTGCTCGAAGGGTTGGTATTCGGAGCGCGGGCGGGAAAGAAGATGCAGGAAGAATTGCGGGCAGGGCAAGCGAAGAAGGAAGAGCCACGAGCCGTGTACTCCAATGGCCCGGTCGAAACCGGCATCGAAGACGTGATTCGCGAGATTCAGGACTTGATGTGGCAGGATGTGGGTATTGTTCGCAGCGCTCCAGGACTGAAGCGGGTAGCGCAACGCCTGGAGGAACTACATCCTCGACTTGCCCGCCCGCGCACCCGGCGAGGCTGGGAAGCGCTAAATCTGTGCCAGGCAGGCTTGCTGGTGGCCCGCTGCGCGATGGCCCGCGAGGAGAGCCGGGGCGCCCACTACCGCACCGACTTCCCGGAGCATGACGACGTGAGATTCCTGAAGCATTCAATCGCACAGAAGGATTCGATCCGCTTCGCATGACGACGCGAATGTTATGCGTCTGCGGTCTTTACTGGAAGGGTCAGTTTCCGCAACCCCCAAGTCTTGAGAGGTTCTCCGCGACCTTCGCCTAACGGCTCCGCGATCTCGGCGGTTTAAGGTTCTTTAGTTTTGCCGGAAGAGAATTAAACCTTACACCGCAGAGTTCGCTGAAAGCGGCCCCGAGAGCGCTAAGAAGATTCGGCAGAAAGCCAGACTACGGCACGGCATACTGCTCGATGGGTGCTTAGGCTTTCCGTTTGGCGAACGACGCCAGCACCGATACCAGAAGAACGCTGGCTACCGCCGTCAAGGCCCATTCCGTTCTGACCTGGTAGTAGTGGGAAGCCAACATCATGCTCCCGAAAAGAATCAGGATCAGCGCCAAGCCATAGTGCAAATACTCGAAGGTCTTCATCATGCCGGCCAGGGCAAAATACATGGAGCGCAATCCCAGGATGGCAAACACGTTCGAGGTGTACACGATGAAGGCGTTGAGCGTGATGGCGAGAATCGCCGGAACCGAATCGACTGCGAAAAGCACATCCGTGGTCTCGACCACCAACAGCGCAATCAGCAGGGGCGTGGCATAGATCAGGACGCCGCACAAAAACTTGTCACCTTCGTAGTTCTCCGTCACCGGAATCCAGCGGCGGAATAAGCGCAGTAAGGGATTTTTTTCGGGATTAATTTTCGGTCCGCGCTGGCGGAACAACTTGAAGCCGCTGTACACCAGGAACGCGCCAAACGCGTAGACGATCCCGTGCAGCTTGTGGATGAGCCCCACTCCGGCCAGGATGAAAACTCCGCGGGTGAGCAGGGCACCCAGAATTCCCCAGAAAAGCACCTTGTGTTGGTAGGCCTCGGGCACGCGGAAGTACTGGAAAATCAGCAGAAAGATAAACAGATTGTCCACGCTGAGAGAAAGTTCGAGAACATATCCGGTGAGAAATTGCAGAGCGGCAGCGCGCCCTTGCCAGAAATGCATCAGGATGGCAAAACCCAGGGCGAGGACGATCCACCCCACGCTCCACCCCAGCGCCTCGCGAAACTTGACGACATGGGTGCGGCGATGCAGGACGCCGAGGTCCAGCGCCAGCGCCGCCAGCACGAAGACGTTGAAAAGAATCCAAAAGAGGAGCAAGGAGCGGTTTCTCTTACCGCGAAGGTTCAGCCTCTGCGGTCCGTCAAACTTATACTAGAGTCAGTCGTGGATAGAGGCGCGCCGCAAAGCCTGCATTCCATCCACGCCTATTTGGAATCCAGCAGTTTACCGTTTCCAGAATGACGCTGCCCACAATTTGCAGGCTCTTAGGACTCAGCTTGTCCATGGTGTCCTGCGGAGTGTGCCAGAAAACGTCGTTATATCCGTAGTCGAAATCAATCAAATCGGCGCAGGGCACGCCGTGCTGCAGGAAGGAGATGTGGTCGTCTCCCACGTCAGGGATCGTGCATCCGAAGAAATGCGATTGGTAGCCGAGAAGCGTCGCGGCCTGGTACACCAAGTCTTCCAGCCAGGGCGTGGAGCCGCTGTCTCGATCTATGTTCAAGTCCGCATCGCCGATCATGTCCGCCAGAGGAACGCTTTAATGTTCTTCAACGTTCCATCTTTCTGCCATATTTCGCCAGATGCCGCGAACCATAAACGCTGTCCGTGTCGGTCCACTCCGGCCGCACTGCTTCTTCTCCATCGGTCCATAGCAGCCAAACGCTGTAGCCATCCCGTTTTTTGCCGCGAAGTTGGTCCGCCAGTTCCAGCAGAATCGCGGTGGAAGAGCCGCCGTCATTGGCGCCCACAAATCCCACGTTACGCAGCGAATATTTCGTATCGTAGTGGCCCGCGATCACGATGATGCCAGCCTTCTTGCCGGGAAACTTGGCGACGATGTTGCGCACCGGAAATTTGCCTTCCGGCGTGTCGGCGGTGAACAGGTCGTCCTCTACCTGGTCGCCCTTCAGATGCGCGTAGATGTATTGCTCAAGCTTTTTATGATTGGCGCTGCCGATCGGCCGCGGGCCAAAAGCCGTAACCTCGCGCGTGTACTGCATGGCTCGGGCCGCATCGATGGAAGGCAGAGTGCCGGAATCGGCCGCCTGGGCGGCATTTGCGGAAGAAGAGTTTTCCACGGCCGGCAGGGCTGCCGAAACTGCCCCCGGCGAAGCCGGTTCCGCGGACTTTACGCGGGCGCAGGCGGCCAATCCCAAAAACAGGAAAACCCCCATCAGTCCCGCGCAAGCCAACGCTCTTCCCGCCGCCATCATGCGTCTTTTCGCGCCTGCCGCGCTTGGCGCTGTTTGGGATGCACCAGCCAGGCGATCCCGATGCTGAGCACATAAAGTGCGATCATGGGCGCGGCGAAGATGCACATATTCAAGATGTCGGAGGTTGGGGTCACGATGGCAGCAATGATAAAAATCACCAGAATCGAGTAACGGAAATTGCGCCACATCCACCCCGCATTTACGATCCCCATCAGCGCCAGGAAAAACACCAGAATCGGCAACTCAAAGATAAGGCCCATGCCGATGATGATGGTCAGAAACAAATCCGTATACTCCCCCACCGTAATCATGGGCTGGAATTGCTTGCCGAAATCGATCAGGAAATCCAGCGCCCTGGGATAGGCGAGCTTGTAGCCGAAAGCGCCCCCAGCCAGAAACAGGAACACCGTGGAGAACATGAACGGCATCACGTAGCGCTTCTCCGTGCGGTAGAGACCCGGAGAGATGAACATCCACACCTGGTAGAGAACAAACGGAGAGGCTAAGAACAATCCCGCCAGGAGGGTAATCTTGACGTACAGATTGAAGGGCTCGGTGGGATTGAGATAAACCAGCTTCTCCACCATGCCGTTTTTGTGCAGCGCTTCCATGATGGGGCGTTGCATAAAACTGTAAATACGCTCGTGGTAAGCCCAGCAAACGAAAAAACCCGCAGCCACCGCGAGGATTGAACGGATGAGCCGCCCCCGCAACTCCTCGAGGTGATCGAGAAAGCCCATGGCGGGCATTTCGTCCTTGAGATGGTCCTCGGTGGGTTCTTCTGGGGTCTCAGGCATCGGGAGCCTTGGCTAGAGGAGCTTCGGGCGGAGCTGCAATCTCGGCGACGGCTGTGGTTTCGGGCAGCGCTGCGACCTCGGGAACGACGACGGCTTCCTGCACCGAATGCGCCGCAATCGAGCCGGCCGGCGGATAAGCCGGGGGCAGGATCTGCGGCTGTGGCTGGGTTTCCAGATGCGAGATTTCCGCCTCAATCTGCGCCTTGAATTCATTGGAGGCGCGCTTAAACTCATTGAGCGCCTTCCCAATCTGGCGTCCGATCTCTGGCAACTTCTTCGGCCCAAAAATGATCAGGGCAATCATGAAGATGAACGCCATTTCCCCAAAACCCAGGTTCATGCCCCCATCATACTGCCCCAATGGGAGTAGCGGCAATTGGAAGGCGAATCCGCGCGCCAGAAATGCCCGCTTCACTCTGGAACGCCAACGCTCTGTTTTTACGCCCTGGAAAGCAAATACACTTGGTGGTCGTGGCTGGTTGTGCTAAATTAACCGACGTTTAGCCCCCTGCAAACCCCAACCCATCCGGGACAAAGTTCAAAGTTAAGGAGCAATCTTCAAAGCGTAAGGAGCAATCATGGACCGCACCAAGCTCAGGCCATCCGTCCACTTTTTCGCGGTAGGGATGGCGGCCGTCGTTCTTGTCTTTGTTTTCACTGCGGCGGCACAGAATCCATCCCCGGTTCCGGCGACTCCGCCTTCCACCGCGAGTCAGACCCCAGCCCAAAAAAGGCAAGCCGCCGCGCAAGCCCGGCAGGCCGCAGCGGCGCAGGCGCGACAGAATGCGGCGCAAGCCAGGCAAACTGCGGTGCAAAATAAGGCGGCGGCCCGCGCGGCGCGGACGCAGCAAAAGCCGCAGGCAGCCAGCAAGCCGGCAAACCCGCCAGCTTCGCCAGCCGCAGCGGCGCCCCCGGCCACTTCTGGCAAATCGGTTCTCCCCTCGGCCTCCACCGCCCAGCCTGGTGGAACGCAAACTGGAGGCGGCGGTGCAGTGGGAAACGGCACCCTGGCTTGGGCCACGCGCGTCTATTCCTCCACCGGGTGCGTTCACAATGGCAATAGCGCCATGTGCACCTTCACCTTTGTGAATCAAGGAAATGAAGCCAACCTGACAGCCGGAGGGGCCGGCGAACTCTCGGGCATTCAATTGGTGGACGACGCGCACGTGCCGCATCGCTGGAGTTCCGCGTACTTCATGGACAAGTATGGCGCACAACAGCGCAGGCTGATCGTCCAACCAGGGGACACCGGAACCTACGTAGTGGTTTTTCCCAACGTGGACTCGCGGGTCGCGTCGGCGGAATTCCATTTGCGTACCCAGATCATTGGCGGGATTTCCTTTGGTGAGGCGGGATCGAATGCCGCCGCATCGAGTCCTGCAAGTTCAACGCCAGTGGAGCCCGCAGCCACGGGTACGAACGGCGCTGTCGCCAAGGCGGGACCAACAGTCAAGAATGGCAACAACACCAAAAAATAGGTCCGGAGTCTTTGCCATCCGCTGAAGAGTGTTAAGATTCAGCGAAACTAGAATTCGCGTCTTGCTTGCTATGCGCCAGGAGCTTATTCATGAAAAAAACATTGTGCCTTTTAGCCCTCGCCGGACTATTTCTCCCAGCCCATGGGAATGCCCAAACGCAAACCGCCGCGCCCGCCGCAAGCGCGCCTGCGCCGGCCTCGCCACCTTCTGGCGGCCGCAAGAAGCGGGTGGCGATTTTTGATTTCGATTACGCCACGGTGCACGGCGGCGTATCCGCTATCTTTGGCCAGGATGTCGACATAGGCAAAGGTATCGCCGATCTATTGGTTACCGATCTGGTCAAGGACGGCACCTACTCCGTGATCGAGCGCAAAGCGCTGGACAAGATCATGGCCGAGCAGAACTTCTCCAATAGCGACCGCGCCAATCCGAACTCGGCCGCCAAACTTGGCAAGCTCCTGGGAGTGGATGCCATTATCGTCGGCAGCATCACCGAGTTTGGCAATGAGACCAAGAACCTGGGCGCGGGTGGCGCGGGCGGAGGGTTCGGCGGCTTCGGCCTCGGAGGCTTCGGGCACAAGAACAGCAAGGCCAACGTAGCCCTCACCGCCCGGCTCGTGGATGTCGACACTGGTGAAATCCTGGGCGTGGCCGAAGGTAAGGGGCAGTCATCCCGCTCCAGCACGTCCATGTTGGGGGGCGGAGGTCACTGGGGTGGATTTGGCGCCGGCGGGGTGAACTTCGGCAGCAGCGACTTCCAGAACACCATCATCGGCGAAGCCACCAAGGCTGCCACCGATCAACTGAGCACGGAAGTGGTTGCCGACAATACCAAGCTGGTAACCCGCGTAGTAGCAGTTTCTGGATTGGTGGCGGCGGTGGATGGAGGCCAGATCATCCTCAACGTGGGTGGCAAAGCCGGCCTTAAAGTCGGCGACCAACTCAGCATTGAGCGCGTCACCCACGAGATCAAGGACCCGTCTACCGGGAAAGTGATCCGCAAAATGACTTCGCCGGTTGGGGTGGTGAAAGTCACTGACGTGGATGACGACTCCTCGGTTTGCACGGCGGTTTCCGGCTCGGAATTCAAAATAGGCGATATGGCGAAGACCGTCACCCAGTAAGCCAGAAAGCCGCTGCGGGCTCCTCGTCCTGGGAGCCGGGGGCGCAGGTGCGGTTTGTATCGGGGTATTGCCTTCTGGCATACCGTAAGGGCCGTGTTATGAATCGGCCTTTAGGCGCTGTTTTTCGTGATTCGACGCTCACTCCTGGCTGCTAGTCCCGCAGCGGGTTCCCTCCCGGCTGGCAAGGAAATGCCAGTTCGGCCGAGCCGAGTTCCTTGAGGCGGTATCGCGCATCTAAAAAGGAACCGGCGCGGAGCCTTTCCCGACCGCTGGTTACTTATGGGTTCCTGAGGGCAGATTTGCGGTTTCAGGAATGCTATACTCCCGTAAAGTCTGCCTGGAGTGCGTTTTCACGCCGGATAAGGACATCGAAGATGGTCAGCGGTTCTCGTCGCATTCTCTTTGCTATCGTTCTGTTTCTCACGACTTGCGGCTTCATGGGAGCGCTTTTCGCGCAGAAAAACTCCACGGTTGCGCCCAGTTCCGACGGCGACGTGCGGGACAACGTGAAGGCCTTTACCCAGGTCTACAGCATCGTTGAGGAAAACTACGCCGAACCGGTGGATGCGGATAAGGCAATCTATGACGGCGCCATTCCCGGCATGTTGCATGTATTGGATCCGCACTCCAACTTTTTCGATCCCAAAGCGTATGCGCTGCTCAAGGAAGACCAGCGCGGCAAGTACTACGGCGTGGGCATGCAAGTGGGCCCGCGCACCATCAACAACCGGACGGTCGTGATTGTGATTGCGCCGTTCGTGGGAACACCGGCCTACCGGGCTGGCCTTCGCCCCGGCGACATTATTGCGGCGGTGGATGGCAAGCCCACCGACAATATGAGTGTTGGCAACGTCGCCGATTTGCTCAAGGGCCCCAAGGGCACGACCGTACACATTACCATCCTGCGGGAGGGCTCGGAGAAGCCGCTGGAATTTCCCATCGTGCGCGACGAGATTCCCCACTACAGCGTCGATTTGCATTTCCTGGTTGAGCCTGGCGTCGGCTACATGCACGTCAGCGGGTTCAACGAGACCACCGAAACCGAGGTACAGAACGCGCTCGACGAAATGGGAGATCTCAAAGGCTTGATTCTCGATCTCCGCGAAAACCCCGGCGGCTTGCTGAGCGAGGGCGTGGGCGTAGCCGACAAGTTCCTGCGCAAGGGACAGCTTATTGTTTCGCACCACGGGCGGGCTTCCTCGGAAAAGCGTTACGTGGCTACTCACGGCAACGGAGGCAAGGAATATCCGCTGGTGGTTTTAGTGGACCGGGGAACGGCCTCGGCTGCGGAAATCGTCTCTGGCGCCATTCAGGACCATGACCGTGGGCTGATTCTAGGCGAGAACACCTTTGGCAAGGGTTTGGTGCAAACCGTCTATCCGCTTTCGGAGAACACCGGACTGGCGCTCACCACCGCGCGGTACTACACGCCCAGCGGACGCCTGATTCAGCGGGATTACTCCAACATTTCACTCTACGACTACTACTTCAACCGGGATGAAGAGAAGAACAATGCGGGGCGAGAGGTTAAGCTGACCGACAGCGGCCGCACGGTGTACGGCGGAGGGGGCATCACTCCCGACGTCAAGTTCACCCCGCCCAAGAGCAACCACTTCCAGGATGAGATGATGGTGCACTACGCCTTCTTCAACTTCGCCAAGCACTATCTGGTGGACCACCAGCCCGAGAAGAAGTCTTTTGAAGCCGACGATGTGGTCTTGCAGGATTTCCGGAAGTTTCTGGATTCCGAAAAAATTACCTTTTCCGAGTCCGATTTGAGCGAGAACATGAGCTGGGTAAAATCCCGCATCAAGAGTGAAATCTTCATTGATGCGTTTGGCCAGGACGAAGGGTTGAAAGTTCGGGCGGAAGCCGATCCGGAGGTGGTGAAGGCTCTGGAGTTGCTTCCGCAGGCCAAGCAGTTGGCCGATAGCGCGCGCCGCGTCGTCGCCCAGCGCAACAATACTCGGGCATTCAATAGTCCGGAATAGAAATATCCAACACACTACCGTGCGTCGGGCTCGGCCCCAGGGTTTTGGTGAGCGAACCTGAGATGGGCCAGATCTTGTCAAGCCCCCCGGGGCTTCCGATTTCCCGCAACTTCATGATTCCTATCCAGATATAAAGTTGTCAACCATGTCCCATTTCCCCGTTCCAAAGTGCTAAGCTTGATGTAGAGGTTTGAGCAAACCAGGCGCAGCCGCGAGCTGCGCCTTTTGATTTCAGCCGTCCAATTTTGCGGGCAGGTGAGCGACCCAGGGTAACCTCCAAAACTCTGCGTCACCGGAGGGTACTGTGTGTGGCATTGGCCTAATGCGCTCATTGACTTGCCCCTGGGACTGTGTGACAATCCGCGAAGAATCGGTTCTCCAGACCCAGGGGGCCGAAAAATGGCGCCCTGTCTGAGATTTTTTCGGATGGCTAAGTCTCTCTCCCACAGTAAAATAGGTAGGACGCGACCGAACTGCGTGATGGGCGCACATGGTGAATCACGGGGTATGGATGTGGGCGATGCTGGTGGCGGCCATTGCCGGCGGAACCGATTGGCGCTGGCGCCGCATTCCTAATTGGCTCACGGTTCCCGGACTGCTGATCGGGATTACGGCGAACTCCGTGGCGGGCGGTTGGGCGGGCGCGAAAAGCTCGCTGCTGGGCGCCGGGCTGGGATTAGCTCTTTTGCTGCCTTTAGTGTTGGTAAGAAGCCTGGGCGCCGGAGACTGGAAATTGGTCGGAGCCTTGGGCGCGTTTCTTGGCCCGCAGCGCTTGCTCGCGGTGCTGTTGGTTTCGGTTCTGGTGGCGGGACTGATGGCCGTGATCCTGATCGTGTGGAAGCGGCGAGTCTGGCAGACTATGCGCAATATGGGGCAGATGCTGGCAGCCTTCGCAACATTTCGATTGCCTGACGCAAAGTTGTCGTTAGACAATCCGGACGCGGCCAAGGTGCCGTTTGGCGTGGCGGTCGCAATCGCGACGATCGCCTACACTGCGCCGCAAGTATGGCCGGTACTGTGAAGGCCCCCTCCTCAACGGGAGAGGGCTATGAGGGAGGCAAATCGCTATGAGATGGCCGACAATTGCACGTTGCAAGCAGATCGCCACTGAAACGCGAGGCGCGGAAGTGGCCGAGTTCGCCGCGGTGCTGCCGATCCTGATGATGCTCCTGTTGGGGATCATTTCCTTTGCCCGCGCCTACAACGTTTACACCACTATCACCTACGCGGCGCAGGAAGGGGCGCGCATCGCCGCAGCCTCAAGCTGCGCCACCTGTGGCAACACGCCCGCTCGCTGGGCGATGCGGCTACAAGGGTAACGGAGGTGCTGCAAGCCTCGAAGATCGATCCCTCCGCGATTCGGAACCTACATGGCGCATCGAACGGGAGTTCTTGCTAACTGGCAGGCCGCCTGACTCAGCACTGCGGGCAACGGGTCACGGTGTGCACCAACGTCGAGCTGAATGCCACGACCCGGCGCAGAAGAGGCCGAACCACTACCAGCGTCACCGGGCCTGAAGCATGCGGAGCGACGGTCTCGTTCGAATACCCGTACCAATTCAATCTTCCGTTCACCTCGATCAGCCGGCAATTAGTCACCTTAAAAGCGGACGTGCAAGTCCCGAGCGAGGACTAAATGCGTGGTTTCGGACGGCTAGTTTGCAGGCGCGAGCGAGGGGGCGCACTTTGCGGCACAGAAGGCGTCCAGATCGTGGAGCTTGCCATCGTCCTGCCGTTGCTGATGGTGTTGCTGGTGGGGATTTTCGACTTTGGGAACGCCTTTAACCTGAAGCAGAAGCTCACCAACGCGGCGCGCGCCGCGGCGCGCCTGGGATCGAGTGCTCCGACCAACGATCTCAACAATGGGGGAACACCGAACTCCATTCTTTCCATCCGGAACTTTGTGGACGATTCCTTGGTGGCACAGGGGGTGAATGAATGCAGTCTGGTGCGAACTGGCGGGGTTCAAACCGGTGGGCAATTTCTGTGGACTTTCACCGCAGCGGGCAATGGATGCCCCGCGCCGGGGATGACGCTGATCATTGACCGCAGCAACGGCGTTCCCGCCACGGTTGGAGGACAGGCGGTGCAGGTCATCTCGACCCACATCCAGATCAGTTATTCCTACAAGTGGACCTTCGAAAACGTGATCGGCCTGATCGCTCCGGGCAACGTCTACCCTGGAGTCAGCCAGATTTCAACCGATGCCTACGTGCCGAACCTAGACTGAAGGTGGAGAATGCCGCGCCGAATGCTGAAGCCGCGCCGAACCGGACAAGAAGGCCAGACGCTGGTGCTGGTGGCGATCTCATTGTTCGTGTTGATTGCCATGGCAGCGCTGGCCATCGATGTGACCACCTTGTATGCGGCCCGTGCGGAGATGCAGCGAGCGGCGGACGCCGCAGCCCTGGCCGGAGCTAAGGCCTTTGTGGATTCCGGGGTCACCACCAGCAATGTCAGCGATCCCAACTACGCGAATCTCGAAGGCCTGGCGCAAAGCATGGGCACGCAGATCATCAATGCCCTGCTGGTGCAGAACCCAGTGGGTGGAGGCACGCCTGTGCTGGCGGCAGGCACGCCGACGTTCGACTTCACCAGCCATCCTGGAAACCCGCAAGTCACCGTCACGCTGGAACGAACAGACGTGCCCGCTTTTTTGCCCGCATCTTTGGGCGGAGGTTGCTGACGGTGCGGGCCACAGCAATTGCCGAAGCCTACAATTCGTCGCTGCCACCGGGCGGTGGCGGCGGCATGCCGCCGGTCGCGCCGCGCTGTGTGAAGCCATGGCTGATTCCCGAACGCGGACCCACAACGCGCGAGAACGCCATTTGATCGACGCATGAACTGGCGCCGTTGAAGAGGCCGGAGTCTCGCCGGCCGGCATCATCGGAGAAGAGATCACTCTGCTCAACGATTGCGACAACAGGCCTGCAAGCTGTGTCCCTCAGCCCAGACCCTACTCGGACCACCGTGCCTGACCAACTCACTACCTGCCAGCGCATATCGCTGCCGGTATGCCGGGACCGTGCCCATCTTGCGCTGGATGGGAGCGACTTTGAGCAGAGCAGTGCGCGTGTTGTGACACGGGCAACACCAGCGCCAGTACCTACGCCTGTGGAGCAAGCGCTGCCGGCGTGAACTATCGATCTGACGACGAACACAATTAACACGAGCGTTTCGTCGGTAGAGTGCTCTGATCACGCTAGCGGTCCTGGCACGGGTTCGGGGCAGGACGAAATTGGCCTTGGATCCGGCGCCCAGCCTCCCGCCGATTCGTTTGGAAATTTCCTGGCCAGCAACGGCAACGACCCCATCGAAATTCATGCTGGCGGCGGACTTCATTCCGGCCAGTTAGTCACCACGAGTCCATCATCGTTACGTTGCCGATTTATGACACGACTGGCGTGACCAACACCTTGAATCCGGTCAAGATCATTGGCTTCATGCAGGCTTTCGTCGAGCAGACGACAGTCGACGGCGGATATCCAGATCTACGTGTCTCAATATTTCCGGCTGTGGAACCAACGTGAACACCGGCCTCACCCCCGTCTCCGGCGGCGGGGTTTCTCCCGTCCCGGTGCGTCTAATCCACAACTAGCTCTTAGCTCTGAGCTATCAGCTGTCAGCCCTCGGCTACCTCCCAATTGCTAAGACTTGCCTACTGGGGCGGGGGTGGAACGGTGTCCGGGGGTGGAGGGGTTTCCTGTGTAGCAGGGGCGGGCTCAACCTCGGGTTCCGGAGGAGGTGTTTCCTGTGCCGGCGCGGGAACATAGTTTGCGGGCAGGCTACCGGTTTCTGCGGTGCGCGGCGTAAGCACGATGCTGGTGACCTTCGAGAGGTCGCGCCCCGAGCCAATCAGCATCACGTTGTAAGGAACTCCCTTCAGTAACGAGGAGAGAACCTCGCGTGCAGGACCCGGCCCCAGGTTGGCGATTACGGGCTCCTGTTCAGCATCGGGTGAGAGAGACACGCGGGCGCCAATCTGTCGCCCGATGGCGCGGAGCACCTCTCCCAGGGTAGCCCGCTCCGTCCGAACGCTTAACAGGCCATTGGTGAACTCGATCTGCACGGCTGGAACGGGCTTGACCGGGGCAGAGAGCAGCGGGGGAAGACTTGGGGCGGGGGCCGCAGGCGCCGCCGCCGTAGACACCGGAGTCAAAACCGCAGTCGTATTTCCTCCGGCGGTTATTTTCACGATGACCGACTTGCCCGAAGGAAACACCTGATAAGCCTGCGCGGAAGTGAGATCGACCACGACCCGGGCCACGGGCGGATTCGACGCGAAAAGTCCCACGCGAATTCCCTTCACGTGCAGCGCGTTCACGGCGAACGCGCGCAGCCGGGGCCCAGGGACAGAATTGGGAAAATCGATGACCAGGCGATCCGGTCCTGCCACCACTTGAGTGCTGGGGGCGACCGGCCGGCTGGCTTCAATCTCCATTTCAAAACTGTTGCCGTGACTGAGGACCTCGACGCGTTCGATGGTGGCAGCGGCAGAGTTATTGGCAGGGCTATTCGATTGACCAGCGGCAAGGGAGCATAGACCAAGGCATCCCGTCGCAAGCAAACGTCGAAGGCTAACGGCTATTGGATGAGAATGCATGATGAACACTGGGTTGCCAGCTGTGATTCTAGCAGCCGGCAGCAGTAGCGAATCACACTTTGGTACGTGCTATTTCTAGGGATGGGAGGAAAGGCGCTCCGTGTTCCAGTGCGGCCCGCGCGTGCCTGATCGACTGTTGGTGTTTCATTGGTTGGACTCATGGACGACGAAAGCGGAAAGCAGGGCAGGACACCCCTCTCCCACGCCACCGCTTTCCGGTCAACAACAGTAAAGTTTCGTAAAGATTACGTCATCTGGCTTGACCGCCCCTCGGGGCAAGCAGGATTCTGCTGAGTACGGGTCAGCAATTCCTCATTGCTAACGGTACAATATCCGCAACTAAACCATGACTTCCAACGTCCAACGTAGGTCTATCTCCAACATCATGCGCGTGCCAATTCTTCATCCGCCAGTCGCGGTCGCAAGCGCCAAGCATCCCGCCTCAGCAACAGAAAACGAAGCATGGTGGCGGGGAGGGGCGCGGCAAGGCGAGCGCGCAGGCAAAGTCAAGCACTCCCAATGGGCTGCGCTGGCCGCGGCTCTGGCATTTTGTCTCGCTGGGTTGGGCTGCTCGTCGGCTGACCCGAAGCCGGCGAGCGCGCGCGGACCCGGAAGCGGGCCAACCGTTCCTGTAGGAGTGGCGACAGCGCGGGTTACCGATATGCCGGTGTACCTCAGCGGACTAGGGTCGGTGACCGCCTATTACACGGACGGCGTGAAAAGCCGGGTGGATGGCCAATTGATGCAGGTCAACTTCAAGGAAGGCCAGCAGGTGAAAAAGGGCGAGCTTTTGGCGGAGATCGATCCGCGCCCCTTTCAAGTGGCGCTGGAGCAAGCTCAGGCTACGCTGTTCAAGGATCAGGCTTCGCTGCGCGACGCCCAGCTGAATTACCAGCGCTATAAGGGGCTGCTGCAGGATTCTGGGTCCATGTCGCAGCAACAGGTGGATACGCAGCAAGCCACCGTGGACCAACTGGAAGGAACGGTTCACACGGATCAGGCCACGATCGATAGCGTAAAACTGAATCTGGTGTATTGCCACATTACCGCGCCTATTACCGGGCGGATTGGACTGCGGCAGGTCGATCCGGGAAACATGGTGCACGCGGCCGACACGACACCCATGTTCGTGATCACGCAATTGCAGCCTATTGCGGTGCTGTTCACGCTGCCCGAAGCCAATCTGCAGAGTGTTTCGCAGCACATGAAGAAGAGCACGCTGACGGTCGAGGCCTACAACTCGGACGGCACGAACAAGCTGGCCACCGGCAAATTGCTTACGATTGACAATGAAATTGACCAGACCACGGGTACGGGACGCCTGAAGGGCGTTTTCGAAAACAAGGATGATTCACTCTGGCCGAATCAGTTCGTGAATATTCATCTACTGCTGGAAACGCTGAAGAACAGCACGGTGATTCCGGCGGCGGCGATTCAGCGCGGCCCCCAGGGGAGCTATGTGTTCGTGGTCAAGCCGGACAAGACGGTGGACGTGCGGCCGGTCACGGTCGCCATCACGCAAAATAACTTTTCTGCGATCAGCAGCGGAATCTCTCCCAACGATGTGGTGGTGACCGACGGACAGGATAAGTTGCAGGCAGGCAGCAAGGTGGAGCCGCACTCGGGTAATTCTTCTCCCAGCCAGCCGGCGCAGCCTAGCGAAAATGGCGCCTCATGAATCCCTCGCGTTTATTCATCCTGCGGCCGGTGGCGACTTCGCTGCTGATGGTTGCCATCATGCTGGTCGGCATCGTGGCCTATCGCCAACTGCCGGTTTCCGCTTTGCCGGAGGTAGACTACCCAACCATTGAAGTTGCCACGTTCTATCCCGGGGCCAACCCGGAGGTGATGGCTTCGTCGGTTACCGCGCCGCTGGAACGGCAGTTTGGCCAGGTCCCCGGCCTGAGCCAGATGACCTCGACCAGTTCTTTTGGCAGTTCGGTCATCACCCTTCAGTTCGCCCTCGACCAAAGCATTGATATCGAAGAACAGCAGGTGCAGGCGGCGATCAATGCATCGCAAACTTACCTGCCTACCGACCTGCCCAATCCTCCGATCTACAGCAAGGTGAATCCGGCGGATGCGCCCATCCTGACCCTGGCGCTGACCTCCAAAACGCTGCCGCTTTCCAAGGTCGAGGATCTGGCCGACACCACCATGGCGCAGAAGATCTCGCAAGTGACCGGGGTGGGACTGGTCTCCATCAGCGGAGGCCAGAAGCCGGCGGTGAGAATTCAGGCGAATCCGACCGCCCTGGCTTCCTACGGGCTGAGCCTGGAAGACGTGCGAACCGCGCTGGCCGCCACCAACGTGGATCAAGCTAAAGGCACGCTGAACGGCCCGCGCCAGGCCTTCACCATCGCAGCCAACGATCAACTGCTGAGCGCCGATCAATACCGCCCCATTGTCATCGCGTACCGCAACGGCTCGCCGGTGCGCCTGTCGGACATTGCCGTCATCACCGACGGCATTGAGAACACCATGCAAGCCGCCTGGATGAACAGCGATCCGGCGGTGATTTTGAATATTCAGCGGCAGCCCGGCGCCAACATCATCAGCGTGGTGGACCGGATCAAGAAGTTGCTGCCGGTGCTGCAGACTTCATTGCCCGCGGCGGTGCAAGTTTCGGTGCTGACCGACCGTACGGAAACCATTCGCGCCTCGGTGAAGGATGTTCAGTTTGAATTGATGCTTACCGTCGCTCTGGTAGTGATGGTCATCTTTCTCTTTCTGCGTAACTTCTACGCCACCATTATTCCCGGGGTGGCGGTGCCGCTTTCGATTGTGGGAACTTTCGGCGTGATGTATTTGCTGGGCTACAGCCTCAACAATCTCACGCTGATGGCGTTGACCATCTCGACTGGCTTCGTAGTGGATGACGCCATTGTCATGATCGAAAACATCGATCGTTTCCTGGAGGAAGGAGATTCCCCGCTCGAAGCCGCGCTCAAAGGAGCCGGGCAGATTGGATTCACCATTGTTTCGCTGACGGTTTCGCTGATCGCGGTGCTGATCCCGTTGCTGTTCATGGGAGATATCGTGGGCCGCTTATTCCGCGAATTTGCGGTGACGCTGGCGGTGACCATTCTGGTTTCGGCCGTAGTCTCACTCACCCTGACACCCATGATGTGCGCCCGCCTGCTCAAACCAAAGGGCGCCAAGCGCAGCCGCTTCTACATCGCATCAGAGAGTTTTTATAACCGGGTGATTCAGTTTTATGGCCGCACGCTGAAATTCGTGCTGCAGCACCAGACCATTACTTTGCTGATCACCGCGGGAACGCTCGTCCTGACGCTGTTTCTGTATGTGGTCGTGCCCAAAGGCTTTTTTCCGGTACAGGATACCGGCGTCATTCTGGGCATCTCGGACGCTCCCGAAAGCATTTCCTTCGCGGCTCTATCACAACACCAGCAGGCGCTGGGGCGAGTCATCCTGCAGGATCCGGACGTTGCCAGCTTGTCCTCCTTCATTGGGGTAGACGGCACCAATCTCACGCCCAACAGCGGCCGCATTCAGATCAATCTGAAGCCGCGAAACCAGAGGAAGGATACCGCCTCCGACATCATTCGGCGGTTGCAGCCTAAATTGGCGCAGGTGGAGGGCATTACGTTGTACATGCAGCCGGTGCAGGATCTTACCGTGGAAGACCGGGTGAGCCGTACCCAGTTTCAATACACCCTGGAAGATCCAGACGCGAATGAACTGAACCGGCTGTCCAATCAACTGGTGGACAAGCTGCGCACCTTGCCGGAGCTGCAGGACGTGGCCAGCGATCAGCAAAACGGCGGGCGGCAGACCGAGGTAACCATTGACCGGGACACCGCTTCCCGCCTGGGAATACCGGTCGCGAATATCGACAACACTCTGGAAGACGCCTTTGCCCAGCGCCAGGTGTCAACCATCTTCACGCAATTGAACCAGTACCACGTGATTCTCGAAGTGAATCCGCAATGGGAGCAGAATCCCGGGTCGCTCAAGGATCTGTATGTAAAGTCGGGAAACAACACCCAGGTGCCGCTCTCCACCTTCACCCAGATGAAGACCTCGAACGCAGTTCTGGCGGTGGATCACCAGGGCCAGTTTCCCGTGGTCACTCTGTCATTTAACCTGGCGCCGGGCAAGTCTCTGGGAGATGCCACCAAAGCCATCAGCGCGGCGGAGAAAGACATTGGAATGCCGGCCAGCGTGAACACCGCCTTTCAGGGGACGGCGGCGGCATTTCAGAATTCGCTTTCCAGCGAACCGTGGCTGATCGTGGCGGCCATCGTGACCGTGTATATCGTGCTGGGAGTTCTGTACGAAAGTTACATCCATCCCATCACCATTCTTTCCACGTTGCCTTCGGCGGGCGTCGGCGCGATTCTAGCTTTGTTAATCACCGGCAATGATCTGGGCGTGGTGGGATTGATTGGAATTATTCTCCTGATCGGCATCGTGAAAAAGAACGCCATCATGATGATCGACTTTGCCCTGGAAGCGGAGCGGGTGGAGAAAAAGCCTCCGGAAGAAGCCATTTTTCAAGCCTGCCTGCTGCGCTTCCGGCCCATCATGATGACGACCATGGCGGCTCTGCTGGGCGGGTTGCCCCTGGCGCTGGGCTCGGGCACGGGTTCGGAACTACGGCATCCTTTGGGCATCACCATTGTGGGCGGCCTTCTGGTAAGTCAAGCGCTCACCCTGTACACCACACCTGTGGTTTACCTGTGGTTTGACCGGCTGGCCACGCGATTCGAGCGTTTTGGATTCCGCACCGTGGAAGAACCCGCGGCGGGTAACTGATGAGCGTATCGAGTCCCTTCATACGACGGCCGATTGGAACCTCGCTGCTGACGCTGGCTTTGCTGTTGTCTGGAGCGCTGGCCTTCACTCTTCTTCCGGTCGCCCCGCTTCCCCAAGTTGACTTCCCGGTAATCCAGGTTGGAGCCGGGCTTCCCGGGGCAAGCCCGGAAACCATGGCGTCGGCGGTGGCGACTCCTCTGGAGCGGCAATTTGGACGAATCGCCGGCATTAACCAGATGACCTCCACCAGTCAACTGGGTTCCACTGGCATTGTGTTGCAGTTTGACCTCAACCGCAACATTGATGCCGCTGGGCGCGATGTACAAGCCGCCATTAACGCGGCACGCAGCCAACTGCCGGCTTATCTCCCCGGCAACCCGACCTACCGGAAAGTAAATCCGGCCGATGCCCCGGTTCTGATCCTCGCGCTCACCTCGGACATCATTACCCGCCGTAATATGTACGATTCCGCCAATACGATCCTGGCCCAAAAGCTATCGCAAATCTCCGGGGTTGGCCAGGTGTTTGTGGGTGGCGGCGCCAACCCCGCGGTGCGCGCGGAACTCAATCCAAGCCAACTGAACAACTTCGGCATCGGGATCGATGCCATCCGAACCGTTCTGGGAGCGGCCAACGCCAATCGACCCAAGGGTTCGGTGGCCAACGCGGTCAACGTATGGGCCATTGACGACACCGACCAGATCAAAATGGCCGACCAATATCGCCCGCTGGTCGTCGGATACAACCAGAAGAATGGCGCGGCGGTGCGCCTGGGCGATGTTGGCGACGTGGTGGACTCGGTGGAAGACGTCCATACCGCCGGGCTCTCGGGAGAGAGTTGTCCGCCGCACTCCGGCTCACAATGCGTGGGCAAGCCCGCGGTCCTGATCATCGTATTCCGGCAGCCCGGCGCCAATATTATTGATGCGGTGGACCACGTTTATGCGGTTTTGCCTCAGCTGCAAGCCGCGATTTCTCCCGCCATCAAGCTGAGCGTGGTGATGGACCGTACGACGACAGTTCGAGCTTCGGTGCATGACATTGAAATCACGCTGCTGCTTTCCATCATTCTGGTGATTCAGGTGGTGTTCGCTTTCTTGCGTACGGTGCGCGCCACCATCATTCCCAGCATCGCGGTGCCGCTTTCGCTGATTGGGACTTTCGGGGTCATGTACCTGCTGGGCTATAGCCTGGACAACCTTTCGTTGATGGCCCTGGCGATTTCGACCGGCTTCGTCGTAGATGACGCCATTGTGGTTCTGGAAAACATCACGCGCTACCTCGAGCAGGGCATGGAGCCGGTGCAGGCGGCATTCCGAGGGGCGCGGGAGATCGGGTTTACGGTGCTCTCCATGAGCACGTCGCTGGTGGCCGTATTCATCCCGCTCCTGATGATGGGTGGAATTGTGGGACGCCTGTTCCGCGAATTTGCGGTTACGCTGAGCATTGCCATCGGAGTTTCGCTGCTGGTCTCACTCACCATTACACCCGTAATGTGCGCTCAGCTTCTCAAGTCTCTCGGCGAGGAAAAACACGGCCGAGCCTACAACTTTGGCCAGCGCATTTTCGACGGCGTTCTCAAGGTCTACCGCATTGGGCTGGACTGGGTTTTGCGCCATCAACCCGTCATGCTGCTGCTCACCATCGCTACCGCTTGTCTTACGGTTTATTTGTACATCATCGTCCCTAAAGGATTCTTCCCGCAGCAGGACACCGGGCGCATTTCGGGCGCCGTGCAGGCGGCTCAGGACATTTCGTTTCCCGCCATGAGCGCCAAAATGCAGCAGTACGTGGACATCGTGATTAAGGACCCAAACATCCAAACCATCGTGGGATTTGCCGGCGGCAACACGGCGCTCAATCAGGGCCGCATGTTCATTACCCTGAAGCCGCTCGGAAAAGAGCGCAAATTGACTTCCGATCAAGTCATCGCGGAGTTGCGCCGCAAGCTCGCCGTGGTTCCCGGAGCCACGCTCTACATGCAGTCAGCCCAAGACCTGACCATCGGGGGGCGCCAGAGCCAGGCGCAATATCAGTACACTTTGCAGGGTGAAGATCTAGCGGAATTGAATTCCTGGTCGCCACGCTTGCTGCAGAAAATGCGCACCCTTCCGGAATTGCGCGACGCCAACTCCGACCAGCAGGACAAAGGTCTGCAGGAAAGTATTGTGATCGACCGCGATACTGCCTCCCGGCTGGGCGTCGCTCCGCAAGACATCGATAATGTGCTCTACGACGCTTTCGGGCAGCGCTTTGTCTCGACTATCTACGAAGCTATTAATCAATACCACGTGGTTATGGAAGTTGCCCCGCAATTTCAGCAAAGCCCGGACACGCTGAAGGGTATTTACGTGCGCTCTTCGACGGGCGCCATGGTCCCGCTTTCCGCGTTTAGCCATTACGGGCCCTCCAACACGTCCCTGGCGGTGGCTCATCAAGGCGTGTGGCCCTCGGTCACCCTGTCCTTCAATCTTGCGCCTAACGTATCCCTCGGCCAAGCCACGCAGGTAATCGAAACCGCGGAGCAGTCGATTGGGTTTCCCGCAACGGTTCACGGCAGCTTCCAGGGGACGGCAGCAGCTTTTCAGGAATCTTTATCCAACGAACCGGTCTTGATCCTGACCGCCCTGGCTACGGTTTACATCGTGCTCGGGATTTTGTATGAGAGCTTTATTCATCCCATCACCATTCTTTCGACGCTGCCCTCAGCGGGCGTGGGCGCGTTGCTGGCGTTGCTGATTACGCACAACGAACTTAATGTGATTGGGCTGATCGGCATTATTTTGCTGATCGGGATCGTGAAGAAAAACGCCATCATGATGATTGACTTTGCCCTGCAGGCGGAACGGGAAGAGGGCAAATCGCCGCTCGAAGCCATCCGCGAGGCTTGCCTGCTGCGCTTCCGGCCCATCATGATGACCACCATGGCCGCTCTGCTCGGCGGGTTGCCACTTGCCCTGGGCACGGGCACCGGCTCGGAACTGCGGCGCCCGCTGGGCATGACCATTGTCGGAGGCCTCATTGTCAGCCAAGCGCTGACTTTGTTCACCACTCCGGTGATTTACCTCTATATGGATCGTCTGACTGGGATCAGCCGGCGGCGGCGAGCCGCGGCGAGAACAACGGCTCCCCTCAAGCCGGAAGGCAGCCAGGCCGATTAGAACAGGTGCCATAAATGTTTTTGGGTAACAGTTTTGGGTAGGGTCCGGCTTCGGCCGGGCCGCCCAGAACCGGACAAGAGCCTCCGGGCTTTAGCCCCTGGGGTAGCGCTCTCCTATTTCTGCTCACTGAATGCACGCGAATTGAACTCCAGGGCCTCACCCATGTGGGCCACGAAATACATGAGGCTGTGGTCGCCGGGATAGAGATGGTATTCGTGCTTAATCCCTTCCGCCAGCAGTTGCTGGTGCAGAGCCTCCGCGCCTTTCTCAAAGCCGAACTCATCCTTCTGCCCGCAATTGAAGTAGATAGCCAGCTTGCCCAATCCGGCCGCATGCTCCTTCGCCAGAACGAAAGGACTATTCTCTCGCCAATGTGCGGTGTCGATCGGATCTCCGAACACCGGCCCCAGCAGACGGCCTACGGCGGTTCCCGAGCGCATGGCGGCGTTCAACTCCTGCGGCGAGTCGGTCATCAGCGCCGCACTTTGCGCGCTCACGGACGAGAACAGCTCGGGGTGCGCAAATGCCAGGCGCAGCGCGCCGTATCCGCCCATGGAGACGCCGGTGATTCCTCTATTTTAACGTCCCGGGCGAATGCGATATTGCCGCTCAATGTATGGCATGAACTCCTGCAGAAAGAAATCGCTATAGCGAGCTTTGCCGTCCGCCGAGTTGACGTAAAAACTGCGCCTGCCCTCGGGCGCGACGATCAGAAAGTCGCCAATCTTCTTCTGCTGGCGCAGATCTTCGATTAGATTCCATCCCCCGGTGTCAAACAGGGTTCGCTCATCTTCGCCCAGCCCGTGCAGAAAATAGAGCACCGGATAGCGCCGCTGTTTGGCATCGCTGGCACCGTAGGCGGCGGGCAGCAGCACGCAATAATGCACAGGTTGATTGAGAATGTGACTTTGCAAGAGATTGCAGTCAATGCGGCTCTGCGCGCGAGCCGCAGGAAACAGCGCGGAAACTAGAATTAGAAGTAGAAGACGCTTGCGCCGAACCATGCGAGTCAGTTTACTCGTAGCGTAACGCCTGCACCGGGTCGAGGCGGGCGGCCCGGGCGGCGGATAGAGTCCCCGAGAGCAAGCTTACGATCACGGCAAACAGAATCGCCCCGCCCACCAACCACCAGGGGACCGACCAGATTTGCTCGGACGGAAAGTGTTGTCGCCGGAGATAGATATTCGTGCCCAGATTGATCACGCGTCCGATGATCCAACCAAGCAACACTCCCGCCGCTCCCCCGAAAATACCCATGACGCCCGCCTCGGCGAAGAAAAGCGTCTTTACGTCCCCATCGCTCGCCCCGATGGCCTTCATAATTCCAATCTCGCGCCGGCGCTCCAGAATCGCCATGACCAGCGTATTCACAATGCCAATGGAGGCAACGGCCAGCGCCAGACTGCCGAAGATTCCCAGGAAGAGATCGAGCACTGCGAAGAATTGGCGCACGCTGCGGGTCGCGTCCACAATGGAAAAGGCGTTGAAGCCCATCTTCTTCACCGCGTCCTCGACCGCGGGAACATATTGGGACTTTCCACACGCACGCTGACCGTGCTGTAGGCAGGCTGATTTCCAGGGGAGATCGTGCTGTCGCGGACGTCGGATTGGGCTGCATCACGTGGAGATCCTGCGCCAGCCGGAGCGGCAGGAAAACGTGAGCCCGCGCCGCGCCGCGCATGCTGTCGGGATCAAGGTCCGAGACGCCCACGATTCAGGGTCTGCGTCCGCGACAACACGGAGTAGGCACCCGGCGCGGCATCTTTTCCGTCTACGGGCGCGGCCACGCGCTGCGCATAGCGCATCACCAGTTCTTGCCCAGCAAGGGCTTCGCCAGTTCGGCGACGTTCACTGTGTCATCCGGCTCCGGCGTCTTACCCAGCAATTCCTCGGCAAAGGATTTCTGCAAAATCGCTTCGGCCGCATTTTCGGAGGAGAAAAAGCTGCCCAGCATGCCGTCGAATGCGTCGTTGTTCTTGGCGGAAAACGGCAGCCCGGCCACCATGGTCAGGTGCGGCTTGTCCTGGAAGCGGATTTCCGTGACGAAGCGGATATCGGGATAAGCTTCCCGGACATTGGGCAGACTCTCGATGGCCTGCGCGCCGAGTCGTCCAACACCGGGCTCTCAGCGGGAGCCGGGCCCCGCGAATCGTCCTCCCGGCCAAAACCGCGCAGATCACGCCGCGAGCTGACCACTACGGTGTCGAACAGGCCGGATTTTTCCAGACGCCGCGCCGCCAGTTGCTGCAGGCCGATACCCAGCGATAGCATCGCCACCAGCGACGCTACGCCCACGGAAATCCCCACTGTCGTGAGCGAGTTTCGCAGTATGGATTCGCGAAGATTGCGCATGGCAAGTTCGGCAAGATCGTAGGCTTTCACAGTTGCTCTCCGCGGGGCCCAGCGCCTGGGGCTTCAATGCCGGAGGACGCGCCATTGCTTTGCTCGCTGATCAGCTTGCCGTCCGCCAAGAAAGATCATGCGCTTTACATAGCGTTCCGCCAGAGCGCGCTCATGCGTGACCATGATGACAGTCATCCCCAGCGTCTGGTTGAATTCGCGGATAAAATTCATGATCTCGGTCCCGTTCTTGCTGTCGAGATTGCCGGTGGGCTCATCGGCCAAAAGCAGCTGCGGCCGGTTGATCAAAGCCCGGGCCAGCGAAGCCCGCTGCTGCTCACCGCCCGAGAGTTCGCTCGGCCGGTGCCCCTGCGCCGCCCAGGCCAACGCGGTCCAGTGCCTTCCGCGCCAGCCCAGCGCGATCGCCGCGGTCGATTTCCGCGAAGCGCATGGGCAGTTCCACGTTCTCCAGCAAGGTCATGGTCGGGATGAGATTGAAAGACTGGAAGACCATCCCACGGTATGCAGGCGATGTTTGGCCAAATCCTCGCGCGAAAGCTGCGCAAGATTCTTGCCCTGCACAATCACCGCTCCCGAAGTCGGCCGGTCCAGCCCGGCAATCAGGTTCAGCAGCGAAGACTTGCCCGAGCCGGAAGACCCAAGCAAGGCAACAAACTCCCCCGAGCGTATTTCGAACGACACGCCGTCCACCGCGCGGATAAGGGCGTCGCCCATGCGATAGTGCCGGCACAGGTCTTCGCCGCGCACCGCAATCGACTCGTTCTGGACTAGGGGCGCGGCAGGCTGGGCCGTCATAAGAACGGGGGAATCTCCTCTACTGACTTAGAATAACAGCCTGATCCATAATCCGCTTCGTTCAGTTGGGAGATAGATTGGAGATCTTAAACCATTAAGGACACGGAGGTTCACGAAGGAACCAAAGCAAGAAGATTTTCCTTGGTGTTACTTTCGTGTTCTTCGTGGTTATAGGGTTCTGATTCCGTTCGCCGCTTCGCGTATAGTATTTGCCCATGTGGAAGTCTGGGCTGTTACTGATGTCTCTACTTCTCCTCCATGTGCGCGGCCGACAAGATGACTGCCCCCGCAACTCGTCCAGCTTGCCAAGTCACACGACCCTGGCCTGCACGAGGCAATCACAGCCAGCTTCGGCGAAAAAGATCTCAAGAATGGGACTGCCTGGGCAGGGCGCGGCTCCGACTTCTTTTTTGTGACGGAAGCAACTTCGCGTCCTGAGCTTTTGATTGATGACTCTGCCGGGCCCCGGATGCAACCGCTCAAAGCAACGAATCTTTGGTACGCCGCGGCTCGCATCGAGCAGCTAGGCAGGCTGCACGCCTTCCGCTATGTGATCGACGGCCGGGATTTTGGGGGCAGCCTGGAACATGCCCCGCGTTCGGAGCGCTTTCCTACCTTCAGCCGGGCGTGCCTTCGGGCGCCTTATCCGAAAAGATGATTCATACCAGCAAGCTTTACGACGGGATGAAAAGCGAGTATTGGATTTATGTCCCCGCACAGTACGATCCCAACACTCCCGCTGCCCTGATGGTCTTCCAGGATGGAGAAGGTTACACCGAACGCAATGGAAACCGGCGAATTCTGAACGTCATCGACAACCTGATCGCTCAGAAAAAGATTCCAGTAATGATTTGCGTATTCATTAATCCCGGAAACATCTCCGACGCTCCTGGAACTCCGACCTACACCTTCGTAAAGGCCTACGGTGACAAATGGAACCGCACTCTACGAGACTCGATGCGGAGCACGCTGTATGACACGGTGAGCGACCGCTATGTTCGCTTCTTGCGCGAGGAGTTTCTGGCCGACGTGCAGGCCAAGTACAACGTCCGCAAAGACACGTACAGCCGCGCCATCACCGGGCTTTCTTCCGGCGGGATCTGCTCTTTTAATGCGGCCTGGCAAATGCCCGACCAGTTCAGCCGCGTCATCAGCTGGATTGGCAGTTTCGGCGGCATTCAGTGGAAGGAGGATCCCAATAATCCAGATGGCGGTCAGGACTATCCCGACAAGGTATTGCGGGAACCCAAGCGCGATATTCGCGTCTGGTTGCAGGACGGGTCCAATGATCTCAACGTCCATTTTGGAAACTGGCCCTTGTTGAACCTCCGTATGGCGAACGCCCTGAAGGCGCGCGACTATGACTTCCATTTCAGTTTCGGCAAAGGCACGCACAATTCGGGACATGGCGCGGCCGAGTTCCCAGCGGAGATGATCTGGTTATGGCGCGACTACGATCCGGCCAAAACCGAGCAGGTCTATGAAATGGAAGCCGACGAAAAAGCCAAGCCGTTATTTCGAGTTTCACTTGCGAATCGCGATGCCAATTGAGGCGCAACTCCGCTAGGATAAAAACATGAGCAGCATCTCTACAAAAACCGGCGACAGCGGGCAGACCAGCTTGGCGGGCGGCGGGCGCGTTTCCAAGGCTTCCCTTCGAGTCGAGTCCTACGGCACCGTGGACGAACTGAACTCCGCCCTAGGGTTTGCCCGGTCTATCTCTGACGACGAGGAAATTGCCAGTCAAACCAAGCTCATCCAGCAGGACCTTTTTAAGCTGGGCGCGACCCTGGCCACAGCGATGGCAAACCGCAAGGGAGAATCGCCGGTGACCGCGGAAATGGTCGAGACGCTTACCGACAAAGTTCACCAACTGGAAACGACTGAGGGAATCGTTTCCGACTGGGCGGTCTCTGGAGAACATCCCGCCGGCGCCGCCTACGATGTGGCGCGCACGATCTGCCGCCGCGCCGAACGCTGCATTGTCCGATTGAGCGAATCAGGAGAAGCGGTCGAGCCAAACGTTCTCGCCTACCTCAATCGCTTGTCAGACTTACTGTGGCTCTTCGGGCGCAAACTGGAGGGGGGCGCCGGAGCCCGCAGTTCCCTGCGCGAGATAGGCGTCAAAAGTGGCTCCCGCTGGTCCAAGGCGTGGTAGTTCGGGTTAAAGACTTTTCCTCGCCATCTTCGCGTAAATTCAGCCCCGGGGGACGGACACATTCTTGTCCGCCGCCTTTGACCGCTGGCGCCCATCCTGGCGCGGGTGCGGCATGTCGTCCATTCGAGTAGGTCGGCCTGCGTCACCGCGCAACTTGGGAAATGTTGGTGAATGTCACTGAGGCGATTGATCGACCGAGCCGGGCTTGACGAAGTCAAGGATCTGCCCGCGCAGAATGGAGTAACGGTCGCCGTGCTCGCTGTAGGCGTAAGCCATGGGGATTGTCGCTCGCGGGGTGATGATGGTGAGGCGATAAATTGGAACGTCCCTGTTCCCGGCGCGCCTGGCTTCGGTGCCGATGTCGGTGATCTCGTCGAAGGAGATTTCGCCCGATTCAGCCTTGAGGACTTTTCGGCTCTTCCAGCGGACGATGCGCTGCCTGGCGTCGAAGGTGAAGGTTTTGCGGAGGTCCATGATCAGGGCGAATAGCAGAAAGAATGCAGCCAGGAAGAGGCCTTGCGGTTCGTGGCGGACGATTGCCGAGTAGAGGGTGAAGAGTGCGGCGGCGGCGCAGATTGCGGAGACCCAACGGCTGCCGGCCACGACGACAAGTTCTTGCGGCGTATGTCGTGCGATGTGCATGGGCTGTCCTGGCAAGAACTATCGCATGGAAGCGAATCGGCTCGTAAGGCAAATTTTAGGCGGCTGCATGACCGGCGCGCATTCGGGCAGCCCGGATATCTTGCATGACTCCTTGGGCGAAGGTGCGCTCACCACTGGGCGCGCAAGCGAGCCACACCTGAGCCATCTCGGCCAGCAGCCGGGAGCTAAAACCTACTAGATGGATTCTACTTCCACGATTCCCCGCCGAAAGTTAGCTTGATACCGGAGCGGAACGTGAAGGGCAACGTAGGGTATCCGAACACTTCGCTGTAGTGCTGGCTGAGTACGTTGCCCAACGCGGTGTAAACCTCGACATAGCGATTGACCCGGAAGCCGCCGCTCAGGTCGAGCCGCTGGTAGGCTTGATCCAGATTCCGGTTTGGCAGCAACATGGTCGGGCCTCCAAAGAAGGGGTCCGACAGGAAATCGCTGTCATCCCGTCTGCTGACGAAAGTTCCGGTGAGCGAACCGAACCAGCGGGGGCGGGTGTAGTTCAATGCGAAATATCCGGAATGCGGCGCCTGGCGAAATGGGCGAGATCCCTGCAAGGGAGAGAACACGCCAATGGGAATGGTGGGAAAAGCCGGATTGGTGGTGGGAAACAAATTATCACTGGAGAAAGAATGCTGAACTACCGCATCCAGGTAAGTGTATCCGCCGCGCGCAAAGAGATTCCGCGTGATCTTGTACTCGACTTCCGCCTCGGCGCCTTGGGCGCGATATGACAACGAATTGATGGAGGCTCCGAACAGCGCGGCTTGAACCACGGGTGTCGGGATGCCTAACTCCATCAAACCCTGTTGCGGGACCGACTCGACTCCGTCGGTGAACTCATTGTGAAAATAAGTGAGGCCAATTCTGGCTCGTCCGTTGAGTAGTTCCTGATCAACCCCGCCATCGTAGGTGCGCGATCTTTCCGCTCCAACCGGAGTAATTCCGTACTGCGCAATTAATTGGCTGCCGTTGCTCAGCGCCGAAATCAAGGCATAGAGCGAATTGTCCTGCTGGAATAAGCTGGGTTCCTTGATCCCGTTGCTGAAGCTGGCGCGAACTTTGGTTCCGCTGAAGATCGCCGACTGTCGCGGACGAAACAGATAATAGGCCAGCGAAGCGCGCGGCGTTCCCGCCAGGCCAAACAGCGCATTGTTCTCGATTCCGCTGCCTACGGTGTAGTACAACCGGCTGAAGAAGTCTCCGGCCAGTTGCATGGTGTAACTGTAATTTCCGCGATCGGTGGAAGAGGGAGCAAAACCGGTAAAACTGCTCTGCCCGCGCTCCGCTTCGTACTTGAATCCCGCCAGCGCCGTCAGGTGCGAGCTAAACCGGTAGTCCGATTGCGCATAAACAAAGTCCCGGTTGGTGGTGGTGAGACTTTGGCTGGGATAAGTGCCGGCATACTGAAAAATTGCCTGCCCGCTGACCGTATAGCCGTTCGCCCCATGAAGCGTGACCGGCGCTCCCAGGTAGCAATCGGTGAAACCATCGTCAAAGCAGTCAGCGGGAATGCCGGTGGGCGCAAAGTCAGTGTACGGTTCGCGCAGCCGCACCATGCCATAGCGCACCAGGTTGTGCCAGCGCTCGGTGGTTTGATTCTCGAATGTAACTGCAAGGTAAGTGTCGTCGTCTTTCTGTCCCGCGGCATCGGGAATTCCATACAACTGAATGGCGTTGGGTAGGGCCAGGTGGTTGGCCACGTGACGGACGGTCGCGCGCAAAGTGGTTCCCGCCCGCGGAGTCCAACCAAAATTCCCGGCGTAGGTGCCGTTGTGGTATGAGCTGTCGGGCTCGGCGTTTCGCGTGTTGATCAGGGAAAACGCGGAAAAATAATCGAAGCTCTTGTAAGCGCCTCCCACCGTGGCTTCCTGATGGTAAGTGCTAAAGTTGCCGCCGTCGGCCGCGTAGGTGAATTCGGGCACCGGGGTTGAGCCGCGGGCAGTCGTCAAACTCACAACTCCAGCCAGGGCGTCGGAACCGTACAAAGCGCTGTTGGGTCCGCGCAGCACTTCGGCCTGGTCCATTCCCGTCGCCGGCACTGTGGCAAACTCCACCGAACCGCCGACAAAACTGGCAGGCAGGCCGTCCACCAGAACTTTGTTGGCATCGCTGCTGCCGCCACGAATGAAGAGGGCAGTCGTGCTGCCCAACTGGCCGCTTTGCGACATCTGCACGCCAGGAATCAGGCGCAGCGGCTGCTGCACGTTGAGGGCAGTGGGAAATTCATCCTGCTTCACGACGGTGACGGAGAATCCCAGCTGCGCCTCGGGAGTCGGTAGGCCGGTAGCCGTCACGGTGATCTGTTGGTTGAGCGCTTCCGGCTTCAGGGTCGCGTTTACCTGAGCTTCCTGTGATTGCGAAGCCTCCATTGGATTGCTCACGAACACTTGAAAGGATGACGCCGTAATGCGGACCTGGTATTTCCCCGTAGCCTGCGCCTTGAGCTGATAGTTCCCTTCCCGGTCGCTTGCGGTTTCCGCAACCACGTGTTGATCCTGAAGCAGTTCAATCCTGGCTGCGGAAATAACCGCACCCGAGGAATCCTTCACGGTGCCATGAACGGAGAATTGACCTGCGGCGAAAGCTGGAGTAACCAGGACCAGACAAACATAGACAAACAGCAAACCAGCCGCTTGGGAACGGCGGATATTCAAAAACATGATTTTCCCCTCGGAAAGTCTCGAGTGGGACCGGTCTCCTGACTCGCGCATTGTCGAACCTGGCCTGCCTTCCCGGACCATTACCGCCTGTCCAGTGGTTTACCGCCTGGCCTTGGCTCTCCGCGCTTACAGTTACGGGGTAGTGGCGGATTCGCACCGCGCTTCCCGAGCATCCCACAAGCTGAAGTTAAGTTGAAAGATGGAACGATTCCATCTCAAGAAACAAATGCAGCGGGATTCTGCTCGCAAGGCTGCTTTCGTGAACGGTCTTATCGAGACCGCCAGAACGCTCTTCAGCTCTCCCATCGAAGCTGAATCAGCCCAGATTAGCATCCGGCCGGTCTCCTGACTTGCGCGTCCAGCGAACCGAACAACCTTCCCAAAGGCTCGCGCCCTCAGTGGCGAAAATATTCAGTTCAGTTCTTCGCGCTCACAGTTACGGGGTAGTGGCGGATTTGCACCGCGCTTCCCGACACCAGATGAAGAGTAATGTATAGCGCAATAAAAACACGCCGTCAATGACGTGAAGATTGCGGCGGGTCAAAGTACTTGCCACAAAGGACACGAAGTCACACAAAGAAAGGCTCTGAAACCTTCGTGATACCTGGCGTCTTTCCATCGTCGAACCAATACAGCGCCGCGGAAAAGAAGCTGCGAGTTATTCGCTCCGGCCGGCCGGCAGGACCGCGAGCAGAGTCAGGTACCCGTCCACCAGCAACCCCTCGTAGCCATGCGGAGTACCGTCCCACGCCTTCCAGTCATAGGTATTGCCGTCGGCGTCGCTGCCCTGGAATCCACCGTCTTCAAATGCTTTGAGCATGGGGAAAAGGATCGCATCCGCCTCTTTGTCGCGGCCCAGTTCGCGCAAGGCCTGAATTGTGAAGTAGGCATAGCACGCGGTCGCGCCACCGTTTTCGTAAATTTGAAATCCGTCGGAGCCATCTGCCTTCTGCGGACCGCCGAATTCCGTGCGCAAGTCAACGTAATCTTCTCTTCGAACTGGGATTAGATTTCCCGGCAGCCCAAGATCAAAGCGGGTGTATCCGACTTCTTTCATTTTGGCGAGGAGCCTGTCCCAGATTGCATTGCCTTGTTCATGGTTGACCAAACCGTAGGTTACCGCCATGCCGTTCACAAACAGGAAGTAGTAGTCGTGCAGTTGGCCGTCGGCGCTTCTCCAGCCCGCCAGCACGCCCGTGGCGGGATCGTAAAAAGTGCGGTAGTAAACCGCTTTGATTGTTTCTGCGCGAGTCTTGTAAATCTTGGCATCGGCCGCATAACCCGCCTCGCTCGAAAGTTCAGCCATATCATTGAAGGCCACATAGGCCAAGGCATTTGAATAGGCGTCCTTGTGGCCAAAGCCGATCGTGTCCCACCAATTGGAAGGGCGTATGGTCACTTGCTCCGGCCACGAACCAGAGTTGCCGCTGAGCGGATATTCCATTAGTCCGTCGCCATCGCGATCAAACTCGATCATCTTGTCGGCCCAGCTCTTGATGACCGAATAATTTCGTCGGAGCCAGACTTGATCGCGGCTTGCCTGCACATAATCGGATGAAGCCATCACCAGCGAGGGATAGGTGTCGAGGAAATCGTATTTTGTGTCCTCGCTATTGTCATAGTCTTGCATGCCGTAGCCCTTCATCCCGCCAATGTAGCGGTCCAACGATTGCCGCAAAATATCGAGGGCGTTCAGGCCGTCGGCTAACGGAGGCATGCGAGACGCCATCATCGAGTATTCGAACAGGGTGAACGCCACCGCGTCACTGGCGGAATTATTGGCGAGAACCCGCCGCCGGGGATTCAGTTGCAAGATGTTTAAGAAATCGCGGCGGAATCCGTCATAGCGCGAGTCGCCTTCGAGATTTGCAATATGCGGGTACACAGCCGTCACTTCCAGCCGATACTCGATTTCCTTCTGCTGCCGGTCCGCGGCCGGAAACGACACCCGTATAAAATTGTCGCGGAAGCGCAGTGCATCGTAACCGAGGGCAAGGTTTTTCGCAGTGGTCGAGACGCGAAACGTCCCGTGATCAGGAAAATGCAGCAAGGCAGGCAGGCGGATTTGTCCCTCATCATTGAAAAGACCGAGCAGCGTGGCGTGGCTGCCTTTGGGATCGAAATTGAGGATTAACTCTTGCGCCGGAGTTTTCCCCGAATAGTTGGACCGAATCACCAGGCTCCGCTGGCTGAAGGTGAAGGTCCAAGCTGGTACGGTCTCTCCCGCCTGGCGGTATTCGATGGTCTGGCCATTGCGCGACGCTTCATACCGCGATTGGTTCGTAGCGAGCGGCAGCATGACGTTGACGTCCAGCTTGTTTTTTCCGAGCGAGTCAACGGCCAGGCTGCGGAAATTCGGCTGATCGGCTGCCATTTCAACTCGGAAAAATGGCGAGCGGTAGTCCAGGTCCTGCGCTCTAGCGGTCGCCACCGGCAGGAGGACGATGCCAAGAACCACCAGCGACAGGGTTCGAGTGTGATCTGCCAGAAACCGCTGGAGCGTAATCCAGATTTTTCTCACGGCAACTCTCCCTTCATCCCATGACTTTCATCGAAAAGCTCTGCACCAGTCGGCTTTCAGGGAACGCGCTTGCGCTTCCCTTTCTCCTGAACCGGCAGGGCCTGGGTCGCTCCCGGCAAAAGTGGCTTGGGCAGAAGCACCGTCTGTCCTTCGGCCGCTGCCAGCAGACCCTTCGCATCGGGCAATGCAGGCAGCTTGCCTTCGACACCCTTGAAACGAAACGCAGCCGTGAGATCGCCGAAAGTGTTGCGCCGCCAGTCGCTGATATTCGGCTCCTGCACGCCGGTGAATTTCTCCACAAACTGCAAGACAGAAGTGTGGTCAAACGGCTGGCTGCAAACCCATCCCCCGGCCGTCCAGGGAGAGACGATCATGCAGGGAACGCGGAATCCCGCGCCGATGGGCAGACCATCCACGAACTCGCGCGGCGTGCCCGGTGGTGGCACCGGTGGCGGAACGTGGTCGAAGATGCCGTCGTTTTCATCGTAGTCAAGAATAAAAACGGTTTTGGCCCAGACCTCGGGATTGGCCGCAATCGCATCGATTTTGCTGGCGACGAATGCCGCGCCCGCGGCCGGCATAAAGTCGGGATGCTCCGACACCGGCCCGGTGGGAATAATCCAGGAAACCGCCGGCAGCTTATCGTTCATGGCGTCTTGTTCAAACTGGTCCGCCGGACCGTGGCGCATTCCCTTGTCATAAAGCGGCGAGCCCGGAGCCGCGTTCTGAAATACTTTGAAATACTCCAACATATTGCAGCCATAGTTGTCTTCCTGCTGGTAGACCTTCCAGCTGATCCCGGCCTTTTCCAGCCGCTCGGGATAAGTGGTCCAGGTAAAACCGCCCGGGATTGGGTGATTCCCGGTCATGGGCCCGCCGAACTCTCCCTCAGGATCGATGGTCCCGGTCATCCAGTGCATCCGGTTGGGATAGGTTGGACCGAAAACCGAACAGTGGTAGGCGTCGCAAATGGTAAACGCCTCGGCCAAAGCGAATTGAAATGGAATGTCGGCGCGGGTGTGATAGCCCATGACGTAGGGGCCATTCACGCCGTCCGCTTTGCGGTGCGCCAGCAGCCACTGGTCCATCTTGCCGCTATTCCAGGACTCATGCTGCACCTTCCAGGCATGGCTGGTGGAGGGAATTTTCTGCGCGCTGGTCTTGAGCGTGTCCAGGTGAAAAGGCAGCAGATAGCCGTTTGGATTCTCCGCATCCGGCTGATGGAAGACAGATTTCCCATTGGGCAGGAGCAGAGCATTGGCATCATCGAAGCCGCGCACGCCCGCCATAGTGCCAAAGTAATGGTCAAAAGAGCGGTTCTCCTGCATCAGCAGCACAACATGCTTGATGTCGCGAAACGAGCCGGGCGGCCGCGTATCCGCCAGCACCCGGCGCAGGTTGGGTGGCAGAAACGAAGACGCGAATGCAGCCGCCGCAAGCCGGGCGGTGTTTCCCAGCAACCGGCGGCGAGTTAGCTTGGTCAAACCGTGAGTTTCGGGCTCTTCTTGCTTCACGCCATTCTCCTTACTTCCGTGCTCAGAACCTTCGCTATTGCGATGCGTCATCGGGCCGGAATCACCGGCAAATCAATGAAGCTGGCCGCGTCCGCCGCATGGTAGATCCGCTGCGTAGCCTTCACAAAGTCCTGGGGCCTCGCGAAAAAGATGTTTGGCACAAAAGTTTGTGGATTGCGATCGTAAAGCGGGAACCAACTGGACTGCACTTGCACCATGATGCGGTGCCCCGGCAGGAATACATGATCGGCCATGGGCAGCGCGAACTTGTACGTAAGCGGTGCATTCGCCTGGACCGGCTTGGCGGTCGTGAAGCTTTCGCGATACCGGCCGCGAAAAATATCCATCCCGATAGCCAGTTCGTAGCCACCCATTTCCGGCTGACTGGGGACTTCATCCGGGTAAACGTCAATCAGTTTGACCACCCAGTCGCTGTCCGTTCCGCTGGTCGAGGCGACAAGGTTCACGATTGGTGGTCCGCCGATGCGCAGCGCTTCCGTCAGCGGCGAAGTGACATAGGAGAGAACATCGGGACGGTCAACCACGGCACGCTGATCGGTGAGCAGCCATTCCTTCCATTCATCCCAGTTCGCAAAGCGCACCGGACGGCGGATATAGGGCACAGGTTTGGCAGGATCCGAAACGTACTCGTCATACGCCGTTTTCGAATCGCTCCCGGACGGCGCAGCGAACGACAAACCGAAATTCTCTGTCAGGTAAATCGGCTTCGACTTCATGGCGCATCCGCTCTCGCAGGCCAGCGGCCAGGACTTCAAGCGGTCCCAGTGGTTTTCCCCAGTGTTATAGATCAGGACCGGTGGAGTATTTGCCTTGGGCGCGCCGTCTTTCAAATACTGATCGAAGAAGGGCTTGAGCACGTCCCGGCGAAATTGCAGCGCCGTATTGCCTTCCCACTTCAGCGGCCCGAGCGTGTAGCCGTCATAATTTACCCCGCTGTGGCGCCACGGACCCATCACAAGAAAATTCATGTCGTTGCGAGCGTCTTTCGGCTCCACTGCCAGATAGCAGTGAATCGCTCCCCACATGTCCTCCTGATCCCACAGGCCCTGAATCCACATGGTGGGCACTTTCAGGGGCTGCGCCTCCATGATCTTGTCGAGCGCCTGCCCCTGCCAGAATTCATCATAGGCGGGATGTTCCGAGACCTTGCGCCACCAAGGCAACTGGTCCAGACCTCCAGCCTTCGCAAAGTTGCCGGCCGAACCCGCGCGCAGGAAATTGTCGTAGTCGTCATAACTCTCGCGTGCAATGCCCTGGCCGGGACCGTGCGCCGAAGTCTGGCCGGAGAAGTAATCCAGGCTGGGTTGGCGGAATGCGCCGAAATGAAACCAGTCGTCGCCCATCCAGCCGTCCACCATGGGGCTCATGGGCGCCGCGACCTTCAATGCGGGATGGGGATTAACCAGCGCCATCACTACGGTAAAGCCCTCGTAAGAACTTCCAAGCATTCCGACTTTCCCGTTGGATTCGGGCACATTCCTCACCAGCCAATCAATACTGTCGTACGCATCGGTGGAGTGATCGGTCGTACTGGAATTGAGCGGCCCTCGCAAGGGGCGAGTCATGAAGTACTCGCCTTCCGAACCATGCTTGCCGCGCACATCCTGGAAGACCCGAATGTATCCGTCGGCCACAAACAACTCATCCCCCTGCGGCAACAATGCCAGCATGTTTGGAGACTGGTTGCGCTGGGCTCGCGCCGAGGCGTTGTAAGGAGTACGGGTGAAAAGGATGGGCGCGTTCTTAGCCCCACGCGGCACCACGATGACCGTATGCAGCTTCACTCCATCACGCATGGGAATCATCACATCCCGCTTGATGTAGTCGTTGGAGGCGGTCGGCGCCTCGTACTTGGGGGAAACGTCTGGCGTCTGCGGCGAAGTCTGGGCGCACGAAGCCGGCATCAGGGCAAACAGAATGGCCGCCAACCAAAGGCAACTACGAACCAATGAGGACCCACGAATCATGCAAGAACTCCGTAAATGGCGTACCTCTGTGCAAAGCACAGAATGCTTTTTGCAACCGGACACTTATTGTAAATGTTGTTGGCGGGTGGTAGCGGAGCGCGTCATCAAGTCAAACGACGAAGGAACGAACCTCTTCGAACCTGCTGGGGCGAGACGGGTTGGCCCCGCATATCAAGGTCCATGAAAGCAACCAACGCAACCACGGAGCGCCCGTCGAAATTCCGCAATCTATTGGAAGATCCTGCCGCCGTCCACCACCAGGTTCTGCCCGCTAACCGCGCCCGCGGCAGAACTCAGAAAAAACATCATGACCGGAGAAATATGGTGAGCTTCCACCAGGAATTTCAGGGATTGAACTTGCAGCAGCATCTTCTTGTCGTCTTCGGTTACGTACTTGCGCAGCTGCTTTTCCGTCATGACCCATCCCGGGTTAATCATGTTCACCCGAATGCCATCGGGTCCGAGTTCGCGAGCCAGGGAACGGGTGAAGCCCAGCAAGCCGCTCTTGGTGGCGTTGTAAACCGTAAAAGGCGCCTCGCCCACCATCCAGTTGCAGGTTCCGATGTTCAGGATGCTCTTGCCCTTCCCCGCCAGCAGCAACTCCAGGAAGGCGCGCGCGGTCAGCAAATACGAACGTGTATTCAGCTTCCACATGCGGTCGCAGTTTTCCACGGTGATGTCGCGAAAGGCGATGCGATCGTCGTTGGCGGCGTTGTTCACCAGATAATCCACCGTGCCGGCGCGCTCGCGAACGTGCGCGGCAAATGCGCTGATTTGTTCGGGTTCGGCCAGATCGGTTTGGAAGAAATGGGCCCGCGGCCCGAATTCTTGAGCCACGGTTTGCCCGCGTGCGGCGTTGCGCGCGCAAAAATAGGTCTCGCAGCCCGCCTCGCACAGGACGCGAACGAAGTCCTGTCCGATTCCGTCACTGCCCCCGGTTACTACGGCCACCCGCCCTTTGAACTCTTCAGGATTCCACATGATGAGTGCCTCCGCAAAATATGGGTACAAAACCGAGACCTACTTTATCAGAGCCAACAGGGTGCCCTGCGCTCAGACAGCCGATGCGCGAATCCGAACCCGAGTGCAAAGGCGCAGACTGTCTTACCGGGTTTGCGCGTCCCGGGTTTGCGCGCCGAAGTTTGTTGAGGCAAGTTCCCTCAGCCACCTCAGATTGTTGGGGACACCAATGAGACACAATTGAGCTAGAGGATGGCCGTAAGTGCTTGAAAATTTGGTGGAGCTAGTCGGGCTCGAACCGACGACCTCATCGTTGCGAACGATGCGCTCTCCCAACTGAGCTATAGCCCCATCTTGAAGTGCTTTGGCGCGTGCTTGTGATTTTAACAGCGCTCACCCTTACAGACCAGCGTCGGTGTCCTTTTTGGCGGAATTGAGCCTCAGAATGCGCTCGCGTCACAAAACCCGGTTTACCAACTGCATCTTTTCACGTCTAATGGCGGTAGTGTTTCCCTGGGGGATGGCTCTATGTTTGCACCGCTCGATAACCACCTGTCGCGCCCCCAATCCCGCACTCTCGTCGCTTCCCTATTGCTTCACGGGTTGTTGCTGGGCTGGCTTCTGCATTCACCGAACCCCCGAGTGCTCGCCCCATCCTCGGTTGCCACCGGTCAGTACGGGACTGCGCTAACTCATCTCTATTGGCCTCGCGATGCCTCGCAGGCAGATTCGAGTGAGCCTGGGCGCGACCGGCAAAAGCTCATCTGGCACGAGCGCCACAAGGAGAGAAAGCCGGCCACGCCGCAAGTTGCCGCTTCCCAGGACGAAACAGCCGGGATTGCAAGCGCGCCGGCCGCCGCGGCTGGCATGCCTTATGGAACCTTAGCCAGTGGCCCGGCTTTCGGAGACGAGATCCGCCCGGCTCTTCCCATCTCCGCCACCGATCCTGTCGTGGACCCGCATGACCTTGCCGGCCGCGGCGAGGGCAGCGTCATCGTTGAGGTGACCATCGATGACCAGGGAAACATTGTGCAGAAGGTGGTCCTGCAGAGCCTGGGTCCGCTGATCGACAATAAAGTGCTGGCCGCGCTGGAAAGCTGGCGCTTCCGACCCGCCACGCGCAACGGCGTCGCAATTCCGTCCAAGCAGGACGTTTATTATCACTTCAAGCCAAACGCCTAGCTCCGAGATTCCGCGGGCGGCGCGCTGATGTGGCGCATTCCAACCCTTATAATGCTTGAATGAGTTCCACTTCCGTCGAACAAATGGCTTCCGCCGATTTCCCCACGCGCTGGGGAAACTTCCGTATCTCTGGCTTTCGCGGGACTTTTGGCGAGGGTAAGGGTTTGCGCACGGAAGAGGCGGTCGCTCTGGTGATGGGCGACGTTCACTCCAGTGCGCCGCTGGTTCGCATCCATTCCCAGTGCCTCACCGGGGACGTTTTTGGATCGCTGCGCTGCGACTGCCGTCAGCAACTTGAGATGGCTCTGGCTATGATCGCGGAACAGCATGCCGGAGTGCTGGTCTACGAGCAACAGGAAGGCCGCGGCATTGGCTTGATGGCGAAGCTGAAGGCCTATGAGCTGCAGGATTCCGGACTCGACACCGTGGAAGCCAACGAGCGCCTTGGGTTCAAGGCGGACCAGCGGGAATTCGCGCTGCCCGCGGAAATTCTGAAGACTCTGGGGGTCACCCGCGTGCGCTTGCTCTCCAACAATCCCGACAAGGTCGCGGCGCTGCAGCATGCCGGGGTTGCGGTCACGGAACGAGTTCCCTGCGAAGTTCCGCCCACTTCGCATACCGAAAGCTATCTAAAGACCAAAAAGGAAAAGCTCGGGCACCTCTTTACCGAGAGGTGAGACGAAAACTGAGTTTGGCTGAACTGTGCCGCCCCGGCCGACAATCTGTTATCGTTCTGAATTCATAGCTGACTGGTGCCGAGGTCTCGATAAAAGATGCCCATGCCTGGAGAGCAGCGTCCCGAACCGTCACGATTCTATCGCTGGGCAATTCTCATCGTTGTCAGCCTGGCGGTGTTTGGCAGTTACTACGTGTACGACGCGCTCAGCCCTCTGGCCGATGTGCTCAAGCAGCAACTCGGCTTCTCGGATTCCAATATCGGCCTGCTCCAGGCAATTTACAGTTTCCCTAACATTTTCACCGTGGTCATTGGTGGGTTCATCATTGACCGCCTGGGGATCAGAAAATCGCTGATGATCTTCGGGATCCTGTGCCTGATTGGCCCGGGCATCACCGCGACCTCCGGAAAACTCTGGATTATGGCCACCGGTCGCCTGATCTTCGGAATGGGCGCGGAATCGCTGGTGGTCGGAGCGACAGTCGCTTTGGCCCGATGGTTCAAGGGCAAAGAACTCAGCTTCGCCTTCGGCATCAACCTGACGATTTGCCGGCTGGGATCCTTCGCTGCCCTCAACTCGCCCACCTGGGCCCGCGCTGCCTATGCCAACTGGCGGGGGCCATTCTTGATCAGCGTGGGCTTCGCCGTGCTATGCGTGGTGGGCGCGATTATTTATTGGGCCATGGAAGTCTATGCGGAGCGAAACTACCACCTGGGAGAGACTTCCACTGACAAGGTGGTGCTCGCGGATCTTTTCAATTTCGGAATGAGTTACTGGTTCATCGTGGGGCTGTGCGTGGTTTTCTACTCCGCCATCTTTCCGTTTCAAACCTTTGCCGTAAAATTCTTCATCGAAGCCCACGGAACCTCCCGCGAATTTGGCGGCTTCTTGTCCAGCATGCTGACCTTGTTCGCTATGATTGCGACACCCTTGTTTGGACTGTTGGTCGACCGCATCGGCAAACGGGCTCTGTTGATGATGTTCGCCTCCCTGCTCCTGATTCCCGTGTATCTGATCATGGCGTATACAAGGGTCAACCTGTACGTGCCCATGGCCATGATGGGCGTTGCCTTCTCGCTGATTCCCGCCGTCATGTGGCCCTCGGTGGCCTACATTGTGGAGCCCGCCAAGCTGGGCACCGCCTACGGCGTGATGACCATGGTCCAGAACATTGGACTGTTTGGATTCAATTTGCTCATCGGGTGGGCCAACGATTGGGGACACGCCAGCGCGTCGAATCCCGCGGGCTACCGCTGGGGCATGTGGATTTTTTCGGTATTGGGATTTCTCGGCGTGTTTTTTGCCTTTTTGCTGCACCAGCGCGAAACTGGACCTCATGGTCACGGGCTGGAGACCATTACGACGCATCGGCTGCCTCCTAATCCCATCTGAATCACGCAGCCCAGCCGTAATTATTGGGAGAGGAAAAACCAGGGACAACTCACCCATAAGTTTAGTTATACATCTCTAGTCATTGATTTAAATGGATTTATATGTTTAGCAAAGTTGGCAAACCGCAACGGAAGAGACGGTATCCAAGTTGCGCCCTTGCCCGATTCGCCGCCTTTGGTTAACTTAGGGGCCGAGGCTTTCCCGGGCCATCCTGAGGAACTCTAAGCAGTACAACGTAGGGGACTTGTGCCGCATCTCACCTAATGCGGCCGGAAAGACGATTTGGCGGACGCTAAAAAGCGACGGGACCAAGGAATCTCGGAGGCCGAGGCCATCGAGCGAGCCAAACAAGGCGACGCCGAGGCCTTCGAAGTACTGTATAGCCTGCACAAGCGGCGTGTGTATTCGTTATGTTTACGGATGACGGCCAATACGGCGGCGGCCGAAGATCTTACCCAGGAAGCGTTCCTCCAGCTATTCCGCAAGATCGCGACTTTTCGCGGCGAATCTGCGTTTTCCACCTGGCTGCACCGCATGGCGGTGAATGTCGTCCTCATGCAGTTACGCAAGAAGGGACTGCCAGTAGTTCCCTTGGAAGACACGGTGGACACGGAGGAAGAAACTCCGCGGAAGGAACTGGGCTCGCTGGATCCGGCCCTGGCTGGCTCCCTCGACCGCTTGCAGTTGCAGCGGGCGGTGGAAGGGTTACCTCCGGGGTATCGCATGATTTTTTTGCTGCACGACGTAGAGGGTTACGAGCACAATGAGATTGCCGGAATGGTGGGATGTTCCATCGGCAATAGCAAGTCACAATTGCACAAAGCGCGGATGAAACTCCGCGAGCTTCTCAAAACGAGCAGAGCCGAAAAGGCCGCCAAGCCGTAAGAGAAGCCAGAGACAGAGAGATGGGGAGAGAGTTGTATGACCTGTGCAGAGTTTCAGGCAGTTCTGCCAGACCTTCTTGAGGGCAGTGGCACCGCTGACCAGCGCGCTCACTTGACGCTTTGCCCGGCATGCTCGGAACTGGTATCCGACATCAACGTCATTTCCCAGGAAGCCAGGTTTCTGCGGGCCTCGGACGATCCCAACCCCAGGGTATGGGCGTCGATTGAGATTGCCTTGCGGCAAGAAGGGTTGATACGGGAACCGGGACTGGAACTGGTCCCGCCTTCCACCAATTCCTTGCGGCACTGGACGGTGGCGTGGCTATTGCCCGCGACCGCGGCTTTCCTGGTCACCTTCGGACTGCTTCGCTACGAGCGGCCGGCAACCCCACCCCAAAGTGCAACACCGTCGGCGGCCGTGCCCGCAGGATCAGGATCGGCAGTTCCCGCCGCTTCCCAGCCAGCCTCTACTCAGGCGGATACGAACGAAGACAAGCAATTACTGGAAGAAGTGGGCTCCCGTTCGCCAACCATGCGAGCTTCCTACGAAAAGGAGCTGCGGCATGTGAATGAATACATTCGGGATGCCGAAAAGTCGGCGAAAGCTCATCCCGAGGACGAAGAAGCGCAACAGTATCTTATGAACGCGTACGAGCAGAAAGCCATGGTTTATGAGTTGGCGGTGGATCGGTCTTTGCCATAATTTTTGCGATAATATGTGCAAGAGCAGGTCCCGGTGGAACAGTCGGTCGCCGGCGATTGGGGGACAGGTGGTTATGAATAGCAGGCAGCGCGCCGCAAGACTTGCAGCAGTGGTGGTTCTGGCCGGAACCTCTTTTGCTTTTGCAGAAACTCGCCAGGAGTTCCGCTTCAACGTGGGCCACCACGTGATCGTTTCCGTCCTCAACCAGTACGGTCCGGTCTCGGTCAAACCTGGCCCGGTCAAGCAGGTGGTGGTAACCGCCATCACCTATTCTGACAAAGTAGAGATCGATAAGAACCAGAGCGGCAATCGCGTGGGCATCGTTTCTCATCTCTTGCCGGGAGCCGACACCGAAACCGGGCGCGTGGACTATGACGTGGTAGTTCCAGCCGACGCCAGTGTGACCCTCCAGTCCACCACCGGTCCGCTGCACGCGGAAGGACTGCATGGCGATGTGACCCTGGAAGGCGCCAGCGCGGCCATGGACGTTCGCGAGATCAACGACGCCCATGTCCACGTGAAAACCCTCGATGGGCAGGTAAATCTGACCAATATTCGGGATGGACACGTCGAGATCACCTCAGTGAGCGGCGACGTGGTTATGAATTCGGTGAATGGACCGTTCGTTCTGGTCAACTCCAACAGTGGCAAGATCCGCTATGACGGCGAATTCGGCGGCGGGGGCGAATACAATTTGACCAGCCACACCGGCGACATCGAAGCTTTGGCCCCCAGCTATGCCTCGATCGACGTGACCGCGCGTTCCGAGCAAGGAAAAGTCGAGAACGACTTCGACGGCGCCATGCAGCCCAGGCACACCTGGTTTCCGGTGAAGGCAGGGAGTGCCTTCGCGGGCACCATGGGCAAGGCTGCATCTTCGGTTAAGTTGTTTTCCATCAGTGGTAAAATCCACCTCAAGAAGCGCTAAGAATTAAAGAAGCGCTGGGAAATCGGGCCGCGCGGGTATTTTCACTCGCGCGGCAATCAACAGACATGGAGACCACACTGGGCTCGCACCTGGCAGGCAGTGTTCCCGTGCGCGGTCAGTTTCCCGCGCGGCGGCTGGTATTCCTCGTGGGCTTTATGGGTGCGGGCAAGAGCACCGTGGGCAAAGCTTTGGCAGGCCAATTGGGCTGGGAGTTTGAAGACCTGGATGACCGTATCGTAGCCCGCGAGCAACGCTCGATCGAGCGGATTTTCCGGGAGTCCGGCGAGCCGGAATTCCGCCGTGCCGAACATGCCGCCTTACGCGCGCTCCTCGGGGAGTCCAGTTCCGCACCGCGTGTGGTCGCCCTGGGTGGCGGAGCTTTTGTTCAGGCAGAGAATGCGGAATTGCTAGCGCAAGCCGGAGCCCTGACCGTGTTTCTGGACGCGCCGGTGGAAGTGCTTTTCCGGCGCTGCCAACAGGAGCAACAGGTGCAGCGCCCGCTACGCCGCAGCCCGGAGGAGTTCGGCAAATTGCATGACGCCCGGCGCCCGCACTATCTGAAAGCTGGGCTGCGGGTCGAAACCAGTGACCAGGATATCGCGGCAATAGCCCAGGCCGTGGCGCGTAGTCTGGGGCTTCAGCCGACCAATTCTTCTCCAGAGGACATTCCGTGAATATGAGGACAGGATTTGCGGTGGCAAGCTTGGGTCTGCTGTTGATCCCGGCGCTGATGGCGGCTCCCAGCAAAGACAAGCAAAAACAGGAGGATGCCGGCCAAAGTGTGGACTCGGGCTCCTTCGGAGTC
The DNA here is from genome assembly GCA_963800745.1 of uncultured Acidobacteriaceae bacterium. Lineage (GTDB taxonomy): Bacteria > Acidobacteriota > Terriglobia > Terriglobales > Acidobacteriaceae > PALSA-270. The sequence goes on from CAWDCI010000034.1 coordinate 74,999, forward strand.
TTCATGAATGGGCATCGCGTGGCCACCGAGACCTTTTCCATCCAGCAGGACGGCAAGGGAAGTCTGGTAACCTCCGAGTTCAAGTCCGAACAAGGATTGGATAAGGCTTTGCAGTCTTCCGAGCTCCAGCTCGACTCCAACGGCGAAATTCGCAAGTATGAATGGAAAGAGACCTTGCCGGAGAAGATTACGGCCACCGTAACTCCCAACGATCAGTTCCTTAACGAGCAAGTAAGCTCCGGCCCGGGGGAAAAGCCCTTGGATCAGCCGTTTTTGCTGCCTGCGTCAACCAGTATTTTGGACGACTACTTCCTGGTGCACCGCGAAGTCCTGCTCTGGAAATATCTGGCCACCGGCTGTCATCAGGAGAAAGGGCAGTTGCAATGCCCGATGCATGAGCGCGCGCAATTTGGCACGTTGAATCCCCATTCCCGCTCATCTGCGCCGGTTACGGTGGAGTTTGCCGGTAAAGAAAAGGTGACACTGCGCGGCGCGGAGCGGGAACTCAATCGCTTTGATTTGAAAGGCGAGGCCGGGGACTGGGTCTTCTGGATGGATGACCAGTTCAAGCTGGTCAGGATCGTAATCGCGGACGAGAATACCGAGGTGCTGCGTGACTAAAGCGGCGACGGCCGAGAATGTTGTCGAGAACGTCGTCAGGAACGACGGACAGACGTGACGTCTCTCATTGATGTGCGCACAACCCGCGTCCTGTTCACCCTGCTGTTGTTCGCACTCGGGCTGGGCTTTTTATACGTCGCTCACCATACCCTGATCGCGTTTCTCTTTGCCATTTTCTTTGCGTATTTGGTGGATCCCGCCATCTCCCGCGTGGAAAGGTGGACGCGGAGCCGGGGTCTTGCCATCGCGGCGGTTTACCTGCTGATGGTGTCGGTACTCGCGACTTTCTTCTTCTTTGTGGGACCAAGCATCGCCCACCAGGCCCAGCGTCTGAGCGAAACGCTGCCGACCCTTCTGGAAAAGGTAGGCTCTGGTCAAATTGCCGAAGAGATCGGTCAGCAGCACGGTTGGAGCCAGGACACGCGCAATCAGTTGCGGGCATTCCTGGCCGGGCACAGGCAGTCTCTGCTTCGCCTGGCGCAGCGCGCCGGCCTGCGCATTGCCGAAGTAGCCCAGGACGCATGGCTCTTGATCGTCGTCCCGGTTCTGGCCGCCTTCTTTCTCAAGGATGGACGCTCGTTCAGCGAAATGCTTCTATCGTTCGCGCATGCCCGGCCGCAGCGCGAATTCCTGCAAGGAGTGCTCAGCGACCTGAATCAGATGCTGGCGCACTTCATCCGCGCCCAATTGATCCTGGCGGCCCTCTCCATGATTATTTATACCGCTTTCATGAGCGCCAGCAAGGTCCCTTATGCGCTGGTGCTGGGCACTGCGGGCGGCGTAATGGAGTTCATTCCGGTCGTTGGCCCGCTGGTTGCAGCCGTTCTGATTTTAGGCGCCGGCTGCTTCTGAGTTATCCGCACTGGATCGTCCTGCTGGTATTTCTCGCCGCATGGCGCATGTTGCAAGACTACGTTGTCTCTCCCCGCATCATGGGGAAAAGCATGGAACTGCATCCTCTGGGCGCCATCTTCGGCGTGCTGGCCGGCGGGGAGATCGCCGGCGTGCTGGGTATTTATCTTTCAATTCCGGTGATGGCGAGCCTGCGCATCGTGTGGCGGCGCTGGCGTCTCTACGCGGAGAAGAAGCGATTCGGCCCACTCAACGAGTATTCGTTCGGCACGGAAATCACTCCCGGAAAATAGAGGATTAAGACAAAAAGAGCCTTTGACCGCAGGGATCGCAGCGAAAAGTACGAAGCACACGGAGAAACATTCTCTGCGCACTCCGGGGTTTTTCTCAGCGCACTCGGCGGTTAAAAGCTTAGCTTGTAAGCGGGCATCGGCACAGCAGACGGAGACTTCCCCACCGCTGTTGTAAAATCCAATGCATACCATGCGAGCCAAAAAACGTAGAGATTTAGCGTCCCGAATACTGCCGGTGAGAGCGGCATCCCTTGCAAGGAACCTCCTGCCCAGGAAGCTTGCCCAATGATCGTCATGAAATTTGGCGGCACCTCGGTGCAGGATTCCAAGGCCATCGAGCGCGTCGCCTCCATTGTCAAAGAACGCTTACCGCTGCGGCCAGTGGTGGTGGTCAGCGCCATGGCCAAGGTAACCGACCAGTTACTCGCCATGTCGAAAGCGGCGGGCGCCGGCGACCGCAAGACGGCGCTCAAACTATGCCGCGCTTTGCAGGAGCGGCACTACGATACGGCCGGCGAACTCCTGGGAACGGCGCTGTTCAGCGACTTCCATTCGGAATTGGGCGGCGAGTTTGAGAACCTGGAAGAGCTGTTGCGCGGCATTTCGGCCGTCGGCGAGCTCACCCCGCGAACCAACGACCACGTCGCCGCCTATGGCGAGATGCTCTCCAGCAAGATCGTGGCGGCGGCATTTGCGGCCAAAGGCCTGCCCTCGGCGCACGTGGATTCGCGCGAGTGTCTGGTCACCGACGGCGCCCATATGAAGGCCGCGCCGCTGTTTGCCGAAACCGATGAGAATCTGCGAACCAAAGTCCAGCCTCTGCTCGATAAAGGTTGCGTGCCGGTCATGGGAGGCTTTATCGCCGCCACTAAAGCGGGCGTAACCACGACCATCGGGCGCGGCGGATCAGACTATTCTGCCGCCATTTTTGGCGCCGGGCTCAATGCCGAACGCATCGAAATCTGGACCGATGTGGACGGCATGATGACCACCGATCCCAATCTCTGCCCAGATGCCAAGCGCATTCGCGTGATCAGCTTTGAGGAGGCGGCGGAGTTGGCCTACTTCGGAGCCAAAGTTCTGCACCCCGCGACCGTGCTTCCCGCCGTGCAGAAGAACATTCCGGTTTACATTTTGAACTCGAAGAATCCGACCTGCGAGGGCACGCGCATCACGGCCACGGCGCCCCCGTCGAAGAATTCGTTCAAAGCCATCGCGGTGAAGAAGCGCATCACCATTGTGGATGTGGCCGCTCCGCGTATGTTGCTGGCTCACGGCTTTCTGAAGGCGATCTTCGAGGCCTTCGACCGGCATCGCATCCCCGTGGACGTGGTTTCGACCTCCGAGGTCAGCATTTCTCTGACCGTGGATTCGAATGAATCCATCCCCGCCCTGGCCGCCGACTTGGCCAAGCTGGCCGACGTAAAATATGAAGGCCGCAAGGCGATTGTCTGCGTGGTGGGCGAGAATTTGCGCAATACGCCAGGCATCGCCGCGAAGATCTTTACCGAAGTGCAGGATGTGAATATTCGCATGATTTCCCAGGGCGCCTCGGAGATTAACATCACCTTCGTAATAGAAGAAGACTCGATTCCGCAGGTAGTGAAGCAGTTGCATAAGAAGTTTTTTACGGATGTGGATCCGGAAACGTTCGCGTAACGGCAAAAGCCTTTAACCGCCGAGATCGCAAAGGAGAACACCGAGAACGCGGGGAAGAACCGGCTTTCTCTGCAAACTCATTGGTTCTGCTCAGCGCCCTCAGCGGTTAAAAGCTTTTTGATCGTCCGCTGGCAAAAATATGAACTTACTAATCCTAGGCCGCGGCAAGACGGGGTCCCTGGTGGCCGAGGTTGCCCACGAGCGCAAGCACCATGTGCGCTCCTTCGACATCAACGACAACCCGCACGCCTCGGCACTCACGCCCGAGACGCTGAGCGCTTTTGATGTGGTGATAGATTTCACCACCCCGGAGGCGGCCCTCGAAAATATCGAGGCCTGCGCGCGCGCCGGCAAGAACATCGTGGTCGGCTCCACCGGCTGGTATAAGGAAATACCTGCCATCCGCAAGTTGGTCGAGAAGAGCGGAATCGGTTTTCTCTACGCGGGAAATTTCTCCGTCGGCGTGAATCTCTTCTACGACATCGCCCGCGCCGCGGCCGCTGCATTAAAGCACGAATACTCCGGCCAGATTTTCGAGCGCCATCACGTCCACAAGCTGGACGCCCCCTCAGGCACGGCCGTCGTACTGCAAAACATCATTAAAGATGCCTCTGGCCACGAACTCGAAATCACATCCTTCCGTGAAGGCGAAGTGGTAGGCATGCACGAATTGACTCTTAATTCTCCCAATGACACGATCTACGTCTGCCACGACGCCAAATCCCGCCGCGGCTTTGCCGATGGCGCCATCCGCGCCGCCGAATGGCTCGCCGGCAAAAAAGGCTTCTTCGACTTCAAGGATGTCTGGCGGGAGCTGTAGATCATCTCCTAGGCTCGCGGTAGCCGCGGCAAACGACGGGTGCCCCATCCTAGCGCGGTTTGTGCGCTAGGGTGGGATTCCACAGACGCTAGCGCCGAGGGCAATCGGACTGGCGGGGAATCTCCACCCAGTAGAGAAGGCCCTGCGTGCCCCACATTTCGATTTTGAAATGTGGGATCCAGCTCGAAGCCACGGACTCTTCCGAAGAAAACGGCCGAACAAGATTGCGCGCAATCAAAGCCGCGCAGATCCTGGCGAGACTCGGACCATCAATCTAGCCGGAAATTGACGGTGATTTGGATCTGGACCGGCACCGGCTTGCTGTCTCTTAAGGCGGGAGTAAATCTCCAGGTTCGGACGGCCTCGACCGCCTTCTCGTCCAACCCCTTGCCGATCGATTTAACCACCACAATATTTCTTGGAATTCCTTCGGAATCGACAATCAGCAAAACGTTTACGTCGCCCTCATATTTCGCTTGTCGCGCTTCTTCAGAATATTGTGGGTAGGGCGTCTGAATGGCTTTCGGCGCGCTGACGCCAGCCCCAACTTGATACACTGGCGATCCATCCACGACCAGGAGACGCAGCGAAACCTTAAAGGACAGTCCGTCAGCGTCGCCCTTTGCATCTGCCGCATCGTAGTTATCGGCTCCTTGGGAATCTGTAACCTCGAGTGAGCCTCTGACCGACCTCGCGATACTCTCCATCTGCGCCTGAGTCGGCGAATCTTTGTACGAGCCGCGCACGTCGGGATGAAAAACAAATTTCCGTTGCTGAGGTATTTTGGGAACTTCACCTAGATTCACACCGGGATTTCCCTGCGTTCGAAATTCTGAGTCAGCAATCAAGATTCCCCAGCCTTCTGACGTTGGCATGAGCGCAAAAACAAATCCAGGGAGGAACTCGCAGCTATAGACTTCCCCTCCGCGGACCTTACCCGAAAACGCAAATTCTGTGTTGGACTCTGGCGCACTAGCCGCTTTGTTCACAGAACAGGCTGACGGCACTTCCTCGCCGGGTACTGGCGAAGCGGGCAGCGCTCGAAGCGAACTCCCGCACAACACGATCATCCAGATATTGAGCAGCGCATTCCGCGTTGACATTCGCGCCTCCTCCCGATGGCCCCGCAGAGTGTATCACCGCACAAGAATTTACGGCTCCGTAACGACGAACCTTGTGGCGGGTGACCCACATCACGTGGGTAGAACTCTGAAAAGGATCACAGGACTTTGACCCTTACGTGCCCCACATTTCGATTTTGAAATGTGGGATCAGGCTCGAAGCGACGGACTTTTCCCAAGAGAACGGCAGAGCCGCCCGCATCACGCGAGAGGGGATACACTTCTCGCCCAACCCCGCGAGACCCCAGCTCTCAATTCCTCGGCTGCGCTCATGACCCTGTCGCGAGTGCACTGGCTGTTTACGACAGTCACTCCCATCGTTGTCAATCACAATAGACCTCTTGCCTGGCCACCTCATAGAGACTTCGGGGCAGCAAGATCACGCCATCCTTCAAGAAAACGATCGGGACATTGAGCCTCTGGTCAGGAGATCGCGCCCATGTCTGGCCGGTCTGTCTCACGTCAAACACTAATTCGCTTTGAGGAAGCGCGATTTGGCCTACGCACGAAACAAACACATCTTCAAATAAGCCGGTTCCTTTTGTATCGGAAAGTCTGCAACGATCAACTTTCGTCGCTTTATCGAACCAACAGTCGAACCAGTAACCTGTACTGTGCAGCGTAGACCCAAGGTTGTTTGGTTCGACATACAATGCGTTAGACGAGACAGTATGCGGTCGCTTTGGTGCGCGTCCTGCCCACCAGAGCACGCCGACCGCGAGCACAATCAGCGCTCCAAGAACCACGCCAAGGAAGCGTTTCGGCGTGAAGCGAAGTAGCAAAGCGAACACCCCGCCGAGCAGAAGACATCCGAGCACAAACCATCTCGCGATGGGCATACTAACCAGACCCAACGCCAGGAAGCCAACCGCAACAAGAATCCCGGCAAACTCCGAGTCCACCCGCATGACTCGCCATGGGCCGGGATGTCGGCCAGCATCGTGATCCTTCATCGCTTCATTGTCCCACCAACTCATTCGCGCCCGATGTGCTCCGGGTCACGGGGCCATCTCCCGAAAATCCCCCCCGTTTTGTTCCCCCGCCCATTCGCGCTATCTTATAGCCATGGAACTCCGAGGCTGTGGTACTGCTCTTGTCACTCCTTTTCGTCAGGATGGTTCCCTGGACGACGCCGCTCTGCGCAACCTGGTCGCCTGGCAGGTGGAATCCGGCATTGATTTCCTCGTCCCCTGCGGCACCACCGGAGAAACGCCCACGCTCAGCCACGATGAATGGCTACAGGTGATTGACATCACCATCGAGGTCGCCGCGGGGCGCGTGCCCATCATCGCCGGCGCCACCTCGAACGCGACCGCCGACGCTGTCGCCAAAGCCAAAGAAGCCGCTGCCCGTCCCGGCGTGAACGGCATTCTCACTGCGAGCCCCTACTACAACAAGCCGACGCAGGAGGGCCAATATCGCCACTTCCGCTCCATCGCCGAAGCGATCGATAAGCCGGTCATCCTCTATAACGTTCCCGGACGCACCGGCTCGACCATCGAAGTGGCCACCCTGGCGCGCCTGTCCGAAGTTCCAAACATCGTCGGAGTCAAAGACGCCACCGGCAACATTAACGAGATGGCCGAGGTGTGTAATTCCCTTCCCGAGACATTCCTGGTGTTTTCTGGTGACGACACCGTCACCCTGCCATTGATGGCGCTCGGCGGAGTCGGCGTGATCTCGGTCGCATCGAATGAAATCCCCAGGGAGATGGCCGAGCTCACGCGCGCCGCGCTGAACAATGATTGGGCCACGGCGCGCAGCCTTCACCGTAAATATTTGCCGCTGATGCTGGCCAACTTCATCGAATCGAACCCGTTGCCGGTCAAAGCCGTTCTTGCCATGATGGGCAAGATTGAAGAAGTTTATCGCCTGCCGCTGCTGCCCATGCGGCGCGACACCCGCTCCAAGCTGCAAAAGATCGCGGCCGAGGCCGGGATTGTGGCGAAAGCTGCCGCGCCGCCTGTCGAAGCCAATGAGTTTTATATCTATGAAAACTGGGCTGCCGGGCCGCACAAAATTGTCCTGCATCGCGCCAATTGCGGGCAATGCAACCACGGCAAAGGACGCCCCGCTGGTCACGATGCCAACCACTCCCGCTGGCATGGCCCCTATGCCGCACTGACCGCGGCGCGCGAGGCCTCGCACGGCATGACCGGAATTCTGATTCGCAGCGAGTGCAAGTGCATTTAGGCGGGTCGCGCTGACCCGCGAGGTGCTGTCATCGGCACATGACGGCTTGAATGTAAGGTCCGGAAGTTTCCCGTATACTTTCTCTCACATGCAATCTCTCCAACCGCTGATCGAACACCTCGCCGCTCTCGAAGACGCAGAACATGCCCCCGGCGCGCGCAAAACGTTTATGGAGTTCCGCGACGAACTCACCCAGGGCAAGATTCGCGCCGCCGAAAAGGTCAATGGACAGTGGGTGGTTAACCTCTGGGTGAAGCAAGGCATTCTGCTGGGCTTTCGTCTGGGCGAACTCAGCAAGATGGGCGAGGACGCCGCTCTCTCCTTCGTCGACAAAGACACCTACCCTGCCCGCCGCTTTACCGTTCATGACCGGGTACGCATGGTGCCGGGCGGCTCGTCGGTCCGGCTCGGCTCTTATATCGCACCCACAGTCATCTGCATGCCGCCCATGTTTATCAATGTGGGAGCTTACGTCGATGAAGGCACCATGGTGGACTCGCACGCGCTGGTTGGCTCCTGTGCACAGATTGGCAAACGCGTACATCTGAGCGCCGCCGCTCAAATTGGCGGCGTGCTGGAGCCGATTAACGCCGCGCCCGTCATTATTGAGGACGACGTGCTGGTGGGTGGCAATTGTGGCGTCTACGAAGGCACGCTGGTGCGCTCGCGGGCAGTGCTGGGAGCGGGAACCATCCTCACCCGCTCAACCCCGCTCTATGATCTGGTCCGTGGCGAGATCTATCGTGCGACTCCAGAAAAACCACTCGAAGTCCCGGAGAATGCCGTGGTAGTGCCTGGCTCCCGCGCAGTCAAGAGGGGCCAGGGGATGGAATGGAATCTATCTCTCTACACCCCGGTGATCGTTAAGTATCGCGACGAGAAAACCGATCAGGGAACCGGGTTAGAGGAGTGGCTGCGCTAGCCCACGGAAAGATTTTCCGCAGCTTGCTGCGGTTCCCCGCTGCCTTAACAGCTACCGGCGACCGCAGTCTGAGCTTTGTGGAGCAGGCCTCGCGCCTGCGAGATCAGTTCCGCCACTTCGAACGGCTTCACCAGGAACGGCACCTGATTTTCCTGCAGAAATGCGCGTATCTCAGGTTCGGGCGCGGCGGAGAAAGTAAACAGCAGGCGTTGCTGCATCTCCGGACGCTTTTCCCCGAGCCAGCGATATAGGTCGCGGGCGTTCCAACTGCCCGGCATCTTTCCATTAGTGATCAAGGCGTCGAAGGTTTCGCTCAGCAAGCGGGATTGCGCAATGTCGGCATTCACGCAGGTCACGACCTTTGCCCCGGCCCCGGCCAGAACATCACGCTCAAATTCCAGTACTGCCTCTTCGTCTTCCACTAGAAGCACCCGGCCTGCGATGGCTAGCTCATGGCGCGCGGGCGGCAAGACTTGCTCCAGCGCCGCGCTCTGTCCCGCCGAGGGCAAATGAATCTCAATGCTGGCGCCCCCTCCTTGCCGGTTGTGCGCGGAAATGTCGCCGCCATGCTCCTTGATGATCCCGTAGCAAATGCTCAGCCCCAGGCCCGTGCCTTTGCCCACGCTTTTGGTCGTGTAGAAAGGATCGAAAACGCGGTTCGGTTCTTTGATGCCAGGCCCGGAGTCCTGAAATTCAACATGCACTTTGCCGCTGCTGGTGTACACGCAGACCCGGAGCAGGCCGCCCTTGCCCATCTCCAGCATGGCATCCATCGCGTTGTTGATGATATTGAGAAAAACCTGTTCCAGTTGGTGCGGGTCGGCCACGACCCCGGGCAATTGCGCGTCGATCTCCCGCTCTAACTTGATCCCATTGACCTTCAGGTCGTATTCCCGCAAAAGCAGGGTTTCTTCCAATACCTTGCGGACATCCACGCGATAGCGTTGCGGCTTACGCTGGCGAGCGAACGACAACAGGTTTTGCACCACACGATGGGTGCGTTGCGCCTGGCGGAAGAGTTTAGCCACGAAATCCGCCGCTTTGCTGCTGAGTTGCTCGGTTTCGAGCAGTTGAGCGTAGCCCAGAATCGCGGTCAGGGGATTGTTGAGTTCATGAGCCACGCCGGAAATCAACTGCCCGACCGCCGACATTTTTTCGCTCTGCAGCAATTGCTCCTGGGTGTGCCGCAAGTCGTCATAGGCGCGGGAGGTCTCCTCATAGAGGCGCACTTTCTCGATGGTGGTGGCCAGTTGCCGCGAGGCGGCGACCAGAAGATTTTCGTCGCTGCTGCTGTATTTCAGCGCCTCATCGCGGCGTATGCCCATCATCCCCAGCGGGTACTCGCGTCCCCATAACAGCACCCAGATCCACGATCCCGGTTCTCCGCTGGAAACAAACTGAGCGACCGCGGCGGGCAAATGCGGCAGGTATTCCGCGGTGAGAACCTCAGTGCGCGAACGGGTTACCAGATCGCCGAACCCATCCGGAAACTTAACCTCAGAGTCTCGAACATTTTCTTTATCGTTATCGTTGCGGCCCCAGTCGGCGCGGCGGCGGAACGTTCCGTCGGTGGAATCGGCGACATAGATGGAACCCGCGGGCGCATCCAGCAACAGGATCATCTGCCGCAGCGTCAGGTTCAGGATTTCATCCATGTCGAAAGACTGGTTGGCGATCATGGCCATGGCGTTCAGTGCGTTCAACTCGCGATTGCGCCGGCGAATCTCGTCTTCGGCTTGTTTCTTTTCCGTGACGTCCAGCACGAACCCCTGATAACGCTCAATGTTGCCCGAGACATCGCGGGTGGCGAAGCTGCTCTCCATGGCGCTGAGAACCGTGCCGTCGCGGCGGCGCAGCAAGACCTCGAAATTGCGGACGAAATTGTGGGCTTCGACTTCCCGGCGGAATTCCGCCCGGCGCTCTGCCGACACGTAGACTTCCCGGTCCAGGTTCAGCGCCATGACCTCATCGCGATTGCCGCAACCCAGCATGCGTACGAACGCGTCATTACACTCCTGCAACACGCCATCGGGCGTAGCGACAAATACCCCTTCCTGCATCTGCTCGAACAGCAGCTTGTATTTCTCCTCCGCCAAACGCCGGTCGGTAACATCGCGCACTACGTGGATGGTGCCGCGCAACTCACTTCCCTGCTCCCGGTAGGACGAAGTAGAGACCATGGAGAACCCGCCGAAACAGGGATCGGCCCCCTCGTAAAATGTCTTGCCGTCCTGGCAATAGGGACAGCCCGTCCATTCCCCCAGATCCCGCGGCAGCGACGCTTCACAGGTAGTCCCAATCACCGCCGCGGGCGCCTGTTCCAGACGCCGCAGCAAGGCCATGTTTGCCTTCATGATGCGGAACCCGGAGTCGTGCAGCAGCACCGCATCCTGGATGGAATCGAAGGTATTGGTCCACTGCCGGTGAGAACGGAGAATCTGCTCCAGCAGCCGCAGATTTTCCACCGCCAGTCCCAACTGGTGGGCCGTCGTCGCCAGAAACTCCATTTCTTCGGGCGCATACTGAATGTGCTGCTTGCTGCCCAGGGTCAACGTCCCGATCACCGACTTCTTTCCCAGCACAGGAATTACGATGCAGTGATCGAACCCCTCCTTGTGCAACTGGGGGCGGGCGCTTTCGTCGGTGGAAGAGATCTTCAGCGCCACCGGCTTTCCCTCCTGAAAACCGCGCTCGAATGAATCGTCCTTGGGTACGGAGGTACGCTCGCGCAGGAAGTCATGCGATAGTCCAATCTGTTGGACGATCACCATCTTGTCGCCTTCGAGCAGACGGAACCATGCCGCCTGAGCGCCCATTAAAGACTTCAGTTCCGTCAGGGCAGTCTCCAGCATCGGCCCCGGCTGCAGCGAACGGGTCATGGTGTCGGTAAGCGTCTGGATGACGCTCAGCCGGCGGGTGCGCATTTTGGACTCGTCAAGAACTACCAGCAACATGCTGGTGCCCAGCGCCAGATCGATCACCCCGCCACCCAGGTGGGCACTCGCTCCGCTCCAGTTCGGATGCAATAACAGCATGCTGAAACCCAGGAGCCACGGCCCGATTTCCGGCCGCGCCCAGCGGTAACGGATGAGTTCAATGCCTGCCAGAAGTGCGATCAACTGGCAGAGAACCTGGAATACGACTCGCGGCGCCACCAAGTCAGGCCACCAGAGGGCACGAACCGCGGCGAAGCCCGCCACCGCGCAGGAGAACAGCAATAAGGGCCACAATAACCGCCGGTCATGCGTGTAAAGCAGAATGGCCGTGGAAAATAGCCCCACCGTGAGGACGAACTCGGATTGCGCAAGCGCCAACGGGAACCCATACGACGAACCGCCGCTCACGCTCAGGCTCCAGCTCGCAGCCAAATGCATCAGCCAGCCTAGGATCCAAATCAAGAGGTAACGTTCCCGGAAGGTGCGGTACACCACCAGAGTCACCGCCAGCACGATGAGCGCGGCCGACTCCTGCGTAATCAGGCTGGGAACAATCATGTCCCCGGCGTTCCACGCGCACAAGGTGGGCATATTCATTGACGATGGCGGGGTAAAGTTCCCTTATATTCTTTAGCATGTTGCCCCCCGTAACCAATGGGTTTTCCCCCAGTCTTTGGTTACTTTCGGCATCTCGGAACTACGGTAGAATGGGCCTTAGACTAAAGCCGCCCATGGCTACAACTCCCGACCGCATCCTCGTCGTTGACGATGAGGAACCAATCCGCGAAATCGTCTCTTCCATGCTCTCCGCGGGAGGCAGGTACACCTGCCTGCAGGCGGGCTCCGGCGAGGAAGCTCTCGCCCTGCTGGAATCCGGTGAGCAGTTTGCGCTCATGCTCTCTGACCTGATGATGGCGGGCATGGACGGACTGGCCCTGCTGGAGCGTGCCAAAGAGCGGACTCCGGATATGCCCGTGGTCATGGTCACCGCGGTGCACGACATTTCGGTTGCGCTGGCCGCTATCCGCAACGGTGCCTACGATTATCTGCTGAAGCCCTTCGAGCGCGAACAGTTACTGGCCACCGTGCTCCGTGCACTGGAGAACCGCCGCCTCAAGATGGAGAACCGCGCCTACCAGACCAATCTGGAGAGCCTGGTCGAAGCCCGCACTCAGCAACTCAATAAAACCATGGGCAATCTCGAGCGTTCGTACGACATCACGCTCGAAGCCCTGGGCGACGCGCTCGATCTCAAGGATGCCGAAACCGAAGGCCACTCCAAGCGCGTCACGGCTTTCACCATTGCCATGGCCAAGCATATGGGGCTGAGTGACAAGGAAATCCGTGTCATTGCCCGCGGCGCCTTTCTGCATGACATTGGCAAAATGGCGATTCCCGACGCCATTCTGCGCAAGCCCGGCGCGTTAACCCCTGACGAAATCGCCATCATGCGCGAGCATTGCTATCGCGGCTATCAAATGCTGAAGAAGATTCCCTTCCTGAGCGAAGCTTCCGACATTGTGTATGCCCACCAGGAAAAGCACGACGGAACCGGTTATCCGCGCGGGCTCAAGGGCAACGAGATTCCGTTGGGCGCGCGTATTTTCTCGGTCGCCGATACGCTGGATGCCATCACTTCCGACCGGCCTTACCGCCCCGCCCAGTCCTGGACCGCCGCCCGTGAAGAGATCAGGAAATGGGCTGGCCGCCAGTTTGATCCCGAGGTAGTTCGGATCTTTCTCTCCATGCCGGAAAATATCTGGGGCGATTTGCGCAAGCAGATCAATTCTCAAAGCTACCGCTTCGCTTACTCAGCAACCAACAAACCTTAACCGGCCGCTGAATCGCTGGCACTCGAGTCAATCGGGAAGGGCGCGATTCTCCTCGCGTGATCGCGTTGTTCCAATTTCCTGCGCGCCTTTAGGTCCGATATCCAACCAAACGAATCGAATAGCGTTTTTCCGCGGCCGGCTACGGTTTGGGCGGGTTTTGCGAGGCCTGGCCCTTATCTGGCGCTAGTTTCTGGACCGCCTTCTCCGCTTCCTTCGACAGGGGGCCGTGCGGCAGAATCTTGAGATATGCCTGGTAGTGCGCCACGGCTTCGTCAGCCTGGTCCAGCTTCTCAAGAGACTCTCCCATACGGAAATTCGCCAGGGCATCATCCGGCTTGTAGACCAGAGCCTCGCGATAGCGATCCAGGGCGGCCCGGTAGTTCTTTCGCCGGAAATAAAAATCTCCCACCTCAATATCCTTGGCCGCTTTGTGCGGATCCCACGGATGCATCTCCTGCACATCGCTTTCGTCTTCACTCGGATTCGCCGCCGGACTCGCGCTGCCGGGGTGGTCCTTGGCGTCATCTTTGGGAGGGCTGATGTCGATCCTGGTGTCGCGGCTGGAACTAACCCCGGTTTGGCGCGGCTCATCGTCGCGTGGGGGCGCTTCGTTCTTAGGGGGAGCCTGCTCGCTGGGTGGAAGCGGCTCAACTTGAGCTACCCCCAGCCCGCCCAAGATAAGCCAGAAAAGCGCGACCCAATACCATCGGCTCATGGCAACTATTCTACCTAGATTTTGAGATGCTGAGTGGGCGTTTCAGGGGACCCGAGTCGCGAAAAAAGGGCTGTTCCGCCGAGGCGGAACAGCCCTGGGTAAAGTCCTCCGGGGAGGGAGGGAATTTTTCCTACATGCTGGGCGGCATCTGCCCCGAAGCCGTCGGTTGGCTTGCCGGTCCGGAGCCGGTGGTATTGGTCATCAAGCGCACATCCACGCGGCGGTTCGCTGCCCGGCCGGCGCTCGTCTTGTTGGAATCGACTGGCTTATCCTTGCCCAAACCGATCAAATAGATCTTGTGGGCGGGCACATTGTGCGTCGAGGCCAGATATTGAATCACGGCATCGGCGCGCCGTTGGCTCAGGTCGTAGTTGTACTCCGAAGAACCCACGGAGTCCGTGCCGCCTTCGACCGTGATTATGTATCCCTTGGTGCTGTTCACATCCGTGGCCATTTGGTCGAGTGCGTCCTTGGCCTTCTTGGTCAAATTGTCTTTGTTGAAACCGAAGTGTACCGAGGCTTCCGTGACCACGCGATAGTTATCCAGATTGGCCACTGTCGTTTGTAGCGAGTCCACGCGGTTGACGGCGGTATCGGCCAGGGTCTGGGCTTGCGCGGCCTGCTGCCCGGCGGCCTGCGCCTTCTGATCCACTTCCGCGGTCTTGGTGTTCACCGCCGCAATACCGGATTGGGCGCGGGTATCTACGTCCTTAATGTCCTTGGAATTCTTGGCGGCCAGATCATCCAGTTCGTTGGTCTTGTTGATCAGCGGCGTAGTCTGTTGCCGAACATAATTCTTGCTCGCGCAACCGAGGGAGAATGCTGTGCTCAATGCCAGCAAAATCGTTAGCGAAGTGCGGTTCATCTTGGGAGGGCTCCTTTTCCTCTGGTTAATTCTAATCTTGCCAAAGCCTTTGGGTCGCGACCTGGGTCCGGGGGAGAATTAACTCACTTGCGTCCCACAACCTACATAAGCACGGGGTATGCCACTTTCCATTAGTTGCCGAATGCCGGTTAAGTGTTGCTTTGCTAATAGTTTACAGACTTTTGCTCGGAAGTCAGCGGGGCGGTGCTGGCGACAATCCCCGTGAAACCGAGGAATTTTTATACGGTGGAACCGGTCGGGGCGCCCTTAGTAGGGCACCTAAGAGCCGGGGTGGCGTCAACAGGAATGCTCTCGCGTTTATTACGGCGATACACGCGAAAATTTTCGTCCACCGTTATCACCACGTATTGGGGGTGCAATTCACTCATGCGGATCAAGCAAAGATCGGCCAAGTCGGGTTTGCGGTCCGCGTAGCGCTCTCCCAGTTTCAACAATTGTTCCAAATTCCGGGCGCAGTCGAAGGCTATCTGCAGCAAATCGTTCTGTAGAAGCGATAGAACGTAGGAAGCCGAGCCCAACTGAAATGCCGATTCGGCCAACACCGCTTCGCAGGTAAGCAACGGCTCGGTTATAGTCTTGGCAACATCCAAGGCCCAAGCGTGGTGATGGTCGTCGCGATTGCCGAACGCCACCACAAAGCCGCTATCCGCTATGCCCTTCATTCCCTGCTGAAACCCTTACGCGACGACAAATCGGGAGGCCCGCTGATGGCGCCCGCCAAATGAAGAAAACGACGGCTTCCCTTTTCAGACTTGGCGCTTTCCAGTTGCTGCCGAATTAATCGTCCAACCGGTACACCCGTACGTTGCGAGGTTTCCTTCAGTCAGGAAATAAGCTCCTCCGTAAGACGTATTGTCAGTGTATGACTCATTTGCCATACTTGTAACACACGCGCCCGCTTGATGCCATCGAGTCTCCATGGTCCCTCATCTAAAATAATGAGTTCCGATGGACCTAGCCGCCAAAATCCGCTCTTTGCCCACCGAGCCCGGGGTTTATCTCTACAAGAACGCCGAGGGCGAGGTCATATACGTCGGCAAGGCCAATAGCCTGCGCAGCCGGGTGGGCTCCTATTTCCATGAGGGCCGTTGGCAGGACGCTAAGACCGGAACCCTGGTTCGCGAAGCGGCGGATGTCGATTACATCGTCGTCGCCAACACAAAAGAGGCGCTGGCCCTCGAGAATAACCTCATCAAACAGAAGAAGCCGCGCTTCAACATTCTGCTGCGCGACGACAAGACCTATCCTTATGTGAAGCTCACGCTGGGCGAGCGCTTTCCCCGGGTCTACGTCACTCGCCGCCTGCGCAAAGATGGCGCCGCCTACTACGGTCCCTACTTCCCCGCCAATCTGGCCTACCGGATCGTGGATCTGATCCACCGGAACTTTCTGGTGCCGTCGTGCAAGGTGGATCTGACGCGCTATCATTTCCGGCCCTGCCTGCAGTACTACATCAAGCGCTGCCTGGGACCGTGCGTGCAAGAGCTAACCACGCCAGAGATTTATCAGGAAGCGGTGCGCGACGTGAAGTTGTTCCTGGAAGGCCGCCCCAGCGATCTGGCGCGATCTCTGCGGCAGCGCATGGAGAATGCCGCCGAGGCGGAAGAATTTGAGCGAGCCGCGAGGTATCGCGATCTTATCTCCACGGTCGAACAGTTGCAGGAAAAGCAGCGCATCGCCTCGGCGGAAGGCGATGACGCGGACGTCTTTGGCTATCACTTCGAAAACAGCATGTTGGCGGTGAATCTGTTCCACATGCGCGGCGGCCGCGTACTCGACCGCCGGGAGTTTTTCTGGGAGGAGTTGCCGGAGTTTCCTGACCTCGAGAATCCCCGTCGAGACCTCGCGAACAACCTCTCGACTGAGTTTCATCCTGGCGAATTCTTCTCTGCCCTGCTCAAGCAGCTTTACATCGGTCAGCCCTACGTTCCGCGGAATATCTATGTTCCCGTGGAATTCGACGATCGCGAAACGCTGGAAGAAGTGCTCTCCGAACAGATCGCGGATGCGGGCGCCCGCGCCGCGCGAGTGCACATTCTTGTGCCCCAGCGTGGCGAAAAACGGTCCTTGATTGACTTGGCTGGAAACAACGCCAAGCAATCGTACGATCAGCGTTTCCGCGTGATGAAGCCCAACACCAAAGCAATTCAGGAAGCGCTGCAGGATGCCCTTGGCCTGCCCGAGCCGCCCAAGCGCATTGAATGCTTCGACATCTCCCACATTCAAGGCGCGGAAACCGTGGCTTCCATGGTGGTTTGGGAAGAAGGCAGGATAAAGAAGTCGGACTACCGCAAGTTCATCATCCGTACGGTTGCGGGCGTGGACGATTTCGCCTCCATGCGCGAAGTGGTCACCCGCCGCTACCAGCGCCTCCAGAAAGAAAACAAGCCCATGCCCAGCCTGGTTCTGATTGATGGTGGACTGGGCCAACTGCACTCCGCCGCCGAGGCCCTGGAGGCGCTAGGCATCATCAATCAACCGCTGGCATCCATCGCCAAGCGCGAGGAAATCATCTATGTGTACGGCCAGGAGAACGAACCCGTGGCGCTCGACCATCATTCTCCCGTGCTTCATCTGGTGCAACTCATTCGCGATGAGGCCCACCGCTTCGCCGTGACCTTCCATCGCAAGCGCCGCCAGATGCGTGACCGCTCTACGGAATTGCGGGAGATCCCCGGCGTCGGCGCCAGCACAACTCGCCGCCTTCTTGAGCACTTTGGCAGCGTGCAAGCCGTCAAACAGGCAGACACGGCCGCGCTCTCCGCGGTCGTAACTCGCAGCCAGGCGGAGGCCATCCAGCAGCATTTTCACAAACCGGCATGAACCAGCGACTTCTCAGCTCACTCCCTCGGCCCGTATAATCGTCCCTGCCCAGGCAATCGGCCATGAAGCTCCTCAACTCCCTCGCGATTCTCGGATTGCTTTTGCTCGTACTCGCGGGCGTGATCGGTCTCGTGCTGACGCGAGACTCCGGACGGCCCGTATCCTCAACTCAAACTCCCGGCCACCGCGCTCCGCCCGTGGATGAGCAACCGCTGCAAACTGCCCGCAACATGGCCAAGCTGGTCTCTAGCTGGGACGAACAGCGCATTGCCCAGCAGGCGCTCAAGCTGGCCGATCACGAAGTCGACCTTGCGTTCGCCGACGCTCTGCGCGACGCAACCGAACAGCCTCGCGCCACCTCGACCCAGAGCCGCGAACTGTACGCTCGCGAGAGCAAAGCCGAAACCCTGGTGCAAGCCGACCAGAGCCGGGTGGACGATCTCAAGAAGAAATTAGCCGCGCCGGGCAGCGACCACCAGAAAAACAGTTTGCAGCAACAGTTGGATCTCGTCCAGGCCCAGATGGAACTCGACCAGGACGAACTGGACGATGCCAAGGAAGACCTTAGCCGCTCCGGCCTCGATCCGCTGAGCCGCGTCCAGCGCCAGTTCAATCGCTATGAAGCCGCGCAGCAGGCCGACACGACCCATCCGCAAGTTTCACCTGGCAGCGCCGCTCCCAGCTATGCGGCCGGTAACTTGATCAGCCGCATCGCCGCCTGGCGAGCCGCCCACAACCAGATTGCCCAATTGCTGGACGCACAGAGCGAAGCCGCCCGCAACGCCGCCGCCCTCAGCCAAAAGCATGACGAACTAGAGAAGCAAGTGGCCGCCGAACAATCGGATCAGCAAGCCTTAGCGCAGGAGGCTTCCGCGCAACTTGCCTCCGCGCCAACCCAGAATTCGGCGGGAGCAAGCGGCGAAACGGCAGCGGCGCTTCTCTCGTTCCACACCGTTTCCGTGGATCAGAAAGACCTGGCCGATCTGGACCGCCGCACCCAGGATCATACCGAACTCCGCGACGCCTACGGCAACTGGATCGCCCTGGTGAAATCCGATCAGCTTGCCGCCCTGCACGGCATTCTCAAATCAGCCCTCCTCATCGTGCTGATCGTACTCGCCATGTATCTGCTGGGCCTGCTGGTGGAACATTTTTTGCGCGACCTCAGCCCGGAGCATGCCCGCTTTCGCACGCTTCGCATTATCGTTCGTTTCGCGCTGCGGGCCGTCGGCTTTGTGCTGATCCTGTTGGTGATCTTCGGGGTTCCCAACCAGATAACGACGGTTCTCGGCCTGGCTGGCGCCGGGTTGACCGTCGCCCTGCAGGACTTCATCATCTCCTTCCTCGGCTGGTTTGCCCTGATGGGCCGCAACGGAATCCGCGTCGGCGACTGGGTGGAAATTAACGGCGTCGCCGGAGAAGTCATGGAGATCGGGCTGCTGCGCACCGTTCTTCTTGAAACCGGCAACTGGGCCGAGGCTGGACATCCCACCGGCCGCAAAGTGGCCATGATGAATAGCTATGCCATCCAGGGCCACTTCTTCAACTTTTCCACCAGCGGCCAGTGGCTGTGGGATGAGGTGCAGGTCACGGTACCAGCGACCGAGGATCCCTATCCCATCATCGAAGCGATCCAACAAATGGTGGTCAAGGAAACCGAAACCGACACGCGCGCCGCCCAACAGGAATGGAAGCAAGCCACCAGTCGATACCGTGTGCATGCCGTTTCGGCCGACCCCGCGGTCAATCTGCGCCCCACGGGCGCGGGCACAGAAGTGCACGTGCGTTACATCACTCGCGCCAACGACCGCTATGCCACCCGTACCCGCTTGTATCAGGCGGTCGTTGAACTGCTGCATCGCCGTGGCGTGCAGGCGGAAACCGCGCAGGCGGTTCCGGCAAAATCGGGCAACAGCTAGTGCGCGGTTCGCCGCGAAGCCTAGCAACCCGTGGTGCAAGTGCGGTTTGTATCAGGGTATGCCTTCAGGCATGTCGTAAGTGCCGCGTGATGAATCCGCCTTTAGGCGCTGTTTTTCGTAATTCGACATTCACCACAGGCTGCTAGGGTCGTGTGGCGCGGACACTCTGGTCCGCGAAAATGCCCGCGTCTCCCTGAATCAGGCGGAGCAGTGTTCGTTTGGCTCGCTGCCTCATCGCGAGTGAAATCGATGATTTCAACCTCTGACTTTAGCTTCCGAATTCCCGGTTCATCGAGCTTAGGCGCAGGCGGTTTGAAATCGGGACTCAACCTGCCTCGGGTAATGCCTCAGTCGCTGCCACACGACCCACGATGTTAAAGACGATGGGCCAAAGCAGGTAGAGCAGAATCACCAGGTACATCACTTCATTGCCCTCGGCAAACGCCCACATCCCAGACGAAGCGTTTTGCTGATCCATGATCTGCGCGACCGACATTCCAGTGATCGCGGCCTCATGCCGGATCATCAGGTTGCGCTTGAAAACCATGCCCTCATAGGCGAGCACCCATACCATCACGAAAGTGCAGAGTTCGTAGCCGGCGCGCACCAACCCGTTCAGGTTGCGCACGAACCGGGCATACGAGTCTGTCTCCGCTGGCGCGCGGTCGTTCAGCATCGCCAGGACGGCGAACCCGAAGGGCCCCCATGCCACCATAAACAGCCATAGCGGGGATCGTTTCTTGGAGTGGATCACCAGAAGGCACACCAGCAGCCACAAAACGGCCACTCCCGCTTCAGATCCCCAGAGAGCCATGTGCTTCAGCAGACCGAGCCGGTAGTCATTCTGCGCGTAGTTCGGATGACCCGCTGCACTTACGGAATTAATCAGGCTGAACAGCATTCGCCCCAGCCTCAAGACCAGGGGAATCAGCAGGAGCAGAGCAAGTGCCACGACCCATTGTTTCTTTATCATCCCCACCCCCTGGGGAACCTCTCTCGTTTCAATCTACACCCGCTCTCAACTGCTGGTTGGTAGCGCTACCTAGGTTGCAAGCAGAATCTGGAAGAACCGGTGAATGATCGGTTCGGCTGCCTGTTCTCCGGAGGTGTCGATCCGCGATAAGGCCTGAAGTCGTTAGTCGAGAACACTTGGCCACGCTGCTCGTATCCGGAGCTGACAATGCACTCCGGTTCTCAGCTAACTTGTTCTGAGCTTTGTCCGCAAAACAAGTCATCTCAATGGGCCATCAGGCCGCCCATTCATCGAATCGGCGCATAATCTCCATGAGCTTGCATCCCATCAGAATGACAGAGCCCCACAATATGAAGGGAACGCCATAGAGTAGGAGATGCTTGCGCGAACGGGCTAACTCAAACACTCCTACCTTCACGATGGCGTATGCATTCGCTGCGAGATAAGCAACCGTCAACGAGCTCATTACTAAGTTGCGCATCTTCCTAGTCCTCTTTTTACCCGCCTGCATCTTCGCGCCGATACTCGTCGGTTGGTGCTCCTTCAGGACACCGCGATCAAGGATGCTGGGTAAGACAAGTCGACGCCGGAGACCTTGACGACGGCCTGCCAGGCGGCTTCCTGGTTGGCGCGATCGTGAAAGTGTGGGTGGCGCATCGCCTCAATTGGGCCGGTGAGCTTCTTGGGCGCCGAGGCGAAGAATTGCCCCGAGACGTCGGTTCCGAACGCCGATACCTGGAGGTACCGACGGGCCGCGGTCTCAGGAGTCTGGGTCATGCCGGGGATGAGCTTCACCAGCGGAATCATCAGCCACTTCAAGGCCGGGCCAGCGTTTCGCACCGCCTTGGTGTCGGGCGCGCTGCCGGGCGACACGGCGTATACGGCCATGCCGGAGGGTAGCCGGCGCGCCAGCGCCGCAACCCACCAAGCAACAATTAGCTTCGCGTCGGCATACGCCCGGTTGGGCTCGTACTTCACGTTCGGCCCGTTGCGCACCAGGGCTTCCACCGCGGCGCTCCGGTCACCCTGGTGATGCTTGGCCGCGAGGGCCGCCACGTCGGTGAAGCTGAACAGGGGTACGTCCCCTCGGGCAGGTTCCGCGCCGGCGATAACAATCCGCGCGTTGGGGCTCAGCAGGTTGGCGCGGAGCAACCCGGCAGTCAGTTGATGATGGCCGATCAGCGGGGCCTGAGCCGCCTCGACGCCAGCCGCAGTGAGCACGCGCTTCTTACCTGGGAGCATCCCTGCATTGAGCAGTAGGAAATCGATCGGCCGACCTCGCTTGACCAGCTCGGCGAGGGCGGATTGAACGCTGGTCGGAGTGTCCAGATCCAGCTCCAGCGGCGTGAAGACCTGTATTTTGGTCTCAGCCGCGAGCTGAGCGGCCGTTTCCTGGGCCCGATCCAGGCTGCGGCCGGTGACGATGATCTCGCGCCAGCCCTCGGCGGCGAGCATGCTGGCTGCCGCATAACCGAGCCCGGAGGTGGTGCCGGTGACGAGAGCGATCGAATGTTCCATGGGAGTCTCCGTGGTGAAGGGTGAAGGTCCTGTTGTTTTTCCTTTGAACCTATCCATGTTGTCTCCTGCATTTGTCTGTCTTGAAGTATTACAAACGCAAGAGTACGATAATCACAGCTGCAATGCAAGGAGTTTCGTACGCAATGGTAACTAATATTACGAAGCGCCCCCGAGGACGTCCAAAAGGCTTTATCCCCGACGAAGCACTCGACCGTGCCGTTGAAATGTTTTGGGAGCATGGGTATGAAGGAGTCGACGTGGATCGGATCGCGCGCGCCGTTAACGTCACCAAACCCGCGCTATACCGGGCCTTTGGAGACAAGTCCACCTTGCTGCTCAAGGCGGTCGAGCGCTATGCGCTGACGTATGGAACTCCCAAAATGGCAGCATTTCAAGCGGAGCCGGACATCCACAAGGCCGTGACCGCCTTTTGCGAGGCTACCGTCGACTCCTGTACTGGCGAGGCTCGCAGCGGCTGCATGATGGCCGCTGCTGCGCTGGGACAGTCGGAGCGGGTAACCGAGATCCGTTCCTGGCTCAAGAAGGGCCTGACCGGATCCGCTGATATTTTCGCGAAACGTTTCGAGCGGGAGATAAAGGCGGGCCGTCTGACTCGCACACCCTCTGCCAAGGTGCGAGGCCGTTTGCTCGTTGACTTGCTGCAGGGTTTGCAGCTTCGCGCCAAGGTTGGTATTGCGCGCGAGCAATTGCTGCAAGACGCCCGAAGCTATGTGCCCCTGATTCTTGGCAAGCAAATCTAACGCACTTCTCGGCGGGGATGCGCTTGGACGAGTGCCGAATCGCCAATGCACTCAAAGACAACTGGTCACGATAGGTGTTTCGTGGCGGGTAGGCACTTTGCGCTGGGTGGCGCATCCATTCACCCAGCATTGCCGGACGAATGCGAACAGGCTGGGTCTTTAGTTTTTACGCTCCTTCCCTCATCGTCGTGCGCTGGCTGTTGTGCAATGGTTCGTACACTTCTCCGCTCACCCACAGGTGATGCAACAACACCGCCAGCTTTCTCGTGGTCCCCACGAAAGGGTTCCCTTTCGGACCATTCGCGGTCAATACTGGCAAAACACTGGTATTGTGTCCGTTACTCCCCAATTTCCCACCTCCGCCTGGCAATTCTTCCCGAAATCGCGGTCCCAATTCGGTTGTGTAGGAGAATTAAAGTTGGAGGTTTGACCTCCAGTGGAGACGGGACCGTCGTTGGGAAGCAGCAGAGTAAGTGCGGTCCCGACGACTGCGGCAACAGCGATTACCGTGAGTACGCGACTGGCAGAAATGTGCCCATTCCAGGCTACGGGAGGCGCAGATTTCGGGATATCGGGCATCGCGGCGAACATGGGGACGAGCGCGGTTTCGCGGGATGCCGCAGCTCGGGCCCGAAACTGGGTAATTTGCTGCTCCAGTAGCGCCACATTGCCGCCCCGGCATGATTCGCCCTTCGCCTGCCAGCTCTGCGCCAGGGCCTCGTTAGCGGGAACGCCATTCCCCTTGGAATACAAGTCTCCGATTTCCATCATCGCTATGCAGTTGCCGCCGTCGGCAGACTTCTTAAATGCCGCCATGGCGCTTGTGTACCAAAAGGGCCGATCACCGCCTAGATCTCCCGCGTAGTATTCAAAGCCCAGAATCAGCCATCCCGCGGGGTCGCCCCCTTCCGCTGCCTTCATTGCCCAATACGTTGCGCGCTCGCCGCTAACCGCAGTTTTTTGATCGGCGTAGGTATCGGATAGCAGCACCATCGCCGGCACATAGTTGGCTTCGGCGGCCTTTTGCATAAGCTGGAATGACTGCGACGCGTCAGCAGGCACGCCCAGTCCATCGTGGCAAAGGATTGCGAGTTCATAGGCCGCCTGAGCATCACCATGATCTGACGCCTGGTGATACCAATAGGCGGCTCCGGCGTAGTCATGTTGCACTTTTCCGTCTTTGTCCAGGTTGCCAGATTCATAGAGTTTTCCGAGCGCGGTCTGAGCTTTCGTGTCTCCCGTTTCGGCCCTCGCGGTAAGTGCGCGTTTCAGCTGGTCTAGCGCGCTTGCATTAGGACCCAGCCCGGCCAGTACCGGCTTCTTCAGTCCAGCCGGCTGTGTGCCGTAGCTGTAAGTGGGTGTGGTCTTCCCCAGCGACGCCAGCGCCTTCGCGGCCAGCGCCTTTTCTTCGTCGAGGCCGATCTCGCTTGGACCGATCATCAATCGCGTTGTGCCGCCGAGAAAAACAAATAGGGTCACGTTATTGGGCGCACCCATCCAGAAGGCCTCATCGCCCAGACCGGGTAGATCCGTGGGGTGGTCGTAGGTGCGCGTATCTACTTGCTTGCGAGCCTCGTCTGCAGCCTTAGCGTCAGGCGTCGCGGAGTATCGCACTTCGAGGCTGACGTTGACGACCTTGGGGGGCTTGGGCTGATTCGGCACAAAATTGGTAAAGCTGCAACCCTGATCAACCGTGCCCGACGTGAAATCCGGATCCAGGAGCGAGCGAAAGGGCGCAGTGGGCTTCGGTGGCTGGAGCATAACTCCCAGGATGGCCTCCGCATCGGCTTTGGAAAGTAACTGGCATGCCGTTTTGTTTTGGGCATAGGTGGGCAAGCCTGAAAGCGCGCTCAGGCCACATACCAACGCCGCAAAGCGTCGCATAGTGCGGAGGCTTGTAAAATCACGTCTTCTCAACTTCATCCCGCACCTCCAATTTGAGTTCCAACCACGGATTCGTCGTCACGCGCAGTGTATTCACTATGGCCTGATTTTGAGTGTAATGGGAGCAACAGTCATTTCAGTGGGACTTACACTAAGGGGTTCTTCGGGTCGCCCCTTGCCCGGCGCCCTTTTCGCCTGTATTTTCTTGATGTTAGGTGTCATGACAGTATTGTAGAGTCGCTTACGCCATGACGCTATGTTCCAGCTGGAACACTTGGCAGATCCCGAGGCCAGTCTGGCGGAGGCTCGGCGCAGCCCCGGGAGCGATGTGCCTCGCGGTTAATGGGACGGGATTGAATCTCGCCAAGCCATCGCCTCCAGCTGAGCGGCCACGGCATCCTGAATGTCCAGGACCGGATCGACGCGAAACTCAAAGGCTGCCCACGTGGTGGTCATCTTGTGCAGAGCGGCGAAGTCGTCCGTTTCCACAAGCATGAAGCCGCCCCAATCACCCGCGCGCACTAGAAAGTGGTGCACTTTGACGGTTTCGGGAACCTTCCACCCCTTGAACACGGCCATGATCCGCTGTTGTAAAGCCTCATATTCTGCAGCCGATCCCATCGGACGCTCGTGCCAGGTAATCATATATTTCATAGTTCGTCTCCTGTGTGCCGCTAGAGCACGCAGGATGCTAGCAGATGAATCGACTTAAATCTAGCATCCGGGCGGTCGGGTAGTGGCTCAAATCAGCCTGGTCACTGGCCGGGATCTACTCTTGAAGAAAGTGTATCCTGCACCGGCTCGCGATCGCATTCGGCCGCGATGACCGTCACCGGTTCGTCCGGCGCCGTATCCGGCAGCCCGGAAAAGATCAGCTGACTGCCCTTCTGGACAAACTGTACCGGCTTCCCGCTGGCCAGAAAGCGGGCCGACAAAACCTTGCAGCGTACGCCTCCAACCGTCATCACATTTCCCGGCCAGAAATAAATAATGGTGTAGAGCGTATTTCCCTTGCGCGTATACACCCCGATGTTCCCGTGCGGGAAGCGGCATTTCTGCGTCCCGTAAACTGCCTCTCCATTCCTGCGCAGCCAAGACCCCATCGTCTGCAGTCGCGTCACTGCGGGTTCTGGAACCGACCCATCCGCCCGCGGCCCGACATCGAGCAGATAGTTTCCCCCATCGCGCGCGCACTCCACCAGGTACTGCAACAACTGCTGTGCAGATTTCCAGTTGTTATCCCCTGCCAGATACGCCCAGCTGTCGTTGATGGTTATGCACGCTTCCCAGTCATTCTTTCCCGGCTGGGTAGACTGCTCGGGCGTGGAGAAATCTCCCGGAAGCAGGTTGCGATTGTTGCGCAGGATGTCGGGCTGCAACTGGGAAACCATCGCGTTCATTTCGGCCGAGCGCCAACCTTCCGCATCCAGGGGAACCGGCATGTCGTACCACAAAATGTCGATCTTGCCGTAGTTGGTCATGAGTTCGCGGATTTGGCCGTGAGTGTAATCGACAAAGCGCTTTCTGGCGGCGGCGTCGGTTTTCGCCAGCCTCCAATCGGGATGGTGCCAGTCCATCAGCGAGTAGTAGAGGCCCACCCGCAGGTTTTCCGCCCGCGCCGCCTCTACATATTCGCGCACCAGGTCGCGGCCCGGCCCTAGGCGCGGCGCGCAGTAGCCGGTAAGCTTGGAATCGAACAGGCAAAACCCTTCATGATGCTTGGCGGTCATCACCATGTAGCGCATGCCAGATTCGCGCGCCAGCAGCGCCCATGCGCGCGCCGCATTGGCTGGAGGCCGAAATTGCTGCCCCAGCTTTTCATATTCTTCCAGCGGGATGTCTTCGTCTCCCATGGCCCAGGCTTCGCGGCCCAGGATGCTGTACAGACCCCAGTGAATGAACATTCCGAACTTGGCGTCGCGCCACCACTGGATCCTGCGCTCGTGATCTTGCGCAAGAACATCCGGCGAAGGAATGCCGGGCGCAGCAATGTCGGGAATGCTTGCGGCGGTCGCCGTGTCGGCCAGCGCCGCCAGCGGCTGCAATCCCGCGACGGATGCGCCGCCAGCCGCCGCCAGCAGCGCCTTCAGATGTTCTCGCCTGGATAAAGACAAAGACGTCATCATAAATTTGTAAGCGCTAAGAACCGCGCCAGATGTCCTCGGCGGTTCCTTCACTATTTGAGAATCGACCAATGATCTCACAAGCACCTAACGTCGATGGTAGTCGGCGATGCCCCGTTACGCTCACAATGTCCCAAACGTGGAAGGCGAACAAACGGCGCACACTTGTGCTAAGGCCTGATAACGTCAGTCATCCGCGCACCCTCTCACTCCTTCTATAGAATGCTCTTGCGAAATCTGTTTAGGAGTGGGAGCTTGTCTCCAACAACGTTGGTGCTACTTCCGGGACTCGACGGCACCGGAAACTTGTTCGCAAAGTTCGTCTCAGCAGTTACACCGAATCTGGACGCCAGAATCGTCCGGTATCCAACAGACCTTCCGCTTAGCTACGCCGACCTCTTGTCCACAGTCGTGGATGCGATTCCACGAACGCAGCCATTTGTCCTTTTGGCAGAATCGTTCTCCACTCCCTTGGCCGCGACGTTAGCGTCAACAAGCCCCGCAAACCTTAAGGGATTGGTTATTTGTGCAGGCTTCGTTAGAAATCCATTGCGCGGTTGGTTGCGCTACATGAAGAGCTTTGTCCAGCCAATGTTGTTCCGCATCCCTCCACCCCGCTTCGTACTCGAACATTTTCTGATCGGGAAGCAGGCACCCCGCGAACTCCGCGATGAGCTTCGCCGCACATTGCTGTCCGTATCACCGGAGGTGATGGCGTTCCGAGTCCGCTCTGTCATGGCATGCGATGCTACGGCTGAACTTGCTCGTGTTCGTGTGCCAACCCTCTACCTCCAAGCCGAGCATGATCGGTTGGTGAACAAATCCTCGTTCGAGGAGATTCGGGAGCAAAAGCCCGACACGATTCTTGCAGTGATAGCGGCGCCACATCTCGTTCTGCAGAGAGAGCCGGATAAGGCCGCAGACGTGATTACACAGTTCGTTGCGGGATTGCCGATCTGACAGGTAATTGTCAGTTGGCGAAACATCCCCATTACACTCAAATGCCCCTTGGCTAGGCGTAAACTCACCTCTCAGCATGGAAACTCATAATCCTGATGACGCCTTAGCGGTGTACGTCAAAGAAGTTGGCAACGTAGAGCGTCTAACCGAAGAGGAAGAGGCGAAGTTATTTCGAGAACTGGCCGGTCCGGGCGCTCGAGATGAAGGGCGGCAAATGGTCGCCGAGAAAAGATTGATCGAAGGTCATCTTGCTCAAGTGGTGAGCATTGCAGAAAAATGCCTCAGCTCAGGTGTGCCAATGTTGGACTTGATTCAGGAGGGCAACCTCGGCCTGATGAGTGCCATCAGGAACTTTGCACAAAAGCCTATTGGCGACTTTACGGACTACGCCACCACATGCATTGATGCTGCAATCAAAACGCGTTTGGGTGGTTGACAAACAATCCCGATTACGCTCAAACCAGTTCAGAGTTTCGGCCTTGCCGAGGTTCGGGAAGTTTACGACGGCGAACTACTTGTGAAGCAGGATTACGGAAGCCCAGCGAGCAGGGCTACCAGTAACACGAGCCACAACCGCCTGGGCATGTTCGCTAACCGGAGCCCGCGCCACGACGGATGCGCCTGATCGGCATCCACGTGATCCTTGTTTCGATAGTTGCTCATTATGCGAATCCGCTGCGACCCTGAATTTCCTCCCGCAATATCTCTTTCACCTCTTCCGGCAACTTTGAAGCTCGCAGAATCTCCTTCACCAGGGCAAGAGGCAGCACCGTGGCGAATTCCACCGCCCGCGCCAACGGCGTGTGTTCGTTCCGCAGCAAGGCAATCTGCACTTCCCTTCGCAACGACCACTTCGGATGCACACATGCCGCCTGAACCAATGCAGCCGGAGCGTCGTCGCGAAGAATTGCTTTGACTACCGATGTCTCCGTCAGGCGCGAGTTCTCCAGCGCGGTCTGAACCACGCGTGGCTCCGGATCGAGCAGGAGTTCTCCCGACACGTCGCCTGAGGCTCGGCGCGCCAGCGTAAGTCTTTCTCCCAGAGAAATGCTCTCCAGCCGATTGATCAGCGCCTCTTCGGCTACCTTCTTTATGTCAGCCAGTGCCACCGGATTCAGCGTGACTTGCATCAGCTCGAAGGTGAACAAATGACGCAACAGCGGCAGAGCAACGTGCCGCGGCGTTTTGGGATGCTGCACGAGCGCCAGTTTCACTTTGCGGTCCTTCATGACGCTCGCATTTTTGCTCATCCGTTCGAGCGCTTCGGCGGGAAGGTCTGCGCGTTTGAGGAGCGCGAGAGCACCGTCTTCGGAGAGCTTCGGATCGAAGGCCGGCTGCTCTGCGGAATTGTCGTGGCCAATTTCTTCTTTCGTGCTGTCCATCATGCGATCATCCGAAGTCGCGTAGTTTTGCGGCAGCTTGATCTCGAAAGCCTTTTGGTAGGACGGCCCGGCTTTGCAGCTTGCGGAAAAAGTCAATGATCCGAGTGTATGGTTACCTCAGCGGCTAAAGCCTCTCAAAAGGAAGCAGTTTAACGCAGCGCTGAAGCGCTGTTCCACCCAAAGGCACACCACTTCTAAGCCGCGCCGCTTCTCCGGGCGCGCGCCAAGGCGCCGTACACCGGCTCCACAATCTCGCGACGGACGGCGGCCCCGGGACATCCGGCCCGCAACGCGTCGTAGAAAGTTTCGCGTACTGCCGCGCTGTTGGCAAATACCCCACCGGACATGGCCACCGGTACGGGCGATCCCTTCGGAAATAACCGTGCGGCCACCGTCCCCGCCAGCCCGGCCAGTTCCGTACCCGCCTGTTGCAGGACCTGGTTAGCGGTCCCGTCGCCACTTTCAGCAGCCGCGAGCACCGCGGGAAACAATCCGGCAAAGTCACGCGGCGGAGAGGCGTTCGCGGCCAGCACCAACTCCTCCACAGTCCGCAATCCCCACAATTTCAGAATGCCCGCAAGCAAGGCGGAATCTTCCGGCATAACTCCCCGATCGTAAGCCCGCATAGCGGAGCTTATCGCGGCGCGTCCAATCCAGTGGCCTGAGCCTTCGTCGGAAATGGCAAATCCCCAGCCACCGGCGCGGGCGGTCTGCGCTTCCGCGTTGGCCCCGTAGGCGATTGAACCCGTCCCGGCAATTACGATTACTCCCGGATTCCCCGCAAAGGCCGCCTCCAGCGCGATCACCATGTCGGCGGCGACCTCCGTCTCTCCCGGAACGATTTCCGCCAGCACCCGCCCTATCACTTCTTTGATCTGCGGCCGCGCCACGCCCGCCACTCCAATGCAGGTTCGGACAATCTGTGCCGGAGTAACCCGAGCGGCGTCGCAGGCCTTGCCAATTGCGGCCGACAGTGCCGCGCGCGCCGCCGCCTCTCCCACCCGCACCACATTGCTGCCACCGGCTGCTCCCGCGCCCAGAACAGAAGTTTCGTCCCCGATCACGCAGGAAGTCTTGCTACCCCCGCCGTCGATGCCGAGAAAGATGGCCATGCGCCCGCTTCCAGCATAGGCGAAGATTCGCAAACCCCCATTGCCGTTTCCGGTTCACCCGGTCAGCGCCCGGTGCCCGGCTAGCTCGATGATCCGTTGTGGAAGGCTCTCGTCCCCGCGCGATTTTTACGGGCGCAGGAGGCGCGGGATCACGCGATGCCGTGACCTCCATCACAGCACCAGCGGTGTCGCCGCGCATAGCATGCGTCCGGCAGTGTGTGGCCGCTTGTCGCGCGCGCGCGTGTTTTGGTTTGCCGTCAAGCCTGCCGTTGAGAGATTGCATGCCTCATAACCTCACCACCTGCACATTTTGCGGAATGGGCTGGGGGCTCCATCGCCAGACTTCAGGCGCCCATATTGCCAGCGTGTATCTCAGCCGGATCTCCCCTGCCAAAACTTCGCGAATTTCCACCCGCGGCTGGCCTGCGTATGAGGTCGCCAGTTCCGCGGATCGCCGGACGAATCCGCTCCTGCGGAAGACTAGCCGTTTCCAACTCTATGGCTGTTGTGTTGACCAGGAATGGATCTACTAAGGAGGGTCTCCCATGCAAGTCAAAGACGCCATGCACTCCAAGCCAAGCTACTGCGAACCGTATTGGACCGCCGAGGCCGTCGCCGCCCTCATGGATCATGTGGGCAGCGGCATTGTTCCGGTCGTCCAGGATATTCTCAGCCGAAAACTTATCGGGGTAATTACCGACCGCGATCTCTGCCTGCGAGTGATGGCTCCCGGACTTTACCCGGCACACACTTGGGCCCGGGATTGCATGACTCCGCATCCCATATGCTGCGGCGCGGACGATGACGTGGAAACCGCCCTGCAACGAATGCGAGATCAACAGGTGCGGCGGCTGCCTGTAGTAGACCAACGCATGCGGCTACAGGGAATGATTTCCATCAGCGACCTGGTCCGCTGTGAGGGAGTCGAGATGAAGACGGTCTATGACTGCTTGAAGCAGATTTGCCGGCGTTCTGCGGGGGTTGGCAAGCCTGAGATGTCAGCCTCGTGCGTTGCTTGATCGCTTCGGCTGCCCCGAGGCCTCGCCGCCTCTGCCAGACTTGGGGCCTAGCTGCAAGACTGTGTTCACTGATTATCCGAGGCGAAACAGGCGACACAGCCAAGCGTGGCCGTATCGTCGCCTGCTCTCCATCAACAAAAATATTTTCTGGGTTGAGAAAAATGACGGGAGACTGGATCAGCCAGCTAACTCTTGTTGCTCGCCTTTACTCTCGCCCAGCGCGCGCGCTGAGCCGCCGCGATCTTTCTCCGCGCCGCTGCTGACATGACTCGCTTCGGCTTGGCCGCGCCGGTTTCGCCGTTGGCTGGCGCATGTTTTGCCCATCGAGCTTTCTGCGCCAAACTCATCTTGCGGCGGGCCGCCACTGAGACCCGATGCCTTGGTTCGGTATAAGAACTCCCGCCATTCAACTTGCCCAGAACGGAGAGTGCCGCATCTACGTGCCGAAGCTGATTTACCAGACTTGCTCTCTCTCCTCTCAACTCCGCAACGATCGATGCCAACCCTGTCAAATTTGCCATGAACTACCTCCGGGAAGATTGTACTGCATGCGATGACTTTATCTCGTACTTACGATCATACGATACTGTTCGCACGTTCAACATCAGCCACACAACTGAGAAAATAAATAGGAGTCGGCGGGTGCCCCATCCTAGCGCGTTGTTTGCGCTAGGGTGGGATTCCACGGTCGCCTCCCGCCTGGGATTCTTTTTTGACCTCCGACCGCGTTTCCCACCGAACGCTTACTCCGCCCGAAGGCCGGGTACCCCCGCGGCCGCCTTCGGAATTATTTTTACCGGATACCGTCACTCTGGCACCTTCCCGCAAAGCGGCTCGCGAACCGGTTTTCGTTGGGACTTGGTTGAAAGAGCACGCCTCAACCCCGAAGATCAGAATTACCGGCCTTGGCGGATAACAACCCATCTACTAACTCGTGGAAGGCCAGCACACCTTCGCACGAATTTTCAATGACCATTGCTCAGTTCAATCGTGCAAGGAAGGAGTTGAACCGGTACCGCGAGGATCGCGAACGGACCAACGTCGAGGAAACCGGCGCGAAACACCCGGTCTCCGCTCCGAACCACTGCCTTTTGCAACCCGGACACCTGGGCTATGATAACGGTGAACTTATCGCTGCCATTTATCCGCGACCAGTGCCAGCCGATGGCTGAGCCGTCAGGCATTGGCCCGTAGGCACGCCAGCCAGATTCTGCGTTGTCAATCGACCCCCCTTCGGAGCTATGAATTAGAGTCGAGGTCGCACCCTTTGTGAGTATGAGATGCGCAATCGCGCTAGGAAACAATGAAAATGACGGCATACTCTTGAGGTCAACCTCCTTTCCGTCAAGCTGTGCCTTGATGAGGTTGGCTGGACCGCCTCCACCGCTCTTTGCTATTTCGGATGATGCGGGTTCGTCTGAGACTACAGTTGCGGCGGATAAATTCCGGGCGGAGAATTGGTCGGCACCGTCGGTTCGAAGCGATTCCGCAACGTCCTTGTGGTCGGTGCGGACTGCCAAGTCAAGTGGTGTATTCGCATTGCCGCTTAACGCGTTGACATTGAACGCTTCTATGGACGATCCTTAGTGACGACGAGGATTGCATCCTTATCGCTTGTGGCCTCCCAATATCGTCCGAGATACGCCAGCCTCTGTTTTCGCGCGAACAGTGCAGACAGGTCGAGCCGCGTCCCAGGAGTTCCTGCGAGCGAGAACATCTCTTGTTGGCCGCCTGGTGCATTGAAGTCTGGCTTTATGCACATCGTCAACTTACCGTAATATTCCAATGGCTGCCCTTCCAACTGAGTGCCGTAAACCTGGGTTATCCGGACATCGGTGTGGAGGTCGATCGGCGTGAATTGGTCCATGCTCTTAATGATCCTTGCTGGCAGATTGGTGGGCGTCGTCTTCTTTTCATTAAGCACGGCGAGAGCTGGATCTTCCTTTGTGGCTTGTATAGTCACCAAGTAGGCTTGTAGTTCTTTTTTAAATTCAATCTTCGCTTGAAGGTGAATGACATGGCGCGTGCCGTCAGGGTAGGTACGTTCTTGGGTGATTTCCTTGAGCGCAGGTCCTGGCCCTGTTCCGGGGCTCCCGCTTTGTTGCGCGGCCAGTGTGCCTGTCTGCAAGCATGCCAACGCTACCAAGACGCCTAAAGCCGAAGAGCGCGTCCGCAAACGGGCCGCATTCAACTGGATCATAAACCGGAATCTCCTTCTTGACCCCAAGAACAGCCGCCATTGTGCCCCCAGTCCCTGTGCGCGTCAATGTGAAAGAATTTTCATCCGGATCGTCCCTACGGCGCGAAGATTCCGAACCACCACAGCCGAAATTGCTGCCATGGGCTGCCCAATTTTGCAACTCCTTCCCTCAACTCGCGAGAGTCAGACTTCGCTGAGGACCTGACCACCATCTATCCTGCCGGTACTGAC
The DNA here is from genome assembly GCA_963800745.1 of uncultured Acidobacteriaceae bacterium. Classification (GTDB taxonomy): domain Bacteria; phylum Acidobacteriota; class Terriglobia; order Terriglobales; family Acidobacteriaceae; genus PALSA-270. The sequence continues at coordinate 108,754 of CAWDCI010000034.1, forward strand.
AGGATAGATCGATGGTGGTCAGGTCCCGCATCGGAGTCGGTTTACAGCAGGTTAGAGTAAGGAGAGGTGTTGCAATGTGGCGGAATATCGGGCAATTTCGGCGGGGCGGGTTCGGATCTTGGAGCATTAGGGGCAGTCCGTATGAAAATTGTTTCACACTATCGGCGAACAGCGGGATGGGGGTATGATGAGTGCCGTTTTTGAACCAAAAAGGAGATTCCAGATTACTAGTACAATTATTCCGCTTTCCTTCTGAGGAAGTTTCTGTGAACGAACACACTTCTTCGCGAAGAGTCTCTGCGCTAGAGCGTTCGGAGACCTGAGTTATTTTCAGGCGCCCATCCTGTGGTCGCCGTGGAGCTACCCATGGTCGATTACCTGATTAACTTAGCTGTGGCCATCTGCTTCGGCGTCATGGCGAGCAACCGCGGCAGGAATTGGTTTGGCTGGGCATTGATCGGCGCAGTCTTGTATTTCATTGTCGACAGAATCGTGACCGCGGTTGGGAACTCGATGTTCGGCCCCGTCTCCTTCTCCAGCGGCTTTTATTTGTTCTTTTTCATTTCAAGCCTCTTGAATATTGGGGTGATGGTCGTAATTGGGAGGTTTGTCTTCCGCAAGCAGTCGGCTTCGCTGCCGGAAGGCCCCAAAGAGGGATCCGAATTGATCTGTTTAAACTGCAGCAAGCAAAATGAGGGCAACGCCAAGTTTTGCATCTATTGCGGAACAGCGTTATCAAGCGTAATTCCGTTAAGAGACAGAAAGGAACTGTGAGCATATTCGACAAATTGTTTGGCCGATGAGCACCCAAGCGACAGTGGAATCCTGCACTTTCTAAAGGCGTGCAGGATGAACTGAATTCAACGCTCCCAAAGCTCAGACGTGTTGTTTTGAGGCTCGGCGAAATCAAGTCGCCAGATGAGGGAAGAAAGGTATTACGGGAGGCGGGAGACTTACTGGGATCGATTGGTCCCTTTGCCGAGGGAGCCGAGATTCTCAAGAAATCAGCCAGCAGCCTTTCTGACAACGAAGTCGTGACATTTTGCCACACTTGCAGCCGGGATTTGAGTGGGCATATCATCATGATCGAAGAAGGATTGAAGTGAAAAGCCCAATCAGATCGGTCGGGCGAACCGCGCCCCGTTTTGCCGCTCAACGCTGGGCGACAGCTGGAGATCGCCTCGTGGTGACCAGCAGCAGTGATAAACGCCACTATTTTGGCAGCTAAGGCTTGCCCGATCGCTGCCTGCGCCAGTGGCGCCATGATCTTGTAACCGGCCGGGCGCCCCATGCTTGCGGGTTCTGTGCGCAAGGGCCTGCCCTGAGCCTGCCGAAGGGCTACTCCCGGCGCAGCGCCTCCACTGGATCCACTCTGATGGCGCGGTTTGCCGGTATGCCGCAAGCCAATGCCCCGGCCGCCAGCAGCACTGCCGCGACCCCAAGAAACATCGCCGCATCCGGCCGCAAGTCGCTCGAAAGAATTGCGCGCAGCAGGCGCGACAGCGCCCAGGCCATGGTCAATCCCAGAAATAACCCCAAGCCCATCTGCCGCATACCCTGGGCAAACACCAGCCGCAGAATGTTCCCCCTGCTGGCTCCCATCGCCAACCGTACTCCGATTTCTTGCGTACGCTGGCTCACCCCGTGCGCCACCACGGCGTAGAGACCCACTGACGCCATTAGCAGCGCCATCGCCGCAAAGCAGGTAAACAAGGTTCCAAAGACGCGAACCGGCCAATTATTCAGGTTCATATCCTCGTCCAGGGTGTGCATAGCAAATACCGGCAAATCTTCATCCACCGCCTGCACCGCGTGCCGCAACGCATTGCTGAGGGTTGCCGGTGCGACTCTGGTGCGCGCGGCCACCGACATGCTCGCCTCGGGCTCTTCGCGATACGGTAAGTAGATGAGCGGATCAAATCGCTTTCGCAGCGTATCGCCTTGAAAAATGTCGGGCACGACGCCGACCACCGTCAGCCATGAACCGGGCTTCCCGTCCACCACCAGCCGTAACCGCTTGCCGAGTGGATTTTGTGCCCCCGGCCAAAACTTGCCGGCGAAGGCGCGGTTCACGATCACCACGGGACCGCCCGCCACGCCGTCAGCATCGGTGAATGCGCGGCCCAGCAGCGGAGGTGTGTCCATGACCCGGAAGTAGTCCGCGCCAATCCCCAACTCGCCGACTTGCGGCGCCTGCCGCGGGTCTACCAGGGGCGCTCCCTCGATTTCGTAGCCGAAGCGATTGCCTTCATGTCCGGGCAGGCTCGACGCAACCGACGCCGCTTCCACGCCCGGCAGAGCACGCAGGCGCGCTTCCATCTGTTCGTAGAAAGACGCTTGTTGCTTCCCGCTGGCATACTTCTTGTCCGGCAAATCTACGTGCATGGTAAGCACGTTCGCAGAATTCACTCCGGTCTGCGACCGGTAGGTGATAAGGATGAGCCGGATCATCAGCCCCGCGCCCACCAACAGCACCACGGTCAGGGCCATTTCGCTAACCACCAGAACGCTTGCCAGATAGCGTCCGCGTAAACTTCCACGCGCACCCGGGCCTCCATCCTTGAGCGCGGCATGAACGCCAACCTGCGACAAACGCAGCGCGGGCGCCAGGCCAAACAGAATCCCTGCGCCAATCGAGACCGCCGCTAAATAGGCGAGCACGGCGTAATCCATGGTGAAGTCCACCCACGCCGGTTTGTCGGGAACGGCCGCGTCAAAGGATCGAACGATCCACACCGCCAGCAGCCATCCGGTAACCCCTCCCACCAGCGACAGAGTGACGCTCTCCACCAGAAGCTGTCGGATCAGGCGCCAGCGCCCCGCCCCCAGCGCAATGCGAATGGAAATTTCCCGCGTGCGTTCTGCCGCCCGCGCCAACAGCAGATTGGCCACGTTGGCGCATGCCACCAGCAACACCAAGCCCACTGCAATCCAAAGCGCCAAAAAGATCAGCCGAATGCGATAGCCGAAATAATGTGCCGCATCCAGAACCAGAATCCCCACGTCTTTGTTGCTGACCGGGTACTCGTTGGCAAGCTGGCGTGAAATGCCTTCCATCTCCGCGTTCGCTGACTTCAGATTGACGCCTGGGGCCAGCCGCCCAAACATCGTCAAGCGGTGGTATTCGCGCCTCTGCCAATCCCCAGCCGGAACCAGAGGCAGCCACAGGTCAACGGTCAGCGGCCGCAATTGCACTTCCGCCGGCATCACTCCGATGACGGTAGTTGGCACTTCGCTTACCCGAACCATCTTCCCCACGATGGATGGATCCTTCCCGTACCGTCTTTCCCACATGGCGTACGTAAGGATCGCGACCCGCGCCGCTCCGGGCTGTTCGTCAGCCGCAATGAAGTTGCGCCCCAGCAGTGCTTTGTGGCGCAGCACCTCGAACCCGTTCGCCGATATCTGCATCACTTCATAGCGATCCGGAAAAGCGCTCTGGTCGCTGACGCTGACGAATGCAATGCTGTATGCCACCAACGACTCCAGGGTTTTGGCGTGGGCGCGAAAGTCGAGAAAGTCAGGGTAGGATCGGCCGTCGTCGCACGGCAGTTCGCACCCTGGCCGGGTGCCGATGAGATAAACCATGCGGCCATCGTCCGCGAAGCCCATGCTCTTGAACAACACCGCGCGCGCCAGCGTGAATCCAGCCGCGTTGATGCCAATGCCCAACCCAATGGTGATTACCGCGGCCAGCGCGAAGCCCGGATTCTTCCACCACATACGCAGCGCGAACCCGAAGTCTTGAAGCAGCGTTCCGAGAACAAAACCGCCACGCGCCTCGCGTTGTTTTTGCTTGGCTTGCTCTACACCGCCGAAGCGGATGAGCGCCTGCCGCCGCGCCTCCTCTGGCGGCATGCCTTTCCGGAGATTTTCGTCGATGGCGAACTCCAGGTGAGCCGCCATTTCGGCGTCGAGTTCATCATCTATACGATGGCTCGGAAAATTGGAGCGAAGGCGATACAGGACTTGCCGCAGAAAGCCCCTCATTTGTCACCGCCTTCGCCTTGCATCGCGAGCATGCGGCCCATCACGTCAGTCAACCGTCCCCAGTAGGCCGCGTCGGCGGCCAGTTGTTTCCGGCCTTTTTTCGTAATGGAGTAAAACTTGGCTTTGCGGTTGTTGTCAGACACTCCCCACTCCGCCGAAATCCATCCCCGTTGTTGCAAGCGCACCAGCGACGCGTAGATGGTTCCCTGGTTGAGCAGAATTTCGTCTCCACTCACCTGCTCAATGCGCCGCGCGATTCCATAGCCGTGCAACGCCCCCATGGTGGTTAGGGTCTGCAGGACCATGAGATCCAAGGTTCCTTGCAATAGGTCGAGCTTCGATTGCGCCATGCGGCTCTCCTGTGTTATGACCACATCAACATAACATAACTTATGTGGAATCGCCACAGGAAATGCAGATGACGTGGGACAATCTGTCCTGAAGAGGCCTGCATTCGTACGATACTGCCCTATGCCATAAAAGAAGAGGGCCCAAAGTCTGGATTGCGAGACCTTGGGCCCTCTGCTGAGAGCAGCCCCGGACGAATGCGTCCGGGGTTGCATAAATCGTTGAACGTTGGTTTCTGAAGTTTAGTGTCGCGGACCGCCGCGTCCACCACCACCGCCGCCGGGCCCACCGCGCCCTGGGCCTCCGCGTCCGCGGCCACGGCCACCTCGGCCACCACCGCCGCCACCACCAGGCCTTCCACCCCGGCCGCCGCGGTCGCCTCCGCGATCTGGCGGACGATCTCCAGCGCCGCTGCTGGGAGGACGCGCATCATCCCGGTTGAAGTTGGGCTCCGGCTCGTCCGGAAAATCGCCGCCGCCTTCAATGGTCAAAGCCGGCGCCTGCGCAGGCGCGGGCGCGCTCTCACCCTGAGGTTCGGCCTCGCCTTCCGCCGGCGGCGCTTCGCCTCCGCCCATCTTCGCGCGCTGCTCTTTGAGAATCGCCTTGCGCGAAAGCCGGATGCGGTTGCCTTCGACGGCCAGCACTTTCACCAGCACCTGATCGCCTTCCTTCAGCTCATCGCGCACGTCTTTAATGCGATGCTCGGCCACTTCGCTGATGTGCAGCAAACCCTCGGTGCCCGGAATAATTTCGACAAACGCTCCGAAATCCGCCAGCCGCGTGACTTTTCCGAGGTAGGTCTTGCCCACTTCGGCGGTCGCCGTCAGGTCGCGGATAATCTGCAGCGCCTTGTTGGCCGAAGCTTCGTCGTTCGAAGCCACGTTCACTTTGCCGCTGTCTTCCACGTCAATCTTCACTCCGGTTTGCTCGATGATGCTGCGAATCATCTTGCCACCGGGCCCGATGACGTCACGAATCTTGTCCACTGGAATCTGCAGGGTGTAGATTCTCGGCGCGAATTCCGACACCTTCTCGCGCGGCGCCGACAGCCCCTCCGCCATCTTCTCCAGGATGAACAAACGCCCGCGTTGCGCCTGGGCCAGAGCCTCACGCATGATTTGCGCCGTGATGCCGCCCACCTTGATATCCATCTGCAGCGCGGTGATGCCGTCTTTCGTTCCCGCGACTTTGAAGTCCATATCGCCGTAATGATCTTCCGCGCCCGCGATGTCGGTCAGAATGGCGTAATCATCGCCTTCCTTCACCAATCCCATGGCCACGCCGGCCACTGGCCCCTTGAGCGGAACGCCCGCATCCATCAACGACAGGGCCGCGCCGCAAATCGAAGCCATGGACGACGATCCATTCGACTCCAGAATGTCGGAAACCACGCGCATGGCATAAGGCCAGTCGTCCACGCTGGGCAGCACCGCGGAAATCGCCCGCTCCGCCAGCGCTCCGTGCCCAATCTCGCGCCGTCCCGCCCCCCGCAGAAACGCCACCTCTCCCACGGAAAACGGCGGGAAATTGTAGTGCAGCATGAATCTTTTCTTGGCTTCGCCTTCGAAGGTTTCCAGGCGTTGCATGTCGTCGGTGGTGCCCAGGGTGGTGGTGACCAGAGCCTGGGTTTCGCCGCGCGTGAAGATGGCGGAGCCGTGAGTTCTCGGCAGAACCCCCACTTCCACCCAGATCTCGCGGATCTGATCGAAGGCGCGGCCATCGGGACGGTGTTTCTTCTGGATCACCTGCTCGCGGAAAATGCGTTCCCGCAAAGTTTCCAGATAATGCTTTAACTTGACTTGCGCCTCTTTATCGTCCTCCGGAATCGCCGCCATCAGCTCTTTCTTCAACGCGCTGACCAGATTGTGGCTTTCGGCTTTGGGATGCTTCTGCGTATCGAGGCGGTCGGCCAGATCGGCGCCGATTTTCTTCGTCAGTGCGTCGTAATAGGCCTGGTCGAACTCCGGCGGCGTGACTGCCCGCTTCGGTTTGCCGGCCTTTTCGCGCAGCTGATTGATGGCGGCGCAAATTTTCTTGATTTCGGTGTGGCCGAATTCGATCGCGTCCACCACCGTCTCTTCCTTCACTTCCTTGGCCCCGGACTCGATCATCACGATGCCTTCGGCGGTGCCCACCACCATGATGTTCACCGAACTGTCGCGCATCTCCGTGTAGGTCGGATTGATGATGAAGCTGCCATTGACCATGCCCACGCGAACCGCGCCAATCGGTCCCAGGAACGGAATATCGGAAAGCGTCAGGGCGCAGGAAGCGCCATTGATGCCGGCCACGTCGGGGTCATTCTCGGTATCGGCAGACAGCACAAACGCAATCACTTGCGTCTCGCACTTAAAGCCTTTCGCGAAGAGCGGCCGCACCGGCCGGTCAATCTGCCGGCTGGTTAGAATTTCGCGCTCGCTGGGTCGGCCCTCGCGCTTGATAAATCCGCCGGGAAAGCGTCCGCCGGCGTAGGTGTATTCGCGGTAGTCCACCGTAAGCGGGAAAAAATCGATGCCTTCACGGGGATCGGCGTTGGCGGTCGCTGTGGCCAGCACGACGGTATCCCCAATTCTCACCACGGCCGCGCCATGGGCTTGTTTGGCTAATTTTCCGGTTTCAAAGGAGAGGCGTTTTCCGCCCGTGAGTTCTACGGATACTTCCACTGGTTGTGGCTTCATGGTTCCTTTTCCTTATGGGCAGGAGGGCCGGGCGAGTGCTGTTCGGGGTGGTACGGCGGATGAGCCAGTGACCTTCGCAAGTTTCACGATTTGCCATCTCCCAGATTTGCAATCTAAGACTTGCAATCCCAAAGACGGCGGAAAACACGCCGGAATGCGGACCCTCGGGAATCAAGGCTGCCCTCATCATTGATTGGGATGGGGGCGGCGCGACGTTCCCATGACTTTGCGGCTACAGAAAAGCCCCACCAGAACCTGGAGGGGCAAGACGCTACTTGCGGAGGCCCAGCCTCTGCACCACGTTTTTGTAGCGGTCGGAATCGTAAGTCTTGAGGTAGTCGAGCAAGCTACGCCGCTTGCTGACCAGCATGAGAAGACCGCGGCGCGAGCCATGGTCTTTCTGGTGTGTTTTGAAGTGCTCCGTCAGTTGACCGATCCGCTCGCTTAATAGCGCGATTTGCACTTCCGGGCTTCCCGTATCGGTGGGATGCGTGCGGTGTTGGTCAATGAGGGCTTGTTTTTGCTCTCTGGCTAGCACTAACCTGATGCACTCCTGTCTCTAATTTTTTCGATTTTTCTTTGTAACGTATTTGAGGTTAACACGCTGGCCGGAGAGGTGTAAAGGCAGGCTGCGTTCCCTCCCCGCCAGTTCTGCGCCCCATGGTAGATGCGGAGGTCCGCGGTTTCATGTTCGGTCCGACAAACAACGATATTGGGTAATCCACGCTGGAAGGATGGAATTCCTTACAGTTTCTCGTAAAAATCACAGGCTGAGCACGAGATAAACACCCCGCCCGGAATTCCCCGCTCCCGGTCTTTTACGCGCTTCACGATGCGCGTCGCCTTGCCACACTTGGGGCAGTCGGTGCTCTTGGTCGTGTCCATGACCTTTTTACGGTCGGCTGTCTTTGCAATCTTGGCCATTCATTCTCTCCTGATAGAAAAATCATTTTACATGAAAACTCCGTTCGTCCCGGCGGTAGCGCGGCGATAGCGGGCGCAGTGCAGAGCCCTCTTCCGATCTTTAACCGGCGAAACCCTGTAAACTGACAATCTGATTGCCCCCATGTCTGCGCCCTTGAATCTGCAACTTGCTCTGGTCTCCGCGGCCGTTCTCGGCTTCCGCCACGGGCTCGACTACGATCACATCGCCGCCATCACCGACATCACCAGCGTGCAAAATCACATGAAGGACGCCATGCGTTACGGCCTGCTTTACGTCTCCGGCCACGCGCTGACGGTCGCCGTGTTGGGAGCAGCGGCCATCGGATTTCGCCTCTCTTTGCCGCCAGGCAGCGACCGCTGGGCGGAGCGCGCGGTCGGAATCACGCTGCTGGTTCTGGGTATCTACGTTCTGGGCAGCCTGGTGCGGCGAACCGAACACGGCCATGCTCATCCCAAGACACGCATCACGCTGCTCATCAATGCGCTGTTGTGGCTCTATTGGCGGATCGCGCGCGTGCTGGGCAGCGGCGGTGCCAAACGTCCCGAAGTCTTCAGCCAGGGATATGGCTCAGGTTCCACTTTTCTGATTGGCGTGATTCACGGGGTAGGCGCGGAAACTCCCACTCAGCTTCTGCTTTTCCTGATGGCCGCCAACCTGGGCGGCGCCGCCAAAGGCTTTCTTGGGTTGGGCATGTTCATTGCCGGCCTGGTGGTGATGAACACCCTGATGTGCGCCTCGGCCGCCGGAATCTTCATCGGCGGCATGTCGAAACCATTCGTCTTTCGCACCGTCACCGCGCTGACTTCGGTTTACAGCGTGATCGTGGGAGTCGTCTTCCTGCTCGGTTCCGCCAACGTGCTGCCTTCACTCACGGGATCGTAGAGGGCGGCGGAATTTCCCGGCAGCGCGGGGTGCCCCATCTGCACGCCTCTGTGCATACAGCGCCACGGCAATGGGTGCCCCATCCTAGCGCGTTCTGTGCGCGGAGCCTGCCCTGAGCGAAGTCGAATGGGTGGGATTCCACGACTGTGTCCACTGTCATCCTGAGGCCCGCGCCTTTGCGGGCCGAAGGACCTATGGATTCCCCGGCAGCGCCCTCCGCCAGCCAAATGCAGGGATCCTTCGTTGGGAGTCCTCCGCTTCGCGGAGCACTCCGCCGCCTCAGGATGACAGTGGGCGGAGTGCATAGCACCATTCCTGGTGCATCCCACAAAACCTTGTCAAGCCCCCCAACCGCCCCACAATCCCCTAACTCCATCATTCCACGGAAGAAATAAAGTTCTAAAGCATGTCCCATTTTCCCGATCCAATTTGCTACTCTTGAAGTAGGACATAAAGAAAGCAGGCGCAGGCGATCCAGCTTGCGCCTTTTTCTTTGTGCAAAAGCTGGCCGCGGATTTACGCGGATTTTCGCGGATTGGGAAGCAGGTTAAGGAACTGCCGAGCCAGGCCCGGCCTTGCCGGGTCAGAGGTCCGGCCCCCACACGATCAAACTGACGGCTGAGAGCTGAAAGCTAGAAGCTAGCAGCTAAAAGCTACTCACTCGATCCCCAGCTCCTTGGCCAGCGCTTTCCATTTGCCGTCGACCAGGGCTTTGGTTTTCGCGTCCATCACGATTTCGTCGGGCCAGGGACGGCTGAAGCCTTCGCTCGGCCACTTGCGGGTTGCGTCGATGCCCATCTTGGATCCGAAATTCGGAAGCCGCGACGCATGATCTAGCGAATCGACGGGGCCGAGCGTGAACTGGATGTCGCGCTCGGGATCGATGTGGTTGAGCACTTTGAGGGTAACGTCGGCGATGTCCTGCACGTTGACGTCTTCATCCACCATGATGACGCATTTGGTGAACATGGCTTGGCCGAGCGACCAGATGGCGTTCATCACTTTGCGCGCTTGGCCGGGGTACGATTTGCGGATGGAAACGATCATCAGATTGTGGAAGACGCCTTCGATGGGCAGGTTGATGTCCACCAGTTCGGGGATGTTGAGCTTCATCAGCGGGAGGAAAATGCGCTCGACCGCTTTGCCCATGTAAGCGTCTTCCTGCGGAGGCTTGCCGACGATGGTGGTCGCGTAAATGGGGTCTTTGCGGTGGGTGATGCAGCTGATGTGGAAGACCGGATACAAATCTTCCAGCGAATAAAAACCGGTGTGATCGCCGAAGGGGCCTTCGCTGCGGAGTTCGTCGAGATGCACGTGGCCTTCGAGAATAATTTCCGCGTTGGCGGGAACTTCGAGATCGACGGTTTCGCACTTCACCAGTTCGACGGGCTTCTGGCGCAGGAATCCGGCAATGAGATATTCCTCGATGTCAGGCGGGGCGGGAACGATGGCGGCGAAGGTGAGCGCGGGATCAGTGCCGATGGCGACGGCAACTTCCATTTTGCCAGAGGGCTGGTTGCCTTCGAGGAGGACGGAGCCGCCCGAGGTGCGGGCCATGATGTCGACGGCAGCCGACAAATCCCCACCCAGGACAGCCGAGGGCGGCTGTCCCTCCGGAGATTGGGCCGCGCGACGTAATGCTTCGCGGAAATGTTCAGCGCCGACTTTCTGGCGTTGCCAGTGCATTCCCGTGGTGCGCTCGTCGAAGACCTGCATGCGATACATGCCTACATTGCGCTTGCCGGTTTTCGGGTCGCGGGTGATCACACAGGGCAAGGTGATGAAGCGGCCCGCATCTTTCGGCCAGCACTGCAGGAGGGGAAAGTAATCCAGAGAGAAGTTATCTCTGCGGATTACTTCTTTGCATGGTCCGGTGGAGACGGTCTTGGGGAAGAATTTGCTCATCTCCGTCAACATGGGGAGCATTTTCACTTTGTCGAGGAAGCCTTGGGGAGATTTGACGTCCATGAAAGCGCGGATGCGGCCGGCGACTTCGTCGAGGGAGTTCACTTCGAGCGCCAGATTCATGCGGCGGGCGGATCCGAATTGGTTGATGAGGACCTGCGCGCCGGGATGGCCTTTGATGTTTTGGAAAAGCAATGCGGAGTTTCTATCCCCGGGCACGCGGGCGAGGGCGCCCGCGCCACACTTGCTGACGCGATCGGTGATTTCGGCGATCTCCAGGATGGGATCCACTTCGGTTTGGATTTTCTTTAATTCGCCGGCGCGGTCGAGAGCCGCAATCCAGGCGCGCAGATCGTCGTAGGCCAAGAAGTTCCTCCGAGCTTGCAAAGGCACGATTATAGAGCCTGGACACAAACGAATGAACCACAGGGAGCACGGAGGTACACAGGGGCACACAACGGCGGCTTTGTAATGTTTTTGTAATAGTGCTTGGCATCACATTCAACCGCACGCGGGCTCCTTAGGTTTGGTTTGGAGGAGTTCATCCAAATGGAAGTCCATGCCAAGGGGAAGCAAGCCAGAGTGCTGTTAAGTTCGGTGTTTGGGCCATACGCGCAAGACGATGAGTTTGGGAGCCGGGCCATCAATCCCATGGAGCTTTATCACAATCAGGTAACGCGGGCGCAAGGGGCATTTTCGCTGCGCATGTTTCACCGCTCCTGGGGAATCCAGATGATCCAGGCAAATATTTCGGCGCCTTGCACGGTGCTGGATTTTCCCAAGCGGGAAGATTTTGCGCGCGAACTGAGCCAGCAGCACTATGACATCGTGGGCATCTCGTCGATCATCGTGAATGTTAAGAAAGTGGCGGAGATGTGCCGGATGGTGCGGGAACTTTCCCCCCACTCGGTGATTGTGGTGGGCGGGCACGTGGCGGCGGTTCCGGGGCTGGAGACGATGATTGATGCGGACCACATTGTGCGTGGCGAGGGCATCTCATGGATGCGGCAATATCTGGGCGAGGACGAACACGCGCCCATCAAGCATCCGGCGATTGTTTCGGGAATACACACACGCGTGCTGGGAGTGAAGTTGCCGGAGCTGCGGGGAAGAACGGCGGCGACGATTATTCCGTCGGTGGGATGCCCCATGGGATGCAACTTCTGCACGACTTCCTCATTCTTTGGAGGCAAAGGGAAGTTCATCAATTTTTACGAGGGCGGGGATGAACTCTTTCAAGTGATGAGCCAGATCGAGGCAGAACTCGGAGTGCAATCGTTTTTTGTGATGGATGAAAACTTTCTGTTGCATCGGGCGCGGGCCATGCGATTGCTGGAATTGATGAAGCAAGCGGGCAAGAGCTGGGAGTTATCGGTTTTTTCCTCGGCCAATGCGATCCGCAAATACACCATGGAAGAACTGGTGGAGTTGGGCGTTTCCTGGGTGTGGATGGGTTTGGAGTCGCCGCACGCCAATTACGGCAAGCTGCAAGGCACCGACACCCACCAGTTGACGAGGGAACTCAGGGAGCACGGGATCCGGGTGCAGGGCTCCACGATTGTCGGACTGGAGCATCACACGCCGCAGAATATGTCGCAAGAGATCGAGTATGCGGTCGCGCACAACACGGATTTTCACCAGTTCATGCTGTACACCCCGGTTCCGGGAACGCCCCTGTACAAGGAGATGAAAGAACAGGGACGGATGCTGGAGGACATTGATCCCGCAGACATTCACGGACAATTCAAATTTAATTTTAAACATGCGGCGATTTCGCGGGAGGAGTCGAAGAAATTCTTGGATTGGGCGTTCTGGCGCGATTTTGAGGCCAACGGACCGAGTTTGTATCGCATCTGCCAGACCATGTTGCAGGGCTGGAAGCGATACAAGGATTATCCAGAAGCACGGGTGCGGGAGCGCTTTGCGCGAGAGATGACCAAACTGCGCGGGGTGTACAGCGCGGCTTTGTGGGTGGCGGAACGGGAGTTCCTGAAAATTAACCGTCAGGTGAGCAACCAGATTCACTCGCTGCGCCGGGAAGTGGCAAGCGAACTGGGGGGCAAGTCTCGCGTGGTCGCAAACCTGCTCGGTCCGATATTGCTGTGGACCAAGCGGCGCGAAGACCGGCGGGTGGCGGCAGGAAAGACCTACGAGCCGCCGACCATTATCGAGCGAACAAACTGGGTATTGCAGTAGGGTCCTCTCCCGGGGACGCTAGAGCCAAAAGACTTTAACCGCAGAGTGCGCTGAGGGTTTCGCAGAGCACGCCGAGGGAATCCTAGGATTACCTCGTGGAGGATGTATGAGCGGGTTCCATGCGCCTGGACCATCCTGTGGGGCAGATGCAGTATTTGAGCTTTGCGCTGGGTAAGTAAGCAGGCACCGCAGTTTTCAGTTCCTAGTTTTCAGTTCCCAGTTTCTTCTGGTAACAGCTCGCGGCCACAGAGCGAGCCGTCTCCAAACAATACAAAATTCAAAGCGAGAAAAAAACATGGCTCAAGATGCGGTTTTGGGCGGAGGCGGGAGTGTTTCCCGGCCGACCGCTGTGCTTGGATTGGCGCCTCCGGACGGACTGGAGCAGATTGTGGCGACGTTTGGGAATATTTACGAATATGTACGTCAGGATGGAAGCCTTGATCCGAAGTGGCAGGCGGATTGGTTGACCAGGATGACCTTGCCCTTTCCCCTGAGCCTGTCCTGGGACGTGGGCACTCGGGTGACTCAGATGACTTGCCACAAGCGGATGGCGGAGGTGTTTAGTGAAGTATTACAGCAGGTACAAGCGGAAGGAATCGAGGACAAGATCCGGACCTTGGGAGGATGTTTTTCGTTCCGGCCGCAGCGTATGGGAAGCAAGCTTTCAACTCACGCTTGGGGGATTGCGATTGACTTGAATCCGGCGAGCAATGGGCAGGGATCGGCTGGAGACATGGATGGTGGAGTGATTCGGATTTTTCGGGATGCGGGATTCGAATGGGGTGGCCAGTGGGAGGGTAAGCGGCGCGATGCCATGCACTTTCAGTTTTGTGCAGGATACTGACCCAAGCTGCTCACCGTACTATCAGGGATCGGCGTTTTTGCATCCAACCGAGGACGATGATAATTCTTTGACAATCCCCGGCGGTTAACGCGATAGGCTTTAGTGCGGTTTCGGGGATTGCAGGAGCGACCTTTGAACAGACGAGTGGTGATCACGGGATTGGGAGTGGTGAGTCCGAACGGGAATGGCACGGCAGCTTTCTCCGAGGCAATTCTCAAAGGACAGAGCGGAGTGCGGAGGATTACGCGATTTGATCCTTCGGAGGTGCAGGTTCAAATTGCGGGAGAAGTACGCGACTTCGACGAACTGGCCTGGGTGGAGAAAAAGGAACGGAAGCATGTGTCGCGGGTGCTGCCGCTGGCGCTGGCGGCGGCGACGGAAGCGCTACAGACGGCGGGAATTCACCGCGCTTCCCTGCCCTTGGCGGAAAGCCGGCGCTTCGGCGTGATTATGGGCTCGGGCGGCGGCGCGCAGGAATTCACTGAAGAACAATACCGCCTATTTTTTAACGATCAGAAGAAACGGCTGAGCTTGTTCTGCATTCCCACGGGGGTGATGGGAACGCTCTCCAGCGAACTAAGCACCCGGCTGGGGCTGCGCGGATCGAGCCACGTGATTACCACGGGGTGCACGTCGTCCACCGACGCCTTTGGTTATTCCATGCGGCAAATCCAGTCGGGCCGGCTGGACATGGTGCTGAGCGGAGGGGCGGATGCGCCGATTTCGCTGGGGATCATCAAGGGATTCATTCTGATGAAGATCCTGACGGACTCGTGGAACGAAGAACCGGAGAAAGGGTCGCGGCCATTTTCGGCGGACCGGGACGGGTTCGTGTTGGGCGAAGGGGCATGGATGCTGGTGCTGGAGGAGTATGAGCACGCGCGGGCGCGGGGGGCGAAAATGCTGGCGGAGATTTGCGGGTACGGTTCAACCTGCGAGGCGTTTCACCGGGTGCGGTTGCAGGAGTGCGGGGAAGAACCGGCGCGGGCGATTGGGCTGGCGATGAAGAACGCCGGCATTGGTCCTGGGGATGTGCAGTACGTGAATCTGCATGGAACTTCGACGCAGCTCAACGACCGGATTGAGACGCGGGCGCTGAAGCTGGCGCTGGGCGAGCGCGCCCGGGAGGTGCCCATGTCGGCCCTGAAGTCGCAGATCGGGCATCCGCAGGGGGCGTGCGGGGCGGCGGGTGTGGCGGCAACGATTGTGGCGATGCAGCACGGGCAGATTCCTCCGACCTTGAATCTGCAGAATCCCGATGCGGAGTGCGATTTGGATTATGTTCCGGATGCCGGGCGGAAGACGGCGATCGAGCATGCCATCTGCAATTGCATTGCGTTCGGGTCGAAGAATTCGGCGCTGGTGTTGCGGAAGATTGGGTAAAAACTGGCCGCGGATTCACGCGGATCGGACGAGGTCGGAGATTCTAAGAGGATCTGCTGGGCGCGAGAACGAGAATACTGAAAACTAGAATCGCGTGCGTGCCGTCACCACATTGTGTAACGGGCGTCACTGCCGACGAGATGAGAACCGGTGTAGCGTGAGTGGTGATTTATCTGCTTGACTCGAAACTCCCCCGTGCAAAACGAGGCGGCTTCCGGGTCTCAATTCCTTAATTCTCAACCAAGGAAAGGAGATTCCTTATGTTTGCCCGTATCGTTGAATTCATTCCCCGACTGGAAATGAAAGATGAGCTGGTGAAAAAGATTCGGAAGGAAGTTCTCCCGATTCTGAAAAAAGAGCAAGGCTTCCTGGAAATCCTCCCGCTGTTTCCGGAAGTCAAGACAGAAAAGGTCATCGCCATCACGCTGTGGACGGAGAAACGGCACGCCGAGCGCTATGAGCGCGAGACCTATCCCAAGGTGGAAGAGATTCTGAAGCCCTATCTCCTCGCTCCCGTGACCTTTAAGCACTATGAGTTGGAGACCACGCTGTGCGAGCACTTTGTGGAGACCCTGGCAGCTTAGGCGATGCATGCAAGCAGTTTTGCGAGCCGGGACGGCAGATTTGCCGCTCCGGCTTTTTGCTGCCTTTTTGGTCTAGATGGCGGATCCTGCAGGTCCGCCGACGCGATTAAGCTTTCAACTTCAGCTTGGATTTGTTCTCTTCCAGAAACTCGCGGAGCTTGTCGCCGGAGTCGAGCAGGCGAATCCACTGCTCGTAGTACAACGTAACCGGAAAGCGGCCAAGGCCGTAGACACTGACTCCACCTTTTTCGCCAACGCGAAACTCCAGGCTGCCGGTGCGGCGGGTGCCTTGTTGCTTTTCGAGTTCTGACAGACGTGCCTTTAGTTCCTCATAGGTTGGTTCAGACATGTTGTTGCCTCGGAAGATGTGGTTTGGAAAAGCAGATTGTTACACGCAGGAGCGAGGAATTCAATTGCCTGCAAGCGGAGGCAGGATCGGGCCCGGAAAAAACCAGGTGGTGAATGTCGAACAGCGCCTAAAGGCGAATTCATGAGACGGCACTCCCGGTATGCCTGAAGGCATACCCGGATACAAGGCATCCGGATACAAGGCGTCCGGATACAAGGCGTCCGGATACAAAGGGCCGTGATGCGAGCATCGTGATGCAAAGCATCCGGATACGAAGGGTCGTGATGCAGGCATCGTGATACAAGGCGTCCGGACACAAAGCGTTCACGGTACAAACCGCACTTGCACCATGGGCTGACAAGGGGAAAAAGAATCGCGCAGGTCTCCGGTTCCGTTCTCGAAGCGCCCCCTCAATCCCGCGCTCCGCAAGGCGTTTCGAGATATGTCTGCAAGAAGCGACAGGGATTTGACAACTTACTGACAACTGCCTCAAGAGCGCCGCACTAGTCTTTGATGGGTTCGATGCTGATGGGTTCGATGTTGGCAACGGCTCCCAGGTTTCCGTTTGCGGGACGATCCCCCGAAATCCCGCAAAGCCAAAAGCGAACGAAGGCGCTGGTTGACGGTTCCGCGTCACACTCGAAATTGCTGGTAGGAGAAAAATACAATGAGACCCTTCAAGCTTTGCCGGCCAGCATGGTTGCTGGCGGCGACGCTGGCGTTAACGCCTGTTTTGGCGAGCGCCAGCCCTAAATCGTTCCTTGGCCCTTTGACGGTGACCCCAGGTCCGTCCACGGTTCCGGCGAACGGCGACGTTAACCCTTACGGAGTGGCGGTGGTTCCCCGGAGCACGGGGAAGTTGGTGAAAGGCCACGTTCTGGTGAGCAACTTCAACGCGGCTTCCAATTTGCAAGGCACCGGCACGACCATCGTGGACGTTGCCCCGAATGGCACGGTCACGGTGTTTGCCGAGATCAGCGCAGCCGGCTTGCCGGGCGCGTGCCCTGGCGGGATTGGTTTGACCACGGCGTTGTCGGTGTTACGCAGCGGGTGGGTGATCGTGGGCAGCTTGCCGACATCGGATGGGACCTCCACCACGGCGCAAGCGGGCTGCCTGCTGGTGCTGAACCAGTGGGGCAAGGTGGTGGAAACTCTCTCGGGATGGCGCTCGGGAGTTCAGATCAACGGTCCGTGGGATATGACCGCGCTGGATTTTGGATCGGTGGCGGAGTTGTTTGTGACCAATGTGTTGAATGGCACGGTGATGCCGGGAGCTGATCCGTCAGTTCCGGGTCCAGTGGTCAACAAAGGAACGGTGGTGCGCATTCTGCTGTTCATTCCCGCCTATGGAAATCCGCGAGAGGTGTTGCGGACGGTGGTGGGATCGGGATTTCCGGAACGAACTGATCCGGGAGCCCTGGTGGTGGGGCCGACTGGTGTGGCGCTAGACGATGAGGGCTCGCTGTACGTCGCGGATACGCAGAACAACCGGATCGCCAAAATCCCGCTGGCAGTGACACGATTCAACAGCGCCGGCATCGGCAAGACTGTATCCACGAACGGAAGCCTCAACCAGCCGCTGGGAATTACGGTGGCGCCCAACCGGAACGTCCTGGCGGTGAACGCCGGCGATGGCAATATCGTTGAGATCACGCCGTGGGGAGCGCAGGTGGCAGTGAAGGACATTGACACCAGCGGAGCGGGCGGGGGCACGCTATTCGGACTGGCGCTCACTCTGGATGGCAAGGGCCTGTACTTTGTAGATGACGGTGACAACACGCTCGATCTGCTGCATTAAATTGCGGCTGTGCTCTGTGGCCCCGCGTCGGAAGATGCGGGGTTTTTTATTGGCGTAAAACGTGGTCTTGGGTCAGTATAGTGGGTCCACTTGATGACCCAGGCAACCACGGATACGGCGCGCTCCCCGAAGTCATGGGCGATGAATTTCCCGCTGGCCGCGGGAGTTGCGATGTTTCTGGGCGGGGCGCTGCTGGCAGCGGCCTTCCCTGCTCACCTATGGACCGGCGGGCTGCGCTGGACCGGCCTGGCGGTGATCGCGGCGGCGGGATACAAGCGATCCACGCTCACCTACTGGATTTTTTTCTCGATGCTGCTGGGGGTCGAGATCGGGCTGGACCGGCCCGGGCTGGCCGAGCATCTGCGGGTGTTCAGCGACATTTTCCTGCGCCTGATCAAAGTCATTGTGGCTCCGCTCATTTTCGGCACGCTGGTGACCGGGATTGCCGGGCACGGCAACTTGCGCAGCGTGGGACGGATTGGGTTGAAGAGCCTGATCTATTTCGAAGTGGTCACCACCATCGCGTTGTTCATTGGGGTGGCGGCAATCAATTTGAGTCGCGCAGGGGAGGGACTGGCAATTCCCCAGAGTGGGATTGCAACTCCGGCGCAAAACGCGGCTCCGCTCCATTGGGATGAGTTTCTGGTGCATATGTTCCCGGAGAACGTCGCCAAAGCGGTGGCGGAGAATCAGATTCTGCAGGTCTCGGTATTCGCTATCCTGTTCGGGATCGCACTGGCGCGAGTTTCCGAGAGCAAGCGCGCCCCCCTGCTGCGTTTTTGCGAATCGCTGACCGACACCATGTTCGCTTTCACCAATCTGGTGATGTACTTTGCGCCGGTTGGCGTGGGAGCGGCCATGGCCTACACCGTGGGGCACATGGGAGTTGGGGTCTTGCTGCCGCTGGCAAAGTTGTTGCTCACCGGATACGCCGCGCTGATCGCAACTTTGCTGCTGGTATTTCTGCCGATCGGGTGGATGGTCCGGCTGCCGATGGCGCGATTTTCTCAAGGCGATTGCGGAACCCGCCAGCATCGCTTTCGCGACCAGCGCCTCGGAGGCCGCACTGCCCCGCGCTATGGAAGAGATGGAAGCCTTTGGAGTGCGGAGGCAGATTGTGGCGTTCGTGATCCCAGCCGGCTACAGCTTTAACATGGTCGGGTCGGCGGTCTATCTTTCGCTGGCTTCCATTTTTGTGGCGCAGGCGGCGGGCATTCACATGTCATGGACGCAGCAACTGTTCATGGTCTTCGCGCTGATGCTCACCAGCAAAGGAGTAGCCGGCGTGCCGCGGGCAGTGCTGGTGGTGCTGCTGGCGACGGCGTCCACCTTTCATTTGCCTACCGAGCCCATCTTCATTCTTTTGGGGGTTGATGCGTTGATGGATATGGCGCGTACCTCCATCAACGTGATCGGAAACTGCCTGGCCTGCGCTGTGATGGCGCGGTGGGAGGGCGAGGCGCTAGCGCCTGGAGGGACTCGCGTGGAGAAAGCCGTGGTTGTCTAGGCGGACTGGAAAATGGGTCCCTGGGTGGAGGTCTGAGGCAGGAGTAGAGCCGATACCCTTTCAAGGCGGCCGTGGATGTCGAATCACGAAAAACAGCGCCTAAAGGCGGATTCATAACACGGCAACTTACGGTACGCCTGAAGGCATACCCTGATACAAATCGCACTTGCGATACGCCTCAAGGCATACCCTGATACAAACCGCACTTGCGGTACACCTGAAGGCATACCCTGATACAAACCGCACTTGCGGTATGCCTGAAGGCATACCCTGATACAAATCGCACTTACGCCCCGGGCTCCCAGGGAACCTCGGGACAATTTTCTTGCCGGAGCCACACTAATCACAAACACAGCGACCCTTCGCGGGCGAGGCCCCCATTCCACTTCGCACTGGGAGGTCCGCGCCACGCGTATTTTGACGTTCCTTGGGACAGGTGGGAAGCCACGTTTTCCCGTTTTGGGAATTTGGGCACTATCTACTAAAGAAGTACACAGGCGACTGCATTGACTTCGGGAGGCAGCTGCGTTATTCAAGTTAGTCGTCCAATTTAAGGAGGATCGCTGACAATGCTGCGCGATGAACCGAAAGGTTGGAAAAGACTCCGGGGAGAGGCCCAGCGGGAAAGAGACCCGCAAAAACTGGCGCTCATCATCGACCAACTGAATCGTCTGTTAGACGAGCACGAAAGGTTGGCGGCCAAGCGGGACGCACGCGAGGCAGGCAATGCTGCGGGTGGCTCGCCAAAGGAATTTTTTGCCTGAGCGTTAGATGGGGCGGGTAAACTTGGCCAACTGCGCGCGGAGCGTAGCGATTCGCTTGGTTCGAGGCTGGTAGTTCGCTAGCTCTTCGTCGGTCAAATCCTTAAAGCCCCGACCTGCCATCGTCCGCATCTGCTGATCGAGCAAGTCACACAACTCCCGGACGATTTGGTCAATTCCAGATCTGTCCATAAGAGAATAGTAGAGCAATGCTCCGCCGCGAGGAGTGACCGTCCGCACCAGCTTGTGTGATTGCGCACCCGATGTGGGTTTCGCGACCGCGATTCTAACTTTTCCCAACCATCATGGCTGGGCCACTTTTACGGCCTCTAGCAGCAGAGCAATCTGGCGAGCTCATGCTGGTCAGCCGCGTGCGTCTCGGTAAGTCTGGGGCAGACTTAAGTAACGTCGGAATCTTGGTCAGTTCTAATAAAGTTCTTCTGGGGAACCGATCTATGGTTCGGGTCTCTACTGGTCAGAGGCGCGAGCCGGACGCAGACAACAAGTCCGTCCGGAGCCAGAAAAATCCTCTGCGCGCTTCTGGAGAATAGAAATGGGGAAACACGGCCACCGGGGTTCAAAAGGAATCTCCTCCAACGGAAAAGATCGAACTGGGGGAATGCAAGAGCCTTTGCGTCTGGGGCACGATTGTGAATACAAGAAGGAACTGCGGCGGCTGCAACTTGAACTGGTCAAATTACAGGAGTGGGTGCGGCACAAGGGATTGAAAGTCATCGCGCTTTTCGAGGGACGCGACGCGGCGGGGAAGGGCGGCGCCATCAAGCGGATTACGGAGTGCCTGAATCCTCGCATTTGCCGGGTAGCCGCGCTGGGCACTCCGACCGAAAAAGAAAAGACCCAATGGTACTTCCAACGATATGTGAGCCACCTTCCCGCGGGGGGCGAAATGGTGTTGTTCGATCGCAGCTGGTATAACCGGGCGGGCGTCGAGCATGTGATGGGATTCTGCAGCGATAGCGACTATATCGAGTTTCTGCATAGTTGCCCGGCGTTTGAGCGGATGCTGGTGCGATCCGGGATCATCCTGGTGAAGTATTGGTTTTCCGTCAGCGACGAAGAACAGGAACGCCGCTTCCAGGAGCGCATGCGGGACATCACCAAACGCTGGAAGTTAAGCGCGATGGACCTGGAATCGAGGCGGCGATGGGTTGAGTATTCTCGCGCCAAAGATGAGATGCTGGCTCACACCGATGTCAAGCACGCGCCATGGTATGTGGTGAACGCGGACAATAAGAAGACCGCGAGACTCAATGTGATCCGTCATCTGTTGTCGCTCATCCCATACGAAGATCTGACTCCGAAGCCACTCAAGCTTCCGCCGATTGAACGAACCAAGTACATTCGGCCTCCGATTCACGACCAGAACTTCATTCCAGAGGTGTACAGGTAAGCGGGGCAGGTTTCCACCAATGACGACCTAAGCGTGCGCTGCTTTGGCTCGCATTGCCGGCGCGGTATGAATTTTGGGCAATCTGGCCTGGGTTGATTCCTGGCTGGCTTCGAGGGTCAGGTCGCGCATTCCCAGCCCCACGCCGATCTTGTTCAGGAAATCGTAGGGTGGTTTGCCTCCGGCAAATATCCAGACAAAATCGTTAGGAAGAGTCTGGAGCTGGTTGTGCACCGAAAGAACGACCACGTCTTGCTTGAACTCAACGGGCATGGAATTAAATATGACCTTGAGCTTGCCGGTTGCGATGAATTGCGCGATGCGCTTGGAGTTTCGTTCTTTAATGCGGCTGAAGGCAGGTTTGCGATAGGAGAAGGGTCACGTGGTTGCCCTTTTGCTGCGCCAGTCCCAAGGCCGCTTCGACCGCGCTGTCGCCGCCACCGACCACGAGGATGCTCTTATTGATGTAATGGTCCGCCTCGATCAGGCGGTACATGACCTTGGCAAGCTCCTCGCCTTTCACTCCTAATTTTCGCGGAGTACCGGAGCGGCCAAGCCCCAGAATCACCGCGCGCGCACGGTAGTGGTTGGTAAGGCTCATCACGGTGAAGAAGCCGTCGGGGCCCTTTCGAATGTCTTCCACATTGGTGTCGGCGCAAACGTTGAAATCCGCCCGGTTGAGGACCATATCCCAGAAAGCGAGAAGATGTTCTTTGGAGAGTTCTGTTTTCTTGAATTTTCCGTACGTGGGAAACTCGACGGGACTGGTCATCACCAGTTTCTGGCGGGGGAATTTGGCAACGGTTCCGCCGACCTCATCCCGCTCCAGAGTGATGTAATGGAGTTTGTGTTCGATGGCACGCAGCGAGGCGCTGATTCCGGCCGGGCCGGCGCCGACGATCAGCACGTCGTAGACCCCAGGGGCGGGCTTGGCCGGCGGCCCGAAGTCCGCGAGTCTTCTGGCAATAATGTCAACGCAATCGCGCCCCTGGTTCACGGCGTGCTTGATCAAGGCCAACCCGCCGAGCTCGCCCACGATAAACAAGTTCTGGATCGAGGTCTCATATTCCGGAGTGAGGCGGGGCATATCGGCGCCCATGCTGGGGCTCGCCATCGCCATGGTGATAGCGCCGACCGGGCAAGCCTCAGCGCACGACCCGTGGCCAATGCACCTATGGCCATTAGCAATGACAGCCTTGCCACCCAACATGGCCAGCACATCGCCTTCGGGGCAAACCATGGTGCAGGTGGCACAGCCGATGCAATGAGTGGGATTGATGAAGGGATGCTGAGCTTTCGGGCCTTCGGAAAATGCTCTCCCCTTTTCCGTGGCTTGGCGCGCATGCTCCTCCTTTCTGTTCAGATCTTTCAGATAGCCGCGCACGAAGTACAGGACAACAGCGGCTGCAATTGCGAGTGTAATTAGAGTGTCCATACGATAAGTCCGGACTTCAGATGAATCCCATTAACATGGCGACAACAATGTGAACCAGCGCCAGCACGGCGAAGGCATAACTGAAAGGCTTGTGAATCACGTGCCACAGTTGGAACACCCGCTGCATCTGGGAAAGAAAGAGGATGCGGCTGGAAAGGGCCGCTTGCTTGTGGGCCAGGCCAACTACCCATTCGAGCTGCACGTCTTTTGCCGGCATCAGGCCGGCCAGGCAGGCTGCCATCTGCGCCAGTCTCATTGCCCGGAGACGCAGACGGGCGATGCGAAATGGGCGAGCCAGGTCGGACGCGACGACGTAGCCGAGCGCCACGATGACCGGCCATCGCGTGGCTTGCACCGGGGCGGGGAGACGCAACAGCGGCCGCAACTCAGCCTGGGAGACGGTTTTCTGATAGGTGAGCACCTGGCGGTAGAATTTCAAGGACGACTCAGCCTCGGCGACGTGCCGGGGAATGAGGCCATAAAGGTAGCGCCCGACCAAGCCACTTACGGCGACGCCCACCATCACCCAGAACGCAATCCCCGCCACGCCGTGGAACTTGAACGAAGAATGGAATGCAATGAAGACGGGAGCGGCAATTCCCAGAATGACGTGGTAGTCCAGCCAATGCCGGGAATTACCTTGCTTCCGCAGCCATCCCCAGCGCTTGCGCAGCGGATAGACGAAAATGGCACAGAGCATCAGAACGCCGAGCACTCCCAGGTTGATTCCGAGAGCGCCACTGGGCTTTAGAAGATGATGCTTGGGGGAAAAAGGCCGGTCGGCCTGACTCAGGGCGTAGTAATTTGCTCCGTAGATGGCGAGAATAATAATTGGCGCGAAGGCAAGCGCGGACGCCATCACTAAAGACCGGCGATGGTTACTTCCCGAGCTGGGTATCGCGAGGGCGGACGGAACAAACGTGGTATGAGCTGTCATTTCACCGGTCCTTTCACATCGAAGCGGTAGCCCAAGCTTATGTACCACTGCTCATAGTTCAGCTGGGCGCCGCGTTCGAGGGTAATCCCGCTCTGCACGAAGGAATGTCTGCCGAGATTGGTATCGAGCGAGGTATCCAGAAATAGCGATTTGTTGTTAGCGGTAAACGCCGACAAGAGGGTTTGGCTCCCGACTTGTGTATCCCAAAGCATGCGGTCTCCCAAGTGACGGGAAAGCGACAGCACGCGGTAGTCGCCACGAGCGAAAGAACTGTCGAATTTCGAGTAGCGGAGGTCGGCGCGAATGCCGGTGTGCCCGATGTCGCTCCAGGTAACTCCGTACATCCGGTTCAGGCTGTGGCGCGCGTCTCCGGTCTTGTCGCTCTGTCCAAGGGTGGTATAGAGCGCAAAGTGGCGGACGGGCTCGATCCGCACGCCCAAACTCAGCCCCTGGTAGAGCAACTTGTCTACCAGCCCAGTGCCAATCAGCGCGGTGGCGGCGGTCGGGGTATCGCGAAAGTAGTTGTGATACAAATCGAAGCCGATCCAGCGCTCGGGCTGAACGTGGAAGGTGAGATAGCTTCGACTGATTCCGGCGCCCGGCTTGATTCCATCGGTGGAGACGCCTTGCGGAGCGTCGACGATGAGCGAGTGGTAAAGCGAAAGATATTTGCTGTACGAAACTCCATTTTCGAGAAAAAGATAGGGCCGATCAAGCTGCCATTTGAGCATGTCGAATGCCATGCCCGTGGTGCTGGTGTAGTGGAAGGAGTCGTAACTGCCACCTTCGAAATTGATAAACGATCCCATAGTTTGCTGGTTTGGGCGGTAATGCCATGAGGTGGGATCTGGAGTCGAGCCTGCAAACAATCCAGCAGTCACGCCATGGGCGATTCTGCGGCCCAGGTATCCACCATCAATGGTGTCCAGACTCACGGCCCAGGGGAGGTAGAGACGGCCGAATCCGGCTACCCACTTGGACTCGGGATTGTCATAGGACAACTGGATGATGTAGGTGCGGTCGAGATAGTCCTGAATGGTTTGTTCGGCGGGCTGTGAGTTGGTGGTGATGCGATCGCGCCAGTAGCCTTGCAGGTTCCAATGAGTTCCGGCGATCTGCGTCATGTCGGCCTGGAATGACAAGCCGATTTCCGCGCTGCTGCCGGGGGTTGAACCGCTGCTGCGAATGCCGCTGTAATCAAATCCAATTCGCGCCTTCAGCCGGCTATCTTCTGGCAAGAGTGATTGCGGTTGGGGATTGCTGGCGGCGTGTTTTGAGGTTTCGCCCGAAACGAACGAGGATACTGGCAGGTTCCTCCCCGTGGAACCTAGCGTCCGCTCCGCGGATAACCTTTCGGAATCTTCCGTAGAAAGGTAAGCCCAGTCCCCCGGCTTCACGTCGCGCCTGGTGACGCGAATCTCAGTGACAGCCGAGGTTTCGGCGACGGAAACAACTTGAAGCTCAGCCAGCACCGGACCTAACGTCGCGGGAGAGCGCGTGGAAGAAGGAGCAACATCGCGCACCACCAGCTTCATACCTTCCGCAAGTCCAGAACTGCGCCCGCCATCCAGGTAAGCTGCGCCCTCTGCGACATATTTCACTTTGAAGCTGGTACGTGGTCCTGCCTGCGGTCGCGGGGTCGGGTCGCTGGTTGACCCGGCCTTGGTTGCGGTGCCGGTGCCTTTTCGGGTCGCAGGCACGCCTCCCTGGCGTTGCCAGGGCCACAACTTCCCCGCTAGGGGGGCTGATGCCGCGGGCACGGCTCCGTCATTCTTGCGGGCGGGCGGCGCTGCCGGCGCAACCGGGAGCACGATCAACGTGATCGAGGTTCCCTCCGCTGCGAGACTATATGCGCGGGGACCGGCGAGATCCACCACCACCCGCGTAAGCAACGGATTGGCATTGTTCAGGCCTACGCGCACTCTTTGCACTCCATTCTCATTCACGGCAATTCGCCGCTGCCTTGGCGGGGCAGCCGTGTGTGGAAGTTCCAACACCAGGCGGTCGGGATCAGTGGCGGCGCTTACATTCGGCATTACTGGAACGCTGAGGGTGACCTTGATCCTCACTTCGTGCCCACTTCGCGTTACGTCAATATTCTGGATTTCTGCGACACCACTCCCCAGCGTCTGCGCGGCGGCGATCGAGGCCAGCAGAAGAACCAGATTCAACTGTGCGATCAGCTTCACTCGCAAGTAGTTCACCCGCTCCAGTCAGTCACTTGCCCAACTTGGTCTTCACCGGAACAATTTCCGGTGTGCGAACGCTCCGGCCATCCAGCTGTCCATGCTGTTGTGGCATTCCTGGCACTCCGTCGAATATCCCAGCGCCACATGGTTGGGCGCAGCCGCCTTCTGAAACGCTTTCAGATGGCAACTGACGCAGTCGGTGGACAAGCCCTGGCGATTGAACTGGCCTACCGCGCCGGCTTTGTGGCAGGAATAACAATCCGCCACTGCGTGGGCGCCGATCAGGGGAAAGCGGTCCTGATGCTCGTTGATGGAATGGACGGACACTTGCCAGCCATTGACCTGGTGGCAGAGGTCACATTCCGCTCCGTTTTTGCGGCGGTGGATGTCGGCGTGACAATCCTGGCAATTGCTCCCGACGTTGGAAAAGACAGGATTGACGTGGCAGTCCTGGCAGCGCACGCCGCTATGCAGGCCACGCAGCGGAAAACTGGTCTTGCCGTGATCGAACTCAGCCTTGCTGCGAACCGGCCGCCATGCCGAGACGGTGTGGCACTTCTCGCAGGCAATCTTCAGCGGACCGTGCGGACTCTCAGGCTTAGAAGCGGCCAGCGATTCCCGCTGCGCGAATGCGCCGGCGGTAAGGTGAAATACCAGGAACGCGAGAAGCAGGAATTGATTCCGCCGCAAATATCTCTCTTCCTTGTGCAGCGGTCCCCCGCCTGGATAGAAACGATGCGGTCCAAGCTTCCTTTGCCGGATGACGTTGACGATGGTTTGCGCGATCACTTGTTTCGCGCTCCCCGCGCATGGCACGCTGCGCACGCTCTTGGTGTGGGTTTATAGAAGAGAACGATTTTGCCGCCGACCGCTCTGGTCGACTTGTGGCAGCCTTCGCAGCGCACCTTGCGGTGCGCGCCCTGCAAGGCGAAAGAAGTCCGCGAATCATGGTCGAACAACGACGGCTTCCACTGCAGGCTGTCGTGGCACTCGGCGCAAGGCGTTACGTCTGAAGTAGCGAATTGCGCGCCGTGGACATCCTCATGGCAGGCTTGGCACGGTGTGGGCGCCGCCTTGAAATTAACTTTGGAAGGAGGAATCTGTGGGTCCGAGGCCTTGTGGCAAGCGCTGCATGGGGTGGTTAAGTGGGAGCCCCGCAAGGGGAACGAGGTTTTCGAATGATCAAATCGCGAGAATTCCTTCCAGGACTTGGTGGAATGGCAGGCCTCGCAGCCGAGGAGTTTCCCGTCCGGCCCGGCCCGCCGCATCAGCTTGTCAAACTGGCCCTGGTGCGGATCGGCGTGGCAGCTTGCGCAGGCCTGGTTGCGCCAGTGGTACAGCGCGGATGGCGGCTTGAAGTCCAAGGAAAGTTTGTGGCAATCGCCGCAGACGATTGCCTTATGACTTCCAGTGAGCGGGAACCGGGTTTCCTGGTGCCGGGACAGGCTGAACGTGGAGGGCCGGAATCGCAGCAGACTGTGGCAGCGTTCGCAGCGGTTCGAGTAGGGTGCGACGGCGAATTGGGCAGCATGGGCATCATTATGGCAATCGGTGCAACTCTGAAACTTGATTTCGTAGAGCGTGCCTCTGCCCTTGGGAATATGACATTGCGCGCAGGGCACGGCCGCGTGCTTCCCTTCCAAGGGATAAGCGGTTGTGGCGTGCTCTTTCACGCCGAAGGTAGACGGCTTGAAGCCTTCCACGGTGTGGCAAGACGCGCACTCACCGCCGCCCACCCGCTTGGAAAATTGGCCGCCATGAGGATCGGGTTTGTGACAATCCATGCACTTCTGGAAAACCAACGGCTTCTTGAAATCTCCCTGGGCGTGGCATTGCACGCATTCGACTGAGGCATGTTTACCAAGAAGAGGAAATTTTGTTTTGGAGTGGTCGAAGCCTTCATTCAGAGCGGTTGTAGAAATCCTGTTCCAGGCTGCGGTACTGTGGCAGGATTCACAGCTCCGCTCAAAGCCGCTACGGTGCGGATCGGAGTGGCAATCGGCGCACTTAGCGAACGCAATTCCTGTGTACCGCGGCCTTCCGCCGCGATCTGGAGTGTGGCATTTCTGGCACGGGACTTGCGCGTGCAATCCGGTAAGCGGGTAGCGCGTTTTGGAATGATCCAATTTGCCGACGCTGACCGTCTTCCAATCGGCGAAATTGTGGCATCGCAGACAATCGGAACCAAGCCGTCCTTTATGCCGATCTTGATGGCAACTGGAGCAGTCACGGGGAAAGCCCTAAGAACGTCCGATTCAGATTCTTGACCTTGATGGCCGGGCGCTCGTCCGGGGCCACGCGATCCGCGGTGTGACAGCGGTTGCACGCCAACCCCGAATGCTTGCCTGCGAGGGCGTATCCTGCCCGGCGGTGGTCGAAACTTTTGACATCAAACTTCAGGAGAACAAAGTTCTCACCGTTATGTTCGGAGTGGCAGGATATGCATTCCAGGTTTGAACCAGGCTGGATGTTGAAGGAGGCGTGCAGGCCTTTTCGGGCTGCGATGCGCGAGCCGATTTCACCGTGGCAGGCGGTGCAGCGAAAGGTTGGCTTTCCGGTGGAGAGCTCGTGGCAGGAGGTGCAATCGGTTGCTCCATTCAGGGTTTGGTGCGCGCGGGAAAGTGCGCCTGGGGAGATCTGGGCACTGGCCGGAGTCGAGACTGACAGAATGCAGAGCATGATCCACCCTAGAATTCCGCGCGAAATAAATCTGGAGCGTGTTTGTGGATGGTTGGCTGCAATCACCCTTGCCCCCGAGTGGAGGCGATGAGGGGACGGCACCGCCGTCCCCATAGCATGGCAACCAAGCATCGCCGCGTGACCTAAATCCGTTATTGCGTCGCCGCAGCCGTGTTAACCTCCGCGGCGTTGGCGGCGTCATCCTGGCGCTGGTAAGGCGCCAGATATCGTTTGCACCGGTTGTAGATTGGCAGACTGATGGTGGCGCTGCTTGCGAACCCGCCCGCATCCTGGGTAACCGTGACGGGGTCCGGCAGTTTCACCAGGTCCGCACATCCGAGGATGTCGTAGCTGGCGGCAAAGCGTTGCGCCAGAAACGTGAATAGGTTTGACGCACCCGCCACCGGGGACGGACCCGCCAGAAGAGAAGCCTGGTCCAGCAGAAGTCGGGCCGGGGCGATTCTTAACATATTGCGGCAGTAGCGGCCCGTTTCCGCTTGCCAAAGGCCGCGGATCTCCGGCTGATCCACGCCTCGACGGTAAGCGTTCACTTTGGCGAGGTCGGCGCTGCCGTCTGCGTCAAGCACCATGGGATCGCCGGCAGGGATCAGGGCCATCGGAGATCTCTGATGGGCGCGCGCTTGTAGTTCGTTGAGCGCTAAGCCTGGAACCTTCTGGCCGGGATCAGCCAAATCAGAAACTTTCCAGGGTACACAGCCGATGGCGGGATCCATGAAGCGGTCGAGAAGGCCGTTGTCACTGGGGTTCCCCAGAGTGGTGGCGCCGGTCAACAGGGCGGCGTTCGCCTGTGTGTTCTGGGCGAGCAGGCCTCCGGCGCTTATCAGATAAGTGACCGGCAGGTTGTCGCTTTGATCCTGGTCAACCACGTAGAAGTCCCGTACCGTGGGGCACGGCTGGCCATCGTTCCCCGCGCCAAGGTTTGGGACGTTTAGCCTTCCGGCACGAATCGTGCGGTTCGCGGCTCTAAAGAAAACCGGCGCATTGCAATACGAATACTGGCCGAAGATATTGTTGGGAAGGCCATTCACGCAACCACTGGCCGTCAAGACTCCGGAGTGTGCCCCCTCTTGCGTCAGGTTGGCGCCGTTGAATCCAAACCACAAAGCAACGACGGCCTGGGCCGGAAGCGTTGGGGTGACGGGATCCACTGCCGGCGCCGATCCCTGATCAATTACTAATGGGTTGTAAATCGAAATTTGCCCGGTGGCTGGATCAAAGATCGCAGCCTGCACGAATGCCGAAGAGTTGGTATTGGTTTCACTGCACGGGCCGTTTCCATCGGTGGGGTCGGTGGCCTTCAACTGATAGGGTGTTGCCAAGCCGGCAGCCGTGAGTGGCGCGTCGGGCACAACGATCGTGCAGTTGGGGTTTTGAGCAAACAGCACACCCGAAGAGATCATGAGCAAAACAAGAAACGCCGTTCCCCCAACAATATTCCGATAGTTCATGGCACTCCTCCATGCGCGGAGTCCAAACACACTCCGCCAACAAAACAACTGTGGTTGCTGGGAGGAAAGGGGATTCTTCCCAAAATACGCGCGAGCGAACTAGCCGTTCACGAGTGAACGTGAATGCAGACATCCATTGTTAGAGTCTTCTATTAGAACTTTTCGGTCTGCTTGCTGAACCACAGGCGTGGGAAGTTAACGCCAATGTAGTGGTGAGTTCATTTTCCCGCAAGGTGTAGGAAGTTCATAACGGGAGTACATGCCGCGAAATTCGGGCAGGCTCGGCATGCGGCCAATGGGTCGGAATGCTTCAAGGCCATGGCAGTGATCTTTGAATCTCGAATCTCACCGTGGCCAAATTCGCGTGCATTAGGGATGTCCGAGTGCGGTCTCTGCCAAATTCCTCGGCGTCCTTGGCGATAGGCTTCTGCGTTCTCGGCGCGGGGTAAGACGCGATTCTTGTACGGCTGAAGAGCTTTAATCCGCGGAGATCGCCGAGAACTTCAGCGAGGTCAGTGAGAGCGTGAATCGAAATCGCAGGTTTTGCTCAAACGCAGACACTACCCGTTGCCGTGAGCGAGCGAAGCGGTCAGCGGACTCGATCTGTTAAGTGACGCTGGCAAGCGGATGCGCTCCGCTATTTCTATTACTGGATGGAACTAGCGACGCCGGAAAACACATTGTTGGCGTTGGAGCCGATTACGCGAAGAGTTCCGACTACGATCACGAGAATCACGGCCAACATCACCGCGTATTCCGCGATGTCCTGGCCCTGTTCCTCTGCCCACAGCTTGCTGAAGAGTTTAGTCATATATTCTCGGGGGAAGCCTCAATTTTGATTTGGTTTAAGGATCATGACGGCTGGGCATAGGGCCGTCAAGTAACCAGACCGGGCGAATTAGGACAGTGCCAAGGGGTTACCCGACCGCTGTCATCCAACCAGAACCGCATTCCTGACTAAGCGCCGAGTGGGTCGAGCAGTGTGCGCCCGGCTTTGCGTTCGAGTCGCCCGAGCCGATGCTGGAATCGCGCACTGGCCTTGCGATAGGTGGAAGCCGTGATGGTTCCACCCTGGTGGGCGCGGTGGAGTTGCGCCAGCGCTTCCCGCGCAATCGCCAGCGCCTGCCGGGGCGCGCGGGCTACATGCTCGAAGTAAATTGCCAACTGCTCATAAGCCTCGTAACCCTCCTTCGAGTTTCCCAGGGCGCTTTCCCAGAGTTCGCGCGCCCGGGCGAGGTCGCCATCGCGCTTGGCCAGTCGCGCCAGCGCGGTGCGCGCCGCACGATCGGTCGCCGCCGGCAACACGGAGACCAGCGATTGCTCGTACAGTTTGCGCGCCCGCCTGGTCTCGCCACGCCGCTCGCAAATGCGCGACACGCCGTACAATTCCAGTCCATCTTCGCAAGGTGCGCCCGCATCACCGAGCAACTCCAGGATGCGGCCCGCCAGGCCAGCGAGCCCGCGCAGATCCATCTGGTTATGTTGAAAGACAGGCAGCAGGGGGTCTGTGCGCCCGCTACGCACGAAGTCGAGATAGATGCCTGGAATGAGCTCCGACACCAGGTCGGGGCCGCGGTCCCATCCCAGCACGTGCCGTTCGAGCTGCGCCAGGCGTGCGGAGCCCAGGCGCAGGCGCCAGAGATTCCGGGCCGGATGAAGAAAATCCAGATGGGCTCGCAATACCGGCGGAGATGGTTCGCGTCATTCGATAACGTGTCTCCAGCAGCGGCCAGTCGAACGATTTGCCGTTGAAGGTGACCAGCACCGGACGTTCCGCCAGCCGTTCCGCGAGTGCCGCGAACAGCGAAGCGCTCTTCACTGTATTCCCGCATGAACAATTGCTCGACTTCGAGGCCGCCGCCTTCCCACCACGCCAGGCCGACCAGAAACGGATAGGTGCCGGTTCCGCCGGCGAGTCCGGTGGTTTCCGTGTCGAGAAAAAGCCACTGCTGAACGTCCGCGACATCGGTCGGGAGCATCGGGCGCGAGCAAATGGAGCGCGACCGCATCTGGAAAGCATGGGGCATGGCCGCCATGCCAACACCGTAACGACAGATGCTCGCCGTGGAGGTTTCGCTTCACCGAGGCTCCAAGCATCAGCGCGAGCCGGTCTGCGGCGATGGCAAAGCTCGAAGTTCGGTCCACAGAATCGCTATCGTCATGGTCTGCGCGCTAACACCTCGGATTTCGGCGCAAACAAAGTCCGGGGTGGCTGCAACGCCTTCAGACGCGCGAAACGATCTGTGGTTGTGGAACTCACGTTAAGTTGAATAGTCGAGCGCTTCGCTGGCACTCGGTACGCCACCAGATTCCAAGGAACACAAGCATTCGAGGATCGCCAGAGCTACTTCCTTGGAGCGCTCGCCCTGGTCGCTGGCGGGACCAACGCAGGACGGACATCCGTTGGCACACGAACAGGCGGCAATGAGTTCACGAGTGCGGGCTAAAAGCACAGGGCAGATGCGATAGAGCGGCTCGCTGAATCCAATTCCGCCGGGGTACGCGTCATACAGGTACAAGTTTGGCTCAAAGAACTCCTTCTCGGCATCCGCTGCCGTTGCGAACTCCTGCCATTCCACACCGGCCTCCGCACTGGGCGGCCGCTCGCCGATTGCAGTACCAAGGTCTCGACGGTCGCACATCAGCAGCAGCGTGGCCATCGATGCAAGAGCGTAAAGCAATCCGAAGATGCCATTTTGTCGCTCGGAGAGCGTAAAAGGCAGGCCCGCCAGCAACTCGTGCCCGAGCGTCACCCAAAACGCGGTTGTGTGCATTTCGTTTTCCGGTAATTCAAGCTTTCCGGCGCCCACATTTTCGTTGGTAAAGAATTTGATCTTCTTGAAGCCGACGACCTGCGACCGCACCAGCACGTCGCCATGGGCTCGTGCAGCCGGACCGGCAATGCTCCGCTCCTCGGCAACTTCCAGCACGCGCACCTGGGTGTAGCGAATCGCGGCGGTGAAATAGTCCACCTTCACCCGCTTCACGTAGGCCTTGCGCTGGCCGAAATCAAGCCGCTCAACGTGATACTGCCGGCCTTGATGGATGTAAATCGCCTTGGGATGAACGGTGGTGAGGGCGGAGGAGAAATCCACCTCTCCGATCACCTCGGGTTGGCCATCGCCGTCGCCGGTGATGTCGAGAATGACAAAATTGTCGGAGGTCACCGAACGCAGGCTGATGGTATCCGCCGGATAGCCCTCCTGCACCCAGTGCCAGTTGCCTCCGCTAAGCTGCAGGAAGCCTGCGTCAACCAGGCGCTGGCAGATTTCAGGCAGTGCCACGTCGCCGAAGCGCTCATCCGGCGAGAGCGGCAGCTCGAACGCCGCACACTTCAAATGGTTCACGAGAATCTCGAGGTTATTGGGCTGGATGTGTGCGTGCTCGGGTGAATTTCCGAAGAAGTAGTCCGGATGCTGCACGATGAATTGGTCGAGCGGCGCCGAAGACGCCACGAACACCGCGCAGGAAGTCCCACTCCGCCGTCCCGCGCGCCCAGCGCGTTGCCAGGTAGAAGCAATCGAGCCCGCGTAACCCGCCATCACGCAAGCGTCCAGCGACCCAATATCAATCCCCAGTTCGAGAGCATTGGTGGTCACGACTCCGCGGATCCGGCCTTCGCGCAGCCCGTGTTCGATCTCGCGCCGTTCCCCCGGCAGGTACCCTCCGCGATAGCCGCGCACCGGTTCGGCCTGGCCAGGCTTCGGGGGATTCGCCTGCTGCAAATAGGTGAGAAGAACCTCCGTGTGCAATCGGCTATTGGCGAAAACGATCGTCTGCAGTTTGCGTGCCAGCAGTTCCTTGGCTACGCGGGTCGCTTCATTGATATAGCTGCGCCGAATACCCAGGTTCCGGTTCACCATCGGAGGATTGTAGAAAACGAAAACCTTTTCTCCAGCCGGTGCGCCGTTCCGCTCTACAACTTCAACCGGGCTTTCGATGAGTTGCGCGGCCAACTCGCCGGGATTCGCGATGGTTGCCGAACAGCAGAGGAACTGCGGGTCCGACCCGTAGAACCGCGCCACCCGCCGCAATCGCCGCAACACGTTCGCCAGATGGCTGCCGAACACACCGCGATAGGTATGCAATTCATCCAGTACGATGTAGCGCAGGTTTTCGAACAGCCGCATCCACTTGGTGTGGTGTGGCAGGATGCCGGTGTGCAGCATGTCCGGGTTGGTCAGGACAATGTGTCCGCGCTCCCGGATCGCCTTGCGCGCATCGCTCGGGGTATCGCCATCGTAGGTGAATACTCCAAATCGGTCGTCGAGGCGCTTGGCCAGGTCATGCAATTCGGCGAGTTGGTCCTGGGCCAGGGCTTTGGTCGGAAACAGGTAAAGAGCCCGGGTATCGGGATTTTCCAGCACCGCATTCAGGACCGGAAGGTTGTAGCAAAGTGTTTTGCCCGACGCCGTGGGCGTAACCACGACAACGTTCCTGCCTTTATGTACTAACTCGGCTGTAGCCGCCTGATGCAAGTACAGTTCCTTGATCCCTTTTGCGCCATACGCCTCAGACAGTTCACTTCTCACCCAGTGCGGCATGGGACGAAAACTGGCTTCACGGGCGGGGATGTGCCGCACGCAGGTCAGCACTTCATCACCGCGATAGCGGGACGCCAGCGCGCCCAGGATTTCCTGAACGGTTTCGAGGGTCGTACTGAAGCGTGGTGCCAAGGCTTGCTGGGTTGGGGCCATGTTGCTCTCCGCGATGAATTCGCCTTTTATTCGCTCAAGCCTAGCACCTCGCGGCGTTCTGCGGCAACCTTTGAATGGTAGACAGGCCGATACCAGGAATGGGCGCAGGCCGCGACCGGAACGGAGCACCTCACCAAGTTCCTTATAATCTAGGAGGCATTCAAAATTGAATTCCCTGCAGTACCCATCATGGAATCCAACACCCCACCCCCGAAGTGGAAGCCCTTGCTGGCTTTCGCCATCATCTATTTCGTATGGGGATCCACGTTCCTCGCGGTGCGGGTTGGGGTCCGTGAAGTTCCGCCGTTTCTTCTGGCGGCGATGCGTTTTCTGGTTGCGGGACTGGTTCTTACTGGCTGCATGATCGTTCGGAAAGAGCCCATGCCGAGCGGCCGTCAATGGAGGTCTATATCCTTACTCGCGATCATGATCTTCGTCTTCGATTACGGACTGTTGTTTTGGGCCGAGCAGCGTGTGCCTTCGGGCATGGCCGCAGTCATGCTGGCCACGATCCCAGTATTCATGGCGCTGTCGGAAATCATTTTCCTGCGAACCCAGAGGCTCACTCTCCCTTTGACTCTAGCGCTATTGATCGGGATTGCAGGAGTGGCCGTGCTGCTGAGCCGCTCGTTGAACCTTAGCGGGGCGCCGATCGATATGGCCGGGGCCATGGCATTGATCGTTGCGGCAATAAGCTGGTCTATAGCGTCGGCGCTCACTCGTAAGCTGCCACTGCCGCCTTCGAAGGTCATGAGTTCGGGAGCACAGATGCTTGCGGGTGGGGTATTTCTGACTCTCGCCGCCGCCGCACTCGGTGAATTCCGCAATTTTCACCCTTCAACCATCTCACTCGGAGCATGGCTCGCGTTGCTCTACCTGATTGTCGCGGGCTCGATCATCGGATTTACCGCATATGTGTGGCTGATTCATCATGAATCGCCGACAAGAGTTGGGACTTACGCGTATGTGAATCCGGTGGTGGCCGTGCTGGTGGGATATTTCCTGGGCGGCGAAGCGCTTGGCCTGCGAACCGTCCTGGGGACTCTGTGTGTTCTGACCAGTGTAGTAGTGATCACCATGACGCGGCCGAAGAAGCCAGCGGCAACACTTTCAAGAGACGATGCGGCAGATGCCCTAGGGTCGTAATCGGCCGCCATGAATTCCGAGCCGCCGGTGATCCGGGGGCGCCCAGATTCTCTCCGGGAAGTCGTTGAAAAGATGGAGCGGGAGATGGGGATCGAACCCATGACATCCAGCTTGGGAAGCTGGCGTTCTACCGCTGAACTACTCCCGCTCACAAGAAATACACTGCTTAGCAACAACAAAATATCACACCTGCCAGCCAACAGCACGACTTCGCGGAATTTCGTCAGTACCTTGGTAAGCAGCGTGACCGTTGACGCCGGCAGAAAGCCGTGAATGCGCTCTAAGTCCAACGAAACCAACGGAGCGCCAGCAAGAACGAAATCCCGCCCCACACCAACAAGATGAACAAGCGGCCACTTTGCGCCCGAAGCGATCCGCCTTGCAGGATCGTGTCGCGGAGAGCGTCGTTGAGCGCGGTAAGGGGCAGTGCTTTGATTAACGGCAAAATCTTCGCCGGAAAGCGTTCGTAGGAAAAAAACACGCCGGAAAATATCCACATCGGCATCATGACCAGGTTGATCAGGCCGCTGACGCTTTCAATCTTCTGCGCACGGCTGGCGGTGAGCAGGCCGAGTCCGCCAAAAGAAAGGGCGCCGGCCGCTCCGACTAGCACGATGGTTAGAAGAGACCCGAGTACGCGCATGCGAAAGACCAGCACTCCAAACGTAAGCATGAGGGCAACCTCGACGAGCATGAGGATGAGCCGACTGCTGGTCAGAGCGAGCAAAAAGTCGCTGCGCCGCATGGGTGTGCCCACGAAACGCTTGAGCAGCTTGCGTTGGCGCATGTCCACCAGAGCGAAGCCGATGCCCCACATGGCGGCGTTCATGAGATTCATGCCGAGCAGTCCAGGAATCAAGAAGTCGATGTAGCGAGAACCGGGCTCGGTGGAAGTAATGGTGGAAGTTCGAAATGGATCCTTGCGTCCCGCGGCAGTTTGCAGCGTATCGTCAACTTCGGAGTGCGAGAGGACGCTTTCCGCGCGGGCTGGGTCGTAGCGATATTGCACGGTTCCATCGGCCTGCGACTGTACGACTAGGTCGTATTTACCGAGGCGCAAACCTGTCAGCGCAGAAGCCTCATCCAGAACAGTGGCGTGAATGACGGCGTGCTGGGGCGAGCCCTGGAGCAAGGATAGCGTGCCTTCAGCACCTGGTCCCGCGACGATGGCGATGGAAGTGGCTCCGGCAGGCTTGTTGCGGAAAGCTATTCCCAGGCCGAGGGCAAGCAAAATGGGGAAGCCGAAAACCCAGAAGATGACCTCGGGCTCACGTTGCATTTCCTTCATGCGCGCCAGCAGCAAATGGTTGAAGGCCGACCAGCGGCCATTGCGGGACGGCTCGAATTGCTTCGATTCAGTTGGAACCTGTTGGGCGATCGCCATTTTAGCCAGTTCGGACAGCCATGATTGTACGTACATTTCAGAACCAGGTTGCTCCCAGTTCTCAGTCTTCTCTTAAATGCCTCCCGGTCAAGCGGACGAAGACATCCTCCAGGCTGGCTTGGCGCGTGGTCAGGTGCAGCAACTCTGAGCCCCGATCACGTACTGCGTCGAGCAGCGCAGGAATGGTCTGGTGCGGCTCGCGGACGTTGAGGCAAACCAGGCCGTCATCGTGGCGAACCGATTCGACTCCAGGCAGAGCCCGCCAGGCGTCCAGTGCTTCTCCGTTGGAAAGGCTGGCTTCAAACTCTACGACATGATGCCCCCCCAGGCGCTCAATGAGATCGGAGGGCGAACCTTCCGCGATGATCTGCCCGTGATCCACAATGGCGAGCCGGTCGCACAGGCGCTCGGCTTCGTCCATATAATGCGTCGTCAGCAGCACTGTGCCGCGGTTTTTCTGAAATGCGCGAATGATGTCCCAGAGCTGGCGGCGGCTTTGCGGGTCGAGGCCAGTGGTGGGTTCATCCAGAAACAAAATCTTAGGATTTCCAACTAATGCGGTGGCGACCGCCAGGCGCTGGCGTTGCCCTCCGGAAAGTTTGCCCACCCAGGCATCCGCTTTTTCCGAGAGCTGCATCTCTTCGATGACTTCGTCCACGGCACGGGGTTCGCGGTAGAAACTGGAAAACAATGCTATGGTCTCGCGGACAGTGAGCTTTTCGGAAAGGCGGGTCTCCTGTAAAGAGATTCCGAGCCATTCGCGCAATTGGCGTGGATTCTGCCGCCAGTTATGGCCCAGGATCGTCACCTCGCCCGAGGTGGGTTCGAGCAGCCCTTCGAGAATTTCGATGGTGGTGGTCTTCCCTGCTCCGTTTGGACCAAGCAGTCCGAAACATTCGCCCGCGGCGATTTCCAGGCTCAACCCGCGCACCGCTTCG
Source organism: uncultured Acidobacteriaceae bacterium (assembly GCA_963800745.1). Lineage (GTDB taxonomy): Bacteria > Acidobacteriota > Terriglobia > Terriglobales > Acidobacteriaceae > PALSA-270. Next base: position 147,207 of record CAWDCI010000034.1, read on the forward strand.
ACCTTGCCATCGTAAGTCTTGCGCAGGTCGAGGCATTGGATGGCGGCGGGCATGGCGAAATTCTAGCGCACTCCGGGTGAATTGTTTGTAAATTGGACGCTTCGCAAGATGGGAGCTAGTAGTCCCCCGTCATCTCCAGCACCGCTCCGCCGTCGGTCACAAGTTCTTCCGCCTGTGATCGTCCCAGACTCACCTTGAGCCGCGCACGCGCCAAGCTATGGTTCGCCACCTCGAAAGTGCCGGAGCAGTCGGTCTTGGCATAAGGCAGGCGGTGCAACGACGGGCCGCTGCCCTCGATTTCAACCTCGATTGATCCAGCCGCAGATATCGTCCGCAAGGCCCAGCGCATCGCTTTAGGATCACGGCACGTCTCGCGCAGCTTGCGGAAGATATACGAGCGGCCTTGGTGCCACAGAATGGCCGTACGAAATACCAGGCCGAAAGGCATTTCGTAGACCAGAGCCTCGAAGGTGGTGAGATGGCCATCGGGCTGGGGAAAGCAGGCGTGCGTCCAAGTCCAGAAATGGCGATGCCGGAAGCCGCAGTTGTGGCCTTGTACTCCGAAGCCGAGAGGATCACCTTGGAAAACGCGATCGTCGAAGCGAATTTCTCCGGAGAAAATAGCGTCGGAATGAGGAGTGCGGGAAAATCCGATCCAGCCTTTGTTGCTCAGCGTGATGCCGAAATTGGAACGGTAATGCAAGTCCCAGGACAGCCGGTGCCCGCGGACATCGAGGATGCCACGGCAGGAGGCGTCTTCGATACGGTTGGGACCGGCCTCTAGAAGAAACGGGCCACTCCGGGCGTTGACGCGCAGCGCTTCGACGGGAAACTCTTGGATAAATGTCTCAGGCGGGCCGCCCCGCGGGAACCACGTCGCCCAGACTTGGACCGGAGCTGCGCCTGCGAGGCCCGCGCAGCCGTTACGTCCTGGGTTCGCGAGGAGATAGCGCAACCACCAGGCACCCGAATTGTCGGCCAAACCGAAGCGCAGGAACCACGACTCATAGCGGCGGCGCATGCTGAGCCGGGTGAACCGCAGATTCAGCGAAGTCATGCGTCAAGTCTAGATGGTTTCGCGGGCGCGGTGTGTAAGTACAAAAGCGGCCCGCGGATCTCGCGGATTGCCACGGATCAAAGCACGGGAGAAACAAGGCACACTCGCCTTCTCCGCAGGCTTACTTGAGCGCGCGAGCCTCGTGATATCCTATCGGCCTCTCGTTTCGTGGAAGACTCTTCAATGCGCACTCCTCTTCGCGGCTTTACTTGACTGCGCCACTCCTAAAGCGCCCGTGCGTCGTTTCTAAACCACTCACTCTTATTTCTTGGTCCTGATTTCGGAATCAGGCGAAAGGAAGCTGCCCGTGCTGCGAAAGGCTGTGCTATTTGCGATCTCACTTTTGTTGCTGACGGAGTCCGCGGCGGCGCAAGAGGCGCGTCACTTCACCTTTCATTATGGGTTCACGGTGAAAAATGTTCCGGCCGGGGAACGGCTGCGGGTGTGGTTTCCCATGGCGCACTCGGACGCATTCCAGGAGGTGAAAGTCATATCGGCTAGCGGAGACCTCCGGCTGAAGAAGACGCGCGAGTCCAGGTTCGGCAATGAAATCTACTATGCGGAGGCGGCAAAGCCGGCAGCATCGGAGTTGCATTTTGAAGTGATCTACGACGTAGTGCGCCACGAGCGGCTGACCCTGGGCGCGGTCGCCCCACATCTGGCAGAAGTGCAACTCAACAGCCACGAGCGCATCGAGGATTTGGCTCCGGACAAGCTGGTGCCGACCACAGGTTTGCCGGCCGAGTTGGCGGTAAAATGCACTGCCGGAAAGACCACGCCTCTCGAAAAGGCACGCGCTATCTACGATTACGTTTTCGACAACATGAAGTATGACAAGACGGGAACGGGCTGGGGACGCGGCGACGTGCTCTATGCCTGCGACGCCAAGAAAGGTAACTGCACCGACTTTCATTCCCTTTTCATTTCGATGGCGCGGTCCCAGGGGATTCCGGCGCGGTTTGAGATTGGGTTTCCTTTGCCGCCCGACAAACACGCCGCGGACATTGCGGGCTACCATTGCTGGGCCGAGTTTTTCGAGCCCCAACACGGCTGGGTTCCCGTGGATATCTCGGAGGCGTGGAAGCATCCGGAAAAAAAGGACTATTTCTTCGGCGCCCATGACGACAATCGAGTGCAGTTCAGCGTGGGCAGGGATTTAGTGCTGAGTCCGAAGCAGGACGGAGAGCCGCTGAATTACTTCGTGTATCCGTACGTGGAAGTAGGGGGAAAAGCATTTCCCAATGTTTCGAATGCGTTCTCATTTACGGACAATGAAGCAGGGTCCGTGGCCGAGAGATGAAGAAGGCCAGGGCGAAATGCGTATAGTTTTCCGCTAGTCCAAGGCCGCCTTAGGTCATAGGTGACGGCCATCGCGTGACGAAACCCCTTGCCACTCCGTATTATGGGCATTACTTGGGGGGTGCCCTATCACCCTGCCCCTTGCGGTCAGCGGCGCAAGTTTTATCTGGACGCGGCTGGAGAACTGGGACATGCCACCGAAATCAGCCAAAATCGGTTCGTTCGATGCGGTCTCGACCAAACCGGCCGTGCGCGTTCGTTTGCGCGAGCGGCTAGGGCTGGCGGACGGCACTGCGCTGGTTGTTTCCAATGTGATCGGGGTGGGCATCTTTACCACGCCGGCGGTGATTGCGTCCTTGGCCCCCGCCCCTGCTGCGATATTAGGACTATGGATAGTTGGAGGACTGCTCGCCTTCGCCGGCGCTACCACTTATGCGGAACTGGCGAAGCTTTGTCCCGACGCCGGTGGCGAGTACAACTATCTGTCCCATGCTTTTGGTCCGCTGGCCGGCTTTTTGACCGGATGGACCTCCCTCATCGCGGGATTCTCCGGAGCCATTGCCGCCAGCGCGGTGGCCTTTGTGAGCTATGCAGGTCACTATTATCCTTCCCAGACCTCAGCTCTGCCGCTGGTATCCGTGTCGTTGGGTTTTACTAACCTGGGCCTTTCCCGGCAAAACCTACTGGGCTCTGGGGTCATCCTGCTGTTTGCGGTGATTCACATTCTTGGACTCGGCCCCGGCCGAGTGGCGCAAAAAACGCTTGCTTTCCTCATGGTTGCAGCACTTGGGGTGTTCATTTGCGCCGGCCTTTTCTCCGGACGAGGATCATGGGCCCACTTTCACAGCGTTTCCGGAGGCTTTCACTCCCAAGACTGGCTGCTCGCCCTCATCGCGGTGATGTTCGCGTACAGCGGCTGGAATGCGGCGGCTTATGTTTCCGAGGAGATGCGCGGTTCGGGACGGGCCGTCGGTCCCGCGCTCGCCCTGGGTACCGCCATCGTGATGGTTCTCTACGTTGGCTTGAACGTACTCCTCGTTCTCGCGCTCCCGGTGCCTGAGATGGCCTCCAGCATGAACGTAGGCGATGCCGCCGCGCAACGGCTTTTCGGGGTGGCTGGAGGATTCCTGACGCCGGTCTTTCTGATCGCATTTCTCGGCGCCATCAGCGCCATGACCATCGCCGGGCCCCGCGTGTACTTCGCGATGGCCCGCGACGGAACGTTTCCAGAGCCCTTCAGCCGCATCAGCCCCCGCTTTGAGACGCCTGCCCTGGCCATCGGGCTGCAAGCCGGATGGAGCGTCATTCTGGTTCTGCTCGGCGAGTTCCAGCAGATTCTGATCTACACCGGGTTCGCCATCATGCTCTCTTCCGGAGCCACCGTGACTGCCCTCTACGTCCTACGGCGCCGGCGGGGCTTACGCGGCGACCCCGTGCGCACGCTTGTCATCCCGGCGATCTTCGCGCTGGCGAGCGCCCTGATGATTGGCAACGCGCTTTACCGTGCACCCAGGCCTAGTCTGATCGGACTATTGCTTATCGCGGCCGGAATACCGGTCTTCGCTTTTTCCAGAGGAAAGGCTGCGAGCACGGGGCTTGCATCTTCCGCAACTCCCGACGCTGTCGCGGATCCGCAAGGCTCATGATCATGAACCAAAGACTCTCTCTCTTTGTGCTTGCCCTGGCGTTCTGTCTTCCGTTGCGGTCCGCGGGCCAATCGTCTCGAAGTGAGTTCATCTCCTTCGCAGCGGCGCAGCCCGTGTTGCAAGGAATGAGCAACTCCCTTCCGGCGGAATTGAGGTCCAGCCCTCTCGACGCTGCCCAATGGTCTGCCTGGGTGCAGACCAGCGACCGCCAAATCCGCAAGCGGCTCGACCGCGGCGCTGAGGACACCTTCACCAACCTGCTGCGTTTCGGGGTTGGGTTCACTAAAGAGTACCGGATTGATGACGAATATCTGGTCCGCTACGGCCAAAGCTCTCTGGTAAACGCCTTTGCCGAGAATCGCGCCAACGATCTGATCCGCGCTCTGGGCGCACCCAATCCTCCCGAGCGCATGATCGAAATGCGCACCTTTCTGGAGAAGAGGGGGTTCCTGCTAAAGACTCCCCAGCAGCGCGCTCAAGTCCAGAAGTACCTGCTCGAAAATCTGGCTCGCATGCGCGACGACTTCCTGAAGTATCGCGCGCAACCAAAGGACGAGCGCCGTTTTCAGCTTTTCCAGGACCGTGGCATCTCGCTCGACACCAACCTTTGGCCGGACTACCAACTGGACGTGCACCTCCGCCGCATGGTCGAGAAAGGCTTGCTCAGTCCCGGCAGCGTGCATCGCGTCGCCATTGTCGGCCCAGGCCTGGATTTCGCCAACAAGGAAGCAGGTTCGGACTTCTATCCGCCGCAAACGACGCAGCCCTTCGCCGTACTGGACTCCCTGGTGCGCCTGGGCATCGCCGATCCCTCCAAGGTCGAACTCTACACACTCGACATCAGCCCCGACGTCAACCTGCACATCGCGCACGCGCGGGAGCGCGCGGCTTTGGGCCATCCCTACGTTGTGCAGCTTGCGTGGAATACCGCGCGCCCCATGAGCGCTGAGTACCGCGAGAGCTTTACCGCATATTGGGAACAGCTCGGCGGCAAAATTGGAAGCCCGGTGGCGTCCATCCCGGTGCCCAGCGGGGCTGACGCCATCCGCAGCCGCGCCGTGAAATTTCCCTCAGCCGTCGTGCGTCAACTCACGCCGCTGGATATAAACATCGTCTACCAGCGTCTTGTTTTGCCGCCTGAGCAGGCCTTCGACCTGGTGATTGGGACCAACGTATTTGTCTACTACGGAGAATTCGAACAGTCGCTGGCCCGCGCTAACATCGCCGCCATGCTGCGGCCCGGAGGCTTTTTCCTCTCCAACGACAAGCTGCCCGATGCCGTTCCTTCCGGCCTCGACGACGTACTCGATACGCCGGTGGTTAGCTCCGTCGAGCCCCGCATCTGGGACGTCGTGTTCTGTTATCGGCGGGGAAAGTGATGCAACTTGCAGTCTGGCCGTAGACATTCGCCTGAGTGGCGCATCCTCAGAATCGACCGGTCGCCAGGCAGCGGGATCGTGCTGGGCGAAGTCGGAGGGGACCGATGTCCCCACCTACGTTGTGGCTGAACTTCTAACGGCCTTCCGTCGCCGCTCGCGGGGGTTGTTCTTCCGGAGGAATGTTGTGCCGTACATCGGCGCCGCGCACCCAGAAGATGACATCTTCCGCAACATTGGTAGCATGATCGGCCACGCGCTCCAAGTTGCGGGCAATGAGCAGGGCGTCCAGCGCCTGACGAGTTACCTCGGGATGCTCGTTCATGGCTTTGACCAGAAGGATGAAGGCTTCGTCCTTCATACGGTCCACCACATTATCCATTTCCAGAACCGCCTGCGCGAGTTCGGCTTTGCCCTCAATAAAGGACTCCAGCGATCGCCGCACCATGGCGGAGACTGCGGCCGCCATGCGGGCGATATCCACGGGAAGATCAACTTTGGGCAGTTCCACCATGTCCATGACGCGCTCGGCAATGTTCACCGCCTGATCGCCGACACGTTCAAGATCGGAGTTGATTTTGGTGACCGCCAGAATGAAGCGCAGATCCACCGCCATGGGCTGTTGCATGGCCAGGAGGTCGAAGGCCAGTTCATCAATCTCGCGCTCGGCGATATTGATTTGGGTTTCGCCTTCCAGCACCATGTGGCAGCGAGCCAAGTCGCGCTCGATGTACGCCTGGCAGGCGCGGTCCACGGCCTGCTCGGCCAACCCGCCCATGCGGAGCAAACGTGCCCGGAGTTCGTCTAATCCCTGCTGAAAACGAGTGCGCATTATCCAAACCTGCCTGTAATGTAGTCTTCCGTCCGTTTATCGGACGGGGTGGTGAAGATTTTTTCCGTCTTGTCGAACTCAATCAGCTCGCCCAGCAAAAAGAAGCCGGTGAATTCGGCTACCCGCGAAGCTTGCTGCATGTTATGCGTTACGATCACAATGGTAAAGCGTTCCTTGAGCTGGAAAATCAGCTCCTCAATCTTGCCGGTGGAAATCGGATCCAACGCTGAGCAAGGCTCGTCCATGAGAAGAACTTCAGGCTCCACCGCCAGAGCCCGCGCAATGCACAGGCGCTGCTGCTGCCCGCCGGAAAGACTGGCGCCAGATTTCTTGCGCAGGGTGTCCTTAACTTCATCCCAGAGCGCGGAAAGCCGCAGCGAGCGCTCCACAATTTCGTCCAGGCGCTTGCGGTCGCGGAAGCCGTTCAGCCTCAAACCGGCCGCTACGTTGTCATAGATGGACATTGTGGGAAACGGATTGGGCTTCTGAAAGACCATTCCGATGCGGCGGCGAATCGCGACCGCCGAAGTCCCATTGTAGACATCCAGTTCTCCGATGCGGACTCTCCCCGTGGCGCGAGCTTCCGGGATGGTCTCATGCATGCGATTGAGGCAGCGCACGAAGGTGGACTTACCACATCCCGAGGGGCCGATCACCGCGGTGGCGTGATTGGCCGCCATGGCGATGTTGATGTCGCGGAGGGCCTGCGTCTTGCCAAACCAGGCATTGAGTTTTTCGACCTGGATGCCAACACCCATAATTCAGTTTGCTCCCTTAAGAGTTCCGCGGCTGGCGGCAATGCGCACCGCGCTGACAGCCGCCACGATGAGCACGATCAGGATAAGCGCTCCCGCCCAGGCTTGCTTATGCCATTCATCGTAAGGCGAGATGGCATAGGCATAAACTTGCAGGGAGAGAGCCGCGGTGGGCTGGTTAATTTTCCAATTCCAGAACTGGTTGCCGAGAGTAGTAAACAACAGGGGCGCAGTCTCGCCAGCCACCCGGGCAAAGGCCAGCATAACACCCGTGATCACCCCCGAAGTTGCCGTGCGCAGGGTGATCGAAAGCGTGGTTCGCCAGCGGGAAACGCCCAGCCCGTAGGCCGCTTCGCGCACCACGTTTGGCACCAGCAACAGCATCTCTTCGGTGGTGCGAGTGATGGTCGGTATCATCATAATGCCGAGGGCAACGCCGCCGGCCAACGCGGAGAAATGTTTTTGGCTGAGGACGACGATGGAATAAGCCACAATCCCGATCACAATCGACGGCACACCATTTAGCACGTCCGCAGTAAACCGGATCACATTGCCGAAACGGTTGCGTCCGTACTCGGCCAGGTAAATTCCAGCGCCAATTCCAATTGGAACACCGATCACGCTCGCGATCCCCAGAATCAAGCAGGAACCACCGATGGCGTTTGCCATGCCGCCGCCGGTTTCTCCTGGTCCGGTAGGAATCTGAGTGAGGAACGACCAGGTGATGGAACCGATCCCTTTGTAAACCAGGTAGCCGAAAATAGCGCCTAATGGGGCCAGAACGAGAAACACAGCGCCGACCGCAGCACCGGTTACCGCGTTATTCTTGGCGCGTCGCCAGAGGCTGATGGGAGGTAGAGTCGAAGCGGCCGAGGATGCGATGTCAGGCATTTCCCCTCGCAGGCGTCCCGCGAGTGACGGTCCACACCAGGAATTGGGCGATCACATTGACGATGATGGTTACGATGAAAAGGGCCAGTCCCACTTCGATCAAAGCGCTTAGATAAAGGTCGCCGTTGGCTTCGGCAAATTGGTTGGCCAACGCGCTGGCCATGGTATAACCCGGCGCAAACAAGGACTTGGCGATTTCCGCCCGGTTGCCGATCACCATGGTGACGGCCATGGTTTCACCCAGCGCTCGGCCCAGGCCGAGAATTACTCCGCCCATGATTCCGGCCCGCGCATTTCTTAGCACCCCGGTGCGAATCATTTCCCAGCGGGTAGCGCCCAGGGCGAGAACCGCCTCTCTTTGCTGCTGCGGCACGGCAGTCATTACTTCACGGGTGATGGCCGAAATGATGGGTACAACCATGATCGCCAGAATAATGGCCGCCGCGAGCATGCTGTAGCCATAACAGGGACCGGTGAAAAAGCCCGTCCAACCCAGGTACTTGCCCAGAGGAGGCACTAGGTATTTGCGCAACAGCGGCACGAGCACAAAAAGTGCCCACAGGCCGTAGATCACGCTGGGAATTGCGGCCAGAAGTTCAGTCGTGAAGGCCAACGGTCCCCGCAACCAGGGCGGCGCCATCTCCGTAATATAAACAGCCACGCCGATAGCGAGCGGAACGGCGATCAGGAGCGCAAGGATGGAAGAGACAATCGTCCCGTAGACAAACGGCAAAGCGCCATATTGGTCGTTGACCGGATCCCATTCGCTCCAGAAAAAAAACTTCAATCCAAAGGCATGCCACGAAAGAGCAGACTTCGTGGCCAACTGGTAAACGATGAGTGCGACCAAACCCAAAACGCATAAGCCGCAGGCCAGCATCGCCATGTGGAAGGCGCCGTCTGCAAAGCGATTGTGTTTCGAATTGGTGAGCGGCGAAACTTGCGACCGGTCTACCGCAACTTCTGATTTTAGAACAGGTTGCGGTCCAGGCAAGAGTGGCGCTCCCAGAGCTTGGTTTGCCATCAAGGGCAAGCTAGCAGAAGGTTGTTACAGTAGTGTTAAAATGACGGTCGTTATCCCTTTTTTGGCTACGTGGAGAGCTAAGAGAGGACTGGGCTACTTGTTTGCATTCGCCTGAATTCCCTTGTAAATTTTGCTTCGCCAGCGCGTTTTCATATGGCCGCAGGTCACACAAACACCCGCTCACTTTTTGAAAAGCTGGATCGCCAGTTGACAAAACTGGCCGCCAAGCCAGCCCCAAACAGCGTTCATCGCTTCCGCACCAACGGACGGCGTTTGGAGATTGCGCTAACCGAGTTGGCGCCCAACCCGGGCCGCAACGGCAAGAAACTCCTCAAGTTGCTGGCACGCCTGCGCAAGAAGGCCGGACGGGTGCGGGACTTGGATATGCAGGTCGGTTTGCTGCGCAGTTTGAAGATGCCTGAAGGAGCAAGGCACAAATCACAACTGATGCAGATGCTGATGGAAGAGCGCGACGAACGGGAAAAGAAAGTCATGCAGGCCTTCGATAGGCGCACCGTCCGCGAACTCCGCAAGCGTTTGAAGCGAGCTTCCTCCGAATCCGATATCCGCGAAAGCGCAGCCTGGGACCAGGCTCGCAACACGCTGGCTAAACTGGACCGCCAGCCATTTCCGATGACCGAGAAAGTGCTCCACCAGTACCGCATCCTGGGAAAGCGGGCGCGCTATCTGGCGGAACTGGCCGGCAAGAACCCGGAAGCCGAACGATTAGTCGGCCACCTCAAAACCATGCAGGATGCGCTCGGCGAATGGCACGATTGGTTGAAGCTCACGCAACGAGCGGACAGTCTTTTCAGCAAAGTGCCGGGCTCTCCGCTGGTGGCCGCTCTGCAGAATTTGACTCGGGCAAAGTTTCGCCACGCCACCATGGCGCTCACCGAAGCTCGCGCCGCGCTTTCCAATAAGAAGCCTAACACCGCCGAAGATGCGTCCAGTCGCAAGCCACCCGCCCCCCTGACTGCCATAGCGGCGGCGGCATAGTTGTTGACGGCGCCTTTCTAGACGAGTAATGAATGAGACTTATCATGGCTGCAGGGCAGTCTGGCAGCGGCGAGCCAGGATGGACTGACGGGCGCACTCCGAACGGCGTGGAAACTGCGCATTGATGAGAACGCAAAGACGAGCCGAAAAAGGCCCCATGTGGCGCCGCAGCAGAAATAGGGGCACATAAAAAGTGCTGGAGCGACGACGATGAAAGCAACAAGAGCGCGCAACATTAATAGCAACAAAAAGGGCTTGTCACCAGAACAACGTGAAGAACTACTCAGCGCATTGCAAGCCCGTTTTGAGAAAAACGTGAACCGCCATAAAGGTCTTGAATGGGCCAACGTACTCGCCAAGCTGGCATCTAGCCCTGAAAAACTGTGGTCACTCAATGAAATGGAAAGAACTGGCGGTGAACCGGATGTTGTTGGCCATGATAAAAAGACGGGCGAATACATTTTTTATGACTGTTCAGCGGAAAGTCCTAAAGGCCGCAGAAGTCTTTGCTACGACCGTGAAGCGCTGGAGTCAAGGAAGGAAAATAAACCAAAAGATAACGCTGTTGATATGGCAGATGCCATGGGCATTGAGCTTTTAACCGAAGAGCAACTTCGAGAGTTGCAGAAATTTGGAGATTTCGACACGACCACGTCGAGCTGGGTGAGAACACCATCTGCTATCAGAAAACTCGGAGGCGCACTCTTTTGCGATCGCCGCTTCAACACTGTTTTTGTGTATCACAACGGTGCGGAGTCTTACTATGCCGCCAGGGGGTTCCGAGGCTCGCTAAGAGTCTAACTTTGCATGCCGGCACATCGGAAACCGCCCCCTCCCCTGCACGAGTCCCTCTAACTCGAAACGCCGCTCACCTGAGAATCCCCTTCCCGCGGTAAACTGTTTAGCTTCCCGCCATGCCGACCTTTGCCGCAGTTGATATTGGCTCCAACTCAGTTCGCTTGAAGATCGCGCGCCTCACCCGGCGCCGCCTGGTGGAGATCCATGAGGAGCGCGAAGTCACCCGCCTGGGCGAGTGGGTATTTCGTACCGGCCTGCTTTCTCCCGATGCTCTGGCCTTGACCGTCAAGGTGTTGCGGCGATTTCACCGGGCGGTGCAGAAATCGGGAGCGGAGTCGGTGCGCGTAGTCGGAACCAGCGCCCTGCGCGATGCCCGCAATTCCCAGGCGTTTCTGGAGTGGGTACATTCGGCCACGGGATGGAAAGTGGAAATTATCTCAGGCCTGGAAGAAGCCCGGCTCATTCATCTGGGCCTGGTGTCAAATCTCCGCTTAAACGCTTCCCCCATGCTGATGGTGGACCTGGGCGGGGGAAGCTGCGAGTTGACGGTCAGCAGCCGCGGTCATATTCGCGAGACGGTGAGCTTGCCGCTGGGCGCGGTTCGGCTGACCAATGAGTTCTTTCATCACGATCCCCCGCGCAAAGCCGAAATGCTCCGTCTGCGCGGATTCACCGCTCGCGAAATTGACCGAGTCGCCAGCCGGATTGCCCGCGCCCGTCCCAAAGTGGTTTTGGCGACTTCGGGAACTGCCGCTGCCTTAGCCGACGTTCTGTCATGCTCTCTACAAGACGCAAGGAGTGCGGGCCGCGACTGTCTCGCGCGCGCAAGTGCAGCAGGTGACCAAAATGCTGGCGCGTTTGCGGGTCGAGCAACGCAAGCAACTTTCCGGCGTCGGACCCAAACGCGCCGAGATCATTGTGGCCGGAGCGGCGGTTTACGCCGAACTTTTGGAGCGCTGCCAACTACGCGGATTCCGCTATTCCCCGCTGGGCTTGCGGGATGGGCTGCTGGCCCAGATGGCGGCCGAATCTGACCGAAGCACGCGCTCCGGGAAACAGGTCGAGTCGGAACGCTGGGATTCGCTGCTGGCCGCCGTCGCACACTACCGTGTAGATATGCAGCACGCTCTGCGGGTGCGGGAATCGGCAATGTATCTGTTCGGCGCTTTGAAGTCACTCCACGGCTTGCCTCCGCAATACCGCGAATGGCTGTCCGCCGCCGCCATGCTTTATGAAGTGGGCGACTATGTGAACCGGAACGGAAGGCACCGCCACACTCATTACATTATTGCGTACTCGGAAATCTTGGGGTACACGACGGAGCAGCGGCGCGTGATTGCCGCCATCGCAAGGTACATGGGCAAGTCGCGGCCCACCGACAATGACGCGCCCATGAAAGCGCTCTCGCCCCTGGACCGTGCCTGCGTTCGCAAAGCGGCCCTTATCCTGCGCCTAGCCAGCGCGCTCAACCTGGGGCGCAGCGGGGCAGTACGGGCGGCTCGCGTGCGCACCCGCAACGGGCAACTCAGCCTGCTCCTGACGTTCTAAAAGGCGTGGCAACGTGGACTTGGAACTGTGGGCGGTAGAGAAAGAAAAGAGCTACTTCCGCGAAGTCTTCGGACGTGAGTTGTCCGCGCTGCCGGCATAGAGCGCCTTAACAATTTTAGGCGTGATGCACCACTGCAGCACGGCTGCGTTGCGGCCCATCTCCAGCTTGGCGACCGCGCCTTTTTTCAATTCGACCGCGGCCTCGCAGCCCGCTTCGCTGATGCAGCGCCCGGTAAATTCGCTCAAACTGGGGTTGTGCCCAACCACCATGATGGCCTCGTATTTCGCATACTTGTCCAGTAACTTGCGGAAGTCGGCAAACCCAGCGGAGGGGCGGAGCGCATCTTCAAATTGCAGTTTGCCTTCGTAGCTGAGCTCGTTGCCCACCAGAGAAGCGGTCTGCGCCGCTCTTTTGAGAGGGCTGCTGACAATCATGTCCACATGCACTTCCATGACCGCCAGCGCGCGTCCAATATAGCCGCACTGCTCTATGCCGCCGCGGTCGAGAGCGCGTTGCTCATCCTTCTTGGGGTTGCTCAGTGACTCCCCCGCGCTAGCATGACGCAACAAATAGATGATCATCTGTTTTTATCGTTCCTTCCCCGCGACCACCTTGCGGCTTCTGCGTGGCGCCGGCGCTGGGATTCTGGGCAACGGCATCTTCCCTTCCGCCATGCTCATTAAGAACACTTGCGCGTTGAACGCGTTCTCCCCGGATGGCGGCTTGCGTTTGCCTTGAACCTGCCATGGACGCAGGTAAGTTCCGTCCTTCTGCAGCAGCCGGGTTTTCAAATTGTCCGCCAGGTAAGCCTCCAGTATCTCCCGTCGTATGCGCTCGCGCAGCAGCACATCCTTGATGGGAAAGATGACTTCGACGCGATCGTAGAGATTGCGCGGCATCCAGTCGGCACTCCCCAGGTAGACTTCTTCCTCACCGCCGTTGGCGAAGTAAAAGATACGGCTGTGCTCGAGAAAACGGCCCACGATACTGCGCACCCGGATATGATCGCTCACCCCGCGAATTCCAGGACGCAGCGCGCAAATGCCGCGCACAATCAAATCGATTTCCACCCCGGCCTGCGAGGCGGCATACAGCGCCATGACGATGCTCTTGTCCAGCAATGCGTTCATTTTTGCGATGATGTGCGCCGGACGGCCATGGCGCGCGTGCTCGGCTTCGCGCGCGATCAGGGCAAGACAGTTTTCCGCCAGATTGAGCGGGGCCACCATGAGGGGATCGTAGCTGGGGTTTTCCGCATACGCGGTCAGAAAGCCAAATACTTCCTGAATCGCGGCGGTCATCGCGGGATCGGAGGTCAGCAAGCTCAGGTCGGTGTAAATCCGCGCCGTGTTGGCGTTGTAGTTCCCGGTCCCCAGATGCGCGTAGCGGCGAATCACGCCGTCTGGGTCGCGCCGCACCAGCAAAGACAGCTTGCAATGGGTTTTCAGGCCCACCAGACCATGGAAGACCTGCACCCCCGCATCCTCCAGATCGCGCGACCAGCGGATGTTGGAGTCCTCGTCAAAACGCGCCTTCAATTCGACCACCGCCGTCACCTCTTTTTTCTCCGCGGCCGAGATGAGGGCGGGCACGATCAAGGAATGCTCGTTGGTGCGGTAAAGCGTCTGCTTGATGGAGAGCACTAGCGGGTCGGCGGCTGCCGATTCAATGAAAGAAACCACCGCATCGTAAGAATCGAACGGGTGGTGCAGCAAGATGTCGTGCCGCCGCAGTTCCTCAAACAAGTCCTGCGATTTCGCGGTCAGGCGAAGTTCGCGCGGTATAAAAGTCTTGAACTTGAGCTCCGGGTGTTGTGTCTGCTCGTAGATATTGAACAGCCGCAACAGATTCACCGGCCCGTGCACGGGAAACACCTGCCAGGGATCCAGGTCAAAATTGGTGCGCAGGCGTTCCACGATCTCCGCATCGGCGTCCGCCTCGATTTCCAGGCGCACCGCGTCGCCCTTGCGCCGGTTGTGCAACTCGGCGCGGACAGATTCCAGCAGATTGCGTGACTCCTCTTCGGCGAGATACAGATTGCTGTTCCGGGTGACGCGGAATGCGGCTGACGAAACGATGTCATACCCGCGATACATGCGGGCGGCGTGGTGAGTCACCAGGTCAGCCAGAAAAATGAAGTCGTCGGTGCCCTCCGAGGGCAGGCGCACCAACCGAGGCAAGGCGCGCGGCACTGTCACCACGCCGGTGTAGGTCATGGAGGAACGGCGGCGGCGGCGCAATAGCAGCGCCACGCATAGGGCCTTATTAATCACTCTGGGAAAGGGATGCGCCGGGTCCACCGTAACCGGCGTCAGCAGCAAATCGAGTTCGCGCAGACAAAAATCATCCACGAAAGCTCTAGCTTTAGGGTCAAGCTCGTGCATGCCCAGCACCCGAATGCCGTTTTGGCCGAGCGCCGGACGAAGCTCCTCGTTCCAGATGGTATATTGATCCTCCACGAAATCGTGGATGGTGCGCGACACCGCGTCGCGCTCGTCCACCAAAGTCAATCCATCCGGCCCGGCTTCGGTGTAGCCGTCTTCGATTTTTTGTACCAGGCCGGCAACCCGCACCTCAAAGAATTCGTCCAGGTTGCTGGCCGTAATGGCCAGGAACTTCAGGCGCTCCAGCAGCGGGTTGGCTTTGTCTTCCGCCTCTTGCAACACACGGCGGTTGAACCCCAGCCAGGAGGACTCGCGGTTAATGAAGTAAGCCGGATTGTCAAGCGAGGTTCGAGCCATGCTCGCGCTGCGCCTTCTAGCTTTCCTGGGGCTTCAATGCTTGTCGGTCGCTGCTGCTGACATTTGCTTCACAATCACCAACTGAACCTCTGGTTCTCCCGCCTGCTTTAGAAACACATAGTGCTTCTCCAGCCGCGCCTGAATGGCGCTGTCAATCTGCCAATCCGCCGGCAGCGTCTGCTTGGCATGGACCGGACTGTACTGCCCTACATAAACTTTGTCTTTCACCCGCACCGTCACTTCATAATACGGGTCGTCCTCGGTTATCGGCATGTTTACCAGGTAGTAAAGTACGCGGCTATGCGTCTTCTGCTCGATGTCCAGAATCTTGCCGGTCTCAAAAGGCCCTTCCACCGCCCATATCAGCGGCAGGAGAAGACCAAAGGCCAAGCTCACCACGGCGACGCTGCCTCGCTTCATAGAGAGCAAGTATAGAACATTCCCCCCTGCTCCTCGGGCACCAAAGGGGCGCTGGACGTGCCAGCGCCCCTTCGAATCACTCCAGGTCTTGCGGCTGCTCTTAATGGATCTGCTGGATGGTCCCGCGAACCTTTGCCGCCACATTGTCGGGCAGCGGCGCATACGACAGTTGCTGGGTCATTTTTTCGCCATCTCCGAGCATCCAGGTAAGGAAATCCACCAGGATTTTGCCTTTGCCCGCATCTTTCGACTGCACCGGAATCAACAGCCAGGTGAAGCTGGAAATTGGGTACGCTTCTTTGCCCGGTGCGTTGGTGATGGACACCCGGAAGTCGGCAGGCATGTCTTTTACCGACGCTGCGGCTGCAGTCGCGCTGTCCAGGCTGGCTTTTACCCATTCTCCAGCCGGGTTCTTGACCGCCCCGTAAGGAATCTTGTTCTGCACCGCGTAAATCAGCTCCACGTAACCGAAGGCCCCTTCCATCTGGCGAATCATTCCGGCAATCCCTTCGTTGCCTTTGGCTCCCAGCCCCACAGGCCACTTCACGGAGGTCCCTTTGCCGACCGAGCCTTTCCAGTCGCTGCTGACTTTCGACAGATAGTCGGTAAAAATGTAGTTGGTTCCGCTGCCATCGGACCGATGGACCACGACGATGCTCTGGTTTGGCAGATTCACCCCGGGATTGTCCGCGGCTATGGCTTTGTCATTCCACGATATTATTTTTCCTAAGCAGATATCGGCAATCACTTTAGGAGAGAAGTGCAGGTCTCCGCTCACGCCAGGCACGTTGTAGGCTGGTACTACGGCGCCCAACACTGTAGGAATATGCAGGATCTTAACTTTGGCTTGGCCAAGTTGCTCGTCACTCATCGGTCCGTCGCTCGCGCCAAAGTCCACTGTTTGTGCCAGAACCTGCCGGATTCCGCCGCCGCTGCCGATGGATTGATAGTTGATTTCAATGTCGGGATGGAGCTTGTGATACTCACTAAACCATTTTGAATACATCGGATATGGGAAAGTTGCGCCCGCCCCGTTTAATGTAGTCTGCCCCACCGCGGGAACCGCCAGGGCCAGACACAACAGCGCAAGTTTGCGTAGCACTCGTTGTTCCTCCTTAAAGTTTTACGTAGCTTGGTTCTACTTTCGCAGTGTTACAGGATGGTTACAAAGTGGTGAATTTCTGGTGAATCCCCTAGCAGGGCAAAGACTTGCAGCGGCCGTCCCCGATCAGGATTTGGCGTCGAGGCGGGCCAATTCACGGACAAAGAGCGGGTTGCGCGGAAACTCATCATGCAGCGAAGCCAGGATGGCGCGCGCCTTCGGTCGGTCCTTGTCGCGCACATACGCGATGGCGAGCATGATTTTTGCCAAGGGAGCCAAATAGCGCCCGTGTTCCGCGGTCATTTGCAGCTCCGCGATCCCCGCCTCCTTGTCACCTTCAATTCCGCCCAGCCGCAATATCCAGCGCACCGGCAAGGCCATGCTGCCCACGATGTATTTGGTAAAGCCGGTAGCCAGGTGGGCGTCGTAGCAGTTCGGGTCCACCGCCAGCACCTGCCCAGCCCAGTAGCCGGCCTCTTTGGTGTAATGCAGGGAGAGCAGATTGCGCTTCTCAATCAAAGCCGCGTAGTCGCTCCTGAGTCCGGCAACTAGTGTCATGGCGAACAACGCATCCCGATCCTTCGGATCTTTTGCCAGGCGAGCCCGCGCGATATTTTCTGACTGATCGAGTGCCACATTGAAGCGTTCCCGGACCGCCGGGTCCGCGGTCAGTTGCTTGCGCCCCGCAAAAGCATTGTCGTTCTCGTAAAACTGAGATTCCAGCACGCCCAGGCGGTCAAATTCGGAGAACAGCAGCCCGGCCGCATCCGAAGCCGGCCCCATGGGGTCGGCGGGATGCTCCTGCTCCCAGCTCGAGAAAACCCGGTGCGCCTGTCCGAAGTCGAGATCGTACAGCAGCCGGAACCCGGCATCCAAAGTGATCGGAACCGTGCCCGGACTGGCAGCTGCACACGCTATCGGCAGGGTACACGCCAACACCAGCGACCCCAGAAGTGCTGCCCACCGCCGTCCGAATACCGAAACAAGCATGATAGTCCCGCTACCCATTCTCTGTTTTTTGCCTTAAGGCCGGCTCACTAGACTCTTTAGATGCTTATAACCTATTTTGCTGCCAATGGTTTGCAAAAGAATTGTAAAAACATGCACCCGCGCTGCCACGCTCTCCCACAAAAGCCGTGGGTCACCGGTTAACAGGACAATCGTAGTCATGCCGGCTAGGTTGCCAGAACCATGGTCGGCGTTGCAACAGCCTTATTCCTCTGGAGGGAATAAGGCTAGCGCCGCTTAGTGCCAACTTCAAAGGCAGGGGCCGACTTAAATTGGATCCTCCTCAGTGCCCTCTGTGTCCTCGGTGGTTGACGCCCCGGCCCAGCCAAAAGGTCCAGCCGACTCGACTTATCCTTCCGGCTCGGTTTCCTGAATGACATTCTCTCGGAGCGCTTACAAGAGTTTCCCAACCGTTTGACGCCCCCCTCCCCCTTTGCTACCGTCTAGTGTTTCCCCGACCTCATACCCGTTACGTTCTTAAAGTGGGAAACAGAAGCGAGAACCCATGGCCATCAAATTTCGGGGAGTGGATTTCATCGAGTTCGATGCTCTCCTCAGCGACGACGAGCGCCTGGTTCGCGACACCGCCCGCCAGTTCATCGAAGACAATCTCATTCCCATCATTGAGGAATGCAATCGCGCCGGCCGCTTCCCCCGCGAACTGGTCAAACCCATGGCCGACCTGGGATTCTATGGCGCGTCGCTCAACGGCTACGGCTGCGCCGGCATGTCGAACGTGGAATATGGCCTGGTCATGCAGGAATTGGAGCGCGGCGACTCCGGCGTGCGCAGCTTTGTCAGCGTGCAGTCGGCGCTGGTCATGTATCCCATCTACACCTTCGGCAGCGAGGAGCAAAAACAGACCTGGCTGCCGGCCCTCCAGAAGGGCGAGAAGCTGGGCTGCTTCGGGCTCACTGAGCCGGACTTCGGCTCAAACCCAGGCGGCATGCGTACCCGCGCTCGCAAAGTGGGCAACGAATACATCCTGAACGGCGAGAAGATGTGGATCACTTCCGGCTCCATCGCCAACGTCTCCATCATCTGGGCCAAGGTGGAGAACGAAGATAACAAAGTTCGCGGCTTTTTAGTCGAGAACGACCGTCCCGGCTTCCGCGCCGAAGACATTCACGGCAAGTGGTCGCTGCGAGCGTCGGTGACTTCGAGCTTGTCCATGCAGGACGTCCACATTCCCGAGTCCAACCTGCTGCCCAAAAGTGGCGGACTCAAGTCTCCCCTGATGTGCCTCAATCAGGCTCGCTACGGCATCGCCTGGGGAGGCATCGGCGCTGCCATGGCCTGTTACGATTGCGCGCTGCAATACGCGCTCTTCCGCAAGCAGTTCCACGACAAGCCCATCGCCTCCCATCAACTCGTGCAGGAAAAACTCGCGTGGATGATTTCCGAGATCACCAAAGGCCAACTGCTCGTGCTGCAAGTGGGACGCCTCAAAGACAACGACAAGGCCGCCTTCCAGCACATCTCCATGGCCAAGCGCAATAACATCTGGATGGCGCTGGAGTGCGCTCGTCTGGCCCGCGATATCCTGGGCGCGAACGGCGTGGCCGACGAGTATCCGATTTTCCGCCACATGGCGAACCTGGAGTCGGTGAAAACCTATGAGGGCACGCACGACATCCACACCCTGATCATCGGCCAAAGCGTAACCGGGATCGATGCCTTCTGATCGCCCAGGGGCGGACGCTCTCGTCCGCCCGAGCAGCGAGGGTATTCTGCTGAGTTCGGAAAGGCTAGCTTTGTTCGTGCGGTCCGAGAACTGCTCGCGAATATTTGGGTAGGGCCCGGCTTTAGACGGGCCATTCAGGTTGCATCAACGCGGGCTTTAGACTCTGAGGTCAAAACCCATGCCCATTAATCGTCGGCATTTCCTGCAGACGGGCGCGGCCTCCTGCCTCGCGGCTGCGCTGCCTTTCAAAACTTCGGCGGACTCATCCCATATTCTCGACTCCGAGCACTCCTTCCGATTCGAAGGTTCAAGCTACATCTTCGAATGGACCGCCGACAAAGATCGCTTTCGCATCCTCAACCGCGCGCAACAGTTGATCACTACCGGCCCGGTGCAACCGGTGATAATCGTGCAACCGGTGGGACAGGCCGCCCGGCGCGCAATTGCAGGCAAACTTGAAAGTCATCAGGTGCAAGGCAACCAGGTGGTCTGGACCTACTCCAAGGTGAATGGTTCAGGAAGCCTCACAGTTGCGTGGCGCTTCGATAACAATTGCCTGTGGATGGAACCTGTCATCTACGAATCCTCCGTCAGCGAAGACATCGTCAGCCTCAATCTTTTCGCCGAAGCCTCCGGCGACAACGCCAAGCCTGGGCTCGAGACGAGCGTTCTGGTCCTGCCGGGAATTTGTGAAGGCGAAGACGTCAGCCCCATCGTGGACGCCAACGTCGGCCTGAACTTGCGAACCTCGCTCGGCCGCGCCGGAAATGGCATCACTCAGCAATGGGGATTGCCCGGTCACTACTTCGCGGGCCTTCGTCGAGCGTCAGGCGGAATTCCCGAAGATCCAACGCCAAGCGATACCGGCCAGGCGTTTTGTTGTGGCTTGACCGAGCTTCCCAACGCCGACTTGTATCTCGACCAAGAACACGGACGCGGCAGCCTGGTGTTTGATTACCGCGGAGACCTCTGGGGCCACGTCCGCGGACCCGCGAAGCTCACCCTCGGAGCAGCTTTGCTTTGGACCATTGCCCCGAACTACTACGAGGCGATTCGCGGTTACTATCGCGGGTTGCTGTCCGCCGGAATCGTCCGCCAGAAAGTGAACTCGCCGCGCAAGCTGGCGACCATGCTCTCTCCGCAGTGGTGCACTTGGGGAGAGCAGATGGTGACCAAAAAAGACGGCAGCAATCTGGACCAGGCTGCTCTGGAAAAGTTTTATCAGGATTTCAAATCTTCCGGTCTGCGCGCCGGCCTCTTTTCGATTGATGATCAGTGGGAAGGAAAATATGGCGCCCTGGAGCACGCGGCCCAGCGCCTTCCTCGCTTTGAACAATTCCTAGAACAGCTCCGTGCCGATGGCCTTCGCCTTGGCCTATGGGCCGCTTTCATGCGCTGTGAAGATCCGGCACGCCTTGGCCTGACCCCGGAGCAGATGCTTCACCAGGTCGACGGGAAACCCTATTTCATCAAATACGGTGGGCAAAGCTGGTACCTCCTGGATTTCACTCGGCCGGAAGTTCAGAAAGTCCTTCGCGATCGTGCCCGCCAATTTGTGCGCCGCTACCATCCTGACTTGGTGAAGTTTGATTTTGGCTACGAAATTCCAGTGCTTGACGCCGTCGCTCCCCATGACATGCACTGGGCTGGCGAGCGCATGCTGGCCAAAGGACTGGAGGTCGTGGTCAGCGCCATGCGCGAAGAAAATCCTGACATCGTCGTGATGTACTACCAACTCTCTCCCCTGTTCACCGAATACTTGGATTTGCACAGCATCGACGATCTCGGCATGAACAAAGGCGAATATGCTCTCGAAGCCAATCGTCGTTTCTTCTTCTGTGGACTGTGCGGCGAGTTCGGCATGCCAACCTATGGCTCGTCCGGTTATGACTGGGCAAGTGCGCCGGAAATATGGTTCGATTCAGTAGCCATCGGCACCATCGGCTCCATCGTATCCTTCGACCCCAGCGACGACGCCGGAGGCAAGGCGACTCCGGCAATCCTGGCCAAATACAACGGCTTGACTCATCTGGTTCGGCCCTCCACTAAATTCACCATTCAGCCGCTCGATCCAGTGTTCGTCTTCGCGGCCCGCGGCGCCCACGCATCGTCCTGGGCGAGGTTTGAGAATGGTAAGGCGGTGCTGGTGGCGCTGCGCACCCAACGCCTCGACGGAGGCGCGGGAGAGATGGAATTCGGCGGAATCGTGCGTACGACCGCGTCGGCCGTGGTTGCCTCTACCACGGAAGATGCACTGGACCGCGCCACCAGAGTCGCAGTCGTTCCCTACGGAGAGGGCGAACTCACGCTGCGCCGCCAGTCGCCAGCCTCGGCGGCAGAAATCACCGAACACTACTTCGGCGGACAGTCGCAGGTGAGTCGTATTCCCCTCCAAAATGGCTCCCTGGTTATCCCACTCCTTCAAACCGGCGAAAATGGATCGCCCCTCGAATGGCTGGAAATTACGATTCTGCTCGCGTAGAGGCGGACGCCCTCGTCCGCCTAGGGAGTCACGGCAAACCTTTCCGGGCGACTTGCCTCCCGTTGACGTTGTAGGTAATATAACTACATTCGGGACGAACTATGGAGAAAACTATTTCTGCCGCCGACGCCAACCGCAATTTTTCGCAACTTCTGCGAGATGTCCGTGAGGGGAAAAGCTACGTAGTGACCAGCCACGGCCGGGCAGTGGCGCGCATCGCGCCTGTCCAGGAAGATCCCGCAAGCGCTGCCAAAGCCCGATCATCTCTCCTGAGTCGGCTGCGGTCCGAGCGAGTGCTCAAGATTGGACGCTGGAAAAGAGATGAGTTGTACGAGTAGGGAATGATGCTCAGGCTCGCGCTCGACACAAATATCCTAGCCTATGCCGAGGGCGTCAACGGCGCCCCAGGCAAGAAGGCGGCGCTCGCGATCGTCGAGAAGCTCCCACAAGCCACCACGTTCCTGCCAGTCCAGGTGCTCGGCGAGCTTTTCCATGTATTGCTACGCAAGGCCGGACGCTCGCCCGAGCGGGCTCGCACGGCGATCCTAAGTTGGCAGGACTCATTTCCGCTCATCGAGACTTCTCCCGCAGTCTTGCTGGCCGCGATCGACCTGGCTACTCATCAACGTCTGAGTATCTGGGATGCGGTCGTACTGTCCGCCGCCGCTGCTGCCGGATGCCGATTGCTGCTATCCGAAGACTTGCAGTCCGGATTTACCTGGAACGGTGTCACCGTCACCAATCCGTTCGCACCAGGCAGGCATACGTTGTTGCAGGAATTGATCGCAGAGTAGGTGGCGGTACCTTGTGCTTGCGTAGGGGCGGACGCCCTCGTCCGTCCCGGCACTAACTGCACTGCGGTAGGGCCGCGCTACTTCGACTGCTCCGGCACCTCGGGAAACGGCGGAAAGCCCTGCGATTGTCCTTTCAGCAAAGCCACCGTGTTTTCGCCGCGCCGCGTCCCGTCATGCACGCCAAAAAAGTGCCGGGTTCCTCCAGCGCTCTCCCACAACGAGACTCCGGCATAGGCCCCATCTTTTCGCAGAATGTAATAGGTCATGTCGATAAAGTGAATCTTCGCCATGTCATTGTTATAGAGACGGGTGAGTCGGCGCAGCGCGTCCATCCCGGCTTCGAGCGGAGACATGCCACGCCGCAGGTTTTCGATGATGGTGTGCGCGCCCGCAATCTTGATGTTCTCTTCCCCGCTCCCGGTCGCGCCCGCCGATCCCACATCCGGATCGGTATAGCACCCGGCGCCGATAATCGGCGAATCGCCCACGCGACCGGGCAGCTTGAAGGCCAACCCGCTGGTGGTGGTGCAACCCGAGACCTCGCCCTTTTCATTCGCAGCCGAGCAGTGAATGGTTCCCTTGGTCGGAAATAGCACTTTACGCACCGCAGCCATCCGCCGCTCCGGTTCGATGCCGATCTCCGTCGCCATCTCTTGCAGCCGCCGGATCCGCTCCTGCCATAGTTCCGAATGTGGACCAGAAGTTTCCGGCGCTTTCCAATGCGGATCGGCCATTCCCGGCCCCCACCAGTCGTCAGTCGAGTGATATTGCTTCCACAGCAGCCAGATTTTGCGCGAGTGCTCGGTCAGAAGATTTTCCCGCGGAAATCCCATGGCTACCGCGAACCGCTCTGCGCCCTCGCCCACCAGCATTACATGGCCGGTATGCTCCATGACCGCCTTGCTCACCAGCGACACATTCTTGATGTTGCGGACACCGCCTACTGAACCTGCCCGGCGCGTCGGCCCGTGCATGCAGCAGGCGTCGAGTTCCACCACGCCTTCCTCGTTAGGCAGGCCGCCCAGCCCTACACTGGTATCGTTGGGATCGTCTTCCGGCCCCTTCACCACCCTCAGCGCCGCGTCCAGCGTGTCGCCGCCGCTTTTCAGAAAGGCATAAGCATCGTCCAGATAGTTGATGCCATTGTTAGCGCAGATGATGATGGGCAGCTTGCCGGGCTTCGCGTCTTGGCTGTGATTCACAGCGCTGTCGCTTCCCTGTTGTCCCTCTAATCCCAGCGCCAGGGAACTCACCGCTGCAGTAGCCAGGAAGTCTCGCCGCGAGACACTCATGAACACTCCCTCACCGCTTTTATTGGAGAAAGCCAAGCATACCAGTTGATTCGCAAGGGGTGGCGCGGACATTCTTGTGCGCCGCTTTTGACGTTGATTCCTTTTACATTTGCTGCTGACGTTTTTATCGCCGACGCTTTGATTCAGCCCATTTCTCTCGCCACGCGATTGAAGCCAGCGGTTTCAAGCCGTCCCCGCGTGCCGGATCAAACGCGCGCGGAATCCTTTAGAAATGAAATCCGATTTTCGCAAATGCGCCCGCGTTGCCGCGATTGAATCCTGCACCTGCTCAGGCGAGCGGCCGGTAATCACCGAGACTTCCTCAACCGAGAATCCTTCCAGTCCGTGCAGTAGAAATGCCTCGCGGTCGTGGCGGCTGACCGCTACTAACGCAAACTGCACCAGCCGGACCATTTCGTCTGACGAGGCAATATCCTCTGGCGTGGCCAGGCGGCGGTCGGCAATCACAGTTTCTTCCGTGAAGGTTTCATCGGGCTGATGAAATTGCAATTCCGCCTCGTCACTCGCGCCCACATTGCGCTTTCGGGTGGATTCTTCCAGATGGACTGCCCGGCCATCGCTTTCGGCCGGCGCCGCAATTTCGTTCAGCGACCGGATTGCTAAATGATAAAGCCACGGCTCCAGCGCCAGCCGTTCCGGCTTCTCCCCACCATCGCCCAGGGCGCGCGCGATCGCCTCGTCCACCACTTCTTCCTTGCTGACCGAATCCGGATCAATCTCTCCGGCAATTTCCCGGAAGTAGAGCTCGCGTCCCACAAATCGCTCCAACCGGTTCAGGTTGGCGTTCACGTAAGAGCGCACATCCTCCGAGCAAACCTTGGGAGTCTGCACCACGGCCAGGGTCTCTTCAAACGGGACTTGCCGCGTGATTCGTTCTTTCCCCGAGCGCCTGCGCGGCCAATCGTGCGTGGTGCGCAACAAATCCTTGTGCTTGGTGAGCTGATGCAGCAGATCGTCAAAAGCCCCTTTCACCGCCGCGATCCCTGTCGGCGCCGCCCGCTGGGTCGCTAGCTGCCCGGTCGGCAGACGCAAGTTCAGCGATACCACCGTGCCTTCGCGTGGCGAATTCTCCTCCAGGCTGCCCCGTAAGTGGATGAGGTCCGGACGAAAAGCCTGCAGACGCTTGCCCACTTTCTCGGTCAGATGATTAATTTCCTTTTCGATATCGGGAGTTTTCTGTGATTTATACGTGATGTGCACGTTCATAAATTAAGCCTCGGAAGACGGGGTGCGGGTCCCGTGAAGCTTCTCGCTCGCAATTCAATCTTACGCCTCGCGTTGCGTTAGCAAGCTCTAAATTCTGGTGGCCCGTCGCATCAGTTGTGCTGGCTCATGCCAATCTGGTCTAATCGATGCCGAATGCTACATTTCGGATTGACGGCAAGCGTACGTGTAGGGGCGGACGCCCTCGTCCGCCCTGGCGGCGGGGTAAAGCGCGCCCGGACCAGGAAGTTCGCGGCTGCCTTAGTAAGCTGCGCCTTGCTGTGCTTCTTGCCAGGCTCTTTTTTCTGCCAAGCCCAGACTTCCCCCACGCAAGTCGTACCGCAAAAAGTCGTCATCGACACCGACATTGGTGATGACATCGACGACGCCTTCGCGCTGGCTTTGGCTCTGCGCAGTCCCGAGTTACAGGTCATTGGCGTGACCACGACATTCGGCGACACCGAACTTCGCGCCAAGCTTGCCAGCCGCCTTTTGGCGGAGGCCGGACGCCCCGACATCCCTGTAGTAGCGGGCGTGCCCACGAAAACCAGCAATACGTTTACTCAGCGGCGCTACGCCGAAGCCGGTCATCTCGCCCAGACTTCGCAAACGAACGCTGTGGACTTCCTTCTCGAGCAGATTCGCCGCTATCCCAACCAGGTCACACTCATCGGCATCGGCCCGGAAATGAATATAGGCGCGGCTATCGACCAAGATCCCGCCACCTTCCGCCAGCTTAAGCGCGTGGTCATCATGGGCGGCTCGGTCTATCGCGGCTACGACGACAACCTCGGATACGGTCCGCCGGTTCGCCCAGATCCGGAGTGGAATATCGTGAATGACATTCCCTCGGCCCAAAAACTGTTCGCGTCCGGAGTGCCGCTGTACGTCATGCCGGTCGACTCCACCGAACTCAAACTGGATGAAGTCAAGCGCGCATTCCTCTTCGGCCAGGGAACGCCGCTCACCGACGCGCTGGCCTTGCTCTACCATCAGTGGGGCCACGAGACGCCGACGCTCTTCGATGTGATGGCAGTCTCGTATGCTGTGAATCCCGCGCTTTGTCCGGTCACGTCTTTGCACATTCGTGTGGACGAAAAGGGCTTCACGCGGCCCGAGCCCGGCTCGCCCAATGCGCAGGTCTGCCTCGAATCCAGTCCCGATCAGTTTTTTCAGTTTGTGTTGAAGCGGCTGGCAGAACGGTAGCCGCTTACACCGCGACCGTCACCGATGTCTCGGTGCGGATGACCGGCCGATAGAGCGTGTCGCGCTCGATGGGTTCGCGGCCGGCTTGTTTGATCAGGCGTATGAGTTCTTCGCGGCGCATACCTTGGGGTGTGGTTGCGCCGGCGTCGTGGTAGATCTTTTCTTCCACCACGGTGCCGTCGATGTCATCGGCGCCGAAAAGCAACGAGATCTGCGCGATCTTCGCGGTCATCATCTGCCAATAGGATTTGATATGCGGGAAGTTGTCGAGCACCAGGCGGCTGACAGCAATCTGCTTGATGTCGAGCATGCCGGTCGTTTTCGGCAGATGTTGCAGCGCCGTGTTCTCGGGATGAAAGGCCAGCGGAATAAAAGTCTGGAAGCCCCCGGTTTCATCTTGCAGCGCACGCAGCTTCAGCAGATGATCGACGCGGTCTTCATCGTTCTCCACGTGCCCATACAACATGGTCGCGTTGGATTTCAGCCCGATCTGGTGCGCCAGGCGGGCCGTATCCAGCCATTGATCGCCATCGATCTTATGATCACAAATAATGTGGCGGACGCGGTCGGCAAAAATCTCCGCTCCGCCGCCGGGCAGCGAATCCACGCCTGCGGCCTTCATCTGTTCCAGCGTCTGTTTGATGGAGAGCTTGGCGCGCTTCGCCAGATACGCTACTTCGACCATGGTGAACGCCTTGAGGTGCACCTGCGGGAAGCGCTGCTTAAGCCCCGAGATCAGGTCGAGAAAATACTGAAACGGCAGATCGGGATGCAGCCCGCCCACAATGTGAAACTCGGTGACCGCCTCGGTGTATCCGGAGGCCGCCGTCTGGAAAGCCTCTTCGAGCGCCATGGTGTAGGAGCCCGGCGAATCTTTCTTGCGGCCAAAGGCACAGAGCCGGCAGGCCGCCACGCACACATTCGTCGGATTGATATGCCGGTTGACGTTAAAGTACGTGCGGTCGCCATGCATCCGCTCGCGGACCGAGTTGGCCAGCCAGCCCACCGCCAGAATGTCGCCGGTACGGTAGAGCGCGAGAGCATCGTCGGCCGTGAGGCGTTCGCGAGCAAGCACCTTGTCGTGAACCGGCTGCAACCGCGGGTCGTCAGTCTGAAATTGGTGCAAAGTTGCCATCCTCTCTTGATGATACCGTAAAGCCCCACCCAGTCGCACAAAACGCGACGAACATGGAGCACCGTTTTGGGGAACTCGGACTATACTTGCCCACGATATGCGCATCAAGTGCATGCTTCTAGTCCCCCTAATGATGACCGCCATGCTCACGCTCGCAACCGATTGGCCTCCAACTCTGGATCGAAAAAATCCCACCACGCAGTCTCTCGATGGCCGCCGCATCGAGCGCTACACCCACGGCGCCCGCCCGGAATGGGGATATCCGGATACCTCCGCCAGCACATGGCAGTATCCCGCCCCGCAGGAAAGCGGTCCATCCGGGCAAAATCACAATAGTTTTTACGTGGTCTCTCCGCGCAAGCCTCGCAAGAATGCGCCGCTCTGCGTGGTGCTGCATTCCGCCAATCGCACGGGCTTCGACTACCTGGGCTTTCGTTTTCTGAACCGAAAAGTCGACCCGCTCGACGAACCCGCCGCCGTCCTGACCGGCGTGCTAGACGATGGCTACGTCCTCTATCTGAACTCCACCAACGACGAATGGTGGGGATGGACCACCGCTCACCGCGACGGCCCCCAATCCACGCTCACGCCCGCGGAGAAGCGCGTCCTCGAAACCATCGAGTGGGTCATCACCCGCTACAAGATTGATCGCAATGCCGTGTATCTCTCCGGCGTGTCGATGGGCGGATGCGGGGCCCTGGCTCTCGGCCTGCCTCATGGCGATATCTTCGCCGCCATGCTCGTGGTCGTGCCAGCGGGCACCGAATATGCCGCGCTTCGCATGGGATTCCCCGCGGCCCTCGCCTCCGACGCTTCCCCGCTTGAGCATGACAGCTGGACGCAACGCATCTCCGGCGTCGGTCTGCCCGACCCTCCGGTCCTGCTCGATTTCTCCGCGCAGAATGATGCCTGGTCAAAAACTCAGCCCGAGTTGCTCCGAGCGGCGCAGAAGGGCCGACTGCCATTCGTTCTGGCGTGGGCTCCATTCGGTCACTCCGCATTTCGAACCCCTATCGAAAAGTTTTCCGAAGACGCGGTCGCGCTGGCATTTCCCTGGCTCGAAGTCCGCAAGAATGCCGCCTACCCGGTATTCACCCATGCCTCGTCGAACCAGCGTTCGCCATGGGAAGGTTCTAGCGAGTTCGACGAGTCGGGCCAGATCAACGCCTATTTTCGCTGGAAGAATCGGCAAGACAAACCGTCGAAGTTTGCCATGACGCTCTGGATCGCGCATCCCACCGTCGATAATCCACCGGCCACAATGCCCGCCACCGCGACGGCAGACATCACGCTGCGCCGCCTGCAGTCGTTCCAAGTCACGCCGGGACGGACCTATACCTGGAAACTGGTTCGCGGTGGCAAGCAAGAGGCCTCAGGCAAGGCTTCGCCAGACGCAGCCAACCTGCTAACCATCCCCAATGTGACGCTCAGCGTCATTCCCGCGGAGCTATCCGTAACCCAGGAAAAGTGAAGACAAACGGGTGGCGCGGCCGCGTGCGCGGGTTTGGGCTGTACCCCACGGTCGCGTTTGGGGGCTTGACAAGGTTTTGGGCGGGATGCGGCAGAGCGTGTCGCCAAAATCCCTACCTGAGCAACCGTGAATCCCACATCTCAGAACCGAGGCTGTTACGAAACTCGGGCCATCCGCTAAAGCGGACTCGTTTTTTTCACTTTAGCCTTCCCGGCACTGCCGTGCCGGCCTTTCCCATGACGCCGCTACGCGGCCGAAGCTTAATTCGTCCCACCGCTCGTCTTCGGGATTGAGTTTCGTAACAGCCTCAACCGTGCGATGTGGGGCACGCGGCTCCCACGGAACCCCCACTCAAGCCAAACAAAAACCGCTTGAGTGGGCCACCGGCGCGAACGCTAACGCCTGATTGCCTAAATCGACGTGTGGTCCTTGGAAAACCCATCCATTCTGGTTATCCTTTCCCAGCACCGGGTGTCCTTGATGGAAAACATCGAGTCTCTTATTGTTGGCGGCGAGAAACTGACCAAGGTTTTCGGGTATTGGCCCTCGTTCCACGATGCCGAGGTTCTTGAGCTTCACTTTGATCGCGGGGACATTCAAACCGACAAGGGCATCTATAAGTTCCCAGTCCTGAGCCTGAAAATCCACGTTTGGGAACTGACGAAGGAGGTTGACTCCGAGGGATATTTAGTTCTCCGACACCACATGGTCACGACCCTCAATTTTTGCGATGTCTCAGACTTTCAAATGCAGGGCTTCAATCATCAGAACTCCATGATGGAACTCGCCCTGTCCAGTCACCAGCGCACGGAAGGCCCATCACCGTACTTCGCCGTTGAATTGGAGCCAGACTTCGGCCTCGCTGCTTCGTTCAAATGCCTTCGGATAGAAGTTGTTGATGCGGTGCCGTGTTCAGAGAATGGAAAAGCAATTCCCGACCAAGGTTCCTAGGCGCAACAAGCTTGGGCAGCAACCTTGCTGTTGTAACATCCCCATTTCACTCATTGACCTTTTCGTTGCTTGTCTCACACGACAGAATCTCAAACCGGGAGAGCGGGGGTCCACATCCCTTTCGGAAGAAGCGCGAATCGGATGGCCCACACGACGGTGAACGACAGCTTCAGAGAATGCAGGTCCCTCCATTCCGCGATATCATTCGCTGGCGCGAATGATATCGCTCCGGTCGGGATGACAGCGTGTCTGCGAAAACTACGAAAGTTGGGATGCGTTTGGCTTAAAGGCAACGTCAAAAGCGGCGGGCGAGGGCGCCCGCCCCACATTGCTGCGAACGCGGACTGCGTTCTGGATAACAGTGTGACGGAAAATAGGAAGCCTAAAAATCTCCGCGGACATCTAAGGTTGAATGATCATGCAAAAAGTTAAGCTTGGTTCACAGGGCGCGATCGTCTCCCGCATGGGACTCGGTTGCATGGGAATGAGCGAGTTCTATGGCGAGCGCAATGACGCAGAGTCGGCCGCGACCATCCTGCGGGCGCTGGACCTGGGCGTCAATTTTCTGGATACCGCCGACACCTACGGGATTGGCGATAACGAGGAACTGGTGGGGAAGACGATTCGCGGGCGGCGAGAGGAGGTCTTTCTCGCGACCAAGTTTGCCAACGTGCGCACCAAAGCCGATCCCACGCATTGGCAGATCAGCGGCAAGCCGGAATATGTGCGCGCGGCTTGCGATGCTTCGCTGAAGCGTCTGGGCGTGGACCACATCGATTTGTACTACCAGCACCGCGTGGACCCGCAAACGCCGATTGAAGACACCGTGGGCGCGATGGCGGAACTGGTGAAGGCGGGCAAGGTGAAGTATCTGGGGCTGTCGGAGGCGTCGCCAGCGACGATACGGCGGGCGCACAAGGTGCATCCGATTACCGCGCTGCAGACGGAGTACTCGCTGTGGGAGCGGCATGTGGAGGCAGATATCCTGCCGGCGGTGCGCGAACTGGGAATCGGGTTTGTGCCGTATAGTCCGCTGGGACGCGGGTTCCTGGCAGGGACGATCCGGAAGCCTAGCGATCTGGTGAGCGGCGATGCGCGGTCGCAACGCTTTCCGCGATTTGCGGTTGATGCCTTTGAAAACAATCAAAGGCTGGTGGAACGGGTGCGGGCCATCGCGGACCGCCGCGGCGTGACTCCGGGGCAGTTGGCTCTGGCATGGGTGCTGGCGCAAGGCGAGGATGTGGTGCCAATTCCAGGAACCAAGCGGCGGAAGTATCTGGAGGAGAATGCGGCCGCGGCGGAGATCAAGTTGAGTGCGGCGGAGGTGGCGGAGTTGGAGGCCGCGGTGCCGGCCAGTCAGATTGTCGGCGATCGCTATGCAGCCGCCGCCCTGAAGAGCATCGACCGCTGAGTGGTGGTCGAGACGACGCGCGAAAGCGGTTCAGTCTTTCTTGCGAGCGTCGGTCTTGCGAGCTTCGGCCTTGCCAGCTTCGGCCTTGCGGGCTTCGGCCTCCGCCAGCCAGCCACGGCGTAGCTTCTCCGGGGGAATGCTGGAGAGATAAGGTTTGATATCGAGGATAGGCGTGCCATCGAGCATGTCGAGACCTCGGACGTGCAGAACATTTCCCTGGCGGCTGAGAAGTTCGACGACGGTCAGGCCAAGCGGGTTCGGGCGCTTGGGAGAGCGGGTGGCGAAGACTCCGTGAGGCCGATCATCGGTGGGCGGGGCACCCAGCAATTCGAAACCGGGCGAGCGATCAAACTCCCAGATGACGAAGAGATGAGAGAATCCCTCGATATCGGTGAGCCCGAGCTCAAATTCGGGCAAGATCCTGAGATCGCCGTCCGCCTCATGTTTCGCGCCCAGGCCCTTGGGAATCTCCGTGGTGTTCTTGTATGGACTGCTCACAAAACCAACGGGCTGCGGCGTGAACATAGGAGAAGTAACCCTCTCAGTTCTCAATCCAGCGTTATCGCTTGATGCTCCAGACAGTCGGTACGAATGGTTTCGTAGAGTCCCCGCAGCAGCTCGCGGCCGTGATGGGCAAGAAAGTGCGCGCCGGCTATTTCCCGTTCCTGCAAGGTCTTGTTGGGGTAGAGCGTATTGCTGAGGAAATCGGCGTGGCGGCCTAGAATTTCCGACTGGCGCAACTCGGCGCGGGCAGCGCGGGCACGCAACTGGGTGAGCTGATATTTCATCTTTTCCGCGGCATGGGTCGCGGAGTCCATCAGGGTCTTGTCCAACCCGGCCAGCTGGTCGCGGATGTCGGCCATGGACTTTTCCAGGCTGGCCTCCGCATGGTCGAAAGAGCGCTGCAGATCCTGTGCCATGCTGTGCGCTGCCAGTTTTTCGCGGAGTTGATCGGGAGCGCAGAAGACCTCCAGCACCGATAGCCGATAGCGTTCAAGCAATTGTTGAACCTTGCGCTCGATCAGGCTGGCGGAGAAGCGAGGCACGATGGGCGTTACCTTGCCGGCCAGCGCCTCATAGACGACCGCAGCCTGGGCGAAGTAAGCCACCTCTGCCGCGCCGCCGGTGTAGGCCAGCGTGGGCAGCAGGTAATCCTGCTTGATGGGGCGAAGCAGAACGTTGGCGCTGAAATTCTGCGGCTCGGCGTCGATGCGCCGCAGAAGTTCCGCCTGGGAAACCGATTCTTCTCCGATGCGAAACTCCAGAGGCGCCCCCTTCGGTGCCTGATGAAGATGAATGGGAAGGCGAGAGCCGTTGCGCAGAGCAAACAGCAGAGTGGACGCCGGCGTGACCTTGACTTGCTGGTGATAATCGGCGGCCTCCAGTTCCCTGCCACGGGCTAACAACTTTTCGTTCAACTCAACCGCGCGTTCAATGGCGGCGTGATAAATGGGCTGGGAAAGCTTGCTCAACGCAGGATCGGAGGAATCGAGCAGGATCACTCCCCAATCCGCGAACAAGCGCGCGAACAAACGGGCAAAGGCGCTGCCGAAGGTTTCTCCCGGACGGTAACTGTTGCGCAGGAAATCCGTGACCTCAGAATCCCCCAGCAATTCGGCTGCGGCCGCTACCACAGGCTCGATCTCCGCGCCGAAAGTGATGGCGCCTACGGGAGCATCCGGCACGCCCTGGGTGGCGGCGGTAAAGGTCTGCAAGGAAGAATCGGATCGCGGAATGGCGACATGATTCACTTCCTCCAGGTCATGATCTTGCGTGGCCAGCCAGAACACGGGGACGCAATCCACTCCGCCGGCGCTGGCTTCATCGGCCAGCTTCACCGCGGTAAGCGCCTTGAAAATAGAAAACAGCGGGCCGCCAAACAGCCCTACCTGCTGGCCGGTCACTACCGCTGCCGCCCCGGCGCGGAGGCGGGCGATATTCTCCAGCGTCTTGGGTGATGCCTCCCAGCTGCGATTTTGGCGCTCCAGGATATCCGATACCTGCTGCCGGCGAACTGCTTCGTAATGCAGACTGGAGGCGGCGTCCTTAAACCAATCTCCAAAGCGGGGGGAACGAGGATAAAACGGCCAGACCCTGGGTGAATAGTTGAGGAAGTCGGCGAAGAGCCGGGTGGTGTGCGGAATCTGGGTGAAAGGCAGACATTGCGACTTCACCGAGAGTTCTCCTGACAGGGTTGGACGCAGTCACACATGTTTTGGTCAATGCCGCTCTCATTCTACAGGCGGTTACGGCGCTCCTAGCGTCTCCCTCAAAGATCGCCTAACAGCGTGTGGTAAATGTCGAATTACGAAAACAGCGCCTAAAGGCGAATTCATAACACGGCACTTGCGGTATGCCTGAAGGCATACCCTGATACAAACCGTACTTGCACCACGGGCTTCTGAGCCTTCGCGCTTCCTGACCCTTCTGCCAGCCTCTCCATCAGATGACGGAATAGGCGGGAGGATGCAAAAGGAGGCGAAGCTGTCACATCCATCCGTGCAAGTGCATCCAGCCTTCCAGTAATTCGGGCCATTTGCGAAGCTGGGGATCCTTTTGAGCAAGGCCTACGCCATGTTGCCCTTGTTCGAAGACGTGGAGCTCGGCGGGGACGCCCACGCGCAGCAGCGCCAGATAGAAGTTGACGCTGTTCAGAACAGGAACGACCTGGTCGGCAGCGGTGTGAAAAATAAAACACGGTGGAGTGTCGCGGGTCACTTGCCTGGCATTGGTGAATTGCTCGACCAGCGAGGAATCAGGATTCGGTCCCAGCAAATTCAGGCGTGAGCCGGGATGAGTAATTTCCGGTTCCATGCTCAGCACACCATAGGCGAAGATGGCAAAATCCGGACGATCGCTGACTCGTTCGACCGGATCGGTGGCGTCCGGCTGGCCGGCATCGAAATGGGTTGTCACCGAGGATGCCAAATGCCCGCCGGCGGAGAATCCCCAGATGCCGATGCGGTCTGGCTTGATGCCGTACTCCGCGGCGTGGGCGCGCAGAAAGCTCATGGCACGCTGCCCATCCTGTATGGGCGCGGGATAGTGGTAACGGGGCGCGATTCGATAATGCAGGACAAATGCGGCCACTCCGCGCTCCACCAGCCATTGGGCAACTTGCGCTCCTTCGTGATCGAGCGCGAGGAACTGGTAGCCTCCACCGGGAACCACGAGCACGCCGGTACCCAAGTCGGTTTTTTCTGGAAGGTACACGTCAAGCGAGGGCTTGTCGGCGTCGGTAGCGCCCAGCGCGCCCGGAGCGCCGTCCGCCCACAAGAGCACGGACTTGGGCGGGTTCGCCGCCCAGGAATTGAGAACCAATGCGAAGAGAAAAAGGCAGGCAGCGGTTATGTGCTGGGCAGGTTTCATTTCTTCTTTCTCCTTGGAGAGTAGAAGTCTAGTCTCAGAGAGCTAGATGTTTCCAGGATGTGACAAAGCCGGCGGAATCACTGCGGCTTGATTTTGGCCAGGTCCTCGACCGCGAACAGTTCTCCGTCGCGTTCGGCGATGCCAATTCCGATGACGTTCATCTCGGGGTCCAACAGATTCTGCCGATGCTCGGGCGACCTCACCCATTGATCGCTGATGTTATCGGCGTCCTGGCCCTGGGCAACATTCTCGGCGATCGAAATGAAATACAGGCCGGCGTGGGAAGCTCGTGCCGATAACGCCAACTCCTTCGGGAACTGGTGGGAAAGCGCATTCTGGCGCGCCATGACTTCGGCATGTTGACGCGCTGCCCGGGCCAGGGGCTCATTCCACTTCAACCGCATGAGCCCTTGGGCGCGGCGCGCCTCATTGGCAGCGTTGAAGATTTGCCGCTCCGGGCTTTCGGTTCTTTGCTGTGCGGCGGCTGCGGACAACAAGACCGCGAGGCCGGCCAAGGCGAAGCTTATTTTTATCTTCATGATGATTTGCGCCGGCCCTCTGAGCGTGCTTGAGAAACTCGGCCGTCCCTCCGGGACTGATTTTCGTGCTGTAGGTTCCCCCCCAAAACAGCCAAGAACTGGTTCTCACGAGGCACTGAAGCGCTGCCCCACTCAAGCAGTACAACGGCGCAGGCTTTTCGCGGGCAATTGATCTGAAATCCTCTAACCCTCGGC
Organism: uncultured Acidobacteriaceae bacterium; assembly: GCA_963800745.1. Lineage (GTDB taxonomy): Bacteria > Acidobacteriota > Terriglobia > Terriglobales > Acidobacteriaceae > PALSA-270. The sequence continues at coordinate 182,457 of CAWDCI010000034.1, forward strand.
CACCTCGTTGTCCTTCTTCTTCACTTTTACCACCGTGATCTTGGTAAACCCTTCCTCGAAGGTGGGCGGACGCAGTTTGGCGGCCATGCGTTGCATCACGTCTTCGGGCACCACGCGGTCGCGACGGCGATTGCGCTCCAGGCAAACCTCGGCGGGCACATCGAAAAATACGGCATGCACTTCATAGCCATAATCATGAGCCAGCTTGATCCAACTATGGCGCTCATGCGGCGAGAGGTTGGTGGCGTCCACGTAGTTCACCGGGCGGCGGGCGATCAGCCTGGCCTTCAGCATGGCCCGCAGGTTGGAGAACACCAAGTCCTGAAAACGTTGTTCGGTGGGGTCGTCAAACAGCAGAGCCCGCAGCATGTCGCTGGAAAGCGGGGTAATCTTGTGACGCTTGAACCAGGCGCTTTTGCCGGACCCGGGCAGTCCAATGGCCAGCACGACCGTACCCTTGGGAGAACTGGGCGAAACGACGGCGGGGACCGGCGCAGCAGGCTCGATTGGGGCCGCGGCAGTCGCCGTTGGCGGGGCCTTTTCGCGGCCGCGCCCTCCTCTGCCCCGGCGGCGGCGGCGACTGCGCCGGGCAGGGTCATCGCTGGCCGCGGATCGAGGCGGGGACGACGACGATGCCGGTCCAGGAGACGCTTCGGAGGCTTCGGGCTGTTCCGCCGGTTCGGTTGGTTCGGGAAAGGGTTCAGGCTCGCGGGTCGCCGCGTCAGCCGGCACTGAGGTCTCGGCCTCAAAGTACTTGGGTTGTAGGGGTGCCGAGGCGGGAGCTCCATCGGTGGTGGGCTTCTCGGTGGCCTTCTTGCGGCGCTTAAAGCGCTCGCTCATCCATTTGCGCATGATTGGCTTTTAACATAGGGGCGGGGTTGCGGGCAATCGGAGACGTGAAGCGGGTACCTAGGCTGCCAAGCCAAGGCGCACTTATTGCCACCTTTTACCTGACCACTCCGGCAAGCAGTAGAGGCTTACTTCTGCGAGAAACCATGAACCACCAAGGACACGAAGTATCACGAAGGTCCTAGTTTGTCGGGTTCCTTTGGCTACCGTGGTGTACCTTCGTGCTCTTGGGGGTTAAAACTCGGCAACCTTGGCCACGCCGCCGCGAGCAAAGCTTGGTGCGATTCCCATACAATGTTTGCCATGGCTGCCTCTATTCCATCCGAAATCCGTGGACAGAAGTACATCTCGCTGACCACGTTCCGCAAGAGCGGGGTCGCGGTGCCGACCCCGGTATGGTTTGGCGAAGATGACACCAAGCTCTACGTGATGGCGCGCGGTGACTCAGGAAAGGTCAAGCGCTTACGGAACAATCCTCAGGTGCGAGTCGCCCCTTGCAGCGTCCGCGGCAAGATCAAAGGTCCAGAGTTCAGCGGGGTGGCGCGGATTCTTCTGCCGGAAGACTTCCCGCGAGCCCGTGCCGCGGTTCGAAAGAAGTATTGGTTGGCCCGAGTTTCATTCCTGTGGAGCAAGCAGAATGTTTATTTGGAAGTTCTAATCTCGTAGCGCACGATTGCTGCACCGTGCCAAGTTAGGACCCCAGTAACCAGCCATTGTGATCCTCATCACATCCTGCTCATTTGCCGATGAATACATTGGCCTGTTAAGCTTTTTATGACCCAATCATCACCCATCATCTTTAGGTGCGGTCTTTATTTACTCTTCTGGAGGCGACATGGCAATTAAAGTAGGCATTAATGGCTTCGGACGCATCGGGCGCAACGTATTGCGCGCTTCGCTCAATGATCCCAACCTCGAATTTGTAGCAGTCAACGACCTTACCGACCCTAAGACTCTGGCTCACCTGCTGAAGTACGACTCCGTTCTGGGCAATTTGCCGAACAAGGTCACGGCCGGCGCGGACAGCATCACCGTGGATGGCAAAACTTTCAAGGTCTTTAAGGAAAAAGACCCTGCTGCCCTGCCCTGGGAATCGGTGGGGGCGCAAGTCGTCATCGAATCGACGGGTAAGTTTACCGACGCTAATGACGCCAAAAAACATCTGCACGGGTCGGTCAAGAAGGTAATTATTTCGGCCCCGGCAAAGAACGAAGACTTCACCGTGGTTCTGGGCGTGAACCAGGAGAAGTACGACGCGGCGAAGCACAACATTATTTCCAATGCTTCCTGCACTACCAACTGTCTGGCGCCGATCGCGAAAGTGCTCAATGACCAATTCAAGATCGTCAGCGGAACCATGACGACCATCCACTCCTACACCAACGATCAGGTAATTCTCGACTTCCCGCACAAAGATCTGCGGCGGGCCCGGGCAGCGGCGCTATCCATGATTCCGACCACCACCGGAGCCGCCAAGGCTTTAAAGCTGGTCATCCCCGAACTCGGCGGAAAGCTCGACGGATTCTCCATGCGCGTGCCCACCCCGAACGTCTCGGTGGTGGATTTGGTGGTATGGGTGGAGAAGAAGACCACCAAGGAAGAAGTGAACGCAGCGTTCAAGAAAGCATCCGAGAGCGGTCCGCTGAAGGGCTATCTCGGATACGAAGAAGAGCAACTGGTCTCTTCGGACTTCAAGGGCGATGGGCGGTCTTCCGTGGTGGACGCTCCCATGACCCTGGTGGTCGGCGGCAACTGCGTGAAGGTAATCTCCTGGTACGACAACGAGTGGGCATACTCCTGCCGCGTGCGTGACCTAATCAACTTACTGGCCAGCAAAGGCCTGTAACCTTACTGTAGCGCCGTTATCTTGCGAGCTGTCTGCGAGGGTGTCCCGCCCTCGCAGCGGCGGCGGGGACGCCGCCACGACAGCCGCCGCGGACGGCGGCGCTACCAAGGACCAAAATCATGTCCAAACTGTCCATTCGTGATTTACCGCTTAATGACCACCGCGTGTTCATGCGAGTAGACTTCAACGTCCCGCTCGAAGATGGCCGGGTGATGGACGACACCCGCATCCGCGAAACCCTGCCGACCATCGAATACGCCCTGCGCCACGGGGCGCGGCTGATTCTGGCCTCACACCTCGGGCGTCCCAAGGGCAAACCCAATCCGAAGATGAGCCTCAAGCCGGTAGCGGAGCGCCTGCGCATGATGCTCGACAAGGAATTGGCGCGCGGCGAGAACGTTGGTTTCTGCCCGGAGTGCGTTGGACAGGAAGCCACGGAAATGGCGGGAAAGCTGGAAAAGGGACAAACGCTCCTGCTGGAGAATCTGCGCTTCCACGCCGAGGAAGAAGCCAACGACGAAAAGTTCTCCAGGCAATTGGCCAGCCTGGCCGATTTCTACGTGAATGATGCCTTTGGGACGGCGCACCGCGCCCACGCTTCCACCGTCGGCATCACTAAATTCGTGCAGAAATCCGCAGCCGGCCTGCTGATGGAGAAGGAACTCACTTACCTGGGCAAAGCCTTGCAGCATCCGGAGAAGCCGTTCGTGGCAATTCTGGGGGGCGCCAAGGTGAGCGACAAGATTCCGGTGATTCAGAATCTGATGGATAAAGTGGACACCATCATCATCGGCGGCGGCATGGCGTACACCTTCCTGAAAGCGCAGGGCAAGCAGGTGGGCAAATCGCTCGTCGAAGAAGACAAGATCGAGCTCGCCGGCCGGCTTTTACAGGAAGCCCAGAAGCGTAAGCTGAAGTTTCTGCTTCCGATTGATCATGTGATTGCCGAAAAGATGGATGCCAGTGCAGCCACACAAACCGTAAGCGGCGACCAGCCTATTCCGGCGAACATGATGGCTCTCGACATCGGTCCTAAGACGGTGGAGCTTTTTGCCGAGGAGATTTCGGGGGCGCGCACCATTGTTTGGAATGGACCGATGGGCGTGTTTGAGGTTTCGCAGTTTGCCAAAGGAACATTCAAGATCGCCCATGCTGTGGCGGAAAACGCTGCGGCAATCTCTATCGTTGGGGGCGGCGATTCGGTCTCCGCAGTGAAGAAGTCAGGCGTAGCCGACAAGATTACGCATATCTCGACAGGCGGGGGCGCGTCGCTCGAATTTCTAGAAGGCAAGAAGCTGCCGGGAGTGGAAGCGCTGACGGATAAGTAGCTTCTAGCGGTTCCTCTCGGAGACTCCGTGCCTTCTGTGGTTAACAGTTTGTTTGAAAGGACTCTATGGCTCGCAAAAAAGTAATGGCCGCCAACTGGAAGATGTACAAGAATCCCACCCAAACCGAGGCTTTCTTCCGCGACTTCTTGCCGCTGGTGGCCGGCCACAGCCGCGACGAGATCGTGATTTGTCCTCCTTACATTGATCTGTATGCCGCTCTCGCTGCGGCCAAGGGATCGAATGTGGCGATCGGCGCGCAGAATCTGCATTGGGAAAAAGAAGGTGCCTATACCGGCGAAATTTGTACCAGCATGTTGCTGGATATTGGTTGCACCCACGTCATTATTGGCCACTCCGAGCGCCGGCAGTATTTTGGGGAGACCGACGACACGGTGAATCTTAAGCTGAAAGCCGCGCTGGAAGCCGGGTTGATCCCGATCGTGTGCGTGGGGGAAGTTCTGGAAGAACGCGAAGCGGGAGCCACCGAGGACGTGCTGCGCCGCCAATGCTTGCGCGCGTTTCACGCCGTCTCGGCGAAGAAAGCGGCAAAATTGATCGTGGCTTACGAACCTGTCTGGGCTATCGGCACCGGCAAGACGGCCACGCCGCAAATGGCGGAAGAAGCTCATGGACTGATTCGCGGAGAGGCGGCCAAGGCCTTCGGTCAGGAACTAGCCGGCAACCTGCGCATTCTCTATGGCGGGTCGGTGAAGCCGGAAAACGCGAAAGCGCTGATGGCCGAGGCAGATATTGATGGCGCACTGGTCGGTGGCGCGAGCCTTGATCCGAAGTCGTTTTCGGCCATTGTGAAGTACTGACCGTTGGAAGGCACGTGAAGGGAGCGAATCCGCTTACTCTTCGCGAAGGGCAATTAGCGGGTCCACCTGCGCTGCCCTACGTGCAGGAATATACGCCGCAAATATCGAAATCGCCGCGACCGCGGCGGCCACGAGAATGAAGGTTGCAGGATCGTTGGGGCGGATGGCGTACTCCACGCTGGCCGCAAATCGCGCTAGAGCGAAGGTGAGGACCAGCCCCAGGGCGATTCCAGCTAGCGCAAGGCGCAAACTCTGGCTCAAAACCAATTTCATGACGTTGCCTCGACTGGCTCCTAGCGCCATCCGTACACCCAATTCCTTGGTTCGTTCCCTCACCAGGTAAGAAATTACGGCAAATAATCCAACAATAATCAGCACGACCGCCAGCGTGGTCAGCCCACCCAGCAGCGCCAGGGCAAACCTCCAGGGAGCAAGGGAGTCATGAACAACCGACTCAATGCTGTCCATGCCGGGCGCGGGCATCTGCGGATCCACATTTTGCACGGCCCGGCGCACCACACTGTCCAGGGAAGTCGCCGTGTCGTGGCGTAAGGTCACAATCGCCATCGCCTGAAAGGTTACTTGCCGGTAGGAGACATAAATCTGGGGAAGAAAATCGGCTTCGATCTCAGGACGCACGTTGCCCACCACCCCGATGACTCGCAAAGGCCCTTGCGGACGCCGGATAATCTCCAGATACTTCCCCACCGCGTCCTCGCCGGGCCAATATTTACGGACAAACGCTTCGTTCACAATTGCCACCGCTTGCGATTGTCCATTGTCCGCCTCGGTAAAATTGCGGCCACTAAGCAACGGAATGTTGAAGACGGGGAAATATCCCTCGTCGATGAACTCAAGGCACCCATCCTCGTATTCGCCCGGCGCAAACGAACGGCCCGAAATCCTGAAGGCCTCCCCGCCGCAACCCCGGAAAGGATACGGACGCACCAAGCCTACCGCTTGCAGACCCGGAACCGCACGCAGTTGTCGCGTAACCTGGTCAAAGAACTTCGCTACGTCGTCATTATTCTGATAGCGCGTGCGCGGCATGGGAACGTAGGAAACGAGTACGTGATCGGTGCGGAAACCGAGCGGCTGGCGCTGCAGCGCGAGAAGGCTTCGCATTAAGACGCCGCTGCCGAACAGCAATACGATCGAAAGCGAAATCTCTCCCACAATCAGCAGATGACGCAAGCGCCGGCCATGCGCATCCGTGGTCGAGGTATTTCCCCCGTTGCGCAGCACGTGTTGAATATCGCTTCGCAGCACCACCAGCGCCGGAATCAGCCCGAAGCCCAGTCCGGCGACAACCGAAATCCCCGCCACGAAAGCCAACACCACATAATTGATTCCGATGAATTTGAACGAATCGTGATCGGGGAAAAAATGCAACAGCGGTGCACGGGCAGATACCGCTAGGATCACTCCGGCCGCTCCGGAGAGCACGCCGAGCGTCACACTCTCCAGCAAAACGTCGCTTAAGATCTGCCACGCGCTGGCCCCAAGCGCGCGGCGCACCGAGAGTTCCCGTATGCGCGCGGTGACTCGGGCCAGCATCAAAATGGCAACATTGGCGTTGGCAATCAGCAGCACCAACGCAACAATGCCGAGGGAGAAGAGCAAAGAGGTCCGGGCCGGGGCGTTCAAAAACTGCTGCAACGGAATCACCACTGCGCCCGTACCGTTGTTAGCAACCGTGGGATATTGCGCGTGCAGTTGCGCCGCAATGCGATTCATATCGGCGCGCGCCTGATCCATCGAGACGCCCGGACGCAATCTTCCCACCACATTCAGAAATGTCTGGTCGCGCCATAACATGCGGTCGGGACGAATCTGCTGCCGCAGGGGAATCCACAGGTCGGCATGGTCCTTGTCGCTGATATTAAGACCGGGAGGCATGACCCCGACCACATAAAACGACTCCCCATTCAGTACCACTGGTTTGCCAACAATGTTGGGATCGCTGTGAAACTCTTCCGCCCACACATGATGACTCAGGATCATCACATGCTGTGCCGAGTAACTGTCCTCTTCCGGCCGGAAGTTTCGACCCAGGATGGGGCGAACCCCGAGAATATCGAAAAGGTTCGCCGACACCGCGGTGCCCTCGAGCAGCTTTGGTTCGCCGTGCGCATTGAGCGTGTAGTGCATCGTGAAATACGCGGCCAGATCGGTGAGCGAGCGATTCTGCGCGCGGAAATCGGTGAAGTTTGCCGGGGAAAATCCGTATGCAGTGGTTTCATCGTTCGGCGTCTTGCTGAGAGAGATACTCATCAACTCCGCCGGCTTGAGGTAGGGGAGTGGCCGAAGCAGCACTGCATAAATGATGCTGAAGACGGCGGCGGTAGCGCCGATTCCGAGTCCCAGCGTCAAGACCACGGACAAAGAGAATCCCCGGCTCTTCCACAATCTGCGCAGGGCTTGGCGGATTTTGCCGAGGTGCATGGGATTGAGTCTCGCGCCGGTTAGTTACGCCATTATATGTGGCAAGGACGGGCCTACCGGTTAAGAGTTGGGCCCGTCCCCTAAGCGACAATGGCAACGGACTGGCTGAGTAAGGCCGGTGGTTTCGCTTCGGGATGACGCGCGACTACAATAGAGCCACCATGGACTCATTGATCATTGCTGGTCGCGAGTTTCGTTCCCGCTTGATTGTAGGCACGGGAAAATACAAATCGTTTCAGGAAACCGCCCGCGCGCTCGAAGCCAGCGGCGCCGATATGGTGACGGTCGCGGTGCGCCGGGTGAATCTGGACCGCAGCAAGGAGTCGCTGCTCGACTACATTGATCCCAAGAAATATTTTCTGCTGCCCAACACGGCGGGCTGCTACACGGCTGACGAGGCAATTCGCGCGGCGCGCCTGGGGCGCGAAGTGGGGCTCTCCGATTGGGTGAAGCTGGAAGTGATTGGCGATCAGGCGACCTTGTATCCCGACGTGCAGGCCACCCTCGAGGCCACGCGGGTGCTGGTAAAGGAAGGCTTTACGGTTCTCCCCTACACTTCTGATGATGTGGTATTTGCCAAGAGATTGCTCGATGTGGGTGCGAGCGCGGTAATGCCGTTGGCGGCGCCGATTGGCAGCGGACTAGGGATACAGAATCCTGCCAATATCCGAATTTTGCGGGAAGTGATTACCAGCGTTCCGCTGATCGTGGATGCCGGAGTAGGAACCGCTTCCGACGCGGCCGTGGCCATGGAACTGGGCGCCGATGCGGTGCTGATGAACACAGGCATTGCAGGTGCGCAGGATCCGGTGCTGATGGCGGAAGCCATGAAAAATGGTGTATTGGCGGGACGGCAAGCTTATCTTGCTGGACGCATGCCCAAGAAACTTTACGCTACCGCCAGTTCTCCGCTGGAAGGCACGGTGCGGTAACCGGATTAAAGCAGGCCTGGGAGAAACCCGCCCGAGCGGAGCTTGGACGGGGCGCCCTCACGGCCGGCAATAAAAAAGGCGGCCGCCTGGCCGCCCGCGAAATCTTCCGTTTCAACCAATCACATCAGCATCTTCGCGCTTTCAACATGGATGGAGTCGCCCATCACATGGCCTTTGACCGCCACATGATGTCCAACGTGATCTTTGAGGGCATCGGGGTTGTCGATGGTCAGGACCTTTTTATCCTTGTCGGTCACAAATACCATCGAAGCGCCCTCGGCGATGCACTTCTTGGTGCACTCTTCCGCCTTGGCATTGGCGCCCTTCACTCCACACTTGGAATCGCTCACCCAGCCTTTGACAGTTTCGGCTTTGCCCATATCGTCAGCCCAAACGGTAGCGATCATGAGGAAAAACATGGAGAAGACAGCACAAACCAGTAACAGCTTTTTCATCGCGAGAACTCCTCTGAATTGGCGGCCGAAGCCGCAGATTTTGGCCGAACTTCTGGGGTCTTACCGGCGTCTCCGCTGCAAACGTCTTCCAGCAAGCCACATCTACCCGAGTGTGTGCCCACTATAGCACACCCAGCTGGAGAGACGGAGGCCAGGCCTCACCCGGTAAGACCTATTTTTTGGCGGAGTCCAGAGTGGGGCGCTGCGCCGGAACTGACGCTGGGGTAACGTAGATGACCTCTCCCGGCCGCGCATAATGCAACTGCTCCCGCGCCTCCTGCTCGATGGCTTTGGGATCGGTCTTTAGAGCTTTGACTTGGGAAGTGTGAGTGTCGTTTTCCTTCTGCAGGCCGTCGATTTCCTTCTGCAGGTTTTGATATTCGGCTTTTTTCTGCCGGTAAACCACCATGCCGTTGGCGCCAAAGGTCACATGCGCGAATAACCACGCCGTCAGCACTACAACCGCGACCGTGGCCAGCTTGCGACGGACTTGATAGACGGAAAACAGCGCGGGCCGCAGCTTGCTTGCCAGACGCTCGGCCCAGGCCTCGGCCTGCGGAGCACGTTCAGCCAGAACCTGCGGTCCATGCTCAGGCCGCGCCGGTCCTGACCGCGCCCGTCCCGGGAATCTTAGATTCACTCGAAAATCCATTGCTTGGCCGCCGCGCTCAACTTCTCCAGATCTTGTTCACTGCCCGCTTCCGAATAAACTCGAACCACCGGTTCGGTCCCTGACAGGCGGTAACACACCCAAGCTCCGTCCTCAAATACCAGCTTAAGTCCGTCGGTACGAACAATCTCCTTGACCTTGTGGCCAAAGAAATCCTTGGGTTGTAGTTGTAACTTACCAGTGAACTTCTCTTTCACCTCCGGCGTCAAGCGGAAGTTCTGGCGCTGGGGATAAAAGGAACCAACTTTGGCAAATAGGTCCCTTAATTGTTGCCCCAGCGGCTTGCCTAGTTTGGCCACCATCTCACAACAGAGCAATCCCGCCAGAATGCCGTCTTTTTCCGGGACGTGATGGCGGATGGAGAGCCCGGCGCTTTCCTCGCCGCCAATTGCGATTTTGTCCTGCTTGATCAGTTCGCCAATGTACTTGAAGCCCACCGGCGTTTCGTAGAGTTCGATTCCGTGGTGCCGGGCCAGCGCATTCACCATATTTGTGGTGGCAACGGATTTGGCAACGCCATTCTTCCAGCCGCGGCTTTCCACTAAGTAATCGAAGAGCAGCGCAATAATGTAGTTAGGCTGGAAGAAAGTTCCGTCCTGATCGACGATGCCGAAGCGGTCGGCGTCTCCGTCGGTGGCGATGCCAATATGCGCCTTGACCTCTTTCATCTTGCCGCGCAAATCCTCGAGGAGCCGATCGTCGGGCTCCGGGGCGTGCCCGCCGAAAAGCACGTCGCGGTAGTCGTGAACCGTGGCAACTTCGACTCCTGCCTGGCGCAAAAGCGCGTCCGGATATCCCCGGGCCGCTCCCCACAAGGGATCAAAAGCCACGCGCAGCCCCGCCTTCTGGATGGCTCCGAGATCAACCATCTCGCGCAGCCGCGACAGATAGGTGTCACGGGGATCGACCGAGCCTGTGGGTATCCTTGCCGGGGAAACGGCAGCTTCCCCGGCAGCGTCGAAGGCCGCAATTTCAGCCTCAATTTTGTGCGTGGCCTCGGGCAGGGCCGGCGCGCCGTCCGGGGTGGAGAACTTGATCCCGTTGTACTCAGGCGGATTGTGCGAGGCGGTGAAGTTAATGGCTCCGTCGGTCTGCTCGCGGATTACTCCGTAACTGATGGCTGGGGTGGGCGCGGCCTCCGCGATCACCAGCGGCGCAATGCCATGCGCACTAAGGGTTTCAGCCGCAATGGAGCAGAAAGTTTCACCCAGAAAGCGGGGATCCCGGCCCACAATCACTCGGGCGCCGGAGGGCTTTTGTTCCGCCACGTAGCGCGCAATTCCTGCGACCGCGCGCCGCACATTGGCAAAGGTGAACTCCTCCGCCACAATTGCCCGCCATCCCGAAGTGCCGAATTTGATTTGCGCTGCCCTGATTTGCATTGCCATGATGACTCGCTTTAGTTTAGAAGCAGTTGTCTACATCCCGTGACCAGGGACTGACGGCCGGTGCCCCATGACTGATTCTAATATGACCGATAAGATTCTCGTCTTCACTACGGCAGGGTCCAACGAAGAGGCTCGCCGCATCGCCGATGCGCTCGTCGAGCGGCGGCAGGCCGGCTGCGTCAACATCATCAAAGGAGTTGAATCCATTTATCGCTGGAAAGGCAAAACCGAAGAGTCGCAGGAATGGATGCTCCTGATTAAGACTACGGCGGCGGCCTTCGATAATGTGTGCAATACGATCCGCGAGTTGCACTCCTACGAACTGCCGGAGTGCATCGGCGTGTCGATCGCGCAAGGAACTCCCGCGTACATGAAGTGGATTGACGAGTCGGTAGATCGGAAATCATGAATTTCTGAGACAATCAGGGGGGCACACAGAGGACACCATTTACGAGACTTCCGCCAGCGCTCGCTCCAAGTCCGCAAGAATGTCTTCCACGTTTTCGATTCCTACGGAGATGCGCACCATGCCGTCGCTGATGCCGATGGCTTTTCTTCCCTTTTCGCCCAGCGCGGCGTGAGTCATGGTCGCGGGATGGGAGATGAGCGTTTCCACGCCTCCCAGAGACTCGCCCAGCGAACACACCCGCACTTTTTTCAGCAGCTTCTTCGCTTTGCCGAGCGAGCCAGTCTCGAAGGTGATCATTGAACCGAAGCCGGTCATCTGTTGCTTAGCCAGTTCATGCTGCGGGTGCTCGGGCAGTCCCGGATAGAAAACCTTCTTTACCTTTTTGTGATTTGCGAGGAAGTCGGCGACCATTCGCCCGCTGCGGTCATGCTGCTCCATGCGCACCGCTAGGGTTTTCACTCCACGCAGCACCAGCCAGCACTCAAACGGGGATAGAATCGCTCCGGCAGCCTTTTGCACAAAACTCAGCTTCTCCACTTGCTCCGGATTAGTGCACACCACCACACCGCCCAGCCCATCGCTATGGCCATTGAGAAATTTTGTGGTCGAGTGCACCACCATGTCAGCACCTAGCGCAATCGGCTGCTGAAAATACGGGGACATGAAGGTGTTATCCACCACCAGTTCCACTTTCCTGCGGCGGCAGACCTGGCTGATGGCGCGAATGTCGGTCACCGTCATCAGGGGATTGGTCGGGGTCTCCACATAGACCATGCGGGTGCTCTTGCGGATGGCTCGTTCGACGTTCCCTGGCTCAGTGGTGTTTACGTAGGTGAATTCCATGCCATAGCCGGTCAAAACCTGATTGAACAACCGCGGCACTCCACCGTAGAGATCGTGACCGCAAACCACGTGATCGCCGGACTTGAACATGGCGCAGATGGCATTGATGGCCGCCATGCCGCTGGCGAAGACTCGCGCCGCCACGCCGCCTTCGAGCGCAGCTAAATTCTGCTCCAGCCGCGTGCGCGTAGGGTTGGAAACGCGCGCGTATTCGTATCCCTTGTTCTTGCCAAGTTCCTGTTGAACGTAGGTGGACGTCGGGTAGATGGGGGCCGCAACCGCTCCGGTTTCGGGGTCGGGCTCCTGGCCGACGTGAATGGCGCGGGTAGCAAAACCGGGTTGTTGTTTAGGCTTCATTGATCCGCTTCGTTGTCATCCTGAACAAGCCTCTGGTGAAGGATCTTACGACAGTTTGCGCTGTCGGCGCGGTCGCGAGGGTGAGTTTCGTAAGATCCTTCGCGGCTATCACAGTTCCAGGATGACAATGCGATGACTTTAGTTCGGGCCGCCGGGTGCGGGACTTTGCCCGGCGTAGTAGCCGCTGCGGGTTCTTACGGTTAATTTGCTGTAGCCTTTGGCGCGGGCGTCCACGCGAATGGTGCGGTATCCGCCAACGCTCTTGGGAGTAGTCGGCTTGTAGCCGAGAGTGTATTGGCTGCGGATATCATGGGCCACGGTGCGGCTGATTTCGTCTACCTGGTCAACCGTTTTAGGCAGGAAGGCGATGCCGCCGGTTCTGAGGGCCAGGGTTTCCAGAGCGCGCTTGGCCCGCCTTTCCCCTTCTTCGCCACCCAGGAGTCCAATGGCATAGACGGTGGGTCCATTTTCCACTTGCAGCCAGCGCACCGCCTGCTCCAGTGTGGTGCGGCTGGCGTTGTCTTCGCCGTCGGTTACCACGAATAGCACTTTCTTTTGCAGCTTGGCCTGCTTGAGTTGCTCGGCCGACGCCACCACCGCGTCGTACAAGGCGGTGCCTCCGCGAGCTTCAACTTTTTCCAGGGCCTGCCGCAGCAACTTAACGTTGTCGGTAAAGTCTTGATCCAGGTAGTACTCATCGTTGAAATTGACCACAAAGACCTGGTCCTGCGGGTTGCTCGACATCACCAGGTCCAATGCAGCTTTATTCACCTTGTCGCGCTTTTCCCGCATGGAGCCGGAGTTATCAATCACGATGCCCATGGCCACGGGAACATCTTCCCGGCGAAAGGAAGTAAGGGTCTGCGGCTTGTCGTTCTCGAAGACGGTGAAGGCATCCCGGCCCAGGTCGAGGACCATGTGGTCCTTGTTGTCCACCACCGAGGCGTGCAGCGCCACCTCTTCGACTTCCTTCTTGAACACGAAGACGCCGCTGTCATTGTCGGCGGGCGACTGTCCTTGCGATTGAGCCGCGGGAGCATTGTCCTGTTGCGAGAAAGCGGCGGGCTGCGCCTGCGGACTGACGGCCTCCTGCGCCAGAATCGCTACGCGGAAGATTGCCAGGTTGAACAAGAATACGCCGGCCAGCAGAACCCAGAGTCGGCTATTCCGAAGGAGCATAGTAACCCGTCTTGGCATACACACGCAGCGGCGGCAATCCTTTTGGTGGAGTGAGTTTCACCTTGATTTTACGCCATTTGCCGTCGTGCGCCCGGTTCTTAGGACGGTATCCAATCACATATTGGTTGCGGAGCTCGGTGCCAATTTTTGTGGCTACATCAGCCAGGTCATTGGGGTTGTCAATGGTAAAAGCCCGGCCCCCGGTCAAGTCCGTGATTTCAGCCAGCAGGGCTGGCCCCAACTGCTCCTCGGTCGTGGCAAAGTAGTGATCGTAGATCCCGATAGCATAGATCAGCAGATCCGCTTCCTTGACCGTGGATTTGATCTCGCCCTCGGTATAGCGGCTGTGATTGTCTCCGCCATCGGAAATGATGAGCAGCGCCCGCTTGGGATATTTTGCCTGGCGCATTTTATGAACGCCCAGGTAGATGGCATCGAGCAGCGAGGTGCGTCCGCGGGGAGCGGTGAACATCAGCTTGTTCTGGATTTCATCCGCCACCTGGGTGAAGTCGGCAAGCTGTTCGGGCTGATCGGAAAACGCAATCAGGAAGAATTCATCCTGCGGGTTTGCGGTCTTGAGAAACTCCCCCACCGCTTCCCGCGCCCGGTCAATCTTGCTGCTCATGCTGCCGCTCATATCAAAGATAATGCCCAGAGACACCGGTGCGTCCTCGCTGGAGAAGCTGCGAATCTCCTGCGCATCCTTGCCTTCGAAGACGCTGAAGTTGTCCTTATCCAGCCCGGTGACCAGGCGGTTCAGGGGGTCGGTAATAGTGACCGGGACCAGCACCAGATCGACGTCCACCAGCATGGGTTTGGTGTGAGCCTTGAAGGCGGCGTCCACAATCTCATTTTTGGCGGTGTCGGGCGGCTTGATGCGGGGCGTGACATGCACATCTTCCACGTCGCTGACCTGGGCTGCGCAAAACACAGAAAAGCCGCCGACGACGGCCGCAAGGAATAGCAGCAGGCAGGCCAAATTCGCGCCCCAATGTAAACGCGCAGAATTTTTACGGGCACGAGCGGGGACCGACGGAAGGGGCCCTGATCCGGAGGAGCGAGAGAACCCGCGCACATCGTAGCGGGTCATAAACACCTCGTTAACTTGATCGTAGCATAGCTCATGTTCCAGGTATGTCATAACATTTTTTATCGGCGATTGGGGCCGCCTGCGCAAGAAATTACGCACTTTTGACATTTCGGAGGTCCGTCCTTTTTCCAAATTGTCTTGCATTTCCCACATCCGTTCACGGCAGCGCCATTCGTGCAGGGCCTCCTGTTACAATTTTGTCTTCACTTATGGCTCACATCGCACCTTTTCGCGCCCTTCGCTACAACCCGGCCCGGGTCTCATTGTCCGAGGTCGTCACCCAGCCTTACGACAAGATCAGCCCTCAGATGCAGGAAGACTATTACGCGGCTAGTCCCTATAACCTGGTACGTATTATTCTCGGCAAGCGGATGCCCGCAGACCAGGCCGGCGACAATCCTTACACCCGGGCCGCCGGGTTTCTGGGAGACTGGCGCAGCCAGGGGGTATTGGCTCAGGACGCAGAGCCCTCGCTGTATTTTTATTCCCAGAGCTTTACCGTGCCCGGAACCCAAACTCAGGCAGAGCGCCGCGGCTTCATCGGCTTGGGACGACTGGAAGACTACTCCGCCCAGATCGTTTTCCGCCACGAGCAGACGCTGGCCAAGCCCAAGGCCGACCGCCTGGACCTGCTGCGCGCCACCCGCGCTCACTTTGGACAGATTTTCATGCTCTACAGCGACCCTTCCGCCGAAATCGAGACCGCCCTCGCCTGCGGCGGCCCGCCCGACATGGAGACCCGCGACGAATACGGCGTCCTGCATCGGGTGTGGAAGGTTTCCGATCCCCAAGTCATTGAGTTGGTTCGCGGCAAGATGCGCGACAAGAAGTTGATCATCGCCGACGGCCACCATCGCTACGAAACCGCGCTCAACTACCGCAACGAGCGCCGTACCGCAGCCGGCACCCCGGCAACCAAAGACGCTCCCTATGAATTTGTCATGATGACCTTCGTCAATATGGACAGCCCCGGCCTGGTCATCCTGCCCACCCATCGCGTGCTGCACGGGTTGGCATCGTTTTCCGAGGACGCCCTGCGTGACGGCGCGCGCGCCCACTTCGGCGTGGAGGAGGTTGACCCCGCAATTGACGCCCACCGGGCGCAGGCCATTCTGCGCGAAGCCTCGCAAGCCGGAACCGCATTGTTGGCCGTGGCCGCCAACCGCGCCTTCCTGCTGACCGCCCCAAGTCCTTAGGGTCGGAGATCTTCGCGGGCCTGTCCTTACGCCAGCAATCGCTCGACGTAGTGCAACTGCACAAATGCCTGCTGGAGGGAGTGTTGGGACTCTCCGAGGAATCCATCCGCAACCAACAGAACATCAGCTACTACCGTGAAACGGACGAAGCCCTGGCCCAGGTCCGCAAGGGCGGAGCCAACGTTGCTTTTCTGATGAGTCCGGTCCGCATGCAACAGGTGCGGGACATTGCTTTTGCCGGCGAGGTTTTGCCCCAGAAATCCACCGACTTCTTCCCCAAGCTGCTGAGCGGTTTGTGCGTTTACGCGCTGGAGTAGAGCGATAGCCGAGGGCTGGTGGCCCAGGTTCGCGCCCTGGTTTTGGGCTGATGAGATAACCGTGTCGGCCGGGTGCCCCGCGTCTCGCGGTTTTCGAGACGCGGGTTTGGACTGCGGCACGGTGCTTGTCTTTTCATGCAGCTCTCTCCCGCACTTTCATCTGCAACACTCCGCAGTCATTGATTCGCACCCGTCCGGTTTCCCCACAAAAGTAGGATCGAAAGCTACTCCATGGCCATTGTTCCGGCTCCAGGACGAGTCTACGCTTGACCGGATTTTGGTGCATGTAACGCAGCTTCTCCACGGAGGTCCCTCGACTGCGCTCGGGATTTCGGCAGCGGGCTCAGACGCCCGCTACGCGCCTCAACTTGCGCTCGCTCCAGACGTTGAAGTCGTAGAAACGCGGCTGCCAGAGTTGGTGCGGCGGCTCCCAAAACTCTGGCTGGTTGGTTCCCCGCCGCCGCTTCCACTCGCCGAGCACGCGCCGGGTGAATCCCAACTTCAGCGCTGGCATGACGGTCGAGGGCGTGCCGCGTTGCGGTTCGCTAAGGAGCAGGTGAAAATGTTCGGGCATGACCACGTATCCCAAAACCACCACCCGGTAGCGGCGGCGCACGGCTTCGAGCACTGTGAGGAAAAGATCGCGGTAGCGGGCGGAGGCGAGGAACGGCTGCCGCTCGAAACAGCTGCACGTAATGAAATGGAGATCACCGGCGCCGTAGTAGCGATGAAGAGATCGAGGCACGAGTAAAAAGATAGGATGGACGCGACGGAAAGTCTGTGACCCACGAACAGGATCGATGGCACCAGCACCCGCGTCTCGAAAACCGCGAGACGCGGGGCACCCGGCAAAACCAGTGAGACCTGGGGCACCCGGCCAGGCGCAGGCCCAGCCACTGCTCGACTCTCTGCGACAGTGGTTCGAAGCGACGTTGTCGAAGCTCTCGCGCAAGTCGGAGACGACGGCGGCGATTCGCTACGCGCTGGTGCGCTGGGATGCGCTGCTGCGCTATGTCGACGATGGACACATCGAGATCGATAACAACGCCGCCGAACGCTCGTTGCGCGGCGTGGCTCTGGGCCGCAAGAATTATTTGTTTGCGGGATCGGACGCCGGTGGAGAGCGGGCGGCCATCATCTACAGCCTGATCGGTTCGGCAAAACTCAACGGCCTCGATCCCGAAGCCTATCTGTGCGATGTGCTCACCCGCATCGCCGACCATCCCATCAACCGCATCGACGAACTTCTGCCCTGGAACATCAAATCCACACCTGCGGAAGTGTCCACTTAACTTGTTCGTGGACACTTAGCAAGACGGTACAACCCGGACGCTTACGGATCGTTGGTCATTAAATGAGAAGCAGATTGGCTCTCGACTGCCGACTCAGCATCGGTGCGCGTCGACTGACCCCATCGTGGAATCTTGGATGGGGAAACCCTCGATATCGCGCACACTTTCAAGGTGCGTTTTGAATTTTGGCGACCTACAACGGACTATTTGTGAAACAGTTGCGAATTCTCATGAAATCCAGATGGGAGTTCAAAAAGCGCTGGCTGGACAGGTGAGTCGATCAGGTCTTCGACCGTTTCCTCAGTTGCGAATGTTTGATCAGATGCGTTGCTTTCCGAAGGGGCGAACTTGATCGTGTGGATCAGTTTAACTGCCAGCCCGGTTGGAAGGGGGCCGGTGTGGCGGAACTGCGGTACCTCTGGATATGTGACAAGCCCTGTTGGAAGTAAATAAGGCAGCTGGTTAGCCGTATAGTCGGGAGCACAGTTGTTGTCCGGGCGCTCGTGCTCGATATACCAACCGTCGATGGACTCTTCTCCGCCGTCGTTGTCTTTGCTTCGTGATCGTTTTATGGTGGTGATGAAGTGCTTGGCTGGGAGACCAAAGAACGTCTTTTGTTCACCAGTATCGACCGTATGGCTCTCCACGGGCGCGGCGTTACCAGGGTTCTGCTTAAGATACTCAGCAAGCTGCGCGTCTGACAAGAACTTCACAACTTTGTAGGTCCGGTACTCATGCATATTCAGGTCGATCAAAAAGCCGCCCTTTGTCTCACAATTCGCGATGGTTGCAATTGAAGACGTTCCCTTACTGTCAATACTGTCTCGCCTCCTCATCGCTCCTCTTCGATAATAGAGGTATCGGGTACCTTCACGTCTATTCCCGCCCTCTACAACGACGGTGCGGGTCTTCACTGTCATGTCGCCAAAAGACATGATCGAAAATGCGGCTAATTCGAGGAATGTGATGATGAGGAACCGGGACATATAATCTCCTTGTCAAGAATCGGCAGATCAGGATCAGGGAACGGCAATCTACTCCGGCGGTTTGTGTTTATTGCAGTACAACTCTTCCAAGAAGTCCGAATCGAAACCCGTCAACGTGAATGTTGCGTAGTCCCAGGTCTTCTTGGTTGTACCTGGTTTCGACGTTGTTTCTTCGTCTAGATAATGGGTCACGTTAGGTGCGTACTGCCCGCAATACGAGCCATTACATACTGCCTCCACCAGATATGTCGTTGTGGTACGAACGGTTGCGTTGTATTCGCGGCTCCAGTGACACCAAAGGTTGTTGATCGGGAGGATACCATCGGCGTTCTCTTGGTGAGGAGTCAATTCCCAATCTGACGCTGGTTTGCCGATTGTGATCGCGTCCGTAGACCATAGCTTTATCTTGAAGTTTATCTCGCAGAGTCCCGATGGGTCGGCCGGGTGCCCCGCGTCTCGCGGTTTTCGAGACGCGGGTTTGGGCCTCGCGGCACGGTGCTTGTCTTCTCACGCAGCTCTCTCCCGCACTTTCATCTGCAACACTCCGCAGTCATTGATTCGCACCCGTCCGGTTTCCCCACAAAAGTAGGATCGAAAGCTACTCCATGGCCATTGTTCCGGCTCCAGGACGAGTCTACGCTTGACCGGATTTTGGTGCATGTAACGCAGCTTCTCCACGGAGGTCCCTCGACTGCGCTCGGGATTTCGGCAGCGGGCTCAGACGCCCGCTACGCGCCTCAACTTGCGCTCGCTCCAGACGTTGAAGTCGTAGAAACGCGGCTGCCAGAGTTGGTGCGGCGGCTCCCAAAACTCTGGCTGGTTGGTTCCCCGCCGCCGCTTCCACTCGCCGAGCACGCGCCGGCTGAATCCCAACTTCAGCGCTGGCATGACGGTCGAGGGCGTGCCGCGTTGCGGTTCGCTAAGGAGCAGGTGAAAATGTTCGGGCATGACCACGTATCCCAAAACCACCACCCGGTAGCGGCGGCGCACGGCTTCGAGCACTGTGAGGAAAAGATCGCGGTAGCGGGCGGAGGCGAGGAACGGCTGCCGCTCGAAACAGCTGCACGTAATGAAATGGAGATCACCGGCGCCGTAGTAGCGATGAAGAGATCGAGGCACGAGTAAAAAGATAGGATGGACGCGACGGAAAGTCTGTGACCCACGAACAGGATCGATGGCACCAGCACCCGCGTCTCGAAAACCGCGAGACGCGGGGCACCCGCTGCTAACCACTGTGCCGCCTCTCCCGCTGGGGAACTTGTCCGCGCCGTGCTTTCTCGTTGACCTCACTTTTTCAATCCCATAGCCTGTTAAGTAAGAAGCGTTATCGATTTCGATAGTGCGCGATCTTTGACAATCTAAGTAGCCAATCGCGGATAGCGCGCCCAATTGCCAAACCTGTGAAACTCCCCTGCGGCCGAGCACATCGTCTCCCCGTCCTTGCGGACGTAACCTCCTTGCTATCTATATTTTGCGTGTAACTCATGCAAATTCAAAGATTTAGCAGAGGGGTCGCCGATTAGATCCTTTGTTTTCTGTATTTTACAGTCTGGAAGGGGGAGGGGGTACCCCAGAACATGCTGTACAAACGGTGGGTGGCTCAGCCCTTTCGCCCTTCATGCGGGCTTGAAACGAAACGCATCGGCAGAATCGCGTCCCACGTTCCACAAGAGGTTCCGCAAGAGGAATAGTGAAGAACAACCCAGGAATAGCTTGGGCGGCCCGCTTCGCTCGATCAGTCGAGAACCTTTCTCAACTCTCTTCTTAGAATCTTTCCAGAGGCGGTCTTCGGCACCGCGTCGATGAAATGAATCTGGCGCGGCTGCTTGTAGTGGGTGAGCCGGTCGGCGACAAAACCGCAAAGAGTCTCTTGCATCTTCGCGTTTGCGACGAAGCCGTCCTGGAGCGCAATAAACGCCACCGGAATTTCGCCTGCGTCCGGGTCCGCGCGTCCGACCACGCCGCATTCGCGAACCGCGGGATGCTCCATCAGTACAGCCTCGATTTCGGCGGGGGCGACGGGGAAGCCTTTGTATTTGATCATCTCCTTGCGGCGATCGACCACCTGGTAGAAATCCTGGGCATCGCGGCTCACGATGTCGCCCGACCAGAACCATCCGTCGCGCAACGCGGCGGCGGTGGCCTGCGGTTCATTCCAGTAGCCCAGCATGAATTGGGGACCGCGCATGACCAGCTCGCCGGTCTCACCGGGTGCGGCATCATTGCCGTCGTTGTCCACTACGCGGCATTCGGTATGGGCCATGGGGCGGCCAATCGTTTCGGGACGATAGAGGGTGGGTTCGAGGTATCCCAGGTGCGTGATGGGCGAGGCTTCGGTCATGCCGTAGCCCTGGCAAACCAGCACGCCGGTCAGAGCGGTGAAGCGGCGGGCCAGTTCGGGAGCCAGCGGGGCGGCTCCGGATTTGACCCAGCGCAGGCGCAGGTTCTGGGGAAAATTGCCGGCAGCCGCGGCCTGGCACAGCGCGTTAAGCGCGGGCGGAACCACCGGCATGGTGGTGACGCCCTCTTCAAGCAGCAGCGACACGAGCTGCGGCACATTGAAGCGCGCCAGCAAGACCAGGGTTGCGCCCAGCAACAGCGCCGGGTTGAGGACCACGTTCAGACCATAGATGTGATAGAGCGGCAGAAAGCAGAGGAAGATATCGCCGGAGTGGAAGGCCGATCCATTGGGTCCCAGCAACTGGTATGCGTTCGACACCAGGTTGCTGTGCGAGAGCATTACGCCCTTGGGCAGGCCGGTCGTCCCGCTGGAAAAAGGCAGCGCGGCGAGCGTTTGATCCGGTGCGTTGGCGACTGAAGGAAGCGGCGATGTAGTGCGAAGCAGCAAGTTGGAGAATGGCTCGGCGCCCGGGGCGGGTCGGCGCGTGCTGTAAATCCGGCGCAGATTGGGAAGACCGGCCAGGTTGATTCCCTCAAGGTTAGGCGCATCCGAGATCAGGAGCACGGCACCGGAGTTTTCCAACTGGTAGCGGACTTCACGCTCGCGGTAAGTCGGATTCAGCAGAGTGGGAATAGCTCCAGCCAATGTGGCGGCATGATCGGCGACACAGAACTCCCACGAGTTAGGCAGAAAGATGGCGGCCACTTCGCCGGGCTTCGAGTCCGGCGGCGACGAAACCGCGGGCGATGGACTCGACGGTCTCTCCATCTCGGCGTAAGTGATGCGGCGTCCACAAGAAGGATCGACCAGGGCGGTCCGGGACGCATGTTTTCGAAACTTTCCAGGATCAGGTCGTGTACAAACTGGCCCTGAGGATCTGCGTAGAGGCTGGTTCTCGGCATCTTGGCGGAATGGCATGAGGTACGTCAGTCATAGCGTGCTCAGGATTTCAGTCGAGGCTTCTGCCAGGTTAATCGCCACTGTGTCGCCCTATATCTTGTC
>CAWDCI010000035.1:0-105307 GCA_963800745.1 uncultured Acidobacteriaceae bacterium
TTTGTGGGCCGTAAGCTTATACATGTGCCCTGAGGCGGTTTGCCCGCTTTAGGAAATTCTGCAGCGCGTTTCAAGTAGTTTTCGCTCCGCTAAACGTATTAGCATTTTCTAAGACAAGGTGCCGGATTTCAAATCCGTGCTCCGGCTGATGTCGTTCGTATCCATATTTCCAACTTGCGGCGTTTGCAGAAATTCAGTCAGCACCAGCACTGTTTGAAGAGATATCTGCGCAGTTTCATGGCTTAACTCTACACGTGTAGATTTAATCTGTCAAGGTGCCGATTTCGCGATGTGGTCTTATCCACCGTCTGTCAGATCCAGGGGACATTGCTCTCTGCGTTCTCCGCAAGTGCCATTTGCGTGCTCGGCGGTTACAAGTTTGGTTTGGGGTAGCTGGCCAATAGAAACTGTCCTCCCCTTGCCATCCCCGCTAAATTCTGTGAAAATAACAGTTTGTCGTACTCCCGCCGCAAAGTGGGACTAACAGCCGGAAAGTTCAGGAAAACAACTGGTAACCATTCTGTGTTAATGATTCGCTCCGGCCACGGGCGCGCGCAACAACCGCATTACCGCGTGGTGGTGGATCCAAAAAAAAAGGAAACGCGCGCGCAACGGCCGTCCAGTGGAGATTGTGGTCTTACCATCCCTCGTGAAAGCTGCTGACAGCCTGGAATTGAAGCGCGAACGCATTGACTATTCGGCTGCTCAAAAGGGGCGTGCTAAACTTTCGGAAGAAGCAAGATCATGTCCAAGCCCGCTCCGGCCGCGCGCCGTCGCCTGATCCCAACGTCGCGGAAACTCATCCCACTTCTTGGAGTTTGCTCATGACCGATGGATTCGCGAGGACGACGTGCGGACCGCAGACGTACGGACGCCCGACACCCGAACTTTGGTCGAGCATATCGCCAAGTCGCGGCGGACGGCGCCTGGCGAAGTTCTGGTGTACCAGGTCGACGAAGACGGCGAAACCGTGATCGAGCTCAAAGTTGCCCCCATGATATGGGCAAGGTGATTGGCAAAAAATGCCGCACTTGTGCGCGCCTTGCGTTGCCTGGTGAATGCCACCGGCATCAAGCGCTTCGCGCTGGAGATTCTGCAGAAAGCCGTGAGTTGATCACCCGGCCCGTGTCCTGGACCCAAGGAGCGCCGCGCGGAAGCTTGCGCGGAAGGCAGACCCCGACAGACCGCTTCCGCCAGGGCATGAAACTATGGGCTCGGGGTGGAGCATGGCTTCCGCGCGGAGCCGCAATTGAGGAACTCTGGCCGCATAAGGGTTCCCTGGTTCTAAGTTTGTGGGTAGTGATTCGATCTCGGATGCGGAAACTTTGCTGCGTTTGCGAGTTGCAGGTTCCGGCGATGAGGGGGCGCAGCTGGAGCCGGGTTGAGTCTCACGTCAGCGATTTGATCGGCTGCACGAATTTTTCGATGGCGATCGCGAGCTTGGTGCCGTTCAGGATGTGCAGTTCGGAGCCGGGAAGCTCCGCTGCTGTTAGTGAAAACCTGCGCGGAAACAGTTTGAGCTCCCACTAGGCGCAAGCATTTTTGAAAAGTGTAGACGGCAAAAAGGCAGATTCACATGGCGCTGCCTGAAGGCCGTGAGAAGTAGCGCGCGCCGACGGAAGAAGAAACGCCAGCAACAAGAATCACGTAGGGACGGCCGCCCGTAGCTTTGCCGAGCGCAGTCGAAGGGGCCTGCCGCCGGGCAAAGCCCGAGCTCTGTAGAGGCCGCGATGAAGATATCACATCGTAACGATCTTTCCCACTTTCTTCTGTTTGGATTACGGCACTACCTCCTGCCGGCCAGGGGAATCCGGCTGGCTGCGATTGAAAGTGCACGACCTGCGGGCGTTTGCGCACGACACTGATGCCGCGGATGACCGCCCGTTCGCGGTGCAGGGCATGGTCCCGAAGCCGGGACCCTCTTTGAATGTTTGCAGAGTTGGGCGTGGCCGCCGCAGTCAGTGCTGCTGCGGCGGAACAGAGCGTTTACCGCTTTTTCGGCGCAAGGCAAGCGATTCGCGAGAACTTCTCCGATTGCAGCGGATCGTCTTCAATCGCGGCCGCTACGAGGGTGTAGACGAGCGGGTTGGCCAGTATTTGGCGGGACCGCCGCTCCATTTGTGATGACGTCCTCAGCTCGGCGGCGAGTTCGGCGCGCTTGCACCGAGACCGCCATCGCTGATTCCGGGTGCGCAACGAGGGCTCCACCGTGCAAGTAGTTGTTGACGTGAGGTGCAATTTGACCGGTAGAAAACGATTCCGGTGCATGTTTTTACGATCGCATTACACGCCGGCCGGCGGGTTTCGCGGCATGGCCGTGCCAGCCACTGTCGGGCAATCACGAAGAGATTCGCCGCTGTACTGTGTTGGAAAAGACGCTGCGCAACCGCCCGGATTCGCGAGCGGCGCGGCGCTGTGAACAAAGCGAGACCGCTGGCCCAGATCACGGGCGAAGTTACTAGTCACGAGATTGAAATACGAAGGGAAAACCATCATGACCAAGCTGATCATCGAAAACTGCTCGCCGAAAAGCAAAAATCGGAGCCGACACTCCCAACTTCGCGCCCGGGAGAACTCCCGTGTGCACGTGAAGATCAACAAGGGAAGGCGAGAACACGCTGACCAGTGGGTTCCGAGGGCGTGGTGATTGCCCGCAATCGCACGCAACCAGCCTCCAACCGGCTGTGCAAAATGAGCTTTGGGTCAGGCGCGGAGCGCATCTTCCCGCTTCATTCCAAGGTCATTGACAAGGTGGAAGCGGCGCGCTCCTCCAAGGCGCGCGCCTAAGCTCTATTACCTGCGCACCTTGTGTGGCAAAGTGGGCCGTTTGAAGGATGTGGATCGCGGAGCATGTTACCGTGCGGCAGCCGAATAACCCAAGAATTCTTGCGACTGGTCATCCCGACCAGCGGAGTGGGAGGAACCTGCTTTTGTTGTGTACTGAGCGGCCTGTCGCGGAGAATTCGCTACCGGATCGCTTTGAAAAGGCTCGGCTTCAGCCGTGCCGCCCGAAGCCAGGTCCACACGCGGGCTTTAGCCCCGGCGACACGCAACTAGCTCTGCACGTGCTCCAGCTGAAATACTTCTTCCAGTTGCTCTTGAGCTTGCGCAGCAGGTATTTTCAAGCATCTGCTGGTCGCCTTTGCGGATCTCGCTGAACTCGCATGCCCAACCCCACGTTCCAGGGAATGCCTGGCCCTTCAGGTTCAAACTGTAGTTTGCCACATGCTTGCCTTCAGGTCCGTGCCCGGCAGCAGCACCTGCTTGGTGGTGACCAGGCATCCCGATTTTGAGGTATTTTCAGCGCGGCTTTTTTCGCTGCTGCGGTTTGACTTCAGCAATTCCGCGACGCCCACCTCAAAGCGTTCTTGCTGCCTGCGGTTGCCCTTATCTCGGCGTTCGGACTGCCCCGCCGCAGCGTCGTGTCCCGCAGAATCGGCTGGTAAGCGCTCTCCATATTGTCGCCAGTTCGCCCTCAAACATCGCCCGCTCCGACTCCACGTACTCCCGCAAGCCAATCTGTCCCTTCAGTTCGCTGTTGGAAATTCGTGAATCCACACCACGCGGAAACGCCTTATCGTGGCTGCGCTCCATGCAACAATTTCTCCAGTTTCCTTGATGCAGCGCAGGCTGCTAAATCGCCGTGTGTCGAAATATTGTAAAGTGCAGGCCATTTCCAGGCCCGGTTTCTTGCTTATTTCTGAATAGAATGCGGACTGTAGGGCTAACTGCCTATGGTTTGTGTTCTGCGCGTGTCCTCGCTCTTAGTGTGGTTCCTTGACCACCGGCTTCTTTTGGCCACTTCTTTCAATGGCGGCACGGGAATGCGAATCTTCCTCCTGGGGCTGAAGTAACAAGCCGAAGCAGGGGGTCAATTTACCTTGGCTCGGGCGTGAGGGGTGGGCGGGGTGGCCGACAACTTCATTGTCTGTTTTTGTGACTGGGGTGGCCCAGGCTCTCGCCGGGGTTGTGTCTAATCCCATCTTATTCATCTTGTTCTTTTCCTGCAATATCCGTCACTTTTTCTTTCGCATTTTTGAGGGGGAGGCAGCAACATCTTGCGGTGGCGCGCTGGCTCTGTAAGTCCAGTTCGTGCATTATGCGGTCTGGCAGTAATACACCAGCACCCGTTTCTCGATCCGTTCAGCCGCACCCATTCCCCCCGGAGCCACCGATCGGCCAGTTCCTCCCGTACGCCGCCAAGATTTTCCCTGGCAATCAGCTCGCGCACTTTCGCCGCCGCGTATTCCCAGCGGGCGATAGCGCTCGTTCACGCTACACACCTGGCGGGCCGCGCATGCCCAAGAAGTTTTCGCGCGGTCGCACCTGGTCTCTGAGCGCAGGACCCACCAGCCACGCTGCGTCGCTCCACACGCCTCCCTTGCGATGTGCTGCTCCAGGCTGCGGCTGAAACGAAGCTTGATCTGCGTCTGCGGTATGGCTCTTTGAGCGCCGTACTGGAATCGCCTCGTCATCAGCCACACCGTCAACTTGGGTCGCACCCTGTCGGTGCGCGGTCGGACGACGGCACCCCATGATCCATCAACATGGCTTCCGGCATCCCGCAACTGGCAAACACCGTCTCCAGTTGGGCTCGCGCACTAGCGCTCACCACGAGCATAAGCGGCTGTGATCATCCAGTACCGACAGCGGACCCACCGCCGTGCTCCATCCCTTCGGGCTCTTGTAGTCCATTCGCCACAGCTCATTGGCTCTGCCCGCTGGAAGCGTGACGCCGGCCGATGCCGTATCGCGTTCCCGCCGAAGCAGAATGCGATGGAGCGCCGCGCGTCAGCTCGATCCCTGCCCGCGCAAGCTGCAAGTTCTGCTGGCGCGGGCAGGGATCGAGCTGACGCGCAGCACCATCCATCGCATTCTGCTTCGGCGGGATCTGGTGCGGGAACGCGATCGGCATCGGCCAGCGGTACAGCGCTTCCAGTGGGGCAGAGCCGAATCAGCTGTGGCAAATGGACTACAAGAGCCCGAAGGGATGGGGAGCACTTGGTGGGTCCGCTGTCGGTACTGGATGATCACAGCCGCTATCTCCTGGTGTTGCGCGCCGTGGGCAGCAATCACGGAGCGCTAGTGCGCGAGCAACTGGAGACGGTGTTTGCCAGTTGGGGAATGCCGGGAGCCATGTTGATGGATCATGGGGTGCCGTGGTGGAGCGCCACGGCACCGACGGGTGCGACCAAGTTGACGGTGTGGCTGATGAGCAAGACAAGGCATCCAGCGGCACTGGAGCGGGTACCGTACTCCGGACAGACGCAGGAGAAAGCCGGGCCGGCCTCCATGGAAGCCGGGCAGCGGGCACCATGGGGCGCGGGGAGCGCCTGTGGGAGCACCGCAGGCGTGGCTGGATGAGTATCGCTGGGAGTATAACCAGGTGCGACCGCACGAAGCCTTGGACTGCGCACGCCCGCCAGTGTGTGGCGCAAGAGTGAACGACGCTATCAGGGGCAAACGCCCCGCTGGGAATACGCGGCGGGGGCGAAAGTGCGCAAGCTGGATTGCCAGGGGAAGTTGGCGGCGTACGGGAGGAACTGGCCGATCAGTGAGGCTCTACGGGGGGAATGGGTGCGGCTGGAACGGATCGAGAAACGGGTGCTGGTGTATTACTGCCAGACCGTGATCCGCGAATCTGGACTTACAGAGCCAGCGCGCCACCGCGGTGGCGCGCTGGCTCCCCTCCCCTCAAGAGTGAAAAGAAAAAGTGTAAAGGATGTCCCGGGACAGAATGCAAAGCATGTCGTGGGACTAGACACAACCCCGGCGAGACCTGGGCCACCCCGTCGCAAAAAGCGCGACGACAATGAAGTATCGGCCACCCGCCCACCCCTCACGCCCGAGCAAGTTACCAAGGTAAATTGACCCCCTGCTTCCGGCTTGTTACTTTCAGCCCCAGGAGAAGTTCGCATTCCGCAAAGGACATTCTCGCCCGTGAAAGAAGTGGCCAAAAAGAAGCCGGTGGTCGAGGAAGCCGCCCGCGCTAAGAGCGAGGAAGCAGAACGCGCGGAGCGCAATGACAAACGCATCCACGTAGCCCTGCCGGTCCGCATTACCTATTGGGATAAAGACAAGAAACCGGGCCTGGAAATGGCCTGCACTTACGATATTTCGACGCACGGGGCGAGGATCAGCAGCCTGCGCTGCATCAAGGAAACTGGAGAGATTGTTGCCGTGGAGCGCGGCCGCAATAAGGCGTTTTGCCGCGTGGTGTGGATTGGCGAACCCAACAGCGAACTGAAGGGACAGATTGGCTTGCAGTGCGTGGAGTCGGAGCGGGCGATGTTTGAGGGCGAACTGCGCGATCTGGAGAGCGCTTACCAGCCGATTCTGCGGGACACGACGCTGCGGCGGGGCAGTCCGAACGCCGATAAGGGCAACCGCAGGCAGCAAGAACGCTTTGAGGTGGCGGGCATCGCGGAATTGCTGAAGTCAAACCGCGGCGGCGAAAAAGCCGCGCTGAAAAATCTGTCCGAACTGGGATGCCTGGTCACCACCAAGCAGGTGCTGCTGCCGGGCACGGACCTGAAGCTGGTGCTCAACGTGGCAAACTACAGTTTGAACCTGAAGGGCCAAGTGCGGCATTCCCTGGACGTCGGGGTGGGCATCGAGTTCAGCGAGATCCGCAAAGGCGACCAGCAGATGCTCAAATACCTGCTGCGCAAGCTGCAAGAAGAGCAACTGGAAGAAGTATTTCAGCTCGACGTGCAGAGCTAGTTGCGTGTCAGGCGCTCCGGGGCTAAAGCCCGCGTATCGACCTGGCTTCGGGCGGCACGGCTGAAGCCGAGCCCTTTCAAAGCAATCCGGTAGCGAATTCTCCGCGACAGGCCGCTAGTTGCGCAACAAAAGCAGGTTCCTCCACTCCGCTCGCTTCGCTCCGGTCGGGATGACCAGTCGCAAGAATTCTTGGGTTATTCGGCTGCCGCCGCGGGGGCAACATGCTCGCGATCCACATCCTTCAAACGGGCCGCTTTGCCGCGCAAGGTGCGCAGGTAATAGAGCTTGGCGCGGCGCACTTTGGAGGAGCGCACCACTTCCACCTTGTCAATGACCTTGGAATGAACCGGGAAGATGCGCTCCACGCCCTGACCGAAGCTCATTTTGCGCACCGTGAAGCTGGCTTGCGGTCCGCGATTGCGGGCAATCACCACGCCCTCGAACGCCTGCAGGCGCTCCTTGTCGCCTTCCTTGATCTTCACGTGCACGCGGATGGTGTCTCCGGGCGCGAAGTCAGGAATGTCGGTACGTTTGCTTTTGGCGAGCAGTTTTTCGATGATCAGGTTGGTCATGATGGTTTTCCCTTCGTCCTTCAATCTCGTGACTGAGTAACTTCGCCCGTGATCTGGGCCAGCAATTTCTGGTCTTCTTGGCTCAGCGCCGCGCCGCTCAGCAAATCCGGGCGGTTGCGCAGCGTCTTTTCCAACGCGGTACGGCGGCGCCAGCGGCGAATCTCTTCGTGATTGCCCGACATCAGCGCTTCCGGCACCGCCATGCCGCGAAACTCCGCCGGCCGCGTGTAATGCGGATAGTCAAGCAGCCCGCCAGAGACGCAAGTGGAACTCGGCGCCTCTCCCGGCGGCAATTCCGCCTGCGTCCCGAACGACTCTTGGCGCGTGGAGGCCTCATTACCCACCGCGCCCGGAATCAGCCGGATGACGGTGTCGAGAATTACCGCTGCGCCCAACTCGCCGCCGCTCAGGACATAATCGCCGATGGACAGCTCGCGATCCGCCAGATACTGGCCAACCCGCTCGTCTACACCCTCGTAGCGGCCACAAATAAAGACGATCCGCTGCAATGCGGAAAGTTCCTCCGCCGCGGCTTGGTCAAATCGCTTGCCTTGCGCCGAAAGCAGGATAACGCTCTGCTTCGCCGCAGGGCGCTCACTGCGGGCGGCCACGCCCAACGTCTCCAAACATTCAAAGAGCGGTTCCGGCTTCAGGACCATGCCCTCGCCGCCGCCGAACGGGCGGTCATCCACGGTGCGGTGCCGGTCGTGCGCAAACGCCCGCAGGTCGTGCACTTCAATCGCCACCAGGCCGGATTCCCTGGCCCGGCGGATGATGCCGTAATCCAAAGGCCCGCGAAAGAAGTCGGGAAAGATCGTTACGATGTCGATCTTCATCGCGGCCTCTACAGACTGCCGGGCTTTGCCCGGCCGGACGGCCCCTTCGACTGCGCTCAGGGCAAGCTACGGGCGGCCGTCCCTACGTGATTCTTGTTGCTGGCGCTTTTCTTCTTCCGTCAGCGGCGCGTTCACTTCTAACAGGCCTTCAGGCAGCGCCATGTGAATCTGCTTTTGCCCCAGGTCTACACTTTTCAAAAATGCTTGCGCGTATGGGAGCTCGAACTGTTTCGCGCCGGCTTTCACTAACAGCAGCGGAGCTTCCCCGCTGCCGAACTGCACATCCTGAACGGCACCAAGCTCGCGATCGCCATCGAAAACCGTGCAGCCGATCAAATCGCTGACGTAACTCCAACCCGGCTCCAGCTGCGCCCGCTGATCCGCCGGAACCTGCAACTCGCAACGCAGCAAAGTTTCCGCATCCGAGATCGAATCACTACCGGCAAACTTCAGAACCAGGGAACCCTTATGCGGCCAGAGTTCCTCGACTTGCAGCTCGCGCCGGGAGCCATCTTCCGCCCGAGCCCATAGTTTCATGCCCTGGCGGAAGCGGTCTGCAACATCGGTGTGCAGCTCCACCGCAACTTCGCCGCGGCGTCCTTGAGTTTTCAGGACGCGGGCCAGGGTAATAAACTCGCCGCTTATTCCAGAATCTCCAGCGCGAAGCGCTTCTGCGACCGGATGCCGGTGGCATTCACCAGGCAACGCAAGGCGCGCACCGTGCGGCCGTTTTTGCCAATCACCTTGCCCATATCATCGGGGGCAACTTCCAGCTCGATCACGGTTTCGCCGTCTTCGTCGACCTGGTACACCAGAACTTCGCCGGGCGCATCCACCAGCGACTTGGCGATATGCTCGACCAAAGTTCGGGTGTCGGGCGTCCGTACGTCTGCGGTCCGCGCGTCATTGCCTCGCGAATCCGTGGCGGGCTCGGTCATGAGCAAACTCCAAGAAGTGGGATGAGTTTCCCGCGACGTTCAGCGGCGGATCAGGCGACAGGAGCGGCAGCGGCCGGAGCGGGCTTGGACATGATCTTGCTTACCCGTTCCGAAAGTTTAGCGCCCTTTGACACCCAATAGTCAATGCGTTCGCGCTTCAATTCCAGGCTGTCAGCAGCTTTGCCGCGGGGATCGTAAGAGCCCACAACCTCCACTGGACGGCCGTTGCGCGCGCGTTCC
Source organism: uncultured Acidobacteriaceae bacterium (assembly GCA_963800745.1). Classification (GTDB taxonomy): domain Bacteria; phylum Acidobacteriota; class Terriglobia; order Terriglobales; family Acidobacteriaceae; genus PALSA-270. The sequence goes on from CAWDCI010000035.1 coordinate 9,310, forward strand.
TTTTCGATCACCACCACGCGGTAATGCGGTTGTTTGCGCGCACCCGTGCGCGAGAGACGAATCATTAACACAGAATCGTTGGTTCCTTTCCTGAACTTTCCGGCTGCTAGTGCTTCCGGCGGGAGTACGACAAACTGTTATTTTCACAGAATTTAGCGGGGATGGCAAGGGGAGGACAGTTTCTCCTGGCCAGCTCTGCAGTTCAAGCTCTTAACCGCCGAGCACGCAAAGAACACTTGCGGAGAACGCAGAGAGCAATGTCCCCTGGATCTGACAGACGGTGGATAGAAGGGGCTCGCGAAATCGGCACCTTGACAGATTAAATCTACACGTGTAGAGTTAAGCCATGAAACTGCGCAGATCTCTTCAAACAGTGCTGGTGCTGACTGAATTTCTGCAAACGCCGCAAGATTGGAAATATGGATACGACATCAGCCGGAGCACGGATTTGAAATCCGGCACCTTGTATCCAATCCTGATACGTTTAGCGGAGCGAAAACTACTTGAAACGCGCTGGGAAACTCCTGAAGCGGGCAAACCGCCTCGGCACATGTATAAGCTTACGGCCACCGGGTTGCGGTATGCACGGGAGGAAGCGCGCCTCCCTGCAAAACGTTCCGCTAGCCAACTGGCGCTGAGTGGGGTGAAAAACTGATGACAACGAGTCGCAGATTGGCGTTGAAAATTTTGAACTCCGTGGTCAGGTTTGCATCGCCGGGGACCAAGGATTGGGCGAACGCAATGTTGCGGGAGATGGATTTCATCGAGAACGATTGGAGCGCGTTGCTGTGGGCACTGGGAAGCACGAGGATACTCTTGAAACGTCGCGATGTTCCTGTGTCCAGCCTCGCCGACGTTCCCCGGGCAGCGCAAAACTTTACGAAGAAGATTCAGCGCAGAACCCGCAGCGGCTTCGTCGTGACACTCTTCGAGAGTTTGGCCTTCGGATCGTTCGCTTTCATCTTCCCAAATCCGATACAACGCGGGGGCGCCTGTCTCACCGTTGCGGCCATGCTGTTCTTGATGTATCAAGTGCTTGCCCGGCGTCCTCGCGAGGGTCCGACCGAGACCGATTTTCCCGCTTGCGCTGTTTCCTACCGGGCCGAACTGGAACGTCAGCGTGATTTCCACCGGGGTTGGTGGTTTTGGTCGCGCTGGGTAATCATGCTTCCCGGCTTTATCCTATTTTGTGTTGGCTTTTCAACCGCCCGTCCGGAAACCGCGCGCATCAATCACTGGACCTTATTTTGCTTTATGGCTTTGGCCATTGCGGCAATCCCGCTCAATTTATGGCTAGCGCGCAAGTATCAGCGCCAAATTGACGAAGTCGATGCTCTTCCCAAGGAGTCATGATGGAAAAGATTGGTCTGGGGGCACTACTAGGAATGCTTGTCTTGATACACAGTGCCGTCGGTCAATCTTCCGCAAGTTCCCCTATGCTATCGGATTCCGAAATCCGGCAGATATTGGTTGATCGCATCGACAAAGACCATCAGAGCGTTGGCATCGTGGTCGGGATCCTTGAGCCAACCGGCCGCCGGGTTGTGGCGTACGGGAAATTGGCCAAAGACGACAAGCGTTCGCTGGACGGCAACACGGTATTCGAAATTGGTTCGGTCACGAAGGTGTTCACCTCTCTGCTGCTGGCGGACATGGTGCAGCGCGGCGAAGTTGCGCTGGCGGACCCAGTCGCGAAATACCTTCCGCCGGAAGTTAAAGTGCCGGAGCGGGGCGGACGGCAAATCACATTGCAGGATCTGGCGACGCATACCTCCGGCCTGCCGCGGATGCCGTCAAACTTCACTCCAAAAGATCCGGCGAATCCGTACGCAGACTATTCGGTCGAGCAGATGTATCAATTTCTTTCCAGCTATCAACTGACCCGCGATATCGGCTCGCAATATGAATACTCCAACCTGGGGGGTGGACTGCTGGGACATGTTTTGGCGCGCCGCGCCGGGATGAGTTACGAAAAGCTGGTGCAGTCTCGCATTTGCGAGCCGCTCGCGATGAAGAGCACGGCGATCACACTGTCGTCCGATATGAAGGCGCGACTCGCCGTTGGGCACAATCAAGGCTTGGAACCAGTCGCCAATTGGGACCTGCCCACTCTGGCTGGAGCGGGAGGCTTGCGTTCCACTGCCAATGACATGTTGAATTTCCTGGCGGCGAATTTGGGAGATACGAAATCGCCGCTGGCTCCGGCGATGGCGGCAATGCTGGCGGTACGCCACCCTACAGGCATGCCTAATGTGGAGATCGCTCTGGGATGGCACATCACAACCCATGACGGTCAGGAAATTATCTGGCATAACGGCGGCACGGGCGGATACCGGTCGTTTATTGGGTTCGATCCCAAGAGCCGCATTGGCGTGGTCGCGCTCTCGAACGCGGAGACGGCCGCTGGGGTGGACGACATTGGACAGCATTTGCTGAATGCCAGCGTCCCTCTGTATACGGCTCCGAAACCACACAAGGAGGTCGCAGTCGATCCCAAGCTTTTCGACGGATATGTTGGGCGTTACGAACTGGCGCCGAATTTCATTTTGACGGTCACGCGGGAGGGCAACCAGTTCTTTACTCAGGCAACGGGTCAGCCGAAGCTTGAGGTTTTCCCGGAAGGGGACCGGGATTATTTTCTCAAGGTGGTGGACGCGCAGATCACGTTCGAAACCGATGCCCAGGGAAAGGCGACCGGACTGGTCCTGCACCAGAACGGCAGAAACGTGCCGGGAAAACGGATCGAGGGTGAACCGGCACCTGCGAAGGAGCACAAACAAATCTCCGTCGATCCCAAGCTGTTTGACGGATACGTCGGCCAGTACGAACTGGCGGCGAATTTCATCTTGACAGTTACGCGCGAAGGCGACCGGCTTTTCGTGCAGGCGACCGGCCAGCAGAACTTCGAAGTATTCCCGGAGAGCCCAAAGGATTTCTTTTATAAGGTGGTGGATGCGCAGATCACGTTTGAAACCGACAGCGCGGGCCGGGCGACCACGCTGGTACTGCACCAGAATGGTATGGACCAGAGGGCGAAGCGGCAATAGCTCAAGCACTCCAGGCGGAAAATCCGGATCCCGCACTGCGCTCGCTTCGCTCCGCTACGGTCGGGATGACAGATCAGATCCCATCTCGGCGGCATTATTTCTGGCCTTATTATTTTGCGAAAAGCGGGAAAATGAGTATGCTGTCGTGAGTCCGCGATTGAGCCCCCATGAACTGGAAAATTGTTATTCCTACGAGAGGTCTCTCCGCTCTGCTGCTTCTAGTCACGCCAGCGGCGGCCCAAACCACATCCAGCCAGCCCACCATGGCTCCGCCGGTTTCTTATGCGTCGGTGAGCCAACTAAACGGAATGCTCACGCCGCTAGAACAGGCTTCGCAAACGGCGCAGGGCGACTTGTCGAGACTGCGGATCGAGCATTGGAAGACCGATTCAAACACCAAGCGGCAGACTCAGTCCGATGTGGAATCCATCCAGCGCAACCTGCAGGGAGCGTTGCCGGCGATCATCACGGAGTTGCGCAGTTCGCCCGAGAATCTGCCTTCGACCTTCAAGCTTTATCGCAATCTTGACGCCCTGTATGACGTTCTAACCTCGGTGGTGGAATCGGCGGGCGCCTTTGGTTCGAAAGACGAATTCCAGTCTTTACAGAATGACTTAAGCGGCGTGGAGAAGGCGCGGCACTCGTTCGCAGACCGCATGGAGACTTTGGCGGGCAGCAAAGAAATCGAACTGGCGCGTCTGCGCGCCCAGATACAAACTGCGCAGGCGGTGGCGAATCCGCCGCAGCCAAAGAAGATTATTGTGGACGATACCGCGCCCACCCCGCCAAAGAAGATGGTCAAGAAAAAGTCGGTCCCGAAACCTGCTGCAACTGGCACAAACACCGGCTCGACGCCAGCCACCTCCGCGCCTAAGCAGTAACCGCGAGGTTTTTTTCATAGGGCTGAGTCACCTCATCCTATCCTCTGGCTTTTCAACAGGTTGAGATTGCACCGGCCCCAAGAAGCCGCCAAACTGGCATTGCTTGTCCCGATTCAAGATAAATCATTGAAATTAAAGTGCTTAAACTGGGAACTTAGAGGCGTGGCGCGGAGTCTATGAGAGAGAAAGCAAGTTTGACCGTATTCTTGCGGGAATGATGTGGTTATTTTTTAGATTTCGGGACCAGTCAGCGGGGCGAATGAATCTATAATAGGGCCAACGCCATGTCGTTTCTGGCGGGAGCAAACACCTTGGGAGATTTCGCGAGCGCGATCGGAGTCCGAACTGAGGAAGCGGCCATTGTGGCGGAGCTGAAGGCTGGCTCGGAGGAGGCTTACGGCTGGCTGATCGGGGAATTTCATCAGCCGGTGTACAGCCTGGTCTATCGGATCGTTACCGATGCTGCCGATGCCGCCGACACCACGCAAGAGGTTTTTCTGAAGGTGTTCCGCGGCATGAAGCACTTCCACGGCGAGTCCAGCCTGAAAACCTGGATTTACCGCATCGCGCTTCACGAGGCTTCGAACCGGCGGCGCTGGTGGTTCCGGCACAAGGGCAAGGAGACCTCCATGGAACCGATGGGCGCGGACACGGAAATGGGCGCAGCCTTGGGGCTGAAAGACAGCCTGATGGATGAAGGGGATTCGCCGTTTGAGAGCCTGCTTCACGAGGAAGTGCGGGAGCGAGTGGAAGCGGAGCTCGGCAAAATCACCGAGCCGTATCGCACCACGGTGATCCTGCGTGATTTGGAAGATATGTCCTACGAAGAGATCGCCGAAATCACGCAAGTTTCGCTGGGAACAGTAAAGTCGCGGCTGACCCGGGGACGCGAGGCGCTGAGGCAAAGGCTGAAAGCGTATGTCCGGGAAGTGGGACCGCAGCTAGGAATAGAGAATCCGGTCGAGATTGGACCAAAACGCAGCGAGCGGCTCAAGAGTTCGCCGTTTAGGCCCGAACTTGAGGTGACACGATGAAGTGCATCCAGGCCAAATCGTTGTTTTCTCGCTACCTGGACGGTGCTGTAACAGGCATGCAGATGCGTGAGGTAAGCAGGCATCTAGAGGCCTGTTCCGATTGCAACCAAGAGTACGGGTCGCTACGGCAGATGCAGCAAGTGCTGGCGATCACGCGGCGCAGGAAGGCTCCTGCGGATCTGGCTCTGAGCCTGCGGGTAGCCATTTCTCGCGAAGCTGCGCGCACTCGGGTGCCGTCCTGGGCGGGCGCGTGGGTACGGTTGGAAAACGTATTGAATGCGTTTATGTTTCCGGCGATGGCGGGTCTGGCGACGGCAGTCGTGGTTTTCGGGGTGTTGATGGGTTTTCTGGCGCTGCCTCTGAAGACAGCCAATGCGGATGTTCCGTTGTCCTTAAATACTGCGCCGCAATTGCAGCAATCGGCCTTCGGAAATGCCCTGGACTCGATCCACGACGATTCGCTGGTCATTGAGGCTGTAGTGGACTCCAACGGCCGGGTACAGGACTATCGCGTGCTTTCGAGCAGCGAAGAGTCTAAGGGATTGTCGCCAGAGGTAAAGAACGCGCTGATCTTTACCACTTTCCGTCCCGCAACCTCCATGGGCCGGCCGACTGCGGGTCGCGCGGTGCTGTCTTTCTCAAAGATCAGCGTAAAGGGGTAAGAAACGCTCCTAGCTTCTAGCTCCTAGCCACTCGCTACTGGCCTCCTGAGTTCAGGACCCGCCGCTTTCAGAATCGAAATTGGTAGCGGCTAGGAGCCAGAAGCTAATAGCCTGTAGCGTCTTTCGTTTGACCCCCTGAGAATAACCCCTTAAACTTACGACATAACGCGTAGCCCGCGCCCCCCGGAGGCATCCCCTGAATTTCCGGTTACGAGGTTTTATCTTTGCGGCCCTGCTGGTGCCGCTCACTCAGACCTGTCTGGCACAGAGCACGCCGGAAGTCTCTCTGGACACGAGCGAGACTCTATTTACCGTACTGACCGCTATCAATACCTGTGGATTCGATGCGGAACTGGATAACTCGCTTCCGGTACGGGCGCAAGTGCGCCAGGAAGTTGCCACGACCGTTCAAGCTTCGAAAGATGCCCAGGAAGTAACCCAGAATATGTGCCAGTTGTACAACGATCATCAGCAGGCCGATGCTTCGCGGACGCTGGCAGAATATGTGTCGCTGGCTCTGTACCTGAATCCGCCACCGGCACTGTCTGCCAAGGCGAAGGAAGCCGATCTGCCGCCGGATGCGGTCGCCGTGGTGGGCATTTTGCCGGCCCTGCAAAAGTTCGCGGAATTGGCCGGGCTGCACGAAATCTGGCAACGTCAAGAGGCGGGATACGAGCTTCTGACCGACCGTTATCATGCGCCGGTGGCCAAGATGCTGTTCGACACCGAGGTTTATCTGAGATTGCCTTCGGCGGGCTATTTGGGCCGCAAGTTTACGGTTTTGCTGGATCCCATGGGCGCGCCGGGGCAGACTAATGCGCGGAACTACGGCTCAGATTATTACGTGGTGATCTCTCCCGGCCGGGGGCCAGCGCTCAAAATGGAGCAGATTCGGCATACCTACTTGCATTATCTGCTCGATCCCATGGCTTTGAAGTATCCGGCAGAGATTAAGCGGTTACAACCCCTGCTCCTCTCGGTAAAGGGCGCGCCCATGGACGAAAGCTTCAGGCAAGATGCGGCGCTGCTGGTGACCGAATGCATGATTCGGGCGACCGAAGCGCACATGATGGGATCGGGCAAGGATGTCGAGGCGCAACGGCAGCAGGCGGTTGAAGACTCGGAAAAGCAGGGATACATTTTGACCGGCTATTTTTATAGCGAGCTGGAGCGATTTGAAAAAGACCCTGCAGGGTTGCGCGCCGCGTATGAAGATATGCTGTCGAAGATTGATGTACGTAAAGAACAGAAGGAAGCGGCCGAAATCCGCTTTGCCGCTAAGGCCGATCCCGAGGTATTGCACCTGGCACGTCCGGCGGGGCCAAGATTGCTGCTGACCGCATCGCAGCGCCTTTCCGCGGGCGACCCCGAGGGGGCGCAGAAACTGGCGCAGCAGGCACTCGACGAGCACAGCGAAGACGCGGGACAGGCATTATTTATTATGGCCGAGGCCGCCACTATGAGCCGCGATATGCCAGGGGCGCGCAAGTATTTTCAGCAGGCGCTGGAAGTCGCGCACGAACCCAGGGTGGTGGCGTGGTCTCATGTTTACCTGGGGAGAATTCTTGATTTGCAGGAAGATCGTGAGGCGGCTTTGGACCACTACCGGGCCGCGCTGACCGCAGGCGCTACGGTGCCCGAGGCCAAAGCGGCGGCGGAACGAGGGATCCAACAACCTTACGAACCTCCCAATCGTCAGCCAAAAGAACCGTAGTTGCCGGAAAACAGGAGCAGTGCGCAGTCCCCAGATTGCAACTCGAACAAGGAGAAAGCATGAAGCGAGCAGCGATGGTAGTCGTGACCCTGGGTCTGGCCCTTTCCACTTGGGCCCAGCAGACACCCGCCACACAGAACCCGCCCGCCGCACAAACGGGCGCGGCCCCAACCGCCACCCCGCCCGTGGCGAAGAGACCTCCGCAGGCCAAGACGCAGCCGGAATACCAGGCCTATCAAGCAGCCATGGCAAAAACCAACGATCCCGCGGCTTTGGAGGCGGCGGCGAACGATTTTGCGACTAAGTTTCCTGACAGCGAGTTACGAGTCCTGCTTTTCAAGGTAACGATGGGCTCCTACCGGAGCGCCAACAACAGCGACAAGATGATGGAAATGGGACGCAAGGTGCTAGCCATTGACCCGGACAGTCCAGAAGCCTTGGTGGGCGTGGCGGAAATCCTGGTGGAGCGCACTCACGATTCCGACCTCGACAAGACGCAACGCTGGGGCGAAGCAGAGAAACTGCTGCAACACTGCTTGCAGACGATTGATACCGATCTGGTGTTCCCTGCCAACGCGCCGCCGGACAAAGTGGAGGCATACAAATCAGACTTGCGATCCACCGCCTATTCCATTCTAGGTACGCTCGATTCCAACCAGGAGAAATTTCCGGAAGCTGAGGGCTATTATCGAAAGTCGATCGATGCGTTTCCATCCCAGCCCGATCCGGTGGTGGTGTTGCGGCTTGCACTGGTGCTCGACAAGCAGGGGCGCTACGCGGACGCTCTGAAGGAAGCCGATCGGGCGGTGGAATTGACCCAGCAGATTCCATCGCTGAAGGAACCGGCGCAGAGAGAACATGACCGGTTGGTGCAGCTTACGGGAGGGATTCCGTCTTCAAGCGCGACTCCGCCCGCCAGCACACCGGCCCCAGCCGCACCCAAGAACTAGGAAGACTTTGCCGCGAGAAGGGTGCGTTTTTGGCTTTTGCCCGCAGGTACGGAAAAGCGACGGATGTTGGCAGCAGGGGGACGGTATTCTCTTCATGGCGAAGCCACAGGACATTGCCGCTCTGCAAGAAGCTCTGGGCCACCGCTTTGGGCGAGTGGAACTCCTCGAGCAAGCCCTGACTCACACCTCGCAGGCTCGCGAACAGGAGGCCCAGCAAGCCGCGGGATCCTCCGCGGTGGGGGACAATGAACAGCTGGAATTCCTGGGAGACGCGATCCTAGGATTCATCGTCAGCGAGCAATTGTTCCAGCGCTTCCCGCACTTCCGGGAGGGCGAGCTTTCCAAGCTGCGGGCGCACCTGGTCAGCGAAAAGCATCTAATCCAGGTGGCCCGTGAATTGGACCTCGGGGCTTATCTGCGGCTGGGACGAGGCGAGGAAAACAGCGGCGGCCGCCACAAAACCGCATTGCTGGTGGATGCGCTGGAGGCTGTGCTTGCCGCTCTATTTTTAGACGGACAGTTGGCGCCGGCCCGCGCCGTTGTGCTGCGCCACATCCTGGATCCCGAATTAGAACGCCTGGCCAGGAGCGGTCAGGGACTGCCACTGACCGACTACAAATCCGCGCTGCAAGAGAGATTGCAGGCCGAGGGACGCTTCCAGCCGGCCTATGTTCTGGTGGAGACGCGAGGGCCGGAGCATCGAAAGACCTTCACGGTGGAGGCCCGGCTGCGCTCTCTGGACGGGCCCGGGGCCGAGTTCGTGGGCCGTGCCGAGGGTGCCACCAAGAAAGACGCGGAGCAGGACGCGGCGCGGAAAGTGCTGGAATACCTGGTAGCAAGCTCGACGGAACCAGAACTTCCGCTCCCGGGCAACGGGCGCCGAGTGTCCAAGACGTGATGCAACCAGCGGAAAGACTCCGAGTAGACGGATTGGGCGGACTCGGCTGAATCCCTGCTGGCCACGGTCATCATCGCTGTTTTCATTATTACGTTTGTGGTGCAAGCTTTTCAGATTCCGTCCGAATCCATGGAAGACACGCTGCTGATCGGCGATTACCTGCTGGTGGACAAGTTGCGCTACGGCCGGGGAGACGGTTCGCTATCCCCTCTCATGCCTTACCGTCCAGTGCAACGAGGTGAGATCATTGTTTTCAAGTATCCGGTCGATCCCACCCAGCATTTTGTAAAACGAGTGATTGGCGTCCCGGGGGACCGGCTGCAACTCGTCAATCGGCGAGTCTATGTGAACGGAGTGCTGCGGCAGGAGCCCTATGTGCGCCGCACCGGGGGAGGGCGTATTCCCTTCCGTGACGACTTTCCCCAGCTCGACTCACCGGATACCGGAGTGCAGGCGGACTGGTGGCTGCAGATGAAGAAACTGGTGGAGGACGGGCAGCTCATCGTACCCGCCGGAAATTACTTTGTGATGGGCGACAACCGGGATGACAGCCTGGATAGCCGCTATTGGGGGTTTGTGCCGCGGGCGAATATTGTGGGGCGGCCTTTGCTCATCTATTGGTCGATGCGCAACGCCAGCCCGGACTTGCCGGATTCCCCTACGGCTGGCGATAAGGTTTTTCACTTCGCGTATGCGGTTACCCATCTGTTCCAGATTACCCGCTGGGACCGGACGCTGCGACTCGTCAACTAGCATTTGAGGGAGGAATGATTCTTGGTGGCCAAAAAAACTAGACTCCGCAGGAACAGCCGCATGAAACCACAGTGGAATTCCTGGCTTCGCTGGCGGCCGTGCTGGTTACGGGGCTATTCATCATCACATTCGTGGTGCAGGCTTTTGAAATCCCCTCCAGCTCCATGGAGAATACGCTGCTGATCGGCGACCATGTGTTCGTCAATCGGGTGCAATTCTCGCCGCCTACGAAGTGGGTGGGACCGATCCTTCCGTACCGCGACGTACAACGGGGGGACATTGTGGTATTTCTGTCCCCGATGACGCCGGGGCTGTATGTAGTGAAGCGGGTCATTGGCCTGCCTGGGGACCGCATTCACCTGCGGGACGGTGAAGTCTTTCGTAACGGCCAAAAGGTGGACCAGCCCTACATCATTCATCAAAGGCCGGATGTCTACGATCCCTACCGCGCCAATTTTCCGGCGGTTGCACCTTCGGAGGCCGACCAACTGGCGGGATACTGGGAAGCCGCCCTTCCGGGCTACATTCAGGGGGAAGACCTGGTGGTCCCTCCCGACAGCTATTTTGGAATGGGCGACAACCGGGATGTCAGCTACGACAGCCGCTATTGGGGATTCATTCCAAAGGAAAATGTCATAGGCCGGCCCTTATTCATTTATTGGTCATTCGAAACACCAGCCGGCCAATACCTGGAAACCGGGATGGGCCAGCGGCTGGGAATTCTGGCGCACGTGATCATCCACTTCTTCGACGAGACTCGCTGGCGCCGCGCGTTCAGGATGGTTCGTTGAACTTTTTCCGCTCCAAACGCGGCGCTGCGGCCATCGCCGTGATGGTGATCCTGGCGTTATTCCTGGTACGGCCGGGAGCGGACCAGTTGCGGACTCGGATCGCGCGGGCAATCAGTCTGGCGCTCGGACGGCAAGTCGAGATTTCATCGGTCAGCATCCATCTACTGCCCCGGCCGGGCTTTGATCTGCGGAACTTTGTGGTTCACGAGGATCCCGCGTTTGGGGCGGAGCCCAGCCTGCGGGCGCCTGAAGTTACGGCTTCCCTTCGTCTGACTTCGCTTTTGCGCGGCCGTCTGGAGATCGCCCGCCTTAGCCTTTCTGAACCGAGTGTCAATCTTGTCCGCAACGGCGCCGGCCTTTGGAACCTGGAAGATTTTCTGGAGCGAGCGGATCAGAGCTCACGTCGCGCCCACCAGCAAGGATAAGGCCGAGGTTCGTCCTGGCTTTCCCTACATCGAAGCGACCCTGGCCCGAATCAACTTCAAGATGGGACAGGAAAAAAAGCCATACACCCTGACCGACGCAGACTTCAGCGTGTGGCAAGACTCGGAGAATGCCTGGGGGATGCGGCTCAAGGCGCAGCCGGTGCGAACCGATTTCAATCTGTCGGATACCGGCACGGTTCGCATACAAGGATCGTGGCAGCGGGCAGCCAGCCTGCGTGACACGCCGCTTCAGTTCGCATTGCAGTGGGACCGCAGCCAACTCGGCCAAGCTACAACTCTGTTGTATGGCAACGACCAAGGCTGGCGGGGCACGATCACGCTTTCTGTCGCCCTGACCGGCACGGCGGCGGATCTGGCCGTCCGGGCGAGTGCCTCCGTGGACGACTTTCGCCGCTACGACCTGGATGGCGGTGGCCCCCTCCGGCTCGCCGCCCAGTGCAGCGCTCACTATGCGGCGTTGGATCAAGCGCTCTCCGCGCTTTCCTGCCTGGCTCCAGTGGCTGGCGGCTTTATCGCTTTGGACGGCAACCTGAGCGGCTACAACAATTCTCGCGACTTACAACCTGCACTTGGTGGCTCAGAATATTCCCATGCAGTCCCTGGTCGCCCTGGCGCGCCATAGCTAAGAAAAACATTCCCGAAGACATGGCTGCGACGGGTACGCTGGACACGGATTTCCAATTCCGGCGAGAGAATGGCGCAAAGCAGCCCCAGGTGACGTGGACGGGTCAAGGAGAAACCGTAATTTTGGAATCAGTTCGTTGCTGGCGGCAACCACTTTGTTCCCGAATAGGATTCCGTTCTCGCTGACTCGGGGACGAGTGCAGGATTCGCGCAGCTTAGTCGTCGCTGGCCACCGCTAGGGCGCAGATCGCGGCGGGACCTCATCTGGAAGTTGGCCCGTTCAAACTGTCATTAGGCCGGCCAGCGCCAGTGGTAGTGAATGCGCTGGGCATCGCGCTCGCAGTACTGGTTGTCCCTCCAAGGCGAGGCCAGCATCCAACGCCTGCTGCAGTTGGCACGAAGCGTTGGTCTGCCGGCCGCGCAGCCCAATGCGGACGGCACCGCCAAAATCGATCTGCAAACTGTGGGCTCATGGTCGGCCTTCAGTCCCGCGATAACCTTGGGCCAGGCGCAGTTGCGGTCGGTGCGGGCAGAAGTTCGGGGCTTGAATGAGCCTCTGGAAATTGCTTCGGCGAATGTCGCTCTCACGCCCGATGAGGTTCAGGTCAAGGATGTGACCGCATCGCTCGACGGGAGCACATGGCGTGGAACGCTGGCCCTTCCGCGGCAATGCAGGCGTGCCGGCGCAGTGTCTGGTTCGGTTTAACTTCCATGCCGACACAATTTCCACGGACGGATGGGACGACTTGCTGATGGCGCATGCCCGAAAAGGCCCGTGGTATAGCCTCTTCGCGTCGAATCCGCGGCCAGGAAATTCTTATCTGCTCGCCCTCCACGCCACCGGGCAGCTTACCGCGAACCGACTGGTGGTTCACAAATTGTCGGCGTCGCAGGTGTCGGCAAAGGTAGAGCTGGAAAAGGGCGTTCTGCGCCTGTCGGATCTCAGAGGAGACGTTCCTGGGCGGAAAACACTCTGGCGAGTGGACGGCAGATTTCACCGCCAGACCGCCGGAGTATAGCGGCAGCGGCAGCTTCCGGGACATTGATCTGGAACAGCTGAGCCAAGCGACGCATGACGGCTGGATTACAGGCAAGGGAACGGCGAGCTACCGCGCCACGACTGCGGGATTGACCGCGTCTGAGCTGATTGCTTCCGCAAATTCGAGCTTGCAAGTGGAGGACCTCGAAGGAACACTGCCGTACCTCGTGCTGGAAACCGGGATGGGGCCGTTGCAAATACGAAGATTCGCCGGGCGGGTCCTGCTGCAGGATGACCGGTTCGAAATCGTCGGGGGCAAATTTGACGCTCCGGACGGAGCCTATCAGGTGAGCGGCACCGCATCCCTTGGTGGCGTACTGAATCTGAAGCTCATGCGCACTCATGCCGCGCGGATTCAACGTCACGGGCCCTCTGGACGCTCCCAGCATGGCCCAGGCCACGGCGGCGGAAGCGCGAGCGGCTCTGAAGCCATGAAGATTTGTTGCGCTGGGCTACTTGTAGCCATGTTTGTTGCCGGCAGCCTTGGCGCCGCTGACCGCGGCCATGTAGTCTCGGGCAGCGTCGCCAGCATGGAACGTAAACTGCGACACCTCGAAAACAATGGAGCGCAGGCACATCCTGATCCGGCCCCGACAGAAATCACTGAAAATGAAGTCAATGCCTATTTTGCGTCGGGACGCATGGACCTCCCCGCCGGCGTCGATTCCGTCCGCTTCCAAAGTGAGCCGGGAGTGGTGACGGCAGATACGCGCGTGGATTTCGACCGGCTCAAGAACGGAACCAGTTCCTTCAATCCTCTGCTGGCCGTTTTCACCGGAATTCACGACGTGGTTGTGATTGCCCATGCCCATGGCGCTGGAGGCACGGGTTTTGTGCATGTGGATTCGGTGTCGCTCGATGGCGTGGAGATACCGCGTTTCGCTCTGCAACTGTTTGTGGAGAAGTTTCTCCAGCCCCAGTATCCGGATGCCGGTCTGGATTCAAGGTTTCCTTTGCCGGATCGCATCGAGAGCGCCACCGTGGGAGAGCACAAGCTGACGGTCCTGCAGAAGTAGGCAGGCGACACAATCTCGCGGCGGACGCATTCAGCCCCGTCGAGTGCGGTATTTCAACGTTTTGCGTGTTAGTATCAAAGCCAACCTGGCATGACTCTGCAGCATGTTGACATTCTGTTTCAGGTGATTGCATTTCTGTTCGCGATCAGCGTGCACGAGTCGGCGCACGCCTGGATGGCGAACCGTTGCGGCGATCCAACGGCACGCATGCTGGGGCGCATTACACTCAATCCTATCAAGCATATTGATCTGTTCGGAACTGTGCTGCTGCCCTTGATAGCGTTGTTGGCTCACATTCCGCTGCTGGGCTGGGCCAAACCCACGCCGGTGGATCCGCGAAATTTTAAGAATCCGGTGCGAGACGACATCTTCACTTCCATGGTAGGGCCAATCAGTAATTTTATGGTCGCAACCGGTGCCACATTGCTTCTCCTTATGATCGGTCTGACTTCATCGTTCGGAAGAGGCGTGGTCCGCGGCGTTCCCATGGGTTACATCCCCTCGGATTCGAACTCCATTCTCGTGCCCTTGTGCCTGTTTGTTTATGAACTGATGGTGATCAATGTCGTGCTTGGCGTATTCAATCTCATCCCGGTGCCGCCGCTGGATGGAAGCCATGTGCTGCGCCATTTTTTGCCCGACACGATACGGCGGGGGTATGACGCTGTGGGCTGGGTGGGATTGCTCGCGCTAATTTATCTGGCTCCCGGATTATTGGGCCGATTGCTGAACCCAGTTCTTAATATTTTTCGATATGTGCTGGTGACCGCCTGATGATCTCTTCCCCTGGCAGAAAGAAGCGCGTCCTGAGTGGCGCACGTCCACCGGCAAACTGCACCTGGGCAATTATGTTGGTGCGGTGAGCAACTGGGTAAGATGCAGGATGAGTATGAATGTTTTTTCTTTATTGCGGACTGGCACGCCTTGACGACCGAATACGCCGACACATCCAAAGTGAAGGAAAATTCCTTCGAGGTATTGCTGGATTTGCTGGCGGCCGGCCTTGACCCGGAACGCTGCAGACTTTTTCTTCAGTCGCACGTGCCGCAGCATGCGGAGCTGTATCTTCTGTTTTCCATGATCACGCCGCTAGGCTGGCTGGAGCGTGTGCCGACGTACAAAGACCAGCAGGAGAATCTCAAAGAAAAAGATCTGAGCACGCACGGGTTCCTCGGCTATCCGGTGCTGCAGGCCGCGGATATCCTGATGTACAAGGGCGATTTCGTACCGGTGGGCGAAGATCAGGTACCGCACGTAGAGTTGACCCGCGAGATCGCACGGCGGTTTAATCAGTTCTATAAACGAACGGGAGAGTCAGTTTTTCCCGAGCCGAAACCGCTGTTGACTCCGACGCCCAAGCTTCCAGGAACCGATGGCCGCAAGATGTCGAAGTCCTATGGAAATACGATTCTGCTAGCCGATCCTGAGCCCGTAGTGCGGCAGAAATTGAAGACCATGGTGACCGATCCGGCGCGTATCCGGCGCAGCGATCCCGGCAATCCTGACATCTGCCCGGTCGGCGATCTTGCACAAGATTTTCAGTAGCCGCGAAACCTTGGCCAAAGTGGACGCGGGCTGCCGTTCCGGCGGGTATTGGATGTATTGAGTGCAAGAGTTGGGCGGCGGATGCCCTGGTGACCATCCTTGATCCCATCCAGGACGCGCCGCAAGAAATATGAGGACGATCCCCGGCTCGCCTGGGATATTCTGGAGGCAGGCTCCGCCAAGGCTCGTAGCGTTGCCGATGCGACCATGGGCGAGGTGCGGGAGGCCATGGGCATGTCGTCACGGTATTAAGCTCCGGATGCGATCCTGCCGCAAAATAATCAGCCGCTACAATACTCATGTCCGAGATATCCAAATCCATTCCGGAGACGGCCGCTCCCGAGGAACCCGCGCGGCTTACCCCGGCGCAAGAGAAGCGCAGAGAAGAGAGCGACTTCCCTTTCGCCGTCAGCGTAGGCAGCGTGTATGAGGGCCCGCTCGACCTGCTGCTGGATTTGATCCGCAAGCAGGACATCGATATCTACGACATTCCGATCGCGAAGATCACGGCGCAATATTTGGCCTACGTAGAGAAACTGCGCGAGTTGGATGTGAACATCGCCGCCGACTTCATTTACATGGCTGCCGTATTGATTCACATCAAATCGAAAATGCTGCTGCCGCGCGACCCGGCCGCAACTTCCGAAGCCTTGGACGATCCTCGGATCGAACTGGTGAATCGTCTGATTGAACACGAGAAGTTCAAGTCAGCGGCACAAATGCTGATGCAAAAGCAGCAAATTGAAAATGCGGTGCTGTCGAACCCTGCGATTAAAGAGTTCATGGACGCGGAAGGCACCGAGGCAGAGTTTGCCGCCGACGTGATTGACCTGGTCAAGACCTTCCAGCAGATCATGGAACGGGCCCGGACGCGCCCGATGATTGAAGTGGATGAAGAGGGTGTAACGGTTGCGCAGATGATCGACTATCTGCGGCGGCGGCTGTCGTTGGAAGAAAAGCCTCTGCGGCTGAAGCAATTGTTGCGCAATGTGCGCTCGCGGCAGGCGCTGGTTTGCATGTTTCTGGCGCTGCTCGAACTGGTGCGCCTGCAGGCCATCCAGTTGCGGCAGGACCGGATTTTTGGAGACATTGTGTTGCGCAAACATGAGAATTTTGAAGCCGTCATGGCCGAACAAGCGGCGGTGCGCGACGACTGGCGGTAGAAAGACCGTGGTTGGTCCTGCGTCGTTGGTCGTTCGCAGCGGCGGGACGCGCACATAGCGATCACGCGGCCAACGACCAAGGACCTACGACGAACGACTGAAACAATGAGTCTTAAAGCAAAACTCGAAGCCATCATTTACGCAGCGGAAACGCCGATCACGCTGGATCACATGGTGCAACTGGTAAAGGAAACGGACAGTGAGGGCCAGCCCGCGGACATCGCCGAACTAAGGTCCAGCGTGCGCGTGGCATTGGAAGAGCTGACTGCCGACTACTCGACCGAGGCGCACGGCATTGAGATCCGGCAGGTCGCGGGTGGATATCGCATGTCCACCAAGCCTGAGCATCATGATGTAGTGCGAGCCTTTGCGAAGAGCCTGAAGCCGCCCATCCGCCTGTCCCTGCCCGCGCTCGAGACCCTGGCCGTTATCGCTTACAAACAACCGGCGACCGTCCCTGAGATCAGCGAGATTCGCGGCGTGGATTCCGGCGGGGTAATCTCAACCTTGCTGGAGCGCAAACTGATCACGACCGCGGGCCGCAAGGCAGTCATTGGCCGTCCTATTCTCTACAAGACAACCAAAGAATTTCTGCTGCGTTTCGGGCTGAAGGATGTCAACGAACTGCCCAGCATGGAGGAGTTCGAGAAACTTGTCGCCGAATCATTCCAGAGCGATCTGTTGCCGGCAGAAGACATCGCAGCCAGCGCGGCCCTGGAATCGCCCGTTGGGGACAGCGCAAAAACGGAGAAGGTTCCGCAGCCCGCAGAATTGGAAGGCGGGCAAGCGGAGCCGCCGAGTAGCGGCGAAAGTGACCCTGCCGCTTAAGATGGACGATTTAACCGGCTGATTGAAATCCTATGCCCACTGAGCGCCTGCAAAAAATTATCTCGGCCGCCGGAATCGCGTCACGCCGAAAGTCGGAAGAACTTATCACGGGCGGCTTAGTGTCAGTGAACGGCCAGGTGGTCACGGAACTTGGAAGCAAAGCTGACCCTGAGCACGACCACATTCGCGTCAACGGGAAGCTGCTGCACGGCCCGGAGCGGCATGTCTATCTGCTGATGAACAAACCCAAGGGATACGTGACTACGCTGCGCGATCCCGAAGGCCGCCCGACCGTCCTCGACCTGCTGCATGGACTTGGAGTTCGCGTGTATCCCATTGGGCGCCTCGACTACGCCAGCGAAGGTCTGCTGCTGCTTACCAACGACGGGGAATTGGCGGATCGGCTGATGAAAGCGGCGTCCCATGTGCCTAAGACTTACCTGGTGAAAGTGGCGGGTAAACCGACCATTGAAGGTCTGGGACGGTTGCGCGAGGGACTTTTTATCCCCACTGATAACGGCCGCCGAGTGAAGACCGCACCCGCGAAAATTAAACCGATCCGCGAAGCCAACAACCCGTGGTATGAAATTACCTTGATCGAAGGCCGCAATCGCCAGATCCACCGGATGTTTGAAGCGATCGGCCACCACGTAGAGAAAATCAAGCGGGTGCGTTACGGTCCGCTGGAACTGGATGTGCATCCGGGAAAGTTTCGCAGGCTCACCCCAGAAGAGGTGGTGCGTTTGAAATCCGCGACTCAGCAGAAGCTGGCCTCGAAGAGAGCCCGTGGCCGAGTTAAGGCAACTGAGGAATGATGGCTGACGCTACTTCTGGCATCTCGGGCAATAATGCGAACTCCGTCCGGCGATCACGATTCGCTTGACCCGCGTTTTGCAGACTAAACATTTTTCGCCTTCGCGGCCATAAACGCGATGCTGCAACTGAAAGAATCCCTCCTCGCCACCCGCGCCTACGTAGTCGGATATGGAAGACCCGCCCAGTTCAATCGCTTCCTTTAAAACTCCCTGCACCGCCGGATACAAACGCCTGAGATCTTGCTTACTCAAGGAGGCAGCGGTCCGCCGTGGCCGGATCCTCGCACGAAATAAAGACTCATCGGCGTAGATATTTCCCACGCCACTCAGCAGCTTCTGATTGAGCAAAGCGCTCTTGATCGGCGTCTTGCGGCCGCGGAAAAGGCCGACAAAACGATCCAACTCAACTTCGAGCGGCTCGCATCCGGCGGCTTCAAACCTGTGGGCGACACTGAGCCGTCCAAAACGCCTCGGGTCCACAAACCGCAGTTCCCGGCCCGAGGCCAGCTTGGCAACGGCGTGGGTATGCTTGGCCATTTCGGCATCTGCTTCACACACCAACATACGACCTGTCATGCCCAGATGCACAATCCACTGGGCCTTTTGTGTGCCGCGCGGGTCCACCTGTGCTTTGTCTTTCCCCGCCGTCTTCGGACGAGGAGAACCCGACTTCCCCAATCTCTCGAGATCAAACACAATATGCTTGCCGACTCTCCGCACTCCGGCAATGCGTTTGTTCTCAAGTGTCGCTGCGATCTCAGCGGCAGAGGACTTCAGCGGCTGCGGTTTTGACCCCAGCCATACGGAATCGATCACGTCACCGGTCACCCGTTTGGCCAGCCCGCGCGCAATCGTTTCGACTTCAGGAAGCTCAGGCATAGGAGTCCCAGTTTACGATACGGGGGCGAGAAAACGGGTGCGCCAACCGACCGCCAGCGCGGGGGACGGTGAAACGAACGGTTGATGCCGGCCAATCAAAAATGCGATGCGGCGGCTCGTTGCCCCTAGCCACCCCGGCAGGTTATCATCGCCTGTACACATCGGTTTCGCCGCTACCCCAGTAATTCAGTATTCGCTCAGTTAGTGATTCAGGCGATGCGTGTGTGCGGCCCCGCAGTGCGGTCGAGGGCCTTCCTTGGTTTAGGTCAAGCCAAAAACCGCGCCATCCTATTGCTCGGAGCAGGCACTTGAACAAGGGTAAGACTGCCGTCATAGTCGGCGCCCAGTGGGGCGACGAAGGTAAAGGCAAAATTGTCGACGTTCTCTCCGAGAACTTTGCGGTCGTAGCGCGCTACGCTGGTGGGCACAACGCCGGCCACACGGTCATCATCAACGGCAAGAAGTTCGTCCTTCAGTTAGTGCCGTGCGGGGTGCTGCGCGCCGGGTGCCGCAGTGTCATTGGCAATGGCGTCGTGCTGGATCCTATTGCCTTCCTCAAAGAAGTCGCGGGCCTGCGCGAAAACGGCGTGCCGGTAGATGGCAGTCTGTTTGTGAGCAATCGCGCCCATGTGATCTTGCCTTATCACCGCATGATTGAACTGGCTTCGGAAAACGCCCCCGGCCGGGTGAAGATTGGCACAACCTCTCGCGGCATCGGGCCGGCTTACGAAGACAAAATGGGCCGCCGGGGCCTGCGGGTGGCTGACCTGCTTGATCTCACGCTGCTCAAGACTCACATCGAAAATGCCTGCCGCGAGAAGAACATGATTGCGCATGCCCTGTTCAACTCCGAGCCGCTCGATGCCGACAAGATGTACGAGGAATACGCCGCGGCATCAGCCAGGATTGCTCCGTTCGTATGCGACGCTTCGGCCTTGCTGAACAAAGCGATCGCCAATGGTGAGTCTGTGATGTTCGAAGGCGCGCAAGGCACGATGCTCGATATTGACCATGGAACCTATCCCTTCGTGACTTCCTCCAGCGCGACCTCGGGCGGAGCTGTGACCGGTACAGGGGTTGCTCCCACGGCGATTACCACTGTGATCGGGGTGACCAAGGCTTACTGTACGCGGGTTGGTGGAGGCCCGTTCCCCTCAGAGATACTCGATGCAACCGGCGACCAACTGCGTGCCCGCGGCAACGAATATGGTGCGGTGACGGGGCGTCCCCGGCGCTGTGGATGGCTGGATTTGCCTCTCTTGCGCTATGCTGGCATGATTAACGGAATTTCATGGCTGGTTGTGACCAAGCTCGACGTGCTGGACGAACTGGCGGAAATTCCAGTTTGCGTGGGTTATAAGATTAACGGCAAGGCGACCGATGAGATTCCCGCTCACGCCAGTGGCTATGACCGGGTCGAGGGTATCTATGAGAAGCTGCCGGGTTGGCGCGTTTCTACCGAAGGCGTCACACAATTCGAGAAACTGCCCAAGGCGGCCCGCGACTACCTGGCTTTCGTGGAGAAAGAAAGTGGAGCTCGCATCGGCGTGGTCTCCACCGGGCCGGGACGCGAGCAAACTTTGTTTGTGGACGATTTTGCTGCGGAATTAGAAACACTCACAGAACGAACGACGAAAGCACAGGCATAAGTGTAGCGAACGGAGAGGGCAATGGTCGTATTGGCGGTCACGTGGATGGCAAAAATGGGGCGGGAAGCCGAGGTTGCAGCATGTTTCGCTAAATTAACCGAGGCCTCGCGCCAGGAACCGGGCTGCGTAATGTACCAGGCCCACCGGCACAAGACTGACCCGCGCCGCTTTTTTCTGTATGAGCAGTACAAGGATGATGCCGCGCTTGAGGCCCACCGCGCTTCGCCGCATTTTCTGCAACACGTAAAAAAAGATTTGCCCAAAATCGCGGATCGCGTTGAGGGCCACCTGTTTGAACCGCTAGGGTAGGTCATGAGGCGCGGCCTTCAGCCGAGGACTTGGCCCGCGACGAATTATTTCTTCTTATCCACCCTCAGCACGCCGCCGAGCGAATAGTTCTCCTTCGATACTTCATGAAAGGCGATGGCGATCCCTTCGCGGGGGGCTCCGGCCTCTTCCAGCGCATCCGTGATGCGCTCCGCCAGTTTGCGCTTCTGTTCCAGCGTACGGCCTTCCAGCATCGTGATTTGAACCATGGGCATAAGACGCTCCTAGCTACTAGCTCTTAGCTAAAACAAAATGCAAGTCCAATTCGAAAACTACTTCGCCAATTCGTATCCCGCAAAGAAGAAGCTGAGCTCGAAACGGGCGGTGTCGTCCGCATCCGAACCGTGAATCGCGTTGTGTTCGATGCTCGACGCCCACTTTTTGCGAATCGTGCCTTCTTCGGCATTGGCCGGGTTGGTGGCTCCCATCAGCTTGCGCAGATCTGCGATGGCGCTCTCTTTTTCGAGCGCCAGCACAACAATAGGCCCTCTCGACATGAAGTCCGTGAGCGAGTTGAAAAATGGCCGGTGAGCATGCACGGCGTAGAACTGCTCCGCCTGGTGCTTGCTGATTTCCAGCATCTTCATGCACAGGATGCGGAAGCCATTCTTCTCAAATTGCTCGATGATATCGCCGACGGCGTTTCGCTTTACCGCGTCCGGTTTAATTATGGTGAGTGTGCGTTCTAGAGTTTTCATAGTGAGTTGTTGGTCCTTTGCGCTGGGAACCGAAAACTACAAACTGACAACTGGTTAAACTTTCACTCCAATCGCGGCCGCCAGTGTTTCGCCAATGAGAGCTGGAGACTTGGCCACGCGAATGCCTGCCGCCTCCATGGCCTTGATCTTCTCCGCGGCAGTTCCCTTCCCGCCCGAAATAATGGCCCCGGCATGGCCCATACGCCGCCCCGGAGGCGCGGTTTGCCCGGCGATGAATCCCACCACCGGCTTCTTCATATGCGCCTTCACAAATTCAGCGGCAGTTTCTTCGGCGTTGCCCCCGATTTCGCCAATCATGATGACCGCCTCGGTCTGCGGGTCGCGGTTGAACAGGTCAAGCGCGTCCAGGAAATTCGTGCCGATGATGGGGTCGCCGCCAATGCCAATTGCCGTGGACTGGCCAATGCCGCGCGTGGTGAGCTGATGCACGGCTTCGTAAGTCAACGTGCCGGAGCGCGATACAATTCCCACCGCGCCCTCCAGATGAATTCGCGCCGGCATGATCCCCAATTTGCACTTGCCCGGTGAAATGATGCCCGGACAATTCGGACCGATCAGCCGAGAGCGCCGATTCTGCAGGAATTCCCAGGCACGCACCATATCGAGGGTAGGAATGCCTTCGGTGATACAAACGATCAGTTCGACTTCGGCGTCGGCGGCCTCCATGATGGCGTCAGCGGCAAACGGCGGCGGCACGAAAATTAGCGAGGCGTCGGCTCCCGTTTTGTCCACGGCTTCCTGCATACTGTTGAAGATCGGCCAGCCTTCGTGCGTCGTACCGCCCTTGCCTGGAGTCACTCCGCCGACGATGTTGGTGCCGTACTCCGCACAGGCCTTGGCGTGAAAGGTGCCCTCGCGCCCGGTCAGCCCCTGCACCACCACGCGAGTAGATTTATTTACGAGGATACTCATTACGATCCTATCCTTCTAAAATCAGAAAATTCGTAACCAGGCAGGCCTTAAAGGCGTGCCGATCAAAATTCTCTCCAGCGCTTCGCGCCGAGCACGCGCAACCCTACAGCCGCTGAAGCCGAACGATGTCTGCCTTCAAGGTATGGCTCAAGCCATACCGGATACAAACCTCATTTGGCCGCCGCAACCACTTTCTCGGCCGCGTCCTTCATGGTTTCTGCAACAATAAAATTCAATCCTGATTGCTTGAGGATCTCACGGCCCTGCTCAACATTCGTGCCTTCCAGGCGCAGCACAATGGGCAATTGGATGCGGGTCTTCTGGGCGGCTTCCACCACTCCGGTAGCCAGCGTATCCACGCGCAGGATGCCGCCAAAAATGTTGATCAGCACCGCCTTCACGTTCTTGTCGCTGAGCAGAATCTCGAACGCGTGGGTCACCTGCTCGGCATTCGCCCCGCCGCCTACGTCCAGAAAATTCGCAGGCATGCCCCCGGCGTACTTGATGATGTCCATGGTCGCCATCGCCAGGCCGGCGCCATTCACCATGCATCCCACGTTGCCATCCAGCTTAATGTAATTGAGTTTGTACTTCGAGGCTTCCACTTCGAGTGGGTCTTCCTCGGTGGTGTCGCGCAGTTCGAAGATTTGAGGATGGCGGAAGAGCGCGTTGTCGTCGAAGTTCATCTTGGCGTCAAGCGCAAACAGGCGGCCATCGCTGCAGCTGATGAAGGGATTAATTTCGACCAGCGAGCCATCCGTCTGGGCAAAAGCTTTGTACAGGCCGGTCATAAACTGAACCGCAGAATTAATTTGCCCCGGCTTCAAGCCCAGCGCGAAGGCCAGCTTGCGCGCCTGGAAAGCTTCCAAGCCCAGGCCCGGGTCAATGTACTCTTTGCGAATGGCGTCGGGATTTTCAGCGGCAACTTGCTCAATTTCCATGCCTCCCGCTGCCGACGCCATGAACACCGGCCGAGCCTCGGTGCGGTCAATCACGATGCCGAGGTAGAGTTCTTTTTCGATAGGCAACGTCTCTTCGATTAGAAGTCTCCGCACGATTCGGCCCTCAGGACCGGTCTGGTGGGTTACCAGATTCATCCCGAGGATCTTCGAGGCCAGTTCGGCGGCCTCGGCAACTGATTTAGCCAGCTTCACTCCACCACCCTTGCCGCGGCCACCGGCGTGGATCTGCGCTTTGACCACCACGCCGGTCGCACCCGCGTCGAATAGCTTCTGGGCCGCAGCCTCGGCCTGCGCCTGAGTCTCCGCCATTTCGCCGCGCGGCACCGGGACGCCATACTTCTTCAGGATTTCTTTTGCCTGATACTCGTGAATTTTCATAATGATTCCTGGTTTTATGTATGATCGGCAGGAACACGCTTGCAGCTTGCAACCATGGGCAGCAAACTATTGATTTTATAGAACTGTAGCAAATCGGTAAAGAACGCGAATCTAACGGTAGTGGGTCAGTTTGAATATTTATACAGAATTGTCGTTCCGAAGCGCGGCATCATGGCGCGAGGAATCTGCTGTTCTCCTGGGCCAAAAAGCAGATTTCTCACCCAAAAAGCGGGTTCGGAATGACAAATCGTTAAAATGACAAATCGTTAAGATGTAATCACTAAACTGATCCACTACCAATCTAACGGTTGCTGACGACTGGCCCGCACACCATGATCCTCGACGCCCTCCATCGCATCGCTAATCACGGCCAGTCGCTCACCCGCAGCGAGGCTCGGGCGGTCATGACTGAGGTACTCACCGGCCAATGCACCAACGCGCAAATTGCCGGGCTGCTGGTTGCGCTGCGCATGAAAGGCGAGACCGTCGAGGAGATAGTCGGATTTGCCGAGGCGATTCGTGCAGCCGCCCAGCCGCTACCAATTCAGCAGAATTCCACCGTGGACGTCAGCGACACCGAACGGGATGCGCTGGTGGACACCTGCGGCACTGGCGGCGATGCCAGCGGCACCTTCAACATTTCAACCGCAACCGCGTTTGTAGCGGCAGGAGCCGGCGTTCGCGTAGCCAAGCACGGCAATCGCAGCCTCACTTCAAAATGCGGCTCCGCCGATGTGATGGAGGCACTGGGAGTAAACATCAATCTGCCGCCCGACCGTCTGGCGGCCTGCCTGAAGGAAGTTGGCATGGCATTTCTCTTTGCTCCTGCCCTGCACTCCGCGATGAAATTTGTGCAAACGGCCCGGCGCGAACTTAAGCTGCGCACCGTTTTCAATCTGCTCGGCCCGCTGACCAATCCAGCACATGCTTCCGCACAGGTGGTTGGAGTCTACTCAGCAGAACTGGTGGACAAATTGGCCGAAGCCCTTAGTATGTTGGGCCTGCGCCGGGCTTTGGTGGTTCACGGCCTGGATGGCCTGGACGAAATCACCATCACCTGCCCGACCCGTATTGCCGAGGTGCGCGAAGGCAACATCCGCACCTATGAAGTGACCCCGGAAGAATTTGGTCTGAAGCGAGCCTCTCTGGATGCGATTTCTGGCGGAGACGCAACCGCCAACGCAGCCATCATCCGCGCGGCCCTGGACGGAGAAAAATCTTCGCGCCGGGATGTGGTTCTGTTGAATGCGGCGGCGGCGTTGGTCGCAGCGGGAAAAGCAAACCATCTGGCGGATGCGATGATTTCCGCTGCAAAGTCGATTGACTCGGGTGCGGCCGCCAGCAAATTAAAGGAACTTGTCAGGTTCACAAATTCATAGCTCGCACCAGTATTACCCCAGAGACTCAGAGCCACAGAGAGGACAACAGATCCACAATTGCTCGCGGCGAAATGATTTAAGAATTAAGGATTTTCTCCGTGCCTCGGTGTCTCTGTGGTGAAATGAATTCGCTTACTTCACTTCCACTTTCTGCATCCACTGCGCCACCTGCACGTTCCATCCCAACTCCTTCGTCATGGCATCGCGCAACTGGGACGATGCCGACGGTTCGCCGTGCACCAGGTAAGTAGCCGCAGGCTTCTGCTGGAAGGTGTGCAGCCATTGCAGAAG
Source organism: uncultured Acidobacteriaceae bacterium (assembly GCA_963800745.1). Taxonomy (GTDB): domain Bacteria; phylum Acidobacteriota; class Terriglobia; order Terriglobales; family Acidobacteriaceae; genus PALSA-270. Next base: position 35,012 of record CAWDCI010000035.1, read on the forward strand.
CTCCGGTGTATCGGCGTGATCGCTGAACTGTTCCAGGGCCGCTATCTGGGCGCGGATCGGAATGATCTCCCCGAAAATCTTAACCTCGGGAGCGCCACTCTTGATGGTGAATCCCCGAGTGCCGGGCGCCTGAAATCCAATGAAGATCACCAGATTCTTCGGATCCGGCAGCCGCTGGGCCAGATGATGCAGGATGCGGCCGCCAGTTACCATGCCGCTGGAAGAGATGATGACGCAGGGAAAGTGGCTGTCATTGATCTTCTTCGATTCCTGAGGCGTTTGTGCAAAAGTAAATCCCGGCCAGGTCACCGGCGAGCCGTACTGCCCGATCAACCGGCGGGTCTCGTGGGTATATTCTTCGGTGTGTTTCAAGAAAATCTCAACCGCTTTGATGGCAAGCGGGCTATCGCAATAGACTGGAACTCGCGGAATCTGGCCGGATTCCATGAGCTCTTTGATCATGAAAAGAAATTTCTGGGTGCGTTCCACCGCAAACGCCGGTGCCACCACGCTGCCACCGCGCTGCACGGCAGTCCGAATCAGCGTCGCCAGTTCCGGCCGGGGATCGTCGGTGGGATGCGGCCGGTTGCCGTAAGTAGATTCCATTACCAGAAGATCTGCGGCCTCGCCCTCGGCCGGCCCCGAGTACACAACTTTTCCGGGAGCGATATTCTTGTCGCGCACCCGCCCGATGTCACCGGTAAAGAGCAGTCGCCGGCTTTGGCCGTCAAGCTTTAAGGTGACTTCCGCCATGGACGATCCCAAGATGTGGGCCGCCGGCACAAAACGGAAAGAAATATCGGGACAAAGTTGCTGACTGGCTCCAAAGGGCACGGGACGAAAATATTGCAGGCAGTTTTCCGCTTCCTCCAGCGTATAGAGCGGCAATGCCGGGTTATGTTTGGATTTCTTGATCTTGTTGTAGAACGCCGCATCTTCTTCCTGCAGATGTCCGGAGTCGGGCAGCATAATGCCACAGAGATCAATGGTCGAAGGCGTGGCGTAGATCGCGCCGCGAAAGCCTCCCTTGACCAGGCGCGGGATCCAGCCGCTGTGGTCGAGGTGGGCGTGAGTGAGTACGACCGCGTCAATTTCGCGCGCGGGAATGGGCGTATCCTGCCAGTTGCGATCGCGCCATTCCTTGGGCCCCTGAAACAGGCCACAGTCAACCAGAACCTGAAAACATCCTTTGCCGGAAGGATCATCGCTGGTGTTGATAAGATGTTTTGAACCGGTAACCGTTCCCGCCGCGCCCAAGAATTGGATGTAGGCCAAAGAGTCCTCCGAGCAAAAGTGTCGATTGCCGGGTTCCCATTGTCAATTGAAGAGGCAGACACCCCAGCGGAATTGACGATAGGAAATCATTGCTTCTGCACGGTGAACGCGTTGTTACTCATATCGCTCTCCGGCACACTGCCATCGTTGACAACTACCTCCGAGGGAGGTGATTGAACGACGATACGAATTGAGTTCCTGGACTTCCCCCGCACTTCTAACCGTCCCGTTTCTTCGTGGCCGGAAGATCGCACCGTCACCGGCACCTCTGCCCCCGCCCCACCCAGGTTTTCCACGGTTACTGTGACCATGTAACTCCCCTGAGCGGTCTGGCTGGCATAGACAGAATCAATGCGAAAGTCGGGCAATCCGCGATCATGATAAACCCAATCGTCAAAAAACCAGGCGAGGTCGCGTTTGCTTTGCGTCTCGATCAAATGTTGCAGGTAAGAAGGCTGCGTGTCGCGATCCGGCCGGTATGCGGCCAGGGCCTGCCTTAGCGCCGGTTCGCCGACCATATCTCGCAGCATCCACCAGACGTACATTGCCTTGCTGCGGTACAGTTCCTCGATGCCCGTATTCACTAGCGCTTCCCTGGACGAGGGGTCGCCGCCGCTGGCGGCCAAAACCTTTTCTGCCTCTAACAGCGCCGCCAGGTGACCATCCATAAAATGCAGCGCGGTTTCGCGGTTGCTTTGCTGCTGTCGGTAGACAGTTTGAGCAAAGTGGGCCAAGCCTTCGTAAATCCACAGGCGCGGCGAGGAAAAAGCCGCATGAACCAGTTGATGGACCGCGGCAATCTCCGCCACCTTAATATCGACATCGGCCAGCGGGGTCAGCAGCATGCCACCGTTTTCATAGGGTGCGGCGGCCGGATCGGCCAGCTCCGCAAGTCTCGCGCTTTGGCGGGGGGGACCAAACCATCGGGTGATGAAGGGGACAACATCATCGCTGGCCCGCCCGTAGTTCTGGGCTGCGGCCTTGTGTTGGGGAAAAAAGGAAATGGTTATCGCTGGATGCGCCAGCGTTTCGTATCCGCCAACCACAAACAAAGGCACGGTCTGCCCCAAGGGAGAAAACCTGTGCTCGCGGCAGTCCATTGTGTCATCAGGTTTTCCTGCACGCTGCTCTGTGCTCCCCCCAGCGGACTGATCGTTCATCACTACGGTCAAAGCACTATCAGCCCGCTTCCACAAACAAACATCGACCCGCATTTCGGCTTGTGCCGCGCGCTGTCTCCACTGCCCAATCATCGCTGGCACGCTGTTTTCTTGAGAAAGATTGGCCGCTTCCATCGCCACGGGATACCACGTCACATAGCCGATTCCACGCACCGCGCTGAATGACCTGCCGATCTGATCCCAATCCGTGTTCCTGGCAGCGTCTTCGGGCACTCCAATGCGCGTGAGGCGCGTCGTATCGAGCACAATCACGCCTTCGTAGCCGATCTCAAGTTCAATCGTCGCTTTGGAAAGAACTTCCTGGGGCAAGCTGACAACGGCTTCTGACAGAGCTCCGCTGTGATCAATATCGGACGTGTAGGGTTGAGCGACGAATTCGGCAGGCTTGCCCTCGACCGAAATCGAGCGCCAGGTCAAGGACGAAGAAACTTGCAGCGAAAGATTCTTCTGGGAGGCGCTGGAATCGTTGCGCAGCGTAATCTTGCCGCGCACCGCCAGCCGCTGCTGATCCGGCTCGATACGAACGTTCAGATCATATTTTGTGAAAGTGAATGCAGTGCGATCGAGGGAAAAGGCAGGGACCAGCAGACCACAGAAGACACAGAGGACGCAGTAGAACCTCATTTTGCCTGATTCCGGCGCTGCCGCACGATCTCATACAAGACCACTCCCGCCGCCACCGACACATTCAGCGACGGCACTTTCCCCAGCATGGGAATCGAAACCACAAAGTCGCACTTTCGGCGCACCAGATCGTGCAAGCCCTTCCCCTCCCCGCCGAGAACCAGCGCGCAATCCATGTTGTAGTCGAGCGATTCATAGGACTGCGCGCCGCGTTCATCCAGGCCGACAATCCAAAGATTCTTGGCTTTCAACTCTTCCGCAGTCCGGGAGATATTGGTGACTTTGGCAACCGGCAGGTGTTCACTCGCCCCGGCGGACGCCTTGGTTACAATCTCCGTCACGGTTGCCGCCCTTCGTTCCGGAATGACAACGCCATCGGCTCCAGCCGCGTCCGCCGTGCGGAGAATTGCGCCCAGGTTGTGCGGATCTTCCACCCCGTCGAGCACGACTACGAGCGAATACTGTCCTCGCTTGTTGCCGACCACATCCTCGAGGCCGGAATACTGTTTGGCGGAAGTGACCGCCACCACGCCTTGGTGGGCATTATTTCCGGCCATGCGGTCGAGTTCGGCGCGCGCCACAAAACGCACCGGCACGCTTTGCCGCCGGCATTCTTCCACGACGCGCTGCAGACGAAGATCGTGGCGTTCTTTGGCTACCCCGACCCACTGAAAGGCTCGCCCACGCGCTTTCAGTGTCTCGGCGACGGCATTGATTCCGTAGATGTAATTCATGAAGGTTTCAGTGTAATGCCTGGGAAGAATCCAGGCGAATTCAACAGCTCCAACCCCAGGGGAATACCGAGGGCGCCCAGGAACAGCAGCCCGGGAACACCAGCCGCGTTGCGCTGCCAAAACCTGGCCGCTATACTTCAACCGTAAGAACCAGACGGTCCAGCTATGTCCTTATCCGCCGTAATCGTGGACGACGAGCAACTCGCCCGCGATGAACTCGCGTATCTGCTGAAGAATATCGGGGACGTTAACGTCGTAGCTCAAGGAAAAAATGGGGTCGAGGCGGTCAATCTCATTCGCGAGCACAACCCTGATCTCTTATTCCTGGACGTGCAGATGCCGGGCCTGGACGGCTTCGGCGTCATCAAGAAACTTCTGGACAAGAAGGTCCATCTTCCGAAAATCGTTTTCGCCACGGCTTTCGATCAGTACGCGGTGAAGGCGTTTGAAGTGAACGCGGTGGACTATCTGCTCAAGCCGTTCGATCGCCAGCGGGTGGCGCAGGCGGTGCAAAAAGCGCGGGCCAAATTAGAGACCGCTGGCGCCTCCTCGGACCGCATTGAAACCCTGATGCGTATGTTGGAGTCGCAGAAGCCGCAGACCTCCAAGATTCTGCTCAAAACGGCCGGCCGTTTGTTTCTGGTCAATCAAAAAGATATTTGTTTTGCCTCCATCGAAGATGGGCTGATTACGGTCGTGACCGGCGGCGCCGGCGGCATGGAGGGCCAGTCGAATTGCCGAACCCTGGAAGAACTCATGGACAGCCTGGAACCGTCTCTTTTCTGGCGAACCCATCGTTCTTATCTGGTCAATATCAACCGCATCAAGGAAGTTGTTCCCTGGTTCAAGAGTTCCTACCAGCTCCGCATGGACGACAAGAAACAGACCGAGATTCCGGTTAGCAGGGCGCAAACCAAACGCCTCAGAGAATTGTTCGGGCTATAGTTGGCCACCTTGCAACTTTCGTCCCCGGTGGAGACGTTTAAAGACCTGGCTGGGTTCCTCCGGAAGTAACGTGTCGCACCTCTTGGGCCGTGTGGTAATCTGGCCCCAACGTGGAGTGGTTTGATTGATCGCGGCAGCCTACAGATCGCGCAGGGACACTCGCATTGCCGGGTTTTCGTTGTTGTGTGTTTTGTTGGTTGCTTTCACCGGCTTTGTCCAGGCCGTTCACGTTCACGCAAACGACTCTAAGCTTCCCAGTCACGAGTGCTCTCTTTGTTCGGTAGCACATTCGGGAATAGCCGCCAGTGCTCCTTATCGTCCGGCTCCAGACTTTACGCGCACTTCGCTGCCGGTTCTGCCGGAAACGACCGTACATTCGTCAGGCTTAGTTTTTTCTCTCCGCATTCGCCCGCCTCCTCAATCCTAGGTCCAGAAAAATCCTAATTTTTGGGTGCCCTTGGGGAACCCTTTTCTGCAACCTCATCCATTTTAGGAGGAATTATGCTGGCTTCTTATAAGAAGCTGCGTCTCGCAGCTTTTGTATTCGCTTTTTATTCGTTACTGGGCATCATGGCCAACGCGCAATCCGGTGGAAGCTCGACCTCGGTGGTGGGTACGGTCGTGGACCCAACCGGAGCTGTGGTCCCTAATGCAACCGTGAAAATTTACAATCCGGTCAGCGCCTTTGACCGAACCGCCGCAACTGACGGCTCTGGAAGGTTTGCCATCCCGAATGTTCCATTCAATCCTTACCATCTCAGCGTAACCGCAAAAGGCTTCGCCTCCTACACCCAGGACATTGATGTTCGTTCGGCCGTTCCGATCAGCCTCAATGTCGGCCTTAAGCTCAGCACCTCATCAGAAGTCGTAACCGTGGAAGGAGGCGCCGAGGACCTGCTGGAAAACGATCCCACCTTCCACACCGACGTGGATAAAAACCTCTTCGATAAGCTTCCGCTCGAAAGCCAGTCGTCGTCGTTGAGTTCGCTGGTCACTCTTGCAACACCAGGGATCGCCGCCGATTCAAACGGACTTTTTCACGGCTTGGGCGATCATGCCGAGAACTCATTCTCTGTGGACGGCCAGCCCATTACGGACCAGCAAAGCAAGGTTTTTTCGAACCAGATTCCTATGGATTCGATCGATTCCATGGAGGTCATCGCCGGAGCGCCCCCTGCGGAATTTGGCGATAAAACGAGCGTCGTGATCAACGTTACCACTCGTTCCGGCCAGGGCATGACGACGCCGCACGGCGGCATTACTACCTCGTACGGCTCGTTCGGCACATCGAATGTTGATTTCAACGTGGGCTTCGGGGGGAAGAAGTGGGGGAATTTCATCGCCACCAACGGCATGAATACCAACCGCTTCCTCGATCCTCCGGAGTTCACGGTCATGCACGACAAGGGCAACGAAGAAAATGGGTTTGACCGCGTGGACTACCAGATTTCGGCGAAGGATTCCATTCATCTGAACCTGGGGTTTACACGGTCGTGGTTCCAAACACCGAATTCTTTTGACTCTCAAAACGCGACGGCCTGGTCTGGACTGGATGGGATTGACTCGCCCATGGATAACTACGGCGGGCGCGATCCTAAGGGCGACATTGTCGGCCCGGCGGACCAGCGCTCACAAATCAAGACTTTCAACATCGCTCCATCCTGGCAGCATCTGGTCGGCTCAACTGCGATGTTCACGTTCGGTGCGTTTATTCGCCGGGATGCGTACCACTACTATCCAAGCGAGAATCCTTTTGCGGACCTGGGGCCACCCAACCTTCAGCGGCAGACCGTGGGACAGGACCGGACACTCAGCAATGCCGGCCTGCGGTCCGATATTTCTTATGTAAAAGGAATCCACAATCTCAAGGCAGGGGCCACTTACCAACAGACGTTCCTTACGGAAAATGACAGCCTCGGCGTCGTGGATCCGGCGTTCAATGCTCCGTGCTTGACCTTTGATCCCTCGCAAGGCCAGTTTGTGGCGGTTCCGGGCTTCACCGACCCCGCTCAGTGCACGGGCAACAATCAGCCCAACCTTCCGTCCAATCAGAACGCCCCGAATTCCTCGCTGTTCCCCTACTTCAATAGCGACTTGCTTCCTTATGATCTGACTCGTGGCGGAACTCTATTCCCATTTCATGGCCATACCGACGTGAAGGAACTGGCCTTGTATTTGCAGGACATGATCACGCGAGGAAACTGGTCCTTCCATCTAGGCCTCCGCGGCGATCTATATAACGGGCTTACGACACATCGAGAAGCCGAGCCGCGCCTAGGAATCGCTTACAACATCAAGCCCAGTAATACCGTGCTTCGAGTTTCCTACGCACGCGTACTAGAGACACCCTTTAATGAAAACCTGGTGCTTTCCAGCTTAGGCTGCGCCAATCCGGTGTTGAATCCGCTTCTCGGCTGCTTCGCCGCAAGTCCCACTCCTCTCAGTCCGGGATGGCGCAATGAGTTCCACGCGGGCATTCAGCAAGCCGTGGGACGCTATTTGGTGTTCTCCGGCGAGTACATCTGGAAGTACACGCACAACGGGTATGACTTTAGTGTGCTGGGCGCGACTCCAATCACGTTTCCGGTGGAATGGCAGAGCTCAAAAATTCCGGGGTTTGCCGGCCGCGTGAGCGTACCGAATTTCCATGGATTCTCAGCGCTCATGGTCTTTTCGAGCGTGGCGGCGCGTTTCTTCACACCTCAGATCGGAGGAGCCGGGGCTGTCCCCGGCGCAGTGGGAGCATTCCGTATTGACCATGACGAAAAGTTCAATCAGACTACCCATCTGCAATACCAACCCTGGAAGGCGGGGCCATGGTTCGGCTTCAACTGGCGCTATGACAGCGGGCTGGTGGCTGGGCAGACACCCTGCTACGGGGGCAATTGCGCCCAGACGACAACACTGAACGGGGATCCGGCCATCGCGATGACGGATTCCTTTGGAACCCCGTTGACCGCCGATCAGGAGTTCCAATCCGGCCTCTTTTGCGGAACGCTGCGCGCTGCCCCAACGACCCCTCTGCCTAACCCGTGTCTGGTTTCACAGTTCGGATCTACTCTCCTCGAAGTACCAGCGCCAAACACCGAGAATGACGATCATAATCCGCCGCGAATTGCTCCCCGCCATCTGTTCGACCTCGCCATTGGGGATGATAATCTGTTCCACGGTGACAAATACAAGTGGAACCTGCGGTTAACCGTCATCAATCTGACCAACAACTACGCGCTCTACAACTTTCTCTCAACGTTTAGCGGCACCCACTACGTAACGCCGCGAACCTACACGGCACAGCTGGGATTCACTTTCTGAATGGAAAGCCTCTTTGCCAAGGCGGCTGCGTTTCCAGCCCCTCTGATTCTGGGGCGGGCAAAAGGGGGGAGGGCAGCCGGCTAAGGGGGTAATCCGGCCACCCATCGGGCTACAACGTCCAAAGAAGAACTACGCCGCGATCGCTTCCAGCGCCACGCGGTTGCGAATCACCAGCGTCGCGCCCTCCAGGCGGATGAGTTCCTTCTTTTTCAACTCGCTTAACAAACGGGTCACGGTCTCGCGTGAGGCTCCAATCATCTGGGCCATTTCCTCATGAGTCATAATGGGGCGGATTCGAACCTCAGGACTCGCCAGATCTTTCCCTCGTCCCCCGGTCCATGAGAGCAACAGTCTGGCCAGCTTGCCGGCGGACGAACGAGCCAGGACCAGTTCATGGATGTCCCGATACATGGATTGGAACTCCACGCTCAAGGCTTGCGCCGCATGCACGCCCATTTCTCCATTCCTCTCCATGAGCCGGAGCAAGGGTTCGCGGTCGACGAAGTTCACCTGGCATGGCCCTATCGTCTCGGCGGTGACTTCATAGGGGGTTCCGGTGATGGCTGCGCTCAAACCCAGCACGTCGCCCGCTTCGGCAACCTTGAGAATAAGAACTTTGCCATCTCGAGAGGTCGTCGAGAGCTTCGCCTTGCCTGAGCAGAGCACCAGGGCGGTCCGCGGCACTTGCCCTTCCACGAAAAGCAGCGCGCCCCCAGGATAAGTTGCAGGGCGGCTGGCGGCGCTGAACAATTTCAGCACGTCGGGAGACAACCCGCAAAACCACTTGTCCTTGCGCAGTTGGCAGGTCAAACAGCTTTCAATAACTTCCAGGCCATAGGGAGTGTTCATCGGAGCCTCATTCGTCTCATTCGAACTTTCCCGGAAAGACGGATAAGCTCCGCTTCTAGGCTGTCGCGTATCGCTCCTGGTTCGGCGCAAATCCCGCACCAGCAACCGCGCATCTTCGGTTGTTGATAGTAGAGTCGCAGCCACGGCCCGGGTATCCCGATCAGAGGATCTGAGCCCGCCAATCAATTCCCATCCCGCGCCCGTGTCCGACTTCGCGTGCCAGAGCAGTCCGCAGTGAAACAGATACAGAGGATCGATCCGTGCCGTTCGTTGGAATTGAATGGATGCCTTCGCGGCTCCCTGCTCGAAACGGCGCCCAGAAAAAAAAATACGGCCAGCCGGGGCAAGAGGCGGCGGCAATTGGTTCACACTGCCTACACTGCCGCCAGTTGGATTGCGAATCTGACCGCTGAGCAACGCCACAGCCCCACCATTCTCGGACTTTTTGAAGTACCGACCCTGGAAGTCTTGTTGCGAAGATGGTGCAGTTTGCGTTCCAAAGCGGGCGGAAATACTAAGTCGAGGTAAGGAAAGGAAGATCAGCCAGAAACCGCAGGATACGTTCCCACTTTAGGCAGGGGACGGTGCCGGGACTTAGGCAGGGCTGCCGATTCTTCGGCGTTGTCGCCCCCGGTTCAATTTCCACACTCCTCGCGCGAAATATCAAACCTCGTAATCATGGACTGGAGTGTGGTCCGCTTGATCCCCAGCCGAGTGGCCGCGCCGTACGCCCCCGCAATGACGCCGCCGGTTTCCCGTAGCACACGAACAATGTGGTCCCGTTCCAGCGCCAGCAGCGTTCCATCCGGGCTCTTCGAGTGGCCGGCCAGTTCGCCCAGCGGAGCCCTAAGCACCGGCCCGTCCGTCAGAATCACCGATCTCTCAATAAAGTTCTCCAGCTCCCGGATATTGCCCCGCCAATCGCAAGCTTCCATGGCCAGCATGGCTTCTGTAGGAACCCGTTCGATCTGCTTTTTCATGGCCTGAGAAAACTTCTGAACGAAGTGGCGAACCAGCAAGGGAATGTCTGTCTTGCGTTCGCGAAGCGCGGGCATACGGATGGGGAAAACGTTCAGACGATAATAGAGATCGCTGCGAAATTCCCGTTCCTCAACTCTTGCAGCTAAGTCGCGATTGGTCGCAGCAATCAGTCTAAGGTTGACCTTGATCGTACGCGTGCCGCCCAGCCGCTCGAATTCGCGGTCCTGCAGCACTCGCAGCAGCTTGGGCTGCAATTCCAGGGGAATATCTCCGACCTCGTCCAGCAAAAGGGTACCCTTATCGGCCAATTCCAGGCGCCCGATCTTTTGGCTGATGGCGCCGGTATAGGCGCCTTTCTCATGACCGAAAAGTTCGCTTTCGAGCAACCCGGTCGGAATGGCGGCGCAATTCAGCTTGATGAAACTGGCGTCTTTGCGGGGGCTCATGCGATGAATGGCGCGGGCGAGCAGTTCTTTCCCCGTGCCGGTCTCCCCCAGGATCAACACGGTCGCATCGCTGGGCGCGACCGTTCTGGCTTTGTGAAGAATCGCTTCCAGCACCAGGCTGTCCCCGATAATCTCCTCGAAATTGATCGTGGAGTGGATCTCCGCCTGCACGTAACGCTTCTCCTTGGCCAATTTGTCTTTAAGCTGGGCGATTTCACCGTGAGCCCAGCTGTTATCCAGGGCCGCGGATACCTGCGCTGCCACCTGCTTCAAGAAGCTAACGTCCTGGGGCGGAACGCGTCCTTCTTCCAGCTTGCCAAACTCAGCACGCCCAACGGTCCCTTGGAAGTGATGAGCGGCAAGCAGCAAGCCCGCTGCACTCCCCGTTCCAGCAACTCTTTGCCCATCGGGTGGTGGAGTTCCGCCAGTTGCTCGCGGTTAAAAACCTTCGTCGCACGCTCCAGGAAGGCCTGGCCGGTTGCGCTTCCTCGCAAGGGAAGGGTGCCTCCCAGGCTGATGGCTTGGCCCGCTGCAGTATTGTCGAGAGCGCACAAGGAGAACGACTGGGTGACCTCATCGAAGAGCGCAATACCGGTGATTTCCTGCTTGATCACGTTGCGGATGGCGCTGGCTAGTGCCGGAAAGAGTTGCTTTAACTCGAGTCTGGGAACCAGCGCGGCATTGATGTTTAACAACGCCTGCATGCGGTTTTTCTCTTCTTGCAGCGCCGCACGGCAGAGCACCGTTTCCAGAGACAAAGCCACCATTTGCGCGATTCCGCGCAACAGATACAACTCCCTTTCGCCGTATAGATTCAGCTGCGAACTGCCCAATGACAGCGTCCCCAGCCGCCGTTGCTTCGTGGTCAGCGGCAATTCGCAGAATGAGCGTATTCCCATTTCACCGAGGGCGTTGACACGAGCGGAAAAACGCGGCTCCGTTTGCACGTCGGCAAAAGTCAGCGGCTGCTGATTTTCCCAGACCCAACCGGCGATCGAGTCATCCGCGGGAAGTTCGACAGGAGCGCTGTCCAGGTGACTCCCTTCCCAGACGCGCCGCGACAAAGCGTTTTTCAGAGGATCGTGCAGGCAGACCGCGAGCAGTTCAAATTGAACTATCGGGTGGAGTCTCTCGGCCAGCTCGGGGAACAGCTCTCCCTCATCGTGATGGTGGACCATGAGGTCCGCCAGTTGCAACAAAGCTTCGTAACGACGGAGCTCGTCTTCAGAACCGAAGCGACCTTCGGACGCCATTTGCAAGAGTTCGCACCCACATCCCCCTCGAGCAAAACCTCAAGGCTAATCTCTCTTGAGTAAGTCTAAGACTTTAAACCACTTTTCGTTTTGTCAAGCAAAAAAGCGAAAGCGTTCGTTTTCCGGACAGCCCGGAGCCTGAAACGACCACGCAGCCGACCCTCGACGGGGAGCTACAATCGGGTTATGGCCCGAGGCTGGGAGAGCAAGTCGGTCGAAGAACAGCAGGCGGAATCGGCCGCCGGCCGGATGAGCCCGCGGCCCATGCCAACCCCCAGTCAACTGGTCCGCCAGAAACGCCAACAGGACCTCAAGCTGGCCCGGGCCCGCGTTATCCAGCAGATCCAAAGGGCGCAGAGTCCCCGCTATCTTAAGCTCCTGCAGGACGCCCTGGCCGATCTCGACGACAAGCTTGGCGCCCTGGGCTAATCGGCGCCAGGTTCCTCTTGTAACATTCTGACGTATAATGGACTTGCCCCTATGAAGGCCTACGTGTACGTTTCTCTCAAGAAGAGCGTTTTGGATCCCCAGGGAAAAACCATCCAGGGCGCCTTGAAGAAAATGGGTTATAAGGGATTGGAAGAGGTGCGCCAGGGCAAGTATTTCGAACTTACCCTGGACGGCGGACTGAGCCGGCCGGAAGCCGAGGCTGAGGTGGCACGCATGGCTCGCGAAGTGCTGACCAATCCTGTAATTGAAGAGTTTCGTTTCTCCCTGGAAGACTAGCCGGATCCTCTCCCGGTTTGGCAGTCGCCAGACGGCCCGGTTGGGGCCTGTTCAGATTCAATAATCTTCGGTTCCCCGGCCGAAACCTAGGAGTTTCTCCATGTGTGGCATTGTCGGATATGTGGGCAAGAAGAGGGTGGTTCCCGTCATTCTGGATGGCCTGAAGCGGCTGGAATACCGTGGTTACGACTCGGCGGGAATCGCGGTCTGCGGCAATAGCGAAGGCTTGCAAATCCGGCGCGCCGAGGGCAAGTTGCGCAACCTCGAGGAAGTGATCCGGCTCCGGCCGATCGACGGCACCTACGGCATCGGCCACACCCGCTGGGCCACGCATGGACGCCCCACCGAAGAAAACGCCCACCCGCACCGCGATTGCACCGGCCGGATTGTGGTGGTGCACAACGGCATCATCGAGAATTACATTCCCCTGAAAAAGAAGCTCATCGAAGAAGGCCACCGCTTCACCACCGAAACCGATACCGAAGTCATCGCCCACCTGGTCGAGAAGTTTTTTGTGCAGCCCACCAATGGCAACCGGCCGTCGCTGGAAGAGGCCGTGCGCAAGACGGTAAAAATGCTGACCGGCGTGTTCGCCATGGCGGTAATCGCGGTCGACGAACCCAATAAAATCGTGGCTGCCCGCTTCGGCCCCCCAGCCGTCATCGGGCTGGGCAAAGACGAGTACTTCGTGGCCTCCGATGTGCCCGCAATTCTTTACCACACGCGTGATTTGTTCTTCCTCGACGATGGAGATCTCGCCGTGATCACGCCCGACGGCGTGCAGCTGACGGACTTCAGCGGCCAGCCGGTCGTGCGACAGGTACAACACGTGACCTGGGACCCGGTGATGGCGGAAAAGGGCGGCTTCAAGCATTTCATGCTCAAGGAAATCTATGAGCAGCCGCGCGCGGTGCGGGACACGACTTTAGGCCGCATCTCGCAGGATACGGGCCACGTTTTCCTCGATGAGATGGAGATCACGGAAGCGGAGTTCAAGGCGGCCAGGAAGATCAACATCGCGGCCTGCGGAACCAGTTGGCATGCCGCCCAGGCCGGCAAGTTCATGATTGAGGGTTTGGCGCGAGTGCCGGTCGAGGTGGACTACGCCAGCGAATGGCGCTATCGCAATCCAATCATTGCTTCCGACACCATCACGATTCTAATTTCGCAGTCTGGTGAAACTGCCGACACGATTGCCGCGCAACGGGAAGCCAAAGCCAAAGGCTCGAAAACTCTGGCCATTTGCAACGTCGTGGGTTCGATGATTACGCGGGAAGCAGCGGGCACCATCTACACTCACGCCGGGCCTGAAATCGGAGTGGCTTCCACCAAGGCGTTCACCTGCCAACTCACCGCGCTCTACCTTTTCGCGCTCTATCTGGCGCAAGCGCGAGGAGTGATGACACCTGAGCAAGCCGTGGTTGCGGTGCAGGAGTTAACTCGCATTCCGGGAAAATTGGAGCGCCTGCTCACTCACGAGGAAGATTGCGAAGATCTGGCTAAGGAATATGCCCGAGCCCAGGATTTTCTGTTCCTCGGCCGTGGCATCCATTACCCGATCGCGCTGGAAGGCGCACTCAAGCTGAAGGAAGTCTCCTATATTCACGCGGAAGGCTATCCGGCCGGCGAAATGAAGCATGGCCCTAACGCTTTGATTGACGAGAACCTTCCGGTCGTCATCCTTGCGACCTGCGATCGTAACAGCGAACTTTCGCGGACGCGTTACGAAAAAACCTGCTCGAACCTGAAGGAAGTAAAGGCGCGGTCGGGCCGGGTGATCGCCCTGGCCACGGAAGGCGACGAAGAGATCAAAGACGCGGCGGATCATGTGCTCTACGTTCCGGCCGCGCCGGAAGAGTTATCGCCGATTCTGGAAATTGTGCCGTTGCAGCTTCTGGCGTATCACATCGCGGTGCGTCGCGGCTGCGATGTGGATCAACCGAGAAATCTGGCGAAGTCGGTAACGGTGGAGTAGGCGAGTTTGCCTGGTTCCGCTGAACCCGGCCTCGGAACCGCGTCCGCTGGCTGGTCAGCGTCATCTAAATAACCCATGACTTCTTCTCAAGCTTTCAGCGCTCGACTTACCGGCTCCATCTCGCTGTCGGCCCAAGTCAGGCACCTCGAATTTGAAATGAAGGGGCCAGACCATTTTGATTTCGTGGCCGGCCAGTGGCTTTCCTTCAAACACCGCAAGCCGGATGGCCAGGAGATTACCCGCGCCTATTCCATCGCATCTCCACCCGGAAGCGATAACCGCTTCGGTCTTTGCCTGAACCGGGTCGAGGACGGTTCCATGTCTAACTTCCTTTGCGACATGAAAGAGGGCGACGAGATTTCCTGTCAAGGGCCTTCCGGCGACTTCATTTTGCACGCGCCCTTGACCGATACCATCTTCATCGCCACCAGCACCGGAATCGCCCCTTTCCGTTCCATCTTGCAATGGGTTCTGGCCGAGAAATCACGCCATCAGGGTAAGCATTTGTGGCTGGTCTTCGGCAGCCGCTACGAAAGTGATATTTACTACCACGGGGAGTTCCTTGACCTGGCGGCGCAACACCCGAACTTTCATTACCTGCCCACCCTGAGCCGCGCCGGTCCGGATTGGCGAGGTCTAAGCGGCTATGTTCAGGAGCATATAGCTCAGGTCGCGCAAGGCCGCACGGATATGCGCGCCTACATCAGCGGCCTCGACAAGATGATCAAAAGCAACCGGGATTTGCTGCAAGGACTCGGTTGGGACCGCCAGTCGATACTCTACGAGAAATACGACTAGCAGCCTGTGGTGAATGTCGAATTACGAAGAACAGCGCATAAAGGCGGATTCATAACACGGCACTTACGGTATGCCTGAAGGCATACCCTGATACAAACCGCAGTTGCACCGCGGGCTTCTAGGCGCAGGACGCGGGCAGCCGATTACCCCTGTAATCTTGGCGGGGCGTTGTCTCGAGAGCGACACTTGTGTTGGTGTGCCCCGCGGCGTTCCTGGACGGTTGCAGTGGCAGTCAGAAGACTCATCCATATCCTAACTGGCGTCGCTCTAATCTTTGCCGGTGGCTATCTCATCGTGCGGGCCGCCCATAGCTTGAGTGGCGTATGGCACAAGGAAGCCGCGGTCCAGCCAACTTCGAAGCAGCATCCTCCGGCTGAACCTGACGACATCAACGACGCGGCACAGCTAAAGGTGTATGGCGTTCTTGCCCCGCATGCCGGGACGGAGTCTGCGCGCGCCGATGACAGCTCGGCTCTTCAAACCGCTGGACCGGCCCCCGCTCTTGACATCGTGGATGCCTCTCCGGCCAGCGGTCCGCATCATCTGTTGCATAGCCGGTTCTCGCTCAGTTCCTATCAAGGGTTCCGCTTCGTGGTGCCGGCGCATGCCCTACAGGCCAGGCTCGAGGGTACATTCAGGTCACTGCCGAAAGGCGACGGCCAGAACTCCACGAATGTGGACGTCCTGCTGCTGGACAAGCAGGAATTCGAAGACTTAGTGCATCACCAGGGAGGAACCGCCAGCTTTTCCGCAGCGGGACCTGACGGAGAAGTGGACTGGACCTTAAGCCCGACTTTTTCCGAACCGCAGAACTATTATCTGGTGTTTCGCAATTCTTCGGAGAAATCCGCCGCTGAACTGGTTGATGTCGATTTTACGATTAGCTTTCAATAGCTCTGCTTCACCGGCCGGAAACGGCGCAACTCCTCTCCGTTCTTTTACTTGGTCCCGGACCGCGGGTTCGCCGGCGAATAGTCCACAAGCTGCCAGCGCTGAACAAATGCCCCTTCCGTCGCGATGACTTCATCCAGATGAAACTTCAATAGCCGCTTGGCTCCTGGAAAGCGGAGCGCTTGTTCTTTGTCCCAAACGACTTCAGCCTCTCCAGTGAGTTGCAGAGTGCTTCCGCCCTCGAAGTCCACGAACAAAAGCCCCGCCTTGGGATAAACCAAGAGGTTGCCTAAGCTTTGAAACATGTTGTTTCCGGAATAGTCGGGCCACTCTAATTCATTGGCCCCCAGGGCGGTGACAAACCCGGGCATCCCGCCACGGTGCGAGGCGTCGCTCCCGGCTTCGGGATGGAAAGTGGCCAGAAAGAACGTGTCTGCCCGGTTGACCCGGTCCTGTTGATCCTGGCTCAACCCAGGCGACCGCGCGCTGTGGCGGGAAACGGTGTTCGCTTCCGCGACCGTCGGGACCCGCCGTTGAATGTACTTGGTGCAATTCGAGTAGACCTGCCCGGCCTTCACTGACAATCCCCCGTCAGAGAGTTGCGCAACCCCATTGACGCGCATGCGCCTTCTAGCTGCCGCATCGAGGATCAGCACGCCGACCTGCGGATTATTGCGGAGATTTTCCCAGAGAGGGTCATCCCCGTGCACCGGAGACGCAATCTGCAGCGTGTGCTCATCCGGAATGCTGAGAAATCCGGGATCTCCAATCACGGCAGAGGCCCAAACCCGGCCGTCGCTGCCCACACTTCCAACCACGGCCAGCCTTTGCGCGGAAACGAATCCGCCGACCGCGGGAGGAACGAACGGCAGAATCATTTCGCCGATCGCGTCGGCCTGGTGGCGAACTCCGGCGCGGTCCTGAACCTCAAGTTCTCCCGCGTGGTAGTAGTCAGATTCGTTCATCCCTGGCATCCGGCGCTGCTGCCAAAACCTGAAAATATGCCGCAGAAATCGCGTACCTCTAGCAGCCTGTGGTGAATGTCGAATTTATAACACGGCACTTACGATATGCCTGAAGGCATACCCTGATCCAAACCGCACTTGCACCACAGGCTCCTAGGGCTGGTCAGACCATCGTCCGGTGATTTCCCGAACAAACTCGTCGGGAGCGTCCGCCTGATACAGGACAGCGACTCCAATTCCGTTGGGCGGCAACAGCACCAAACGGGTACCCCCTGCCTGGTAAAGGCGCATGGTCCTGCCATTGGCGGCCCGAAACCATCCCGAGCGATAGTGGGAATTGGCGAATCCGTTGGTCCGTGCAACGGGCCGCCAGTCGGGTTCTTCGGCAAGGTCCACGACATGAACGTGGGCAACATCCACGGCCGCGGCCTGCAAGGTCACCGGATAGAACTTGTCGTGAATGGTCAATGTGTCACGGGTCAGCGTATAGGCGGGAGGGCCCGGCGAGTACAGTATGGCCCAAGCGGCAAGCCCAGCCGCCGAAAGAGCAATGGCGATCCCAATCAGCAATGCGGCTGGGTTCCGGGAACGGCTGGGCTGAATTCCGGCGAACGGCTGGGGAGTGAAAACCGATCCCATGGGCGCGGCATCCCGGAGCGCCAGGAGAAATCCGTCTTTGTCATCCGGGCTGAAAAGCACCGTTTTAGCGGCAGTTCTCACCACTACCGCCTGGCTGCGGTTGGTGACATACCAGGAACAGATTCCGAGTGCACGGGTGCGGAACAGGCCGTAATAGCCGAATAGCCCACCGCTGCCCCACAGCCGGACACACCCCCGCAAATCGTCTTTGGTGATCGCTCTGGCCTCCCGCACGCCTTCCAGCGGGATGACGACATCTCCGACCAGACGCTTAACGGTAATTGAGCTGTGGGAAACCACGTATTCCCTTGGTGAATAGGCAAACCCCAATCCGAAAATGGCTAGCGCCAGACAAGCCACGGGCAGGTTATGAACCGCGCTGGCCCCGATCAGAAGCACCAGGCAGGCAACCGCAGACATGATTTTCGTGGCCGTATCGTAAGAAGTCGAAAAGCGGGTAGTCAGTCCTGATGACATCGCGTTTGCCCGAAGACAAGTTTATCCCGCTTCGCAAGGCCTGAAGGAGGATTCCTTCTGACGAACCGGAAGTTGTAACTGGGAGTTGGAACACACCTGCTTCAGCGGGTTTGCATTTGCTGAAATCGCGAGATTGCGGCACACTGGCCGCAGAGGTGAAATCATGTCCGACCTGGCTGACAAGACTTGCGTTCCCTGCAAAGGGGGCATCCCGCCGATGCGGGGGAGCGAACTGCAGGGAATCCTAAAGCACGCCCCCCATTGGAAGGCGGTGAACGAGCATCATATTGTGCGCGCGTTTACCTTTCCGGATTTCAAGCAGGCGCTGGAGTTTGTGAACCGGGTAGGCGAAGTCGCGGAACAGCAAGGCCACCATCCAGACATTCTGCTGACCTGGGGCAAGGTGGAGATCACTTTATGGACCCACAAGATTGACGGGCTGAGTGAAAGCGACTTCATCATGGCGGCTAAAATTGACCGGCTGCACCCGCACTGAGCCCCGTCCCGGTCAGGCCTTGGGCCTGGGATGGATGTAGCGTTCCATTTCCGCCGTCCATTTGAGAAACCGCCAGAGGTTGCCGCGCTCGCGCCAGACAAATTCCCAAAACACCAGAAATCCGATCTGCTGCATGCGCACGCCGCAGTAAGTTTCGACCCTCCAGAGCAGGTAAGGGCTGCGCCAGGGTGTGAGGCGGTGGCCGCGAGTTGCGTTCCACATAAAACGCAAGATGTAACGCATGGGATTATTGTAGCTCTTAGCTGCTAGCTTCTAGCTCTTTGCTGCTACCGTGAAGCGTAAATTCAAAGCGTATCGGACACACACACCAAGAGAGGGCCAGGGATTGGGACGCTAGCAGCTAGCAGCTCTTTGCTACAAATCGTACTTCTTCACCAAGTGGCGGAACGAACGATAGGAAATGCTGAGGGCGTCCGCAGCCCGGGTTTGGACGCCATTCGACTGAGCTAACGCCGCCAGCAGCAGGGACTTTTCGATATCGGCCACGTATTTTTCCATCGCCAGGCCTGCCGGCAGCACGGAACCGGCGCTGAATACACTGTTTCCCGCGACGCCGGCAGCCATGGCACGGGCCTTGGACCGCTCCACCGGCAACTCAACATGCAGTTCCTGGCTCATCTCCAGGGCAACCGCGCGTTCAATCGTATTCTCCAGCTGGCGCACATTGCCGGGCCACTCGTAGCCACACAGCGCGTCGAGAGACTCCTGGTGCACACGCTGAATATTTCTGCCAGCGGCGGGGGCGTATTTCTTCAGGAAGTGATTCACCAGTAGAGGCACATCCTCGCGGCGCTCGCGCAGGGGAGGAACGCAAACCGGGATCACACTCAGCCGGTAGTAGAGATCCTCGCGAAACGTGTTTTCAGCGACCTGCTTGTCGAGATGGCGGTTGGTGGCGGCAATGACCCGCACATCAATTGCAATCTCATCGGTGCCTCCAACCGGGCGCACGCAGCGTTCCTGGAGCACGCGCAGCAGTTTGACCTGCATAGTAAGGCTCATCTCGCTGATTTCGTCGAGGAACACCGTCCCTTGGTTCGCCACCTCAAACAATCCGCGTTTGTTCTGGTTAGCGCCGGTGAACGCACCCTTGACGTAGCCGAAGAGTTCACTCTCCAATAAGGTTTCCGGAAAAGCGCCGCAGTTCACCGAAACAAATGGCTCTGCCGCGCGGGGTGAGCACACATGCACCGCCCGGGCCACCAATTCTTTGCCCGTGCCGCTCTCTCCGTAAATGAGAATCGTACTCTGGGTGGAAGCCACGGTGCGGATGGTCTGCTTCAGCTTTTCCATGGCGGAACTGACGCCCACAATGTTCTCCAGCGAGTTGCGGGTAGCTGCGTCGCGTTTGAACGCAAAATTCTGCCGGCTGAGAGCCTGTTTCTCCAGCGCACGATTGATTGCGATCTTGAGTTCGTTCACCAAACCAGGAGACTTGCGGATATAGTCGCTGGCTCCCCCCGCTTTCACCGCTTCGACTGCGGCCTCGTAGTCCTCAACCGCCGTAATGAGAATGACGGCGGAGTCCGGCGACAGTTGATGGGCGTAACGCAGTACTTCAATGCCGCTGGTTTGCGGCATCTTGATGTCGGTGACGATTACGTCGTAGAGCGCGCTCTCGAGCTTTCTCTTGGCATTCTCCCCCGAATTCACGGTTTCGACCTTATGGCCCTCCCGGCGAAGGGCGATGTCGAGCATTTCACAGATGGAACGCTCGTCATCACAAACCAGAATGTTACCCATGAAGTTGTCCTCCTGCGGCGACGGCGGCTTGGAGCTCGCTGGGAGCGGAAACCAGCGAACGCGCGGCCGCATCCGGCCCCGCTGGGGTGCTTGCCGCGGCGGCGATGTGGCGCAACCGCAACACAAATTCGCTTCCCTGGCCGAGCTTGGACCGAGCCCACACCTTGCCTTCGTGGGCCTGCACAATCTGATAAACGATCGCCAGGCCCAACCCCGTGCCGCCTTCAAATTCCGACTGGAACGGCTCAAAGATTTTTTCCACCAGCTGCGGCCGCATGCCCGGCCCGGTATCGGCAAAGATGATCTGCCAGTCATTGTTCTCGGCCTGCAGATGAACCCGGAGAGTACCGCCGCCCTCCCGCATCGCCCGCACCGCGTTTTCGCAGAAGTTCCAGAACACCTGCTTGAGCTTGTCTCCGTCGGCCAGAGTCCAAGCCTGCGCAGCCTCGAAATGCCGTTCCAGGTGAATTCCCGCGCTTTCCGCCGCCAGCCGGTGTTCGAGGAGAGTAAGCGTGTCCTCCAGAAGCGGCACCAGATCCACCTCTGCAAACCGGTATTGCTTGCTGCGGGAGTAGGCCAGGAAGTCTGTGATGATGCCGTTCAGCCTCTCCGACTCACGCGTCACAATCTGCAGCAACTGGCGGTGCTCCTCGCTCAGGTCGGGTACCGCGGCCAGCAAGCTGACCGATCCCGCAATGGAGGTGAGCGGATTGCGAATTTCATGCGCGATGGCCGCGGCCAGCCGTCCCACCGCCGCCAAACGATCCTGCATCCGCACTTCCCGTTCCAGTCGCCGGATTTCAGTCAGATCCTCCAGCGTGTAGACGTAACCGAGAGTCCCGCGATCGGCCACCGTAAGTTCCGAAACCCTGACCCGGAAAGTTTTGCGGAAGTTCGTTCGGGTTAGGGAACGTACCTCGCTGTGCAGCCGTTCGGAACGCGACTGGGGCAGCGGATCCAGAAAAAACTCCTGGATGTTGCGGCCAATTAACTGTTGTTCCGGCCGCTCCAGCAAGGTTTGGGCGGCGGGATTGACCAAGGTGATGTGGCCTTCCAACCCCGTGGTAATGAGCCCCCCGCTTACGGCTTGAATGATGTTCTCGTGCAGAGCCTGCAAATTGCGCAGAGCGCCGCTGGTGTACTTCAGACTTACGTCCACCTGCCGTAGCTTGGAGGCCAGCAAGGCCGCGAGATAGGCGACCGCCAGGAAGGCGAAAAGATTCACCAGAATGATGGCTTGCAGCGTCCGCAGTCCAGGATGCGTGCTGGAATACGAGGGAACGATCTCGAAGTAGGTTAACTCCAGGATGGTCCCGTACAAGATGAAGGCCAGAGCTGCCGTCAGGTAGGCCCAGAGGCGCGGCAACAAAACGCACGCCACGATGATGACCAGCGGATAAAGAAAATTCAGCGAACTGTCTACGCCGCCGGTGGCGTATACCACCAGCGTCACCATGAGCAGATCGGTAACCACCTGCAACACCGACTGAATACGCTGCTCATCCCAAAACGACAGCAGCACGAGATAGAAAATGGAGATGGTGTACCACAGCAGCATGGTCTGCGTGAACAACCGCAGCGGCAAAGTGGAGGGAGTGAGGCGGGCAATTGCCAGCTCAATGCCCAGCAAGAATGTGAGAATGATGATGCGAACTTTGACTAGCCAGGCCAGCCACGACCGCTCATCGAACAGGGAATACATTTCTGATCCAGATTTCCGGTTGCCCGTATTCAGGCTCTCAGCGGCTCATTGTCCGGTAGAGAAGTTGCCAGTGCCGGGTACCCAGTTTTCGGCGGCGGGCGCAGCGCCCTTCGCTTCCTCCTGTTCGTTACCCGGCACCCGGTACGAATTTGAAACTAACCCGCCAACTTGCCGATCATGGCGAACAGAGGCATATACAGCGAAATTACGATGCCGCCAACCATCACGCCGAGGAGGGCGATGATGACGGGCTCCAGCATAGCCAGCATGTCTTTGGTGGCGCTGTCCACTTCTTCTTCGTAGAAATCGGCGATCTTCTGCAGCATGGCGTCCATGGCGCCGGTGGCTTCGCCCACGCCGATCATCTGGGTCACCATGTTGGGAAAGACCCCGCATTCCCGTAGCGGATCCACGATGGTGCGGCCTTCTTCAATGGCTTTGCGCACTTTCATCAGAGCTTCTTCCAGCACTGCGTTTCCGGAAGTCCTGGCCGTGATCGACAAGCCTTCGAGAATCGGCACACCGGAGGTAATGAGGGTGCCGAGGGTCCGGGTGAAGCGGGCCACGGCAATCTTGCGCAGCAAAATCCCCAGGATGGGCAACTTCAGCAGCAGCAAGTCGAGGTAGTAGCGTCCTCTGGGGTCCTTGCGGATTTGCTTGATGCCAATCACCAGGCCGATGAGGGCCACGAAGAAGAACCACCAAAACTGGCCCACAAAGCGGCTCAGCCCCATCACAATTCGGGTGGGCAGAGGCAGAGTTACGCCCAGGCCAACAAACAGGTTGGCGAAAATCGGCACCACCCACTTGAGTAGCGCGCCCACGATCAAGAAAGCTAAACTGACGACGGCAATCGGGTAGATGAGGGCCGATTTCACGGCGGCGCGCAGTCGGACCGCTTTTTCCACGTAAATCGCCAGGCGCTGCAGGATGATATCGAGAATACCGCCGGTTTCTCCCGCTTCGATCATGTTGGTGGTCAAGTCATCGAAGATCTTGGGATACTGGCGCATGGCGTTGGCCAGCGTGGCGCCGCCTTCCACCGTGGTGCGAACCCCGGTCAGCGTCTTCTGAAACGCCGGATTCTCCTGATTGGCGCCCAGAATTTCCAGGCACTGCACCAGCGGCAAGCCTGCGTCAATCATCACCGAGAATTGGCGGAAGAAGATCGCGATCTCCTTGGTTCCGACTTTGCCGGAGCCAAACGTCGGCATCACGAATTCCTTCCCCTTCTCGCGCACCGGTCCCGGCGTAATGCGCTCCCGGCGTAATTGCGTCATCAGCGCTTGCTTGTTGCTTGCCGTGCGCTCGCCGCTGACCTTCTGGCCTTCTGCCGTCTTGCCTGAAAATGTGAAAACTGGCATGGTAAATTTCTCCTGGATTACACGATATTGCTGCCGGAGCGCCTCTCGTTGCGCGTCCCGGTACTACCGGTTCCTGCTATTCGCTTCCCGCATTCGCCGCGTTCCAAATCATGGTGCTTCGGTGCGCTCAACGTTTGCCCGAGGTCGCCCCTCTTGCCATGGACGCTGCTGGCGTCTGACGGCTCAACAAGTTGGCTCCGCGATTAATCATTTCCTGCAATTCATCCTGATTGCTGGAGCGGGCTAGAGCGACATCCAACGTGATCTGTTTCTGGAAATACAAAGTTGCCAGAGCCTGATTGAAAGTTTGCATGCCAAACTTGTCCTGGCCTGCCTGCATGGACGAATAGATCTGGTGAATCTTGTCCTCACGAATCAGGTTGCGGACCGCCGCGTTGGGTATTAACACTTCCATACACATGGCGCGGCCCTTGTTGTCGGATCTCGGCAGCAGGCTTTGGCAAAGAATGCCTTCCAGCACCAGCGACAACTGGGCCCGGATCTGCGGCTGCTGGTGCGCCGGAAAAACGTCAATGATGCGGGTGATGGTAGAGATCGCCGAATTGGTGTGCAAGGTGCCGAAGGTCAAGTGGCCGGTTTCCGCAATCCGCAGCGCCGACTCGATGGTTTCCAGGTCGCGCATTTCGCCGATCAGCACCACGTCGGGATCTTCACGAAGCGCGGCGCGCAGCGCGTCGCTGAAGCTCTTGGTGTCGGCATGCAGTTCGCGCTGGTTGACCACGCAATTCTTGTTCATGTGCACGAACTCGATCGGGTCTTCAATGGTGAGAATGTGTTCGTGCCGTTCGGCGTTAATCTTGTCAATCATGGCGGCTAGCGTGGTTGATTTGCCGGAACCGGTCGGCCCCGTAACCAGCACCAGGCCGCGCGGCTTATCGCACAGCTTGGTAACCACCGCCGGGAGCCCGAGCTGGTTGAACGTCTTGATCTCAAAAGGAATGACGCGAAGTACGGCAGCCGTCGCGCCGCGCTGGTTAAATACGTTGGCGCGGAAACGGGCCAGGCCTTTCAGCCCGAAAGAGAAGTCCAGTTCGAAGGTCTCTTCGAAGCGATGCTTCTGCGCGTCCGTCATGACGCTATAGGCCAACTGCTTGGTTTCGGACGGCGTCAACTGCGGCAAATCCAGCGGCACCAGATGTCCATGCACGCGGATCTGCGGCGGGGTGTTGGTGGTGACGTGGAGATCGCTGCCTCCCATCTCCAGCATTCGTTTCAACAGATCGCTCAATGTAAGCGCCATAAAGTTATGTTCGTCCCTTCCGTCCTTGAGAATCCGATCGAGTAATCTGGTAATCGCCTAATTTTGCTAATTGAAAACCAGGTTCAAATTACCCAATTTCAAAATTACGCAATTACCCAATGCCCCTTAATGAATCGTTTCGCGAGCCACTTCTTCCAGGGTGGTAAAACCGGCCGCAACCTTGATGAGCCCGCTGCGGCGCAGGGTGATCATGCCCCGCTCGATAGCGCGCTTCTTCAGTTCCACCGCGGATGCGCCCACCAGAACCAGTTCCCTAATGTCGTCGTCCACTTCCATGACTTCGTACAAACCGGTCCGGCCCTTGTATCCTGTGTTGTTGCAGGTGCCACAGCCGCGGCCCTTGCGAATTTTTACGGTCTTGGCCTCCTCGGGGCTGTAGCCTTCCTCAATCAGCGCTTGCACTGGCATCTCCACTACTTCGGCACATTCCTGGCAAATGCGGCGTACCAGGCGCTGCGCACAGATGAGGTGAACCGAGGTCGCCACCAGGAACGGCTCAATTCCCATATTCATCAATCGGGTGATGGTCTCCGGCGCGCCGTTGGTATGAAGCGTGGAAAGCACAAGGTGTCCGGTCAGAGCGGCTTTAATCGCGATTTCCGCGGTTTCAAAATCACGAATTTCGCCCACCAGAATGATGTTTGGATCTTGCCGCAGGAAGGCGCGCAATGAAGTCGCGAAGTTCAGCCCGATCTGCTCCTTCATCTGCACCTGGTTTACTCCGGCCAACTGAAACTCGACCGGATCTTCCGCGGTCATGATGTTGGTGTCGGGTGTATTCAGCCGTGAAATCGCGGAGTACAAAGTATTGGTCTTGCCCGACCCGGTAGGTCCCGTCACCAGAACCATGCCATACGGCTTCAGAATGGCTTTTTCAAACTTAACCAGCGACTCGGATTCGAAACCCAGCTTGGTCATATCCAAACGGAGGTTTTCCTTATCCAGGAGCCGCATCACAATCTTTTCGCCCCACAAGGTGGGCAAGGTGCTGACGCGGAAGTCCAACTGTTTCTTGCGGCCACCGAGCACCATTTTCAGCATGATGCGGCCGTCCTGCGGCAGCCGCTTCTCGCTGATATCGAGTTTGGACATGATCTTGACGCGGGAAGTGATGGCGTCCTTCAACTTGAGCGGCGGCGTCATGATGCTCTGCAGCACGCCGTCAATACGGAAACGCACGCGGAATTCTTTCTCGTACGGCTCCATGTGGATGTCGCTGGCCCCGCGCTTCACCGCATCGGTCAAGACCAGGTTCACCAATTTGACGATCGGAGCCTCATCGGCCGCTTTCTCCAGATCGGCAAGCCCTAGCTCTTCCTGCTCAGCTTGCAGTTCGACGTCGGCGTCGCCCATCTCCGTCATCGACTGCATGACCTGCTCAAGATCTTCCTGATGGGTTGTGCCGTAGGCTTTCTCGATGCCCTCGAGAATCGAGCTTTCCGAGGCCACCACCGGCTCGATGTTGAAGCCGGTCATGAACTTGATATCGTCCATGGCAAAGACGTTGGTGGGATCGACCATGGCGATGGTCAACGAGGCGCCGACGCGGCTCAGCGGCAGAATCTGGTAGCGCTTCGCGGTTTCAAATGGAATCAGCTTTACGACCGAGGGATCAATCTCGAAGTAAGAAAGATTGATGGCGGGAACGCCGTACTGCCGCGAAAGGAAATTGGTGACGTCTTCATCAGTCAGGAAGCCTAGCTTCACCAGGGCGGAGCCCAGGCGGCAGTTGCTTTCCTTCTGAATCTTCGTCGCCTGTTCCAACTGCTCCTGGGGTTATGACCTTCTCTTTGACGAGAAGATCACCCAGCCGTTGAGACATACCACAATCTCCTATCCAAGCGGCAGAGAACTACCGTTGAATTGCTTAATTCACGCGGAATCGTGGCTGTTTAACCAGGGGAAGTGCAGCCCATTTCGCGTTGACATAAATTGTCACCGCAGACGCGTACTGCACCAGTAACTTTGGTACCTGTACTGGGCGGGGTTTTATAAGTGGGACGCAAGGACATGAGAGAGCCCGCGTCAGATGCGCTTTTTCACGACCTTAGGCCAGTCAGCCGACCCGCCGGTCATGCACTTCGGTAAGTGCGCTGGAGCAAAACCAGGCCTTCCCGGCCGTAGCGGAGCAAAGCGAGCGGAGTGGAGGGTAACTCGGGAAGGGAATTTTTAGTTTATAGGGTACCCCAGGTTCGCGCCCGGCTCTTGGGGCGCTAACCTGGGACCCGGCCCGCAACCACAGATCTTCTCCCGAGGGTGTTCGCGGGCTTGCAGATGGAACCGTCGCGACCCGACCTCTCGCAACAAACGCGAGGAAATCTGTCCTCCAAGGGTTCTAATTTTGTATCAATTGCAGATGTGGGCAACCCGCCTGAGGCAGCAACGCTGGCGGCTGCTAAAATACATCATCCTATGTTCGAGAATTTACAAGAGAAACTCCAACGGGCTTTCAAGAGCCTGCGTGGCCAGGCCGTCCTCTCCGAAGAGAATATTCAGGAAGCGTTGCGCGAAATCCGGCTGGCGTTGCTGGACGCGGACGTTAACTTCAAAGTCGTTAAACAATTTATCGATCAGGTGCAAGCCAAAGCCGTTGGCCAGGAGGTTCTGACCGCGCTTTCGCCGGGCGAACAGGTCATCAAGATTGTCCGCGATGAGCTAGTTGAGATCCTTGGGCACGATACAGCGAGAGTCAAGTTCGCCTCCCAGCCGCCAACCGTAATTTTGATGGCGGGCCTGCAAGGTTCCGGCAAAACCACGACCTCCGGCAAGCTGGCGAATTGGCTGAAGAATGGCGGCCACCGGCCGCTGCTGGTTTCCGTCGACGTTTACCGCCCCGCGGCCCGCGAGCAGCTAAAAGTTGTCGCGCAGGCCGTGAAGGCCAACCTCTACGAGGGCGAAGTCGGAGAAGCCAACACTGCGACAGTTGAGCGTCTGGCGAAAGAAGCGCGCCGCGAGGCCGTCAACACGGGCTGCGATGTGCTCATCGTGGATACCGCCGGAACGTTTTCACATTGACGATCAGTTGATGGACGAGATGCAGTCGCTCAAGCGCCTGCTCAATCCGCAGGAGATTCTCTTCGTTGCCGACGCCATGACTGGGCAGGATGCGGTCCGCTCAGCCGAAGAGTTCCACAAGAAGCTGTCCCTCACCGGAGTGGTACTGACTAAGATGGACGGCGATGCCAGAGGTGGCGCGGCGCTTTCCATTCGCCACGTGACCGGTCAGCCGATTAAGTTCATCGGCGTAGGCGAAAAGTACGACGCCCTCGAACCTTTCCATCCCGATCGCATCGTTTCCCGCATTCTCGGCATGGGCGACATTATGTCGCTCATTGAAAAGGCCGAGCAGCAAATTGACAAGAAGAAGGCGCAGGAGATGGCCAGCCGCGCCATCGCCGGCGACGGCTTCTCCCTCGAAGATTTCCGCGACCAGTTGCGTCAAGTAAAGAAAATGGGCTCCATCCAAAACTTGATGGGTATGTTGCCCAGCATCGGTCCTTTTGCCGGATTGC
Organism: uncultured Acidobacteriaceae bacterium; assembly: GCA_963800745.1. GTDB lineage: Bacteria > Acidobacteriota > Terriglobia > Terriglobales > Acidobacteriaceae > PALSA-270. Next base: position 63,203 of record CAWDCI010000035.1, read on the forward strand.
AAAAAGCCGCGGACAAAGTGGATGAGAAGCAGATCAATCGCGTCGAAGCCATCATCAATTCCATGACATCGCACGAGCGCATGCATCATGAAGTGATGAACGGCAGCCGGAGAAAGCGCATCGCCCGCGGCTCAGGCACCAGCGTGCAGGAGGTCAACAACCTGCTGCGTCAGTATGCCCAGATGCGGAAGATGTTCAAGCAGATGGGCAAGGCCAGTTTCGCGCGAAAACTGGCTGGAATGAAGTTCCCTGGGATGTAAGGCCAATTTGCGGGAAATTGTCATGCTGAGCGGAGCGGGGACAAGCGAAGCGCAGACCCGCGCAGTCGAAGCATCCCTACCCCCTCAACGGCCATGCCAGTTATAGGGGTTCTTCGCGATACCCCCGCTCAGAACGACATTTGAACGGGCAGCTTTGGTCCGCAAAATGAAGAAAAAGCGAAACTAAGGTGTGGCCCGCCCGTATCCTCCCTAAATTCACATGGATAGATGTCATGACATTTTTGGGATGACGTTATGTTCCAACGGGAACATTCTACGGGTCGCCTAAGAACCGGGGACCTATCGGGTCTTCCTGTTCTTCCAGCCTTTTTCCCGGCCCGCCCCAAGCAGGTTGATAGAGGTTGGAATCAATTCGGCATTGAGTCTGCTAGACAGCAGGTGCGACGCAACCTTGGCACGCGCCTTGCCCGCATTGGCTTTGGCATCAAGAAAAACCAGAACCGAAGGACCGGCTCCGCTCAGCACGGCCCCAAGAATTCCCGGGCTGCCCGCCAGCTTTTGCAAGGCGGGCAACAACGGACACAGCGTGGCGCGATAGGGCTGGTGGATCCGGTCTTCCAGAGCGGATGGCAATAGATCTCTGCGGCCCTGAACCAACGCCGCGAGCAACAGCATGGAGTTTTGAATATTGATTACTGCGTCGGCACGAGAATATTGCGCGGGCAAAACGCGGCGGGCTTCTTCCGTGGACAGAGGCTCCGGGGGAATTGCCAGCAACAGCGGCCACTTCCCTTTCGGTGTGACACATGCAATCTGCGCTTCCGCCTCACCGGACATGCGAGCCACGGCGAGCCCGCCCATCCAACAGGCGGCGGCATTATCCGGATGATGCTCGAGCCGCGAAGCTTCTCCCACGATGCGGCCATCGCTCCATCGCAGTCCGCCAAAGTGAACTGCCAGCGCGATTCCGGCCAGGCGCGCCGAAGCGGAAGAACCACACCCTTTGCCGATGGGAATTTGATTGTCCAGACTCAGCGCGAGTGGAACAACGGGTTTGCCTTGCGCCTCTAGAATCTCGCGGTAAGTCGTCAGGATAAGGTGATTTTCAGCCGGCCGCAGATTTCAGCATCACGGCCAGTCGCATCGATAGAGAATTCGCCAGCCACCTGAGCCCGGATTTTCAGGAAAAGTCCGAGGGCAATGGCCGCCGCGTCAAACCCTGGACCCAGATTCGCGGAAGTCGCGGGCAGAACTAAATCCAACGACTGCGTCCTTCGAGTGGGTCGCTTCTTCGCAGGCATGTTTACTTGAGGGCGCCGCCCTTTTCCGCTTGTTCCAGCGTCTTCACGACTGCGTCTGCGCTGGCGTCGAGCACAATCGGCGCCCGTTGTTGCGCAGCCAGAATACCGGCTTCCTTTTCCTGTGCGGTCCCGGCGAACAGATCGCCGCGATGAAACTTGAGAGTGAAATCTGGGTCCTTAAGCAGATGGCCGGTCAATATCAGAACAACGCTCTCGGAAGGTTTTACGAAGCCCTGCTTTACCAGCTTTTTGAGCCCGGCAAGAGTGACGGCGGAGGCCGGTTCGCAACCCACGCCTTCCGCTCCAATTTCCGCCTTGGCCTGGGCAATCTCGATTTCGCTCACTTGCTCCACTGTACCGCCGGTAGCTTCGATGACTCGCACTGCCTTCTTCCAGGACGCGGGCTGGCCAATGCGGATGGCGGTGGCCATGGTCTCAGCCCGCACGGAAATCAGTTCCCGGCCGCCCTTCTCACGCAGAGTGCGCACCAGCGCATTGGCGCCCTCGGCCTGAATCAGCCGACACCTTTGGCAAGCTGGAGATCAGGCCGAGTTCTTTCATTTCCAAGAAAGCTTTGCCCAGCGCCGAAGAGTTGCCCAAGTTCCCCCCGGGCACGATCACGTGGTCGGGAGACTGCCAATCAAACTGCTCCAATAGCTCAATCGCAGCGGTCTTCTGCCCTTCGAGGCGGTAAGGGTTCACGGAGTTGAGCAGGTACACAGGCATGCGCTCCACTACTTGGTTCAGCACGCGCATGCAGCCATCAAAATCAGTTCGTAGCTGGCAGGTTACCGCGCCATAGTCCAGCGACTGAGAGAGCTTGCTCCAGGAAACCTTGCCGTCGGGAATCAGAACCAGGCTGCGCATGCCTCCACGCGCCGCGTAAGCCGCCATCGATGCTGAAGTATTGCCGGTCGACGCGCACGCCACCCAGCGAAAGCCATCCTGACGGGCAAACGACGCAGCCACGGTCATGCCTGTGTCTTTGAACGAGCCGGTGGGATTCATGCCTTGATGCTTGGCATGAAGATGTTGCACTCCAGCGCTTCGCGCACAATTTGGAAGCTCGTAGAGCGGTGTATTGCCCTCGCGCAAGGTGATGGCATGGCTCTCGGCAATCGCCGGCAAAACCTCACGAAAGCGCCAGACGCCGCTTTGGTCAATCTCAGCCTGGGAGGTCCGCCGCTGCCGCCACAGCGCCTTGAGTTCCGCCGCACTCAAGCCACCGATTCGGCCCGTTTTCCATCCAGGATAAGAGATCTCCAGCAAGTCGCCGCACTCGGGGCAGCGCAGGACGCCGCTCAGGCGCTCCTGTACGGTGCCGCATCCGATGCAGCGCATTTGCGACACTTGCGGCTCGAGTTTAGGTTCTACGGCTGTCAGATTGGTCATCCGCGAGAATTGCCTTGTAAAGTGAGCTTTCAGGATAACAGAGGAGCAATTCTTAGGGCGTGGGACCCACAGAAAGTGCTATTTCGCCTTACGCAAATAGGCGTCAGTCTGGTTAATCCAATCGGCGCGGGGCGGATCGAAAATGTCCAGGCTCAGCGTGTCCTCAAGCGCTTCCACCTTGTGTGGCATATGAGGCGGAATCAGCAGCACTTCCCCCGAGCGGACGACGATTTCCTTGCGGTCGATCCAGAAAACCAGCGAGCCTTCCAGGACGTAGGATATCTGCTCATTGTGGTGGCTGTGCAGGGGGACAAGACTTCCTTTGCGCAGGAAGAGTCGCGACAGCATCACATTTTTCCCCACGACAAAATGGCGTAACAAAAGGGGGTTCACCTGCTCAAGTTCCACCGCTTCCCAAACGACGTGTTGTAGAACCGGCTTCGCCGGCGCGGGCCGCCGCTTCGGCTTATTTTCTTTCCGCTTCTTCTTACTGGCCACTTTAGTTTTCGCCATAATGTTTTTCCCGTCCTAGAGTCCCTTGTAGGCGCCGCCGTCAACCAGTATTGTCTGGCCCGTAATGAAGGATGCGCGCTCGGAACAGAGCCACACGATTGCATCCGCAATCTCCCGCGGCTCACCGACGCGCTTGAGCGGGATTTCGGCAGCCCACGCCCCGACAACCTCTTTCTCGCTTTTTCCGGAAGATGCCGCGCGCAGCTTGGCAAGGTGAACCAGGCGGTCCGTCGCCGTAAGGCCCGGGCCAACGTTGTCACCAGAATTCCGTCTTTGCCAAACTCATTCGCCAGGCTCTTCACCAGCCCGACTACGCCCGCCCGCACCGCGTTCGAAAGCACCAGATCACTTACCGGTTGCTTGACCGCGATGGACGTGATGGTGACAATGCGTCCCCACTGCTTGCGCTGCATGTGAGGGATGACTTCCCGCGCGAAATTAACCGTGCTGAGGAAGTTCTGGTCGAAAGCCTTTCGCCATTCGTCGAGGCTGGCATCGAGAAATCCCTTTGCCGGAGGCCCGCCTGCATTGGTCACGCAAATGTCGACCGACCCGAATTTCTCCGCGACATCTTGCACGAAGCCTTGCACGGCGTTCACGTCCGTGACGTCGAAGGCCTTCGCGAAAACTTCAACGTTGTATTGCTTCCTGATATTGTCCGCTGCGGCCTGCAGAGTGTCGCCGTTGCGAGCGCACATTGCCACTCGGCAGCCCTCGGCAGCGAAGCCTTCGGCCGTCGCCCGACCAATTCCTTGGCTGGACGCGGCCACAATCGCCACCCGGTTCTTAAGGCCTGTTTCCATGAGTATGAATTATATAGGGATGGCAAGTGGCAGTGCCTGCGTGGTGGGACATAGTGCTTGCCCCCCTCCGGCATCGAACGTTACTCTTAAGCAAGTTCAATTTGACGCAGGATAAGCGAGACGGAATGAGAGTTGAGAGTGCGACCCTCAGCGGCTTAAGCCACTTATTTGGCGGGTCCTAACGGCGCGGCTGAAGCCGTGCCCTACCCAAACCATTCCGAAACGAACTTACTCTGAGATTCCCAGGAGCGACGATGAAACCGCACAAGCATCGCCCAGAGACAGAAGCCGTAAGAGGCGGAACCGACCTCAGGAAAAAGAATGGGCCGCTCTCCACGCCCATTTACCAGACCTCCACGTTTGAGGTCACGGACAACGAGCAGCAAGTCCGGGCCACCAGCACTGACCAGTTCTATACCCGCTACGGCAATCCGACGCACACCGTGGCCGAGGCGGCGATCGCCGAACTGGAAGGAGCAGATGGCGCATTGCTATTCGCATCGGGCATGGCGGCGATCACCACTTCGATTTTTGCTCTGCTGAAAAGCGGCGACCACATTGTGGCCCAGCGCGATGTCTACGGCGGAGCTTCGAAATTTCTCGGCGCATGGCTGCCTAAGTTTGGGATCGCGACTACATTCGTCGACACCAATGACTTCGATCAGCACACGAACGCGATGCGGCCGAACACTAAGCTGATCTATCTCGAATCGCCGACCAACCCAACGCTGCGAATTGTCGATTTGAAGAAGATGGCGGCTCTGGGCAAGGATCATGATGTCATCACGGTGGTGGACGGCACTTTTGCCACGCCCATCAACCAGCGTCCCGCAGAGTTAGGCGTTGATGTGGTGATGCACTCCGGCACAAAATATTTCGGCAGACATTCCGACCTCATTTGCGGCGCGGTCGCAGGACGCCGCGACCTGATCAAGAAGATTCACGAAACCCGGACGACTTTGGGCGGGATTCTCGATCCACATGCCGCCTGGCTTCTTTTGCGCGGCATCAAGACGCTGGCCGTCCGCGTACAGCGCCAGAATGAAAGTGCGTTGCGCGTCGCCGAGTTCCTGGCTCAACATCCCAAGGTACAGCGGGTGAATTATCCCTTTCTCGAAGGCCATCCGCAGCGTGCGCTTGCCATGGAACAAATGGGCGGCGGCGGGGGCATGCTCAGCTTTGAAGTGGACGGCACCGGCGAAGACGCTCGCCACGTGACGGAAGCTCTGAGTTTATTTACTCTGGCTCCCAGCCTGGGTGGCGTGGATTCGCTGGTGAGCATCCCTGTGCTAACTTCTCATGCCATGATTCCAGCGGAGCAGCGGCAGAAGATGGGCATCAGCGCGCAGTTAATCCGGCTTTCAGTGGGCGTGGAAAATGTGGACGACCTGATCGCCGATCTGGAGCAGGCGCTGGCAGTGGTGAAATCTGTACCACAGCGTGCAGCGGTCAGATAGGAGAGGAGTCACTCGTAGCGCAGCGCTACCATCGGATCGACTTTGGCGGCGCGGCGCGCGGGGATGTAACAGGCGAGTAAGGTCACGGCCGCGAGTGTGAACGCGACCACCGCATAGGTCGCCGGATCGGCAGCGCTTACGCCTATCAGAAGCTTGCGCATACCGTGCGTCAGTGCCAGACGAACGCCACGCCCACCGCTAAGCCTGCGGCCACCAGCTTCAATCCTTGCCACGAAACCAACTTTAGAATGTTGCGGCCCTTCGCACCGAGGGCCATGCGAATTCCAATTTCATGGGTGCGCCGGGTCACGGAAAACGAAACCACGCCATAGACTCCTACCACCGCAAGGACCAAACCCAGAATTCCCATGATTCCGGCTAGTGAAGCGGCCAGGCGAAAGACAAACATTCCGGCGAGGCCGTGCACGGTCTGGTTCATGGTGCCGATGCTCATAACCGGCAGATCGGGAGCAAGCCTGCCAATCTCTTTCTGCAGTTCCGGAATCAGCGATTCTGGCGGCCCCGAGCTTCGGAGCAGGAGCGACGCGAACGAAGACGAATTCTGCGCGAAGGGAACGTAAAAGTAAGGGGAGGAGTCCGGCGATAGGAAAAGATACTGCCCATCGTGAGCCACGCCAATCACCTCAATGAAGGGTCCGCTGGCGCTTTTCAAGCTGAAGCGCTTGCCGATGGCATTCTCTTTGGGCCAAAACCTGTTGGCCATAGTCTGGTTCACAATGGCTACCGGCAGCGCTTTCGCATCATCCGACTCGCTAAAATTGCGGCCAAGCAAGAGCGGGACACGCAAGGTGCTGAGATAGCCCGGGTCGATGCTGTTGAAGGAAAACTTAGGAGGCTCCTCACGGGGAGCCCAAGGATGACCTTCGATAAAGACCTGAGCCCCATGTCCGGGAAATCCATGGGCACGCAGAAAGCGACACTGGCAGATTGAACGCCGGGCAAGGCACGCGCGTGCTGCACCATGTCGCGATAAAAACCCCGGCTGCGCGCATCGCTGTAACCAATTTGGTTAGGATCGAGCATTACAGTGAGCACGTGACCGGGATCGAAACCCAGATACATGCGCTCGGCGTGGCCGAGGCTGCGAACGAACAATCCTGCGACCACCAACAGCATCAGCGAACCCGCGACTTGCGCGACAACAGGAAACCGTGTGGGCGATGACGTCAAAGCCGCGAGAGCGCTGCGGCCGCCTCTGTGAAGTACCACGTTCACATCGGCACGACTGGCTCGAAAGCCGGGCCACAGTCCGGCAACAGGCCGGTGAGAGGGCGCCGCTCCCAACGTGTAGGCAAAGACCGGCCCAATCAAAGCTGCAATCCATGTGGTAACCCAGATTCGAGGAAGTCGTGACCACAGAGTGAAGAAGGGAGCCACTTATTGAAATAGCCGCTTGTCCCAGTAGCGCCCCGGCGACACCACCAAGCAACGCCAGGATCAGGCTCTCAGCGAGTACCTGCCGGATAAACCGCCGCGGCCCGCGCCTGAGCGGCGCGAATGCCGAATTCGCGCTGGCGTGCCATTGCTCTCGCCAAGAGGATATTGGCAACGTTCATGCAAGCCAGCAGGACCAGCGCGGCCAAACCGAGGAACAGAGCAGTGATGATAGGAACAAAACTGGAGACAAAAGGCGCCGGCCGCGCCAATCGCTCCCAATGACGCGGACGCTAACGCATTGTCGGTGGCGGGGTACGCGGCGCGCAAGCGCCTGGCGATGACGTCCACCGAACTCTGTGCTTGTCCAGAGCTACGGCCGACTTCATCCTGCCAAGCACAACAAGCCACGGCTATCGCGATTGGTCCAGAAGTCGCGGGGGTTCTGCGGTGGCGCCAAGATAGCCAGGGGCAGATAGCCATCCATGTTGAAGGCGAAGAATGTTCCATGAAACTCTTCAGGCGTGACACCGATCACCATGGCTGATTTCCCGTTGATCTTGACCTGCTTACCGACGATGGTGCGGTCCTCGGCAAGATTTTTGCGCCAGAAGGAATAGCCGAGAACCACTTGCAGTGGTTCGCCGGAATGTCACCCTCGCCGGTAAAAATACTCGGCCGAGCAGTGGCTTTACTCCCAACACGGAAAAATAATTTCCGCTTACCGCACTGTAGGCAAATTCAGTCGGGTTGCATTGCTGCTGAGCCCCGCTATTCCCGTTGCATAAGAAAATATCCCGGAAAATGTGTCCGCCTGGTTACGCAAATCGTTAAAGTCGAGATAAGAGAATTTGGAGCCATCCTGTTGCCGCGCCGCCAGAACCACTATTTGCTCAGGCGCAGGCACGGGCAGAGGACGGAATAGCCATCCATTCAGGACGCTGAATATGCCGGTATTGACGCCAACGCCCAGGGCAAGCGTAATGACCACGATGGCCGTGATCGCAGGGATCTTGCACAGCCGACGAATGGCATAGCGCAAGTCCTGAATCACCGTCCCGCCGAATGAGAACCCACGACGCTGGCGGTAAGCTTCGACCGTGGATTCCATACCCCCGAACTTGATCAACGCCTGGCGGCGCGCTTCGACGGGGCTCATGCCCGCTCGAAGATTGTCTTCGATGTGCATTTGCAGATGGCTCTCAAGTTCCTCCGCCAACTCCTGGTCCCGGCGCTTGCGGTGGAACAATTCACCGAGCCGCACAAGACCGGCGCGAAGCCATCTCATAGGGACTCCTTTGCCGGGGACAAGAACCGCGCCATCATGGCGGTTGTCTCCTCCCATTCGCGGGTTTCTTTTTCCAACTTCTTCCGGCCCACGCGGGTGAGGCGGTAGTATTTCGCCTTGCGATTGTTCTCTGAAACGCCCCAGTCGGAGGCGATGTAGCCCTCCTGCTCCAGCTTCAGCAGCGCCGGATACAAGGTTCCGTAGTTGAGAGACAAACGGTCTCCGCTGGTCTGCTCGATGCGGCGGGCAATGCCGTAGCCGTGCAGCGGACCGATAGCTTGGAGAGTGGTCAGCACCATCAGGGAAAGGGTGCCCTGCAGAACGTCAGTTTTATCGGTGTCAGGTTTAACGATGTCGGCCATGGCTTACCTATGGGATAGCAATAGAAACTCTAGCAGGACTCCTATGGGAAAGCAATATGGCAAACTATCAAGTAGCGATGAAGTTTGGCGGGACGGAAACCCGTGCTAGTTGTCATTCAGAGCGGGTGTATTCGCGAAGAATCCCTATAAACCGGCACTCCTGTGGGGGGTAGGGATGCTTCGACCGGGCGGGATCTGCGCTTCGCTTGTCCCCTCTCCGCTCAGCATGACAGTTTCGAGCTTTATGTCCGCCCAAAATTACGCCTACCCTTGGCAGGCACTCCGCAGGTATCATTCTCGCTCCTGCAAGTGAGGCTCTGGCGCGGGAGATAAGAGTTATGAAGCACAAGCTGCGGATCGCTGGGATTGTTCTTGGGGTCATTGTTGTCGCCGTAATTGCGTTGCCTTTCGGGCTGAATGCCAATAGCTTCCGGCCGAAGCTGGAGTCTGAACTCTCTGCGGCTCTCGGGCGCCCGGTGACGGTAGGCAATTTGAGCCTTTCGATATTGGCGGGAAGCGTTTCGGCCCAGGATCTCTCCATTGCCGACGACCCGGCGTTCAGTCAGAATCCTTTTGTCCGGGCCAAGTCCCTGAAAGTTGGCGTGGAAATTCTTCCGCTGATTTTCTCGAAAAGCCTGCACGTCACCGAACTCACCCTGGATCATCCGGAGATCACACTCCTGCGCTCAGCCACGGGCACGTGGAACTTCTCCACTTTAGGAGCCACCAATCCAACCCCTGCGCCGGCTTCGACTACAGCCGCGGCGCCTGGCCCTGCGAGCAGCCAGCCCGCAACTGCCGATCTTGCCGTCAAAAAGCTGGATGTGAAAGATGGCCGCGTCACCGTAGGCCACGCCGACACCGGCCAGACTCACGTCTATGACAGCGTGAACATCGCGGTGCGGAATTTTTCGTTCGGCGCACAGTTCCCTTTTACTCTGTCTGCCGTTCTGCCGAACGGCGGAACATTAAAGCTGGACGGAAACGCCGGACCAATCAACTCCAGTGATACCTCTTTGACGCCAGTCCAGGCAAATGTCAGCGTGAAGCGACTCGACCTCGCAGCTTCAGGAATTGGAGAACTCTCCCCCGGGATCTCCGGACTGGCGGATTTCGACGGGACGGTTAGTTCCGATGGACAGGAAGTGCGAACTTCCGGCACGCTGCAGGCGGAGAAATTGCAACTGGTGCAGAGCGGAGGACCCGCCGGCCGTCCGGTTCAACTCAAATATGCGCTGGCACATCAGATCCATAGCCAGACAGGAACCATCAGTGAAAGTGATATCTCGATGGGCAAGGCAGTCGCCCAGTTGAGCGGCAATTATCAAATTCAAGGCCAGACGGCCACGCTGGATATGAAGCTGAATGCTCAAAACATGCCGGTGGATGATCTCGAAGCCATGCTGCCTGCGCTCGGCGTGGTGCTGCCCTCGGGGTCCCGGCTGAGCGGTGGAACGCTTTCGGCGAGCCTCAGCATCACCGGTCCGGCGTCTGGGCCAGTGATTGCGGGGCCGATCCGCCTTTCCAATTCCAAACTGGCAGGGTTTGATCTTGGGTCAAAGCTCTCCTCCATCTCCAAACTGAGCGGAGCAAAAACCGGCGCCGATACCTCGATTCAGAACCTTAGCACGGACGCGCGCGTGGCACCGGATGGCGTGCGCACGGAGAAAGTGAATCTGACGATTGCGGCGCTGGGTGTCCTCACCGGGAGTGGAACCATCAGCCCAGGGGGCGCATTGAATTACCAGATGACCGCAAATTTGAACGGAGCGGTGGCCAGCGCCGTCACTCAAATGGTAGGTCTGGGCAACAAGGGAGAGAGTATCCCGTTCTTCATTCGCGGGACCACTTCCAATCCAAGCTTCGTCCCTGACGTAAAAGGGATGCTGACCGGACAAATCGGCAGCCAGATCGGCAGCCTGCTCAAGTCGAAATTGCAGGGAAAGCCGGGGCAGAACAGTTTTGTGGCGCCGAAGAATCTTGCCGGGCAGAAGAGCTCTCCACCGGCCCCGGCGCAAAAGACGTTAGTGATCAAGAAGTTTACCGGATGGTTTCACAAGAACAAACAGGACCAGAACACAAAGAAGTGATCTGTCCCAATCGGGGAGTTTCGGCCGTCCCTCCGGGACTCGTCACATGTGTTCCGCCGCCAACCCACCGCTGAAGCGGTGGGCTATTGGCAACGGTCCCTCCGGGACCACGATTCAGGATGGGAACTCCGGTCTCGGCGGGCTCAATTCAGCTCGGAACTCCGGTCCCCGCGAGAGCAGGCCCCAAGCCGGTCCCGGAGGAGCCATCGCCAATAGCCCAGCACCTTGGCGCGCCGTGGAGCAACTCACGGCCGGTAAGGGACACATTTCTGTTTCTGTTTTCCCAGCCCTTCGATCTCCAGTTCCATCACATCGCCCACTTTGAGAAATTGGGGTGGCTTCATGCCCATTCCCACTCCTGGCGGCGTGCCGGTCGAGATCAAATCGCCGGGCTCCAGAGTCATGAATTGCGAGACATACCAAAGCAGATGGGCGACTCCGAATATCATTTTGGAGGTGCTTCCATTCTGTCGCAATTCTCCGTTCACTCGCAGCGACATGGGTAACGCTCCCACGTCGGTTAGTTCGTCGCGAGTCGCAAGCCACGGGCCGAGCGGGCTGAAAGTGTCGCAACTCTTGCCTTTCGTCCACTGGCCGCCGCGCTCGACCTGAAACGCTCTCTCGGAAACATCGTTGGAGATGCAATAACCGGCGACGTACGCGGTCGCTTGTTCCTGCGAACTCAGGTAGCGTGCTTCCTTGCCGATCACCACGCCGAGTTCGACTTCCCAATCGGTCTTGTTGCTGTCCTTGGGGATTTCGACATCGTCATAGGGGCCGACCCACGTGTTCGGCGCCTTCATAAAGAGGATGGGCTCCTGCGGAATCTTGGCGCCGGTTTCGGCGGCATGATCTGAGTAGTTCAGCCCGATACATATGATTTTGCCGGGACGTGCAACCGGCGCTCCCCAGCGGACCGTTTCAGCCACATCGGGAAGAGAACGCGCTTGATCGGATTTCAAGAAACTTGCCAAACGGCCAATGCCATCGTTGCGAAAGAATTCGCCATCCCACCTCTTAAAAAATCCGGATAGATCTTTTCTCTTGCCATCGGAAGACAGAATTCCAGGTTTTTCCTGACCACGGGGACCAAATTGAATCAGACGCATTCCTTCACCTCAAAACGGGATTGACTGCTCGCCCACTGAACTCCGGATTGCACTCCGGAGCGCCGCATCAACGTCCTAGTTCGGAGTAAACAATTCCAGCCGGACACGATACGTGACCGACTCGCCCGGCTTCAGTACCACCATACCGGTATCGGTTTTCCCCCACTGCTTGCCGTACGGGTCGACATAATTGAACTGCGGCTCCAACGCGACGAAATTCTTTCCGGAAGGAGAATATGCCTGCATCGCACGAATCTCTTTAGAAAGCGCAGTCACACGCAGGCCATAGTTCGCCTTGGGATCGGTAATCTCGGCAATCACGCTGCCATCGGGCTGCCGGTCGAGATCCACAAAACTGTCATCGAGAAATTGCGTTCCCAGGGGCGCGCCTTTAGGAGCGGTGAAGTCATAGGGGGTCCCAGCAACCGCCGCAGTCTTGCCGGTGGGGAACACGTCCTCGTAATTGTTGGCCAAGGCGCGCCTTTTTGCCGGAAGGTGAAGCCGCCCCTGCTGGCGGTCGCCGCTGAGAAAAGCAAAATAGGGATGCCAACCAACACTGGCTGGAAGCGGCTCGTCTCCCACATTTTTCACTTGGACGTCAAGCTCCACGGCGTTGGCGGCAAGCCTAGTGGTCACGTTTACGTCTGTCTTGGAGAACCAATGGCCGTCGAAATTGCCACCGTGCAAAGTTGCACTCACACTGGATTCGTCGTTGCCCTTGGTTACGTTCACATCCTGAAACTTTGCGTCGAGAATCAATCCGTGAATGGCCACTTTTTCGGCGTTAGGATGCTTCGCCTGCAGGTTAGCGGGCAGCGAGATGGTCTTACCATTTACTTGGGTCACGATGCTGGTTCCGTCGGCCGAAAGCTTCCCCCGGATCCGATTCGGGTACGGCACCAGGATCGCTCCTCCCATGGTGGCGGATTTTAAATCGTAGAAGTCTTCCGGGCCGTTGTTGAGGGTCTGGGCTGCTTCCTCTAGCGGGGGAGACGCGATCAAGTCCACGTCGCCTTTTCCCGGCACAAACGCTCTCACCTGAAAGAGGTTCATTCCTCTTCCCGGCAATACCTGCACCGAAAGAAATTCTGGCGAGTTTGAAGATGGTGAACGCTGCCGTTCCAGCGTGACCACAGGTTCTCCGCCGATCGCAACCGCCTGGGGTTGAACTGGAGCGGCCGATTCCGGAGATGGGCTTGGCGCGCGGGAACAACCGGCAAGCAATAGAACTCCCAAAATCACTAAGACAGTATTGAGCGACATGAGAACACCCTACTTTCGTTTTGTATGGAATCGGGGATTATTTCAGCGTATAGAGACCCAGTTCATTACGTCCCTACCACCCAACCGAGCTATGGCACATCGGCGTTGGCGGCAAACTGCAGCAGTAGCGTCGCACTCTTGCGAACGCTGTCGGCATCTGCCCGGATGACCGGCAGAGGCAGATTTGACGGAAGCGGTTCGAGCGCCACGAAAAGCAACTTATTGTCTTCTTTCAGCATGGACGGCGGCAAATAGATCCCAGGGCGGCCGATATTGGGTTCGCGTCCCGGCTCATGGTGTTCCACGTAGACGCCATTCAAATAAACCAGGCCCGGCACGTCCGGCATAAAGGCCCGCCACACCGCTTCCAAGCCTCCGGACGAGGGCTTGGGGAAGGAGTATTCCCGTACCGGCAACCCTGACTTTCCCTCTGCCGTTTGGCCGAGGTCGGCGAACCCGGCAAACTGAGCCTGCCAGTCGGTGTTCAGCGGAGCTTCAGAAGTCCCGTCAAGCCAGTCGGCGGCCTGCAATCCTTTCTTTTCATCCAGACGCCACAACCCCAGATCCTCCTTGGGACGGCCCGTGTCCACATAATAAATATCGGCCGTACACGTCTTCTGGTTAGCGCAGTATTGGCTGCGAAGGATTGCCTCCTTCGCCCGATTCGAAGCTTCCGGAACAAACTGGCCGTTCAGGTAGACCAACTTGTAGTCGTCAGTGAAGAAGCGAAACCGTAACGCGCTGGCGCGGCCTTGAAAGCTCGCGCGGTAGTGAGTGATGCCCTTCTTCCAGATGCTCGCTTCGGGAAGCGAAGTCAACGGGCTGAGGGTTTTGCTCACGCTCGGCGCAAATCCCGTCCAGGATTTTGTGACTCGAATCGCGCTGTCAGGAAGACCAAGGCTCGGAACTGGAAGGTTCGCCGTGAATTGCTGGCTTCCGAACCGGCGCGCGACTGGGATGACTTTGTCGCCCTCCTTCGCGTCCGTGAGTTGCCTGGCCGCGAGAATCGTGAACTTCCCTACGGGATTCCGCAGTTCTAAATGCAATGTGGCGTCGTGGCCCGCGACCTCAAACACCGCGTCATCAGCGCCCGAAACTATGAGAGCGGGTGTGCCGCCTACCGACAACTCCTTAGCCCGATAGGCACGTTCGCGGGAGAGCACCAGCAGCGAGATGCCGCCACCCACGGGAATGATTTGATCTTCGCTGCCGAACTGAAACCGGAAAGCTGCTTCGTGATTGTCCTGATCCCAAAGCGCATCGGGGCTCAAGTCCGCGGGTTTCGATGCGAACGACAATGCCGCTTCGCCTTGCTCGCCGGGATTGCCGTAGAACACGAGCCAGGTGCGGTTTGGATAGGCGTACCTTCCGAATAAATCGGCGGTGGAATAAACCAGCGTCGCCTGATCCTTCACCGGCAAGTTCAAAACCAGGAGACGCGTCTGTTCGCTACGCAGCAACAATGTGGAATACTGCGGGATGGTGCGCGCCTTGCCCGACTTGGGGTCGTGATAAGTGATGTGTTGCGCGCTCACGGATTTTAGCGCGAGAGTGAGGTCACTGACGCCGCGCATATCGGATCGCACAAAAAGGAAACCCTGGCCGGCGTTGTTCCGTTGCCTGATCCACACCTCGGGATCGTCAACCGTGGCCGGTTCCGGGGCAGGTTCCGCTCGCGCCACGGTGGCTCCGAATTGCCGCAGGAAAAGCGCGGTGGCCTTCATGGCGCGGTACTTGGGTAGTACAAATCCGCCTTCCTCGACAACTACGTCGGGACTGTATCCGGCCAACTCATAACCCTTGGCCGCATAAGCAAACTGCGAACCGCCGCGAAACAGATATTGATCGAGATAGTTTGTTCCCAAGCCCAGCATGGTGCGCACTGTCGGTTCGGGGTTGTCGAGACCGTACTCAGCACATCCCAAGGGTGCATTCACATTCAGCTTGCGCTGTTTGACCAGTAATTGCTCCAGATCCTGGTAGGAATCGAAATACGCATCCGTCGTGCCATAGATTTTGGAGAGCACCGGATCGCTCGGATCATCCTGCGCGAACTGCATATCATTCCCCATCAGGGGAATATCGAATCCATACGCCGCCGTGGTTTGATACAGGAAGCGCACGAACTCCTTCTTCTCTTCGACCGGCACGTATTGCGGATGTCCGTACTCGTTCTCGATCTGCACCATGATCACCGGGCCGCCATGAGATATCTGGTTGCGGGCGAGGATGGGCATGATCGCGTCGTACCAGTGCTTGCTCCACTTTCGGTCGAGTTCGGTATTCCTGCGGAAACCGACACCCTTCCCGGAGAGCCAGCGTGGAAAGGCCCCTTGATCCGTTTCACTATTGATGTACGGCCCGGGCCGGGCCACGATGTACAGGCCGTATTTGTGGGCCATATCCAGAAAGCGCTGAAGGTTATCGAAATCAAACTTGTTCTCTTCCGGTTCGTGGATAAACCAGGGAATGTAGATATCCACGATATTGAAACCATCCTCGCGCATTCTCTCGAAGGTGGCCGCCCACTCTTCCTGCGGGATTCGGAAGTAGTGCATAGAACCGCCGATCAAGATAACGTCCTTGTTTCCGATGGAAAAGGTTTGCCGGTCCCAGTGAAGCTGCTGCGAAACCGGGGAGGCAGACTGGGCAGAAAGGCCGGACAGCAGGAACACAACAGCGATCAGCAGCACAGCGGATTTTTTCACGAAAAACAATCTCCCTGACTGTGAAAACGGTATCAGCAGCACCAAACGATTCGCCACGCGATGAGCATTGTACTCCTCGCATGGGACGCTTGTGCGGCGCGTGGCGGTGCCGGGAATGCCAGGTCAGAGGCGCGGCTTGGTGCGGCGGAACTGCCAGTTGTCCTCAAAGAGGGACATCTCGGTTTCCGAATAGGGATGGCGGCGCACCTCGTCCAAGTTCAGGTCGGCGCCGATTCCGGGCCCTTGCGGCAGCTCGAAGTAGCCATCCACAATGCGGGGAAACAACGTCAGCAAGTCCCGCTCCCAG
This sequence comes from uncultured Acidobacteriaceae bacterium, assembly GCA_963800745.1. Lineage (GTDB taxonomy): Bacteria > Acidobacteriota > Terriglobia > Terriglobales > Acidobacteriaceae > PALSA-270. The sequence continues at coordinate 79,412 of CAWDCI010000035.1, forward strand.
GGCTCGTTGAAATCTTCGAATGTTTCCTGAACCCAGGAGTTGGGCGTCGCCACGTCGATGTGGAGGCACGCCAGCGTGCAGATGGGTCCTTGCGCGGCGTGCGGAATAATGGTGCCGTAGTGCGCGTCCACCATGTCGGCAACCTTCCGCGATGCGAGAATGCCTCCCATATGCAACGGCTCGATATTGAGGATGTCTACGGCATCATGCCGCAGCAATTCAGCAACTTGCTGTTTCGATGAAAAGTTCTCGCCCGTCGCCAGTGGAATATCCAAATGCCGGGCCACATCCACCATGGCTCCGATGTTGCCGTGCGGAACTGGCTCCTCGAACCACGCCGGGTGATACGGTTCCAGGCGCTTGCCAATGCGAATTGCAGAAGACGGAGTGAAGCGGGAGTGAGCTTCGACGGCAAGAAGCGCGTGTGGTCCGGCCGCATCACGAACCGCCGCAACCAGATCGATGGCCAGGTCTTCCTCCCTGGGGGTGAGGCGGGCCAGTGCCGCACCAAAGGGATCAAACTTCATGGCGAAGTATCCCATGTCAACCACGCGTTTCGCAGCTTTAGCGAAGGCCTGGGGAGTTCTTTCGCAGCGGTACCAGCCGTTGACGTACGCCGGAATCCGGTCATGCGCGCGACCGCCTACGAGGTTGTAAATCGGCTGATTTAGCGCCTTTCCCATGGCGTCCCAGCACGCGATTTCCAGCGCCGAGATGGCACACATCTTGATCTGCCCGCCGTCAGCATAGATGTGACGGGAAAGGCGGTTCACCAGCAATTCCGTTTGGAAAACCTCGAGGCCGATAATGTAGCTCTTCATTTCATGAATGGCCGCTTCAACCGTTCTGGAATAATGTCCTAAAGAACCTTCACCAATTCCGTGAATTCCCTCATCGGTGTTGACCTTCACGAAGAGCCAGTTCTTCCAGGGATTCCCCACGATGAAAGTCTCCACGCCTACAATTTTCATAAGTTATGATTTCCTCCGTGCAACGCAAACGCATTTTTGGCAGAACATAAAGCTTACTCTCCGCGCAGCGAGTTTTCGGAAGTTATTCCGGAATTCAACTTGAAATTGGAACCCACACACCTTATATTCCGGACGCCATGCATATTCGCTCGATTTGGATTACTCCTCTACTCTTGCTTGCTATCGCCCACGCCCAAACCAATCAAAACATTGCGAACACCAGCAGCGCTGCTGCTTCCGATGAGATCGCCGGGCACGGCGCGCGGCAAGTTCTGGACGCTTCGCTGGACACGGACTGGGAATCGTCAGGCTCTCCGGCCAATCCTTCCTGGATCGTGCTCTCCTGGAAAGATCCCGTGCCGATCCGCGAACTTGTGATCCATCGCTGGACGTTCTCGCCATGACAAGGCAGACCTGACGCATCTCAAGGCGGAAGTTTTTGAGGCTGGCGCCTGGCATGATCTGGTCGAGATCGGGGATGGAAAGTCACCACTTCCGATGACGATCTACCAGCGCGTGCCCGAGCACAATATTGCAAAGCTGCGCTTAAGCGGACTCGACGCAAAGGCTCACATCACCGAAATCGAGGTCTACTCGAAGAACACGCCCTTGTGGCTGGATGTTCGCGGGGACGCTCGCGGCAATATCATCGGCGCTTTGACCGACGGCTTTGGAGCAGGCGGGCTTAAGGCCGAGGTTCAGGCTTCCGGCCGCGCTGGCGGCAAATCCTGGAAAGCCACCGCCATGCCCGGAGACCTTGGCGACTTCACGATTCCCATGCCAGTTGGGCTTGCCGGTCCGGTCGAATTTAGCGCTGTATCAGCTGGCGAAACAGTGCGCAAAGTCGTGGATGCGGGCGACATTCACGAAGGCCTGGTGCCCGCGCCCGCGCCAGACACCACGGTGGAATTGGACGGCAAATGGCGGTTCATGCCCGATCCTCCATCCGGCTTCGAGCAAGCCAAGTTTGAGGATTCATCGTGGGGTGAAATTGACGTGCCCGCGCACTGGGTGATGCAGGGCTACCGGGCTGAAAAGGGCCAGGGCGGATATCGCAGGCATGTGCAAATACCAGCCGACTGGCGAGGCCGCCGCATCCGCATCGCTTTTGACGGGGTGTACAGCGGCGCCGAAGTCTGGTGGAACGGCCGCCGCGTCGGATCCCACATGGGCGGTGCAACTCCGTTTCAACTGGATGTTAGCGATGCAGCCACTCCCGGCGGGGACAATGTGATCGCGGTCCGGGTGAGCGAGGAGACTCAAGCCTCCAAGATGGACCACATGAGCATGTACGCCGACTTTCCGCTGGCCGGCATTTTTCGGCGGGCCCGAGTGTTTGCGGTTCCAGCTTTCCACGTGCAGCGCGAGCAAGCGCACGCCGAGTTCGATTCCGAACACAAGAACGCTGATCTGGTCACGGAAGTTTCCGTCGAGAACGAATCCGGTTCTGCGCTTTCCGGGGCAACGGTGCATCTGAATTTGTTGCAGGACGCCAACGCCGTTGCCAGCAGCGACCCCATCGCGGTCGACCTGCCGGCCTGGTCCAGGAAAGACAAAACGGTGAAACTGCGGGTTTCAACGCCGCTGAACTGGAGCGCTGAGCATCCCAATCTCTACACCCTCGAAACCGTGATCGCGCGCAACGGATCCGAGATTGAACGTGTCACCAGAAAGGTGGGCTTCCGCGATACGCGTATTGACAAAACTGCGTTGCTGATCAACGGCGTGCCCATCAAACTCAAAGGCACAGCACACCACGACTCCGACCCTTTGTTGGGGCGAGCGGTCACTCCCGCAATCGAGCGTCACGATATCGAACTGATGAAGGAAGCCAACATCGATTCGCTGCGAACCTCGCACTACATTCCTATTCCGGAGTTGGACGACATCGCCGACGAACTGGGCATTTACCTGGAGGAAGAGGCTCCATTCTGCTGGGTCGGGAATGCCTATGATCTGCGCTGGGGCGCTTTCACCCGGCAAATTGCGGCGGAGATGGTGGAGCGCGACATGAGCCACCCTTCGGTAGCTTATTGGTCAGGAGGCAATGAAAGCGATTGGGGACCGACGCTTGATCTGGACATTCGGGAAATCCGCGCGCATGATCCCAGCCGGCCCGTCATGGGCAGCTGGACCAACAATGTGGATTTCACCATCCACCATAATCCCATGAGTGTCGCGGGAATCCATTCGTACGAGAACAATGAAAAGCCGATTTTGTGGGATGAAAGTCTGGCGATCTTTCAGGGAATTTGGGGGCAAGGCGATGGCGCAGCCCTGTGGCGCGATCCGGGCCTTCGCGATTACTACGTCGCTCCGCTCGTGGATGTGATGGACGCTTTCTGGAAGAGCAAAGTCGTGCAAGCCAGCTTTATCTGGGCTTGGTCCGATGACATGTTCCTGGTTCCCGGCCGGGGATCGGAATACGGCCGCGGCTACGATGAAGGTCACGGCGTCGATCGCATTTACCATCAGGACGGCAAAGGCCTGGTCGGCGATGCTCCCTGGGGGGTGATTGATGGCTGGCGGCGGCGCAAGCCGGAATTCTGGCACATCAAGAATCTGTATTCGCCAATTAAAGTCGGCGTCCGGGAGCTACCGACTCCGGCTTCGGGAGCCTTACAGATTCCGGTGCAGAATCTGTATTTCTTCACCAATCTTTCTGAACTCGCGGTGAAGTGGCAACTTGGAGATCAGCAAGGGACCGTGCATCCTGACATCGCGCCCCAAACTTCCGGCACGCTGGAAATTCCTGCGCCCTCTTCCATCCAGCCCGGAAGCCAGTTGCAACTTCGTTTCATGCGGGGGGATGACCTGGTGAACGCATTCGCCATTGCACTGGGCAAGGCTCCCGCCAGTCCAGTCGTGGCTTCGAGCGCGCCTCCCTTGCGGCGTTCCGATCAGGAATTGCTTTCTGGCATCACACCGCGAATTGATGGTAACGGTTTCTCCGCCGGAATCGGCAGCGAGCGCGGCCTTCTGGACTACTTCGTGCTGGACAATGCAGTCACGCTGTACGACCAGCCACAAATTCATATACTCCCGATCCGCGGCGCACTGCCGTCGTTTCCCTATGCGCGAAACTGGACGCTCGACCGGCCGGTGGATATTTCCGAAAATGACGGTAGCGTGACCATAACGGCTCAGGGACACTATCCGAACCTGGTCGGGACATACACGACCACGCTAACGCCCAAGGGCGACCTTACAATTTCGTACGACTTTCAGTATGACGGGCCCGAGATTCACGCCATTGAAATCGGATTCGAACTGGGCGTTCCCATTTGGATGGACCATCTTTCGTGGAAACGCACCGGCGAGTGGACATGGTATCCCGACGATCACATTGGCGCGCTTTCCGGAGACGTTCAGGCTCACACTGGAAGACCGGCGTTTGTCATTCCGACTTGGCCGTATGCAGAGGATGATTCTCCCATGGGCAGCAACGCTTTCCGCAGCACCAAGCGCAACATCACGGAGGGTTCCGTGCGAGACGCGACCGGCCGCGGCTGGGCTATCCATTCGGACGGCAGCCAACACCTGCGGGTCTCCCTTGAGTCAGACCGCGTGGCTATCTATGTCAGCGATTCGTACAGCGGCAGTACCGCGCCACTTGGCGAATACGGCGCCAACTACGGCGACGGCAAGGTATTGCACAGCGGAGAGCGAATTCATTCAACCTTGCGATTGAGCGCGCTCAAGGGGCAGGAAGAGAAAAATGCCATCGCCTCTGGGACGCACAACGTACAGTAGCTACAAGGTTTTACGCGGAATCACCCTAGCTCGGAGCGCATTGAATCTGCCTTGGGCATTCGATATAGTTATATCCTAGGCGGTGTGGAGCTGTGGCTGCTGAGGCTCAGCCTGGCGGCAGATTTTCGACGCCAAAGTTTTGACATCAAATTTTTTGACACAAGGACAACTCATGTTGCGACTGAATGGTATTACCCCCGTGATGGTGACAACGTTCCGGGAAGACGAATCCATTGACGATGAGGCCCTGCGCCATCAGATCGATTATTCGATCGAGGGCGGAGCGGTGGCGGTTTGTGGACCGGGATACGCGGGGGAGTTCTACAAACTCTCCGACAAAGAGCGCTATCACTGGGTGGATGTGCTTATCGAGCACACTAACAAACGGGTGCCCGCGATAGCCGCCACCAGTTCAGGATCGACGCAAAGCACCATCGAGTTCTCCCGCTATGCGGAGAAGATGGGCGCCGATTGCCTAATGGTAAACGCGCCACGCACCGCCCCTTTGCAAGCCTCGGAGATGATCGGATTCTATAGCCGCTTGTGCGATGCGGTGAGCATTCCCGTGATGCTGCAGGATGCCGACTTTAACGGCTCTGGGTTGCCCGCGAAAGTGTTTATCGAGCTCGCCCAGAAACACCAGAACTTTCTTTTCGCGAAACTCGAGGTCTTGCTGCCCGGTCAAAAATCAGCGGAGATCATCGAACAGACCCACGGCCAGGTACAGATTATTTATGGGCTGGGTGGAATTGCGATGATGGACGGTCTGGCGCATGGCGCTTCTGCCGTCATGTCTGGGTCGGCCTGCCTGGATGTATATGTTCGCGTTTACGATCTCTACAAGCAAGGGCACAAAGCGGAAGCCGCAGCTGTGTTTTATAAGCTGGTGCCCTACCTGGCGTTTGCGATGCAACATCTGGAACTGGCGGTGCACATTGAAAAGCGCGTTTTTGTGCGGCGCGGAATTCTGCCTACCGCCCGCATGCGACAACCATCGCTGGTGCTGGATGCCATTTATCAGGAGCAAATCGAGGATATTGTCACCATGGTGGTGGAACTCTGCCATGAGTGCCGTGAAAAATCCGCGGCCACGGTGTAGTTGTTTTTCTGCAATGAATAAGGCGGCCTCACGGCCGCCTTTCCTTTTCTGCTAAAACTCCAAAACCGCTCCCGAGTTTTGCCCGGGAGCAGTTCTACGCTTACTGATGTGGTGGGTACGCAACCCTTACCGAGACAATCTCGTAAGGATGAACCGGCACGGTGATTTTGTTTGCCTTCATCGGCAGGTCGTCACCGGAGGGTTCTTCCATGAGATTTGCCAGTTTCGCGGAAAGGGCTCCCTGCGGAACCATCAGTTCGACATCGCCGCTCTTGCCCGCCCACTCGTAGAAGCGCAGCAGCAGCGCGTCGCCGTCTTCAGTTTTCTTCATCGCGGTTAGGACCACGTTTTCCGCCCCGGTGCTCGCGAAAGACTGCTCGGGTGGCATCTTTCCTTCGTGCGCCTCCACCTGCATGGCTTTGAGTTTGTAATTGAACTCATATCCTCGCCGGACGGTGAGCGCCTGTTTCCAGCTTCCCGAGTGCGGATAGAGCGAGTATGCGAAATGATGATGGCCCCGGTCTGCATCGGGATCGGGCGACGTAGGAGAACGCAGCAAGGAGATCCGCAAAACATTGCCTTTTGCATCGTATCCATACTTTGATTCATTGATCAGGCTAACGCCATGTTTTCCGTCACCAAGGTCGGCCCAGCGCATCGCCGAAACTTCGAACTTAGCCGCTTCCCAGCTATTATTCCGCGTAGTGGGCCGTTCGATGGTTCCGTAAGGGATTTCGTAGGTCGCCTCAGCGCTCGAGGCGGCCAGCGGGAAAGCTGCCTTCAGCAGGATGTGCGTCTCATGCCAGTCAATGTCGTTGACCACGTCCACTCGATCCATGCCAGCGTAGAGAGTAATGTCCTGAACGAATTTGGAACTCTGCCAGCTGTGGGTTACCCGAATGGTAGCCCGCACCGGACCTTTTTCGATCAGTTCTACCGAGTCGGCATGGTCCAGGCGAGTGAAGACCTTTTCGAAGTCGGCATCGATATTCCAGGCATCGTATTCTTTGGGCTTGTCCTGAAAGACGATCAACTCGTTGCCGCAACCTCCGGCAGCCAGCGACTCGAAATTCGCCTTCTTGTCGTACAGACTTGTGATGCACCCACTCTGCGGATCGATAGTAACCCGCACGGCCGAATTCTCCAGCGTGGTGCCCTGCGCTTTCAAATCCGTCAGCACCGGACGCGCTCCGGGCACCACGTGCAAGACGGAGTAACCCAGGGAAGGCACATCCTTGGCCTCGACCAGCAATTCATAGCTATTGGTTTCCAGCTTGTCTGATAGAACCTGCATGGGCAGGGGCTTTCCCTGCGCATCGAGCACGGCAACTCCGCCCACGGCCTTTTGCGGCATCTGCACATTCACCGTGACCAAATCTTTGGCGCGTTCCCAGGCAAGCGGGTTCCACAACATGACAGGCACTCCGGCGCCGCTCGCCGATTTTGTATTCACCTCGCTGCTGATGGTGTGGAAGGCCTTTCTGTCGGCCTCCTCGGTGGTCCAGTGGACGACGTTCATAGTCTTTCTGCGCATCTTTGTAGATTATGCCGATGCCTGAACCAGCCGCCAGATCGTGGAATTGGTTGAAAAGGACTTTCTTCCAAGCCTCAGTGAATTCCTTGCCCGGGTACGAGTCGCCCTGAAGCCAGGCCAGTGAAGAATACTTTTCCGCGTTCAGCAGCCATTCCTCGCTCTCACGCATGTTCCGTTTGTGATTGGATTGCGTGGTGAAAACGCCACGATGGTATTCGAAATATAACTCGTCGTTCCAGACCGGAAGTTCGATCTTGCCTTCGGGAGCTGGCGGCAGCTTCGACCCTTGCGCAGCTACAAATTTGTAGTTCCACACGGGGGCGTTCGCGGTATCGAGCTTGGGCTCCACATCATCAAAGAAACCTTGTGCGCTGCCGAACTTCAGCGTGGGAAAACTCACACTTGGATCCGACCAGCGAATTCCGCGATCGAGAATGGTACGGGTCGGGCCGCCGCCGTGATCGCCATCGCCGAAAAGTTGCAACTCTTCCTTCAATCCCGGAGTAAGGTTGATTCCGTTGGCGAGATCATAGGCCATGGTCAGCGGCTGATTCTCTTCGCTGTATCCGTAGGGGAAATAAGCCAGGACTCGGCTGCCGTCTGGAGACTGCCACCAGAACAGCTTCAACGGGAGCTTATTGGTGTCGTTCCAGCCCATCTTTTGCGTGACAAAATAATCCACTCCCGACTTCTTGTAGATTTGCGGCAGCTGCCAGTTGTAACCGAAGGAATCAGGATTCCAGCCAATGCGAACGTCCTGCCCATACTTTTCTTTGAAATAGCGCTTGCCCACGAGAAGCTGCCGGACCAGCGACTCACCATCCGGCATGTTCAGGTCGGGTTCAATCCACATTCCACCAACCGCTTCCCACCGGTTTTGCCTGGCACGGTCCACAATCTCTTTGAACATCGCGGGATATTTCTGTTCCATCCACTCGCTGTATTGCGCGGCGGACTGGGCGTAATGCAGTTGCGGATACTCATCCATGAGCTGCAACGTCGTCCCAAACGTCCGCCGGACCACGTCAACCGTCTCTGTCCACGGCCACAACCAGGCCGCATCAATGTGCGAGTTACCGGTAAGCTGCTGGGTGAACTGCTTTAACTGCGGGTTTACCAACGCCAGCGCCTGGCTCGCCTTCGTCAAAGAAGCATCGAAAGCCTTCTGGTCGCCCTGGTGAAGCGCATCGAAATTCAGAGCGCTGGAAGCCGTTTCCACTTGTTTAAGAACCACGGCTTGATCCGCTCCCATGGTCGGAGCCAACCCGCCAGCCGAGAAAAGCTCTTTCCACAGCATCTCTGGATCTGGACGGCCAGCGGCCGCTTCGATTCTCAGTACCGAGCCATCAAAAAACTTCGGATCCGCACTCGGCGGCAACTTCACCGCAACCAAAACCCTGTCGCCGGGTTTGGCTTGGTCGAAAAGAACCATGGGCTCCAGGTCCTCTCCCATGGCCACGCGCCGGCCATTCACATAGATGATTTCCGCTCCCGAGCCTCCGCCGATGTCGATATTGAACTCGAACCAAATCTTGGCGCCGGTGACGTTGTATCCATTCACGTCCTTCGGGACTTCGACCCAGCCACGGTACCAAACACCCTCTTTGGGGCCCTCGGCGTGCACCTTGGCCACGGCCCAGGTGGAATCGTCGAGAGTGGTGGCTTCGCCGTGGGCAATATCGGCCGAATGTACTCTCCATTGCGGCGAAGGCAGCTCATTCAACGCCGCTAATTGTTTTATAGCGTTCTGTGCGCTGGGCGGCAGCTTCTGCAATTCCTTGAGCGCCTGCTCAGGAAGAGCGCTCTGGGCCTGCGAGCAAACAGCAAGTAATCCTACGATGAGAAAAATCGTAGATATAGAAACCAGATATGCACACTGCTGCCTTCGACTTTTGAGGATGGATGACATGGGATGTCCTTTCAGAGAACCGGCGCACTGGGTCGTATGATTTGCAACCGCAGGAATTATAGACCACCCGGAGTGGTCCGCGGAGTCCTGCGCGAGCGCCCGATCCCCAACGAAGGATCTGTGCAACCGTCAGTGCAAGTGCCGCGGCGCGCAGGTCCATGAATCCTTCGGCCCCAAAAACGGGACCTCAGGATGACAAATCCAAAAGATGGCACCGGAACTTGGTAGACAGGACCGCTTATCTTCTCGGTGCCTTGTACTGCAGCGCATCGTCGCGCTGCAGGTCCCACGGACTGAACGGCAACTCCGTCCCTTCCACCGACTGCACGCCAATGCTTTGTTCCGCGGGCGTCAAGCCATCGGCACTCACCCGCACTTTGATGGGTCCGTGCTGGCCTTCGCGCGCCTGCACGTAAAACGCAATCCGCCCGCCCTCCAGATGAACCTGCTTCAGCCCAAGCAGAGCGCCGTTCTCCACATCAATCGTGATCCGCTGGTCCTCGTTAGGCACAATCGTTCCATTCGCGTCGACCGCATAAACCACCATCTTCGAGATGTCCGCGCCGTCGCCAATGATCTCCGGATCGTCGGTCGCCAACTGCAATGCCTTCGGCTCCTCCGGCGTTCGCATCGTTTCGTGCGCCACTTCCTGCCCATTGCGATAGGCAATCGCCTCCACGGTTCCCTTCTCGAAGGCATCGCCCAGCGCAAACTTGAACAACGGATGCGGCAGGCTCATGAATTCGTTCGCCTTTTGCCGGCCAATGGACTTCCCATTCACCCGCACTTCCACTTCATCGGCATTGCTGGCCACCCACAAGTCGGCCGCGCCCCGCCGCCAGTAGCTGAGAATGTGCACCGTCGCCCCGTACAGATCGGGATCCTTCTGGCTTTCGAAAACATATCCGCTAAAGGCTTTGGGCAGCCGGTACACATCGTCCACGTTGTGATAGGCAACCACTCCCCACGGCGTGTCGAATTCCGGAGAAGGGTAGTCAAATGCCGACCAACCCACGCTGCCGGCAAAGTCTTTGTGTTCGTAGGTAGCATTCACCTGCTTGGCCCAGCGCAGCGCAAAGCGCAGCATGTCCGACTCGCCCGACCACACCGGAAACTGTTCCGCATCTCCGTACTCCGTAATCAGCCAGGGATGCGTGGTCGCCGGCTGCGGCCATTGATCCAGCGGCGAGTAATCGTTCGAAGTCAGCACCTCCTCGGGAACAATCTTGCCATGCCATCCTTCGCTCAAACGCGCCCCACCCGGCCGGCGTGAAGGATCGAGAACGTGCACCAAGCCATAGGTCCTGGCGTAGAGATCCCGGTCATCGGTCTCTTTGGGTGAAGCTTCGTTACCGTGCACGCCCCACATCATCACCGAAGGATGATTGCGGTCGCGCAGGATCATGTCGCGCACCATGTCCACCGCGTTCTGTTGCCATTCGCCTTTTCCGATGAACTGCCACACGGGAAATTCGTCCAGCACCAGCAGGCCAACCCGGTCGCACTCATCCAGGAACTCCGGATCGGGCGGGTAGTGCGACGAGCGCACCATGTTCAGCCCGAGGCCATATTTCAGAATCAGTGCATCGCGACGCTGCAGCCGGTTGGGCACCGCGCCGCCGATGAAGGGCTGCGTCTGGTGCCGGTTCAGCCCGCGAATCTTTACGGGATGTCCGTTGACGAGCAGACCATCGTCGTTCCAGTCGAGCTGCCGCAAACCAATCCAGGTACGAGTTTTATCCGCGGTCGCTGCTCCGTCGGCCAATTCGGCCACCGCGATGTAACGATTGGGATGATCCGTATCCCACAGCTTGGGATCGGCAATGGGAGCCACTTCCGCATGCACATCCTGCGATTCCCCGGCTCCGATATTGGCACTCGCCGCCGCTGAGGCGACCTCTTTGCCCTGATCGTCAAGAATGTGCACTCGCACCGCAGCCTGCGCCGGTGCCGAACGATTGTTGCGCACGGTGATCGTCGCCGCCACCACAGCATCGGGCTGAATGCGGCTGGTGACGTAGTACACATGCTCAATGTGCAGTTTGTCGCGCACAATGAGTTGCACGTCCCGCTGAATTCCACCGAAGTTATAGTAGCCGAAAAGCTTCGGCGCGCCTTCCGGCGGAACTTGCTTTTGCTCGCGCGAATCCACTTTGACGGCGATCACATTGTCCGCGCCAAACTTCAGCGCTGGCGTCAAATCTACGTCAAACGGCGTGTATCCGCCTTTGTGCGTCGCCAGATGCTTGCCGTTCAGGTAGACATCCGCCACGGTCATTACGCCCTGAAAGCGCACCGTCACCAGCTTGCCCTTCCATGAATCCTCGGGCCGGAAATGCTTGCGGTACCAGGAAACAAATCGAAAAAGATCGGGATCGAAGGTTTCACCCGGGGTGATGATGTTGGCGTGCGGCACGGAAACATGATCGAAGGCGGCATCATTCAGAGCGGGATTTTCACCTCGGCTTACATCCTTGGGCGTGTAAAGCCAATGGGTGGAAAAATTCCGCTCGACGCGGGGAGCAACCTCGACCGCAGTCTCCGCATACCCGAAAACGTTCACCAGAAGAAAAACTGAAATAATGCAGATGGAACTAGAAAGGTGAAATGCTCGCTGCTTCGGCATGTTCTGCCTCCTTAGACGATGCGCCAACTACCCATTTAGTAATTCACTTGAAGTTCACCAACTTGCAGTTCAAACAAATGCGAACACGCAGGGAGAGGCCGCAGACCATCCCGGCGGATTGCTGCGGCCTTCTCAAAATGCGTATTCAAGTTTTCTCGTGAACGGGCTTCTCGCGCGATGCCAGGTTCTGTGTGGCCGGAGTGACCGAACGCCCCGCTATGCCAGTTGCAAGCCTTCGTGTCCGATGGCGGTGCGGACCTCGCCGGCGGCTCCGGCCGGAATCTTGTTGTACGGACTGGGAGCCGGTCCCACCTTGCGGCCCTGGGCCTCGATAGCCGATCGAACCCGGCCTTCACTCTCCGGACCGTGGCCCAGCGACCGCCACAGACGGACCAGGCGTTCGTGCTGCAGCGTCGCATCTGCATGCTTCCCAGCGGCAAACGCATTGTACAAGCCGCTGGCCTCAGCAGGAAACGCCGTCGCCAGGTCGGAAATTACGCCCTGCGCTCCGAGAACATAAGCGACGTAGTGCAGGTCTTCCACTCCGGAATAAACCGGCACTCCCAGTTGCGAATACAAGAGATCGACGAGGATGTGAACGTCCGCGGCCTGCCAGACGCCATCGATCAGGCGCTTGCTGGCCAGCGTCTTCGTGGTTGCCAAGCCCACCATGCCGCCAGGGAAACTATCCGCCAGCAACACCGGCACTCTTGTCGCTCTCTTCACGTCGGCAAACATCTCAACCAAGCCATCTTCACTGGGCAAAGAGAGGTAATGGGGCTGCGCGACCAGCACAGCTTCCGCCCCGGCCTCGGCGACTGCGCGCGACATCTCCAGCGCTTCCCGGGTGGTGTCCGGCAAGACCACGGCGAACAGCGGCTTCTTGCTGGCGCTCCGCACGGCTGAGGTGACCGCCGAGAGTTCGTCTGGCAAAACGCCTTCCAAGCCACTGAGCACGCCACCGACGCAAAGCCCATTCACCGCCGAGCGATCCAGCAACTTGACTTCCGCGCGAAGAGCGTCAAAGTCCACTTCCCCAGGGGAAGAAAACGGCGTAATAATATCCGCGATTAAACCTTTAGTCAGCAAATTTGTAGTCACGTCTCTCTCTCAAAAATTGAATTGACTTGGAAATATTATGTGCGCAACCTCGAACTCTCACTTCATATTGGGATCTTGTCCCGGCCCACCCACGAAATAAATCTTGGGAATTCGAGATTCCACCGGAGGCAGCGGTGGAAACTCGGCGTGCGGCTCCATCTGGTACCAGTACGCCACCGAGAACAAATTGTCGGAGCGAAGATTAGCGTGCCCGTCTTCAATCGAGGCCCGGAACGATTGGTGAAAACGAATCGGGGCCTCCAGATGCCAGCGGTAGTGCGAAAATCGCGACCCCGCCTCCCACCCATGAAATTCTGTCAGCCCAATCAGGGGGAAGGAATACAACGAGCTGAATCCCCAGGCGCCGTTGAAGTAATCTTCGCCGCCGGTGCCGTGAATACGAGGCTCTTTCTCGCCGTCAATCCACATCATCTCGTCGCCTTCGTTCCAGCCGCCCCACTGGTTTTGGAAAACCGAAAGCGTCACCCCGACGAATTGGCCTTCTCCCTTAGCTTCGACAAAAGTGTAATTGCCATCGCCGGAAACATTTTTCCAGCGCGGATCCTGATGCGCCTCATGAAAGTTGTTGCTGTAAAAATCGCCATGATACCAGCCTTTGCAAGGAGTGCATTGCCGGTATTGGGCATGGAAGTACGCCGTATCCGAGGGAAGCGTGGGCACGCGCACCCAATCAATGTTGAAGTAAAAATCTCCCGCGTCTTTGCTGCCCTCGTTGGTCACCGTGATCTTGCCCGAATGCGCGAACGGCATGGGAAAATAGGCGTTCAGAGCTTTGTCGGGAGCCACCACAATGGCAGCGGAATTAAAGATTGTGTAGGTTCCCAGACCGAGGCCAAAGAAATCGCCCAAGGGAACTTCGACACTGGGAGTCTTCTCGCCATCCCAATACATCCGCAAAACAATCTTCTTCAAATGGTAAGCTTCCGGATCGTCGACGGTGATCCAGATATGGCGGATCTCGGCGGGCCCGGTTTCATTGAATAAAGTAAGTTCCTGGCCCGATTTAAGTTCGTATGAATCGTCGTTGCCTCCGCTGCGGTCGAAACTGGAAGCCCGCTGCGATTCGTAGTTGCGCAACCGCGCCAGGTCGGAGACTGAATACTGAGACCACGCAGGCACCGAAACCAGCAAGGCCAATACGAAAGCCGACAGTCCCGAGAGCCGTCTCACCGCACGCCAGCCTGTACACCGGTCAATTCCGCAGAAGGTGCGTTGTTCCCGTTGAGGAAACCGCCCGCCCGCAGCGCGTCTTCGATACCCTTCGCCACCGCGTCAGTGGGCCAAGTAAGGGGACGTCGCGGCTTTAGCACGCCCCGCTGTCCCACCAGCGTGATTGCATATTTTGCGTTGCCCGCAAAGCCCACGCTATCCACCGCCCGCCATACCGGGGCCAGTCTGTTATGAAGAGCCAGTCCGCGATCCAGGTCGCCGGCAAGAACCGCATTGCGCATTTGCACGGTCTCCGCCGGGAAGATGGCGGAGGTGCCGGAAATCGTCCCATCCACACCGAGTACGAACGACGGGAAAATCATGTCGTCAATTGCCGAGAACAGTTTCACCTTCTGGTGAACCGTAGCCAGCAGGGCCGCCAAGGTGTGAATATTGCGCCCGCTCTGTTTAACCGCGATGATCCTCGGATTGGCGTCAATGATCTCTTCCAGCGACTCCACCGCCGCCTGCGCCGTGGGCATGACGTTGTAGATGATCAGCGGCAAGCCCGACCCGCCAGTCAGCGCGCCATAGTATTCCGCGAGAATAGCGGTATCGCCGGTGGGGTAAAAATGTGGCGGAGGGACTTGCAAACCGGCTGCCCCTGCCGCTGCCACCGCCTTCGCGAGCCGAACGCCTTCTTTGGATGTGTCGGCGATAATTCCACCGAAGACATGGAGAGTTCCGTCCGTCGCCTCAATCGTAACCCGGACCGCTTCGGCTAGTTCGTCGGCGGACATTCCAGCGCCTTCGCCCATGCTGCCGCCGATCACCATTCCAGCCACGCCACTCTTTTTCAAATAGCGCGCTTCACTGGCCAGAGCCTTAAAGTCAATTTTGTCATCCGCCGTAAACGGCGTAATCATTGGGGGAATCACACCCGAGAGATTCTGCAACGTGTTCGTAAATGCCTCCTTACCACCAGATCAAAATGGCTACGCGTAAAACTGTAAAATATCATGAGCAATGGCGCCCGTCAACAAATTCGGAATGCGTTCCGATCACTCAATATCACCATACCCTGATCAGTTCGGCGCCATGCCCTCCGACCTTCAGATGAAAATCATCCCTAAACGCTCCCAGATCCTTCTGCCTCCACAGATCCCGAACCTTGTGCTCGCCCTGGAGCGACAGATCGGACCATTTCGCCGTCACCTCTCCGTCCTCATCCCCCCGATTAAAGAGAGCCACGGCTTTCGAGCCGTCTTCAAGCGGCTTCACCCAAACTTCCAGTTTGCCTGACTTTGAAACCGGAACACCTTGTTTCCCCAGAACGTCCTGGTTGACTGCGATCACTTCGTCGTTGGTCAGGATATTCAAGGTGAAATCGTCCAGTTGAGTCATGTCGCCGCCAAAAACCAGTGGCGCGTCCAGAACGCTCCACAATGTCATCCAGGTGTACTGTTCGTTCGGCGTCAACGGGGTCGGAACCAGCTTATCCTTCCAAATAATCTTGCCGATCAGGATATTGTCAGGATCGTTCCATCCCCCGGGACCAGCATACTTTTCCAGGCCCGCTTCTCCGAAGCCATAAGCATCCATGCTCTTCCACAACGAGCCATCGAGGCCCGCACCCACATCGTCGGTGGTGCGCCAGAAGTTTCCGCCGACCGACCTGGCCCATTGGGAAACGTCACCCCAGCCGTATTCACAAAGATTGAAGACGAAGTCGCGGTCGAGTCTAGCCAGAATCGATCCCATCAGCTGATAAGGCTTCTTGGCCTCGTCGTTGTTATGGCGATCTTTCATCAGCTCAGCGTACGAACACAAATCGTACTTAAGAAAATCGAAGCCCCACGCGGCAAACTGCCGTGCGTCCTGTTCTTCGTGTTGATAGGCGCCTTGATATCCCCCGCAGGTTCGCGGACCCGGCGAAGTGTAGATTCCGGTCTTCAAGCCTTTGCCGTGTAGTTCACCGGTCATGGCTTTGAGATCGGGGAAGTTCGAACTCGTCAACAGGTTGCCCTGGGCGTCGCGTGTGGGCGGAGCAGTCGAAGCATCCTTAGAATCCGGCTTGCGGTTCCAGCCGTCGTCAATGTTGATATAGGAATAGCCATGATCGGCGAGACCGCTTGAAATCATGCCCTCCGCCTGAGCCAGCACCATCTTCTGGCTAATGTCGGTATAGGCCATGTACCAGGTGCTCCAGCCCATGGGCGGCGTCAAAGCCAAGGTGTCGCCGATCACAATGCGCAACGAACGCCCGGCCTTGCCCTGTGCATTGCTAGCGTGAAGCTGAACCACATACGTTCCGGCGCTCTTGACGGAACCAGAAATAATCCCGGATTCCGAGTTGAGCGTTAGGCCTTTCGGCAGACCCTTGGCGGAAAACTTGATGGGCTTGGTCCCAGTCGCGGGAATTCGATAAAGAAATGGATGCCCGGGATGAGCACCGTAAAGCCCCGGACCATGGATGCGCGGCGTTGCCGGCGGCGAAGGCGTGCGGATTTCCATCGCTGTGCCCAATGAATCCTGCGCCAAGCCCGCAGCCATGGAAAACAACAAGACGAGCAGGAGCGCAACATTGCGGCTTGCGCGCCAAAACAAAGTGGACGCCCTCATCGGGCGTCCACCGGACTTTACGTCACATTCGAGTTGCCTGCGCACGAACCCTCCAACCCAGAAATTTGGCAATATTCTGTTTTGCTGGCGGCGGCCGTACTGCGGCTCTTCTCGGCTGTGCCGGCTTTCTCGGTTACAGCTTGATGATCACCGACTTGACTTCACTGTACTGCGACAAACCGTATTCGCCCATTTCGCGGCCGATTCCGGACTGCTTGAATCCGCCCCACGGTGCTCCCGGATCGAACACGTCGTAGCAGTTTACCCATACCGTACCTGCACGCACGTTGTCGGCAATGGCGTGGGCTTTGCCGATATCTTTGGTCCACACCGCAGCGGCCAGGCCGTAGGCGGTCCGGTTCGCACGATCAATCACTTCATCCAGGCTGTTGAACTTGATGATGCTCATGACCGGGCCAAAAATCTCTTCCTTGGCGATCGTCATGTCATCCTTCACGTCCACGAAAACCGTCGGCTCAATGAAGTAGCCCTTCGAGCCAACGCGCTTGCCGCCTTGTAGCAACGTCGCGCCCTCTTTCTTGCCCACATCGATGTATCCCATGATCTTGTCGAACTGATCCTCATCGATTTGTGGACCTTGCTCGGTTTCAGGATCAAAGGGATCGCCGACTTTGCGCTTCTGGGCGCGGGCAATACTCCTCTCGACGAATTCGTCATAGCATTTCGCTTCTACAAATAACCGGGAACCGGCGCAGCAGCACTGTCCCTGGTTGAAGAAGAGAGCAAAATGGCAGCCTTCCACGGCTTGTTCCATGTCGGCATCGGCAAAGACGATGTTTGGACTTTTGCCACCGAGTTCGAGCGAGACCCGCTTCAGGTTGCTGCTGGCAGCGGCCTTCATCACGATCTTGCCGACTTCCGTGGATCCGGTGAATGCAACTTTGTCGATGTCCATGTGGTTGGCGATCGCCGCGCCCGCAGTGGGGCCGTAGCCCGGCAACATGTTCACTACGCCTTCCGGGAACCCAGCTTCCAGAATCAATTCACCGATGCGCAGCGCGGTCAAAGGAGTCTGCTCGGCCGGCTTCATCACGACGGTGTTCCCGGTCGCCAATGCGGGAGCCAGCTTCCACGCTTGCATCAGCAGAGGGAAATTCCATGGAATAATCTGCCCCACCACGCCTACCGGCTCAAGCTTGGTATAGCTAAAGTAATTTCCGGCCACCGGGATCGTCTTGCCGTGAACCTTGTCGGCCCATCCCGCGTAGTAGCGATACGAAGCAATCGACAAGGTCAGATCAGCGGCCTTGGCGACGCTGTAAGGTTTGCCATTGTCGAGAGCTTCCAGCCGCGCCAGTTCGTCAGCATGCTTTTCGACTAAATCAGCCAGCTTGTACAAAAGGCGTCCACGTTCCGCGGCAGACATCTTCCGCCAGGGACCCTTTTCAAACGCGTTGCGAGCAGCCTTTACGGCTTCATTAACATCGGCCTCATCGGCTTCGGCGACCTGGCAAATTTCCTCACCGGTTGAGGGATTAATTGTGGGAAACGTCTTGCCGGAACGGCTGTTCACCCAACGATTGTTGATGAGCAGCTTGGTTTCTCCGATTGCCACTGGAAGTTCGTTCACGAGTGTTGCCATGATCTCTTACCTTTCCGCGCACATCACGCGTCAATTCTGGATTGGAGCAAGCGGATCAGCATCAGGCGAAGCGCCCGAAAAGACGGATTGTGTAGTCAGCCAAGCGCCGGCAGTGCGCAACCCTTCGTGCTTTCCATGCTGCGGGCTTGGTGAGAGGACACACATACATCTTGCCGGCCTAGAGCCGGACTGCGCTTGCAAGCACCCGCTAGGTTAGCAGTTGGCCTGATTGGTGTCAACGAAATCGGAGCCCGTTCCGAAGGCGTTTTGGCCCATTTTCCGCCCACAATCACACGCGCTTCGTGTGGCTTGCGGACAAATTTACCTGGAGCGAATTGCCCGCCGTAACCACCACGGGATTACCGAAATCCAGCCGCAAACCCGTGCCTTTCGCCTCTAGTTTGAAGCCGGTTAGGGGCGTTCCACCCGGGCCGACCAGACTCCCCACCTGCAGAACCTCCCCGCTGTCGTTTCTCAGATTCAAGAAACGCAGCGGAACTTCTCCGTGATGCACTTCGAGCCGCGCCGTGAGGGATGAGCCCTGCGCACGCTGGCTATAGGCTCCCCATCCCGATCCCGCCGCATAAAAGCAGCGGAAGTTCTCCGAGTTGATCAGGGGCGCAAAGCTCATGCTCTGGTCCTTGGCGGAGTACCTATAGCCGGAGAGCGCCAGCAGAACCGACCAACTCGCCAGCGCGCGGGCATAGTGAGAACCACACTCCACTTCATTCCACGGATTACGCCGGGCTCCATCATAACGATCGGCGACACCTTTGACGATCGCCAGCCCTTCTTCGACCAGTCCCTCATAAATCATGTGCGCGGCCACTTGAAATTCGATTCCAGTCCAGACCTCGTCCGAGTACGGAAATGGCAACGCCGGGCGTCCGCCCTTCGGCCAACTACACAGCAGCAGGCCCTTTTCGTCATTTAGGGCGTAAATGCGCTGAGTATTGGGGTGGTCGTAAAAATTGTTGCGGAAGTTGTAGCGATAGATGGATTGCAGGGTCTTGCGCATGCGTTCCGAGGACCAGCCAGGGTCCAGACCCAGCACCGTCGCCATCCAGGCACCGAGAAGTTGGTCAGACAAGCAGCCATCGCCGAACTGGTACCGGATCTGCCCGTCTTCGACGGTGTCTTTAAACCAATTTGCGTCGGCGTATTTTTCCATCGGACGAATCTTGTCGGCTGGTGGAGTTTTCTGGACATAGAACTCACCATTCCACAGCTGCTCCAGGTTTTCCACGCCTTTCTCGCGCACTTGCCGGTACGATTCAGCTGCCTCCGTATCTCCCACCGCCGTCGCCATCAGTTCGCCAGCCCGCAACGCTCCCTGATATAAGGTGCTCATCATAGGATTCGGACCATAGAACTCGATGTCGTAAGTGTTGTGCTGCTGCCCTTCGAACAACCCGTCTTTGTCCGCGTCCCAGTGGGTCCAGGAGAATTCCAGGGCTCGTTTCGCCCCTGGCCACAACCGCTTGAGAAATTCATCGTCTCCGGAAATCTGCCATTCCCGGTAAAGCTTCATGATGCTGCCCATCTGGCCGTCGGCGGCGGGCCTGAAATCCCATTGTGCCAGGCCAACCGGCACCAACGTGCGAAATGCCATGCTGTTATCGGACCGCATGTCATAGGTGTAGTCGGTGTGGCGCATGGAACGCTCCAGTTCGGGATACAAGAAAGCCAGCGCCTGCTCGTAGTTCCACACGTGCGCGCAATTCATCGGACAACAGCCTGCGTTGTCATCGCAACCCTCAAACGCGAAAAATTGCTTGCCCTCCAGCAACATGCAAGTGTTGGTGCGGATGATGGCGGCCTGGCTGGAGACTGCTTCCAAAACGTAGCCCGGCAAATTGGTGGAATAGAAAACCTCGTCGAAGGTCCGCGTCTTGTCCTCGAGTTCTTTCAATCGCAGAGCCGTGTGGCTGCCCACTTCCCATGCGCTCCTGAAGCGAGTGCCATAGTAATTGCGCAGCTTCTGCCCCTTTACTTCCTTCTCATCATTCCAATAATTTTCACGAACCGGAAAATACCAGGCCAGCAGGAAAGTAACCGTCTTCGATTCGCCGGGCTGAAGCCGCAAACGGGGCGCTAAAGTCGCGTAGTCTGACCGACCGTCTTCCGAAGGCTTTGGCGGTTCGAGATCACGTACCTCGCCGTGAGCCGCAAACTCGTCGTACCACTTCTGGAACGAATCCCACCAGTCGCCATGAGCCCAGGAGGTTTGCGCGGTAACTCCTGGAGACGTGGTCAGGAGCGCCATCGAGCCGTAACCCAAATCTTCCGGCCCATATTTCGCGGAGGTCAAATCTAATCCGTTAATTTCCACTCCCCCAGCGTCCTCATGCCGCATGGCGGCCAGATTCTTGCCGAATCCTGCATGCCTCGTGCCATCAAGATCCGCCTTCCCGTCGTAGCCCACCGCGTTCAACAGGGAAAATGCCAGAGCCAAATCCACGGGCTTCTCGCTGAGCGATCGCAGATGATATTGAAAGACGGCAACCGGCAAGCTCGAGTCGTCCACGTTCAGAGGGATAAAGGGGTTGAAGGCCTCCAAAGAAACTTGTACCGGCAGAGTTTCGTCTTCGAAGTCAATTCGGGCAAAGGGATAGGTACCCGTAAAGCGCGCTCCCCTGAAGCGAGGTAATCCCTCCGCCGAATCCCGGTGAAATCCACCTCCACCGCGGAAAGGGGGCAACAAGGGTCCTTCCACCACCTTGACGGTCGAAGACCCGCCTTCTGGCCGCGCCCACAGCGCCACGAAACTGAATGGCAGAATCTTGCCTTTTCCCGGACGATTAAAAATCTCCCAGTCGCGCAACTGGCCGCGCCCGCCCAAGGAAACCGTTCCGGTTCCAATGCCACCCAGTGGGAAGGCCACCTCGGAGAGATGTTCCCCGCTAAGCACTCTTTGCTTCTTGCCCTGCAGCATCAAATCTTGTTTGGAATAGGGGATGACGGAACCAGCCTGCGAGCGAAACGCCTGCGGGGGTTTGCTCGCGGGCACTTCCTTGGCTTGCGCCAGAGTAGCCGCTCCCAGCGCCGCGGCGGAGGTAGACACCAGGAATTCTCGGCGGTTAATCCCTTTGGATTTGTCGTCGTCTTTATCTTTATCTTTATCTTGATCTTTCGTCATGTCCATTCCTCATCAAATCTCAGTTGCGCTTCGTTTCTTCAATTCGCCGCCTGCAGAACCGGGCGCTTCGGAGGCGCCGGAGCAAACGACTCTAGATCCACCACCGTCGCCACAATCCTTCGCTCCCGCGCCGCGGACTGTAGCGCACTCTCTACCATCCGTCGTAATTCTTGAGGACTTACCCCGACCCGCGCATTGATGACGGCGGAAGCCTGGCGGACCAGACCGAGATTCCCTTCCCCATCCCAAACTGCTTGACTGGCGCTCGTGGTGAGCCCAATCCGATCGCTTCCCTCCGCGGTCACAAACAGAATCTTCAAATGCGCGATGGCGCGTTCGGCAGCCACGCACTGTTCCCGAATCTTGCCTACAACGGCTTCGCCCAATTCGACCGGGGGAAACTCGTTGTGGGAAATCAAGTCGACGGTAGCATTCAACCATCCCAGCGACGCTTCGGCCTGACCATAGACCTCGTAGTCGAGATCAAGATTCCTTTCTCCAGGCGAATCTTCGGCCAATAGTTGGTCCACCCACTGGTTGATGCCTGTCCCTGTCTTCGCGCTCACCGCGCTCAGCGGGGTTTTCCCAACCAGCATCTGAATTCGCGCCGTTAGGTCTTTTTCTTCTCCCGGTTCCAGCAGGTCGCTCTTGCTAAGGAGGATGAGTTCGGCTTCGGCCAGTTGCTTTTCGAATAGATAGCGAACGCTGTCTTCAAACCGGCTGGCGGGACCTAGTATCTCCCGGACGCGGCCGGGTTCGACAAAGACGGAGAGCGGCGCCAATTCAAACTCCGCAGCATGAAACCGCCGCAAGGGCTCGTACACGGTCGCGGCCAGATCGGTGCAACTTCCAACCGCTTCCGCAAGGATGATGTCGGGCTGGTGCTGTTCCACCAGCCGGGAAGCATGCTTCACAAATTCCGTGAAACGGCAGCAGAAACAACCACCGGTAATTTCTTCGGTCTGCAACCCATGGCTACGGACCAGCGCGGTATCCACTAGATTGCCGCCTTGATCGTTGGTAATGACTCCAACTTTCAATCCGCGCGCCATCAGGTTTCGCGCCGCTCCGATCAGCGCGGTGGTTTTCCCTGCGCCCAGAAAACCGCCTACACACGCGAGTCGAACCATTTGGCTTTCATCTCCCGCACGCAATTCTCACTGAGGAAGCTTTGCCGCAGCTAATCTCTCTTAGCCGCAATCGAGTCCCTGTGCCCCAAAACCGCGCCATTCTCAATGGGTTGGACAATTTCCGAATAGATGGAGAGCCAACTGGGCTTCAGTTTCCGCGGCGGCAGTTTCCATTCGCGTACGCGCTTCTCCAGATCCGCGGCATCCACATCAATCCGCCGCGCGTCTATGTCAAGACGGATTATCTCTCCCTCTCGAATCACTGCGAGTGGCCCGCCCCTGGCGGCTTCTGGCATCACCTGCCCCACCGTGATTCCCCGGTTCAACCCCGATAATTCTCCGTCCGTCACCACCGCCACCTGATCTCCAACCCGGCTCCCACCAGCGCCGCCATAAAGCTGCACGCGAACACCGTCCCCGGTCCGCCGAACGGCCCCATCATGCGCAAAACCACGACATCCCCCGCGTGAATCTTCCCTGTCCCGAGTTCCCGGATCGCGGCATCTTCATCGTCAAAAATTCTCGCCGGCCCCGAAAATTTGCGCATCGCACCCGGCACCGCGGAGATCTTCATGATCGCGCCATGCGGAGCCAGATTGCCCCGGAGAATGACCAGCCCGGGCTCTGAACGAAACGGCCTGTTCATCGGACGAATCACCGCTTCATCAATCGGGATGGGCTCCTTGAGGATCGCGCTGAGAGCTTTGCCCGTCACCGTCATGGCGTCCGTCTCCAGCACATCGCGGAGTTGATACTGCACCGCCCGGGTGCCGCCGGCCGCATCGAAGGCCTCGATCCGATCCGGCCCATTCGGCTTGATTTGCGTGATCTGCTTTAGCTCTTTGCCCAGGCTTTCAAACAAACTCACAACGTCCAGACCCAGTTCACCTTCGGTCGCAATTGCCGTGAGATGGCGAACTACATTGACCGAGGCACCAATGGAAATGGCTACCCGTACGGCATTTCGCAATGCCGCTGGAGTGAGAATTTGACGTGGCCGCAAATCGTTGGCAATCAAATCGAGAATCGTCGCCCCAGCACGGCCGGCCACTTCGTACAACCGGTCGCTGCCCGCCCGGATGGGCGTGGTTCCCGGCAACGCCATGCCCAGCGCCTCTGCCATGACGTGCATCGAATTCGCAGTCGCCAAGCCCGCGCAGACTCCAGGGCCCTGAATTGCAACTCGCGTCCAGCATTCCAGGTCATCTACGCTCATGTGACCGGTCGCCACCGTTCCCACAGCCTTATAGACCTCCTCGATGTCCACATCGTGGCCGCCGCACTGGCCACCCAATTGATAACCGCAAGGAACCACGATGGACGGGACATTCAAACGAGCCGCCGCCATCAGGTGGGCGGGGGTAGTCTTATCGCAGGAGGACAGCATCACCATGCCATCCAGACACGCGCCCTCCACCATTACCTCGATGTCGTTCACCACCAAATCACGAGTCGGCATCAGGTAACGCGCCTTCAGGCCGGCCGAGGTCACAAAATCCGACGGAGCTGCCGTACGAATCTCGAAGGGCAAGCCGCCAGCATCGCGGATCGCCTTCTGCACCGTTCGCGAAACTTCGTCCAGGTGGATGTAGCACACCGAGAGCGTCGAGGAAGAGTTCACTACCGCAATTTTCGGTTTCATGAAATCTTCTTCCGGGATGCCCATGGCAATCCACTGTGCCCGCCGCACCGCCCAGCGCGTGCTTCCCCGTTCGAAGTTACTTCGCAACATTCATGCCTCCCTTGCTGTTTTCAAATGCCGATCGTGCATCCAGTTCTCGACGTCCACGCCGGTGAGTTGCTGGGAGGGAATTTGTTCCTTGAGCATGAGCGCGCACGCGGCGCCCGCCCCGTATCCCATGCCAAAGCATTGTGCCGTCACGCGGGCCGATGCCATCGCCTCATGTTCCGCGGACAAACAGCGCCCGGCAACCAGCAGATTCGCCCCGCTCGGCGGGATGAGCGTCTCGAACGGAATGTCGTAGGTGTCTTCTTCCAGGTAAACAATTTTCAGGTCCGCCGCTCCGTGCGCCTCAATCGGCCAGGCGGAGAACGTAACCGCCCCTTTGACTTTTCGCGCATTCAGCACATCGTCGTTCATCAGCCGCACCTTACCAACCAACGATCGGCTCTGCCGAATCCCGACCTGCCGCCGGTTTCCACCAAATAGGAATGCTGAAATCCCGCAATCTTGTCCTTGAGAAAACTCGCGTAGCTGCGCGCCTGAATCCGTCCTTCCATCTCGGCGAACGTCATGTCCCTGCTCGAAATCCCCACCGGAATCGAGCCATCGGGATAAGTGATCCGCGTCATGTTGCACAAGACTTCCTGCCCGTTCGGCAGGGGAAAGATGTACACATGGTGCCGTGGTAGCCGATATGCCCCCGATTTGTCGGCCTCGACGACCTGCTCATCAATGCTGCGTGGATCCAGCTTCAGGAACACATCCATATCAACGCCGCCCAGCCGGAAAATCATGGTCGGGGATTGCACCACGCCATCCTTGCCCATGCTGGTTGGCGTGCCGATACTGTGCACAACCTCGGCGTCTCCCGAGGCATCAATCACCAGCTTGGGCCGGATGGCTCGCAGGCCCTCCATACAGCGTACCAGCAACGTTTCCACGTGATCGTGCGGGGAATATGCGGAGATCAAATTTGTGTGGTACAGAACGTCGATACCTTCACTACGCAGGTAGCAGTCGGCCAACTCCTTCCACACAAAACTATCGTGCGGCACCAGCATGGTCCGCCCGAATGCGATGGGGCCGCGCACGCCGCCCCGGGCTTCCATGCGGTCATGGAACTCTCCCGCGAATCCGAAGACATTGCGCTCGGGATGATCGCCGCTGCTGTAAAGTCCGCAAATCGTTCCGCTCAAACCGGCAACCGTAGCCCCGCCACAGAATCCGTATTTTTCTACGACCAGCACCTTCAGGCCGCAGCGAGCCGCGCCAATCGCACTCACCTGCCTGCCCAGCCATGGAGAGAGAGGAGGAGGAGAGAGAGAGAGAGAGAGAGAGAGGAGGAGGAGGAGAGAGAGAGAGAGAGAGAGAGAGAAGGAGGAGAGAGGGAGGAGAGAGAGAGAGAGAGAGAGAAAGGAGGAAGAGAGAGAGAGAGAGAGAGAGAGAGGAGAGAGAGGAGGAGGAGGGAGAGAGAGAGAGAGAGAGAGAGAGAGAGAGAGAGAGAGAGGAAGAGGGAGAGAGAGAGAGAGAGAGAGGAGGAGGAGGAGAGAGGAAG
>CAWDCI010000036.1:0-87791 GCA_963800745.1 uncultured Acidobacteriaceae bacterium
CGTTACGAAGGGCAGAAAAACAATGGGGTTGCTACCCAGGAACCACAGCATCAAGGTCAGCGAGCCAGGTTTTTTCAGGATGCCCTTGGGAATGAAAATATCAATCGTCAGCCCGCCGCGCATGGGGAGCGGGTTGTTGGTTTCGGAAGTGACATCGGCGCCGTTAACCTCGGCGGTGGCGTCGTGCTCCACGGAACCATAGGCTCCGGTGAAAGCCTGTGCCTGCAGCGACCCGGCAGCCGCAGGGGGAAGCGCGATAAAGGCGCTGGCATGATCAATGGGCACCGGCCAGTCGTTTCCGGTGACGTTCCAGTAAAACTCGTCGTGATCGTCGAAGAAACGCACCGCATTGCGCAGGGTGTAGCTGATTTCGACGGTGCGGGTTGTATCCACCGCGCCGGGAATGTAGATTTTCAGATCGCGAAAGCCATTTGTGCTGGAAGATTCATACTTCAGTTTGTTGCCGTTGTCATCGGTAATGCCGGTGACATTCAGAAAGAGCGTGTAGTTGGTCCCTTGCGGGCCGGGATACTCCACTGGAATCGTGCGATGGATGCCATGCCACTCGCCGATGAACACCAGCGTGATACGCTCCTGCACCGTGGTCGTGCCACTGTTTCCGATGGAGACGGTGTCGTTGAAATCCGCCACCCTCCAGCTGCGGGCGTATAGGGGGGAACATAAAGCCAGCAGAGAAGCGGCAATCAGAAAGAGAGTGTCACCGTAGTGGCGCAATTTGCTGCGTCGCTGCGGGTAGCGTTTCAGGCGACACGTTGCGAGCAACGTCTCTACGGGAGTAGGACCAGCCGTCAAAGGATCCGCCTCAGAACTTCACCGCCACCGGCTCGCGGTCAGTGGCATCGCTGACTTCAAAGAACTGCCGCTGCTGGAAGCCAAACATCCCAGCGATAATGTTCGTGGGGAACGATTGAACTTTGGTATTTAAATCGCGCACCACCGCGTTGTAATAGCGGCGCGCATTTTGGATGGTGTCTTCCGTCTGGTTCAGTGAACCTTGCAGTTGCGTGAATTCTTCCGAGGCCTTGAACTCGGGGTAATTTTCGGCCACGGCAAACAAGCTCTTGAGTGCGCCAGTCAGCTGATTTTCTGCCACGGCTTTGTCCGCTGGAGAGGTAGCCTGCATGGCCTGCGAGCGGAACTTGGCAATATTTTCAAACGTGCCCTTTTCATGCCCGGCGTACCCCTTCACCGTTTCCACCAGGTTGGGGATCAAATCGTGCCGCCGCTTCAACTGCACGTCAATGTCGGACCAAGCCAGTCGCAACGCACGCGCAACTGCACCAGGCTGTTGTACATCCCGATCAGCAGGAAGCCGATCACCACCAGAACGCCGAGAATAATCCAGCCCGCCATAGGCATCTCCCCTCGCGCGAAAGCGCGAATCATGGCGACGGTATCATAGCCGGGCAGGCCGCGCAAATCGCCGCCATGACAATCGTCGCCATGACATTGTTGCCATGAGATTGTGACCATGACAATGATCACCGCAGCTCGTTTCCGCGCTTGCGCGAACCGCCTTCTTCTGGTCTCGATTTAATCCAGCTTCGTATCCTGATAGACTTTTTCCATGATCATCGGGGCTCACGTTCTCCTGTACAGCGAGACGCCGGCAGATGATCGCGTATTCTTTCGCGACGTTCTGGGTTTTCCGGCGGTCGATGCGGGGGAAGGCTGGCTTATATTCGCGCTGCCTCCGGCGGAAGCCGCGTTTCATCCCACCACAGGGGACAAGCATCAACTCCATGAGGGCCGCGGGCTGTTGGGCGCCGTTCTTTACCTGATGTGTGACGACTTGCCCGCGTTGATGAAGTCGATGGAGTCAAAGCAAGTTCGTTGCTCTCCAGTCGAGCAAGCGCCCTGGGGAATGAAGACCACGATCCGGTTGCCGAGTGGCGGTGAAATTGGCCTGTACCAGCCGCGGCACCCAACCGCGAGCCGTCTCCACGCATAATGGTCCAATGAGAAAAGTTCTCAACCGACGGTGCAGAGCGCTTCTTGGATTCGCGGCGTTGCTGCTCGCTGCCCCGTGCCTTCACGCCCAAACTTGCCTAACCGCCGGCGACATGGACGAAGCGACGAAAACAGCTTTGCTCAACACCGCTCAAAGCTATTTCGACAGTATTGCTCGCGGTGACTCGGCTGCCTTGCGACAGAATGCCATTGCCAGCGTGGCCTCCGATTTTTCGGGCATCGAAACTGCCGTCAAAGACAATCAGAGTGATCTGTCCTCCGCGAAGCCGGTAGCCCGGCCGCCGGTCCTGTTGCAGGCCGAAGGCAGCGCGCCGCTGGAGCGCGCTGAGTTTTTGTGCGGCGTCTTTGGCCCGCATGGCCAGACTACAGACAGCCGGGTCTTCGTTATTCCCAATCTGCCTCCGGGCAATTACGGCTTCGTCACTCAGGATGTCAGTGCTGCCAAGGGGACCTTTACGGTCTCCTATGTACTTGAACAGCAGGGAACTGCGTGGCAGCTCGGCGGACTCTACATCAAGCCGGCTCAAGCCGGAGGCCACGACGGCAATTGGTTCGCCACGCGCGCCCGTGAGCTCAAAGCTAAAGGAGAGAATCACGCAGCCTGGTTTTACTATCAGGAAGCCCGCGATCTACTGGTCCCCGTCCCTTTCATGAGCACGATGGTGACGGACAAACTTTACGATGAAGCGCAGACCGTGAAACCGGCGGACCTGCCGCCCGCTGACTTGGCTGGAAGCGGCAAGGTGATCAAGCTGACCGCGCTTTTCCCCCTGGTCGTTGGCAATGAGCTGGATTTGGTCGCGAAATACGATACCGCTAGCGTTGCCAATTCCGCGGCGACCTACCAGGACAATCTGACGCTGATGAAAGCGCTGCTGGCGAAGTATCCCGAACTGCGGGATAGCTTTGACGGCGTGATCGCTCGCGGTGTCGAGCCTTCCGGCCGCGACTACGGTACGATGCTGCACATGAAAGACATCAAGTAATGGGCTAAGGGCCTTGACCGCGCAACGATCTAGCTCAAGTCTGCTCCGCAAACGTGCACTCTTCCGGCTTCTTGTCGTCGCGCAAGCTCAAGAACACTGGCGCGCGCAGCTTGACGCCGCCACCTGCGGTTTCGTGCGTCCACTCGGTAAACTTGATTTCCGCCACTAGCTCTGGTTTAAGCCAGTGCACATGCTTGGCTTCCACAGGCCCATAAAAAGGATTCCTGTCGGTTTGCAGCTGTGTGAATAATCTTGCCATGTCCCGCAGCTTGGCCTGGTCAAATCCTGTCCCGGCTTGTCCGATATGGATCAGGCGCTTTTTCTGGTCGTACAGTCCCAATACAATTGCGCCAAAATGCTCGCGGCTGCCTTCGGGATCGGTGTAGCCTGCGATCACGCAATCGACGGTCTGCGTGATCTTGATTTTTAGCCAGTCCCGGCTGCGCCCCTCGTGATACTGGCTCGCTCTTCTTTTGGCGAGGATGCCCTCCAGTCCCTTCTGCCTAGCTGCTTCAAATAAAGAGATGCCATGATCGAAGTGATCTGAAAAGCGCAGCAGTCCGTCGGCCTTCACCATCCCGGCCAGAAACCGCTTGCGTTCTTCCAAGGCCACGCGCCGCAGATCGTATCCGTCGATATAGAGAAGATCGAAAACATAATAGAGGACGGTGATCTTTTCATCCGCTGGGCCTTGTCTTCCGGCTTTGCGAATGCCAGTGCGCTGCTGCATCAAGCTGAATGACGCGCGCCCGTTCTCGTCCAGCGCCACCACCTCTCCATCGAGAATCGCTGTCTTTGCCTGGACAAATTTCGGAAGGTCCTGGAGTTCGGGAAATCTTCCGGTGAGATCATTTTGCGTGCGTGAAATCAGCTTGACCGAATTGTCCTGAATAAATGAAATGGCGCGATACCGTCCCATTTGATTTCATACAGCCATTCCGGGTCGTCAAATGGCTTCTCGGCCGGGGTCGCCAACATGGGATGAATCGCATCGGGCATGGGACCTTTAATCGCCTGTTTTAACTCGGTCACAGAGCGAGTGGGGAGCACAGGGGAAATCTTCTTACCGCGGACAGCACGCTTTTTGTTGGCGGATCGAATATCCCGGGTTTCCTCCGGGTCCCCTTTGTCCTCCGTGATAACAGGCTTGGCCTTCTTCTCCGCTTTGGCCAACGCCTCCGCCAGCCAAGGTGCCTTCAATTTCCCCCGGGAGGCTGGCCGGTTGCTTTTCCACTCTGTAGATTTCTGATCGCCACCAATCTCGGCCATACTCCGTTCTGTCAGAACCGATGCGTCGTATTGGTCAATGTCATAGCCTTTGACCACGGCATCGTCCTGTTTCTTAATCAACAGCCACTCCGTGCCTTTGCTCCCCGGCCGTCGCGCCTTCATATGAATCAGCGCGAAGTCGCCCTTCAGACGCCTGCCATGTAGCCGGATCTTGAAATCCCCCTTCTTCAACATCGCAGCAGCTTCGGCGTCGGTTCCACGTACGAATTTGCCATTCACCGGTTCGGGGGACAGCGGCTCCCATGTGCCCACGTCCCAGACCATGACGGTACCCGCTCCGTAGTTGCCTTCGGGAATGGTGCCTTCGAAATCGAAATACGATACCGGGTGGTCTTCGACCTGCATGGCCAGACGCTTGTCCGCAGGATCGAGCGATGGCCCTTTCGGCACCGCCCACGACTTCAGCACTCCTTCCATCTCCAAGCGGAAGTCGTAATGCAGGCGGGTGGCGCGATGTTTCTGCACCACAAAGCGATGGCCGGATTTCTTCTCTACTTTCGGAGGAGGTTCCGGAGTCTCCTCAAATCGCCGCTTGCGTTTGTATTCTTCGAGGGCCATAGGGGCATTCTACCTACCGATGGAAAGTCATTTAGGATACAGATGCGCACTGCATTGTAGATGTCAACGCCGTGCTTTTCCGCTAGAATCGCGCTTCACTACGAACCATGAAACGCGAATATCCCGATACCCCGCTCATCGGCGTTGGCGCAATTGTCATCGAGGATGGCCGTGTTGCCCTGGTGAAGCGAGGCCATCCTCCGCTGGTCGGGGAATGGTCCATCCCCGGCGGCGCCATGGAAATTGGCGAGACGGTGCGCGAGGCTGCCGCGAGAGAAGCCTGCGAAGAAACAGGATTGAAAGTTGAAGTCCTGGAGTTGCTCGGCATCTACGACCGGCTGCTGCGCGATGAAGCGGGAAGAGTCCGCTACCACTACCTGCTGGTGGATTTTCTATGCCGCCGCGTGTCGGGCGATCTCTGCGCCGCTGGGGATGCGGACGAAGCCCGCTGGTTCACTCCGGAAGAAGCAAGATCGCTTCCCCTGCCCGAGGACACCGCCGAAGTCATTCGCCTGGGCTTTGAGCGGACCATCGAAATCGCGAGGCTAAGAACAGAATAGCCCGCACGCCTGAGCACGCGGGCTATCCGGTGGACTGCTTAGATTGACCAAGAGGTGGTCACTCTGCGTGGCCCCTTCGGCAACCTTCGGGTCGTTGTTGAGGAAGTCCCGGTGAAAACCACTTCACCAGGCGAACAGCCCCAACTCACCGTTAGTCGTGCGATGGTATTTGCACCTGCGCGTCAAGACCGGACGCGCCGTATGCACCGAAACCAGAGCGACCGCCCTAAGTCTCAGCCACCTCACCTGGTCTTTTACTGCTACAACCACAACAATGACTATCAGAACTTGTCATCCGACCACCTCCTTTCCGGTGTAATTCCACACTAGTACGGAGGGCTTTCCAAAGTCAACCACACCAAAGTGCATGCGGATTGGTTTAGATTCCAGCGGGTCAGTCTGCTCCCAAAAACCGAAAATCCCCAAGCCATCGGCCCAGGGATTTTTCGATAGGGATTAGATCTTAATGATTGTCGTCATGGTGATTGTCGTGATGGTCGTCCCAATCCCGCTGGTCGTGCCACCGTGGTCTTGGCGCGCTCCAGTAGCCGTGGTACACGCTCCAAGCAATCGCTCTCGTTCTTCGTTTAACTCATGGCGACCGCTGCTCCGCCTGGGAACTGCGCTCGCCATGCTTGTGTACTGCGTCATCCAGCTTGTGCTCCGCTTTTTCAATGCGGTGACGGCATTTGTCATGATCGTCATCCGCGCGCGCCATGGGAGCGGAAGCCGACATCATGAATGCGGCTAAAGCGCCATAGATAGAAACGCCTGCGTGAGCTCGCAACAGCTTTCGAAACTCTCTCATTTCTTATTATCTCCTGTCAGACGGCCTAACTTGGATGAAGGATGGCCCAAGGCGGGTTGTTCGGTTTTACTTTTTAGTTCTTCTTGCGGCTCATTCTGCGGTGCATGTCGGGCCAGAACTCTTTGAGTTCATTGGCAATCCCATCCCACACGATCTGTGTGCTCCAGACACCCAAGGGCGCTGGAAAAACTCCGGTCGGCCGCCGGATGGTAAGCCAGGGAAATCTCCGCCGCCACCGCATTGCCCGCCGATCTCAGAAAAGTTAAACTGGCTCTGGCCAGAATCGCTTCGTGTAAGCACGATCCGGCTAAACACGTACCCGGTGCGCCGCAAGAACCCGCCTTCGCCCATGCGGAAGTATCGCGGGTCCTGTCGCAACATGGAGGGGAAGACGGCCTCAGTAACGAAGTTGCCCAGAGTGTTATCTGCAAACGACAGGGCGAAACGTTTCCCGTATCCTTTGCAGGCCTTGCCCGTAGGACGGTTCGCTGTTCTGTGCCTGGCCAATGCCCGCCAATATCGCGGTGAAAGGGAACTCCACCGGATCAAAGCAATCCTTGGCGGTGATCTTGAACTTTTCCTTCACCGTCAGGGGAGCCACATGGTCCGCATTCTCCACGGTCAAGTAATTGGGCAAGGTCCACAGAATCCGATCATTCGCAGGGTTGGTTCCGTGGGGAGAGTTTTGGTCAACCGGGACAGCGGCCTTCGGCTCACTGGACGAGGGTGCGTCGGGCAGTTGTGTTTGTTGCGCCGCGGCCGGAATCGCCAGCGCGACCGCAATTAAGGCAATCCACAGAATACCGCTAGGTTTCCACCATTGCGTCTTCTCCACGGATGCACTCCTGGAAGATACCTGGTCTAAGCAATGGCCCCTATTTTGCCCCGGTGGGTGGCTTTATCGTTCGAGTACTTAGTGGCACCGAGATTTCCGCGCAAACACGAGCGGGCCCCGCGACGTGCACAGAGCATATACCCATCCAGCGAAAGCTCCAAATACCACCTCCGTGCCATGCTCGGGAGCGATCAGGGGATATAAACGAAAAGCCCCCGAAAAAGAGGGCTTGAAATGGCAAGTTGCAGCCTGATTTACCAAGCGGTTACTTCGATGTCATGCACCCATATGGTCTTGGTGGCCGCATTGTATTTGCCCGTCACCGCGACCTTGTATCCCGCGAACTCGTAGGCGTTCACCTGATCGTCAAGCTGGTAAACCACCTTTGTGGCGGGGTCTACCAGCACGTATTTCGCGCCGGCCTTGACGCATTTGTCCGCACAATCGTTGGCGTCCTTCGCCCCTTCTTTTTTCATCATGGCATCGTGAGATCCAGCCGACGCGCACATGCTGTCCGTGATTTCGCCGGTGAAGGTCTGGTACTTCTCCTTCGGAGCCGCAAAGAGAAAACTCGCACTGATCAAAATTCCGCAAACGCCTGCCAGCAACTTGGTCATGCTTCCTCCGGATAGGGATTCAGAACAAGATTGTAACCCGAGAGTCCGCTTACTCGGGCAGCTTTTGCTCCCCTTGAATGGTGAAGCTCGACTCCGCCAGGGGCGCGCCCGTCCCAGGTTGTCCGCCGCCCACGCTGATGTGATACTGACCCGCGGCTACAACGCGATCCCCAGCTTCATTCACCGTGCTCAGATCCCGCGAGCTCAGCGTAAAGTGGACATGCTGAGTCCCTGCTGCGGCCACGTGTACCCGCGCGAATGCCCGCAACGCGCGAATCGGCGCACCCGGCATTGGCGGAGGGGTCAGGTACAACTCCGCCACTTCATCTCCATCGCGCGGGCCGCTGTTTTGCACATCGGCATCTACCTCCAGCGCACTTCCCGCGTCCAAGGTCGAGGACGAAAGCTTCAAATTGCTGTAGGTGAACTTCGAGTAGCTCAGCCGAATCCAAAAGGATAGAGCGGTTTGCCTGTAAAGTAACGATAGGTCCGGTTCTTCATGGCGTAATCTTCAAACGCAGGCAGTTGGTCCACACCGGTGTAGAACGTCACTGGCAAACGTCCCGCGGGATTGTTGACTCCGGCAAGAGTTTCGGCGATTGCTGTCCCTCCCTCCTCGCCCGAATACCACGCATCGAGAATTGCGTTGGCGTTTTCGCTGGCCCAATTCACCGCCAGTGCGCTGCCATTCATCAGCACTACCACCAGAGGCTTGTGCGTGGCCTTCAAGGCTTTCAGCAGGTCCTCTTCTTCTTTGGGGAGATCGAGGCTGGTACGGTCGCCACCCTTGAAACCAGGAAGATTCACCGGCATCTCTTCGCCTTCCAGTTCCGAGGTGATGCCCACTACCGCCACCACGACGTCCGCTTTCCTCGCCGCAGCCAACGCCACCTTCAGCGGATCTGCTTGCGGAGCACTCCACATCAAACGGATGTCCGCTCCCCCTCCCCCCTGAAAATATTCAAGTTTTACGGCGTACTTGTGGTTTTTCTGCAAAGGTATTTCGATGGTTGAGCTCGCGCAAATATCCCAGCGGTCGATGATCAGCTTGCCATCGAACCACAGGCGGCAGCCATCATCGCCCCGCACGCCTACCTGATAAGTTCCCGAAACCTTCGGCGTGACAAAGCCGCTCCAGCGCACGGAAAAATTCTCCGGGCCCAGTCCTGGAGCCGGGTTTCTGCCGGTGAGCACGTAGTCCACTTGCGGATCAACTCGCGTTACCACCGGGGGACCCTGCAAGTCTCTGCCTTGGAAATATTCCGCCTCCAGTCCCGGCTTGCCATCCGGCGTAGTCAGAGCGGAGGCAGGAATCGGATCGCTGTTGTGGAGGAAGAATGTTCCCGGCGCGAAAGTCACCTTGGTTCCCGCGAATTGCTTGCGGATGCCATCGAGCGCAGAGGTGGCGCGCGATGGCGACCCGTTGTAGTTCCCCTGGAGCACTTCGATCTGGTCGGCCAGCGGCCCGATCACCGCAATCTTCTTTGTGGCCTGCTTCAACGGAAGCACTCCGTCATTCTTCAGCAACACCATGCTCTCGCGGGCTGCCTGGAGGGCAAGCTGTCGATGCGCCTCGGTATCGTTTTCACTGAACGGAGTCTGAGCGTAGCTCACCATCTCCACAGGATCGAACATCCCCAGCTCAAAACGGGCTTTCATCAGGCGCTTGACGGCCACGTCTAGATCCTTCTCGGTCATCAAGCCTTGCTTCACCGCATCCACATAGCGGGAGTAGTCGTTGCCCGGATCATTACAATCCAGATCGGTGCCGCGCTTCATCGAGATCGCTCCCGCTTCCGCGACCGACTTCACATAGTGATGGCCACGGTAGATGTCCAGCACCGCATCGCAATCCGACACCACGTAGCCTTGAAAACCCCACTTGTCGCGCAACTGGTCTTGCAGCAGGAAGGTGTTGGCGCAGCCCGGCTCGCCATTGACGCTGTTATAGACGCACATCACCGATCCCGCCTTGCCCTCGGTCACCGCCGCGCGAAACGCCCACAGGTAGGTATCTTCCTCGTCGTGTTTGGAGATTTGCACGTCGATGGTGTGGCGCGCCGGCTCCGGCCCGCTGTGGACGGCGTAGTGCTTGGGTGTGGAAATCACGCGCAGATACTTGGGATCGTCGCCCTGCATGCCGGTGACGTAGGCCACGCCCATGCGCCCGGTCAGGTAAGGATCTTCGCCGTAGGTCTCCTGCCCGCGTCCCCAGCGCGGATCGCGAAAGATGTTGATGTTGGGCGCCCAGAAGTCCAGCCCGACGCCGAGGTAATTTCCCTGGCGGATGTCCTCATGATGCTTGGCCCGCGCCTCGGTGGCGATGGCAATTCCCATGGTGTGAATCAGCGGCGTGTCGAAGGTCGCAGCCAAGCCGATGGGTTCGGGAAATACAGTGGCTACGCCCGAGGCTACGCCATGCAGCGCTTCCGTCCACCAGTTGTAAGCCGGAACGTTCAGCCGGGGAATCGCTGCCGCAGAGTGCACAACCTGCGAAGCCTTCTCTTCGAGCGTCATGCGCGAGACCAGATCATCCACGCGCTGGTCCACGGGCAGAGCGGGGTTCAGGTACGCAGGTTGCGATTCCGCTTGGGTTGTCTGTGCCCACAACCTGCTGCCGGCAAGCGACAATACCGCCGCCGCGAATGCTATGCATAATTGCTGTTTTTTCATGACGCGCTCCCTTGGGTTCGAGAGGCCCGCCGCCTTTATACGTCAAGCAGAGGCATGAGACAACCTAAAGATAATCATGTGGAGCGCGGGCGCCCTCGCCCGCGAGAAACCGGCAACCTCGCTACCGACTTACAGGGGAGATAGCTATTTGGGAGGCAAATTATGTAAACACAACGCTGTAGTTACATTAGGGCCGGGGCTCGCGCTTCCTCAGCCCGGGTAGGTTCCTGTGATGTAGCGTTCCAACTCCTGAATGGTTTGTGCCTGGTCGGAGATGATCCACTTGACCAGATCGCCGATGGAGACCACTCCAATCACCCGCTCGTCCGCCAGCACCGGCAGATGGCGCAGGCGGCCGTCGCTCATGATGGCCATGCATTCATCCACCGTGTGCTGCGGCGTCACGAAGATCACGGGACTAGTCATGATTTCGTGCACCTTGGTTTCCCTCGAGGAATGCCCCTTGAGAATGACCTTACGGGCGTAGTCACGCTCCGAGAAGATGCCAACCAGTTTGCCC
This sequence comes from uncultured Acidobacteriaceae bacterium, assembly GCA_963800745.1. GTDB lineage: Bacteria > Acidobacteriota > Terriglobia > Terriglobales > Acidobacteriaceae > PALSA-270. Next base: position 10,840 of record CAWDCI010000036.1, read on the forward strand.
GCGGAAAGGACGAGCAGCGCGCCCACCGATTCTTCGGCCATCTTCTGAATGGCTTCGTACACAGATTGGTCGGGGGTTACGGACAGAACTCGATTGCGAGGTTTACTCTTCAGTACGGATTCGATGGGGTCAGTCCGTTTCATGGCACACCATCCCTGCGCGCGGAAGTAAGCTTAGCACCAGATGGGTTGGCAGGCCGTTTCTTTTATTTCTGAGGTAAAGCGAAGGCTACGTACACACCGCCCGAGGGCAGGTTGAGAGCTTTGCCACCGCTGGCGGCGATGACGACATATTGGCGTCCGTTGATTTCGTAGGTTGCGGGAGTGGCGTTCCCCGCGAAAGGCAACACCGTCTCCCAGAGCAGTTCTCCTGTTTCCTTATCGAAGGCGTGGAACTTCTTGTCAAAATTTGTGGCGCCGATGAAGACCAATCCCCCGGCGGTCACAATGGGCCCCCCGTAATTCTCGGTGCCCGTATTTTTCATCCCTTTCGCCGCGAGTTCGGGATATTCCCCGAAGGGGATGTGCCAGAGATATTCTCCGGTGTTCAAATTGATGGCGCTCAATGTGCCCCAGGGCGGAGCCACGGCAGGGTAGCCGTCCGGATCGACGAATTTCTTGTAGCCGGTGAAGTGGTATTGCGGCACGGGCTGCGAACTGGAGGTCTCTACGCTTTTACCGCCGCCGTAGAAATATTCCAGCAGCGCGGATACCTGATCATCCGAGAGGCCGGAAAACGCAGGCATTCGGCCTTTACCGTGGCGGACCAGGTTCTCGACGTACGCGGCACTGCGTCGCTGAATGACCGAGACCAGAGACGGGAATTCTGGCGGCGATCCGGTCTGATCGTCACGGTGGCAGACCGCGCACTGGTTGAGATACACGGCTCGACCGCTCGATTCCTTGCCGGTATTCCTCGCCAAAGCGCCGCTGAAGACCACGTCATTGGCGTTGACGTAGAGCACGCCGGTTTCTGTGTCCACCGCCGGGCCGCCCCACTCGGCACCACCGTCAAAACCAGGGAAGACCACGGTTTGTTGGCCGACGCCGAACGGAACGAACTGTCCCTCGCTGCGGAATTTGCGGTACTGCTCCAACGCTGCCTGATGAGCTTCCGCCGTGCGGCTGGTTAGCAGGTCTTCGGTGAGATGTTGCCGGGCAAACGGGGCTGGCTTGGTGGGCAGCGGCTGGGTCGCGGCGGCCTGTTCGCCGGGCACCGTGCTTGGCGGATAGTTGTGATACTCGAGGGGGAACAACGGTACCCCATTGCTGCGATCGAAGACGAAAACGTAACCCGACTTGGTGGTTTCCGCGACGGCATCAATCATTTTTCCGTTGCGCTTCACGGTCAACAAGACGGGCGGAGAAGGGAAGTCGCGGTCCCAGAGATCGTGTTTCACTGATTGAAAGTGCCAGATGCGCTCGCCGGTTTCCGCGTTTAGCGCGATGAGCGAGTTGGCGAACAGGTCGTCGCCAATGCGATCCGAGCCGTAGAAATCCGAAGCTGCCGACCCAGTGGGTACATAAACGATGCCGCGCTTGGCATCGAGCGCCATGCCACACCAGTTGTTAGCGCCGCCGCTGTAGGTCCAGGCATCTTTGGGCCAGGTGTCGTACCCGTATTCTCCGGGATGGGGAATGGTGTGGAACGACCAGCGCAGCTTGCCGGTCCTTACATCGTAGGCGCGAATGTCACCGGGAGGCGCGGGGAGAGTCTCCGGCTCGCGCATGCCGAGAATGATCAGGTCTTTGTAAACCATGCCGGGACTGGTGGCATTCAGGGACTGCTGCTGGAAGTCGCGGCCCAAATCCTTGCGCAGGTCAATGCGGCCATTTTCGCCGAATTGCGGGATGGGTTTGCCAGTGCGGGCATCGAGCGCATATTCGTAGGATTCAATGCCCACCAGAACGCGCTTATCGTCTCCGTCGGCCCAATAAGAGAGGCCACGGTTGGGTTGTCCATTGGGATTCCCGGATCCGAATTTCCAGAGTTCTTTGCCAGTGGCGGCGTCGAGCGCGAAGATTTTCTCAGTCGGCGTTATTCCATAGAGCACGCCGTCAGCCATGATAGGGCTGGTCTGCAGGCCGCCAGTCTCGCCGGTGTCGTAGGTCCAGGCGACCTGCAGATTCCTCACATTCTGCCGATTGACTTGACTCAGCGGCGAGTAGCGAGTGTCTTCCGGACCACCGCCATAGGCCGGCCAGTCCCGATGTTCGGCAGAAGAGTTTGACGTTGGCTGCTGAGCCGCTAGCAGGACCGCGAGCGGCAGGGCAATTGCTATCAGAGCTAGATATCTCATTGATCTCTCGAACCCGGAAGCCCGTTTTCCACGACGAAGCTTTCTAGATCGCTTAGGAATGGAGAGTCGGTGCCTTCCGTCGAACCGTTGACGATTTAAGATAACATCCGGCGGACTCGCCGGTTGAGTGCGCGGATTCGTCCGCCGAATGATGCTCGGTGATCCCTCAGTGACTGCTGCAGAATCCGCAGGATTTGCACATTCCGGGAAGGACTAGTGGCCTTGTGGGGGTTGAATCCGAACCGCGCCGGTGAGTTGTCCGGCCCAGCGCAAGGCTTGGTTATAGGATGCGGCGATAAAAACCAGAGACAGATCGAGAGATTTAGCCAGTGCAGTAACCTTTTCCCAGTCCCCGGCCTCTCGCGCCACCATCAGATCGTAGATGGAGGAAAGGGACGTCTTATTCCCCGTATTCCGGCAAAGCAGTTGAGCTTTGGTATCTGGATCGATGGGCAATTCCCCGATCACAACTCCGATCGGCACTTCCAGGATGGCGTCCATGAGCGAAAGCATTCCCATCAAGTAAAGATCAGACTGGCCGTGCTTAACTTTCGGGGCAATGAGTTCGCAGAAACGAGCGCGCACCAGCGATGACAGCACCAGGTCGGAACACTTTTCCTGCCCGACGGCCATGATGCCGGCCATCCGTATCCACCTGACTAGCTCTCGCTCTCCCATAAGGTTGAAGGCTTGCCGAATGGACAAAAGGGGCGCTGACAAGCCCCAAGACGCTGAGTTCAAATAGCGCAGCAACCGGTAGCACAGCGAAGGTTCGTGTTTGATGAGATCTTCGATCTCCGTAAAATTCAATTCGGACTTTGAGATGGCCTGCAGCAGGCGCAAATAAGTTGCCTGGTTCGCGGGAATGTGGCGGGCGCGCACATGTTCAGCCTGGCGAAAAAAACCGCCCTGAAACGCCGTGAAGCCGCTCTTCTGGGCAGTCACCAGGTCCTGCCGAGTATCGACATTTTGCGCCAGCATCCGGCAGTGCTGGTTGCCATAGCGCTTCGTCAGAGCGGCACTCTCGGCCGGCGAGACTTTCTTGATGTCCATCTTGATGAAATCGGCGTACGGAACCAGCGGCTCCCTTGCGTCATGCGGCGCAAAGTTATCCAGGGCCATCATGTATCCCTCGTGCTTGAGCCGTTGACAAAGCGTAACCACCGGTTCGTCCGAGGGAACGGAGTCCTGGATCTCGATAACGATCCCGGGAGGCAAAAGAGCGAAGTATCCCACCCGGAGCATCTGGTCGGTGCAGTCGATGAACGCACGGCTCCCGTCGCACAATACGCCGAGCCCGATCACATTCAACGTATCAATGATGACGCAAGCTTCGCTCTCGGCATCAGGCGCAAGGCGCTGGGCTTGCGGGCTCCGTTGAAAAACCAGTTCATAGCCAAGCACCCTCTCGTCTCCATCGAGAATAGGCTGCCTGGCCACGTAAGGGACAGATTGTTTACGGAGAGCCGGTTGTGCGTGAGTGCCCATACGTTACCAGTTCTCATATCGGCACTTCTAATCGCAAACTTCAACGGTTGCGCTGCTGGCCCCTGCGAGTGGCCATTGGGAATCCAGCAAACATCCGCCATCGTCCTGGAAAGTCAGTCCCGCAAGCGTGAGCCCATACCGGTCTAGCTGGCACCACGGCCTTCGGATTTCGGGTAGAAGTATTCCAGGCAGAGGGGACAAAGGCCGTGGCTGATATTGCTCAGATTGCGATCCAGGTGTGCGGGCACAAAATCCCATTGCTCGGGCGGAGCGGCTCGCCGGGAACACCGACAATGCATGCAAACCGTAACTATTCCATCAGGGTTCACGAAGTCTTCCAGTCCGCTAGAAATCGTTGCGGCATGGGGTCGCTCAATCAACAAACTATTGGTGACCAGAAACCACCCGGATGGGGCGAGCAGATGGATCCTCATCTGAAACTTGCGGAACCGTTGCGGGCTTGAGCACTCATACAAACACTCCCAAACGCTTCCTTCTCGCTCGACTGTTTCAAACGCCTGCATATAAAACGGGCGCAGGTCTTCACCGATTGCGCATCGCAGATCGGTTCCTACAACGCTCGCACCGGCTAACTCGGGCGCGGCATTGTCCACAGCGAATCGGTCCCAGGCTTGGTTGCAATACGCCAAACGCAAGTTGGCATCCACCACAAAGCTGATCTGAGGACTTTGGGCTACGGCGCCAATTACGTCGGCCAAGTCGGGCCGGGAAGTAGTTGTAGAGCTGGACATGGAAGGTATGTCGGCCACAAAGTAAGCCAGCTACATCCTCCTGCGCCCCCTAGGGGAATCGTTCGTAATCTGGTACCCCGACCCAAGTTGATTACCCCGTTTTCCCCCACATAAGCTTGTGATAATGTTCAAATTACACGATATTCACCGAGTTTATTCCGAGGGTCAGAGGCCCTGGTGTCTCCAAACCGCAAACCGGGAGTCCACATTGCGTGGAAGACGGTCACCTACCGCAGCGTTCTGCTGTCGGTGCTGGCGGTAATCGTCGCCTTTTGCGTGTTCCTGCGCCTGGCCTTTCCGGAATTTACCCAGAGCACCACCAAGGCGGTCGGCAACGCGTTTGTGGGACTGCTCGAACACGTGGCGGGAGCCGCCGACAAGCCAGGGAAATCCGGCGTGAGTTCCCAGCAAGCGCACTTTACCGCCATGGACGGAACCATACGGGTGAAGAAGGCGAACAGCAATTCGTGGATTACGGCCGATTACAACGTGCCGCTGGAAAAGGGAGATGTGGTGCAGACCGGCCCCGAAGGCATGGCAAAGATTGCTTTTAGCGACGGCACCAACTACACGGTGAAAGAAGATTCTTTGATTGCGATCGAAGAGAATTCGGCCAATGACCAACAGCAGACCAATGTAGCCGTAGCGGTCAGCACGGGGACGGTGGACTTGTCCACGGCGACCTACGTGCAAGGGTCGAAATCCGCGGTGATTGTTTCCGGCGCGACCGCGTCGCTTGCCCCGGAGAGCGCGGCCAGCGTACACAATGACCCGCATGGCGATCAGCACGAAATCCTGCTGAAAAAGGGTTCCGGCGATGTGCAACGCAACGGGGAAGTGGTGCGCCTTGCCGACTGGGAGAAGGTGAGTTTTCAGGCCGACTCGCCGCGCATGGCCAAGATCAAGGAGATTGGTCCGCCCACCCCCATTTCACCCGCCAACATGATGCCGATTTTCCAATCGAGTTCGTCCAAGCCGGTGGAGTTTTCCTGGACTCCCATGGCGAACGCCACCGGATATCGTCTGCGCATCGCTCGCAATCCTTATTTGTCCCCGGCCTTGGTGGATCGCAGAGTGGATGCGGCGGACGTGGTGGTCACGGGTTTGGACGAAGGCGCCTACTACTGGGTGGTTCAGTCCTTTGACGCCGCCGGGAAGGACTCGCTGGAGAGCGAAAAAAACCGGTTTACGATTATTCCCAAAGGCAAGAAAACAGAGGCCATTAATTTGGAACTCGATCCGCTGGTGCAGCATGGGCACGTGATTGAACTGATTGGCCGAACCGAAGCCGGAGCCCGGGTCATGGTGAATGGCCGCGAGGTCCCCCTCATTGGGCCAGATGGCGAATTTCACTACTTCACCCCTCCGTTGCCGGCCGGGGAAAGTGTGATTACCGTGACCGCGCAGAACGCCAAAGGGGGGGTGAACACCCAGCAGAAGAAGGTCGTGATTCAGTAAGCAAGCGAATTGGGCCCGAATTCCGAGGGGCAAGAACTTTCGTTTAGGGCAGGAACGGGCAATATCCCATAGAATTCAAGGAGTTGTCCCGCGATAGGTCAGAGTTGTTGAGTTTACGGAGAATTAATAAAGGATATTCAGGCCTCGGCTGGTTTGGTGAACCGGGCCAATGGCGGCGCCTGCTAGAGACGAGCCAATTACGTCTCTACAAGTTCAATACGCAGAAAGAAGCTTGACGCATGTCAAATAACGGATTTCACGGTGGTTCCTCGCGGATGCATAATTTGCGGTCGCTGTTCAGCGTTTTTTCCAGCGATCTTGCCATTGACCTGGGTACCGCCAACACGCTGGTGTACGCGAAGGGCAAGGGCATAGTAGTTAACGAGCCTTCCATCGTCGCCATCAACAAGAACACCGGTGAAGTGGAGGCTGTCGGCAAAGAGGCCAAAGAGATGCTGGGCCGCACCCCGGGCAACATCGTTGCCATTAAGCCGATGAAAGATGGCGTGATCGCCGACTTCAAGGTCACGGAGAAGATGCTGAACTACTTCATCCAGAAGGCCCATAACCGCAAGATGCTGGTGCATCCCCGCATCGTGATTGGCGTGCCTTCGGAGATCACGCAGGTAGAAAAGCGCGCCGTCATGGACTCTGCCTATCGCGCCAAGGCCAGCGAGGTGCATCTGGTCGAGCAAGCCATGGTGGCGGCCATCGGCGCGGGATTGCCCATTACCGAGCCCTCGGGCAATATGGTCGTCGATATCGGTGGCGGCACGACCGACATCGCGGTGATTTCTCTCAGTGGCATCGTCTATTCGCGTTCCGTGCGCATGGCCGGCAATCAAATGGACGAGGCCATCATGAATTATCTGAAGCGGAAATATAACCTGCTGATCGGCGAGCGCACCGCCGAGCAGATCAAGATGGAAATCGGCTCTTCGTATCCGCTGGATAAGCCGCTGACCATGGAAATTAAAGGCCGCAATCTGATCGAAGGCGTGCCCAAGACCATCACGGTGGATGACAGTGAGATTCGCGAGGCGCTGAGCGAGTGTGTTTCCACCATCATGAATGCGATTCGCGTGGCTTTGGAGCGCACGCCGCCCGAACTTTCCGCCGACATCAGCGACCGCGGCATCGTGCTCACCGGTGGTGGTGCGCTGCTCAAGAATCTGGACAAGCGCATCCGCGAGGAAACCGGGCTGCCAGTTTCCATCGCCGACGATCCACTTTGTAGTGTCGTGCTTGGCACCGGGAAAATGCTAAGCGACTTCAAATTGCTGCGGAAGATTTCAATCGAATAAGCGTCGTTGGTCGTTCGTCGTTGGTCATTGGCCAAAAGCAGTGCTCGACTGTCGCGCCTCTTAAGTGTTGGAATAAGATCGGCCAACGACCAAGGACCGACGACTAACGACCGTTCCTCACCATGGACAATTTCCTCAGTCGCTATCGCAATGTCAGCATCCTGGTAGCCATTCTGTTTGCCCAGGTGCTGGGCTTGGCCGTGCAGGTGCGTCGCTCTTCCGACAGTGAATCGACCCGCCTGATCCGCGTATGGGCGGTGGGGGCCGTGACTCCCTTCGAAAAAACCATTGTCTGGGCGCAGAGCGGCTCTGGGAATCTTTGGCATAACTACTTTTACTTGCGCGGAGTCCGTCAGGAAAATCGCGATCTGAAATACGAGATTCAACGCCTCCAGCTCGAACAGGTGCGGCTAAGCCAGGACGCGGCACAGGCCCGCCGTCTGCAAGCTTTGCTGGGATTCAAAGAACAGTTCATTTCGAAAACCTTGCCGGCCCAGGTGATTGGCTTCGACGGCAGCGAGCTTTCCCGAGCCGTATACATTGACAAAGGTTCCAACGACGGGCTTAAGCGGGACATGGCGGTCATCACCGCTGACGGTGTGGTGGGCAAGGTCTTGCGCGTGTACAGCTCCACTTCACTGATCTTGCTGATTGACGACCAGACCAGCGGCGTAGGGGTGTTTCTTGAGGGCTCCCGCCTGCAGGGAGTGCTACGGGGCACGCCCGCCGGGGGAGTGGTGCTGGAAAAAATTCTGGGGGATGAAACGGTTCAACCCGGAGAGAAAGTCCTCACCAGCGGAGGTGATCGCATTTTCCCCAAGGGGCTTGCTGCGGGAACGGTCGCCGCTGTCTCGCGCGGATCAGACTCGTTCTTGAATATACGCGTCCACCCCGCGGCTAACCTGGGCAAGCTGGAAGAGGTCCTGGTGATCACGCAAGAAGAGGATAAAACTCCGGTCGTCGACCCCAACGCCCCGGCGGTACGTGCCGTCGACATTCTTGCCCAGCGCCTGCCTTCGGTGCCGGATAAGCCTCCAGCCGAAGCCGGCCAGCCAGTCGCTCCGGGAGCAAGCGATGTTCCTCCGGGCGCCGCGGGCAGGCCATCGGTCGTTCAGAAACCAGACGCAACCGGCAGCCAGCCGCCGAGCGTCCAGAAACCGTTGTCCTCCAAGCCTGCAAAGCTGTCTCAACCAAAAACCCAACCCGCGCCGTCAGCTCCACCCCAATAGCGTGCCCATTACCTACACATCCGGCGATCAAGTTGAGGTTTACCGGTTCAGTTTGCCGGTGGCCATACTGGTTCCGTTGGCCGCTATCTTTCTACAGGCATTTCTCCCTTTGCGGCTGCCGTTCTTCGGCATTTTTGAATTGCCTCTGCTGGTCACGCTTTTCTTCGCCGTAGCGCGACGCAGCCAGATTGCCGGTTTGCTAACCGGGGCAGTCATCGGCCTGGTGCAGGACTCGCTCACCCACCAGCCGCTCGGGGTGTATGGAATCGCCAAGACCGTCGTCGGCTACGGCGCGTCCTCCTTAGGAGTACGGTTGGACGTGGAAAACGCCGGCGCGCGCTTCCTGCTCACGTTGTTCTTCTACGTGGTCCACGAGATTGTGTATTTCCTGGTGGCGCGCGGCCTGCTTGGCCTATCGCTAGCCTGGAGCTGGCCGCGTGAACTGGGATCGGCCTTTGCCAACGCTTTGCTGGCCGTCCCGCTCTTTTTCCTGCTGGACCGGTTTAAACAAAAAACGTGAAAAGCGTCGTTGGTCCTTCGTCTTTGGCCGTTGGCAAAAAACGCTCACGCGCCTGGCGGACAAGGCCAATCGTCACTGGCTAAAGCGATGCTCGCGGGTCGTCTCGGAGCTACAATAGAGCTACCTCAGCTAAGCCAAGGACCAACGACCAAGGACCAACGACAGATTTATGTTTGGCCGTGATGAAAAAGTTTCGCCGATCCGCCTCACTGCGGTGCAGTACATCATCCTCGCCGTTTTCCTGATCCTGACTTATGGGTTGTGGCGTCTGGAAGTGGCGCAGAACGATCTGTACGCCAGCCTGGCGGAGAAAAACCGCATTCGCGATGTGCCGATTCTCGCCCCGCGGGGCAAGATTCTCGACCGCGAAGGCCGCGAGATTGTCACCAACTATCCTTCGTTCACCGCGCTTCTGATGCGTGATTCCACGCGCGACCTGAGTGCCGACGCCGACCTTATTGCCGAAGGCCTGCACATGGACGCCAAAGAGATCCGCGACCGCATCCACCGGTTCGCGTCCATTGCGCAGTACCAGCCTATCTACCTGAAGGACGACATTACCCAGGACGAAGAGGCTTTCATCGAAGCTCACCGCAACGAGTTGCCGGAACTCGAAACCATCATGGCCCACCGTCGCCTCTACCCGCGCAAGGGTTTCATGGCGCATTTGATCGGCTACGTGGGTGAAGTCAGCGAACAGATGCTGAACCAGCCCCAGTTTGAACTTTACAACCCCGGTGACGTGGTGGGTAAGTCAGGCGTGGAGTTGGAATACAACCAGATGTTGATGGGGCAAAATGGCTCCAAGCAGGTGGTGGTCAACAGCCATGGCAAAGAGATGGGCGAACTGGGGGAAAAGCCCGCAACCCCGGGCAAGCCGCTCAAGCTGACCGTGGATATTGATTTGCAGATTGCGGCGGAAGAAGCGCTCGAAGACAAAAACGGAGCTGTCGTGGCCATGGATCCGCATACCGGCGAGATTCTGGCGATGGCCAGCCGGCCGACGTTTGATCCCAACGACTTTACCGTTCGTATTTCCCGCGATGAGTGGTCGAAGCTGGTTAACGACCCCGATCATCCTCTGCTCAACCGCGCGATCCAGGCGCAACTCGCACCCGGATCAACCTTCAAGATCCTCATGTCGGTGGCGGGATGGCAGGAGGGAATTGCCCAGACCCTCAACGTGCATTGCAATGGCGGCGCTACATTCTATGGCCGGCGGTTTGGCTGCTGGGTAAAAAGCGGTCATGGCGAAGTCACCCTGGAAAGAGCAATTTATCAATCCTGCGACGTGTTCTTTTATACCTTGGCGGAAAAACTTGGGATCGATCGCATCGCGAAATACGCCACCGCTTTTGGACTGGGACAAAAGACTGGCATTGATCTGCCTGACGAAGTCAGCGGGGTCATGCCCTCGGAAGAATGGAAAATCCGTAACTTTAAGCAAAAGTGGTTTGCCGGAGAAACCATTTCAGTGGGCATCGGACAGGGCGCGGTCGCGGTTACACCGGTACAACTGATGCGGGCCATCGGCGCCATCTCGATGGGCGGCCGCATGGTGGTGCCGCACGTCGTCAATCCGACGGAGCTTCCAAGCGATTTTCTGCAGGTGGCCCATTACACCGACGTGAAGAGCATTCCGATTGAGCCGGAGGGCTGGAATTTCATTACCGATGCCATGGGACGGGTGTTGCTGCCGGAAGGCACGGCTCCATCGGCGCACATTCCCGGAATTGACATCGCTGGCAAGACCGGGTCGGCGCAAATTGTCTCCCTGGCCATGCGCGCCAAACACGCCAACAATGAGGAGTTCGCGCAGAACGGATGGTTTGTGGGATTCACGCCGCGGCGCAATCCGGACGTGATCGTGTGTGTCCTGTTCGAAGGTGGCGAGCACGGCAAGTTAGCGGCGCGGCTGGCGACCCAGGTCATTAAGGCCTTCGTGGACAAACAACGCCGCCAACCTCCGAAATTAGCCAATAGCGGCAAGGTGGATGTCGGTGCCTTGTGGACCGACCCCGAGGGTGACGGCGGCGCGCTGCACGCTGGACACTTTGCTGTGGACGTGGCGAAGCATCATGCACCGCTGGCCGCCGCCGCGCCGGGGGTGCAGTAGGTTTTTGCTTTGTCATTCCGACCCTGAGCGAAGCGAAGGCGGAGAAATCCCTACCTTCGGCGGTACAGGTCGGGTAGGGATGTTTCGACTGCGCAGGACTTTCGCGAACCGCGAAACTCCTGCTCCGCTCAACATGACAAAGCTAGGAGCTAAAAGCTAGAAGCTGTTTTTATGTCCCGATACGTCTCATACCACGACTTCGACTGGGTGCTGCTGATCTTCGTCCTCCTGATCTGCGGCTTGGGCGTGATGGAGATTCACAGCGCCACCCTGCACACCAAGTTTGCCGGTGCGCACATCCGGCAGGTGTACTGGATCGTCGCCGGCGTGGGCTGCATGTTTGTCGTCAGCCTGCTCAATTACAACGCGGTTTTGGACCAGATCCACTGGCTGTACATTGCCTCCATCGCGTCGCTGATGACGGTCATGCTCTTCGGCCAGAAGTACCTGGGAGCGCGGCGCTGGGTCAAGATGCCGGGTGGGGGCCACTTTCAGCCCTCCGAATGGGTCAAACTGATTCTCATTCTCGCCGTGGCCAAATACTTTTCCGATCTGCATCAGAAAGAACTTTCCTGGCCAGATTTCATGAAGGCTGGGGCCATCGTGGCCATCCCGATGCTGATGGTGTTGCGCCAGCCCGACCTGGGCACCGCGCTGACCTACCTGCCGATCGCGATCATGGGCCTGTTTCTGGGCGGAGTCCGGTTCAAGCAGGCCGCGGTAGTAATTGTGGCGGGAGCGCTGCTTCTGCCCGTCGCCTGGCACGTGCTCAAACCTTACCAGCGCGAGCGCCTTACCAGCTTCATGCATCCCGAGGCCGACAGCCAGGGATCGGGGTACCAGGTTAATCAATCCCTGATCGCGGTCGGTTCGGGAGGAATCTGGGGCAGTGAAGCCCCGTCCCAGACCCAGTTGGCCTTCTTGCCCGTCCCCCAAACCGACTTCATCTTCGCGGCGTTCGCCGAAGCGCACGGATTTGTGGGCGCCCTCGGGGTATTGCTGTTATACTTTATCGTGCTGATGCGATTGATCCAGAACGCGCAGACGGCGCCCGACCGCGCTGGCACGTTCGTGGTGATGGGTGTGGTTGCGGTGCTTAGCTTCCACATTCTGGTTAACGTTGGCATGGTGGTTGGCTTGATGCCGGTCACCGGAATACCCCTCCCGTTGATGAGTTATGGCGGGTCTTCCGTTCTCTTCATGTTTCTGGCGCTGGGTATCGTGATGAACGTTCGTATGCGCCGTTTCGTAAACTGAAGCCGGAAGAAGGCAGGGGAGTAGCGCCGCGCTTTGCAGTTTCGCGGCAAACAACAAGATTCATAGCAGCAACAAAAATTACGACCGCCCTCGCGTAAAGAGGGCACTCCGGCTGGAAACGCAGTGCGAGGCCGGGCAGGATTGAAGTGGAGCGCTGCCGGGCGGGTAACGGCCCCCTCTGATCTCGACGAATCTGATCTGGATGACTTAAAGATCTCGAGAGAGCGGTCACAAACCCAGGCAGCAGAACGCGATCAGTGCAAAAGACTTTTCAGTTTGAGCAACGGCTATGGCCGCGGAGAGGTCCGTGGTCTCAGCTGTCCCCTACGCGGGACCGCCATCGCGACGTTCAGTCTGCCCGTTCTTATCTGTTTTCCATCCGGTGAATCCCGCAGCCGCCTGACGGCACGGGACCGGAGTTTCAATGAACAAAGAATTGTTTGTGTCCTCCACCCCTCACGAAACCAAAGTGGGCATGGTGGAAGACGATCAGCTCGCGGAAATCTACCTCGAGCGCGAAAACGAATACACCCTGGCTGGATCCATCTACAAAGGCCGCGTAACCCGCGTGCTTCCTGGCATGCAATCCGCCTTTGTGGACATCGGCTTGGAACGCGATGCCTTCCTCTATGTTTCCGACTTTATGGAACTGGAGGACTCTGACGAGGTGGACGAGCTTCCCGCCAGCCCGGTAGTTTCCGAGCCCAGGCGGCAGCCACAGGTGGAGGCAGCCCCCGCCGTTGCCGAAGGGTTTTCCCCTGGCGCGCCATCCCAGGTGGAATCGGAAGCCGTCGCCGCATTGCCTTCCCGCCCAGCCCAATATTCTGAATCAACCAGCCCCGCCCAAGGTGGCGAAGGCGAAGAGCGCGGCGGATTCCGGGGACGACGCCGCCGTCGTGGCGGCCGGCGTGGAGAACGGACTCCCGAGGTGAAACCGGCCATCGCGGCGGAGCCTGTCCGAGAGCCATCGCGGGAGGGACAATCATTTCGTAGTCCGCGCCCGGAACGCAATGAGCGCAACGACCGCGACGACTACGGTCCGCCGCCCGGATACCAGCCCATCCTTCTGCCGGGAGAATCCATCTCCAAGTATCAACGTCTGGCATCGTCCCGGCCTGCAGTCGAAGCGGTGGGTGGGGAAAAGGCGGCGCCGCAGGAGGTCGAAGAGCGAGTCGCGCCGATTGCCCGAACCTTCCCGGAGGACGAGCCGCTGTTTACTCAGCCGGGACACGAAGACTTCCGCGAGGATTTCCTGGAAATCGCTGCCGCGGCGCCTGCCAGGCAGGAGGAGCCGTTGGTCGCGCCGGAGAATGCGACCTCCGGTCGCGAACCGGAAAACGTTGAAGCTGGGAGCAATTTCTCCACATTTGGAACCGAGCCCGTAGATGAGGCCGAGGACGCGGAAGACCAGCAGGCAGAAGACGAAGACGAAGAGACAAACGGGGACGCGGTCGCCGAGGCAGAAGTTGTCTCCCGCCAGGCCGATCTTGCTCCGCCGCTCGCTTCCGCCGGGAACCTGGTGGAAGAGGAGATCGAAGAGGAAGAAGCCGACATTGCCCACTACATGGAGGATCTCGAAGAAGATGAGACCTTCGATGAGATGGAGGAAGAAACCCGCGCCGCCGAAGATCTTCGCGAGTCTTCCAGCCACGAAATGGCCGCTGCCGGTGAACCGGCGAACGAAATCTCAGCGCCGCTGTCGGCCGAGCCCCAAGCGGGGGCCGAGGGCGCGGAACTCTCCAATGGCGATGAGCCGGTGGACCAAGCCGCCGAAGAAGAAGCCGAACTTGAGGAGGCGCAAGCCGAGGCTGAAGCGCTGCTGGATGCAGAGGCTCGCGGTAACGGTACCGGGGATGCCCAGGTCGAGGTTCGTGCTCCTGCCGCGACCGCAGCCTACACTCAACGTGCCCAGCGTCCGGCGTATGACCGCCAGCGCCGTGGAGGTTTCCGGGGCCGCCGGGGCGGGCGCAGTTCCCGCCGCGAGAACACCCCCACCCAGCAGATCACCGACCTTCTAAAGGAGGGACAGGAGATCCTGGTTCAGATTGCCAAGGAACCAATCGGCAAAAAGGGTGCGCGCATCACCAGCCACATCGCGCTCCCCGGCCGCTTTCTGGTTTACATGCCAACCGTGAACCACACTGGCGTATCCCGCAAGATTGCCTCCGACGAAGAGCGGCAGCGCCTCAAGCGCATCATTCTCAGCGAGCGCGAGAACGGGCACGGAGGTTTCATCGTCCGCACCGCAGCCCAGGGCGCCTCAGAAGATGAGCTTCGCGCCGACATCCGTTTCCTGAAAGGCCTGTGGGCTGAGATCAAGACCCGCGCCGAAAAAGACAAATCGCCGCTGTTGATCTATCACGATCTCAACGTGGTCGAGCGGGTGCTGCGCGACCAGGTCACTTCCGGCTTCAACGCTATTTGGGTGGATACCGAGCAGGAATACGAACGCATCCTGCGTTTCGCCAACCGCTTCCAGCCTTCGCTGGTCAAGCGGGTCAAGCTCTATTCCAAGGAAACTCCTCTCTTTGAGCAATTCGGGCTGAGCGAGGAGATCAACAAGGCCCTCAAGTCGAAAGTTTGGCTGAAGAGTGGCGGCTACATCGTCATCAATCAGACCGAAGCCTTGGTTGCGATCGACGTCAACACCGGTAAGTATGTGGGCAAGACCACGCGCCTGGAAGACACCATCGTCAAAACCAATGTGGATGCCATCAAGGAAATCGTGCGCCAGATTCGCCTGCGCGATCTCGGCGGCATCATCATCATTGACTTCATTGACATGGATGAGCGCCGCAACCGCCAGAAAGTCATGCAGGCCTTGGAAGAGGCTCTGCGCGCCGACCGCGCCCCCTCCAAGGTGCTTCAGTTCAATGACTTTGGGTTGGTCGCCATCACCCGTAAGCGGGTCAAGCAATCACTCGAACGCACCATCGGTTCGCCCTGCCCGTATTGCGAATCCACCGGCTTCGTGAAATCAGTAACCACGGTGTGCAACGACATCTACATCGAAATGCGCAAAATGGCCAAGACCCTGGAACACGAAGACGTTATGTTGCGGGTGAATCCCGAGGTCGCCAAAGCCCTCAAGTCCAACAGCGGGCGAGCGCTCATGGAGATGGAAGAAGTCACCAAGAAGACGGTGATCGTGAAGAGCGATCCGGCCCTGCATCAGGAGCAATTCGACATCAACTAGCCCTCACCAGACCGGAAATCATCGAAGAACAGTTGTCCTGCCGGGCGCGAGCCCGGCATTTTTATTGGTCCGATCGACTCCGCGAAATCCCATTATTTAATGGTAAATACCATGATAAAATACCATTTATGACTACCCTCACCATCGACAAGGCAGGGCGCGTCGTTCTCCCTAAGCCCATCCGCGACGACTTGCAGCTTCAGCCAGGAGACTCGCTGGATCTGCAAAGCTCGGAAGATCAAATTGTTCTCCGCCCGCTCCGGGGTGGAGTGCCATTGCGCAAGAAACATGGAATCTGGGTCTTCAGGGCCGGAGAACCTCTCCCGGCCGAGACCGTAGCTCAAACGATAAAGGGCGTCCGCCGGGAACGTGATCGCGGGAACGTCGGACACTACCGTCCGAGGCCAGAGACCCATGCCGGGCCGAGTCGCCAGCGGTGAAGTGGTTCTTCGATACCTCGGTCTTGATCCCTGTGTTTCTTGAGGATCACGAGCACCACCAGTTGAGCCTCGCTGCCTTTCTACCCGCGGAGAAAAAGCAGGCCTGCTGCGCTGCCCACAGTTTGGCAGAAGTCTACGCTGCCCTGACTCGTTTGCCCGGAAAGCACCGCTTGAGCGGGGAACAGGTGCTGCTGTTCCTCGAATCCATAGAAGAACGTCTCACCCTAGTGGCTCTGGATAGCCGCGAGTACCATTCGACAATCAAACAAGCCGCAGCCGCTGGTATCGTCGGGGGCACTCTCTACGATGCTCTGTTGGCGCGTTGCGCTTTGAAGGCCGATGCGGAGATTATCTATACGTGGAACTTAGACCATTTCCGGCGTCTTGGTTCCGAAGTGGCTAAGCGGATCAGGACACCATAGGGACTCTAGCCATTTCATTTCCAGGAACTGCAACCATCTAACCAAGAAGTGCAAAATTTTGCACTTAAGGCCGTAGTACCTTTATGGTTAATGGTGGGCCTAGCTCGATTTTTCGCTTCCGCCACCTCGCGGACCACAGTTAACACTTTTTGTTACATAATGTTAGGTCATGGCCTAACGGTAATCTTGCAGGTCCACTTTTTCATTGCCAGCCCGAAGCTAAGTCCCGTATTATCGGGAAGTTGCAGGACTTGACCAAAAGTACCATTCTCTTGGCAGGAATCTTGCACTGTAATTGGATAAGAATTCCGGGGAATGGGTTTACATAAGGGAAATGTCCAGTCATCATCCTGTGCTTGTTCGTCTGCTTTTGGCATTCGCGATGTTGCTCCCGGTGAGCGCCATCGCGGCAAATGTTAATCCTCGTCCGCTAGCCAACCGGAAGCCCAAGTCTCATCTTACAGAGGGTCAGCACGCCCGTCGTCGTATGCGCCATTTAGCTCGCAGTCGGGGCGTGGTTCATCCGCGGACGGTGGCTGTAGTTCATACCCGCCGCCACCGTTATTACGAGCGCTTCTCCGCCAGTTCGTTTGCCAAGGATGTCACCGAGGGAGACGTCACCACCGGCGAAGATCCCATGGTGCGGCAGGCCGCTCATTGACGCGCTTGGCAACATGAATGGCACCGTGGTCGCAATCGAGCCGACCAGCGGACGCATTCTCGCCATGGTCAACCAGAAGCTGGCGCTCTCCAGCGGGGCGCAGCCTTGCTCCACCATCAAGCTTTCCGTGGCGCTCGCCGGCGTTGAGCGAAGGCATCATCGACAAGGATACAGAGATCAGGCTGGGTGGCCGCAGCCGCATGAACCTGACTACGGCGCTGGCGCATTCCAACAACGCCTATTTTGAAGCGGTGGGCCGCCAACTGGGATTCGAGAAGGTCAGCTCCTACGCTCATCAATACGGCTTGGGCGAACTGGCCGGCTACCATATCCCGGGAGAACATCTCGGCAATTATCCCGAGCAGGAAATTCCGGCGAGCCTGGGCGGCGTCGGCAAGATGTGCAGCTTCGGCGAAGGCGTTTCGCATGACTCCGCTGCAATTTGGGCGCTATGGTTTCAGCCATCGCCAATGGCGGGACGCTGTACTACTTGCAGCATCCCACCACGCCCGATGAAGTGGCCAACTTCCAGCCGCAGATCAAGCGGCATCTCAACATCGCACCGTTGATCCCGGAGATCTCCGACGGCATGGCGGGAGCGGTCGACTACGGCACCGCCCGCAGCGTCAAACTCAACTTCAACGAGGAAGAAATTCTCGGCAAAACGGGAACCTGCTCCAACGCCGGGACTCGCTACGGATGGTTTGCCTCTTACGCTAACACCAGCGTCGGCCGCATTGTAACCGTCGTTTTCCTCGAAGGCGGGCGTCCAACATTTGGACCCAAGGCCGCCGAGTTAGCTGGCGTCATGTACCGCAATCTTTACAATCACGATTTCTTCGTTGCCCGGCCACCGCTTCAGCCCGCCAGCACCGCCGACGTGAATGACGTGAAGGGCGTGGAAACGACGCGGTAGCTATCAGCCATTGAGTGTGCGCCAGGGCCCCTTGAAAAAGGGGCCTTTTGTCTTGGTGGATGATGGTCGATTGGCCTAAACTCTTGCGCATAACTTTTTCCCTCGCCCAGGAGCACGAGATGCCAAACGCCGAGCCAACTAATTCCTTCCTCGACAAGCTCGAACCCACTCCGCAGAAGAAACTGCTGGCGCTCGATGGCGGCGGCATCCGTGGCATTGTCTCGCTCGAAGTCCTGTATTCCATCGAGCAGATCGTGCGCCAGAAACTTGGCCGGCCTGACGCCGTGCTGGCCGACTACTTCGACTACATGGCCGGAACCAGCACCGGCGCGGTCATCGCCAGCGCGCTCAGTTTGGGCATGAGCGTTGAAGATCTGCGCTCGTTTTACATCAATAGTGGTCCAGCCATGTTCAGCCGGGCCGCCGTCCTGCGCCGCTTTCACTACAAATTTGATCGCGACAAACTGGCCGCGAAGATCCGGGAAATTTTCGGCGCCGACACTACGCTCGGTTCGACCCGCTTGCGCACCCTGCTGATGATGGTCATGCGCAACGCCACCACCGATTCTCCCTGGCCAGTCTGCAATCACCCTGGAGCCAAATTCAATGACCGCAAGTTTCCCGGATGCAATCTCGACGTGCCGCTGTGGCAGCTTATTTGCGCCAGCACGGCCGCGCCAACCTATTTCCCTCCCGAGGTGGTGCGTTTGGGAGAGGAAGAATTCCTGTTTGTGGACGGCGGCGTCACCATGTTCAACAATCCAGCCTTCCAGCTTTTCCTGATGGCCACGGTTGAACCCTACAACCTGAACTGGCCCGCGGGAGTGGACCGTATGCTCTTGGTTTCGGTGGGCACCGGCACGGCTCCTAAAGCCAACCCGCAACTGCGGTCCGAGGACATGAACCTGATCTACGACGTTAGTTCGATTCCGGCTGCCCTGATCTATGCCGCTGGCAACCAGCAGGATTTTCTCTGCCGCATCTTTGGTGACTGTCTGGCCGGCCCCTTGCTCGACATCGAAATCGGCGACATGTGCGGCGCCTCCGGCCCGGCAACGCCGAAACTCTTCTCCTATGTACGCTACAACTGCGAACTGACCCGGCAAGGTTTGGACGCGCTGGCTCTCCCCGAAATTCAACCCGAAAACGTTCAAATGCTGGACTCGGTTGAACACGTCAGCGAACTGCAGCAGATTGGCAAAGCGCTGGCCGAGAGACAAGTGAAGGAAAGCCACTTCGCGCGCTTCTGATCCCGCTATAATCGCTCCCTTGGCTGCATATTCTCAGTTAAATTCTGGAAGTGCGCACACGAGGTGAAACTCTCGATGAATCTTCGCCAGCTTCGCGCAGTCATTCATGCCGTGATCTTTTATGCATTGATCCTCAGCCTGAGCTTTGGGGCAGTCGCCAGTTGGGCGCAAGTGGTTGAACCGGAAGCCAAGCCGGTCACCTTGGCCAGCGACTATGACGTTACGCCTAACATCGTCTATCTCACGGCAAATAACTACCAGGCCAAGCTGGATGTCTATCAGCCCGCAGGGGAAAATACTCATCCCACCCTGATCTACATTCACGGCGGAGGATGGGTTGCGGGCACCAAGGAAGCGGCAATCCTGGAGACTGTTCCCTTCCTGGAAAAAGGATGGGCCGTGGTGAACGTCGAGTACCGGCTGGCCGGAGTTTCCCTTGCGCCCGCGGCGGTGGAAGACTGCCGCTGCGCCCTGCATTGGGTGTACCAGCACGCCACTGACTACAAGTTTGACACCGAGCGAATTGTCGTCATGGGCAACTCCGCGGGTGGTCATCTGGCGCTGACCACGGGCATGCTGCCCGTATCCGCGGGGCTTGACCGGGAATGTCCTCCGGAAAAGGAAGTGAAAGTCGCGGCCATCATTGACTGGTACGGCATTACCGATGTGGGTGACCTGTTTGAAGGACCCAACAAGCAGGATTATGCGGTGATGTGGATGGGCGGCCAGGTCAACCGGGAGGAGATTGCCAAACGGGTCTCGCCGCTAACCTATGTGCGCGCAGGCGTACCGCCAATCCTGATGATTCAGGGTGATGCGGATAAGATTGTGCCTTACTCGCATTCCGTGCGCCTGCACGAGGCGCTGGACCGTTCCGGCATACCGAATGAATTCGTGACCATCCCCGGCGGACATCATGGAGGCTTCAGCCACACCGAGACGGAGATGATCTACTCGCATATCTGGGCTTTCCTCGCGAGGTACCTGCCGAAGACCCAATAATCGACACTTCGGCTTGGACGCCCTGTCCAGTCGCGAGCTTTAAGTCGCCGGGGGATTAGCGCACCCAGACGAAGAAGCATGCCAGGCCGACGGCGACCAGGTCTTCCGGGATGGCCACGAAGATATCTTTCACCTTGAGGGCCCGGACCAGACGGGTTCGGACCTGATAGCCGCCGAAAGTGCCGAGCACCGCGCCGATTCCGCCTAGCACCGTTCCGAATAGCAGAGACTGGCCAGCGGATGCGCACAGGCAAGCGCCAGACAGGCCACCCATGACGATCCGTGCGATCAGAGGTCCGGGCGCCGTGCGGCTGGGAGTCTTGGGAAGCACATCGTTCACATACTCTGCGATCGCGGCCAGGGAGAATATTGCCACGGCCACGGACGATCCCATAAATGCCAAAGGCGTGCCATGCAGATTCAAGCATCCCAGGTGGGAGGCCCAACTTACCACTGCCGGAGCCGTCATGGCCCGCAATCCAGCAACGATCCCGATACCCAGGGCGAGAGCAAACACGCAGATCGGACTCATGGGAACTCCTCCTTTACGCTGCCTTCTTCTTCCCGCCCCCGCCGCCGCGGAGGTTGTCGAGGGCGATTGGGCCGGCGCCGAAGAAGATCAAAGCTAACGCGATGGCGGCCAAGGCAAGAGTGAATTGGTAGTTTCCGTTTCCGGTGAAACCGTTTTTCCAATGCACTTTCCAGATGGCGACGCTCATATCGATGAGAATCGCGAGCGCGGCGCAGCGGGTGAAAAGGCCGATAACAACCGCGATCCCCCCTAGAAACTCAGCAGCCACGGAAAAATAGGCTAGCCATCCCGGCAAGCCGAGCCCTTGAACGCTTTGAACTTGATGGGAGAGGGAGAACACCCTGGAATAGCTGTGGGCGATCATGATGGCGCCGAGGACCAGGCGCAGGACCAGCAGGGCGAAAGGTTGCAGACGGTCGAGGTAGCGCACGCGATTTATCTCCGGTCAAACATGACTAGGAAGACTATCGCATTGGCGGGAGTTTGGGAAAGCCGGAGCGTAGGCACTCCACAACCAGATCGGGCCGCAAAGCGCTTTCCGATAACCTGCCGCTGGCAGTTGCCGGATTGGCCAGGTTGACTTTACTCTTGTCCTGCGCCTGAGCGCACCACATGACTCCAGAAGAACAAGCAAAACAAAAACTGGAAGACTACCGGAAGTCGAGAATTGACACTTGGATGAGCGACTTCGGCGAACTGGGACGCCACCGCGAGGCCAACGCTGCCCTGGGAGCGCCTGCGCCGGGCGAAGATCGGGTGGTGTTCATGGGTGATTCCCTGACCGATGGCTGGCCGCTGGAAGAGTGTTTTCCCGGCAAACCCTACATCAATCGCGGCATTGGAGGACAAACCACGCCGCAAATGCTGATTCGCTTTCGCCCTGATGTGATCGCTCTGCAGCCTGAGGTCGTGGTCATTCTCGCGGGCACCAACGATATTGGCGGGAACACCGGACCGATGCGGACCGAAGACATCGAAAACAATATTGCTTCGATGGCCGAGTTGGCGCAGATGCACAGAATCCGCCTGGTACTGTCTTCGGTGTTGCCGGTACACAATTACACGCCGGAGGCCGAGGTACGCCTGATTGGACGGCCGCCGGAGAGGATCCTCGAACTGAACCGCTGGGTGAAAGAATATTGTGCAGAAAACGGCTGTGTGTACCTCGACTACTTCAGCGCGATGGTAGATGGAAAAGGCCTGCTGAAAAAAGACTTGGCGGTGGATGGGTTGCATCCGAATCCAGCGGGCTACAAGATCATGGCGCCGCTGGCGCAGGCAGCGATTGAGAAAGTCTTATAGGAAGGACAAGACATGTGGCACAGATCGTATTCCGTGGCTGTCTCATGGCTCATGGTGGTTACTTTTCTTACCGTCAACGATTGGGCTCAACAATCCGCACAACCGTCTCCAGCGGAAGAATCCAAGCAAGAACTGGAGGCGTGGCGTCGATCCATGGTGCCGCAGTGGATGAATGATTTTGCCGAACTGGGCCGTTACCGGGAGGCGAACGCCCAGCTTGCGGCGCCGCTTCCGGGCGAGAACCGGGTCGTGTTCATGGGAGACTCCATTACCGATGCCTGGCATCTCGATGAATATTTTCCCGGGAAACCCTACGTCAATCGCGGCATTAGCGGACAAACCACGCCGCAGATGTTGATTCGCTTCCGTCCCGATGTGATTGATTTGCAGGCGAAGGTCGTGGTCATCCTGGCAGGCACGAATGACATCGCCGGCAACACCGGGCCCATGAGGCTGCAAGACATCGAAAGTAACTACGCTTCCATGGCGGAGTTAGCGCGCGAACATGGAATTCGAGTCGTCTTCTCAACGGTGATACCGGTGAATAACTACACCCCGAGGGCGGAATTACTTTTCGTGCAGCGCCCGCCGGAAAAAATCGTCGAACTAAACCGCTGGTTGAAAGGCTACTGCGTAAAAAATGACTGCGTTTATCTCGACTATTTCAGCGCGATGGCGGATGAAAAAGGCCTGCTGAAAAAAGATTTGGCGATTGACGGACTTCACCCCAACCCAGCCGGCTACAAGGTCATGGCGCCGCTGGCGCAGACGGCGATTGAGAAAGCCCTGGCCGCTAAATAGTCGGCTTCGTAGAGACCTAGCTTCGCTACGTCTCTACAGGATTTATTGTTGCTGCTGGTCGTATTGAAAACTATCTACGGATACCCGCGGTTTGGAACGTATCACCGTCGCCGGAGGAATTTCTTCGGGCAAAGGCGCCTCCGCCGGGGAAACGATCACCACCACGCTCAATTCGCTCTCCGCATCCCCTTTGTAAATGCCTCGGGTCGGCGGAACGTCCGCGTAATCGCGCCCAATGGCCACCCGAATATGCCGTTCGTTGCCCACGAGGTTGTTGGTGGGATCAAATGCGACCCAGCCCGGACCGGGCAAGAAAGCCTCCAACCAGGCATGGGTCGCGCCTTCGGGAGAACGGTCCTCATTGCCATCCTCGCCGCGAAAAAGATATCCGCTCACGTAGCGGCAGGGTACGTGCAGTTGCCGGACGAGCGCGATCATGATGTGCGAGAGGTCCTGGCAAACGCCCTGGCGGGTGCGGAGCGCGTCGTCAATCGGAGAGTCCACCTGCGTGCTGTTGGGGACGTAGGCGAAAATCTGGTAAAGAGTCTGGTTGAGATTAAACAAAGTCTGCAGCGGACTTTGGTGGCGCTCCAAATGAATCTCGCTGGCCAGTTGTTGCAATAAGTCCGTGGTATGGGCGAAGTGGCTGGGCAGCAACATCTCCCAGTAGTCGCCTTCCGCCACACGATCATCCAGGTCTTTCCAGCTTCCGACGTTCAGCGGGCTCCGGCAGTGCCGGGGGGGAGACTTCTACCAGTGCCTGCGCCGTGATTTTGAGCTGGGCGTACCGTCCGGGAATATCAAAGTGGTGAATCGTGTTCCCCAGGAAATCGCGATAGACCATGATGTTGGCGTGGGGACTCGCATCCAGGGAAAATGTTAGGCAGCGCTGGTGGGCTTCGCTGCGCGGCTGTACCCGGACCTCCATGATGCTCTCACGGATCGCGGGCTCGTAGCTGAAGCTGGTAATGTGGCGGACGGAATAAATCATGGATCTCCCCAAATGCGTTACGCGGTCAGCGCCGACTCGATCAGGTAGTCGAAATAGATCTGCTGGATCGCGGTATGAATCTGGCTGCACTGGCGGCGCACATTTTCCAGGTAAAGATAGGCGCCGTCCGCCATCACTTCTTCAATCTGGCTGAAACTGAGCGCCGCGCGCAAACGTCCGGCCAGACGCACCGGCTGCGCGATCTTGCGGTCCGTGAGTTCGCCAATCAAACGCAGCGCGGAATGCACGCTCTCTACCGAAAATCGCACCGAGTGCGGAAATTCCGGATTCAGCAACAGGAACTCCGCCACGCGCAGGGGACGCAATTCAGCCGAATAATTCTTGCAATAGGCTTCAAAGGCCGCGCAGGATTTGAGCAGTCCTACCCACTCCAGGTATTCCGTGCCTTCGGCGGCCTGGTCTGGAGGCTGCGCCAGCCGCGAAAAATGGGCTCCGATCAAGCCCGCCAGAGCATCGGCACGCTCCACGAAGCGGCCTAGCTGAATGAAGTGCCAGCCTTCTCCATGCGTCATGGTCGAATCGGTGACGCCCTGGAAAAGCTGCGCCCCCTCCTGCACCGAGCGGAAAAATAGATGGGACTCTGGAATCCACGAGCCTTCGGGCCGGTTGCCCAGCATTTGCAGGTAGAGCCGGTTGAGTTGCTCCCACATTTCTGTGCTGCACTGTTCGCGGACGTGGCGAAGATTTTCCCGTGCCCCGGAAATGCAGGAGACAATGGAGGAAGGATTCATCCGGTTGAAAGTCAGAGTGTCGGCCAGGCTGGTTCCGTCCGCCGTGCCCACCAGCGACGCCGGAACCTGCAGGGCTTCGATCAGGCGGAGCCACCTCCCGGTGGTCGATTCCGGCGATTGGTCGAGACGCAACTGGAGATCCACGTCCATGAGACGGGCAGTATGCTCGGCCCGCTCCAGGTAGCGGCTCATCCAGTACAAACTGTCGGCGACTCGGGAGAGCATAGCGTCCGTTCTCTGCAATCAGATCCGCTCCGTTGTCTTCAGCGGCTCCGAGATTTTCTCGTCGCGTAGTACCCAGGTATCTTTGCTTCCGCCCCCTTGCGAGGAATTTACCACCAGGGATCCGCGCCGCAGCGCCACCCGGGTAAGACCGCCAGGCACCAGAGTGACGCTCCCGCTATAAAGAATGTAAGGCCGCAGATCGATGTGGCGGGATTCGACTTCGCCATCCAGAAAACAGGCGGCGCGTGAGAGCGCCAGCGTGGGCTGAGCAATGTAGTCGCGTGGTTGAGCGATGATTTGTTCGCGGAACGTCGCTCGCTGCGCGGCCGTGCTGTGCGGGCCGATCAGCATGCCGTAGCCGCCGGATTCTCCCACTGCCTTCACCACCAGTTCGTCCAAATGTTCCAAAACATAGTCGCGCTGGCTTTTGTCGGTAAGCAGGTAGGTCTGGACATTGGGCAGGATGGCGTCCTGGTCCAGGTAATAGCGAATGATGGCCGGCACGTAAGCGTACATGGCTTTGTCATCCGCCACGCCAGTTCCGATGGCGTTGGCCAGAGTTACATTGCCCGCGCGGTAAGCGTTGAAAAGGCCAGGAACGCCCAGGTTCGAATCAGGCCGAAAACAGAGCGGATCGAGGAAGTCATCATCCACCCGGCGATAGACGACGTCCACGCGGCGCAGGCCGGCCGTGGTGCGCATGTACACCACGTTGTCGTGTACCAAAAGGTCGCGGCCTTCGACCAGTTCGATTCCCATCTGCTGCGCCAGAAATGTGTGCTCGAAATAAGCCGAGTTGAAAACTCCCGGCGTCAACAGCACGGTGCAAGGCTCGTTGCGGGCAACGCTGTTCGACGGCGCCAGCGTGCGCAGCGTGGACAACAGCGCTTGCGCGTAGTGATCAATCGGCCAGACCCCATAGTCGCGGAACAATGTGGGAAATACGCGCTTCAGCACCTTGCGATTGGCCAGCATGTAAGAAACGCCGCTGGGAACCCGGAGATTATCCTCCAGCACGGCAAAGCCGCCATCGGGCAGGCGGACCAGATCTGTGCCGCAGATGCTGACGTAGATTCCTCGTGGAACACTCAGGCCGCGCATTTCGCGGCGGAAATGGCGGCAACTGTATAGCAACTCGCGCGGCACCACCCCATCCGCCAGAATGCGGCCCTCGTTGTAGATGTCCTGCAAGAACAGATTCAGCGCCGTGATCCGCTGGGTCAGTCCCAGTTCAATCCTGCGCCACTCCGAGCCGGGGATGATTCGCGGCAGAAGATCGTTGGGGAAAATGCGTTCTGTACCTTCTTTGTTGCCGTAAACCGTGAAGGTAATGCCCTGATGTAAGAAGGATAGATTGGCCGCCTGCTGGCTTTGTCGCAATTCCTCGGGGGGTAACTCCAGGAGTGTGCGATACAACGTCTGATAGTGCGCTCGCGGCAGCCCCGGCGCTTCAAACATCTCATCGTAGGCCTGATCGAACTCATAGTTGAGGAAGGGAGCCTTCAAGAGTGTGGAGACCGAAGTCGTCATCGCGATGCTTCAAGGTTTCTCAACCCGACCTGCGCTACCAGACTCTGCGGACTAGTCCTGGCGCCGGGTTCCGAGTGCAAGTTGTTGGAGCAATAGGACCTCTCCCGGTTGTCCAGCATCTCAAAGCGCTCCCGGAACCCAGCAATGAATTGCTACTCTAGGGTCACGGGCCGTCGCATGTCCAATTGAATTTGTTTATGGATTCCATGACCAATTTCGCCATCGCGTCGGCGGGAAAAAGGGGTCCGGTTGAGCCCCAAATAATCTTGGTTACCACCGGTGACCAACCCCTGAAAGCGGCAATTCTAAAACATTTCGGTGGGAACAAATGTCCTGATGCGCACTCGTCGTAAGACTTCGGTACCGTCTTTGGTACTTTGGTTATGTGAGGTACCCAGGCGCGCTCCTCCCTGGATTACTGCCCCTCCTAATTGGGTTACCACTAGCGTTGACCCCCACATATAGCATCGCTATGCAAGTGTTTCTAAAGTAATTTCCAGAAAACAGGCATAAAACCAGGAAAAACACGGAAATAGACCCCGACCTCATGTCTTTCCCGGTTGATATATGCTCAGCACACCAAAATTCACTCGAACGTGGTTTTTGTGCGAGGAATTTTCTCCCAAAATTAGTGCGCACCCTAACGGGGCTTTGATTCTGTGGAAGGGGAATGGAACTATGGCCGACTCGCGAGAAGTCATGAACATTCGCCAGGCGTCGCAGTACCTGGGAGTGAGTCCGGACACGCTTTACAAGTACGTAGGGGAACAGCGCATACCGGCATTCAAGCTGGGAAACCGCTGGCGCTTCAAGAAATCGAGGCTGGACCAGTGGATGGAAGAGAAGTCGACTCAGATGGAAGTCAAGAGTAAGAAGACACCCAAAGCAGCGGTCAAAGCTGCCGGGCAACTTTAGGGAAGACAAAAAGCGGGCGCACGCGCCCGCTCCACAAAAAGGCGGACACATGTTTGGATTCGGAGCGAAGACGATTGTGGGCCTGGATGTAGGCTCCTCAAGCATTAAGGCAGTGGAGCTGAGGAAAAAGGGCGGCCAGATCGAAGTGGCCCACCTGGGAATTGAGCCGCTGGCGCCAGATATCGTGGTGGACTCGATGATCGTGGACTCGGGCACCGTTTCCAGCGCCATCGCGAAGCTGTTCACCGACAAGGAAATCAAGACGCGCAACGTGGCCACCGCGGTGAGCGGGCACTCCGTAATCGTAAAGAAGATTTCGCTGCCTTCCATGAGCGACCAGGAGCTGGCCGAAACCATTGAGAAAGAGGCCGCACAGCACATTCCCTTTGACCTGGCCGACGTAAACCTCGACTACCAGGTTCTCGCCGAGGAATCTGGCGGCACTCAGATGGATGTTCTGCTGGTGGCGGTCAAGAAGGACAAGATTCTCAACTACACCAACGTACTCTCGATGGCCGGCAAAACTCCGGCTATTGTGGACATCGATGCTCTGGCCCTGCAGAACTGCTACGAGTACAACTACGAGCCGGCGCCGAACCAGGTGGTGGCCCTGTTGAACCTGGGCGCCAGCGTCATGAACATCAACATCGTGAAAGGGACAACACCTCTGTTTCCGCGCGATGTCAGCGTCGGGGGACATCAATACACCGACTCCCTGCAAAAAGAACTGGACCTGAGCTTCGAAGATGCGGAAGCGTTGAAGCTGGGGCACAAGGTGGGAACGGTGAGTGAAGACGCCAAGACCCCGGTGCTGCAGCAGGTGACCGAAATTATCGTGCTGGAAATTCAGAAGACCTTCGACTTCTTCCGCGCCAGCGCGGCGGGAGAGCACATCGAGAAGATTTATCTGGCGGGGGGATCGTCCAAGGTTCCGGGCTTGGTGGAAGCCTTGCGCCAGGAGTTCTCGCTGCCGGTGGAGATCTTCAATCCGTTTCAGAGGATTGCGCCGCCCGTCGGACCGGGGGCGGAACTAATTGAGCAAAATGCCGGCCAACTGGCAGTCGCGGTGGGTTTGGCCCTAAGGAGTTTTGAAGACCTATGATCCGAATCAATCTGCTCGGAGTCTCCAAATCGAAAGGTAAGCACGGCGGCGCCTCAGCCGCGCCGTCCATGGAAGTGGGCAGTCTGGGCTCACCCGCCATGAAGATTCTGCTGGTTCTGGTGGTGGCCGGGGTGTTCAACCTTGGTTACTGGTACAAGCTGGACAAGCAGGCCAAAAGCATCGCCCTGCAGATGCAGCAGGCGGAGCAGCAGAACCGCGAACTGGCCGAAGTGAAAGCGCGCTATCTGGAGCGGCAACGGGAAGCGCAGAACTATAAGCGCCGCGTGGACGTGATTGATCAGCTTCGCGCTAATCAGACCGGTCCGGTGGACCTGCTGAGCACGGTCGGAGCCACCGTGAATGGAACCGAGGCGGTGTGGCTCAACAACCTGAAAGATCAGGGCACGAGCGTGGATATTGAAGGCATGGCCCTGAGCACCGACGCCGTGGCTAACCTGATCAGCAATCTGCAGAAGACAGGATATTTCCGCAACATCGAGATCAAGGAAACGTTTCAAGACGAAACCTATAAAGAAATGCAGGCTTTCCAGTTTGTCCTGACCTGCGAGAAGGGAAACGAAAAGGCGGCCGCCAAGACAGTCAGCAAATCCTAGGGCGGAAACAACGGGAAACCTATGCAGAACTTTAGCGAATTATCGAGCCTCAAACAGTGGGGAGCGCTGGCCGGCGCCGCGGTACTGCTGACCTGTGCCCTGTACTTCACCGAGTTCAAAAGCCAGCAGGAGGCCAATGCTTCCGCTCAACAGGCGCTGGACGCCAAACTGCGGGAGAACGCCGAACTGGAATCTTACCGGCCGAGACTGGCCGATATGGATCGCCAGGTGGCCAGCCTGAAACAGCAGCTTGAGATCGAACGCAAGATCGTTCCGGACGAGAAGGAAGCCGAAGGCTTCATCAAGATGCTGGACGCCGAAGCTGTGAAGGCGGGAATTGAGATCCGGCGCTATACCGCGGACCCAGTGGCCAGCAAGGAGTTTTACAGCGAGGCGCCCTTCGAGCTGGAGTTGGACGGACCGTACTACTCGGTGCTGAAATTTTTCGACCAGGTCGGTCACCTGGAACGCATCGTAAACGTCTCGGGCATGCTGATGGCAAGCACCAAGAAGCCCGGCGACGCCAAAACCAAGCACACTTATCAGTACGCGCCGAATGAGAGTGTGGTGGCCACTTGCACCGCATCTGCTTTTTTCAGTCATGACATGCAACCGCCCGCCGCTGCGCCGGCGGCGGCCCGGAGGTAGGGATGACTATGAAGTTAACGACTGGAATTCTGGCGTTGGGACTGGCGGCGGGAACTGCGTGGGCGCAGAACCCCAACCTCATCCAAAGTACGCATGACACCATGAAGGCTCTCCAAAACAAGCAGCAGGTTGCCTCGGATGCTGCCTTGGGGAATGTGGCCAAAGCATCGGCCCAGCCATCCCCGGCTGCGCAGAAGAACAGCCCGGTAGCTCCCAGCGGCCGAAAAACCGCTTCGTCTACCAAGACTGCCGGCCACACGGCCAAGCTCCAAGTGGTGGCGCAGAAGAAAACGCCGAAGGGCAAACCGAGCGTCGCCGTGGACAACGGAAAGGACTCTGCCTCCGGCACAACCGCCAAGAAGACCATCACCGCCACAGGACAGCGGGATCCATTTGTCAGTCCGGTGGTCAACCAGTCAATGGCGGGTTCAGGTTGCAGCGTCGGCAAACGTTGTCTGGCGATTGACCAGATTGCCCTCAAGGGCATCGTGAGATCCGACAACGGAATGATCGCGGTAGTGGTCAATTCGCTCGACAAAGCCTATTTCCTGCGGGAAAACGATCCCGTTTTCAACGGCTACGTGGTGCGGATTACCGGCGACTCAATCATTTTCAAGGAAACCGTGCAGGACCGGCTGGGGAAACAATTTACCCGAGAAGTGACCAAGAAGATCACCACCCCGGCGGTGTAAAGCCGGACCGACGAGGCCTCGGCATCGGGGCTGCGGACAACCGATTTCAGTGCGACGAAAGACAAGGGAACGGATGTGCGATGTTCCCCGGGGAGAAACGAAATGCGAAAGCAATTGCTGAATATTTTTCTGCCACTGCTGGCAATCCTGCTGGTGGCGGCGGCTGGGGCCCAAGACACGGCCACCGGAGCAGCCAAGCGGGCTGCCCTGCTCAAAGTGAACGTGCTGCGTGGCGGCGACGGAGTCGATCTGGAGCTTACGACGCGGGGCCAGGTGGCGCCCAAATTGACTACTCTGGACTCGCCGGCCCGCGTGGTCATCGATTTGCCGGGTACGGTTGCGGTGCTCTCACAAACCATCCAGGTAGACAACGATGGCGTGAAGCGCGTGCGCGTCGGCATGGATGGACAAAAGCCTCCGACGGCCCGGGTCGTGGTGGACCTCGATCAAGCTTGCCGCTATGAGATCGCGTCCAACAGCAATGACAAACTGATTCTCAAGTTGCACACTCAGTCGGCCAGCACGCAGCGCGAGGCCGTTCCCTCTTCGCCAGCGCCGGCGAGCCAGGCGATTGTGGCGACAACTGCCCCCAGCAATCCGGTCCAGACCGCCTCGGCCAACAGCTTCGTAATCGTTGAGCCTTCTTATAAGCCCAAAGTTGAGGCCAGCGTCCCCGACCCGTCATCCATGACTACGGTCCCGGCACGTGCGCTGACTGCGGCGGCCAGGTTCGTCGAGAAGCCTGATTCCGACTTGCTGCCAACGCCCAGCGCTTCCATGGCCGCGCAGGATGCGCCGCCGTCTCCTCAACCCGCCGTGAACATGGCTGCCGAACAGAAGGCGCAGATGAAGCAGCCCATCAGCGCTGTCGGCCCCAAGTACACGGGTGAGCCGATTTCGGTCAACCTCAAGGATGTGGACCTGAAGGACTTCTTCCGCCTGATCCACGAAATCAGCGGACTCAATGTCGTGCTGGATCCGAACGTAAAGGGTACGCTTACCATCGTGTTGGACGATGTGCCGTGGGATCAGGCCCTGGACATCGTTCTGAAGAACAATGACCTGGCCCGCCAGCTGGAGGGCAATGTCCTGCGCATCGCAACCGTGGAAACCATGCGCAAGGAAGCCGAGTCAAAACGAGCCGAACTCGAGGCCGAAGCGCTGGCCGTTGAGAAAGCTACCGTGACACGCTTCCTGAGCTACGCACAGGCCAAGGACGTCGTGCCTACAGTGAAGCAGTTCCTTAGCCAGCGCGGCAGCGTGATCGCGGATGCGCGCACCAACGCACTGATCATCCAGGATATTCCGGGAGTCATTCCGAGTATTGACCGGATCATCATCCAGTTGGACCGCAAGACCCAGCAGGTGGAGATTGAGGCCCGGGTCGTCGCTGCCACCCGCAGCTTCGCTCGCGACATCGGCACTCAGTTGGGCTTTGGCCTGGGCAAGAGTGGTCCGAACAGCATAACCAACATTGGCGGCGCCAGTGCCGTGGGCACTTCTCCGAACACGACTTTCGGTATTTCCCCTGCCTACGGGTTCGTTGGAACCGCTGCCCCTTCTGCGACCAGCGCGGTGCAGATTCCCTTGTTTTCCAATTTGGCTTCAAGCAGCCCGACCAGCGGTTTCAGCTTCTTGACCGCCGGTCCTAACTGTACGGATTGATGCGGTGCTTACCATGGCCGAGTCTCGCGGCTTGCTCAAGATTCTGTCTCGCCCGCGAGTCGTCACCCAGAACAACATCATGGCCGTCGTTCGCCAGGGTGTTCGCGTACCCATCGTCACCCAGGCGCAGTTGGGTGGCCCGCCAACCGTCACTTATGTGGACGCGTTCCTGCGTTTGACTGTAACCCCGCAGATCACGTCGGAAAATACCATCTTCCTGAACGTGGATGTGGAAAACACCACGCCAGACTTCGGGCGTGAAGTGCAAGGCAACCCAACGTTAATCACCCAGCAGGCGACCACGCAAGTGTTGGTCACCGATGGCGGCACCGTGGTGATTGGTGGCGTTATCCAGACCCAGAACTCGATCAACATTTCGCAAGTTCCATTGCTGGGGAACGTGCCCTGGCTGGGCAATCTGTTCAAGCATCGTCAGGTCAGCACCTCCAACCAGGAGCTGATCTTCTTCCTTACTCCGCGCATCATTCAGACATAGCGGCAACGAACGACGTAGCAGCACAGCGCCGCCGGATTTCTGGAGAAACCACCAGAATCCGGCGGTTTCGCCTTTGCTCATCCTCAGAAGTTGTTAAACTTCCAGGGTGGACCACCTGGCTCGTCTGACAAAGCTGCAGGGCATGCTCGCCCAGAATCGTCTCGACGCGCTGCTGGTTTCCCATCTTCCCAATATTCGCTACCTCTGCGGTTTCACCGGCAGCGCCGGAGCGCTTTTCCTGACCGAGAAGAGCGTCGTGTTTTTTACCGACGGCCGCTACACCACCCAGGCGCGGGCCGAAGTTCGCGGAGCGCGTGTGGTCATTGCTTCGAAGGCTTCCTTGGCAGCCGCAGCCCAATGGTTGGCTTCCCGGCCAGGTCGTGTCGTCGGCAAAGGCCGTTGTCGCCTGGGCGTTGAAGGCCAACACCTGAGCTTGGAAGACTATCTCCGCTTGGCATCTACTCTGGGCTCCGATTTTCGCCTGTGCCCGGCGCCCGCCCTGGTAGAGCAGGCCCGCCTCATTAAAGACTCCGAAGAGATTCAGCGTATTCGCTCCGCGGCGATTTTGGGAGCCAGCCTGTTTGCCCGAATCCTCAAAGATCTCAAGCGCAGGACTACGGAAGCGGCGGTTGCGGCGGAAGTGGAATATGCAGCCCGCACCGCTGGGGCTGAGGGGATGTCGTTTCCCACCATCATTGTCTCGGGGGAACGTTCCGCCCTGCCCCACGGGAGGCCGGGGAACGAGCCCATCCAATCCAACGGGTTCGTCGTCTGCGACTTCGGTGTTATACTCTCTGGCTATTGTTCTGACCGCACTCGAACCGTCTACGTGGGTTGCCCGACACGAGAAGCGCGCCGGGTTTATCACGCGGTCCGGGAAGCTCAGCAAGCGGCGATTGCCAGCGTTCGCCCCGGTCGAACCGTGGGCGAAGTGGACCGAATAGCCCGCAAAGTATTGCAAGGGCATGGCTTGGGTAAATACTTTACCCATTCCACCGGGCACGGCGTGGGCTTGGAAATTCATGAAGCCCCGCGGGTCGCTGCCGGACAAACCGAGGTTCTGCAGTCGGGCATGCTGATCACGGTCGAACCAGGGGTCTATCTCCCCGGCAAGTGGGGGGTGCGGATCGAAGACATGGTCCTGGTGACCGAACAGGGGTGCGAGGTCTTAGCGCCTTCCAGTACCGAATTGATCGCGGTCTGAACTGGCCGTACAGACGTAGCCCGGCTACGTCGCAGTTGGCGTTACGCTGTCTCGTACAAGTTCCGTAGCGCCCCAGGTGCGATTGCGGACAACAGAGGTTGGTCCCACCCTATTCAAGATGAATCAGAAAGAGTTGAAAGAACTCGTCGAGTTCTTAATTGAAAAGGACATAACCGAGTTCGAGTTGGAACGCGGCGATGTCAAAGTCCGCATTAAGCGCGGGAAGGAAACCACGACAGTGGTTTCGGGGCCGGGTTACAGCCCCTTTGCCGCGCCATCCGCTCCCGCTCCCGAGGCTGGAACGGCGTCTGCCGCCGCACCCGCTTCTGCCCCCGCTAGGGAAACGCCGGCCATCCCAGCGGAGGAATTGCACATGGTGCGTTCTCCTATCGTCGGCACCTACTACGAATCGCCTTCGCCGGGATCGCCTCCCTTCTGCCGGCCGGG
This sequence comes from uncultured Acidobacteriaceae bacterium, assembly GCA_963800745.1. Taxonomy (GTDB): domain Bacteria; phylum Acidobacteriota; class Terriglobia; order Terriglobales; family Acidobacteriaceae; genus PALSA-270. The sequence continues at coordinate 45,066 of CAWDCI010000036.1, forward strand.
AGACCAGATTGAGTTGGGGCAGATTCTCTGCATTGTCGAAGCCATGAAACTGATGAATGAAATCGAATCCGACGTGGCCGGAGAACTGGTGAAGATCCTGGTCAACAATGGACAGCCCATTGAGTACGGGCAAGAATTGTTTTCCATCCGGGTAAAAAAGTAAGGAATTTCTTTCCAGTAGCGTAGACGCGGTGGGTGCCCCATCCAGTCGCGCTCTTTGCGACTAGGGTGGGATTCCACAGAGGCTTGCAGTTGTGGGTTTCTAGAGTAGTCACATCCCAACATGTTCAAGAAAATCCTGATCGCGAACCGTGGGGAAATTGCGCTACGCATCATCTGTGCCTGCAAGGAGCTGGGCATTCGCACCGTGGCGATCTACAGCGAAGCTGACCGGCACTCGCTCCCCGTGCGCTTTGCCGATGAGGCGATTTGCATTGGCCCTCCACAACTGGCGCTGAGTTACCTGAATATTCCCGCCGTGATCAGCGCGGCCGAGATCGCCAATGTGGACGCCATTCATCCCGGTTACGGTCTGCTGGCCGAAAATGCCAACTTCGCCGAGGTCACCGAGACCTGCAACATCAAGTTCATCGGCCCGCCCCCCGAGATCACGCGTCTGATGGGCGAAAAGGAAAAAGCTCGCGCCGCCATGAAGAAGGCTGGAGTCCCCGTTCTGCCCGGCTCCGACGGCATTCTCGCCGGTGAGGGCGAGGCCATGGAATGGGCAAAGCAGGTCGGCTTCCCCGTGATTATCAAAGCCTCGGCGGGCGGCGGCGGCCGCGGCATGCGCATCGTGCGCAGCCCGGAAGAGCTGCCGAACCTGTTCAAAGCCGCTCAGTCGGAAGCGGCGGCGGCGTTCGGTAACGGCGATCTCTACATGGAGAAGTACATCCAGCGGCCGCGCCACATCGAATTCCAGATTCTCGCCGACGAGCATGGAAATGTCGCAAGCCTGGGCGAACGCGAATGCTCCATCCAGCGCCGCCATCAGAAACTGCTGGAAGAATCTCCCTCCACCCAGGTTTCGCCTGAACTGCGGGCGGAAATCGGTCAGATGCTTTCCCGCACCCTCTCCGAGATCGGCTACGTGAATGCCGGCACCATCGAGTTCCTCATGGACGAGGACCGCAAGCTCTATTTCATCGAGATGAACACCCGCATTCAGGTGGAACACCCGGTTACGGAGATGGTCACGGACGTGGACCTGGTGAAGAGCCAGATCCTGCTGGCGGCGGGGGCGCGCTTGCAGGATGTTCTGCAGGGGCCGGTCGTGCACCGCGGACATGCCATCGAATGCCGCATCAACGCCGAGCATCCCGAAAAGTTCACTCCATCGGCCGGGAAAATTACCGCCTTTCATCCGGCGGGAGGAACCGGAGTTCGCGTGGACACGGCAGCCTATGCCGAGGGCACCATCCCTCCTTACTATGACTCGCTCATCGCCAAACTCATCGTCCGCGCCAAAGATCGCCCGGAAGCGATTTCCCGCATGGCGCGCGCTTTGGAGATGTTCATCGTGGAAGGCATCTATACGACGATCCCTTTGCACCGCAAAATCCTGGCCGACCCCGACTTCCGCGCCGGGAAGTTTGACACCACCTTCATTGAGAGATTTCTGGCGAAGAATGGCAAATCAGCAGGCTAACCAAGCTCCATCATCCCGACCGGAGCTAAGCCGGGTGCCCCGTCCTTGTCCCTCCGTTCTTTGGAGGGACAGGGCGGGGGTTTTGGCATGTTCATCCGTCACAGCCGAGAGTTCAACATCTTTGTAACCTCAACTCATGCCCTGGGGCCTCAAACGGTACCAGCAAGCGCACCACCTGCACTTCATCACCTTCAGTTGCTACCACCGTGCCCCTCTTCTAGCCACGCCGGAAGCCCGTCACATCTTCGAGCGCACGCTAGAGCGCGTACGAGATTGGTATGGATGCTACATCGCCGGATACGTCGTCATGCCGGAGCATGTCCACCTGCTGATCAGTGAACCGGATCGCAGCACGCTTGCGGTAGCGATTCAGATGCTCAAACAAAACACCGCTCATCAGTTGCAAAGGTTTGCCGGTAGCCCTTTCTGGCAAGCCCGCTACTATGACTTCAACGTCTGGAGCGAGTCCAAGCGAATCGAGAAGCTCCGCTACATTCACCGCAATCCCGTAGAGAGGATTGGTGGGAGGTCCTGAGCATTGGCCCTGGAGCAGCTTTCGCCACTACGTTTCCGGAGTGGAAGGCATAGTCGAAATCGAGTCACACTGGACGGCACGGAAAAGAGAGCAAATGGGCGCGGCACCACATCTCGTGCACCGCGACGAAAAGCCCCACCCTGTCTCTCCCAAAAGCGGAGAGACAAGGGCGGGGCACCCTCAAGAGTAGTTGCTAGGGAAAGGATCGCGACCGCTCCATCCCGTCCTTCACGAGTCGAAAAATATCTTGGAAACAACTGCGGGTGCCCCTCGATAAGAGTGAAGGCGGTGTCAAGGACAGAAGTATCCTGTCGGTGTTTTTGGCACCGTTTTTTTTGCCAGATAGGTTGAGGACCAAGACTCTGGAAATCTCACGCCAATCACCTGCGGTGGTGATCTTCTCTCGAAGATTGTTCGAAGAAGATCGCTCCACCAACCATCGATTCGGCCCCAACGTCGACCATGATTCTTCTATGCGAACATCCCGCCTCTTGCGGGATGCGAGAGCGCCCAATCAGTCCAACGGTCTAGCTGGCGCCGACCAGGGGCACCCGCGGGCTGCTCTCGATGCGAACGATCTCTGGATAGGCCACATTCGTGCGTAACATCCAGTAGAGTCGTACGGCTAACTTGCCTGGTGCCCCAGGTTCACGCCCCGGTTTTGGGCGTTAACCTGGGCGCGGGCCCGCCAATGTTCTGAAGAAAAAGCGAAACCCCGCCGGCAGGCCCCCACAATTCCCTTCTAATCAATAGCGTAGCTGTCTATACAGTTTAGTCATGACGATGTGTTCCAGCTGGAACACTACGCCGAACCCGCGGTATGATCGAAATCACGACTCCACAACCCTCATGACCACGCTCCCCCGCCTCTACGCGATCCTTGACACCGGCGCCTTCCCGGATGACGCTGCTCTCCTGGCCACCGCGCAGGAACTCGCCGCCGGTGGCGTGACTCTTCTGCAGTACCGCAACAAATCCGGCAATCCGCGGCAGATGCTGGAGCAAGCCCGCGAACTGAAGCGCCTCCTCGGAGACTCGCTCAAGCTCATGATGAATGACCGCGCAGATCTTTGCCTCGCGGCAGACTTCGACGGCGTACACGTCGGCCAGGACGATCTCTCGCCTGAAAGCGTGCGCAAAATAATCGGCCCGAAACTTTGCCTTGGCGTCTCTACCCACAATCCGCAGCAGGTAATCGAGGCAGATAAGAACGTCCGCCGACTACGTTGCTATCGGGCCTGTGTTCGCTACGTCTAGTAAAGCGAATCCTGATCCGGTCATTGGACTCGACGGAGTGCGCCAGGCACGTGCGCTCACCCGCAAGCCGCTGGTAGCAATTGGTGGAATCACGCGGGAGAACTGCGGGTCGGTGATTGACGCTGGAGCCGACTCCGTGGCGGTGATATCCGATTTGGTAACCGCCCCTCGCAAATCAGCAGAGGAATTCCTGCGCATCTTGGGATAGAGTCAAGGCTGCCGAGCTTTGCTCGGCCGGACAGCCGAGGGCGGCTGTCCCTACCCGACTATGTCTAGCAGCGACTGGGATCTTCACACTCATCAAGATAAAGATTTGATCCAGGGCCTCGGCCTGACCAGCGCCACCATGCTGGTGATGGGCTCGATGATCGGCTCGGGCATTTTCATCGTCTCCGCTGAGATCGCCCGCGAAGTGGATTCGCCTGCCTTGCTGATTGGCGCGTGGCTGGTGACCGCGATCATGACCATCATCGCGGCTCTCAGCTACGGTGAACTGGCTGCCATGATGCCGCGAGCCGGCGGCCAATATGTGTATTTGCGCGAGGCGCTGGGGCCTCTCTGGGGATTTCTATACGGCTGGACATTGTTTCTGGTGATTCAGACTGGAACCATAGCAGCCGTGGCCGTGGCTTTCGGAAAGTTTCTCGGCGTCTTCTTTCCCTCGGTTTCTTCTTCGCATTGGATTCTGCATTTCTGGAAGGTTCCTCCCATTCACCTGGGCGTCATGGTTCTGGGGAACATGGACGTCGGCCTGAATACGCAAAACCTCGTCGCGATTCTTTTGGTCATCGTGCTTTCCATCATCAATATTTTCGGGGTCAAGACGGGAGCGCTCATCCAGAATGTTTTCACCTTCGCTAAAGTTGCAGCCCTGCTGGGACTGGTAAGCTTCGGCTTGTTTCTCGGACGGAACGCATTCGCTCTGGCCGCAAACTTCCACGGGAACTTCTGGCGCAATGCTGGACTGGGGGTGCAGCATGCCGTGCAGGTAGGAGCGGGCGGGCCCACAGTCTGGGTAGGAGCGCTGACGATTCTGGCGGTTGCTCAAGTGGGATCGCTGTTCTCCGCCGACGCCTGGAACAATGTGACCTTCACCGCGGGCGAGGTCAAGAATCCCAGCCGCAACCTGCCGCTGTCATTGGCTCTGGGGACGGGGGTGGTGCTGGCAATTTACGTTGGCTGCAATATGGTTTACCTGAATGTGCTTCCCTTGGAGGGCGTGCCTCACGGGGCGACGATTCTGCAGCGCGGCATCCAGTATGCCAGTGAAGATCGCGTAGCCACCGCTGTGCTGACGCAGATGTTCGGCAGTATCGGGGGCTTGCTGATGGCGGCGGCCATCATGGTCTCGGGCTTCGGTTGTAACAATGGGCTCATCCTGGCGGGGGCGCGGGTTTATTACGCCATGGCCAAAGATGGGTTGTTTTTCCGCAGCGTTGCCAAGTTGCACCCGGTGTACAAAACTCCCGTCATCTCGCTGATGGTGCAGATGGTCTGGACGTGTTTTCTGTGTGTCTCGGGAAGCTACGGTCAACTGCTGGACTACATTATTTTCGCCGTGCTGGTGTTTTATATTCTGACGATTGTGGGATTGTTCGTCTTGCGGCGGACGCATCCCGATGCGCCGCGGCCCTACCGCGCCTTTGGATATCCCGTGCTGCCTGCCGTGTATATTGGGATGGCATTGTTTATTGATGTCGTATTACTGCGTTACAAGCCGCAGTACACTTGGCCGGGATTGATCATCGTGCTGCTGGGGATTCCGGTGTATTTTCTGTGGTCAAGGAAGTCGCGAGTTGCCAATACATAAGCGTCACTATTGAGGGGCACATACAAGAATGGCGAACCTGCTGGCGAAGAAAACTCTGGACGCGCTGATCAATGAGGCCAAGGAAAGCGGCGAACATAGCCTGAAGCGCACCCTGGGGCCTTTCCAATTGACTGCGCTCGGCGTGGGCGCGGTAATCGGAGCCGGCATTTTCGTGTTGTCGGGACTGGGCGCCCATTATGCCGGACCCGGACTGATGCTTTCGTTTATTCTCTCCGGACTCGGCTGCGCTTTCGCAGCTCTATGCTATGCGGAATTTGCCGCCATGATTCCGCTGGCCGGCAGCGCTTACACCTACGCTTATGCCACGCTGGGGGAGATCTTCGCCTGGATTATCGGCTGGGATCTGACGCTCGAATACGCCATGGGCGCCAGCACGGTTTCCTCAGGGTGGTCAAACCACTTTATTGAGTTGCTCGACATTCTTCACATCAAGATGCCGCTCTGGCTGGCCTATGACCATTGGACCGGACTGCGGCAGGCGGAACAGATCATTGCGCGGCAGATGGCGCAGGCGTCGGACGCTTCTCTGGTTCCGGGCACGCAGGCATTTCTCAACAAGGTCACGGAAATCATGGGGGCACAGTCCCCGGATCTGCTGCAGCGCGCGCACGCTTTGTTAAATGCGCCGCACCTGTTTGGCATGGAAATCGGAGTGAATGTGCCGGCCTTCGCCATCGCCCTGGTGATCACCGCCATTCTGGTGGTTGGCATCAAGGAGAGCGCTCGCTTCAATGCGACCATTGTGGTGATTAAGGTTGCGGTGGTTTTGTTTGTGATCGGATTGGGCGTCCACTACATCAGCCCGAGCAATTGGGGATCGGACTGGCACTCCTTTGCGCCCTACGGGCTCTCGGGGATTGGGGCGGGAGCGGCCTATATATTCTTTGCCTATATCGGGTTCGACGCGGTGTCCACGACTGCGCAGGAAGCGAAGAATCCGCAGCGCGATTTGCCGATTGGAATTATCGCTTCTCTTCTGGTCTGTACGGTTCTGTACATTGCGGTGGCAGCAGTGCTGACGGGCATGGTCCCCTGGCGGGAAGTCAACATTGAAGCTCCCATTGCGCGCGCATTTCTGGATCGCGGGCTGACCACGGCTTCGCACGTCATTACTTTGGGAGCTCTGGCTGGGCTGACCAGCGTCATGTTAGTCATGCTTCTGGGGCAGACCCGCGTGCTGTATTCGATGGCCAACGACGGCCTCTTGCCCAGAAAATTCTTTGCGGATATTCATCCCCGTTTCCGCACGCCATGGAAGAACACCATCCTGGTGGGATTTCTGGCGGCGATTGTGGGCAGTCTGACGCCGATTGATGACATCGGCAAGATGGTGAATATCGGCACCCTGCTGGCATTCGTGATTGTATGTATCGCGGTTATGATGCTGCGGCACACCAATCCCGACCAGCCGCGGCCTTTCCGCACGCCCTGGGTGCCGCTGGTGCCGATTCTCGGAATTGGATTCAACGGATACATGATGTATAAACTCGGCTGGATCAATTGGGCGCGGCTGATTATCTGGCTGGTGATTGGCATGGTGGTGTACTTCACCTATTCCCGTCACCACAGCCGAGTGCAGGCGGCGTTGCGCGACCCCAAGCGAGCGCCGTCCATGGCGGATTGAATTTAAACCGTCGTTGGTCGTTAGGCCTTGGTCGTTCGTCGTCTTGAGGTTCTGGAGGTCGTGGAATCCCGCTTTCGAATCGCTCAGCGCGGGCGTTTGTGGAATCCCACCCCTTCGGCTTCGCTCAGGGCAGCCTCCGCGCACAAAACGCGCTAGGATGGGGCACCCAGCGGCCTTGGACGATCCCAAGCGCGCGGCGACCAGGGCGGATTGAGGGAGCAGATCGCGTCTATGGTATGAGGCGGCTATGAAAATTGTGAGTGCGGCCGAGATGCGCGAGATCGATCGCGTGAGCAGCCAGCGCTTCGGCGTGCCTTCACTCACGCTTATGGAGAACGCCGGTTCGGCCGTGGCGGAGTTCGTGCTGTCGCGCTATCCGTCGATGCAACGCGTAGGAGTGGTTTGCGGCAAGGGCAACAACGGCGGAGACGGCTTGGTGGCCGCGCGCAAGTTGCATGAGGCGGGCAGGGGAGTGCGAGTGCTGCTCTTAGCCGAACCGTCCGAGGTGCGGGGCGATGCGGCCGAGATGCTGAGCCGGCTTCTGGCTTCTCCGGCGGTGGCGCGTTCGCACGAGGAACTGAGCCAATCCTCGGCCAGGGCAGTTTTCGAGTGTGACCTTCTGATCGATGCAATTCTGGGTACTGGCTTCAAGCCACCGGTCAGTGGCTTATACGCGGAGGCGGTCGCGCGCCTGAACGCCAGCCCAGCGGTGGTGATTGCGGTAGATATTCCTTCCGGCGCGGATGCGGACATCATGGGTGAGCAGACCGGAGCCGTGGTGCGGGCTGATGCGGTTGTGACTTTCACCGCCCCGCGTCCAGCGCATACCTTCGGATCGCTTACGCCGGGGCCGACCGTGGTCGCGCCGATCGGCTCCCCGGAAGAGGCCATCGTTTCCTCGCTGCAGCTGAACGTGATCACGGCGCGGGATCTCGCGCCCTGGCTCGCCCCCAGACCTCCGGCCGCAAACAAAGGAAATTTCGGGCACGTGCTGGTGATTGGCGGTGCGGTAGGCAAGGCGGGCTCAGTGGCCATGGCTGGCATGGCTGCATTACGGGCCGGTGCAGGACTGTCCACCGTAGGCACGCCGAAATCGGTGTTGCCCACGGTTGCCGGATTTCATCCCGAGCTGATGACCGAACCGTTGGAGGAGACAGAAGCCGGGACGATCTCCAAGCGGGTTCTGGGGTATGGGCATCTCGACGCGCTGGTAAAAGACAAAACCGTGCTTGCCATCGGGCCGGGAATTTCGCGGCACGCCGAGACGGCTGAAGTGGTTCGCACCATGGTGAAAAAATACCAGCAGCCCATGGTTCTGGACGCAGATGGCCTGAACGCCTTCGAAGGCCGCGCCGGCGAATTGAATGGTCAAGGGCGTTGGCTGGTCATCACGCCGCATCCGGGCGAGATGGCGCGGCTCATCGGATCGAGTGCGGCGGCGGTGCAGAGGGATCGCCTGAACATTGCCCGGGCATTTGCCCGCGAGCACGAAGTCATGGTTGTGCTGAAAGGGCATCGTAGTTTGATCGCCGCGCCCGATGGAACGGTTTGGGTGAACACGACGGGAAATCCTGGCATGGCGACAGGCGGCACCGGAGATATTCTCACGGGCATGACGGCTGGTTTCATGGCGCAGAATCCGGAGCGAGTCTTGGAGGCGGTGTGCGCCGCGGTTTATCTTCACGGGCTGGCCGGGGATGTGGCACGCGAAACCATGGGAGAACATTCGCTGGTGGCGACGGATCTGATTCAATGCCTGCCCGAAGCGTTTCGGCGGACACGGACGGCGGCGGGGGAAGCAGCGGTTCGCATTTGATCGGTTGATCCGCAAGCATAGTTGCGCGATTTTTGTCGCGACACAAGTGTGCTCCCTCCATCACTTGCCGCGCCCACAGCGAGTTTCACGTGGTACGAGCCAGGAATCCGGACACGTGCTTCAGTAATCTTTCGCTGGAAACCGCCCCGTGGGATATTGGTTTTGGCATGGCCTTCCCCCAAGCGCATCCTGAGCGCAGAGCTCGGCGCGTGCAACTGGCACCTCTAGTCTCGGCTTCCGTACACCGCGACGACGGTCAACGGACAAAGGGAAAGCTGCACACGGTTTCGACCACCGGCGGTGTGCTGCAACTGGCCAGTGCGCTGGCTCAGGGAGATTTTGTCGAGATAGCCTTCCAGACGCAAGCTGGCATGGTGCAAGGCTTAGCGGAGATGTTGAATCCCAGGAATCAGTCGCACCATGGAGTGCTACAGCCCTTCCGGTTCGTCGCACTCGGCGATGACGATAACCGCGCCCTGCGCATGACCGTGCATGCTGCCACGGACGGAACCTCATTGAAACTCGATTCGCCCTCCCCGCGTAAACATTTGTAAATCCTGCCTTAACTCTCGGGCATATCGCAAGATTCTGTTTATACTTGCTTGTACAGACGGAACCAGCCTTTTGGAATTCACCACCCACTCACCGGAGGAGACGATTGCATTGGGGCGCACGCTGGGCGCGATGCTCACTCCTCCCAAGCTGGTCGTGCTGCGGGGAGAACTGGGAGCGGGTAAAACCACATTGGTGAAGGGCATTGCAGAGGCCTTTCATGCGGCTTCTCAGGAGGATGTCACCAGTCCCACCTTCACCTTGGTGCACGAATACCGCGGACCGCAGGCGAATCTCTTCCACATTGATCTTTACCGGATTGAAACCGCGAGGGCTCTGGAAACTTTGGGTTTGGACGATTTCATGGGGGAAAACAATCTTCTGCTCATCGAGTGGGGGGAGAAGTTCCCGCGGTTCGAACGCGACCGCGACGTGGAGATTGCGGTGGAGCGGGTTGGGGAGAACGAACGCCGCATCCAAGTAACTGCCCGCCAGGTGTAGCCGGAGAACTTTTGATCCATCCACTTTGGAGAGTGAATTGAAGACTTTCGGGGTAAGAATGGTTTGTCTATTTCTGGCGGTTGCGCTCACCGGCCGATGTGCTTTCGCGCAACCGGGCTCCGCTTACAGCGAACCGACGCCCGCGCCAGAAGCAGCTAGCGGTCAATCCGGCGACGCGCAAAGTTCGCCGGCCCAAGCACCCTCCAGTTCATCGCCGCCAACCGGAAAAACGGCGCAAGAACAGGAGAAAGAAAAAGAAATTGAGAAGAAGGAACAGTCGCAACGAGTCCTTGGCCTGTATCCGCAGTTCCAAGTGACCAGCCGGGGGAATGCGCCGCCGCTGACGCCAGGCGGCAAGTTCCACCTGTTCTTCAAGTCCGCGTTCGACCCGTTCGAATTGATGCTGGCGGGCATTCAGGCCGGTTCTGATCAAGCGGAGGACGAATTCCCAGAATACGGAGAGGGCGTCAAGGGCTTTGCCAAACGCTACGCCGCGGATTTCGGTGACAGCGTGTCATCCGGATTCTTCAGCAATTTTTTCTGGCCTGTGCTCTTGAAGGAAGATCCCAGGTATTTTCGCCTCGGGGAAGGAACCGTCAAACACCGCTTCGTGTACTCATTGGAGCAGGAATTCGTCTGCCATACCGACAAAGGCGGGCGGTTCGCCAACTTATCCAACATATTGGGAGCATTTTCATCCGGAGCTCTTTCCAATACTTACCATCCGCAAGCCGACCGCGGTGTCGGTCTCACCGCGCGAGGCGCCAGCTACGCGCTTGCCTATGGAAGCCTGGGCGGATTACTGAGCGAATTCTGGCCGGATATTAGCAGGAAGATGCACAAACACCGCAACGAAGCCGCGCCGCAGGAACAGCCTGCAACCAAACCTTCCCCTTAAAAACCCATGATGTTGTAGCCGCAGTCCACGTAAATCACTTCCCCGGTGATGCCGGAACTGGCGTCGGAGGCCAGAAAAACTCCGGTGGAGCCGACTTCGGCGACATCCACATTGCGCTGCAGGGGAGCGCGCTCGGCGTGCGCTTTGAGCATGTCGCCCAGCCCGGAAATGCCGCGCGCCGCCAGCGTCTTGATAGGCCCGGCGGAGATGGCGTTCACCCGGATTTTGCGCTTGCCCAAATCGTAGGCGAGATAGCGCACGGTGCACTCCAGGGCGGCTTTCGCTACGCCCATCACGTTGTAATGCGGGACGACTTTTTCCGCGCCGTAGTAGGTCATGGTAATCACGCTGCCTCCATCCTCCATCAGCGGGGCGGCGGCGCGGGCCACCGCGATCAGGGAATAGACGCTAACGTCGTGAGCCATGCGGAAACCTTCCCGCGTGGTGTTGACGAACTCCCCTTTCAACTCGTCGGGTGGAGCGTAAGCCACGCTGTGCACCAGGACGTGCAGCTTGCTGTAGCGCTCTTTGAGTTGGGCGAAGAGGCCGGCGATGGCGGCATCGTTCGACACGTCGCACATGAAGGCTTCGGCGCCGGGGAGAGAGAGGATCAGGTCCTTGGCTTCTTGCTCGAGCCGTTCATTCTGGTAGGTGATGGCAAGTCTCGCGCCAGCAGCATGCAACCCTTGGGCAATCGACCAGGCGATGGATCGCTTGTTGGCAACTCCGAACACCACCGCAACTCGGCCTTCGAGGCTCGATGACATTAATCTCTCCTGGGAAATTTGAAGGAAAAGAATAGCAGTCAACGGCGGGGTTTGCCACCGAGAGAATGAGCACTATCTCTGCGTTCTCAGCAATTGTTCTCGGCGGGCTCTACGGTTAGAGGCTTTGATTCGGGCGAAATACAAAGCCTTTAACCGCCGAGGGCGCCGAGAAAGCCACTCGATTCCGCGGAGAAGCTCGAAACCCCTGTAGCGAGTTAGCTTGGCTACGTATCCGCGCGCTCCGGCAGCGGCGTCGCCGCGCCTGCGGCCAGTTCGCGCTTACAAATGCCACCACGTACACCAGTCCGATGATGGAGAATCCCGCGACCAGATTGTATTGCGCGACCGCCCCTACCAAAAATCCCAAGACCATTTGCAGCGCGGTACCGGCGAAATAGAAAGTATTCTGCACCCGTCCCATGAAATGCTGCGGAACTTGTTCCATGATGCTGGTATTCATGGCGACGCTGCTGATGCCGCGCGCCGAACCCATGGCGCCGTATGCCAACACGGCAATCGCAAGCCAGGGCGAGAACGGAGCCAGGATCATGCAGATGGCCAACACGCCCATGGCGATGGCAATGGCCCGCCGCGCGCCCAACTCGGCAATCAACCGGGGTGTGTACAGCGCGCTGAGGAATGCGCCAATGCCCCAGCCTGCATTGAGCCATCCGTAGCCGACCGCTCCGGCGTGGAAGACTTTGTCGCTGAGCGGCGCGGTGACTACAACGCCGGTGAGCATGGCGCCGAGAAAGAGCGCCCAGCTGGCTCCCAGCAAAATCAGGCTGCGGCGGCCGCGAAGAAACTGGAAGCCTTCCCGCATCTCTCGCACAAAACGTTCCAGCGCGGTTTCTGCCGCCACAATGTCGGCGCGCAACTCGGCCGGCCGGGGAACCACATGGCGCCCGCTGCGCACCGCAAAATAAAACAGGAATGAGACGACGTAGGTTGACACGTCCACCAGCAACACACCACCCAAGCCGATGTGGTTGTACGCAAAACCTACGATGGATCCAGCCAGCAGCCAACCGCCCTGCACCCCCGCCAGCAGAAAGGTATTGGCGTCGACGAACTCTTCCCCGGGAGTTAATTCCTGGATGAGGGCGGTGATGGTTGGCCAGAACATCCAGAATCCCGCCGACACCAGGGTATTCATCAAGTAGAGTTCCCAAACCTTGACCCGGTGCATGAACGCCAGAACTGCAACCGCGGCAATCATGACCGCGCGGACGGAGTCGAGCATCATTACCAGACGGCGGCGGTCCTCGCGATCAATGAGGACACCGGTGAAGGGCAGCATCAGCATGGCGGGGATGGTTTGCAGAACGGCGAACAGGCCCAGCGCCATCTCGGAATGCGTGGCTTGCAGAATGTACCAGGCGACGGCGGCAGAGTTCATGCCGCTGCCCAGCATAGAGATCATGTTGGCGCCGAAAACGAAACGCAGCGCCCGCTTCTGCAAAATGGCACGCATGAACTACTTTAGCCGAAAACTCAGGAGGTTGGGGAATGCGTGGGAACCGACTGCGTGAAAGCCAACTCTCGGGCTGACGATCAGCCTGAACGCGAACCGTCCGGGCTGGCCGCGGGAGCGGGTCGCGTCAGAGCGCGCTTGGCCAATTTGACCAGGCTCCGCGGTCTGGAAGAGATCCGTGCGAACATCTTCCAGCCATGCCGATAGCTGGACTTCATGCCCGTGGCCGTGAGCCGGTGAGTGGCGTCGTCGATGGTATAGAGGTACATCCAACCGAGTACCCTGGTCAAAATCCGACGGATTCTGTTCACATACCAGGCGGGAGTTCTGAACCGATTCCTCGCTCGCCATCATTTCGGGTTTGCCTCGCAAGTACCGGGTGTGAGAGTAGTCATGATTCTGGTGAACCGCCAGAACCGCGGAAGACGCGTCCACAACCGTTGCGCCGAGGGCGCGAGCTTTCCAGACCAGCCAGTTATCCCACCAGTAGCGGCCGATGGCCAAGGGCGGCATGGCGGGATAGAGACCCTCGGAGAACGCGAAATAATCAATGCTGCGCGCGATTTGCAGCTCGCCGTCCCGCAGGGCCAGGTTGCGAACCTCGGCCGCCCAATTCTCCTGCTGAAACGGAATCGGTTGAGTGATGTCCAGGTCGGTTCTCCGCCCGATCATCAGAAAACGCTGGCTGCAGGAGGCTACTCGCGCCAAAGCCTGCATGAAATCATCGAACAAAACGATATCGGAGTTGACGTAGCACAGGACATTGCTGGCTGCCGAAGCCTGCGCCTGGGCAAAGAGATCGTTCAACAGCGGCGTGCCCTGCGAGTTCCGCTGGATTTCGGCGATGTGCAAGATGCCGAGTTCCGCGGCTACCTCGGCGGTTCCCGGATCATCGCCCAGCAGGATGATCTCCGGCTTGGGCCGCAGCCGGGTCCAGCTCTCGATGGCGTTGCGTTGGATGACTTCGATGTGACCGCGAAAAGGCTTGGGGATGGCAAAGATGGTCAGCGGCACGGCCACCGCCGGATTTCCCGTGCCTGGAAGCTGTCCAGCGCTCATGCCAAGGCTTCTCCGAGGCCCAGCCCAAGGTAATGGACGCCGGGCTGTGGGCGCAGGTGGGGCAGCGCGCGCCAGCAATCCACAACCGTGCGCGGCGAACCGGGTCGAGCCCACTGTTCAGCCGGGAGGGCGGCGAATTCCGGCCACGGCGTGGCCAGAACCACCAGATCCGATTGCGCGATACATTCCGCCGCGCTGCCGGCAAAACGGATTCCATCGGTTGCGCGGGTGCGGTTCTGGGTTAACCCCGGGTCATAGGCGAGGACTTCCACGTTTCGTCCCGCCAGTTCCTTTGCCAGCAGAAAGCCCACCGCTTCCTCAACCACATCGGTTCCAGGTTTGTAAGTAAGGCCGAGGATTCCCACTGGCCCCTTGGCGTGATGCTCCACCAGCCCCGCCAGCCAGTGAGTCTGGGAGCGGTTGAAGCTGTCCACGGTCTGAGTCATGTCAGGAGGAACGCCCAGCCGCCGCGCCAGCGCCGCCAGCGCCAGGTTGTCGCGGGGGAAGCAGGGGCCACCGTAGCTGACTGCGCCTTTCAGGTATTTGGCGCCGATACGAGTATCCAGTCCCAGCGCGGCAGTAACCACATCCACGTTTGCTCCGGGTAGCTTCTCGCTGATGCGCGCCAGCAGGTTGGCGAAACTGATTTTGGTGGTGACATAGGCGTTGACCGCCAGCTTGGCAATTTCGGCGTTGACGAAAGCCATGCGCGCCACGGCGGGGCGATTCTCGCAAACCTGCGCGTACAGGGACTGCAAGACATCCCCGGCGCGCGGGTCTGACTCGCCAATGAGCAGCATGTCGGGATTGAGGAAATCGCGAATTACGCTGCCCAACGCAATGAACTCGGGACTGTAGCAAAGGCCAAAGTCCTTTCCGGCCCGCTTGCCGCTGGATTTTTCCAGAATGTCGCGCACCGGGCCGCCCGTGGTTCCCGGCATTACCGTGCTGGTGAGGCAGACTACGTGGTATTCGTCTTTTGTTGCCAAGGCGCGGCCGATGGCCTGGCAAACCGGTTCCACATAGCGCAGAGAGAACCCACCGTCCGGTTCGCTGGGGGTGGAGACCACGATGAATGTGATCTGAGTTTGGCAAACTGCTGATTCAATCTGCTGCGCGGCGGTCAATCGGCCGCGGGTTTGAGTCAGCAGTTCGGTCAAGCCGGGCTCCTGAACCGGGGCATGGCCGTGGTTGATCGCTTCCACTTTTCCAGGATCGTTGTCCACGCCAATGACCGTGAGTCCTTTGGCGGCCAGGCAGGCAGCCCAGGGGAGCGCCCAGTTTGCCCAAGCCGATGACGGTTGCCTTCATGCTGGTGCTCGTACCGGACAGGCTCACCCCAGGGCCTCCGCGGTCAGGCATAAGTGCCAGCCGAAATGCCGCTCCATCCAGGCGAACAGGGGAGCCGGAATCCAACTCCATGGCCAGCTTTTCACGTAGCGATATTGCACGTAGTCGGGAATCCGGTACGGGAAAATGTGGTCCACCGAAATATCCATGACATGAAATCCGAAAGACTCAAGCAGTTGGCGCGCTTGCCGCCGCGTGTAAGTGAAGGTAACAGGACATCCGGTCTGGGCTTCGGAATGTTCCGCCACCAGTTCCCGCAGCCGCCAGAACTTCCCCTTCCCGTAGCCCATCAGGATCCAGAATACCTTCCAGGAATGCCGATGATAAACCATCACTTTCACGGTTGTGCCAGGTCTCGCGTAGCTGCGCATCTGCTCCAGCACCCGTTCCGGATGGGGAGTGTGATGGATCACCCCGAAGGAGTAGATCAAATCGTAAGTGTCCGGGGGCAAAAAGGAAATCAACTCCTCCGCGCTGCCGGAATAAAACCGTACCCGGTCCGTCAAACCGAAAAGCTCGACGCGCTGGGCGGCGATTTTCAGGGATTGGGGCGACAAATCAACCGCGGTCACAGTGGCCCCATGCCGGGCGAAGTTCACGGTATCGGTGCCGATGCCGCAACCGATCTCCAACACCTTTTTCCCTCGCCAGCGTTCGAAGTCCGCGAATTGCGGAATGTGGGGCTCGACGAAATATTTGCGCGCCTCGACTTCGTCGAAGTATTCCCGCGTGCCTACCGGACGAGGCGAGTGCCGGATGTTGCACGGCCGCTGGTCCCAGTAGGTGCGCACCTGTTCGACGGCTACTTGAGAGGATTCAGACATCTTGCATATTTGAAAGCCGCCACAGCGCCTAAAGGCGCCGCTGTTGTCGCTGTGCTGGTGGCATCGCTGAAGCGATGCCCTGACACGAACCAAGCTGGAACGATGACTGAATACGAACCAACTGGAACGACGTTCCTGACACGAACCAAGCTGAAGCGATGCCCTGATACGAACCAGCTGAAGCGACGCCCTGATACGAACCAGCTGAAGCGATGCCCTGATACGAACCAAGCTGGAACGATGACTGAATACGAACCAACTGGAACAACGTCCTGACACGAACCAACTGAAAGCGATGCCCTGATACGAGCCACTAATCTGCCGGATGCCCAGCCTCAGCCGGGGTTCTCCCCGCTTTTTGGAGTTCCGCTTCGATCCAGCGGTAAGTGTCCCGCAGACCCTGCTCCAAACGAATCGAAGGCTCCCAGCCCAGGGTCCGGTGCAATAAGGTGTTGTCGCTGTTGCGCCCGCGTACTCCTTGCGGTTTGGATAAATCGTGTTTCTTAGTCAGCCGCTTTCCGGCGACGGCGCACACCATGTCAATTAATTCGTCGACCGTGACCAACTGGTCTGTACCCAGGTTCAAGGCATTCGAATAGCTGCCGGCCATAATCCTGAGCAGGCCTTCCACGCAATCATCCACATACATGAATGACCGGGTCTGCTGGCCGTCACCCCAGACCTCTATGGAATCACCGTCGTGAGCCAAGGCCACCTTCCGGGAGATGGCCGCCGGCGCCTTCTCCTTGCCGCCTTCATAGGTGCCCAGCGGGCCGTACACATTGTGGAAGCGGACGATACGTGTCTCCAGCCCGTGGTCTTGCTTGTAGTAGTGGCACAATTCTTCCGCGAAGAGCTTTTCCCAGCCGTAGCCCGGTTCGGGGTCGGCCGGCATGGCGTCTTCTTCTTTCAGAGGCGTGACCTGCGGGTTCCGCTGTTTCCCCTGCGGGTACACGCAAGCGGAGGAAGAAAACAGGAAACGCTGAACCCCCCGTTGCTGGCTGGCCTCCAGCATATGCGCATTGATCAGCGTATTGTTGCGGGCGAGCGAGGCGTGGTTGGCGGTAATGTATCCGATGCCCCCCATGTCGGCGGCCAGGTTGTAAACCTGATCGACCCCCGCGGTGGCCTTCCAGCAATCATCCCAAAGCCTGAGATCCAATATAGCGAACTCGTCGGCCTGGGTGGGCTCGAACTCGGGCTGCTTGATATCGGCTCCACGCACCCAGTTTCCGTCGGCCTTTAAGCGGCCAACCAGATGATGCCCGATAAAGCCGCCGGCGCCGGTGACAAGAATCCGGGTTTTACCCTTCACTCCGAGCCTCTTTGATGGCTTGCGCTGATTCTACAAACGCCTCATCATAACCGACACTTCAAAACCCCGGCAAGCCAAGTGGGACCAAGCGGGGCAGGGCAAGCCTTGGGGAATTTCTGGCTTGCCAGCAGATGCGCCTTCGATTTCTTCAGCCCCGATTTCTCCAGCTTCCATTTCTTCGCTTGCGGATTAGCCCGCTTCGGAGCTAGCATTCGCAGCGCAAGCATTCGGCAGTCTTTTCATCCTGGCTAACCCGAGGCGCTATGAAACACGCTCTGCTTTCCGCCGCACTCCTGGTTCTGCTGTTTTCCGTTGCCCTGCATGCCCAGCTCGGGAAAATCGGTGAATTTCCCGCCGGTTCCCCGGAGGATCAAGCTCTGCAAACCATCACCGCCGAGCAAGATGCGCAGAAGCGGGCAGCTCTGTATGTGGACTTCGTGCAGAAGTTTTCCGCGAATCCGGCGGCCGCGGCCTACGGCAATTGGCAAATCGCGCAGATTTATCAAGCCTCGGGTGACTCGCAAAAGGCGTTGGATTACGGAGATAAAGCTCTCGCCGCAGCCCCTGACAATTTGGGTCTGCTGGTATTCCAGACCAATGTGGCGCAGTCCGCAAAGAATTATCCCAAAGTCATCGAGTATGCGGTGCGGGGAGGCGCCGCCTACAACGCCGCCAAGAAAGAAGCCAAGCCGGCCGCTGCCGGAGCGGAAACCCCTGAGGACGAGGATGCCGCCGCCGATAAGAATTCCTATAACTTCATGGAGGCAGCCGCCTTCAACGCCATCGCCAACCAAAGCGATGCCAGGACGCGCATAGATGACATCGATCACTTCACCGCCGCGTTTCCCAACTCCCAATTCGCCGACCAGCTTTCCACCTACGCCTTGATGTCGCTGACCCAGCTCAACGACATGCCACGCCTGCTCGCCTACGGAGAAAAGACGCTGGCCACCGATCCAAATAATCTGTCGGCGCTGCTTCTGCTGGCCAACGCTTACGTCGATGATGCCAAGCCTGGTAGTCTCGCTAAGTCGGTGACCTACGCCCAGCGGGCCATTGCGGCGGCCAAGGCCGATGCCCCGGACGCTGACAAAGCTCACAAAGTGTCAGCCGGGGCGGCGCATTCCACCCTGGGCTACGCCTACATGAAGCAGGACAAGACCGCAGCGGCCATTCCCGAGTTAAGAGCGGCAACCGTGCTGCTGAGAGATCAAAGCGATCAGGATGCGATTGCGCTTTACCGCCTGGGTTTTGCCTATGCGAAACTGAGGCGCGTGGACGAAGCCCGTCAGGTCCTGGCCGAAGCGGTGAAGATTCCTGGACCGGTGCAAAAGCCGGCAGAGGATCTCTTACTGAAGGTGAACGCGGCGCGCACCCAAGGAAAATAGGCCGCCGTTAGTGTTTAACCAACTCTGCCGACAACAAATTCGCCTTGAGCGCGAGGTTGTGCTCGCGCTCTAAATCTCCCGCGTCTCCGGCGGCTTTGGCCTGTTCCATGTATTGCTGGATCTGCTTGACCATATCCTGCTGGCTGGTCGTCAACTGGCGGCCGGAAATCTGCTTAAGATTCGCGCCGGTACTTGCTAACAACTGGCCAGAATTCTGCCGCTGGCGGGAAGCCTGCTGTTGACTCACGCTGGGAGAAATCTTTTCCGCGGGATCCGTGGTGCCGCCATTCTTCACCACCACTTTTGGCGGGGCCGCAGGAACTGGGTGGCCGGCGGCGCGCTTCTGCCGCGGTTTCTTCGCCCGGTTGGCCGCCGTCCCAGGCTTCTTTTTGGAAGCCGGTGCTTTCGGCGTCTGGGGAGCGGACGCAGGCTTGGGATTCTCTGGTGGCTCCGCCGGAGTAGTTTGCGCTGCCGGCGTTTGGCTCGGCTGCGCCTCCGGATTCGATGCTTTCTCCGCGGGAGAATCCGCCGGTGGAGAGGCTTGCTCGGGAACGGCCGGGGCAGGCGTGCTTTCCTTCTCCGGTTCTTTTGCGGGCTGCTGCGGGTTGGCTGGCGGGGCGTCCTGCGGCAGTGCGTTCGCCTGGAAGAGCACAACTGCCGGAATTGCAGCCCGGCCCGCTGCGGGCGACGACATCAACAGGCACACTTCTAGTATTGCGGCCAGAGTCATATTTTCATCAAAAGTCCGGAAACTTCCGAACCGCTGCTATACCCTGGATTCTACAGCTTGGGACGGCCAGATGGAATTCCAGTTCCAGTAAGATCGGCGATTTCTGCCGGCGCTTTTCTTTTCTCCGCGACCTTGGGTTCGAGGTCTCCGCGATCTCCGCGGTTTAAGGCTTTTGTTGCCAAGGGAGAAAATTAAAGCCTTACACCGCAGAGGCCGCTGAAAACAGCACCCAAGTCCGCTGAGAAACAGGTCCGCTGAGAAATCCGGCTGACGGGCTCTCCGGCGCTAGGTTTGGGCAGTTGCTTCCTTGAGGGATTCGGAACTTGTCTCCATGAGCGGAAGACGCAGCCGGAATGTGGTTCCCTGGCCTTCCGCCGACTCAAAGTCCACCGAGCCATAATGCCACTGCAGAATCTGGTAAGCCTGCGCCAATCCAATGCCGCTGCCGCCCGCTTTGGTGGTGAAATACAACTCAAAAACCTTCTCCTGCACTTCCGGGGGGATGCCCGTGCCCTGGTCGCGAATCTCGGTGATGACCACGTCCTTTTCAATGCTCGCGGCGATGGTAAGCGTTCCTCCCTGCGGCATGGCTTGCACTCCGTTGAGCACAATGTTGAGGACCGCCTGCTTCATGAAGTCGATGTCCACTTTTACCGAAAGCCGCTCGCTGGGAAACTTTCGCAGAAGGGTAACTCCGTGCTGCGCGGCGTCTGGCGCGGCCAGCAGCGAGACATCCTCCAACACCCGCCGCAGGTCGGTTTCCTCCAGATGCAGATTGCGCGGCCGGGTAAAGTCCACCAGAATCTGCACCACGCGATCCAGGCGGTGAATCTCGTTGTCAATGATGTCCATGTGGCGGCGCGTGTCCGGATCGATCTGCTGCAACTTGTTTTGCAATAACTGTAAATGCAGAACAATGGCATTGATTGGATTCTTGACCTCATGAGCCACTCCGCGAGTGAGTCGTCCGCTGGCGGAAAGGCGGCGCGAGGTTTCGATTTCATCTTCGATGAGCCGCACCGACTCGGTGTCGCGCAGGGTCAGCAACGCACCGATCTGCGCGCCGCCTTCTTGAATGAAGTCGAGCGCCATCTGCACCCGCTTCCCGTTGCTGGATTCGATCTCGCGCTGCCCGATGGCGCGGCGGAACTGAAAGGCCTCCAGGATGAGCGCGCCCAGGGGAGTCTCGGCAGAGAAAGCTTCCTTTACCGTCTGGCCCAGCAGGTCGCGGCGAGGGCGTCCCAGGAAGCGCTCCACCGAGGCGCTCACCAGCACCACCCGCGAATCGCGGGTAAACAGCATCAAGCCATCCTGCAAGTTGGCCATGATCTGGTCCACGTTGTCTTTCAACGCGGAGAAGATCTCCTTAGTGTCCCGCATCTTCCGGCCCAAATGGGCGATCTTGAGCGTGACCAAACCGTATTCGTCCGGCCGGGATTCGGATTCTGTCACCGCGTCGTCGTTGCCCTCAGTCACGCTGTCGAGGCTTCGGCTGATTTCTTCCAGCGGTCCCAAGGACCAGGCGGGATAAGGCAGCGGCCATCAGCAGCGCTACCAGGATGGCGATTCCGGAGAAAATCAGCGAACGCTGCAGCCCGGGTGTGATCTCGCTTTTTAGGAGCACCGTGGAAACGCCTACGCGGATGCTGCCGAACGGGCGCATCGTTGAGCTGCAGCGGCATGCGGATGTCATAAACCGTGGCCGGACTGTAGACCAGCCTCGAGTTGCTGGCGGAACTTGACGCGCTTGACCAGTTGGAAATCGGGTCGTTCCGGCACAATTTTGCCCACCAGGTTACGATTGGTATGCAGGATCGCTTTGCCCTGGTTATCCACAATCGCTGCGTCGTACACAAACGGCCAACTGCCCACCACGGATTCCAGCATGCCGCTCAGATCGCGATCGGTGCTGAGATAGTAGGAAATCGCCCGGCGCACCGCTTCGGGGTCGTTGGTGTCTACCTTGGTGCTGCTCAGATCGGGCACGGAATTCGCCGCAAGATACGCCAACTGCGAGGTCAGCTGCACCGCGGTATCGTTGACGTTGGTGATCCGCTGCCGCAACAGTTGGGAGATATAAATGTAAGAGAATAGCGTCACCAGCGACGCCACCATCAGAGTGATGGCCAGCACGAGTTGGGTTCTCAGGCGCATGGGTTAACGCAGACCGCTTCACGCCCCGCTGCAGGGTGGCTGGCAAGCGGCACTTCCGGGCGGCGTGGCCTTATTCTTCTCTCACTCTTCTTTTTCCGGTACTTCGGCCGTGGCGCTGCCATACTCCTTGAGCTTATTATGCAGAGTTTTCAGGCTGATCCCCAGAATTTCTGCGGCCTTGGTTTTGTTGTTGTTGGTGGCCTCGAGCGTTTTCAGGATCAACAGCTTCTCCGCCTCCCCCACCGTGGTGCCCACACCCAAACGGACCGAGTCCGGATCTTCCACTGTGGTGCGGATGGTCGTGTGACCGAAACCCGGTGGCAAATGCCGGGTTTCGATGACCGAACCTTCGCAGACAATGGCCGCCCGCTCTAACGTATTCCGCAGCTCGCGAACGTTTCCCGGCCAGGAGTAATTCCGAAACAGATTGAGCACCGCTTCGCTCAGGGTTGCCACTTTGCGCCCATGCTTTTCGTTCAGGTCGGC
Organism: uncultured Acidobacteriaceae bacterium; assembly: GCA_963800745.1. Taxonomy (GTDB): domain Bacteria; phylum Acidobacteriota; class Terriglobia; order Terriglobales; family Acidobacteriaceae; genus PALSA-270. Next base: position 67,272 of record CAWDCI010000036.1, read on the forward strand.
CAGCAAGGCATGAACCAGATCGGGAAGGTCTTCCTTGTGCTCCCGCAGCGGCGGCATGTGAATGTTGAAAACATTCAGCCGGTAGTAAAGGTCATTGCGCAGCTCACCGTGAGCCACCGCGTCTTCCGGAACTTTGTTGGTCGCGGCCAGGACGCGCACGTCCACCGTGGTTTCGACCTTGCTGCCCAGCCGCCGCAGCTTGCGGTCTTCCAGCACGCGCAGAAGTTTGGCTTGGGTGGCGATTGGCATCTCGCCAATTTCATCCAGCAATAGAGTTCCGCCTTCAGCCAACTCGAAGCAACCGGTGCGACGCTCCAGCGCCCCGGTGAACGCGCCTTTTTCGTGTCCGAAGATTTCACTTTCAATCAGCGTTTCCGGAATGGCCGCGCAATTGATGGCAATGAACGGCTTATTCCGGCGAGGACTGAGTTCGTGCACATTGCGCGCCACCAACTCTTTGCCCGTTCCGCTGGCCCCGGTAATGAGCACCGAGGCGGTGCTCGGCGCTACCAGTTCAATCAGGCGGAAGATTTCCTGCATTTTCTTGGAGGGGCCAATCAGGCTGCCTAAGGAACCCGCATCCCGCAGTTTGCGGCGGGTGACTTCCAGCTCAACCCGCGTTCCCAACAGGGCGCAGGCATTCTGCAGAATGGTGCGCAAGCGGTTGGTGTCAATCGGCTTGGTGACGTAGTCATAGGCGCCCATGCGCATGGCTTGCACTGCATTGTCAATCGTTCCTTGAGCCGTCACCACAATGACAGCAATCGTGCGGGAGTCGCCCGCTAAGTTTTCCAGCAGTTCTAACCCTCCCATGCGCGGCATTTTCATGTCGGTGACCACAATGGAAGGCGACCAAGCCGCTACTTTTTCCAGACCCTCGACACCATCGCCAGCGGTTTCCGTGCGATAGCCCCAGGCGGAAAGCAGTTCCGCCAAGCCGGTGCGCTCGTTTTCTTCGTCTTCGACAATCAGTACTTTTTCCTGGCTCATAGGATAGGAAGAACCTTGGATGTACTCATTATTGAGGCTTTGGCCCTCCCCCGCAAGTTATTGCGATATAAGTTCGAACGCAAGAGGCCTGCCTCGTCGTATCAAGTTGAGACTACGAAATAATGGTGAGGACAACGCGCCCAGCATTTAGTTACGATAGAATTTAGTGCACTGTAATAGGTTGAACTTTTAAGCGGTTTCTCCTGGGAAGGCAACTGTAACTTACTCATCGCAAGAGGGAACCGCGAAATTTTTGGAGGATTCGAATGTCACTTCGTCGTGCAATACGCAGTCGTACATGGTTGTACAGTATTTTGTCGATGTTAGTTCTGGCCATAGTCGCGAGCCCCCTCGCGGCGCAGGATCAAACTACGCCCAAATGGGACCTGTTTGGCGGTTATCAATGGACTCATCCCGGCGCGCACGTGCCCGATCCTAACAATCCCAACGCTACCCAGGGCATTGTGGCGCCCGACTTGGGACAAGGCGCGGGCGCGGCGCTGACCCGCAATTTTGACGAGCACTGGGGTCTGGAAGGGGATGTGGGCCATGACCGCAATGGCTTTGGTTACGAGTCAACTTTTTCGATCGGTCCGCGCGTGATGTTCCGCACCCCGGGAATGAACCTTTTCCTGCACAGCTTACTGGGCGTGAATGAGTTCAACATAAAAGCCCTCGATACGACGAAAACTGGAGTGGGCGCAATTCTGGGCGGCGGCATGGATTTACCTCTCTGGCCGAGAGTAACTATCCGCGCCTTCGAAGCCGATTGGGTATTGGCTCATCAGAATTTTGCCGACTTTGCGCCACCAGGATCGAACGGGCGCGAACCGAATTTTGCCGGGGTCCGCATGCGCGGTGGCGTACTGTTTAATCTTGGCTCGCTGGGGCCGGCCGCTCAGCCTCCGGCGGCCAGTTGCTCGTTACAGCCCAGTGAGGTGATGGTGGGCGAGCCCATCACGGCCACGGCAACCGGCAGCAACTTCAATCCCAAGCATGCGCTGACCTACACCTGGAGCGGCACTGGCGGAAAGATCAACGGAAAAGACGGCACCGCCAGCATTGACACCAACGGCGTCGCCGGCGGCAGTTACACGGTGACGGCGCACATCAGCGATCCCAAAATTAAAAAAGGCGGCGGCGAGGCAAGCTGTTCGGCAACCTTCGTGGTGAAAGAACCGCCCAAGAATCCGCCAACCATGTCACTTTCGGCGAATCCGGCGACCTTGCAAACCGGTGGAACCAGCAATCTTTCTGCGGCCTGCACCAGTCCCGACAATGTTCCGGTTACCGTCGGCGGCTGGAGTGCAACTGGCGGCAACGTCTCGGGCAGCGGCACCACGGGCACACTGAATACCACGGGTGCGTCGGCTGGACCGATCACGGTAAGCGCTACCTGTACCGACTCGCGCGGGCTCACGGCTTCGGCTTCGAGCCAGGTGACTGTGGAAGTTCCGCCTCCGCCGCCACCGCAAGCCAGCAAGCTGAGCGAGTGTGACTTCTCCAAGATGAATAAGATTGGGAAGCCGTGGCGCGTGGACAACGAGTGCAAGGCAATCCTCGACGACGTGGCCAAGAACTTGCAGCAGAATGCTGACAACAAACTGGTGATCGTCGGTAATGCCGTGCCCACCGAGAAGCGCAAGAACCTGGCGGCCGAGCGGGCTGTCAACGCCAAGGCGTATCTCTCGGGCGGTGAGGCAAAACAGGCCATCGATGCCAGCCGCGTCGAGACCAGAACGGGAAGCGCAGGCACCATGACTTCCGAGTTCTGGATCGTCCCCGCCGGAGCTACTTTCTCCGGGGAGGGTACTCAACCGGTGGATGAATCCAAAGTAAAGGCGGTACCGGACCATCCTCATGTTGCAGCCAAGAAAAAGGCGGCTAAAGCGAAGGCTCAATAGCCTGGCTGTTCGAAAACACGGCCGGTCGAGTCATCCGCTCGACCGGCCCGATTTTCTCCTTCCCTTCGGTAACTTGATTGGCTTCTACCGCGCTGTCACGCTGGTTTCTAATGGTGGCAACGCCGACTAGGGGAGAGCTTGGTCCTATGAATTCCCGAACGAATTCTGGTAAGTGGTTGATTGGATTGATCGTAGTGCTGGCGCTGGCTTCCGCCTCGTGGGCCAGTCAGTGGGAAGTGCTGGGTCCGGACGGCGGGGATGTCCGCAGCCTCAGCTACGACCCGCAGAATCCCGATCACATTCTGCTGGGCACCAGTACGGGACAACTGTTTTCCTCCAACGATGGCGGCCGTAGCTGGTCGCGGTTTGCCCATCTGGGCACCAGCGATGACTATGTGCTCGACCACATCGCCATGGATTCCCACAACCCCAACACCATCTTCGTCGCGGCTTGGAGCGTAGAAAACCAGCAAGCCGGGGATGTATTCCGCACCAACGACGGGGGCAAGAACTGGGAAGCGATTCCCGCCATGCATGGAAAATCCATTCGCGCGCTGGCCATGGCTACCTCCGATTCGCACGTGTTGGTCGCGGGGGCTCTGGACGGCGTTTATCGCACCGCGGACGGCGGCAACACCTGGCGGCGCATTTCTTCCTCAGAGAACGAAGTCAAGAACATTGAGTCCATCGCGGTGGATCCCACCAACCCGAATTTGGTTTACGCGGGCAGTTGGCACTTGCCATGGAAAACCAGCGATGGCGGCGCAACCTGGCAGCACATCAACAAAGGCATGATTGAGGACTCCGATGTGTTCTCCATCATCGTGGATTCCTCGAATCCCTCCACCGTTTTTGCCAGCGCCTGCTCCGGAATCTACAAGAGTCAGACGGGCGGCGAACTGTTCCAGAAACTCCCAGGCATTCCTTTCACGGCGCGGCGTACCCGGGTGCTTAAGCAGGACCCGAGCAATTCGTCGATCGTTTACGCCGGAACCACCGAGGGCCTGTGGAAAACTGAAGATGCCGGCAAAACCTGGCGCCAAGTCACCGGGCCGGAAGTGGTTGTGAATGACGTGCTGGTGGATCCGCGCAATTCGCGCCGAGTGCTGCTGGCAACCGACCGCGGCGGAGTGCTAGCCAGCGATAATGGCGGCCAAAGCTTTGTGGCGTCGAACCACGGCTACACTCACCGCTATGTTACGTCGCTGCTTGCCGACAAGAACGATCCCAACACGGTTTTTGTGGGAGTGCTGAACGATCGGGAGTGGGGTGGTGTGTTCGTTTCCCATGACGGCGGACAGCACTGGCTGCAGAAGAGCGAAGGCTTAGGTGGACGCGACGTGTTTGCCCTGCAACAGGCCAGCGACGGGGCGCTGATTGCCGGCACAAATCGTGGCATATTCCTGCTGGACCGCGGCGCCAGCCTGTGGCGTCCCGCCAATGTTGTAGTCAATGAAACGACCACCTTCCGCACGGTGAAGAGAGGCAACAAAAGAGTTAGCGTGGCCCAGAAGACCACCAAGCGCTCGGTTCTGGACGCTCGCGTGGAAGATCTTGACGTGCTCCCCGGACGCTGGCTGGCGGCTACTTCAGCCGGATTGCTGGTCAGCACCAACCAGGGCAAAAGCTGGAGCGGCGGACCGGTGCTGGGTAAGCAGGATTTAGTCTCGGTGCGCGGCAATGGAGACCTCGTAGTGGCCGCTACCCGCATGGCCGTGTTGCTTTCCGCCGATGCGGGAACCAGTTGGATACAAGCCACTTTGCCTTCCTACCTGACCATTCGCGGTGTAACCGTCACCCCCAATGCGCAGATTCTGGTGGCCGCGCGCGAGGGCGCGTATCTGAGTTCTGACGTTGGAGCCACCTGGCAGCATATCCTCAACGGTTTGCCCGATAAGAACATCAGCTCGATCTCCTATGACGAAGGCGGCAAGCGCCTGCTGGCAACCAGCATGGTTACTGGCGTGGTCTTCCAGAGTCAGGACGGGGGACGCAACTGGTCCCGCGGTCCTGACGCTGGATATCCGCTTCGCCGGGTGAGCACCCTCCATGGGCAGTTTCTGGCGGCGACTCCGTTTGATGGGGTGATCCTCCAACCCGAGAGCGCGTCGCAAAGTGCGGCGGTTGGCCTGGGTAATTCGTCGAATTAGCCGGGGATAAGAACGGGTAGTGGGAGTGTAGCTCTCGCGTTGAACCAGTGGCCCAAGAGCCAGTTGGGCCATCTGCCTCGCCCTTATTGAACGACCGGTTCCGTCACCACGTCGACATCCAGATGGCGTGTGCCGCCTTGGATATCCATCGATCCCAGCATCAGCGGCTTGCCTGGGGTCAGGATTGACGTGCCTTCCACGGATGTCTCTCGGATAATCGGATTCTGCGCGCCCACACCGGATTTCTCCTCGGCGAGGCTCGAATAATCCACCCTGGTGTCCAGCTTGACACCGTCGACGGACTCCTCCAGGGACGCCTCGATATGCACCCCCACATCGACGTACTGGAACTGGGTATCCATCCGGGGGGTGTCGGCATTGTAGGCCCCCGTGGCAATCGGTACCTTACTGCCCTGCTTGAGCACGGTTTTGCGTCCAGTGACTACGATCATGGCGAAGTGCTGCGTCCCAATACGCTTAGTGCCATCTGTCTCGGTAAGCGTGTAAGTAAGGCGATAGGTCTTCGGCGCGTTTTGGGAGGTATTAGGATTAGCGGTAGCGGGGGCTGTCTGCGCCCATGCGCCGAATCCGCTGAACGCCAGAGCCACAGTGATGGCAAGTATCTTCGCGAGTTTCATCTTCGTCTCCTTCTTCCTTGTACCGTGGTTTAATTCTGTTCGTCATGTTTCGCCGTAGATTTTCCGAAGAACTGCTGAAACTCTGCGTCGCTTTCAGCTCTCCGTCTTGCACGCTCATCGGGATTGAGCATCGCCAATTCCTCCGGACCAGCCGTGCGCGCAACCCGCAAAAGCAGCTTCTCTTGCTTGGTTAAAGGCAACGGCGGAGCCGGGCGACTAGCAGCGCGCACCTCGCGCAGGGCCAGAGAATCATCGCGGCGGACGAGTCTCACTTTTCTTTCCTGCCTCGTTGCCGGCGAGTGGATCACCGATGCAGGCGGAGAAACTGGGGAACCCCTCGCGACGAGACTTGCCTTCGCCGGTGGCCCCACGGAGGCTGCGGTTATTTTCAATTGTGCGGCTGCGTCGCGACCCCGGTGGGCCCGATAGGGCGAAGGGATCGCAAAGACAATGGCCAATATTCCAGCTGAGGCAACGGCCAAGAACAAGGATCTCCTCATGATCGGCGACGGCGCTACCAGCCAGTTCGGTCTCAACCAACGCCACCCAGATCGAGACTGCACCGATGCGTGGTCCTGCACCGCCTTGAGGACGCGGTGCTCCATTCCAAGAGGAACTTCGGAGTCTCGCAGACCTGCCAGCACTTTTCCAATCGCTTCCTCACTCTTCATCATCATCTGCCTTCTCCTCTCTCCAGCCGCTCCCGAAGCCGGGTCCGCGCCCGGAACAGCAGGGCTCGCACGGCAGACTCGCTTCTTCCCAGAACCCGCGCAATCTCTGCCGTTTCCAGTTCCTCCAGCGTGGAAAGCAGCAGGACATGCCGCTCCGCCCCCGGCAATCGTTCCAACTCACGCAGAACGGCCTGCATGCATTGGGCGTCCTCTAAAGCCTCGTCTGCTGGCGCATTGGTCGCGACCAGGCTCTCCGCAAAACTTTCGTCAAGCTGTTCGGGCCGGATGCGCCGCCGGCGATCGAGCGAAAGGTTCCAGGTAATGCGAATCAGCCATACCCGCATGTCTCTTACTGTCAGCAGGTTGAGGTCATGCTTGAGAATGCGAACGAAGACGTCCTGAACCACGTCCTCGGCCTCTGTCCGGCTGCGTAGAACCGAGTGCGCTACGCGAAACAGAAGGCCGGAGTAAGTCTCCACCAGAGCGGTCAGGTCGATCTCTGATCCTGCTCCCTCCATGGAAGACAACACCAAGCTGCATCCCTCGATCGACGCCATAGGTCCCTTCTATTCAGACAGACGCCCCGGATCAGCTTTCGCTCGACAATAAATTGAATGGCTGACTTCGCCGCGCTGCAGGTCTTGAGTTGGCGATTGGTGCAGTAGGAGCATAGCCCCATTTTCCGTCACGCACCCGCCTTGAAAATGGGTTTTGTACCTTGGATGCCCGTCGGAGACGTGATCTGTCTTCTTTTCCGCCCATTTTGGCCCTGCCAGACGCCATTCCCGATTTTGGTCATCCGTCACAGATTCTTGTGACGGATAGCCTTAGCAGCGGCCACGAATCCGCCTACACTTCCCAAATGGGGAGCACCCACACAGTGAGAACGAGCGGGATGGAATTCCCAATTGGGGAGATGGCCGCGATGGAACGCTCTCGTCATCTGGAACTGCGAGCGAGGCTCAAGGCCAACCGAGATCATTCAGGGAACCTTTAAGGAAAGATCATGAGCGCAGTGGTGCAATTTCGGGCAAGTGAGCAGGAAAAAGAAGAGGCCGCGGACACGGTTCTCTTGACCGCCGTCATGGAAGCCTGCGCCGAAGGCTTAGCGATCATCGAGGGTGGCCGGGTGCTCCACGCCAACCGGGCGTTCGCCCAGGCGTTTGGCTACGTCGAAGGCCCGGAAGTCGAGGGTCGAGCCTTCGCTGACTTCATTCCGGAGAGTTTGTTCTTGTTTATGCCCAATGCGGAATCGGCAGCGCCGAATGCCTCGGAGTGCGCCGGAGTGCGGCGGGACGGCGAGGAGATACGAATCCTGGCGGGCTCGGCTTTTTTCCGTACCAGCCAACGGGAGCTGCAGGTGGTCAATTTTTGCGAGATGGACAAGCGCAAGCAGTTGGAGCCGCAGGTTCCGTTTCAGCAGAAAATCGTGCCGCCGAAAATCGCGCCGCAGACCATCGAAGCGCAGCGGCTGGAATTGGGAAAACTCGAAGCGCAACGGCAAAGGCTGGAGACCATGGGCCGGGTCGTGGGCGGCGTGGCCCACGACTTCAACAATCTGCTTACCGGAATCCTGCTCTATTGCGATCTGCTGATCCGCGGACTTGATTCTGAAAGCCCGCTGCGCGCCTACGTCGAGGAAATCCGCAAAGCAGGCGGGCACAGCTCCGGATTGATTCAGCAATTGCTCTCGGCGTCTGTGCCGGCAGAAGACATCCGCGCCCATTCCTGGAACGAAGTCATCCGCGAAATGCAGAATTTCCTGGCCCGCATGCTTGGTGAAAATATTGAATTGGTCACCGAACTGGATCCCCAAGCCTCCCCAGTAGGGATGAGCGGCGCCGCGATGCGGCAAATCGCCCTCAACCTGCTGCTCAACGCGCGTGACGCCATGCCAGACGGTGGCCGAATCACGGTGACCGCGCGCAACTGCATTGACGGCGTGGACACTCCGTCGGAGTTATTAGACGGCTACGTGGAATTCACCGTCGCCGACACCGGCTGCGGCATGGACGCCGCTACCCGCGCCCAGGCCGGCCAGGCTTTTTTCACCACAAAAGCCGCCGGCCAGGGCAATGGGCTCGGGCTGGCCACGGTTCAGCGCATCGTGAGTGAAGCCAACGGGAGTCTGGAGGTGCAAAGCGAGCCCGATCAGGGTGCGCGGATCTGTGTTCGTTTGCCCCAGGCTTCTTTGCCCCAGGCTCACCCCGACCAGTATTTGCAGTATCCAGAGACCCAGATTCGAGCTTGAAAGAGGCCATACAAAATGACGACCGCCGCTGCCATCGCATTCCCCCAACCACAAATCGAAGCCGCCAATTTCCTCAACCTGATGATTGTTGACGACGAACGCGCCATTCGCGAGGTTTGCCGCGAGGTGGCGCAATCGCTGGGCTTCAACACTCATGTGGCGGTTTCGGCCGAGCACGCCTACCGTCAGCTCGACGCGCAGAGCATCGACGTGGTGCTGCTCGACCTCAAGCTGCCGGGCGCGGGTGGCCTGGAGGCCTTGCGCCAGATCAAAGAGCGCAAGCCGGAGGCAGTGGTCATCGTAGTGACCGGGTACGGCACGGTGCACTCCGCCGTGCAGGCCATGAAGAATGGCGCTTATGACTATATGACCAAGCCTTTCAGCATGGAGGAGCTAAGGCTCCTGCTGGACCGCGTATCCAGTCATCTGAAGTTGAAGACGGAAAACCGGGTGCTGCGCGAAAAGATCAAGTCGAAGCAAGGCTTCGGCGGAATCGTCGGGCGCGCGCCCGAGATGGAGAAGCTGTTCCGGATCATCGCCAAAGCGGCCCAGAGCAGTCACCCGGTATTGATTCTGGGCGAGAGCGGAACCGGCAAGGAAATGGTGGCGCGCTCCATCCACTTCTCCGGCCCTTATCGAGACAAGCCGTTTATTCCGGTGGATTGCGGCTCGCTGGTGCCGACGCTGATTGAGAGCGAACTCTTCGGCTATGTAAAAGGAGCTTTCACCGGCGCCGTTCAGGCCAAGGAAGGGTTGCTCGCCATCGCCGAAGGTGGGACGGTGTTTCTGGATGAAATCGGAGAATTGCCGGTAGATCTCCAGGCGAAGCTGCTGCGCGCCATCCAGGAAAAGGAAATCCGGCCGGTGGGCAGCACCAAGTGCACCGCTATTAATGTGCGGATTCTCGCGGCCACGAACCGCGATTTGGAGCAAGCGGTAGCGCAGGGAACTTTTCGCCGCGATCTGTACTTCCGCCTGAACGTGCTTAGCCTCCGGATTCCGCCGTTGCGCGAGCGGCGTCAGGACATCCCCTTGCTCGTAGGATATTTCCTGGAACGGATGGAGCGCTCCTCGGGACAGGAGCGCACCCTGAGCGATGACGCGCTGAAGGCTATGCTGGCCTACGATTGGCCGGGCAATGTGCGGGAGTTGGAAAACTGTCTGGACCGGGCGGGCGCGCTGACCACCGGGCCGGTAATGAACACGGAAGATTTACCCAGCGCTGTCCACAGCTTTGCCCGGCCGCCGGAGAGCGTGGAAAGTTCCGGCCGAAGATTCTTCCCATGGCGGAGTTGGAGAAACAGACCATTCGCAACACCATCACCCATCTCAATGGAGACAAGTTGATGGCGGCGCGGCTGCTGGGGATTGGCAAGACCACCCTGTATCGCAAGTTGAAGGAGTATGCCTGTTCTCCGCAATGATTCAGAAGCGGGCAAAGCTTCCCATGACGGGAAAAAGCAGCCGCCCGGCTCGAGCGTAAGTCCTCTGTTTTCAACGTTTGTGCTGTGGCGACTGGCGTGCAATTTGGAAGATCATGATTCTACTGATCACGCCCTCGGCACGAGGTCAGGATTGTGCTCAGGCGTTGCACCAAGCCACTTCTGAAACTACGCAAGTAGCCTCAACCTTACGGCAAGCCGCTGGCTGTCTGCGGGCGCAGGATTTTTCCGCGGTCGTCATCGATCAGTCTGCGGTCGACCTCGAACCAGACGAAACTGATGCGCTGCTGCAGCGCCTTGGCACCGCGGTTCCCGTGTACGTCAACTTCGCCATCCAGGGCATGCAACGCGTGGTGCGCGAGCTGCGCCTCGCCTTGCAGCGCCGCCAAAGGGAGAGCCAGATTGCCCGGCACATAGCCGAGCAAGAACTACGCAGCGAATTGAAAAGTACCGCGACTGCCATTCTGGTCTCCTGCGAAATGGCGTTGAAGCTGCCGGAACTTCCAGCGACCGCGCAAACCAGAATGCAAAGTGTGCATCAGTTGGCGCAGCAGATTTGCGGCAAGCTGGGCATCGCGGAATAGCGCCGCTCTCCCCTTGTCACACTGCACACTTTCGCGAGTGTGCAATTGTTTGCGCTCGCCAATTTCTTGCCAGGAAATTCTTCAAACTTTAACCTGCCCTGCCATTACAATAGGACATCGCTGGATGCGGAGAAGGCTTGCCCACTGCGGCTTTCCGTCCATTTCTCCTGGGGATTGCTGGTGCATATTCTGGTCACAACCGACACCTTGAGCGGGGTGTGGAACTATACTCGCGAACTGGTCACTGGCCTGGTCGGCCGGGGCGTGCGGGTCACGCTGGTTAGCCTGGGCGAGATTCCCCTGCCGCAGCAGACTGCCTGGATGGAAAAGCTTCCGGGGCTGGAATATCGTCCCACCGCTTTTTCCCTGGACTGGATGCAGGAAGGGGAATGGGACCTTAAAGACTCCTTCGCATATCTCACAGCGCTGGTGCGTGAACTACGGCCGGATCTTTTGCACTTGAATCATGTTTGCTACGGCAGCCTTCCGGTCGATGTGCCGCGCGTGGTGGTGGCTCACAGCGACCTGATCAGCTGGTGGAAGGCGGTGCACGGGCGTGAACCCGACGACAGCCGCTGGTTGCGCTGGTACCGCGATGTCATGATGAGAGGGATATCGCAGGCCAGCACGGTAGTAGCTCCCAGCGTCTGGATGCTGGACGCGCTGCACTCCTGCTATTTGCGCCCCGCCCATACGGCGGTGATTTATCCTGGCCGCAACCCGCTGCTTTTTAATCCTTACGTAACCAAGGACGATTCGGTTCTTGCCGTGGGCCGGTTCTGGGACGCGGGCAAACAAGTATCGCTTTTGACCCAGCGCACACATCCCCTGCCAGTGTGCATTGTGAGTGATGAAACTCCGGCGCTGGCCGCCAAGAGCCCCATACTCACCGATGTGAAACTGGCCGTGGCGGATGTGAATCTCGCTCTCCGAGGTCCGCAAAACGAAGCGCAGATGCGCGCCAAAGAGGTATTTGACCTGCCCGTTGGCTCCGAGGGTCAGCTCGTCCTTGGCCGCAAGCCACTGTTTCGCCAGTTCGAGCCCCTCCGCTTCCTTAGGCGATAGTGTATCCTGCCGCGGGTCCCTCGGCGGGGCGACCGGGGCCGCGGGCGGGACCACGAGCGGGGTCGCGGCTCCAGCGTCGGCCGCCTGGAGCCCGGCGCTCGCCAGCACCATCGCAATCCCAAGGGGCAAGAGGGGTTTCATCAGGGTCGCGTGAGCTCTTCCGACCATTGGAGGTCCTGGACGAAGAACCCGGTCGGATTTCGCAGAACATCGGCCTCTTTTCTGGGCGGGCTCAGTGCGGTGTTGGCGGAGGCCTTCCACAGCGAATGACTGACCACGAAACCTTTCCGGTCCCGGTGTTCTTCGGTCCATTCCGCTTCGAGGGTTTCGGGGGAGGTCCGCAGCACCGATTGGATTGCCACGGTCACCGTCTCTTTCTGAGCCCGGTCGAACGGGTTGTTCTCTTTGAAATAGCCACTGACCTCATTAAACGAGGGGTCCGACCGGCTCAGGTGGGCATAGACGTGGTCCACCGAGCGCCTCTCCGAACCGGCGTCGACCGAGACCGATCTCCAGTCTTCGATAAATCCGGCAAAGAGAGCCCGAACCATATTGTCGTCGACCTCCGTCGTCTGCGCTTCGTGGCCCACGACCGCGTTGCCGCTGTGGTCCACATAGACGAGGTACGGCACCAATTTGCTCTGGCTCCCGATCCAGCAAATCCCAATGACCGCGGCGAGCGCGATCGCGGCGCATACCATCGCCAACCCCCGCCATTGGCGCGCCTGATGGATATAGTCGCCATAGCGCTCGTTCCACTCGCGCCGGGCATCGAGATAGGGGTTTCGCGCCTTGGATTCAGCACTCATTTACCGCCTCCTTTTGGGCTGGGCGGGGCTCCTGGGGCTTCCCGAGGCCTCCAGCCAGGCCCGCGGCCGCCCCTACCCCACTTTCTTCCCCACCGGCCGCCAGGCCGCCATTGCCCGCCAGGGCGAAGGCCCGGGTTGTGGCGCCTTTCATATCCCCCGTGGCCGCCGCCCCGGAGGCGCCGCCGGTAAAGGGCATCGTAACAATCTTCGTGATCGCGGCCGTCATTTGGGCGACCATCAGCGTGGTCGTCATCGCCATCGCTACGGGTTCGCCGCCGTGCGTGCTGCTGTCCCCTGGAGCAGTCCTGCCGCGATGTTCGGAATGATGAAAACCAGGACCACGCAGACGATGATTGACGCGACGATCGTGAAGGCGCCCTGGATCCCCGGCGGGCGGTCCCGATCGTCAGGCTGTTCAGAAAGGCGACCGTCAAGGCGACAACCAACTGCATGAAGAACAGTTTCACGCCCACCGAGACCGCGTACCGGATGTATTTGTGGGCATAATCCTTCGTCCACCGCGACCCGCCAAAGCCGAGCACGATCACCCCGGCCGAGAGGACGATATACATTTCGCAGAGCACCATGACCTCCCGCACCGCGATCAGGGAGAACCCGATGATGATCATGATCATGGCGAGGCCCATCACAACCGCGATGCCCAGCGCCGAGCCGGGCCCGATCAATGCCCCGACGCCTATGACCGGGAACATATTGCTTGTGCGTGGAGATCCGGACCCCTACGATCAGCGACGGGGTCAGGTTGCCCGAAAAGGCGTGATGTCCCCTGCCCCGGTGGCCAGGGCCGAGTCTTGGAATCGCCGGGTGGATCCGATCTGCTGGAAGCTATTGACGATCGCCGCCGCCCAGCTCTGCCCATAGGTGAGCAGCGCCAATCCGAAGCCGATGAAGAATATCCGGCGATGAATTCAGCGGCGAATTCCTGGAGGCCGCTGCCTTTCACGGCGATGTTGATGGCTGTCCAGGTCATCTCGATTCCCGCCAGGAGCCAGAAAAGCCGAGTGGCCGCGGACGTGATGTTCGCTTCCCACAGTTTGGAAACGGTGAGGAAGTTATTGGTTATCTGGTCCAACTGCCCGTGAACGACGGGGCGCCGCCGGCAAGGGCGCCGGCGTCTGCGCGGCCGCGTGCGGGGCCAATGCGGCGAAGAGCAGCATTCCAGCGGTGGAAGTCAGCAAAAGACGGCGCATGCTCAGTTGTTCGGCATCGCCCCGTAGCTGGCATCCGTCGTGCCGGTGTTGGTGGGCGGCGTGCTCACGTTTTGAATGGCGGTGGCCGCCTGCGCTTTCTTCTCCTCCTCGATTCGTTGGTAGCGCGCCTGGCTGTCCATCTGCTGTGCCATCAGCAATTTAAGTTGGCGCATCTGATCGAGCATCTCCGCGGCGAGCGCATTGCCAGCCATGACCGCCTGCACCTCCCCCGTGGGGTTGGCGCCCGCCGTCTTGAGCGCCGCGATCCGCGATTGTTCGTCGCTTGCCTGGGCGAACGTCATCCCGGCGGCATTTGCGGCCCGGGTGGCTGCATCCAGATTGTAGGCGCTCCACTGCTGGTAGGTTGCCGGTGTCGGCGCCGCCGGGTTTTGCGCGAGATAATCGGCATAGCTGTGATGGAGCGCGGTATAGGCCGTGTCCTGCGCCGCGTAGGTGTAGGACACGTTGGCGCCGGTCTGCGCGATTTGCGCGAGCTCATTTATGTCGGCCGAGGCATTGGTCCATTGCAGCCCGGTCAACTGCTGCGTATTCTGCAATTGGAGGCGTACGCGTTGAGCTGATTCTGAATCTGCTCGGCTTGCTTCACCACCATCTCGACCTGTTCGGCGGACCCCGGGCGGAAAGCTGCCCGAAGTTCAGGAACTGGGCTGATTTCTTTCGGGTGGCGCCGACGACTGCGCCGGGTCGATCCTTGCCGGCGGCGGCGAACCGAGGCGATCACGGCCGACCGGGCCGCCCTTTGGTCTCAGTTTAATGGCCGACATGGGTTTGTTGTTTTTCACGCCGCCTTGGGTGTCGGTAGCTCCGGGGAGCCGCGCCGAGCGGTTCAAACTCCGCCTGGGCTCGCCGGACGCCGCGCTCTCAGCCACGCGCCGCCGGCCAAACGCTGCCCGGCGTGCAGGCCTTCGAGTTCGCGGATCGCCGCGAAATCTTCCTTCCCCGACGCACCCACGAAGGCCAGAGTGACCGGGCCGAGATTCAGGTCGAAGAGCCTCCGGCCTTCCGTCGAGAGGTAGTAATAGTGCCGCTTTTTAGTCGCCGTCGCCAGGAGCTCGATTTGGCGGGGGTTCAGCCCAATCTGCATTCGTGTAGAAGCGGCGCGGGCCCTCGGTGACCGCGTCGCCCTCGTCGCTTCTTCGTTCGGCAGCAGGATCTTTGTCGGGCACGATTCCAGCAAAACGTCGAGATCGTCCGCTCCGGGCCGGCGTCGGCGAGGCTCTGCGTCGCAAGGACGATCGCGCAATTCGCCTTTCTCATCACCTTGAGCCATTCGCGGAACTTTCGGCTTGAAGACCGCGTGCTCGAGCATGATCCAGGCTTCATCAATCGAGAGGAAGGGTTGGCGCCCCCTGGAGGCTTTTTTCGATGCGCCGGAAGAGGTACAGCAGGACGGGGATTACGACCTCGTCGCCGGCGCCCCATGAGTTCCTCCATCTCGAAGGTTTGAAAAATCTCCGAAATTGAGATTTTCGGCTTTGCAGTCGAGCAGCTCGCCGGCGGATCCGCTCACCGTGTAGTATTGGAGCGCCTCCCGCAGTTCGACGTTCTGGAGATTCGTCACGAAATCCGTGATCGTGCGGTGCTCCCGCGACGAGTCCCGGAGGAGCTTCATGGCGAGGTGGATGGCGTTGCGATGCGCCGGGGTGACCTTCCCCACTCCCATCTGGAGCGCCGCGCAGGTTTCCACCCACTCCTCGGCCCAGCCTTGGTCGTTGTCGCTGTCGATATTCGCCAGCGGCATGAAGCCGCCGCCCCGTGCCACGTCGCTTGCGAGCTCGTAACGCTGCCCTCCGCAGGCCTTCGTGAGCGCCAGGAGGGAATTGCCCTTATCAAAGGCAAAGACGGTCGCCCCCTTGTACCGCCGGAATTGAGCCACCATCAACCCGAGCAGGGTCGATTTGCCGGCGCCGGTCGGGCCGAAAATAAGGGTGTGCCCCAGGTCTCCCACGTGGAGATTCAGCCGGAACGGCGTTGCTCCCTCCGTCGCCGCGTGCAGGAGCGGCGGCGAATTCGGCGGATAGAACGGGCACGGGCAGGTTTCGGCGCCAGGCCACACGCTGGCACTCGGGATGAAGTCGGCCAGGACGCGCGTACTGATGAGCGGCCGCCGGACGTTATGGACTGCCGCGCCCGGCGATGCTTCCCAGCCAGGCCTCGACGGTGTTGACCGTCTCGATCCTGCAGCCAAAGCCGAGGTTCTGAATGGCGCGCCGCGTGATCCGGGCCGATTCATCCAGTTGAGCCCGCTTTTCACTGAGGAAGACCACCGTTCCCGTGAAATACCCGAAGGTCACCAGGCCGGAGCTGGCTTCCGTGCGCGCGGCCTCGGTCTCCAAGGTCATGTTCACCGCGTCCTGATCCACCCCGCTGCGGTTGGTCTTGAGAAATCTGGTCCAGAAACCCCCGCTGCTTTTGCATCCACTTCCGGCGATAGGCGTCCAGGTGGGTTTTGGCCTCCTCCGGGTCCATGAAGATGAACCGGGTCGACCACCGATAGCGGATCGGCGAGGCGGTCGAGCGCCGCGAGAATCCCCGGCGTCGACTCGTTGGGGAAGCCGTCGATCGACAGGACCCCGATGAAGTTTTCGCCGATCTTCGGGGTCACGCCGGTCCACAGCTCCTGGCCGCCCAACAGCGAATCCAGGTACATCGGGCACGGCGGAAGATCGATCGGGTGCGAATCGCCCGAGACGGCAAAATTGAGGTACTGCAGCAGTTCCTCGTTGATGTGATCGAGTCCGGCTTCATCGACGTAGCGCTTGCCCTTCATCCGTTGCAGCCGCACGACCCCGGAAAGCGCGTCCTCGAGTTCGGCGAGCTGCTGCCTGAAAAGCTCCAGGATCCGCGTGCCCGGGTTCACGGCGTCTTCGCTCGTGTCCCGGTTGTACATCAGGTTTTGCACCTTCTGCGTGTTCGCGGTCGGCGGGAGGTAGGTCACGACCAGAGCGTACATGCTTTGGAAGTGTGAGCCCTCCGCCTCGAATTGAGTCCGCCGCTCGTTGTCGATCATGCGGCTGACCGGGTCCCGAAAATGGGATTTGTGCGGCGCCGGGTAATCCCGCGCCTCGTAGCGGATCGCGTCGACGTGCGTCATCCAGCCGGTCCCGAGCTTCGCAAAGGCCCGGTTCAGCCGTTCGCTTCTTCCATTCCGCTCCTCGTCCGTGGACGAGCTGATGTCGGCGCCCTGGTAGAACCAGCCCGCCATGAGGCTTCCGTCCTTGTTTAGGACGATGCCGTCATCCACCACGGCGGCGAAGTTAAGCAGGTCCGGCAGACCCGCCTCGCGCGTGCGGTGTCGTTTGAGCGGTCTCCACCGGCCTCCCCTCCCCTCTTCGCTGCCCTGGTCCTGGCCAAGTCGCTTGGCCTCCGCCAGACCTTCGGGTTTTTTCCAAAGCGCCCGGTTCGCGAAATCCAGCATCGCCAAGCGGCCATCGGCCGCCGGCAGGTTTGCCGATCGCGGAAATTCGGGGCTCATCGTTGGCAGGCCGGCCGCGACCGGGGCGGGTAATATCGGGCGTACTTCACGTGCCGCAGGTACACGCGCGACATTTCCGGGTCCGCCTTCCCCATCCCGCGCAAAACGAACATCCCCGCCGTCCAGGCGAAAACGCCGAAGATCCCGGAAAGGATCGTTCCCGCGGAGAAAATCAGCATCGCCGCCAGCATGGCGATCGTGAAAAACAAGCGTGCGCTCCCCTCCCATCAGGAGTTGGGACCGCGTCGTCGCTCGGTAGATGGGGGTTCGGGCGAGAGCCATGGGTATCACACGAGGGCTCCGCTGCTGCTGAACAGGGTCGAGATCAAGCTGGAGGCTCCGACCAGGACCGCGATGACCATGACCACGTAAACGAGCTTCTTCGCGAACTCGCCGATTTCGCCGCCCCAAATCAGGGTGATGCCGCAGATCACGATCGCGATGAGCGAGATGAGCGCCGGCGTACCGGGCCGCTCAGCGAGGTCGCGATCGTTTGCAGGGGGCTCTCCCACGGCATGGCGGTGCCGGAGGACGACGTCGAGGCGAGCGCCCGCGACGGGACGGACAGGGCGGCGAATGGCGACGAGCGCTAGCACCGCGAGGCGATAGATCGGTGTTTTCACTGGTTTCGATGTTTTTGGGTTACGATGCGGAAAGGATGGGCTCAAAAACGTAGCGGCCGTCTTCATGGCCTTTCACGGATAGCATTTCCGTGATCCTGTGGCCCGGCGCCGTGCTGACCTTGGCACGGACGACGACCAGGCCGACCGCGGCGGCGATGACCGCCGGGTCGGCCTTTCCGCCCTGCAGCCCTTCTTCGATCAGTTGCGCCAGGCGCAAAAGCCCGGCGGCCGCGTCATTGGCATGCACCGTCGCGAGCCCGCCCTGGTTGCCCGGTATTCCAGGCTTTGACGAGCGCCAGGGCCTCGGCTCCGCGTACCTCACCGACCAGGATCCGATCCGGCCTGGAGGCGACATGGCGTATTCGAGCAGCCGCTGCATGCTCCACCGTATCGCTCGTTCGCAGGGTGAGGACGTTGGGCAGATGATTGGAGTTCCGCTGTCTCGACCATCACCAGGCGGCCGCCCGAGGGCTCTCCTTCGAGATCGCCCTGGATCACGGCGTTCAAAAGGATGTCTTGCCGGAACCCGTTCCGCCCACGACGAGAATGTTGCGGCGGCCCCACGGCTGCGCCGATTGTCCGGCGTTGCCCCTCTGTCATATCCTCGCTCCACGTAGTCTTCCAGCGTGAAGACTCGGCTCGCTTTCTTTCGGATGGTAAACGAGGGGCTCGCAACGATTGGCGGCATCTCGCCTTCGAAGCGGGAGCCGTCCGTCAAGAGCTCTCCCTCCACGTAGGGCTTCTCCCGCGTGATCGTCGTCGATAGCGAGGAGGCGATGGTCGCCATGAGGGCCTCGGCGTTGCTCGCCCTCATCTCCCCTACCCGCCTCATGGGCTCTCCCCAAACGCTCCACCCACAGCTTGCCGTCCGGGTTCAGCATTACCTCGACGACCAAGGGATCCGCAAGGGCCGCCCCAATGATGGGGCCGAGCTCACGCTTGAGCTTCTCTCGAATCCGATCGGTCTTTTCGGTCGATTCCATCTGGGGCTTTGGAGAGTAACGTAGGTTACGGGGGGTGGCTATTACTTGAGTGATTATTTGGAATGCAAGCAGGTTCTCACTTTCGGTGGTTCGGCGAGCGAGCGAGACTGCAACCGGCCGCCGCCTTGCTGCTTGAACACGGGAAGCGGAGCGCTCGTCTACTGACGATTGGTTCATTTGCTTGGGGGCTGCGGATCTGGCGCAATGAGTTCGTTCGTCAGCTGGCGCCCAATCGGCGAGGCGGCTGAAATCGTGGCCGAGGGTCGGCCTTGGCGGCGCCGGGCGCCCCTCCCCTCCCCTTCCGGATCTTGGGGTCAGCTCTGTTGAATTGACCTGGCGGTGATGAGCCTTCCCGCTGTCCGCGCTGCCGACTACACCAGCCCGTCCGCTCTCAGCCTCCCAGCCTCCCAAACCCCCAGCCTCCCAAACCGTGGCACAGCCCAGAATTCGACGTTCGCTGGCGGCCCCCCCCGGTGATCTGCGCGACCGCAGCCAGCTGAGCGTCCCAGCCTCCCAAGCTCCTAGACTCCTAGCCTCCCATTCCACAAACTATCCGCTCGAGGCGGAGGGTTGTGCTGTCGAGGGTGCCGAGGTGCTCGGGCTGGGTAGGCGCCTGGCGAGGGGAGGGGAGTGCTGGGTGCATCTTGGTGTAGGAGCGCCAGGCTCCCAGCCTCCCAAACTCCCAGAGTATCACCGTCCCTCCGGACGAAACCTTTCTGCTTGCGCCCTACCTCCCAGCCTCCCAAGCTCCTAGCCTCACCAACTCCCATTCATATGAGTCACGCACCGCGCATCATCTTCTCGAACGGCAAGGTGGCACTGGGGAAAGACGACGTGCTCATATCATGCGATCCTGGGCTTGGCCCACATTGGGCTCAAGGTGGGGTTTGTCGATACCGACTGGCAGAAGACGCTTACCAAGGCGCTCGGCGATCCAGGCTCCCAGCGAACCGGCCATCGCTGAATTCAAGGGCAACCCGGAGGCCTTTAATGTCGTGATCATCGACTCGCCGCCGCGGCTCGATGAGCGGCCATTTTTGCGCGAACTCGCTGATTGCGACCTTTGTGTGATCGTTACCCAGCCGTCCCTGGCAGACCGGGAAACGCAAGAGAGCGCCCGCCAGCTTGCAGACCCTGGCACCCGGCAAGAAGACGGCGCTGCTTTTGAATGGGCTAAAGCCCGGGCGGATCTTCTCGCGCGAGTTTCCCGCGCTTCTGAAACAGGCGGGCGTGGACATTCCGATGCTCGACAATCGCACTTCGCGTTTCACTGGATCGCGAAATGCTACAAACATTCTTTTGGCGGCGGCTGGGCGGCGCTCGACGATGCGGGCCAGCTGGCGCCACACTCCTGCAACTCGATCCTCGCTGCGGCCAAGGCTGAATCCATCGCTCTATGTCCAAAGGCTCTAGATCAAATCTGTTGGCCTCGCTGATGGCGGCGGCGGCCCCCGCGGCGGTGCCGGCCGCGGCGGTGGGCGCCCCCGTACGCAATCGGCTAAAGCTCCGTCGGTGGAGCGACAGGCGGGGAGGGGAGTGCGTCCCTTGAGCGTGAGCCGTTCCCGGCGCAGCGCACCAAGCTGCAGGAGCTGACCGCCTTTCTTTTTGAAAATGACCTGCGGAGGAGCGCCTCCCTCACGGTTCGCACCTGTTTCCAGGTGGCCAAGCTCTTGGCGCAGAGATGCTCCCGGTCGCCCAGGCCA
>CAWDCI010000037.1:0-56589 GCA_963800745.1 uncultured Acidobacteriaceae bacterium
GTTCGATTCCTACCGCGCTCACCAGCTTTAAAGCAGTATTCATGCGGGGTTTCCGCATACTTCCGACAGACGAACCCCACAGGTTTCGGCCACGTACGTTAAGCGTACGCTTTTTGAAAATGCCCAGCGGCTTTCAACAGCCGCAGTGCCGCCCCAATCCTTGACTTGCTGCTACATATGCATTAGCCTCCGAGTCTTGCCCACGTCTCATGACTCGCCGTCAAAAAACCGGTCTGACTTTGAAAGCTGAGGAAAACTCTACAGACCTGGATGCGAAGCGGTCGTTACTGGTGTATTTGAGGGGGATTCTCGCTTCCCTCAAGCCCACCGAACGCCTCATTGCGGAATGTGTTCTCGCCGATCCGGAAAAGGTAATCACTTCTTCGATTGCCGAGATCCGCAAGGACTCCGGAGCCAGTGTCGGCTCGATCGTCGGATTTTGCCGCCGCCTTGGCCTTAAAGGATTTGCCGATTTCAAGATAGCTCTGGCCCGTGACTTGGCCCAGGCGGGATTGTCTGCCGGAGACTCGCAAAATGGATCGCTCTTCGAAAAGGTCTTCCATTTTCACGCCCAGAGTTTGATGGAGACGTTGCAAATCAATTCGGAAGCGGTCTTCGAACGAGCTGCCCAGGCTATAGAAAAGGCTCGCAGGATCGAGTTTTTCTCCATCGGGATTTCTTATCCAGTGGCTTACACCGCGTATTGCAAGTTTCAACTCATCGGCTTGCAGGCATCGAGCCAGTTCGATTCGCACATACAACTCATTGCGGCTACGCAGATGAAAGCGTCGGATGTGGCGTTTGGAATCTCCTGCTCGGGCACTACCCGCGAGACAGTGCAGTGTCTGGAGGTAGCTAAGGCCAAAGGCGCGACCACCATCTGTCTTACCAACGCCATGAAGTCTCCCATTACGGCCTGTGCCGACATCGCTCTCTACGCCACCCCCAGCGAGATCAAATATTTCCAGGCTCCGCTGGCCTCGCGTGTCACCCAACTGGCGGTGATTGACGCCCTGTTTGTCGCCCTCGCGCTCAAGAACAAAAATCGAACCGCCGGACGTCTGCAACAATCTGGAGAAGAGTTGCTGAAGCGGCGTATAGTCTGACCTCGGACTTATCGCGGCGTGGCGTCAGGCAGGCCGCCATCCACCGGGATGGTGGCGCCCGTGGTGGGTGTCTGGTGGGTGGCGAAGAAAATCACAGCATTGGCTACGTGGGTTGCGGTGACCCGCGCTTTCAGAAGGTTGCGGCTCTGGTAGTAGCTCTCCAGCCCTTTCTCATCTAGTCCTCGCGCCCGCATGCGGTCTGGACCAACCGTCTCCCAGAGACCCGATCGGTGCCCGCCATGGCTGAAGACCGCATCTGGGGCCACCATGTTGACCCGCACTCCAATGCTTGCCATTTCCAGGCTGGCAATTCTGGCCAACTGGCGAGCCGCCGCCTTGGTGGCGCTGTAGGCGCCAAAGCCAGCGCCCGGGGCGAACACATTCTTGGTGGAGATGAGCACCACGTCGCCTCCGCAATTCTGCAAGCGGAAGTGACGGGCAGATTCGGACAAAAGGTTCAAGGTGCCTTCGACATTGACACGCTCCAGCCGGCGAAAGGCTTCCAGATCAAGCTCGGCGAGAGACGACGTGTGTGCAATGCCCGCATTGATAACCACCAGGTCCAGCCCACCCCAGGTTCGCGCAATTTCCCGGAAGGCGCTCGCTACCTGTTTCGGCTCCGCGACGTCGAAGGGCACGGCCAGCACCCGATTACCATGCGCAGCCGTCAGTTCCCGTACCGTCATGGTCAGCCGCTCTCCCGGCAAATCGCCGAGAGCCACTGCACATCCCAGCCGCAGTAATTCCTCGCAAACTCCCAGCCCAATCGCACCCGCGCCGCCCGTGACCAGGGCAGTGCGTCCCGCCATCGCCTGCCTGGGTTTGGCCGCCAGCTTGGCGCGTTGAAATGGATCGTATTCCATGTGGAACAGGTCTTTTTCAGAAGGCGTCCATAGGTCCCACCCATGGCGGCGATACGGTCCTTGGCCAACAGACTTTGCAGCGCGATGTCGCGGGCAATGAGGGCGCTCTCCATATCAAACCCAGCAGCCAAAACTCCAGCTCCAGGGATCAGAATCAGCCGGGGAAAAGCATCGTATGCTGATATCTGCCATCCGCGTTTCGTTTGAAGTAGGAGAGATAGTTCTTGCCATAGCCGTCAATTGCTTTCCGCAAGGACTCGGCCAGGGCCGCTTCATCTTCCTGACCAGTGCCGTCAACCCAGAGCGGCAACGCCTTGGTGCGGATCAGATGATCGCTGGTAAGAGGAGGGGAAACCAGCACGTCGCGGGCCCGCTCAGCGCCTAGAATATCGAGAACCTCCTGGGACAGCAGCGGCAAGACCAGGGCTCCGGCCGGTAATTCATCTTCTCGGGTCACGCTCGCACAGAATGCCGCGCACGATCGGCGCCAATTGTTCGAGGCGCCGTGATGCGGTTTCGGTTGCGTCCGGCACGGACGTGGTCGATCTTGGCTGGGAGTTTTGTTCGGCGTCTCCTCCGCCATGCTGACCAGTTCGATCATGCGAGTGTAGGCTTCCTCCGCGGTTGTGCCCCAGGTGACAATCCCGTGCTGCAGCCAGACCATTCC
This sequence comes from uncultured Acidobacteriaceae bacterium, assembly GCA_963800745.1. Lineage (GTDB taxonomy): Bacteria > Acidobacteriota > Terriglobia > Terriglobales > Acidobacteriaceae > PALSA-270. Next base: position 2,637 of record CAWDCI010000037.1, read on the forward strand.
GCGTGCGCCGGGAGCGGACTCGAACGCGGATGCCGCCGCTTTCGCCAGGGCATATCCGGGACGGTGGTAGGGCACCAGGATGACTTGTGAGCCTAGCGCCGTCCGGGCTCTTTCCAGTTCGTCCCGCTGATTGGTGAGCACCAATACCGCGTCGGCGTGGGTATGAAGGATGTATTTTACCGGTAAGAAGGCGTGCGCCAGCGTCTCGATCGAAGGACAGGGCGACGAGCAGTCCAGCATGCTGCGGCGCAACTCGTTCGCCATATCCTTTTCCGTGAGCTGCTCTAACCTGCGGAGGCGCTGAACCGCGGACAGGTCGAGAGTTGCAAAATCGCCGGGCGCCGCCGCCGCCATGTCGCGTCCGGAGCCTTTGATCACTAGAGTCTGCTGTAGCTGGCCGAAAAGGTCGCTGCGTTGTCCCTTTACCGAAGCGTTGCCGCCGCCGTGAAGCACCAGCCCGCGCTCCGCTCCGAGAAGGCGGCTGGCGTAAATCACCAACGCCACATCCTCGTTGCAGATGCCTTGCATCTGCGCCACAAAGTTGTTAGCTTCTCTCGCGGACCAGCGATGTTCCATTATTTTCCTGGCACAGGGAGGAGAGGTCTCCCGTCATCTGTTCAAATTTTCTGACCCTTGGCCAGATCGGGGTTTGGGGCGAGGCACGCTGCCCGTCAACCTACGCTGACCGGTTGTTCCGCCATCAGGGTGCGATACAGATCGAAGGCGCGTTCCGGCCGTTCCCGCTTGTGGACCACTTGGCGCACCGCTTGAATCATGGCCTGCGGCGATTCTGACTGGAAAATATTCCGCCCCATGTCCACCCCCAGGGCGCCTTCCTCGGTGGCTCTCCAAGCCATCTGTAGGGCTTCCAGTTCGGGCAACTTCTTGCCGCCTGCGATCACAATCGGCACCGGGCACGAAGCCGTAACTGTCTCAAATCCCTCGTCCACGTAGTAGGTCTTGACGTATGTGGCGCCCAATTCCGCGCAAATACGGCAGGCCAATCTCATGTAGCGTGCGTCCCGTACCATCTCGCGGCCTACCGCCGTGACCGCCAGAACCGGCACTCCATACTTTTGCCCGGCATCAATCAGGCGGGTCAGGTTATGCACCGATTGGCTCTCATGCTCTCCACCGATGAACACCTGCACCGCCATGGCCGAGGCGTTTAACCGGATCACGTCCTCTATGTCGACCGCAATCTGCTCATTGGAGAGTTCTTTCAGAATGCTCGGGCCCCCGCTCGTCCGCAGCACCACCCCGCGGGTAAATGTCGGTGGAATGAGAGACCGCAGAATACCGCGCGTGACCATCAACGTGTCGGCGAAAGGCAACAACGGCACGATATTGATATCCACCCGCTCCAGACCGGTCGTCGGACCCTGAAAGTAGCCGTGATCAATGGCCAGCATCACCGTCTTGCCGGAGCCGCTATCGAAGATATTCGACAGGCGGTTCTTCATCCCCCAGTCCAGCGAGTTCGATCCCTTGAGGGGGAAAGCTACCTCTGCCTGCGGGACGTCTGGGTAAAATTCTTTTGGATTACTTGCGTCTTGTTCGGGCATTGAATTTAATTCACTCTCTACTATTTCGATTGAGATTGTATCATGGCGCCCCGCCGCGAAAAATGCGCGGGCGCCTGGTGACGCACCATTGTAAAAGCCATGGAGTATATTAGCGAGTCCCGTTTTCTGAGCGGGCGACAAGCCCGGGAGACTCACGCAAAACCATAAGGCGAGGGAGCATGAAATTGAATGGACAGAGTTTTAGCCGGCTTGATTTGGAACGCCACTCGGGCGACTTGACCGCAGCCGGTGGCGTGCGCAAAGTGGTTCTCGATGATGGAAGCGAACGGGGCGTACGGGTTCTGGAATTCCGCACCGGAAGCGGGCTGGCGTTTAACGTCCTGGTGGATCGGGCTATGGATTTCGGCCAGGCGGAACACAAGGGCCGGGCGTTTGGCTGGTGCTCCCCGACTGGAATCCGGCATCCCGGCTTGCACGAGAATGCGGACGAGGATGGCGTGGCCTGGCTGCGCTCCTTCTCGGGACTGCAAACCACCGGAGGCTTGGATCATATCTTCGCCGCAGCCCAGGTGGATGCCTCGCAATACCGTTACCCCCTTCGCAAAACGATGCATCACGGATTGCATGGGCGGGTGTCGAACATTCCTGCCCGTCTCTCCGGATATGGCGAATCCTGGGACGGCGACCGCCGCTTGCTCTGGGCCGAAGGAGAAATCCGGCAAGCGGCTGTCTTTGGCGAGCACCTGCGCCTGCACCGCAGAATTGAGTCGGAGATCGGCAGCAATGAAATCCGGTTGCACGACACGGTTCAAAATTATGGTTTCGAGAGAAGCCCCCACATGCTGCTGTATCACATTGACCTGGGTTGGCCGTTGCTCGACGAAGGAACAAGGTTGGTCGCGCCCATCGCTCGAACTCTCTGGTACTCGCCGGTAGTTCCTGAGCAACGCTCTTCCTATCAGGTAATGGCTGCCCCGACTGCTGGTCTTCATGAACAGGCCTACGAACACGAACTCGTTGCCGACTCCGACGGCAGAATGCGGGTTGCGGTAGTCAATGAGCGTCTTAACTTCGGCGTAATGGTCGAATGGTACGCCAAGGAGCTTCCATGTTTTCTCGAATGGCTCCACTTGCGCGAAGGCGCGTACGTGATTGGCGTGGAACCTTCTACCCACCACGTGCAAGGCGACCAGGCGGCCCGAGACGATGGCTCCATGATTTGGCTGGAGCACGGCGAATCGCGCAGCTATCGCACCGTGATTACAGTTCTCGACGGCACGGATGCCATCCAGCAAGCTGTATCAGATATTCGCAAGGTTGCCCTGCAGCCTGACCAGGATGTCCCGCCGTTAGCCGCGGGAACCTAACCTGCTTTTCGTTCATCGGCCGCTTTGAATTTTATCGGGATGCGGTCTCAGCTCAGCTCGCAGATCGGCGGCCAGCATGTGATTCCGGTCAAGGCCCAGAACCTCTTCGAGCAGATGCTCGGCCTTTTGCCGGTTGCCCAATCCTAGCCAGGCCTGGGCCTGCAAAAAGGTTGCTTTGATCGTATTGCGCTTCTGCAGATCGTCCTCAAATAGCAGCATGGCCGGAAGCGAAGTTGCGAAGTAATCGATCTTCGCCTCCTGTTGCGCCAGATCCTCTGCATACCTCAGCAACGCGCCCAGGAGTTGCTCGGCCTCCCTTTCTCGATTGAGCCGTTTGAGTGCCAGTGCATTGTAGTAGGTCATCTCGGAAAACGCCTTGACGCTCATTTCCTGAAAATCGCCTTGGTGTTTCGCCGCCCGCTCCCACCATTGCCGTGCCAATGCTTGATCGCCGCCCGCCGCGCGAGCCTCGCCCAGAAGGAAATAAACATCGCTCTGATTCGCTAACAGGTGAGTGGCCTCTCCGAGATTTTCCGGAGATTTCAGGGCAGCCTCGAACCAACGCCGCGCTTCGCTGGCGTTTCCTTCGTCCAAGGCGAGTTTCCCCAACGCTAGATGAGTGCGCACGTGCTGGCCCAGCACCAGGCCTTCGCCGCCTTCCCATGGCTGAAACTTGCGCGACTGGATAAGAGTGAGTGCTTTCGTCGGTTGCAGAGTCTGGTTGTAAAGCGTTGCCAGTTCGACCGAAAGATCGTCGCGAAGGCCTACCAGCCCGGTAAATTTCTCCAGTTCCCTTAGGCGACACTCGGGTGATTCCCCAATTCTCTTCCAGAGTTGATCTCTTTCATACAGAACCCGCGCATCCGTGGGATTTGCCCGCAGAGCTTGGTCGAAAGCCGATCGGGCCAGCTCCGCATTGCCGAGCACGTTGAAGTATCCAATTCCGAGATTGCGCCAGACCACCGAGAACGCCGGGTCCAAACGGGAGGACTCTTCCCACAAAGTAATCGCCTCCGCGTGTCTTCGCCGGTCGTAGAGCAGGTTGCCCAGGTAATAACGGGCTCGGGCGTCCTGAAGATCGGCGTCAACTGCCGCCTGCAAGATGACGAGTTCCTCCAGACGGCTGGGGAAGCAATAGTCGGGCAATGCTCGCGAGGCGTCGGAAGCCGCTTGTTTCGCAACGGCTTCGTTCCCCATCTGGCGTTGAAGAAAAGCCGTAGCGTAGAGGATTACCGGCAGGGAACCGTCGCTGGCTGCGCGGTCGGCAAAACCCAGAATCTCGGCCGCTTCGGAATACAAGCCGCTGCGCGCGTAGTCCAGCGCAAGACTCGAACAGCATTTGGTTGTCATTTGGCAAAGAGCGGTTGGCCAAATGGCGGGTCCAGGAATCCAGAGGGTCGAGCGCCAAGGTTTCGTTTAGCATCTGATCTGCTTCCGATTTCGCGCCCAGCTTGCGCAGAACAATCACGCTCAGGTTTCGCGCGTTCAGGTTGTCGGTGTCCAAACGCCGCGTTGATTTGAGGTGGCCCAGCGCGCTCTCCCATTTGCCTTGTTTCGCGTCCAGTTCGGCCAGTGCCAGATACGCCGCGGACTGCCAAGCTTGGTTCCAAGCCGCTTTGCAGAACGCTGCGTAGGCTTCCTGATCGCGTCCCAGATAGCGGAGCGTCAAGCCGAGGTTGTAGTGTGCCTCGCCGTCGCAGGGGTTTGGGTTCCGCAAGGTGAGCCGCTCGATCGCTCGTCGAAAGTGTTTCTCCGCCTCGGTGAATTCACCTCGCCGCAGGTGCCATAATCCCATCGCATTGTTGCAGCGGCTATCTCCAGGATCGCGCTTGAGTGCCTCGCGCCAATACGCCTCGGGATAGCGTGTGGCGTGCCGGTATTGCTGCAGATGCAACCCGGTGACATATAGTTCGTCGTTACTCGCAATATCCGCCGGCAACGGCGGTTCCGTCGCGGGAGCCGGCACTTCATGTTCGGTGACCGGAGTCGGCCTGTAGTGCAGCAACTCCCGGCGATCTTTGGTTTCGACGATTATGGTCAGGTCGCTTTCCTGAATGTCCCTTTCTTGAATGTCCAGAGGCAAGACCACGCTCTCGACAAATGCTTCACCCGGAATGAGGTCACGCGTCCACTCAGCCACGGCGCCATTCCCGGAGCGCAGGCGAATATTCGCCGCCGGGAAAAATTGCGTGGCGCAGACTCCGATCCGCGCTTTTCCTCCCGAAATCGTCAGGCTAGCTGCGGCATCTAGATTGGCTTTTTGTACTGGCCCTATTTCGCGAATCGGGTACCAGTACTGGCTGAACGTCCTGGTCTCGCCCGGTGCGAGGAAGGAGAAATCCGGCTGGTTGTCGGTGTACACCCCAGCCATCAGTTCGATGTAAGGCCCATCGTCATCGGTGAGGTTGCGGTCCCACGCATAGCCAAACGAATGATTCCCCCAGGTCCACTGCTTTTTGCCAGGTGCAATGTGGTGGTTCGCGATAAGCACCACCCCCGCCTTGCGTCGGTGGTCATAGCCGCCATGAAAATCCTCGCTCGATCCCATCGCCATGTAGCTTGTGGGCACTGGAATATTCGCGTACCAGCTCAAATCGTTTGCAGGATAGGTGCCCGGCGGAACAAACTTTGCCGGCTGCTCCTCGTCGGGAACTCCGTGGCGGCTACGCTCGCCATAGTTCACCCCGTAGTAGTATCCGTCACACAACGGAAACCGGCTCATGGCGCGCTTGGCATGATCGGCAACGTAGTGAACGTCCGGCGGAAAGAACGACTGGTAGAGTTCATGCACCCGGGTCGCGATGTTTGCCCACCACAAGAACGTTTGCGCGAAGGGCGTCCGGTTATAAAGCCTCACCTTCAGCTCGACATAGGCTCTTCCCGGATGCAGGCAAATGCCGTGCATGCCCTTCATGCGGCTCATCGGATCGTGATCGCTGCACCAGATAGTCCGCGAGCCGTCGGCGTGTTCCTCGATATGAACATTCACCGGCATGAATGTTGCCGGCCGGTGATGTTGCGGCCAGTTGAATTCCACTCCGCCGGAAATCCACGGCCCGGCGAGTCCAACCAATGCAGGCTTGATCACGTTCTGCCGGTAAAAAAAATCGTAGCCGTTGGTCTTGTCCATGCCGATGTGCACGCGTCCGCCGATCTCGGGCAGGACCATGACCCGCACAAATTCATTTTCGATGTGCACGGCCTTCCAGGCGCGATCGTGAGCTTCGGTGGCAATACGATCGATAAAGGGCAGCGGGTAAACTTTCCCGCTACTGCCCTGATACACCCGCTTTTCCAGGAACATGGGATTCTTGTCAGGGGGCAGCGGAGCATATGTAGGAATCACTACCGGCTCGGTCCAGGCCTTCACCGGGCCAGTTTGATTCACCGGCGCTTTCGGAAGTTCAAATTGCTTCATAGGGGTGGTTTATAGCGGCAAACCAGAATCCCACAAAACTCGCGAATGGAACAAGCCTGCCCCGAGCGCAGCACTGTCGATCAGATTGCCTGGCCAGAGGTGCGGTTGCTAAGTGGCCGATGGCACTGGTCCGGCTACGGGATTGGAAGGCAGGCGAAAGTAACGTTTGATCCAGAGCATGTATCCCAGGAAGGCCACCAGAAACCCCACACTCCACCACAAAATCAGATGGGAGCGGAACATGGGGTTCTCGCTCATCATCTGCAACTGGGCATCCTTCCAGCCCATCCTCGAATAAGCCTGCAATAAATCGCCGCGGGCGTAAGTGACCACGGCCGAGATGGTTCGCGCGATCAAAGCCGCCAGAGCAAGCCACCAACCGGGTCGCCTCAGGTGGAACAGCGAGTATGCGAGATACGCATCCAGCGCGGCAAATAGCAGGCATCCGACGGCGCCCGGCAGGCCTGTCAGGTATCTCCCAAAGAAGGGAATCAGCGGAGTGGTAAAACTCATCATCAGGTAATACGGGCAAGCCCAGGCGAAAAGAAGGCTGGCGGCGAGCACTGGCAGCGGGCATCGGTCGGTCCAGCGCTCCACCGGATCCTTATGCTTCACCGTCTCTTCGACATCCTTCTTGCGATAAAACAACAGCAGCGCGAGTGGCAAAACCACCAGGAATACCGAGAACACAACGATGACCAAGGTGAGGATCACCGCCAGAACGCCGGTTGGCATCGCTCCGGCGTTCGGATTCACAGCGCCCGCCTTGCGGAAGGCTGTGACAAAAGTTGCGGGCAAAACCGCCGTGAGGAATACCGTCATCATGATTCCAATGAACAGCCATGCCCAGGAGAGAATCAGCGTAAGGGCGCGCGCCCACCGTCTGGCGCGAATGGAGCCAATCCCCAACGTAATCAGCACCGCCGCAGCGAGCCCGTAGGAAACTACCGGGAGCATGTAGCTGCCCGGGGGTGCGCCAACTCCGACCCTCCGTGACAGCAACGCACCGAGTAGAACGAGCGGAATTCCCAGCGAGGCCAGACCGCCAACCACGATTTGCACGATGCCGAAGACTAACAATCCGCCGCTTCGGTCGCGATACGCCGAGGGCAAAGGGGCGGTCAGGGAAGCATCGGTTGGCAAGGGATTGTTCACAGGTCCTCCCGCAACGGCTGCTCGAAAGCGGCCGTATTCAGGGCAAACTCTAGCCTTAGCGCAAGTCTCCGTCAAACGAAATCTCTGCGGCTATCGGAAGCGTACCCTGCCCAAACCAGGGCGCTGACTTCAGAAGGAGAAAAGGGTAATATCGTAAGCTCTTGCGTGCCATGCTGAACGCCCTCTCCCAGCCCCGAAACGCTTTGCGTCTTCTGTTGCTTCTGGCTCCCGCGCTCACCCAGGTGCATATCCTGGCCGATCGTTCGGCTCGCGCACTGTCCCTGATGGTGCTTCAGTTCAGTGAAAAGAAGAGCGACGCATTCAACATCCTGTGGGTGTTGGTCTTTGGATTCGCCACCCTAAACATTCTCGGCTTGGTGGCGCGGCGCTTCGAACCCAACCGCAATCAATTTAGCTTTGGCGAAGCTCTGGCGGTAATGGTAGTGCTGGTTTCGGTAGCGCTGTTGGGTTGGGAATTGCTCACCGTCTTCAAGATTTTTCCGATCCGGCTGCATTCTCACTGAAAACCAGAATTTGCGGAACCTGGATTCTGCGGAACCTGGATTTGCGGAACCAGGATCTGCGAAATCAGGATTTGCGGTATGATTTGCTCCATGAAGGCGAAGCCTCAGGCTTTTGAAGTCACCTGCCCCTGCTGCAGCGCGGTCTTGAAGGTTGACCCGGAGAATGAGGCAGTCATTGCGCATACTGCGGCCGTCAAGCCCAAGACGTTCAACGATATTGAAGAGGCTGCCCGCGCCATGAAGGAGCAGGATAATCGCCGGGACTCGATTTTCCGGCAGTCCGTGGAGGCGCAGAAGCATGCTTCCGACCTGCTGGAGAAGAAATTCCAGGAAGCGGTGAAGAAGGCCAAAGAGTCGCCCGATACTGGCAGGCCCATCCGTGATATTGACTTGGATTGATTCCACACCCGAGCCATCCATTCCACACCAGAATCAACCCTGCTTGACGTTCAGCCGATTCACAGCGCGGGCAAGAAGACCGTCGCCCCGCAGCTGAACGGTAAGCGGCCCTCTCGACTGCTCGAGCAAACCTGATGAGGTACCTTCTTCGTGGGACATCCCTCCGTTGCCGCTTCCTGGGCCCGTCATTTAGATTGTTCTGACACATGCCAACCACAACCGGGGAACGTTTTGAACGTGCCGTTGCCATTATGGCGCGCCTGCGCGGCGAGGGTGGTTGCCCCTGGGACCGCGAGCAGACTTTTGACTCCATCAAACCGTACACGCTGGAAGAGACTTACGAGGTTCTGGAGGCAATTGATAAGCGCGACTGGGAGGAACTGCCGGGGGAATTGGGGGATCTCCTGCTACAGGTCTTGTTCTATGCGCAGATGGCGAAGGATGAGGCCCGATTCTCCGTTGACGATGTTCTGGACCGGCTGTCCGCGAAGCTGGTGAATCGGCATCCCCATGTTTTCGGAGACGTGAAGGCCGAGACCTCAGACGACGTTTTGCGCAACTGGGAGGCGCTGAAGGCTAAGGAGAAAGAGAAGAAACAGAAAGGAATAAACACTAACGATGCGGAAGCTTCGCTGATGGCTGGCGTTGCTTCGGCCATGCCCGCATTGTTGGAGGCGCACAAGCTGAGTTCGCGTGCCGCCGGCGTCGGCTTTGACTGGCCTAACATCCAAGGCCTGTTCGACAAATTGCATGAAGAGACAGAGGAATTGCGGGAGCAGCTCAAAGAGTTTCCGGCTCCGGGGCCGCAGCCCAAAGTGCGGGAAATTGCTGGTTCGGGAAAACAGCACATCCCGGAGGAATTAAGAGCCCGCCTGGAAGAGGAAGTAGGCGACCTGTTCTTCGTTCTGGTGAATCTAGCCCGCTACCTTTCACTGGATTCCGAGTCGGCCCTCAAGAAGACGAATCGCAAGTTCAGGCGGCGCTTCCGATGGATGGAGGAGCGGCTGCGCGCGTCCGGACGCAAACCGGCCGAAGCCAACACCCAGGAATTGGAAGCCCTGTGGCAGCAGGCGAAGCAACACGAGGAGAAGAATGGTGAGTCCTGATTCGGTCATAGTCCGCAGCTGCCAAGGCTTGGATGAGTTGCGCGCCTGCGTGGCCTTGCAGAAAGAAGTTTGGAACTTCAGCGACGCTGACCTGGTGCCGCTGCGAATGTTTGTGGTGGCTGAAAAAGTCGGAGGCCAAGTCGTCGGCGCTTTTAGCGGCAACGAGCTGGGTGGGCTTCGCCCTCGCGGTGCCGGGAATCCACCAGGCCAAACCCTATCTGCATTCCCACATGCTTGCGGTGCGAGAAGAGTTTCAAAATTTGGGGTTGGGACGACGCCTCAAGCTATTTCAGCGCGAAGAAGCGCTGGGCCGGGGTTTTGACCTGATGGAGTGGACGTTCGATCCCCTGGAAATCAAGAACGCTTACTTCAATATCGAAAGGCTGGGTGCAATCGCGCGGCGCTATACCGTCAATCAGTACGGGATTACCTCCTCCCCCTTGCAGGGTGGTTTGCCCACCGACCGGCTGGTGGCGGAGTGGTGGCTGAAATCGCCGCGCGTGGATGGCTTGGTGCGAAGTGGCGTCACAGCTCCTTTTGAGCCCGTAAAGACAATTGCAGTGCCGGCGGAGATCTACCAATGGAAGGCGTCTCCTGCGATGAAAAACCGCGCCAAAGAAGTGCAGGAACGCAACCGTGAGGAATTCCTGGCTGCATTTGCGGGAGGCTTGGCGGCGCTGGGGTACGAACGCGATGAGCACGGCAACGGAAAATTTCTGCTGGGGCGAAGGAACGAAGATTCCGACCATGAAAGTTGAAGCCATTACTCTGCGCGAGATTCAAATGCCGCTCGTCCACTTCTTCGAGACGAGTTTCGGCCGCACCTATAATCGCCGTATCGTTTTGCTCACCGTTCACTGCGAAGGCGCCGACGGCTGGGGAGAATGCGTTGCCGGCGAGGGGCCGTTTTACAGTTCCGAGTGGACGGAAACCGTCTGGGCGACCATCAAGAATTATTTAGCCCCTGCCGTGCTCGGCCGGACGTTGACTTCCGCGCGCGAGAGTGGTTCGCTGATGGCGAGGGTGCGCGGGCACCGCATGGCCAAGGCGGCGGTGGAGAATGCTCTTTGGGACGCCGAGGCGCGGCAGAGGCGGCAGCCGTTGTGGAAACTGCTGGGCGGAACGCGGCGGGAAATTGCTTGCGGCGTTTCGATCGGAATTCAGGATTCGATCGAGCAGCTTCTGGAAAAAATCCACACCGAAGTGGCGGCGGGCTACCGGCGCATCAAGGTCAAGGTGAAGCCGGGCTGGGACGTGAACGTGTTGGAGCGGATACGTGCATGCTGGCCTGAGATTACCCTGAGCTGTGACGCCAACTCCGCCTATTCGCTGGATGAAGTGGAACACCTGCGTAAGTTTGAGCAGTTCAATCTGCTGATGATCGAGCAGCCTTTATGGGACGATGATATCTACTATCACGCCCGGCTTCAGCTCGAGCTGCGGACTTCGATTTGTCTGGATGAGTCGATTCATCACGCACGCGATGCGGCCTTTGCTGTGGATGTAGGTGCGTGCCGCATCATCAACATCAAGGTCGGGCGGGTCGGCGGGTTTACCGAGGCCAAAAAAGTGCACGATGTCTGCCAGGCTGGCGGCGTTCCGGTGTGGTGCGGTGGCATGCTGGAAACAGGGATTGGGAGAGCCCACAACATTGCGCTTTCCACCTTGGAAAATTTCCGCCTGCCGGGCGACGTTCTCGGCCTCAAAGCGCTACTGGAAGGAAGACATTATCGAACCGGAAGTCGAGGTTACCGGGCAGGGGATGATCATAATCCGTGACCAACCCGGTACGGGCTATCGCGTACGTGAAGACTTGATCGAAAAACTCACGGTGCGGAAAGAGACATTCCGGGCAGAAAACTTTGGCTGACAAGATGCCGGCTTCCGGAGCCTGCCGAAATCACTTTGCGTTCGCTGAAACATGCGACCCGTTTTCCGCCAACAGACCTTCGTGTTTCCGCAAAAGTTCCAAACCCTGAGCGAAAGTCAGATCGGAGGGGACGGAATGGAAGTCGCTCATCACTTCGTTCTGAGTAATACTAATGCTCTTGAAAAATAGGATCTTGCCGGTAAAAGCCAGGTCCATGCGCGAAATTTCCCAGTGGCCGTCTCCCGCGTCCGCCTGCTGCACCAGGAAACGCCCTCCCTGGTTCAGGTGGCCGAGAATTCCCCATCCGAAACTGACCTCCGTCTGAAGGGTGCCATCAATTTTAGCGATGCGGTCTTCGTTCGTGTCAATGAGCATGTATCCCGCCATGCCGGAGAGAACCTGTTCGACCCGCGACGGTGGATCGTAGGCTGGGTTAGGGCGGAACTGCAGCCGGGTAAGCGAGTGTCCGGCTTTGCCCATACTCTGGCCGCCGGGTTCGGTCCCGGCATACTCGTAAAGAAAGGCGTCCGGAAGCGCCTTCATGATGCGGGCTACGTGCTCAATTTCCTCGCGCTCTTGCCTTTGCCGCTTTTTCAGTTCGTCGGGATCTTTGACGAAACGATCCACGCGCGCGTTCTCTTCTCCCCGCTGCTGTGCGCTGAGCGGCTTGTCGTTGATGGCGACCAGGATCTCCCGCCATGGCGTCGTGGGTTTCGATCATCAGTTTGGTTTGCGAGCCATTCCCGGCTTCTTTGCGGTCTCGAAACATGTACTTGGCATCGTTGTTCCTCGGATCCATTTCGTTGTCAACGGTCCTGCGCACCAGTTCCACTGCCGGCAAGCTGGGTGTTTGCCCTGCCGGCGCGGGCATGGAGAGGAACAGCCCAAGCGCCGTCAACACTGTCTGCCGGGCTCGCGGGCCGCGGAATGGGGCAGTTCGCATGAATTCTGTTCCTTCGGTTAGTGTAGCTCAGAGGGCAAATTCCGGCCCCGCGTTGCCTGCCACATGCTGCGGGGAAGGCTTGCTGGCACAGCAGTGTACCAAAAGCGCCAATCCCCATTTGCCCGCCTGCATCCTGTACGGTATAGTCGGCGGCAGCAGTAAAGATGCATTGTCCCGAGCCGTTTGCGGCTGCTTTGCTCCAATAGTCTTCTCCTCGTGGCCTGCGGAGAGCTCTTGGGTCATTTAGAATCAGGTGGTTCCGCGCGATTGCGGGAGGATATTCCAAGGAGGCTCCAATCATGGATGCGTCGAAGACAACGGATCTTGCACACATTGGTCGGTCTGTCACCGTAAAAGGGGAGCTTTCCGGGAGTGAGGACCTTTTCATTGACGGACAAGTCGAAGGCACCATCGAGCTGCGTGGCAACAGTCTGACCATTGGTCCGCACGGGCAGGTGAAAGCGAACGTCAATGCCAAGGACGTTACAGTGCAGGGAAAGTTGGAAGGCAACATCCAGGCAAGCGAGCGCGCGGAGCTGAAGAAAACCGCAGTCGCAGTGGGTGACATTGTCACCCAGCGCGTGTCCATTGAAGAAGGAGCCTATTTCAAGGGCAAAGTAGATGTTCAGAGGGAAGGTTCCAAGAAGTAGGCAGAAGAGCCGGTTTTTCATTGCCGGATCGCTTCAGACTTGCATCCCGCGAATCGGACACGGTCGCGGCTAGAAAAAACGGCGGTTGCGCATAGCTTGATGAAATTTTTCCGTGATTCCTCGACAAGTCCTGGTCAGCCAGCCCCCGCGCGCCCGGCGGGTCAGCGCCTTACGCGCCGCTCCAGCGGCTTGGCGGAGTTAACCAAGCTGTTGGCGTCGGAGGAAACTCTCTGCGTCCTCGACTTGGGCTCCACTTCGGCCGCGAACATCCGTTATCTCACCGAGCGCGGGCACAAAATTTACAGCGAAGATCTGCTGGATGCCTCGACCGATCCGCGCTTGCGACCGAGGACGAACTGGGCAAGCCCACTCTGGACAGCAAGCTCTTTCTAACCGAAAACCTGGTATTCACCGGCACGCAATTCGACCTGGTGCTCTTCTGGAATCTGGCGGATTACATGGATGAAAGCCTGGTGAAGCCGGTCATCGGCCGCCTGTGGTCTTTGATTCGGCCGGGCGGCATGTTCTGGCCTTTTTTCACACCCGCGAAGCCGGCCCTGATTCACCCTGCTACCGCTTTCACATCGTGAATAATGACACCCTCGAGATGCAGCTTATCGAGGCGCGGCGGGAGGGAACGTCCGCCAAGGCTGCCGGTTTTCGCTGCAGCGCGTCTTCAACAACCGCCATATTGAGAATCTCTTCCGCGACTTTTCTTCCATCAAGTTCTTTCTTGCCCGCGACAATATCCGTGAAGTGCTCGTGGTTCGCTGACCTTGAGTGCGCTGATCGTGCGCGGAAACTCGCCGGAATTCCTGAACCCTGGCAACCTCCTCGTGGCTTCCGGCGATCGAACCCATTGAGGCAAAGGAGCCGCCGGTTGATCAAATTCAAAGCGCGCGACGGCAGAGCACCGCAAGAACTCGCGGCCATGGATCTCGACGCTTATCTGGGCGATCAGAAACGCCAGAAACACTACATACAAGTCATGTTCGAAACCATTGCCCCGGGGTATGACTCGTTCACCCGTTTTTTTTCCTTCGGCATGGATAAGAAATGGAAAGACCTCTTGCTGGCCGAGGCGGAAAAGCGAATTCCCCGGCGCCCGCTCATCCTCGACTTGGCCTGCGGAACCGGCGATCTGGGAATCGAACTGGCACTGCGAACCGGCGCAAGCCGCGCTGTCGGCCTGGACTTAAGCCAATTGATGCTTACCCAGGCCCGGGATCGGTCGGCGCGGCAGAACGTCCCGTTCCGGTTGGCAGCGTGCGACATGCTGCAATTGTGCCTACCCGACGCCCGCGTGGACGTCGTCACCATTGGCTACGGCCTGCGGAACACGGCCAACGTCTCGCTGGCGCTGAGAGAAGTTGCCAGAGTGCTCAAGCCCGAGGGGATAGTTGCTATCCTCGACTTCAACCGGCCGGTGGGCGCGGTTTGGCGTGAAATCTTTCTTTGGTACATGTGGAACGCAGGGAGATTCTGCGGATGGCTGTGGCACCGCGAACCCAGCACGTACGGATACCTTGCCCCATCCATCCGAAGATATCTCACCATCCCTGAACTTGAAAAACAGCTGACGGACGCGGGCTTCAAAATCGAATGGCGCGCCTCGCGCCTGGGCGGTGCGATCGGCATCCATATCGCCAAGCGGACCGCGGCCGCAGCGCAAAACGCCGCCTAGAAGCCCGTGGTGTGCAGTTTGTATCGGGGTACACCTTCAGGCATACCGTAAGTGCCGGGTTATGAATCCGCCTTTAGGCGCTGATTCGACATTCACCACAGGCTGCTAACCCCCCTACCTCGTCGCATTCACTAAATGTCGCCCCAGGGCGGGAACATTTTGCAGCACAAAAAGAGCTGGCGCCCGCAAGGCTTTGGGGAGTCGCAGCGCCTGCCGGATCCTGGACGAATTGCGAAAAACTGGCGCCAGTTGCCGCTCATAGTTGTAGCGATAATGGCCGACCGCGGCTTCCAGGGACAACTCTCCGCGAAAGAATGGAAGCACAGCTTCGGCGGCCAATACGCCGCTGCGCAAGGCTAAAGAGATTCCATCCCCGACGAAGGGATCCACGAAACCGGCCGCGTCGCCGGCGCGTATCGTGTTTCCTTCGACGGGCTGCGGATCGCGAAAAATCAGGGGCGAAGTACTCACCGTTTCACTGAGCCGCTGCCACTTGCGGCTGCGCTCCCGCAGCGCCGCATGCTGTTGGAAGACTTCCGGTAATGTGCTGGCCACATCGGCGCGAACCATCGCACATGCATTCAGGCGCTCTTCGCGGCGGTCGCTATTCGCCAGCTTCACCGCCGACACACCGCAATATCCGCCTTCGAAGAAATACAAATCCACCGAGGTTGCAGGAGACGGCTCGGCGAAATGTGCTTTGAGGCCCAGCCATTTCTCGGTCTGGGTCCCGTTCCCGCTCGTCGCCGGGCTGAGATTAGACCAGCGCCCCGCCCCATTGATCACCGTCCGCGACTCGAATTCTCCGGCCGAGGTCGTGATAAGAAACGGGCCTTCGCCCAGGATTTTCCGCACCGTGGCCTGGTCATGCGTTTCCACTCCAGATTGAATGGCTGACTTCCAAAGAGCCTCATCGAGGTCGAAGCGGGCGATGCTGGCGGCCGCGGGAGCAATGGAAGTGCGCAGAACTCGGCCATCGAGAAATATGCGTGCCTGGGAAATCCGAATTGCATCTGTAATGAGCCGATGCGTGGCCCCGAGCAATGTGCTGAGTAATCCCAGGGACTCTGCGGATACAAACTCGCCGCAGACTTTATGGCGAGGAAACCGGCTGCGCTCCAGCAGCAGCACGCTGCTGCCAGCGCGAGTTGCGGTGATGGCTGCGGATGTCCCGGCGGGCCCCCCGCCGATTACGATTAGGTCGTACATGGGTCCTTCCGGCTTCGGCAGGCGTTTTTCCATGCAATGACACCCATGCGGAATAAATAGCGCCTGCGAATCTCCACCTGGGCCGCGTCAGTCTGTCCGAATAGATGGTGCATCTCGCGGAGCGTGTAGGCCTGACGGACCGATGCCGGAGCGTCGTGCCATGTCATCCGGCTGCGAAAGAGCGGCAAGCTCACATACACCAGGGCGAGATGCAGCCGGTGCCTTACCAGATCGTTGACCAGAACCGCAATCCGGCAGGTTCGCAGCGCTTCATTCACAAACTGAACCGTCTGTTCGAACGACAAATGGTGCGCAAAAAGGTTACAGCTCACTACGTCAAAAGATTCGTCGCGGAAGGGAAGAGCCAGCGCATCGCCCGCCACCGCCCCAAAGCCGTTCGTCGGCCTGGAGTTGCCGCCATCGTGCAGATGGGACCACACCCGATCCAGCAAGCTGACTTGCAAATGAATCCCCCGGGCCAGCATGCGGTGCTGGATCGCCTTGGGCATGTGGCCCGAGCCGGCCGCAACTTCCAGAAGAGACAGCGATTTGCATCCCGAGGCTTGCGCTACCTGCTCGATCATGGCTTCGGTGGTGGTGAAGCCGCCAAACCTGCGATTGACGAAGCCCAAGTCGGCGAACGTCGCGGCAATCTCGGAGGGAGTGCCGGAATCCGTGTCTAGCAGTTCTTCAGTCGGTTGCCGCTTCATGGACGCTAAGTGCAGAATACAAAAAGCCAAACCTGCAGTTGTCAATCAGTCTTGACAACTCGGTCGTCAGTGGTCTCGACGACTGGGAACCGAGAACTGAGAACCGATCACTGCTTCTCGCTCCAACGTCAAACTTCCGCCAACTCCTCTTCCAGAAGCTGTTTGTTGTAGAGTTCGGCGTAGTAGCCATTGCGAGCCAGCAGTTCCTCGTGCGTGCCCATCTCCACGAAGCGCCCGCCGTGCAGCACGGCAATCATGTCGGCATTGCGCACCGTGGAGACGCGGTGCGAGATGAAAATCGTGGTCCGTCCCGCCATAAGGTCGCGCAGATGGTTGAGGATCTTGTCTTCCGTGTGAGTGTCCACGCTGGATAGCGCGTCATCCAGCACCAGGATGCGCGGATTGCGAATCAGGGCGCGGGCAATGGCCGTGCGCTGCTTCTGCCCTCCGGAGAGTGTGATGCCGCGCTCCCCCACCAGCGTCTGATATTGCTCGGGAAAACTCTCGATATCCGCCGCTATATTGGCCGCTTGCGCTGCCGCGCGGACTTCATCGTCACTGGCGTCTTCTTTGCCGAACGCAATATTCTCGCGGATGGTCTCGCTGAACAGGAACGTTTCCTGCGGCACAAATCCAATGTTTCGGCGAAGCGTTTCCAGCGGGTAGGCCCGAATGGGCCGTCCGTCCACTAAGACTGAGCCCGGATCGGCGTCATAGATTCGCGGAATCAGATTGACCAGCGTAGTTTTGCCCGATCCTGTAGGCCCCACAATGGCCAGACTGCTGCCGGCAGGAATGCGGAGATTGACCTCGTGCAGAACCGGCACGCCGTTGTGAGAGAAATTCAGGCCACGGAATTCAATCTCGCCCTCGATCACACTTGGCAGGCTTCCCCGGTTCGCAATCGCTTCCGCGCTGTCCTCGATCTCTGGCTTCTCCACCAGGATTTCGTTGATGCGTCCCATGGAAGCGGTGCCGCGCTGGAAGATGTTGATTACCCATCCCAGGGCGATGATCGGCCAAGTCAGCAGAACCATGTAGGTGTTGAAAGCAACGAAATCGCCCACCGAAATGCGTCCCTGAAGCACCTCGCGCCCCCCCAGCCAAAGCACCAGCACCACGGCCAGACCCAGCATGGTTTCCAGAGTGGGCCACAGCATGCCCATCAACCGGACCAGTTTCAGGCTGCGTCCGATGTATTCCTGGTTGGACTTCTCGAATCCTGCGATCTCGGCCTCTTCTTGCACGTAAGCCCGAATCACCCGCGCCCCGGAAAAATTCTCCTGGGCGCGGGCGGAAATCTCGGAAAACATCGCCTGAATCTTTTCGAAACGCTCGTGAATCTGTTTGCCGAAATACTGGATGACAATGCTTACCACCGGTAGCGGAAGAAAGGCATACATCGTCAGCGTCGGACTGATGCGATACATGAACACCAGGGCGGCGGCCGTGAACACAACTGTGTTGGCCGAGTACATGATGGCGGGGCCGAGCAGCATCCGCACCGCGTTCAAGTCGTTGGTGGCCCGCGCCATGATGTCGCCGGTGCGGGTGCGCTGGTAGTAGGAGTAGGAAAGGGTTTCCAGATGCTGAAACAGGTCGTTGCGCAGGTCAAATTCAATTTCGCGCGAAATTCCGATGACGATCCAGCGCGTCAGAAACTGGAAGATGCTTTTCGAAATCGCCACTGCCAGAATCAGCAGGCTATAGGTCAGCAACTTCTCCCGGGTCACTCCATGTTGCAGGTCGTCCACGGCGCGCCGAATGATCTGCGGCAGCAGTACCCAGATGCCGTTGAGCAGAACAACACACAATCCCCCCACCGCGAAAGCGCCGCGGTGATTCTTCATGTAGGGAAATAGGGGACGCAGGCTCTTGGGCAGCATGTGCTTCTAGTAGATGTGATTCTATCAGCACAGGTTCAATGGTAGCGCTGCCGTTCCCGCCGGCCCGATAGGCGCGAAACCGCCAGTTGGATGCCGCCACACGCTACTGGTCGTGCCGGAATTCGGCTACGCAAGCCAAAACCAGAGCCGTAGCCCACGCTCCCATAAAGAGGCCTGTTGCCACGATCAAGTAGGAGTAAACCACATCAATGTTCATCGCAAACCTTCCCGAAAAGATTTTCCTCTCTCCGGTTTCGTTACTGGGCCGGAGAGAGGAAGTCAAAAAACAAGGCTACTGGTTCGTGGTTGCGCCGGGGTTCTGGTTTGAGAACCGCTGGGCGTGCTGCTGCTCCAGTTGAGCGAGTTTAGTTTTCTGGTCGGGTGTGAGCACCTGGATCATTTCCGACTCGACGCGGGCGCGCTGCACCATCAGTTCCGTCAGGCTTTGGCTTTGCTGCGTGGCGATGGTGCGTGCCTGAGCTTCATCGAACGCCCCGCTCAACTCCAGCGTGCGCAGTTGGTTTTCTCCCTGGGCCATCTGCTGCATCAGTGGCTTGAGGGTTGGCCTCTCCTGGGTCATGATCTGCTTCATCTGAGTCTTCTGCCCATCGCTGAGATTTAACTGGTGAAAAAGCATGCCGAACAGGGGGTCACCCAACCCTCTCCCTCTAAACCCGTGCGATGGGGGTGCGGCCGGGGCGGTCTGGGCCGTCTGAGCGATCGCGGCTCCCGCGAATAGAATCAGCGAGAAAGCGGCAATCATTGATTTGGCGAGAAATGATTTGGCGCGAAATGGCTTGGCGCGGAATATCTTCATGAATTCCTCCTGGGAAGTTCTTTAATTCTGCTTTCCAATTTTGGTAGCACCTATACAAACACTTCTGGCCAAGAAAGTTCGGTAAAAAGTCGGTCAACCGGAGTAAAGTTTTGTAAAACGGGCGGCGCGATTGACAATTCTTTACGCCCGCCTGGGAAGGCGTGTTGTAGAACTAACAATGAGAGCCGTGGACCGAATTCTGGTGATTGACGATGACGTTCGAACTCTGCAGCCTGGTAGGCGAGTATTTGGAGCCTGAAGGTTTCGGGGTGGAGTTCGTCTACGACGGCGAACGGGGCCTGGAGCGCGCGCTCAGCGGAGATCACTTGCTGGTCGTGCTGGATGTGATGCTGCCCGGCATGAACGGGCTCGACGTATTGCGGCGCATCCGCAATACATCGCGCATTCCGGTGCTGCTGCTGACCGCCCGCGGCGAAGACGTGGACCGCATTGTTGGCCTGGAAATCGGAGCCGACGACTATCTTCCCAAGCCTTTCAATCCCCGGGAACTGGTAGCCCGCATCCGCGCCGTTCTCCGCCGGACTCAGGAAGAAAAGGCGGAGGGACGAGTTCCCGAGATTGTGCGAGTCGGAGACGTGGAATTGGATCCGGCCACCCGTACCGTTCGCCAAAAGGGCAAGCCGGTGGAACTGACATCGGTCGAGTTCAATTTGTTGCAAGTCCTGCTCCGCGAGGCCGGACGCGTGGTCACCCGCGAGTTTCTGGTGGACGCCGTGCTCAGCCGCAAATTTTCCCCCTTTGATCGCAGCATTGATATGCACGTGAGCAAGGTGCGAAAGAAACTCGGCGATTCCGATGGCGACGCCGACTACATCAAGACAGTACGCGGCGTGGGCTACATCTTTACCCATGCCCGGGAGAAAGCCAAGAGCGGCGCGAAATGAGAAGCCTGTTTCTCAAAATATTTCTTTCCTACTGGTTGGCCCTGGCGCTATTCATGGTGCTGGCCATTCTGGTCACGCTGGCCATCCGGCCGCCGCGGGAGTACGCCGCCGTGGAGGCGCTGCAGACCAGGTTTCTTGAAGATGCGGTGCAGGCCTACCAACATGGCGGCTCCGAGGAAGCCCGGACTTATTTGCGAAGCTTGCGTGAAACCCAGCACGTGGGAGCTTTTCTATTCAATGACAAGGGAGAAGATATTTCCGGACGCCGGCCCCCGGAATGGATCGGACAGGTGGCCACTGGCCAGAAACGCACGATCGAAAGCGTCTGGGGGCGCATTGGACCCATGCAGTTCCTGCGGCCGTCGGTAACCACGGCGGATGGACATCGCTACACCATGGTGATCCAGTTGCCACCCGGTCAACGCACGCTATTCGGGCCTCATGGCATGCTGTGGCTCAGCATCTTGATCGCGGTTCTTTCCTCCGGCCTGGTTTGTTATCCCCTGGCCCGCTATCTGTCGTCTCCCATCGTGCGTCTGCGCGAGGCCACGCAGAAACTGGCCGCCGGCGATCTTTCCGCCCGAGCCGGCGTGCCGCGTTTCCGGCGGCGCGATGAAATGGCCGAACTGGTGCGCGATTTCGACGCCATGGCCGAGCGCCTGGAAAAGCTGGCGAAAACCCAATCGCGGCTGTTGAGCGATATCTCCCATGAGCTCAGGTCGCCGCTGGCGCGCCTGAATGTTGCTCTGGCCTTGGCCCGGCAACGTAGCGGACTGGCCACCCAGGCCTCCTTGGACCGGGCGGAGCGCGAGGCCGAGCGTTTGAACGAACTGATTGGGCGCTTGCTCACCGTAGCGCGCCTGGAAGCGGGCAGCGATGCCATGCAAAAGTTCCCCGTCGATCTCGGCGAGCTAATCTCCGAAATCGCAAGAGATGCCGACTTTGAAGCGCAAGGCCGGAGTTGCCATGTAACCGTGGTTTCCGCGGATTCCTGTCTTGTTATGGGAGACCCTGCCATGCTGCATAGCGCGATTGAGAATGTGGTGCGTAACGCCACGCGCTACACGCGGGAGGGTACAGCCGTCGAAATCCGGCTCAAGAGCGAATTCTGTGCGAACGGACTCCATGCCCTTGTCCAGGTCGTGGATTGCGGCCCCGGCGTGCCCGAGGAAGCTTTGGATAAGATGTTCCGTCCCTTCTACCGCATTGATGATGCCCGCGATCGCCACACCGGGGGCGTCGGATTGGGCCTGGCCATTACCCAGCGTTCGGTCATGTTGCATGGGGGCACGGTGCGGGCCTCGAATCGCCCGGATGGCGGGCTAATGGTGGAGATCCGCCTGCCCCTCGTGCCTGTGGAAACCCTCACTGCCGCGGTGGAGCAGACCGTTCAGGCCTCGGGAAAATCTAGCTGAGCGCGTTTCTTTCTCCCAAACCCCTCCCACTCGCAGGCAACTCTTGATGTTGGGCGCGGTTCCAACCACACGGCGAGGTTTGCTC
Organism: uncultured Acidobacteriaceae bacterium; assembly: GCA_963800745.1. GTDB lineage: Bacteria > Acidobacteriota > Terriglobia > Terriglobales > Acidobacteriaceae > PALSA-270. The sequence continues at coordinate 24,306 of CAWDCI010000037.1, forward strand.
TTCCCGGATATTCCTGATACACAAATGGGGTCGGTGATCTCGATCCGGTTCGCCGCCATGGGGTAATCTTGAGGAGAGTACAGGGAGAAAGAATGGGGATGAAGTTCGCTTGCCTTACCAGTCTTCTGGTTTTGCTCGGGTTGGGATTGGTCAGTTGCGGCACCAGTAGTTCGTCCACTAACGTCGTTGCGGGAACCGGACTTCTCTACGTAACCACCCAGGGGAACGAGTCGATTTCAGTTTGGGGGATTGATCTGGCGACCGGGGTTATCACCACCAACGGCAACGCCGTGGCTACTGGAAACATGCCAGTTGCCGTGGTCACTTTAGGAACCGCCGCGTTTGTCGCCAATGCCCAGGACAATACCATCTCCAGCTACACCATCAATTCCGACGGAACCCTCACCGCCAGCGGAACTGCGGTAACCGCGGGCACAACTCCGGTGGCCCTGGCGATTGATCCCGGGGGAAAGTTCCTGTACGTGGCCAATCAAGGGGATTTTGCCGACCCAGCTTCGGGAACCATCTCAGTCTTTGGGATTCAAGGCACAACCCTCACTCCCTCTGCTTCCGTCTCCACGGCGACTCCCGGCGTCTTAAGCGGCACCGGTCCAGTTTCGCTCGCCATTACCGCGGACGGCAAATATCTCTACGTGGCCAACGAGTTTACCAACAGCGTCTCGGCCTATTCCATCAATTCCGGGGTTCTTGCCTTGGTGCCAGGTTCTCCCTATCCGGTCGGCACTACACCCTCTGCCGTTGCCCTCACCCCTGCGTTTGCAACCAACGGCAGCTTTCTGTACGTAACCAATCAAGGCACCAACAACGTGAGCGGGTTCGCCGCCTGCACCACCGCCTCGCTAAGTTGCGTGACCCCCGATGGGCATCTCACCGCCCTGCCAACTTCTCCATTTAGTGTGGTGGGATTGGGGCCGGTATCCATGGCCATGGAGGCAGATTCGCAAGGCCAATACCTGTACGTTGCCAACAAGAACTCGAGTCAGGTCTCGCAATTTAAAGTGGGTACCCAGAGCGGCGTGCTGACCGCGCTCAGCCCTCCCACGGTTTCCACCGGAGCGAATCCCTCTGCCGTCGTGGTCCGGGCGGGGGCGGGAACGCTTTTGTCCACCGGCGGAACCTCCTACTATGTGTATACCTCCAACGCCACGGCGGGCACGATTTCCAGTTTCACCTACGATTCCACTACCGGGGTGTTGGGTCTCATTGGGACCGGGACGCCGACCACCACCGCTGGTCAGCCGTCGGCGATGGCCGTCCGGTAAGGTGTCAGCCGACGGAGACGTAGCTCATGTACCTCTCATCAAGTGTGGCGCGGGCGCCCTCGCCCGCGAAAAGCCGGCGGATTTGTACTGCGTTTGGTGCGGGGGCAATACTTGTTCAGGGGTTCCCTGAGTTCAGCTGCGTCTCTGCGCCTGGCTGTGTCCCTACCCCCAACTACGTCGGCACCTTCAAAATCAGATAACCGCCCACCAGGCCAAAGATCAGATTGGGAGACCATGCTGCCAGCACCGGCGGCAGTTGGCTGACGTTCCCCATGGCTTCGAACAGTCCCGATACCGTCCAATAGACCAGGGCGATTCCCATCGCCGTGGCGATTCCGGTTATGGCGCCGCGCCGCCCGGTGGAAAGCGCAAACGGTACCGCAAGTACTGCCATGACCACCGCGATGACCGGATACGCAAGCTTCTTCTGAAGCTGCACTCTGAGCCGCACCACGTCGAAGCCACCCTGTTGCAGATCCCGGATGTAGCGCTCCAGTTCCCCGTAGTTCATCTCCGAAGACTGCTTCACTTCTTTCTTGAAATAAGCCGGCGGCTCGCTGATCGCGGGAAACGTCGCTACGTCGTATGGCCGGTAAGTGTCGATGGCCGAACCCTGAAATTGGCGTTCCCAGCCTTGGGTGCAGACCCAGCGCTGCAAGCGCTCCTCCCAATGCGCGCTGCCCGCATACAGCCGGTGGGTCAGCTGGAAGGTTCCCGGATCGAACTGAAATACCGAAAGGTTCCCGAACTGATCGCGGTCGGAATCGAAAAATTGATAGTAGTAAATATCGGAGTGCTGTCCAAAGATCCATTTGCGGCTGGGATTCAGGTAGGTCTGCGCGGGCTTGCCCTTGATCTCATTGCGTAACGCGTCCTGCCGCTTGTTGGCGTACGGAAGATAGAACTGGTCGGAGAAAAACAACCCCGCGCCCAGCAAAACTGCCGCCATCAGGAGCGGCACGATGACTCGATAGATGCTGATGCCCGTCGCTTTGATGGCGGTGATCTCACTGGAGCGCTGCAGCACTCCCAGGGTGATGAGCACCGCCATCAAAACTCCCAACGGCAGAATCGAATAGAGATAAAAAGGGGCAACGCTCAGCAAGTATTCACCAACCACCAGCGGTGAAATCCCGTTGCGCAGGATGTCGCTCAGCAAATCGAAAACCGTGAATACCAGGAACAACATCAGGAAGGCGCCCAGCACCAGAATCAAATAAACCACAAAATCGCGCAGAACATAATCGTCCAGGATGGTGGGAAAGCGGGCGCCAAACATCCGCCGCCCCTCCCCGCGCTTCATGGCATTTCTCGCGTAGGCTGGGCGAAAGCGTGTTCCCGGACTTCGCGCCGGCAATCGCTTGAACGGATTCCAGTGCAAAGCCGCAATCTCGAAAGGTCGCCGCTCCGCCCGCCAAAGCAGAAAAGCGCCGCCCAGAAAGAACACGATGTCCGCCAGCCATGCACCCAATACCGGCGATATCCTGCCTTGCCGCGCAAACGACACTCCTATCAGCGTAACTGCGTAATAGGCCAGCACCAGCAGGATGGTGAGAACGAATCCCGTAGACTTTCCTCCTTTCTTGGAGGACAACCCCAGCGGCATGCCGACCAGAGCCAGCACCAGACACGCCAGGGGAAGAGCAAAACGGCGGTGAAACTCGATGTAGTACCAGCGCGCCGCGGCGGGACTGACCCTCTTGGCTTCCCGCCGCAAGTCCCAGGTGCTGAGCTGGGCGATGGGAGCCGGTTCCTCCTCCTGCTTGTTGTTAGCTTGCGGAAGGTCAATCGGAATGTCAGTCTCGCTGAAGGTTTGGATCTGGTATTGGTTCGGGTCCTTGGCGTCGGTTTCATGCGTGGAACCGTCGGTCAAATGCAGATGCAGCCGCTCCGGTCCCTCGCTGACCACAATGCCTTGCTCCGCCAGCGTGATGCGCGGTACCGGTGTGCGCAGATCGGCCATGAAGATTCCCCTCCAGATGGCGGCGCCTCGCGCCGTGCGGACATCCTGCACATAGAGCACCATCTGGGGGAAGCCTTCGTAGAACACACGCGGCTGCACCTCGAACGAAACCTGCGAACTCTTCAGCCGTTCCTGCAAGCGGCCCAGTGCGGCCTGGGATTTGGGCGCCACGTACACTCCGTTCACCAGGGCCAATAAACAACCGCCCACGGCAAAGATGGAGATGATTTTCAGGAAGGTCCAGACGCCAATCCCGCTGGCACGCATAGCCGTGATTTCACTGTCGGCCGCCAGCCGGCTCATTCCAATCAGAATGCCAACCAGCACGCCCATCGGGATGGTGTAATTGAGCGTGACCGGAACGGTGAAGAAGAACAATTCCGCGACGCTGGGCAGGGGCGCGCTGGCGCGAACCACCAGTTCAAGAATGCGCCCCAAATTTTGCACGAACAGCACGAAGGTGAAGATGGACGTCCCGATCAGGGCGTGAGAAGAAACTTCGCGCAAAATATAACGCGTCAAAATGCGCATGGAGGACTTCGCGGGACCCGGTTAAAAGCTCATGGTGCAACTGCGGTTTGTATCAGGGTATGCCCTCAGGCATACCGTAAGTGCCGTGTTATGAATCCGCCTTTAGGCGCTGTTCTTCGTAATTCGACATTCACCACAGGCTGTTAAGACTGTATCATTGCAAAGGTTTGAGCCAAAGTGTTCGCACTGGCAAGAACGTTGGGTGCCCCATCCTAGCGCGGTGTTTGCCCTAGGTTGGGATTCCAAGGGTGCTGTCCTGAAGTTGAAGCGAGCCGAGAAGGCCAAGGAAAATTCTAAGAATGCCACCGTCCGCAACTCCGGCCGCAAAATCCGTTACCGATTCCTGGATCTTCACTCACCGTAGCCTCATCGGCATTGCCTGCCTGGCCCCGGCTGGACTGGCTGTACTCTTCAGCAGACCCTGGATCGCGGAGTCATCGCCCGGAGCGCTGGTGATGGACTTTGCCGGGTGGGTGCTGTTCTTGGCTTATCTGGGTATGAGGATTTGGGCGACCTTGTATGTGGGAGGGGTCAAAGACAAAGTTCTCCAGACCACCGGGCCGTACTCAATTACTCGCAACCCGCTGTATGTGGGCGGCTTCTGTTTTGCGCTCTCGATCGCATTTTTCTTGAAGAGCCTTTCATTGGGCGTGCTCACGCTGGCTGCGTCGGCGGCGTACGTTCGCTGGGTCGTTCCTGCGGAAGAGGAAGTCCTGGAAAGCATTTTTGGAGATGCATTCCGCGAATACAAACGCCGTACCCCGCGCATGATCCCCCGGCCCTCGCTTTACACCGCGGCTCCGACCGTGGAAGTGCGTGTCCGGGCGATGCGCACTGAAGCCAAACGTCTGTTTACGGCTTCCCTGATGCCGATCTTGGTTTTCGTCTTGCTGCATTTCCGCGACATGCCCTGGTGGCCGCACTGCTTCACGCTGCCCTAGGAGAACTGATACGGGTCCAACGCGGTGGGCGGTGGGGGCCCCATCCTAGTCGCGTTTTTTGCGCTAGAAGCCCATGGTGCAACTGCGGTTTGTATCAGGGTATGCCTTCAGGCATACCGTAAGTGCCGGGTTATGAATCCGCCTTTAGGCGCTGTTCTTCGTAATTCGACATTCACCACAGGCTGCCCCATCCTAGTCGCGTTTTTTTGCGCTAGAAGCCCGTGGTGCGACTGCGGTTTGTATCAGGGTATGCCTTCAGGCATACCGTAAGTGCCGGGTTATGAATCCGCCTTTAGGCGCTGTTCTTCGTAATTCGACATTCACCACAGGCTGCTAGGGTGGGATTCCACACATGCGCGTGCTGAGTGTCTTTGACTTTTTCCGCGCGATTGGAACTGCGCCACTTGCGGAATGTGGCCAAAAAGAAACCCCGGCGAAAATTGGTCTGGGACTCGCGCCGTCCGCGAAAGCAAAAAAGATGAACGACAAGATCAAGTTGCCCAGACGGAAGTTTCTGAAACAGGCCGCGAGTGCCGTCGGTGCCGTCACGCAACTCGCTTACTTGCCGGCGGTCGCTGCCACCGATAGCGAGGTTTCGGGCGACCCAAGTGGTTCTCCCTCACGGCGGGATATTTCTTTTCCCCGCGTATTTCAGGGCTCGTACCTGAAAATGATCTCCTTTCCCCTGGGCGGCGTGGCCGCCGGCAGTCTGGGTTTGGGCGGTCGCGGACAGCTCCGCGATTGGGAGATTTTCAATCGCCCTCACAAGGGAAATTCGCCCGGCTACGCCTTTCCAGCCATCTGGGTGCAGTCAGGAAATTCAAAGCCGATTACGCGGGTTCTTGAGTCGCGCATCCTGCCTCCCTATGAGGGCGAACAAGGGCTCTCCTTCGCCAACGTGCCCGGCTTGCCTCGGCTGGAGGCAGCTACATTCACCGGACAGTATCCTCTCGCCCATATAGATTTCCAGGATCGTGCTCTCTCCGTAACCGTTGCGCTCGACGCATTCTCCCCATTCATTCCGCACAACGCAGAAGATTCTGGATTGCCCGTGGCGATCTTGCGCTACCGGGTGACCAACCCGGGGCCGAACCCCGCCCAGGTGGCCATCGCTTTCGCAATCGACAATCCAGTGACCGCGAATTCTGGCCAAAGGCTCAATGAATACCGCGCCGGAAACGGTATAGCCGGCTTACTGATGACCAACTCCGGCGCAGCTGCCGCCGATCCCATGCAGGGCAGCTTCGCCTTGGCGGCGCTGCCCGAGACCGGGGCTGATCTGACCCACTGGCGCGGATGGCCCGATGGTCAGTGGTTTGAGTCTCCCCGATTGTTCTGGGAGGCGTTTTCGCGGGACGGCGAACTCAGCAGCGAACCAGATACGTACAATTATGTAGGTACTCTGTGCCAGAAGAAAGCGATCGCGCCATCCCAGTCTGCCGACTTCACTTTCCTGCTGGCTTGGCATTTTCCCAACCGGACGCCGGACGGGTGTGGATGGACTGCTCCGCCTGGCAAAGGCAAGATCATCCTTGGCAACCACTATGCCACTCGCTTCAAGAATGCCTGGGATGCAGCCGAGTACACGGCGAACCAGCTCGCCCGGCTCGAAGCTGGCACCCGGCTGTTCGCAAAAGCGTTTCGCGAAAGCACTCTCCCCGCGGTCGTTAAGGACGCTGCCAGCGCGAATCTTTCAACCTTAGCTTCCCCCACATGTTTTCGCACCGCCGACGGCGAATTCCATGGTTTCGAAGGCAGCGGCGATTCCCAAGGCTTCGGCTATGGAAGCTGCACCCACGTGTGGAATTACGAAACCGCAACCGCATTTCTTTTTCCCTCCCTGGCGCGATCGCTGCGCAGAGGTTCCCTCGAGCGCTGTATGGATGATGCGGGCGCGATCCGTTGCCGCGAGCGCCTGCCTTCCGGAGACGAGCCGGAGGGAATTGTGGCTGCAGACGGGCAGATGGGGCAGATCATGCACGCCTATCTCGACTGGAAACTTTCCGGGGACAATGCCTGGCTGCGCGCGACTTGGCCTCGCTTGAAGAAAGCGATCGAATTTGCCTGGGCGCCCAAGGGATGGGATGCGAATCGCGAAGGCGTGCTGAGCGGTGCGCAACATAACACTTACGAACGTCGAATTCTATGGCCCGAATCCCATGTGTGGCATTTATTATCTCGGCGCCCTGCGGGCCGGCGAAGAAATGGCGCGCGCCCTCAACGACGCGGCGTCAGCGAGCGATTACAGAAAACTCTTTCATCGGGGCAGCCGCTGGATCGACGACAATCTTTTCAATGGCGAGTTCTATATTCAAAAAATCAAAGGAGCCCAGCCGGATCAAATCGCTCCCAATCTTCGCGACCTCGGTCAATTGGTTCCCGACCCTGAGCATCCTCAATATCAGGCGGGCGAAGGATGCTTGATCGACCAACTCATCGGGCAATATCTCGCGGAGGTCGCGGGCCTGGGACCGCTGGTATCTCCCGAAAATATCCGCGCGACGCTTGCGTCCATTTACAAGTACAACTACAAGCGCAGCGCTGGGCGACTACGAAAATGCAGAGCGCACCTTCGCTCTCAATGATGAGGCCGGCATGGTTGCCTGCGACTACAGCAGTACGTCTCTCCCGCGCAGCCCGCTGGCGTACTATGCCGAAGTCATGAGTGGATTGGAATACTCCACCGCCGCCTTGATGATCTACTCCGGGATGATCGATGAGGCGATCGAATGCATCGGCAACATTCGCGCGCGCTACGATGGCGAAAAGCGCAATCCATGGGACGAACCTGAATACGGGCATCACTATGCGCGGGCCATGGCGTCGTGGACAAGCGTCGTCGCTTTAAGCGGATTCTCTTATCATGGCGGGGAAGGTTCGGTGGTTGCGGCGCCGCGCCTGGCGCATCGCACCTTCGATTGCTTCTGGGCAACCGGCACAGGCTGGGGAACATTTTCTTACCGGCCAAACGGCAAAGGTGGCCCGCGCTTCAGGCTAGAGGTTCTGGCCGGCAGTCTTCGCTGTGGCTCCTGTGAGATTACGGCTTCTGGATCCGCGGCGCTGGCGCGCACGAATGGAAAGGCAATTCTTCACAGCAGCGAAGCGCGCGGCCAGCGGGTCGTGGTGCGATTTAACGAAGCCCTTACGCTCACGGAAGGAAACATCCTGGAAATCGAGGGTCAGGGGTGAGAGAACTTTCGGAGAATGGGCGCGGATCTCGGCGTAATGTTCCAGCTGGAACATAGCGTAATGACACGTCCGACGCTACAATACTGTCATGACAGCTAAACCTAAGAAAGCAAAGCGAAAAACGACGCGAGTCCGGCCGAGAAAGATTGACCGGCTGCACGCCTCGGTGGAAGATAAACTTCCGTTGGAAGACGACGAGGTGAGTAAGAAAGCTCGGTGGAACCGTCCACGGAAGCAAATGATCAGTTTGCGTGTGGACGTAGAGGTGGTGGACTGGTTCAAGTCGACGGGCCCAGGCTACCAGACGCGGATCAACCGGACGTTGAGAAAAGCAATGACGGAAGGAAAAAAGACAAAGTCAGAGAGGTAGGGATACCCAGAGGCTAACTCGTGAATAGAAGAGTTGCACTCCTAGTCATCTGCCTGGCGGCAACCTGCTTTCGAGCGACAGCTCAAGACCCCACGGACCAGCCGACCAATCCCGCGGCCCAAGTCCGGCTCGGCAACACGTATTTGGACCAGAAGGACTATGCGAGCGCGATGACCTGGTTTCGCAAAGCGGCGGAGCAAGGCAATGTTGTAGGCCAGAATAACATTGGGTGGCTCTATCAAAACGGTTGGGGGGTGCAGCAGAATTATGCCGAAGCCGTGACCTGGTACCGCAAGGCCGCGGATCAAGGGTACGCTACAGCCCAAGGCAACCTCGGGTGGCTTTACCAGAAGGGGTTTGGCATTAAGCAGGATTACGTTGAAGCCATGACTTGGTACCGCAAAGCAGCAAATCAAGCCGACGCTGAATCGGAGGACAATATCGGCTGGCTTTACGAAAAGGGCTTTGGAGTTGGTCAAGACCTTGCGGAGGCGATGTCCTGGTACCGGAAGGCTGCGGATAAAGGCAACGCGAGTGCTCAGCGCAACCTCGGCGTGCTTTATGAGAAAGGGAGGGGAGTCAAACAGGACTATGCCGAAGCTATGACTTGGTACCGCGAAGCGGCAAGCCACGGCAATGCTGACGCGCAGAATAATATTGGCATGCTTTACGAAACGGGTCTGGGAGTTGAGCGAAACTATGCGTCAGCCATGGCATGGTTTTACCTGGCAGCGGACCAAGGCAACGCCAAGGCCCAGGGCAATATCGGGTGGCTTTGTGAGAACGGGTTTGGAGTTGAACAAGACTACGCCAAGGCTATGACCTGGTACCGCAAAGCGGCAGCTCAAGACGAGGGTCAATCGCAGAACAATATTGGGTGGCTTTACGAAAAGGGTCTCGGGGTAAGTCAGGATTATGCGCAAGCCATGGCCTGGTTTCGCAAGGCGGCGGATCAGGGCAACGCCGATGGACAGAATAGTATCGGCTGGCTCTTTCAAAATGGCTGGGGAGTGAAGCAGGATTACGCGGAAGCCATGACCTGGTACCGCAAGGCAGCGGAGCAGGGCAATGCTCGGGCCAAGGCAAATATAGACACGCTTTCGCGGAACGGATCGCAAGCCGACCAAACCCATGGAACGGCGCAAAACAACGCCGCAGCGGGTTCCAGTTCTGAAAAAGAAAGCGCCCCCGCGATTTTAATGACGAACGGTATTTATGCCCCGCGCGCTATCTATGACCCGGAGCCGGAATATTCCGAGGAAGCACGCAAAGCGGGCACCATAGGCACGGTGCTAATGTCGTTAGTCGTTGACCCCGACGGCCAGCCGCGCGACATCAAAGTGGTGGTACCTCTTGGTAATGGCTTGGATGAAAAAGCCGTCGAGACGGTAAAGACGTGGAAGTTTGAACCGGCAACCAAAGAGGGCAAGCCGGTCGCGGTTCAGATCATGGTTCAGGTCGACTTTCGTTTCTACGGACTTTCTGGCGTAGGCAAGGTGGAGATAGTCGACGAATCCCACGGTGCCGATTCGGTTTCATATCTTGCCCCTATCGTTCTGGAGGCCAGCCAGTGCTGGAGCAAGGCGACCGAGGATAAGACCCATGCTCCGTCGCTCAAACAAGGGCAGGTGACGGTCCAGTTCGCGATTGTGGCGGAGGGGCGAATCGGCGCGATCCAAATTGCTTCGCCTTCAGGGGACGAGGTGCTTGATCGTGATGCGCACGACTGTGTTTCGTCGTTGAAAATCGACAAGCCTTTGCCTGCCGAGCTTAACGGTAACGATCTTGTAGTCCGTATGCAGCTGCTCTACAACCTGGACGGAGTGTCGCTCAACCCCGTTCGTGCGCAACTCGCGGCCGGAGGCAGGGAGCAGTTCTATCTCGAGTTAGCGGGAACTCTGAGCAAAGGGGCGGATTGGAGCGTAGCGGGGATTGGCTGCAAGGATGCCGCGTGCGGAACGATCTCTTCCGAGGGGTTGTACACCGCTCCCGACGTCTTACCTAACCCTCCCTTTGTGCAGGTGAAAGGGATGCTGGCCGGAGCGAATCCGCTTGCCGCGTCCGCCGTGGTCACGCTAGTGGAGAAACATTAAGCAGGTCAGTCAGAACTCCGTTGCAACTGGTGGGGAGTGCGGAACGCCTCCAGCTGAGCCCAGGTTAACGCCCAAAGCCCGGGCGTGAACCTGGGGCACCAGGCTCCTCTGGTTCCGGTCGTACCCGCGGAAAAGCAGATTCCTCGACACGTTCTCGCCGCTGCGCGGCTACGAACGGCTCGGAATGACAATCGAAGTGGGATGAGTCTTGCTCCCTTCTTTTGGGCTTGAGAGAAGAATCCCCAGTCCGCAGCTTCGAGTCTAGCCCAGGCACCAGGCTTCTCTGGTTCCGGTCGTACCCCGCGGGAAAGCAGATTCCTCGACACGTTCTCGCCGCAGCGCGGCTACGAACGGCTCGGAATGACAATCGAAGTGGAATGAGCTTTCTTTCGCTCCGGTAGCTGCTAAAACTCACTGCGCTGGAGGCGCGCCCCATGCTTGGCTTCAGGATTCCGGGTTCCCGCCACTCTGCGATTGCAACCTCTGTGTCGGCGGTTCTTGCATCGCTGGGTGGCCGGTCAGGAGCGCAAAGCCAGCCGAGCGACAAGACTTCCGGGCGGAGAACCCGGCCCCATTCCAGCTAAGAGTGGCCAGTAATCTCGTGGTCGTGCGGGTGGTGAGTGCGGGACGCGCAAGGCAAGGCGGTCTGAAGGGCTGTATGAAGAAGACTTCAAGCTCTTCGATCGAGGTAAGGAGAAGCGATTGCCCAGTTTGAGGCTGAAGTTTGCTTCAGAGGCGCCAGTCCAGGTACTCCACCACCACACCAGGCGAACCAGCCCGTAGCGCCAGCAAAAGCCCCGGTCACAGCGCAACGTTTCCTGGCGCTGTACTTTGACGAGACATGGCATATGGCCGCCGCGGACGTGAGCGACGCTCGCGCGCGCGGTCGACCATTATGCGGACAACCAGTCTCCAGCCGAGTCGGAGCGGGTGGCTGAGCTTACAGGGCCATGAGATCCTCGGCTGCGTCCCGTCGCATTTCACGCGGAGAGTTAGAATGGGATTATGGAATTCGCTCTTCAAAGGATCTGCAAAAGCAGATGCGGTTGGATCAGCCCTTCCCAAATTGCTTCAAGGTGACGTTAAACTCGATCCGCAGCTTCCAGATCGCCTGAAAGACCCAGACGATGTTGATTTCGAGCAGCTATTTTCGCAAAGCTCCTCTGACGAATTGCTTCGGCTTTGCCGGCAGATTCCGGTTGAAGAGCTCATACTCTATCCTATTCGTATTCCGTCGCGCCCCGACATCCTTACCACCGACGCTATGTCGAATCTAATGACGGCGTGCTTCCGAATGGCGCGTCATGCTGCAAAGCGCAAGGATAAACCCCAATTGGCCGACTCACTCGTACCACGGCTGATAAAGCGAATCGAGGAACACGAACCGGATAAGGTAATTCCACTAGCTTGGACAGTGATTCGCGACTTGGCGATGGATTTGATTCGGGGTGGAAGAAACTGCGATGCGCTACAGTGCCTACACTTTGTTGAAAGGACAATTCTCGGCAAACCTTGGACGAAGCCAGGAAACGAGGGTGCATTTTGGATGGTGGCCTGTCATGCAAACATCGCCTGGACGAGTACAAAACGTCAGGAGATTGAAAAGGCAATCACGCTGATCGGGACATTAAAGGGCGAAGAACTGAAGCAAATGCAGCCAGTGTTGCAAGGTTTGAAATCGCGGCTTGCGAATGCCAAATGAAGAGCGGGCCTGGTGATGTTAGTCTGTATCCCGAGAAAATGCTGTTTTTCCCCGGAGAATTAAGAGTCGCTATGTCATTTCTCAAAAAACTCTTCGGCGGTTCTTCGGCCAGTGGTGCCACACGGGGAACTGGTTGGTACATGGCCACGGGCCACAACGATCGCGTTCGCCAAATTGTGCTTACGTTGCCGCCAACTTGCGCTTGTGAGTCCAAGTTTTCTGGACTGATGCTTTTTCCGCATTATCGTGTTACGCAGAAGAACTGGATAATGGAGGTATTCATCCTCGACGGCGACCCGGGGGCATATCTCATCGCCAGAGCTGACGGTGCTACCAGAAAACTACGCGGACATACGACCCGCGTCGCCTTCGGCTTCAACCACATGAAAGCTAGCGGCGTCTTTTCGATCCACGTCAACATAGATTGTCCTCAAGCAACGAGGCGCGAAATCGGTGATGCCAACATTGGATTCGAGAGTATCATTGGTTTAGATACCGAGCGTGCCGTTGACATTTACGGGAGGTTCATTCGGCAGCCAACAAAGCGCATCTGCTTCGCGGAGCGCACAGAGGACGCGGGTGGCAAATATATCAACGTCGCGGATGGAACGAGAATGACAGCTTTTCCGCAAGGGAAGTTTGACTTGGTTTCAGATGTTCCGCCGGATTGCCTTTCTGCTTTGGAACGAGAGTGGAGCGCTCTGCTTTCCTACCACAAAACCGTTTCACGTCCAGATTTCCAGACGGCGGCAAACGACCTATGGAGCCTTCTTCCTCAATTTCAGGAAAAATGTCCAATTTTGCCGCCGGCCTGATTCTGCTTTAGGCCGCGAGTAGTTGGTGACTGCTTGGCTCCAGAACCAGCGATCATCTAAAGGCCATGAGGACGCATAGATGCCCTGGAGGCCGCTTTATGAAGTCCATGTGTGGTTTGTGTCACGGACCGGTTGCACCGGATGCGACGTGGTGCCCACACTGCAAGGCAGGGCTTAAAGGCATAGAGGCGATAGACGGCGAAACGTTTATTCGCCTTGCCTCCGAGAGAAGAAAGCGAATCGCCACAAACTTCTTGGTTGGAGCTATTGCCCTCATACTTCGGGCATGCTTCATTCTTCTATTTCCAAGTGACAATAATCCCCTCGTCAGATTGTATGGCACAATACTAGAATATGTGTTCATACCAATATTTTACCTATGGGTTTTGATCAGTTGGATATGGGATTGGATGTGTTACGTTGGGGCTTGGTGCGGACATGTTGTTAAATCGTTATTCAGTTGGATTCCCTACATTTGGATTGGGATTTGTTGGAGAGTTAAGCCGATTAATTTTATATGTGAATGGATTTCTCTAGTGTGGGGTTGCATTCGTCATCCGAGCATTCGATCAGTTTATGTGGATAATTATCGGCGATGGCGAAGGACTGGCACGAGTTCGTTCGGACGTAGTGAACCCGCCTCCTTTGAAAGGAGTCGGCCGGACGATTCGTTATATTGGAAGAAGATATTTTTGGAAGATTCCTTTGAAGAGCGTTTTGCGCGCCCTGTCGGTTTCGTTTTATCATGTGCAATGCTTTATGTTCTGCCCATCGCAGTTGCTGTTGCGTTAAAGTGGCATTCTTACCTCCTGAAAACGGCACGCCACCGGCTGGCGCATGGTTGGTGAGTGGGCGGACGGCGTAATGTGGTGGGCTGATCGGATTTCGCGTTATCGGAGGAAAGAATGAAAGGGTTCTGGATCGGTTTTTCGCATTGGCGGCGAAGCACCAATTCGTGCGAAGTATCGGCTTCCTGGCTTCATACCGGGTCGTTCAGGAATGACACTCGGCAGCACCTTTTCAAAGTTCAATGGCATCTGGTGCGTTCCCGACGGTCCATGCGTGAACTTTGAAATCCAGCCGGGATCGCGAACCGCGGTCACCAATGGGTTGCCTCTGATGCCGCTGGCTCAAGCTGCCAGTCGGAAATTCGTCCAGAACACCACCCGCGCCGACAAGATTGCGAATTGGCGGATCGACAACACATTCTGCGGGCGTCGAGCGTAGCGTGCCATCGATATCTCGGCGCGAAAATCCGGGCACAAACTGCGAGTGTACGCACGCAGAGGATACTACGCGCGCGTAAATTCAAGCGGCGACAACAACTTCTGACTTATGGAACCTTGTTTCCCATTGGGCAGCCCGTGTGATGGACGGGCGCGGGGACCGCGAGTAGTGAGACGATTTACGCGTGACTGGGAGCGCAGAGCGGCCCAGGTTAACGCCCAAAAACCGGGCGTGAACCTGGGGCACCAGGCCAGGATTATTGAACCAAGCGGTATCCCGGCCCGCGCAAGGCTCTTCCGGGACGCTCCTCCGTGATCTTGCCGTCGAGGACGACGGGGCGGCCATTAACGAAAACATCTTTGACTCCGGCCGAGTAATGAAGAGGATCCTGGTAAGTGGCGAGGTCCTGAAGGGCCGCGGCGTCAAAGAGTGCAATATCAGCCATCATTCCCGGCCGGAGGATTCCGCGATCCATAATCCCGACCCTGCTGGCGGCCAGGGAGGTCATCTTGCGCACCGCTTCTTCCAGGCGCATGGTGTGCTCGGCGCGCGCATACTCAGCCAGAACGCGAGGGAAAGTTCCGAATGCCCGGGGATGGGCTTTGGTCTTGCTCAATGGTCCATCTTCCGCCTGCGCTTCAGAATCCGAGCCGAAGGTCACCAGGGGACTGGAGACCGCAGCGCGGACGTCCGCCTCTTGCATAATGGAAATCACGACACGGCTCTCGCCATGATCGGCCACAGCGATATCCATGGCTGCGTCTTTCGGATCTTTATTGAGCTGGCGGGCGATTTCCAGAAAATTCATGCCTTCATACTTGCGGAGTTCGGGGTTCAGCACCTGAATTAGCGTTACTCCCTGACCACCGCCTGATCCGCGCCACTGGTTTTCCCAGGTCGCACTGGGTTCGTCCATCTCCTTCTGGGCGCGAGCGCGCTGAGCGGGATCCCGCAATCGCTGGATCATTTTGTCCGTGCCGCCTTCCGATATCCAGCTGGGAAAACAGGCGATCAAGCCGTTGGAAGCGCGGGTGTAAGGATAAACACTCGCGGCCACATCGATCCCACGGGCACGGGCGGCCTCGATTCTGCTCAGAACTTCCGGCATCTTGCCCCAGTTGTCCATATAGGCGGTCTTCAGGTGCCAGATCGTGGTAGAGATAGCGGCGCGTTGTGCGATGTCAAATACTTCGTCCAGCGATTGAAAAATCCGGTCGCCTTCGGAACGCTGGTGGGTGAAGTAGACTCCGCCGTGCTGCCGCGCGACTTTGGCCAGCTCGACAATTTCGCCGGTGGAAGCGAAGGAATCGGGCACGTACTGCAACGCCGAACTGAGCCCGAACGCGCCTTGCTGCATGGCCTGCGCGACCAGTTGGCGCATTTGCTCCAGTTCCGCGGGGGTTGCGGGACGGTTGTCCTTGCCGATTACGTAATCCCGCAAACCGCCGGCGCCCACAAACGTGCCCAGGTTAATGGCGGGGCGGACGCGCTCCAGGCGGCGCAAATATTCGTCGAGCGAGCGCCAGTCGAGCGCCACGTCATATTTCTTGGCGCTGTCTTGCAGATCCCCCAGCAGGCGGTCATTCAGCGGCGCGATGGAAGTCCCCTCGCCGGTAATTTCCGTAGTCACGCCCTGGGTGATCTTGCTGGCGGCGCGATTGTCGACCAGCAAGTTGAATTCCGACTGGCCCTGCACGTCGATGAAACCAGGCGAGGCGGTGAGGCCGCTGGCATCGATTCGCTTCCTGGCCAGGGCACCGTGCAGATCGCCGATGGCAGCGATGCGGTCGCCCAGAATTCCGATATCGCCGATAAACCAGGGAGCGCCGGTACCATCCACGATGCGGGCCCCGGTGATTACAAAATCGTAGTTGGCGGATTGGGCGCGACCGGTCCCACTGGCGAACAGCAAGCCAAGCAGTGCCATGCAGAGAGATAGTGGATATTTTGTGATCACGAGTTTGTCTGGAATAGAGGTGCGGGGATTATACAGGCGTGGTGCAACGGTGATGAGTAAAGAAAGCGCTGTCCGGCGGGTATGCCTGGGGCCCCAGGTTCGCGCCCAGGGCGGTGGGCGTTAACCTACCAGCCTGTGGTGAATACCGAATTACGATAAGCAGCGCCTGAAGGCGGATTCATAACACGGCACTTACGGTACGCCTGAAGGCATACCCTGATACAAACCGCACTTGCGCCCCGGGCTCCTAGGCTAGGAATGCTCTTCTGCTCATCCCGTCGGTTTGCTGTTGGGCGTAATGCCGATGGCCGCCGCCGTGACAGCACGTCATGAGACGATTTACGCGTGACCGGGAGTGAAGAGCGGCCCAGGTTAACGCCCAAAAACCGGGCGTGAACCTGGGGCACCTGGGCGCCGTGACAGCACGTCATGAGACGATTTACGCGTGACCGGGGGTGAGGAGGGGCCCAGGTTAACGCCCAGAACCGGGGCGTGAACCGGGGGCACCTGGCATCACTGGTTCCGGCGAAGGCTAGCCTCGAAAGACGCGGGCAGATGCTGGGAAAGCGGATTCCTCGACACGTTCTCGCCGCTGCGCGGCTACGAACGGCTCGGAATGACAAGAAGTGGAATGAGTTTTCTCTTGCACTTTCCTTTGTTATTCCGGCTTGAAACAAAATTCCCAGCGGGGGCAATGTCAGATTCAAGGAGAATGGCCGGCCATGATATTTCTTGCTTTCGGCCATGGCTCCTCCGCCATTCCCCATTCCGCTGCCGGCGTAGTCGGTGGAGTCGCTGTTCAGTAACTCCCGCCAACATCCGCCGAGAGGAACACCGATCGCGAAATTCAACCGGGGTACCGGGTGAAGTTGCAGACCACGAGTACGGTTTCCCGCTCCGATTTGCCTTTGCGTAGAAATGATAGCGTGCTGGTTTCGCTGGTCGTTGGCGTCGACCCACTCGAAGCCGGCGGGTCGGTATCCAATTCGTGCATGGCGGGGTGCTCACGATAGAGGCGGTTCAGTTGTTCAATCCAAAACTGCACTCCGCGATGTACGGATACTCCAGCACATGCCATTCGAGCGAGCCGTCGTGGGTCCACTCCCGCACCTGGCCGAATTCGTCTCCCATGAACAGCAGCTTTTTGCCCGGCTGGGCGAACATGTAGCCGTAGAGCAGGCGCAGGTTGGCAAAGCGCTGCCATTCGTCTCCCGGCATTTTGCCGACTATGAGCCTTTGCCGTGTACCACCTCATCATGGGAAAGCGGCAGAACAAAATTCTCGGTGAAGCCGTACAACATGCGGAAAGTCAGATGATTATGGTGGTATTTGCGATGAATGGGGTCTTCGGTAAAATACTCCAAGGTATCGTGCATCCAGCCCATATCCCACTTCATGCCGAAACCTAAGTCCACCCACGTAGATGGGGCGGGAGACCATGGGCCAGGCCGTGGATTCTTCCGCCACCGTCTGGATGCCGGGTTGTTCCTTGTAGGCTTCGGTGTTGAACTTGCGAAGGAATTCGATGGCCTCAAGATTCTCACGGCCACCATATTGGTTGGGAATCCACTCGCCTTCGCGCCGGGAATAATCGAGATACAGCATGGAAGCGACCGCATCCACGCGCAGGCCGTCGGCATGATATTTGTCGAGCCAGAACATGGCGCTGGAAAGCAGGAAGCTGCGAACTTCGGTGCGCCCGTAGTTGAAGATGTAAGTGTTCCAGTCAGGATGGAACCCCTGGCGCCAGTCGGCGTGCTCGAACAGGTGGGTGCCGTCGAAATAGGCCAGGCCGTGAGCGTCCGAGGGGAAGTGCGACGGCACCCAGTCGAGAATCACGCCAATGCCGTGCTGGTGGAGATAGTCCACCAGATACATGAAGTCTTGCGGCGTGCCATAGCGAGAAGTGGGCGCAAAGTAGCCGGTGGTCTGGTATCCCCAGGAGGCGTAGAAAGGGTGCTCCATGAGGGGAGGAATTCCACGTGGCTGAATCCGAGGCGCTGGACATATTCCGCGAGCCGCGGGGCCATCTCGCGATAGGTTAGCGGACGGTCGTTTTCGGCGGGGACGCGCATCCAGGAGCCGATATGAACCTCGTATACCGACACGGGAGCATCGAGAGAGTTCTTGGAACGGCGCGCAGCCATCCAGTCGTGGTCGCCCCACTCGTATTGCAGATCCCAAACTACCGAGGCGGTACGCGGCGGTTTTTCGTGGAGAATGCCAAAGGGATCAGCCTTGTCGCCAATGTATCCTTCGTGATTCGAAATGATGTGAAACTTATAGAGCGCTCCCTTGGCGACTTCGGGGACAAATCCCTCCCAGATTCCAGAACTCCCACGGGACTGCAAAGGGTGAGCTAAAGGATCCCAGCGATTGAAACTGCCCATGACCGAGACTTCGCGGGCGTTGGGCGCCCAGACGCCAAAACTGACTCCGGGTTCGCCCTCGACCGTGGTGAGGTGCGCGCCTAGTTTGTCATCCATCCGGTAGTGATTGCCCTCGTTGAAGAGATAAAGATCCTGCTCGGTCAGCGCGCTAACGTCGTAGCGAGGAAGGTTTGCAAGTGCCTGGGCCATCGGACTCACCAAGAGAACTCAGTTTGGATGCTCTTTCCCAGTGTACTGGAATGGGATTGTTTTGGAAGGAGTTACTGGGGGTATGTAGTGGGGCTAGCGGAATCGCATGCTAAACTTCTGATAATCCCCGGTTTTTGGCAGGCAAGTACCGCCCGTCGTGGGGGGAGCCTACCAAAAATGCCCGTGCTGCGCGTCATTGTCCTCTGGCACCAACATCAGCCTTTTTACAAGGATCTGGTCACCGGAGAGTATCGCTTGCCCTGGGTGCGCCTGCATGCGCTCAAGGATTATTACGGCATGGTCAAGCTGCTGGACGAGTTCCCGAGCGTCCACCAGACGTTCAATCTGGTTCCATCGCTGATCACGCAAATCCAGGATTATGTGGCCGGAACCGCTCAAGACCCATTTTTGCGGGTCGCGGCCAAGCCGGCCCAGGACCTCGATCTGGATGAGCGGCGCTTCGCGCTGCAATACCTATTCCAAGCCAACCCGGTGAACCTGATTGGGCGGTATCCCCGGTACCAGGAACTGTGGGAGCGCTTTCGCGGAGCCGGAGACTCGCCGGAGCGGGCGGAAAAGTATTTTCAGGCGCAGGACTTTACCGATCTTCAAGTATTGTCGCAGATCGCCTGGTTCGATGAGTTCTTTCTGACGGATCCGGAGGTGGCGGCGCTCATCAAGAAAGGGCACGGCTACTCGCTGGAGGACCAAAAGTTCGTCATCAAGCGGGAACGCGAACTGCTGGGCAAGGTGCTTCCTGCGCACGCCGCGGCCGCAAAGCGAGGCGGGATCGAGATCTCGACCTCAGCGTTCTACCATCCCATCCTGCCGCTGGTTTGCGACACCAACATGGGAGCGGTTTCCTCGCCGGGGCTGGCTTTGCCGCAGAACCGGTTTCGCCATCCCGAAGATGCCCGTGAGCAGCTGTTGCGCGGCCTGGACCTGCACCAAAGCGTGTTTGGGACGCGGCCGAAGGGAGTGTGGCCCTCGGAAGGCAGCGTTTCCGAAGAGGTGTTCTCGCTGGCCCAGAATCTTGGGGTTAATTGGATGGCGACCGACGAAGGCGTTTTGGGCCGCAGCCTGGGGGTCAATTTCTCCCGCGACGGGAGTGGGCGGCTGGCCCCGGAGCGAGCCCAGCAACTCTACAACATCCATCGTTTTGAAAATGGCCAGACGCAGATGCACCTGATCTTTCGCGATCACACCATCTCGGATCTGATCGGCTTCGTCTATTCCGGCATGCCGGCGGCGGAGGCTGCCCGCCATCTAATGCAGACTATCAAACAGTCGGCGCAACCCATTCTGGATCAAGGGCGCGACGCCATCATGCCCATCATTCTCGATGGGGAGAATGCCTGGGAATACTATCCCCAGTCGGGGCGCGAGTTCCTGCGTCGTTTTTGTGACGCCTTGGCGCACGAACCGGGGGTGGAAGCGGTGACGGTGTCGGAGGCGATTGCGCGGCACAAGGACAAGGATTTTGGCAAGCTGACGTTGCTGGTTCCCGGCTCCTGGATCGACGCCAACTTCAATGTGTGGATCGGCGCCCCTGAGGACAACCGCGCCTGGGATTACCTCTATCGTGCCCGCGAGTTCTATGCCGAGAACGCGCCCCGGGCCAGCGAAGCGCAGCGCAAACTGGCGTTTGAAGAGATCATGATCGCCGAAGGCAGCGATTGGAATTGGTGGTATGGGCCGGAGCACCACTCTGCGAATGACCGGGAATTCGACGAACTCTACCGCAAGCACTTGTCCAATGTGTACCAGGCTCTGGGCGCGCAACCGCCGGACTCGCTGGCGCAATCCATTCTGCACGGCGTGTCGCGGCTATCGTTCGTGCCACAAACCGCATACATCCACCCGCTGGTGACCGGCGATGCGGTGCGCTACTTCGAGTGGATGGGCGCCGCGGTTTACACCTCGGACCGCCGTTCCGGTTCCATGCACGGCAAAACTTTTCCGCTGGATTCGGTCTATGCCGGGATTGATGTTGAGAACCTTTATGGCCGCCTGGATTTTGCCGGCCAAGTTCCGGCGGAGGACATGGCTGTGGTGGTGAACGTGGAATTCTGGGCGCCGGAAGCTCACCATGCGCAGCGCGCTTTGCGTCTAGACGTGGACGTGAAAGCAGGGAAAATTGTTTCGTGGAAGGTGGCAGTTCCGGGACAGGCAGCGCCGGGGGATGGGAAGCCGCTTGCGGCATCCGCCGATCATGCCAAGGGAGTGGCCGTAGCTCTGGGCCGCCAGTTCGAATTCAAACTTCCGCTAGCATCGCTGGTGGCCACGCCGCCTTCGCCAAGTAACGGCGGTCCCGCGGAGAAGGCATCTGTTCCGCACGCGGGCAAGGTTCGCCTGCGCTTCAGCCTTTGGCAGAATCGCCTGCCGGTGGATGCTTTGCCGGTCGAAGGCTGGATTGAACTGCATTTACTGAGCGAAGACGAGTTGATGGCGCTGGCTTAGTTCCTAAGCTACCGCACGAGTCCCGTAATCCATAAGAGTCCCGTAATCCGTCCTTGTCCGCGAAAGATGCCGTAACCGGATGGTGCCAACCCGGTTATCTCATCTTAATTGGAGGACGTTCAGGCAATTCTGCGCTGGGCGGCCCGTTGCGGGCTGCACAGGCGCGCGATAGCGGCGACGATGGTGCTGGAGAGCAGCTGCATGGTGGCCACGTCGCGGTTATTGAAGGCGTGCGGGACCGAAGACAGCACCTCAAACACTCCCAGGGTTTGGCGGAAGTGGCGCAGGGGAGCCGCGAGAATGGAACGCACTCCCAAGCGGCGGGCGCTGGCTAAGTCCACGCGCGGATTGTGTTCGGCGTCGTTGCACAGGATGACTTCACCGGTGCGGACACAGTCGGCGGAAATGCCGGATTCGGTTTGCAGGCGGACTCCGAGGTCAGGGGCGGTGCGTCCGGCGCGGGCGCGGCATACGATTTCCTCGCCGCGGCGCAGCGCGATGGCGGCGCCGGTGGCGCCAGTGAGCGCCTGAGCGCGCTCCGTGATCAGGGTGATGGCGGGCTCCAGATCGAAATCGGCCATGGGAATTTCAGGATGAACGCTGGCCGGGGCTGGGCTGGTGATCATGGCGCGCGCATGATTGCGCCGGGGCGCGAGCGTGGCGAAGGATGCGGTGCGGCCGATTTTCATGGGCGGCCGACAGGGCGGGCACGGTTTGCAGAAGCTCGCGCACCAGGCGGTCAAGTTCCGAGTCAGCAATCAGATTGGCAGTCGGCTGGCGGTGCAGCGATCCGCCCAAGATGCGCGACAAACTGAGTACCGCCTGGCTTCCGCAGGCCAGGCAGGCGGGCGTGTTGTTTTCGCTGAGTAATTCGCATTGCACGCAGAAAACGGAGGCCTGTAATGACAGGAAGTTTACATCTCGCAGATTGACCCAGCCCATTCGTCGGAATCCCCTCTCAACAGCGGAAAGCTCAAGTGCAGAAGTTCAATGTGTACCTGCGCCGGGCGGAGGAAGAAGTAACAGAAGAGGTTCGGGCTGTGGATAAGTGGCGCGGGACGGGCGTTTTCGCGTTTCGCGGGCGAAGGCCCCTGCGATTACGCTCAGCTCAGGCAACCGTGGAATCCCATCCTAGCGCAAACACCGCGCTAGGATGGGGCACCCATCGATCAAAAAGTCACAACCTCTCAGGGCAGGTCCGCGCCATACACTTGATCAGAGGTTCGCTAGTTGTTTTGGGGGTGTAAGGAGCCTTTCAAGACGGCGGGCGCGTTGTCTCCGGCCGCCACTTTGTCGTAGAAATCCTTAAGCTCTTTGTATTCTCCGGGAGCAAAGAGCACGGTATTTACCGCCAAGTCGCGCATTGCGGCGAGTCCGTTAGCGCCTTCTCGTTTTTGTTCGGTGGTGTAAAGAGCGTAGCCAGTTTTCGCCTGCTGGCTGGCAGGCAGGGTTTCCAATTCAACATTCGCGGGCAGAATGAGGTGGACTTCATCCATCTGACGCGAGGCGTAATCGAAATAAATGGGGCCAGTGCGCGCGGCCGAGGGAAACCGGGGCTTCTGGTTTGCCTGAAAGACGTGGATGGGCATAACCCAACGTTGTCCGTCGTTGGTGGCCAGCGGGCCCGCGACTTTGAACTTGCCCACCAGCATGCCTTCGGTCTTGTCCCATTCAGGAGCGTTGGTAAGAGTGACTTGGGCGCCGCCAGGGAGCCAGCTGGCGACTTCATCCTGCAGAAGCTTCTTGCGGCCGTCGGCATCGAGGATGGCTGCTTGCTGGCGGCGGACCATGGCTTCCTGGCCGGAAAAACCCACGGCTAAGGTACCGTCCATGGTGCCCTTGTCGGTCAGTTGCAGCCGGGCCACGCGCTGAATGTTGGCTTGCTTGTAGTTGGGTGGCGGGCTGTCTGCCAAAGCGGCAGTCCCATTTGCATTTTGCCGCAGTCCACGGCTGCCGGTGTAATGCCAGTTCAGCACCCCGTAGGGACAAAACTTTGTGCCAGGATCGAGGAATACATCCTGGCCGCCCAGTTGCGCGATGGCCACTTCACCATCCAGCTGATCCGTGCTCATGAAATTTGGATCGAACATGGTTCGACCCCGGTCGGGCACCCACATCATGCTGGCCGGAATTCCCGCGGCCCGCAGCATCGCCACGAACAGGCGATTCAGTTCGTCGTGGGTACCACTGCGCTTTTGCAGAACATTCTCCGCGCCGCTGGCCGGCGTGGGCGCCGGCTGATTGGGAACGATCGCGAAACTCTGATTCTCCATCTGCGAGACCGCGGCGTAAATTTTTTGGACCTTTGCTTCCGGGGTGTCGCTGGCCGCCACCAACTGGCTTACGGCTTCCGCGATGCCGTTTTTCCGGCCGAGAAAACCTTCCAGGTCCTTATTCCATGACTTGCCAGCACTTTTCCAATAATCGTCGGGCTTCGCCGTATGGCGATAAAACATCTCCACTCGCCAGTTCAGGGCACCCTCGGGCGGGGTATCGGGTTCGTGGATTGAGGGTGGAATGTCGCTCATTTCCAGATCTAATCCACTTGGCAAGCGCTGCCGTGGTGACCTGTTCCTGGGGTTGTTGCCCCGCGGGTAAGTGGTTTACCCAGGTGTACTCGCTGACCGGTTCGCCGCCCATACTGGTGCCCGTCTGTTCAAACGAGGGCATATCAGCGGTGAGTGTCGCGTTGCCGATCGTTTGCGTGGTCAGGTTCGGGTTGCGAAGGCTGTCGGCTTTTGGTTGGTACTTGGTCGGAACGAATTTGAAAACCGCTTTCTTCGTGAACAGTGTCGCTTTGTACCATCCACTCGGGGGCATTGCGAGAGCCTTCGGGAAAATGCAAGGCTGTAGCGATAGTCCAAGATGCTGCCGACCTGGACCGAAGGGAAGGTGACGGCTTTCACGTGCATGCGCACGCCGTGATCCCGCACGACCACTTTATCCACGGGTTGGTCTTCCAGCGGAATGATCTAGTCCATCGGCATGCACGGTGCGGCCGCTGAGTTGCGAGATGGTGAAAGGATTGCGGCCAACGGGAATCTCAACATCCGCATACTTGCGTCCTGCCTCGGTGAGCATTTTCATGCGCAGATAAACGGTGCGAAAATTCTTAGTGTCGTCAGTATTTTCTTCGCGGTAAAGGATGATCGGCCGGCGCATCTGCCTGTTGAGGAACGCTTGTCGTCGACTTGTCTTCCGGGGTAATGGCGGGCCACTCTGCGGCGGCGGACTGCGGAAACCATCCCAACCCAAAAATAGAATGACGAACAGACTAAGATTTTTAACGCGAGAGTTCATCGGAAAACCTCCTGCACCGGAAGCGAGACCATGGTCATGGTACGCTCCAAACGTCCTCATCTGACGGAGCGAGGAAGGCGGACGCCAGCATACCACGGAAAAGGAAAGGCCTGTTCAGTGTGAAGATTCTGCCTGGGGTAACTGGCTTTAGCACCGCCGTATTCCTTTCGTCACCCGCAATGGTGCGATAGAGCTGCTTTAATTCTCCTGCCTTGCTCACAGGCACGCTTAGCTCTTTGATCTCAAACGTGCGCGTGTAGTGAATTGGTGTTGCCGCTGGCTTCGATGTTGGAGTGATAGCTGGCAAAGCTGAAGTCGACGTCGACCGGCGGAGGCAAGTCGTCAACTGCGTACCCGGCCGGCACGCGATGTCGAAGGTGTCGGTATCTTTAGCTGGTCCCTGGGAATTCAATGGGAAACTTCCGCGGCTCTTTGGTTTCGATCAGCGCACTGGACTCATGCCCCAGCACCCGCGGTCTCACAAGGAGCAGATTGCCGGCGTGCCTTGGCGTAGTTGGAGCGATAGGAAGGAGTACTTGAAATCCAAATGGGTGATCGAGTTGGTAGGATTAACCAAAGTAGCGCTCGTGATCTGGAAGTCGGCCAGCGATCCGGCAAGCAGGCTCTCAATGGGCTTGATTCGGTCAGCATCCTTGGTGACCGTGCGCAATTGCCATCGTTCGATCCATGCTCGGTCACCCATGCCGCATTTCACTGATATCGCCTTTAAGTGGCCGGTTGCGTCCAGCGACAGCTTGGCCGTGCGCTCGATACTGTTCATGTTCGTTGGCTGCACAGGCAACTCCACCAGTTCGCCGCCGTCGGGCGTGACCAGAAGCGCATAGTTGGCTTGTAAGTAGCCGCCGATTTGTCCAAAGGGAGTGACTTCATTGGTGGGATCGAAAAATAAGAGTCTGCCTAGCTTGGGATGTTGCAAGACGGCAAACAGGGATGGATCTTGATCACCCCATTGGGCAACCGATGGCTACGATAACGTGATTGAACCATTGCCGAAGGCGGGCGTTTCCGGGGTGACTGAGCCTCGCTCCGCATTGATCACCACATAATACGAATCCACACCATATCTCATGAAGCATGGAACTCATGAGCGTGGCTTTGTCTTTACAGTCTCCATAGTGATGGGTAAAGACGTCCGGCGCCGTATGCGGCTGAAACCCGCCGATGCCCAACTCGATGCCGACGTAACGAATATCGTGTTGAAGGAACTGTGCGAGGGCCTGCATCTTGTCAACGGTGTCCGGCATCGAGGAGGTCAACGCGCCCACTTTCTGTTTCATGTCGGGCGTAGCATCGCGGCGTCCACTGGTCAGGTCCCCAGTACCAATTCCCCATTTCGCGCCAACTGGTGAATCCTTTTCGGGCAGTCGCCCCTCCAGGAGGGAAGAAAGAGACAACCATCTGTCCCAAGATCCCTTCCACCGGAGGCATTTCTTGCTTTTCCCGAACACCCTTTCATCGCTTGTACGCCCATTGCCAGTGACCGCTTCCGCTTTGCAGTCGGCTTGACTTCCGGGTAATTGAGCCATGAAGCCTTGTATTCCCAACCTGAGGGAAGCTGTAGGGAGTAATGGCTCTCGCGCACCGGGTTTTCCTCTTGGAACTCCCAGACTGTTTTGCAAGACCAAAGGCTGGGCTTCGATCTCGTACTCATAGCCGATGATGTTGCCGGGGTCGGAAGCAGGAATCCTGAGAAGTTTAGCTCTCAGATCACTGACCAACTCGCTACCTTCGACCTTTGGCAAGGAAACTTCCATCGCATCCTTGTCTTTCACTTCATAGTCTTTGCCCTGAGCCGGAATGCACCAGCCATGCAAGCTAGTGACTTTCTGTCCGGGCGAACTGAAAGGAACCACGACCTCGCCGTACTCCCGGCCGCCTGGGCGGAGAATCTTGTACGCTTTGCGCATTTGAGTCTTGATTTTGTCCGCGGAGAGGACGGTGACGTTCTTCTCCGAATAAATCAGAACGGCGTCAGTTTTCTCATCGTGTGCGGGAATAGGATCGCTGACCAGGGCATGCATCCACGGTGGCGCATCATTGCTTGCCGCGGCCGTGGGGAGCCACCGGCAACCACGTCACAACGCAGCAGCGAGAACCAAAAATCGATGGGTCTTAGTTTTGGGCAGTCGTGCTTCCTGGTTGCAGAACAATTTGTTCTTCATCGCTGGTTCTCACTTGCTGGAAGAAGCTACGCAGATGCGGCGTAGTACTTCTTTTCCAGCAACAGAAAATGTCGACATTCAAGGTCGCGCGCCACGTGCAGTTTGCCGTGGTCATTTTCCACTTTCAAGGTGTAGGCGATAACGTGGCCGTCCTGGTTTTGGCCTGTGGTAGGCTGGCGACCTGCCATCCCGTGGGCAGTTCGACCGTCACGTCATCGACTCTTGGCTGGGAAATTCAAAATAGATGGCGTTTTCCCGGTTGGCATGATCGAAGACATGCTTCTCTGGAGCGCTGAAAATCCCAACGGGAAGCAGCGCGCGCCGACCCGCGCTCGAAACCCATCCGGAATCTTGAGATCGAACTCGGCCACCAGCTAGGGGGCCGAACTGTTCCATTCCGGTTTGTTCGTCAGTTCGACATCAATTCCGGCGGGGATGAACTCCCTTCACCTCATCTTCCAGGATACTTCTTTCTGTTGGTTTCGTCTTCGTGGCGTTCTTCCACTCGCAGGCCCAGGGCTTCCAGGCCGGTGAAAGTGACGGTGAGCTTTCCTTCCAGTTCACCGGTTTCCTGTGACAACTTCAGATCGGCTTTGCGCTCAATACGTGAGACCGAGCTTTCCGGAAGCGTGGTCTCAATCCAGCTTCCACCATCCTTGTTCAAACGCAGCCCGGTTACGCCGGTCTCCATCCAGGGCAGCAATCCAAACGGAGTGAACGCGCGCCCCGGATCAAAATACGACATCTTTACCATTCAGTTTCACCAGCTACTACGTTCTCGTCCAGTCTCCTACTATCCATCAGTTTTGGAACTAAAAAAGTAGTTCTTACGGGCCGAGACCCAAACCCCATAGGTCTCAAGTCCCGCGGCTCGCGCCAGTGCCAGAAATAGCCAGGTAATTTGGGCTCCGTCGCCATAGCCACGTTTCCATAAATCCTTCGACATTGCTGGCCATTTTTTTCTTTCTCACGCTTTTCTTCTTGTTCGGTTTTTGCACTTCGAACGAAGTATTGCGAAGCTGCTGTACCCGGGCATATATCTTTTGCAGTTTCACTTCCGGCGCGATCAGCTGGTGGCACGATTTGCGCGACGGCTTGTTCCATGGACTTTTTTTTTCCAACGAAGGTGTCCAGTTCACCATTCAGCTTCTTGTCCGTCTTCTTCCAGTAACTCGTCGGCATCGTTGTTACCGAAAGCCTCACTCGCTATGTGAAATCCACGTGCGCATTTGAGTTCGTTTTCCGGAGGCATGAAATCCTCCGTCTGGAAGGCAGGGATGTCATGCGCCTGCAAGCGGACAAAGTGATCCGGGCCTTGCGCCGGAGGAGGCGTGCCTTTGGGGAGGTAGTTCCATGTCCAGCCAGAAGTGAATGGGAAAATAGTCGGTTTGGTAAGGTTTCAGGGAGAATTTCGCGGCTTTGGTGAACAGTTCGTTGCTCAGAATCCAATGGGACTCGAAAATGAGATCTCTCGGCTTAAATCATTGGTGTAGTAGTACTCGATGATGCTGCCGACCTGAACATCCGGCAAGGTAAAGGTTTTGGCCAGATACTTCAGCCTCCTCGCTTTGACGATGGATTTGTCGAAGACTTTGCCGTCAAACTCGGCGATCGGAGCCGTCTGGTCGGATCGTCCGCGCCTTGCACGTTGACGATGTTTTCCATGCCCTTACAAAATGGCATCTCTATGTCAGCGTATTTGCGTCCCTCTTCGGTCAAGAATCTTCATGCGGAAGTAATTGTCCTCGTGGGAGGTCTGGCCATTATCGTCACGGTCCACTTGGCGGAACAGGATGATGGCTGGAGCTCCGGGGCTTGTGGCTCACTAGTCATTTTTAATTCGTCCGGCGAGACCGGCTGGAATCCAATCGCCGGACGGCCGGGACTGCCAGAATGATGGAAAAAGAAAAATGCGAAGGTTGCAAATAGATGGCGAGGGAACATCGCACGCTCCTTGGAAAAAGACACACATCACCTCGCGGGACTGGCCTGGGTTGGTGGGAGAAGGTCTAAGCGACGGACCGATGGAGCTGGCCAGAACTCCGCTGTGTCACAGGCCGATTCGACCTGCGGCAAGCGAAATATAGAGGGGCAACGGGAGCTTGTCAAGAGTATGGAATAGTGAGCCTGTGAACGCAATCACAACTCGTTGACAGATCTGATTCCCCCAGCGGAAGAATTGTGCGTCATGGGAGTGAGTGTTTGAGTTCGAGGGGTGGGCCTACGCTCCGGCAGAGAGTTTGTGGTGGGCTGGTGGCTTCGGCGATGCCGTATTGGCGGATCTTATACAGAAGAGCTTTGTAGCTGATTTTTAACAGTGCGGCTGCTTGCTTGCGATTCCAGTTGGTATCTTCCAGAGCCTTGGCGATGGCTTCGGCTTCGGCTTCATCTTTGGCGCTGCGGGCCAGGGACTTCAACCCGCCGGCTGCGTCCGCGGAGAGATGCGCGGTGCTGCCGTTGCCCTTCGGGCAGCTCATGAATGGCGAGATTTTCGTCCCCGAGAACCAGAAAGCGCTTAACGAAATTGTTCAATTCGCGAATGTTGCCGGGCCAGGAATAGTCCTGGCAGGCTTGCAGCAGAGTTGGGGAAAGCGGCAAGGGAGGCCGCGCATAGCGCTCGGCCATGTGGGTCATGAAGTGCTTGAGCAGGATTGGAATCTCTTCTTTGCGTTCGCGCAACAGGAGGAACCTGCAAGGTGAAAGCGTTCAGCCGGTAATAGAGATCCTCGCGCAGGCGCTTGTTGGCAAGAGCTTCGGGAATGTTGATGTTGGTGGCCGCCAGAATGCGACGTCCACTTTGATCACGGTGCGTCCGCCCAGGCGGGAGAACTGCTGGTCCTGCAAAACGTGCAGCAGCTTGGCCTGCAAGAGCGGCGGCATTTCTCCGATTTCGTCGAGCAGAATCGTGCCTTTGTTGCACAACTCAAATTTGCCCGGCTTGGCATGGTTGGCTCCGGTGAAGGCTCCGGCTTCGTAGCCGAATAGTTCGCTTTCCAGAAGGTCTGCGGGAACCGCGGCGCAATTGACTTTCAAGAAAGTGCGATGGGCGCGTGGAGAAAGCTTGTGAATGAGGCGCGCCATGACTTCCTTGCCGGTTCCGCTTTCTCCCAACATCAATACGGGGATGTCAACATTCGCCACCAGGGCGGCTTGCGAGCGGAGTTTGCGCATCGCCGGGCTGGCGGCCATGAAGAAGACTTCATCCGAAAGTTCTTCGACTTCACCCGGATAATTCTGCTTATTCGTGCCCAGGCACTGGTCGATGACGGCATCAAGCTCGACTTTCTGAAACGGCTTAGTCAGGTAATCTTGGCTCCCAGACCAATGGCCTGCACCACTTTGCGCGTATCGCTGACGCAGGAAAGCATGACTACTTTGATGCCCGGCTGGATTTTGCGAATTGTTCCAGAGTCTGCAGGCCATCAATGCCGGGCATCTGGAGGTCCAGCAGGACGAGATCCGGGTGCAAGCCCTTTCTGGACCTGTAGCCACGGCCTCTTCGCCGGTGGTGGCGGTTTCGACTCTGTGGTCATCACTTCGAGCAAAGTGCGGATGTAGCGCAGCATGCCCGGTTCGTCGTCCACCAGCAGAATTTTGGCGGTCTCACTCATTTTCTTTTGTCCTTTGTGGTTCGCGCTGGAGACGGGTTTAAGGGGAAAACGCAACGAAAACTTGCAGCCCCCGCCCGGTTCGCTTTCCACCCAGATCTTGCCGCCCATGGCATTGACCAGGCGGCGGGCGATGGCCAGGCCCAGGCCCATTCCTTCGGTTTGGCTCGGTTGGGGAAGACGGAAGAAATCGTCGAACACCTCAATGTGATATTCGGCAGGAATGCCCGGACCTGTATCGGCTACGCTGAGCTTGACCGAATTGGGAACGGAGAGGCTGCGGCGCCGCCACTCGCCAGCCGCCGCCGTTTTGTTACGCTGCGGCGTCCCACATGTAAGGCTCGGCATGCAGCCAGACCGTTCCGCCCGTGGGCGTGAACTTAGAGGCATTTTCCAGCAAGTTGGAGATCACGCGCTCCACTTTGGCGGAATCGAAGGAAAACTCGGCCAGCTTGTCATGGGCAGGAAGTAGAGAGCGAGACCTTTGTCCTGAAAGCGCGGAGACCACAGGCGGCAGACTTCGGCGAGGCAGTGGTTCAGATCGCCAGCCTCGTAGTGGAATATTAGTTCGCCGGTTTCCAGGACGCTATAGGTGAGAATTCCTGGATCAAGCCTTATAAACGCCGCCCGTTCGAGCGCATGTCGCGCAGAACTTCACGTTGCCGCGGATTCAGTCCCCCGAGCTTTTCACTTTGCAGGACCTCGACGTAGCCGTTGAGGATGGCCAGGAGGATCTTCAGGTCGTGCGCAGCCGAGGCAAGAGCGTTCGTTGTCCGCAAGTAGCGTTCTTTCAGATGAGTGTATTCGTCGAGCAACTGCGGACTGATTTCCGGCTGCTGGATCGGTTGCGGTGACAGGACCCAGCAGAACGCGGAAGTTCCGGCGATCTACGAGGGGCGACTGTCTCGGAAACGCAACTATCCTTGGGAGTTAGCCCATAGAAAGAGTGAAAATGTCTTCAGCTTTCGGCCAACAAGGGGAGGGAACCGCTGGATGAATGGCTCTGCCCAAGTATGGCATAGTTTTGCGCTTTGTCAAACAAAAGGAGAGCGCGCATAACCAGTGGTCCACCCCCAAAAGAGAGGCTCTGAGCTGGCAAGGTCTTACGGCGGGTTGGTGAAGCATGGGCGAAGCGGAGATTAGCGGATTACTTTTTAGCGGGAAGCCGTTCCACTCTACTAGTTTCTGGTCTGATACGTGAACTGCGAGGAAAAATCCGGGATCACCCGAATTCACAGGGTTATATGGGTTTGGCCCCCCAGATGCGGACGCACAGGGGCAAATCAGTCGACGAGGATACGCGTGAACCGAGTGGGACCAGAACCCGAGCGCCGGCAGTGGCCCGTTTGTCCTTAGCCATTCCGATTTTTGTCCGCAGCCGCGAAAAGAATGGGAAAGATGTGCTTGAGCTAGCGACCGCGGTAAACATCTCGGCCGGAGGCGCGCTGGTGGCGGTACGCCGTAGCTTGGCGCTTTCCGCGAGGGTTTCGCTTGAAGTGCCGACCCCTCTTTCGCCCGGCCACGGCGAAGCGGTCCAAGGCGATCGCGGGTACTGCGCGCGCGCACCGTCAGAGTCACCAACGGCGAAGGCTATCAGCTTACGGGCTTCCAGTTCCTACGGCCGCTGGCGAACGGGAAGGGAAGAAGTCGGAAACCCAGCCGAGGGAAAGTTACTTCTTCGGTGTGAAAATCTTTTCCTCTTTTCCAAGGCAGCGTCAAGGAACCTATCGAGGACTCGGCGGGTTCCCGCCTTCGCTCCCCTGTCTTGTTCGCAACCACTCAAACCAAGACTCTTAATCGCGATTACCCTGGTGCGGCCGAGGGCTAGTACTATGTGGCTTTCTGGGTGCAGACGAGGACAATGCACGCCGGTACCACAAAGCCGAGATGCCTACCTCAACCGCGAATCCAGTTAACCTGCTAGCCCAGTCAATCGGAGGGGGTTCCTCCGGATGCGGTGATATTCGGCCGTTCCGAAGCCATGCGCGCGTTCGTGAGCGCCTGACCGAAGTAGCCGCCGCCAACGTTCCGTGTTGATTCAGGGCGAGAGCGGCACCGGCAAAGACATTATCGCTCGCATGAT
>CAWDCI010000038.1:0-14737 GCA_963800745.1 uncultured Acidobacteriaceae bacterium
ACACGAGGTCCGGTTGCAACGAGTCGGCGAGCGATATCGCCTCGAGCCCGTTGGCGGCCTCGCCCACGAGCTCGAACCCCTCTGTGCGGCGAACGACCGCCCGCGCGGCCAAGCGAAATGGTGCCTGGTCATCGACGACGATGACGGAGAGGGGGTTGTCCATCGGGACCCTATTCTCCCATGGGCGGCAGGGAAAGACCCGGGAGGTGACACCCGAGCCAAAGGTGTAGCTAGCCTCCCGACTGCGCGCTCAAATAGACGAGTACGGCCTTCACACGGCGATTGACGTCACGCTCCTCGGAGAGCCCGAGCTTGGAGAAGATGGCGTTTGAGTGCTTCTCGACGGCCCGCTCCGAGACGCCCAGCGTGTCGGCGATGGCGCCGTTCGACTTGCCTTGCGCCATCTCGGCGAGGATCTCTGACTCTCGCGGCGTGAGCCACTCGAGATCAGACTTGCGACGCCTGGCCCGGGCGGACGAGCTCGTCGACCACGAGGGGGTCGATGACCGACCCACCCCCGGCCACCACCCTGATGGCCTGGGCGAGCTCGTTCACCCCGGCCACCCGCTCCTTCAGGAGGTAGCCGCGGCCGGCCGAACCTTCCTGCAGGAGCGCGAGGGCGTACGCCGGTGCGGTGTACTGGCTCAGGACGACGACACCGACCGTGGGTTGGTTTTCACGCAGCCATGCTGCCGCCTGTATGCCTTCGTCGGTTCCGGTCGGGGGCATGCGGATATCGGTGACGACGACGTCGGGCAACTGAGTCGCGACCAGGTCGAGCAGTTGGGGAAGGTCGGAGGCGACGCCGGCGAGCTCGAGATCACCTTGGGCCTCGATGAGCCGCGAGATTCCTTCGCGCAACAACGCGTTGTCCTCCGCCAGGACGACCCGGATCAGCGGCACCAGAGGGCGAGCCTAACCGGTTGCGGCCCCGGGGGAGGGGCGTTCCGGCCAGCCGTGGCGCCCCGCCCTAACGGCGCGGAGGTGTGCAGAGAGGTGGACTGGCGTGATGGACGAGACGGCCGGTGACCGCGAAGGAGAACTAGCGCCAGAACGGCCAGAAGCCGTCCCACCGTCGTCGTCGTCTGCTCCCGCGACTGTCAGGATTCCCACGCGAGGGCTACCAGCAGGAGGAAGTGATTGCGCGAGAATTAGAGTCGGCTACGGTGGCGGGCCTGCTCGAGCTCGAAGGGTTGACGCGGCGCTATGGGACTTTGACGGCGTTGGACGATCTGACGTTCTCGGTTCCGGCGGGACAGGTCGTGGGTTTTCTGGGCCCCAACGGCGCCGGCAAGACGACCACAATGCGGGCCGTCTTCGGCCTGACCGATCTCGACGCCGGGACGGTCAAGTGGAATGGCGTCCCGGTCGGCCAGGCCGAACGACGCCGCTTCGGGTACATGCCCGAGGAACGGGGGCTGTACCCGGCGATGCTCGTCGGCGAACAGCTGGAGTACCTCGGCAGACTCCACGGCATGAGCGCCGCCGACGCCCGCGCCGCGACGGAGACGTGGCTGGAACGGCTGGGGATCGCAGACCGGGCCCGCAGCAAGGTGGATGCGCTGTCGCATGGGAACCAGCAGCGAGTGCAACTCGCCGCCGCCTTGCTTCACGGCCCGGAGCTGCTGATCCTTGACGAACCGCTCGCCGGGCTGGACCCGACGGGCATCGACGCCATCGCCGAGGTGCTGACCGAGCAGGCCCGTCGGGCTGCTGTGTGCTGTTCTCCAGCCATCAGCTCGACCAGGTGGAGGACCTCTGCGAATCGGTCACGATCATCGATCACGGTCGCCTGGTCGTGACCGGCACAGTGGACGACCTGGCGCAAAGTGGCCCGCGCCGGCTGGTCGTGCGTGTCGACGGGGACCGAGATGCGTCCTGGGCCCACGCATCCCGGGCATCACGCTCTCGGAGGTCGATGCGGGCGCCGCGCGCCTGGTCCTCGACCCGTCGGTTGACAGCGAAACGGTGCTCCGGTCCGCCATGGCTGCAGGCCGGGTGACGGAGTTCGTCTTCGCGCGTCGGCGGTTGTCAGAGGTCTTCAGGGAGGCGTTGGCGTGAGACAAGGCCTCATTGCGGCCTTCGCGGTGGTCGTCCTGATCGTGCGGCTGCGGAGCCGCAGCAGGCGCAGAGCCGTCCGTCAAGGCCGGCCCCGCGCCGGGTTCGGGCCCTTCAGCGGCGACGTGAGCCTTGTGGCGGCCCGCGAGATGCGCGAGCGGCTTCCGCGGCAAGATCTTCCGGGGCGGAACCCTGCTCATCCTGGTGGCGGTGGCGGCCGCCATCGTGATCCCCACGCTCAACAAGGGCAAGCCACAGCCCCAACGGGTCGCCGTCGTCGGGTCTCTGCGGCGCACCCGCTGCGGGCGGCCGTCGTCGTCCTCCGCCAAGAGCGTCGGCGACGACGGTTCAGTTCGTGCCCGTGGCCGACGATGCCGCCGCGCGCGCCGACTTGCGGTCGGGGCGCGTCGAGCTGGCCATCCTCGAGGGCCGACAACTCGTCGTGAACCAGCCATTGGATCAGAGGACGCCACAACCGCCCAGTTCGTGCTTTCGGTCTCGGAGAACCTAGGGCTCGCCGAGGCGGTGCAGGCGGCACATCTCACCGTCACCCAGTCGTTGGAACTGGCCGGAGCAAGGGCGCTGCCGGTGCACAGCCTCCAGCGGGGCCAGATCAAGGGAGCGGCGCACAATACCTCGCTCATCGGAATCATCCTCATTTTCGTGATGCTCTCGCAGTACAACACCTGGATCCTGATCGGAGTCATGGAGGAGAAGTCCAGCCGGGTGATAGAGGTGCTCCTGGCCGCCGTGAAGCCGATCCGGTTGCTCGCCGGCAAGGTGCTCGGCATCGGCCTTGTGGCCTTCGCTCAGGCCTCCCTCATCGTGGTCGTCGCCCTGGTTCTGGCCAAGGGCGTTGGCTCTGATCTCCTGCACGGGACTGCGCCCCTGGTGCTCGTGAGCACCCTGGCATGGTTAGTGCTGGGATACGCCTTCTACTGCTGGGTCTACGCCGCGGCGGGTTCATGGCCGAGCGCCAGGACCAGGTTCAGACCCTCGCCTTCCCTTTGAGCGTCCCGATCATCTTCGGCTACATCATGGCCCTGACCGGGGCTAGCTCGGGCAGTCCGTCCTTCTTCTTCAAGGTGCTCGCCTACCTTCCTCCGACGGCCCCGTTCGCCATGCCGGTTCTCGTCGGCTTAGGGACGGTCACATGGTGGGAGTTCCTTGCTTCGGCCGCGCTCAGCATTGTCTGCACCGTCGGCGTGGCGAGACTTGCCGCCGCGATCTACCGGAGGGCCGTTCTCCGTACGGGTCGCAGGGTAAGGATCCGCGACGTGCTGACCCGGGCGGCCGGATAGCAACCGAGTCACATCTCGGCTCGCCCGAGGGAGGAAAACAGGATGTCGCCGTGGCCGATGTGGGGTAGCTCTCGCCGCCGGGGTCAGTCGTCCCATAGACGAGCGCGGGTGCGGCGTTGCGCGCCCGGACCCGTCTCACGATTGTGCGCGGCGCGGCGTGCGTGGCTGCCGCCGGCGCAGCTCTCTAAGCGTCCGCACGAGCTGACCGAGGATCGAACTGACGTGCGCGGAAACTCCTCGCACCACTCGAACGCCTCCGGCACCTTGAAGGCTGAAAGCCGCTGCTTGCACCAGTCCTGCACGGCCTGCGTGGACCGCTGGCTTCCCGGTTTCGCGATCAGGAACGCCACCACTTTTTCGTCGCGGAGAGCATCCGGAACCCCTACCACCGCCGCATCCAGAATGTCGGGATGCTCCTTCAAAGTCTCTTCGATTTCCATCGGCGAGATGTTTTCTCCCGAGCGCTTGATCAGCTCTTTGAAGCGGCCAAGAAAATGGAATTCCCCATTTTCATCCTGCATGGCCCGGTCTCCCGTGTACAGCCAGCCGTCACGAATTAACTCGGCGGTGGCGGCGGGATTCTTGTAGTACCCCAGGGTGGCATTCCATCCTGGCTCGACTCGCACTACGATCTGGCCCGCAATCCCTTGCGGCGCGTCGTTTCCTTTTTCGTCTACTAACTTTACCTCGTACCCTGCGACCGGCAGGCCCATACACATGGTATTGCGAGGCCCGTACAACGGGGTCATCAGCGGCAAACCGGTCGTTTCTGTCATCCCCCACAGCTGCAGGAGGGGAATGCGAAATTTTGTTTCCCATTCGCGCATCTCCTCCGCCGTCAAATTCTGGGCGAACGTGATCAACTCAAGCGGATTGGGGGGCACCGGAACCTTGGTGTAATGGCTGAGCAATATCCGCAAAGGCGCGCCGAACAAGGCCGCCCGCGTAGCCCCGTACTGAGCCGCCCTTTCCAGGAACCGGCTGGCGCTGAATCGTTCCACGATGATGATGCTCGCGCCTGCAACCAAGGAAGGAGTCATGGCGTGGCACTGCGCCGCGGCGTGGTGCAGTGGTAGAGGGATGATATGGCGGTCGTTGAGTGTCAGCCCGGTACTGCGCGCGAAAATCTCCGCACCATAGAGGTAGCCGGAGTGCGTCAGCATCACGCCCTTCGGCTTTCCGGTTGTGCCCGAGGTGTACAGCATGCCTGCCACATCAAGCGCTTCGGGTTTATGCGCCGGAGGAGAATCCGGCTGCGCCATAATTTGCGCGCCCAGCTCAGACTCGGAGAATTTTCTGGCTAGCGATGTGGTCGCTATTCTTGGAACCTTGGCGCAGCCCTCGCCAGCCGTAGTCGCGGAAACTAAGGTCTCTTCCAGCGTGACCACCATGCGCGCATCCGCGTGATCCGCGATGTACTGCAGCTCCGGAATCGAGGATCGCGGATCCACTGGGACCGAAACTATCCCTGTCCTGCACGCCGCCAACCAGAGCAGGTAAAACTCCAGACTATTGGGAATATGCAGGACAATCGCGTCGCCCTTCTGCAACCCCTGCTGCACAAGCCAGTTGCCGGCGCGGTTCACCCGCGAATCCAGTTCCGACCAGGTCAGCGATTGCACAACCCCGGCATTGCTTTCTGTGGTCACCGCGGTCACATCGGGCCGTGTGGCGGCGTGAAACTCAAGGAATGTCGGAATCGTACGAAGACCGGTTACGGTGTTCATGTCAAATGCACCAAACTCATTCTGGGGTTTTATTTACGAGGTTTTTCATATCTGCGTGCGCTGGCCGGGGCATCGGACAAGGCCAGGCATTGTCTGTATAAACGGGCGTCGCGCTGGTCCGCCCGCAGCAGTTGCGCGCCCTGAGCCGCCCAAAGGGATTGCTTGATGGCGGCCAGACCCGTGGCGGGAATCTCCAGAAGCCTCTCCGCCAGCTTTTGGCACGCCGCCAGGACATCTTCCCCAGCAGCCACAACCTCTGTAATGCATCCTTGGCTGGCTGCTTCCGATGCGGGTATTTCCGCCCCCAGCATCAACCATCGGTTGGCCACGCCCAAGCCAACCAGTTGGCACAAACGTCGAATGCCAAAGGTCGGATTCCACCCCAGCTTTACTTCTGGCAAGCCGAGCCGGGCATCTGCCGCTACGACCTGGAAATCGTGATGAATCGCCAGGCAAAGGCCGCCCCCCAGCGCGTATCCGTGGACTCCGGCAATCGTGGGTTGCGGCAGGCGCAAGAATTCGCGGCAAATTTTAGCTTCCAGCAACTGTGATTTCTCCGCTTGCCAGGGAGAGAGTTTTGCCTGTTCCTTGAGGTCGGAGCCGGCGCAGAAGCCTTTGCCTTCGCCCACCGTAATCACGACCCGTACCCGGCGGTCGCGGCGCAAGCTGAATTGCAACTTGTAGATTTGCCGCAGAAGTTCGCTGTTTAACGCGTTGGCGCTTTCGGGGCGGCGCAGGCGCAGAATGCCGACTCCGCCTGACTGTTCAAATTCAACCAGCATTCCCGACTCGTTGCTTTTTCGCCGCTAAGCGCGACTCGAACTTGGCGACATTCACGGATGCTCGTTTGTGCGAGCCTTCACCAATCTTATCGACTTCGTCAAACGCCTCGACTTCGAAGGTATAGACGCGGCCTTCGGTCTTAATCAACTTCGAGACCACTCGCACCTTCATGCCCACCGGCGTCGCCGCCAGATGTTTAACGTCAACCACCATCCCCACGGTATCGTCACCTGCGCTTAAGCTGGACCGGACATTGTCCCGGCAAGTGTGCTCCATCCAATTAATCATGGATGGTGTGGACAAAACCGGAGTGATTTCTGGTCCCATAAAGTGAATCGCCACGTCATCCGTGACCGTATAATTCGCCTCAAACACCTTGATTTGGTCCGACATAACCTTCCCGTTGCCTGGAATAAGTTGCTCAGAAAAATTTGATGTTCAGATACACAAATCCCGCCACCACCACCACCGCATAGAACTCTGGCGTCCTGTACCAGGGCCCCGTCCTTTCGATACGTGCCGCACTGTCGTAGGTGAGCCCTTTCAGCGTGGCCGGATCGGGCGCTTTGGTGAGGAAAGTCGTGATCAAAACACCAGTCAGCCCCCCACCCAAAGCCCAGACTGAAGTCCAAACGTTCGACGCCATCGGAGTCTTGAACTTAAGAATATCGAGTTTATAGAGTATTAACTCGCTAAAACTGCCCACCAGCCCCATGACCATACCCACGAAGCCAGCGGTCGCTGAAACTCTTTTCCAGAACATTCCCAGGAGAAACACGATGAAGAACGGCGCGATCAATAGCGCCCCGATCGACTGCATGTAGTCCATCAGATTGTTGAAGTTGAGTGC
The DNA here is from genome assembly GCA_963800745.1 of uncultured Acidobacteriaceae bacterium. Classification (GTDB taxonomy): domain Bacteria; phylum Acidobacteriota; class Terriglobia; order Terriglobales; family Acidobacteriaceae; genus PALSA-270. The sequence goes on from CAWDCI010000038.1 coordinate 6,720, forward strand.
AATATAAGCGGAGCCGCAACTCAACAGCGTGCCCCACACCGTGGCCCACTTCCCGACCGCCAGATAGTGTGCATCCGGCTTGTCCTTGACCATGTAAGTCTGGTACAGATCGTAGGTGAACACGGTGTTAAAGGCCGTAATATTTCCCGCCATCCCCGACATAAAGCTGGCGAGCAGCGCAGTCAGACCTAACCCGAGCATGCCGCTTCCGTAGTACTTGCCCAATAGCATGGGAAGCGCCAGGTTGTAGTTGCTCTTAACCACATCCGGTCCGACCACGAGGGCAATCATACCGAGCAGGGTAACGATTGCCGGAAAAAGCATCTTTGGAATAGCCGCCACCAGGGGCGTCTTGCGCGCGGAATCAAGACTCTTAGCGGCTAGTGCACGCTGCACCAACAGGAAATCGGTACACCAGTAGGCCGGTGCCGCAGTCAGACCGATGCCGATCACCATCACCCACCAGGGCACGCCCAAGGGATCGCCCGGTCCACCCATTCCCTTCCAGGTATGCACGTATTGGTCAGGTAAACGGGAGATCAGTCCGTGCCATCCACCAACTCGGCGAAGGCCGATAAAAGAGAGTGGTAAGAATCCAAAGCAGATCAGGAAGAACTGCAGCACTTCGTTCCAAATGGATGACGCCAGCCCTCCCCAGAACGTGTACAGCAGCACGATGAAGCCGGAGAGCACCACGCTGAAGGTAAACGACCACCCCAGCATGCTCTGAAATAGCAGGCCAAATGCATACATGTTGATGCCGGACATCAGAATGGTTACGAAGGCAAAGCTGCCCGCATTCAGAAGATGGGCGCGATAGTCATAGCGCATGCGCAAATATTCGGGCACGCTGCGGATGCCGTTCGCGTAATAGTAACGGACCATGAACAGGCCGCAGAAAACCATCGCCGGAATGGCTCCAATCCAATACCAATGATTGGTCCGCATCCCATATTTCGCTCCGTTGGCGATGTGCCCCATAATCTCCAGCGACCCCAGATTCGCCGACATGAAGGCGATACCGGTGACCCAATGCGACAGCGTGCGGTCGGTCAGAAGGAAATCTGAAGAGGTCTTAATCTTGCCTTTGAGGAAATAACCTACTCCTAAAACCATGACAAAATAGGAAATGATGATCGCTAAATCGAACGTACTCAATTTCATTAACAAGGTATGGAGCCCTCCTTAGAACGCCGCAAACCTGCCGCGCTACGCCCGTGACCGGGTGAGTTCTCGCTTCCGCCCGCGCCGGGGGAATAGTATCAGTTCTTCCTCTGCAATTCGAGTTCGAGCAGGGTAACCGTAAACGGCGCAAAACCATACTCGAATTCCGCTCCGCTGAAGTTGGCTTTTTGAGTCTTTACCCCAACTTGGTCGGGCTCGTCCTGAGAATTCATAGCTTCTGAATCCGGAACCGGTCCTTGGTCGCCCAAAACGAAGGCTTCGCCCGCCTGGATGGCTCCCAGGGCCGGATTCAAATGGAACTTAATCTGGCGCGTCTCGCCAGTGGAATTCACCGCATAAACGCGCAGAGTTTTTCCATCCGGACTCAGGGTCGCATCCAAGTCCGGCTCCCGCAGATAAAACGAAAGCGATCCGCTGCGCTCGATCTTCAGCGGAAAAGAGCCGGCGGCATGCTGGTAAAGGCCTTGGGAATAATAGGTCGGCGTGAAGTAAATCCATCCCGGCCCTGGCTCAAGCACCCCGGAACCAAAGCTGTCCGACAGATTCGAGCGGTTCGCGAACTCGATCAGATCGCTGTAACGGTGCATCATATGCTGGTAGCGGGAACAGGTGAGGGCGTTGCCCAGGGTGAGCAACATGCCCCGCTTTAGCCCCCAGTCTCCGGCCGTCCCATTCCATTCGGTTACCACCACTCGGATATCTTTGCCGTTCCCGTCCCGCTCAATCGCTTTTTGCAGCTGCTTCAGTTCGTCTTCCGTCCCGTTAAGATCTCCAACCGAATATTGATGCGGGTTCAAGTAGTCAATCACGCTTCCCGCCAGCCGCACCGTATTGGCGCTGTCATAGGAGGTCAGGATTTTGATGGAAGCGTCGACTTTCCTCATCGCCTCCGCAAATCCCCTCAGCGATGCGTCGTATTCCGCGCCACCCACCTCATTTCCCACTTCCCAATACTTCACATGATAAGGTTCCTGATGGCCGTTCTTGGCCCGCTTGCGCCCCCATTCGGTGTCAGCGCTGCCGTTGAAATATTCCACCTCATTGGCTGCGTCTTGCGGTGTCTTACCCGTCCAGCGGACACAAACTAGCGGTTCCGCTCCGATGTACTGGATCATTTGCACAAACTCTTCGACGCCGACAAAGTTCTCTTGCAGACCACCCCATGGATCATCCGGAAAGGGAACCCGGTTATCCCAGTTCCCCAGAGTGTCTTCCCATTCAAAAGGCTCGATCGTGCTGCCGCCCAGGCGGACAATGCCCGGATTCATCGCCTTCAGCGCCTTCACCACATCGGGGCGCCACAGGCCCAGTACCGCATCTTTGTCGATCAAATACACTCGATCCAACCAAAGCGTCCCGGGGCCTTCTAATTCGACGGTCAGCGTCGCATTCCGCACACTGCGTTTCGCGGTGAGCATTACTTCGGCCGCTCGCCAGTCCGCCGTCCCACGGCCCAGCGAAGCCGGCCCAGCAATCATTCCGCCGTCGCCATGCAACGACGCCCTGACCCGGACATTGCCCTCGCTTCGCAGGTGAAGTCTTAAGCGATAGGAGTGTCCGGCGTCCAAGTAGAAGCCATCTTGGGAGATGCCAGCCCAGGTATTGGCCACGGGCAATTCAATTCTCTGCGAGCGCTTGCCATTGAACGGGTTGTTGGTATCGAGCGAATAGCTTGCGACATGCACGCTGCCAGCGGGGTACCAGGGGCGGTACGGCTTATCGATTTCCTTCTTGAAATGATAGGTCCAGGGAGTCTCCTCCTCGAAGCTGGTGGAGTCCACCTGCTGGGCGATCATCGAAGGCATCAAGTTGCACAGCGGTTCGATGAACTGGCCACCCTGCTTCAAATCAATGGGACGTTTGCTAAGCCGCTGGTCCGAGATTGTGACCGATTGCTCTTCCAGTGGTTCTGGCACCCGTTCCAGCCGGATGTCGTCGAACCACACCTTGCCGGTCTGACGGTTGAGCGCGTTCAGGGCAATACCAACTCTTCCCGGAGAAGGCACGCGGAACAGAACGCTCTGCTGTTGCCACTGCCCGGAATTGGCCGCCGGCTGGCCGTATCCCTGGTCGCCCACTTGTGCTTCAATCCCGATTCGCGGGCCCGCGATGGGGTCAGTGAACTCGCCTTCTTTCCTGGCCGGGACCGGCCCTGCCGAAGACTTCACCCAGCCGGTCAGCCGCCACAGCGTACCAATCGGAAGAAACACTTCTTGCCGAAGCGTGAGTTGCACCGGTTGGTCCGCTGCCACCAACAGCGCTTGGCTTCCCTCTTTAACGTCAGACTTATCCAAGGTAAGAGAAAATTGTTGCTTAGCCTCGTCTGGATCAATCTGCCAGGATTCCTGCGGAGTCGCGGCTTCGAAGCCCCCGTTCTTGATCGGCTGAGTTCCCCCGCCGGCAAAAGCAAGCAGGGAAAGCATGGGAGCCAGCATCCAAAAGCTGGCGGCAGGAGGGCAGGCGGCTTTCCTGGAACGGCCAAAAACACCAAAGCTGGCTGCTTTCCGGACAATAAATTCCAGCGCAAGGTTTCTCACGGATGTATCCCCCAATTACCCCTCGGGATTTCACTCACCGCCCGTCGCGTCCGCTGCCGGAGTCAATCCGTGGATGGATTTCCTGGGCCACGGCTTGTCCGGGCAGAAAAACGGCAACTGGCGCAGGTCCTACAACTATCCTGATGCTCGTTCGGCCGTAATGGCAAAAATAGCCAGCGGCGACTGCTGGGCATTCAATTTGCATCGCAGTCCAGTTAGCTTGCTGCCCGGTTCAATTGGGACGGACCATAGCAGCACCTGATACTGTTCGCGGACAATGTCTTTCACAAAATGCAGAGCCGGCTGGGCTGCGGTAGCCACCGGAGTAATGCGGGTTGCTACGTAGATGCGGTTGGCCTGAGCAGCCTCAATGCCGTTGCGGACGGGCAAATCCTGACTTTTTCCGCTGGCGTATTGCAAGGAATAAACCGCCACCTCTTCGCCGTGCTTGCCCGCCACCGGATATCCCCAGGGAAATGTCACCTGGCCCAGAATATGCAGGGTGGTGCATTCCTGGTCGATCGGAATCGTAATTTCCGGAACTTCCGCGGTCAGGAACACCGGGCGAATGTGATCGTTCACCAGAGGGGAGAGAAACGTGGCGCCGCCTATCTCCGCTTGTGGTTCTCGCCAGAATAGAAAATGGCTGCCGGTCCGCTTCCATTGATCGCTGCCAAAGTCCGACTTCTCCCAGAATTTCGCCATGGTCGATTCAAACCCTGCCCAAGCCTGCTGGCCGGCAGGAGACTCGGCCGCTTTTTGCAGATCCACAACCTGGAAGCTGCTTCCCGGCGTGAATGGCGCGGACTTGAGCGGCAGCACGGTCGCGCACTCGGGCAAGGGATGCTTCGCCAGTTCCCTACGCCCGGCGAATAACGCAGCCAGCCTTGAGTAAATCGGCTCCCGGATTTCCCGGTTTTCTGTCACTGCCCCCGAGAGCAGAATGCCGTTGTGCGTGGGCCAGTCTTCGCGGGTGTACTGCCGCATGTCATTCCAACTCCAGAAGGAATGGCCGGCGATTTTCCCCGCTTCGACCTGATCCAGAAGTCCATCGAAATCAAGTTCGTAGAAGATGTCTCCGTGGCCTGCGTCTTCCCAGCCCCACTCGGTCAGAGTCAGAGGCTTGCCGGGGCCGAATTTTTCCGGCAGCTTACTAAACTTGCCGTCCTCGTACTCGTAAGCATGCCAGTCATAGAAATCCAATCCGCCGTCGTCAAAAGTTTTCTTCACCTCGGCGTAACTGCCATAGGTGTGCGCTACCGACACCAGGCGATGGATCGGATCCAGCCTGTCGCACAGCGCCCTGCCGCGTTTCAAATAACTGACAGGAAACTTGCATTCGTTGCCTAATAGCCAGAAACCGACCGCCGGAGAATTCCAATCGCGCCGGATCGCACCTTCCATGATGTTCAGTCCCAAATCAATTTCGCTGGCCGGCAACTTATCAAAATCCATGTTCCAGAAACCGGGCTCTTCGCTCACCAGCAGCCCGATCTCATCGGCAAGCCGCACAATCCGCTGGTCGTGCGGATAGTGCACCAGGCGTACAAAATTGCACCCCATCGCCTTGATCATCCGCATGTCATATTCTTGCTGCTGCCGGGTCAGGGTGAATCCCTGGTCCTTCCACATGTCATGGCGGCAAACCCCGTTCAGCACAAGCCTCTTTCCATTCAGCAGAAAATCGCGCCCTTGCGTCTTGATTTCGCGGAAGCCCGTTTTACAGGACCACTGGTCCTCGCCCAGCGCAGTCTTCACCCGCGCTTTCAGTTGGTAGAGGGTTGGGTCCTCCGGCGACCAAAGAGCCACGTCTTTTACGTCGAATGTCAGCTCCACCTCGGTGGTGCCGGCAGCGAATGACATGCTCTTGCTGACCCGGGCTATCTCCGCTGAGCCCAAAACGAGCACAAGCTCACAATCGCCGGAACTTGTCGCAGAGGATGAAACAAAGACTTTGGTGCTGCACGAGGCGCTCGCATAGCCACTACTCAGCTGGTAGGCGAATCGAACCGCGTCCACGAATGTGCCGGCGCGCACCTCCGCATAGACATCCCGGATAATGCCGCCCGAAGACTCCCACCCGCCGGAGAATCCAAAGGTCACCGCGTCCTTGGCGGGGCCATCCGCGGCCGGCGCGGCGTCTGTAATCTCCACCGCGACCGTATTGCGCCCTTCCTGGGAATACTGGGTGAAGTCAAACTCATGTGGCAGGTAGGGAATCATGCTGCCCAACTCATGGCCGTTGACAGACACCCGGCCGTAATACGTGATGGCATCAAAATGCAGGATTCCTCTTTGGCCGTCGGCCAGGCGGGGCATGAGGAAGCTACGCTGCAGGCGATAGACGCCCAAAGGCGGCAAGGAGGAAGGAACCCGAACGACTTCTACCAGCTTGTCGTGGATGTAGCGCTCCCAATCGCCGTTAAGATCCACCACCGTCCGCGTCGGATTCAGCGAGTCCATCATTCCCATCATTTCTCCTCTTTGAGCCTTATACAATTCTCCGAACGAAAACGTATTGCCAGTATTGTTCGCCGCTAATAAGTATTGCAGCGTCTAGCTTAGCGATTCTGTTCCGCGGTCAGCGCAAAGATCGCGAGTGGCGACTGCTGACCATCCAATCTGCAACGCAGACTGGCCAATTTGGCGCCTCGCTCTATCGGGACAGACCACAGCAGTACCTGATAGTCCTCCCGTACGACATCTTTGCTGAATTGCAAAGCTGGCGGGGCGGCAGTTGCCACCGGAACGATTCGGGTCGCCACATGGATACGGTTCGCCTGCGCTACCTCAATACCGTGCCGAACTGGTAATTCCTGCGTCTTTCCATTCGAATATTGAAAGGTGTAAATTGCGACCTGCTCCCCATGTTTCCCGGCCAGTGGATATCCAAGGGGAAAAGTCACTTGACCCAGAATATGCAGTACGCTGCATTCTTGGTCGATCGGAATCGTAATGTCCGGGGCCTCAGCCGTCAAAAATACTGGGCGGATATATTCATTCACAACTGGCGAGCGGAACGTTGCGCCGCCGATCTCCACCTCCGGCCCCCGCCAGAGCAGGAAGCGACCGCCTGTGCGCTTCCATTGATCGCTGGCAAAGTCTGAACTCTGCCAATACTTCGCCATCGTGGATTCGAACCCCGCCCACCCTTGCTGTCCCGCGGGAGAATCTACTATTTTTTGCAAGTCCACGACCTGGAAGCTGCTTCCGGGCAAGAACGGAACCGGTTTCAACGGCAATACTCTAGGTCCGTCGGGCGCCGGATGGATTGGAACGTCTCGCTTTCCCGCATACAAGCCAGCGATTCGCCCGTAAATCGGTTGCCGGACTTCCCGCGCTTCGTCAACCACCCCCTGGAGTAAGATGCCGTTGGCGGCAGTGATCCAATTCACTCGATTGAACTCCGGATAGTCGCTCCATTCAAAGAACATGTGGCCGGCAATCTTTCCCGCCTCCACCTGGTCGAGTAGTTTGTCAAAAAAGCGCTCGTAAAGAATGTCGCCATTCCCCTGGTCCTCCCATCCCCATTCGGTGAAAGTGAGCGGTTTGGTCGGTCCAAAAACTTCAGGCAGAGTGAAGAACTTGTCGTCAGAAAAGTCGTAGGCATGCCAGTCATAGAAGTCGAGGTCCGCCTCGTCGAATAGCTTCTTGGCCTCCTCCGGTTTGGCATTTTCGTGGGCAATGGAAACCAACCGATGAATCGGATCCAGCCGGTTGCACAGCGCCTTTCCCTCCTTCAAATAACTGACGGTGAAATAACTCTCATTGCCCAGCAGCCAGAACATGACGGACGGCGAATTCCAGTCGCGCCGGATATTTCTTTCCAGCACATTCAAACCCAGGTCGATAAAAGATCGCGGGCAAGTTCGGAAATCTGCCCACCAGTAGCCCGGCTCTTCGCTGACAAGCAATCCCAACTCGTCGGCTAACTCAATGATCCCTCGATCATGGGGAAACGGCTGCGGCCGCACAAAGTTGGCGCCCAACCGCTTGATGCCGCGCATGTCCTGTTGGCGCTGTTGCGCGCTCATGGTGAAGCCCTGGTCTTTCCATAGCTCCATTCGGCAGATGCCATTCAGCACGATCGGACTGCCGTTCAACAGAAATTGACGCCCCCGGGTTGTGACCTCACGAAAACCGGTGCGGCACTGCCAGGCATGTTCTCCCGCATCTGTTTTCAACACCGCCTTTAGCTGATACAAATTGGGGTCATCGGGAGACCACAGAGCCGGCGCGTTAACCTCAAAGTGAACGGGGATCTCATTGATTCCTGCTTGGAGCTGCGCAGTACTT
>CAWDCI010000039.1:0-192101 GCA_963800745.1 uncultured Acidobacteriaceae bacterium
CATCGAATTCGAAGGTGGTGAGATCGACCGGTTGGCCCTCCATGGTCACCTGCCGCGTGGCGGGATCGAGCATCACGCCGTTGACTTCGATTCGTCCGGCGGCCGTGGCACGCGGTTCATAGCGGCGCAGGATGGCCCGGATCCGAGCCACTAACTCACGCGGATTAAACGGTTTAGGCAAATAATCGTCGGCCCCGAGTTCCAACCCGACGATCCGGTCGACGTCGTCGGCCCGCGCCGTGAGCATCAGTACCGGGATATGGGCTCGGACAACGACAGGTTATATTCAAGCCGAGTCCGGGTTCTGCTGCGTGGCTAGCCCCAGCTCTTGAACGGAATCTTCGTATTTGTGCTCCTTCATGAGTAATTCGCCCAGTCCGCCGTGCAGGGTCGCGGAATTGGGATCGGCCGCAGAGGCGGAGCGCAGAAGTGCTTCGGCCTCTTTGGCCTTGCGGAGCAAAGCACAGACGCCTTCGCAATGGCGTCCTGCCCGGCATTGTCCGCAAAACAACAGACCTGCAAAGCAACAACCAAGAGGGCCGCACGAAATCGGACGGACTTGAGCATTCGTCCCATTCTACAGCCAGTCATTCCATTGCCCCCGCTGCCGGGCGAGCCCCGCCCTCCGGACGATTGTCTTGCCGCCTGGCTCTGCGTTTCTTGACTGACTGGATTCGGCTTGGAGCGCAAGTAAGGAAACCGCTATGATGCACAGATGCAAATCTTCCCGAACGTGTACGAGATCAAATCGCAGTTTGGCGACCGCTACATCCAGCAATACTTGTTCGTCGGCGAGAAAGTCATCCTGCTTGACTCCGGGGTGGTCAGTACCCCGGAATCTTCGATCTTTCCGTATCTGGAGAAAATCGGAGTTTCTCCCCACAGGCTTTCGATGGTCATCGCGATGCATGCCGATGGAGATCACCACGGCGGTCTTTCTTCGGTAAAGAGCATCTCGCCCTCGACCGCGCTGGCTTGCCACGCCGGGGACCGCCAGCTCATCGAGGATCCGGAATGCCTCTATCAGCAACGGTACAACTTTCTGGCGCACGATCACGGGCTGGGATCCGGTCGTGAAGGCATGATCTATTCTCCCGATCCCTGCAAGATTGATGTGTTGCTCGCCGGCGGACAAACCCTGGAGGTTTCCAAAGATTGGAAGCTCAAGGTCTGGCACGTGCCGGGGCATTCCGAGGGACATCTGGCCATCTACGACGAAAAGAACAAAGCTGCATTCACCAGCGACGCAGTCCAAGTCGACGGCTATCCCACCATTGATGGCAAAATGGCATTCGGTCCGACCTACTTTACCGTGGATGCGTATTTGGCGACGGTTCACTTTCTGGAAAATCAGCCGATCGAGCACATGTTTACCGGACACTGGCCGGCGGTCCACGGCGCGCAGGTGGCAGACTTCCTGGCGCGAACCCGCAAATTTGTGGAACGAGCCGACGAACTGATCAAGGACTATTTGAAGTCTCATGCGACGGCGACTCTCAAACAGATCGAGCATGACCTCAGCCCGAAGCTCGGTTCCTGGCCTAAGGAAGCGGATGATCTTTTGCAGTATGCCCTCTATGGGCACATGGAGCGATTGGAAGAACAGGGGTTGGTGCGCGCCTCGAAGAGCGTTCCGGTGGAATATAGTCTGGTTTGATCCTGCGGCATGGGAGCAGGGCTGGAATTCACTTCTTAACCGAAGCTGTTTTGGCCGAACCCTCGCCTTCGGTGATTACCATGTAGTGGTTCATGGTTGGCTTGTTGATGCGGTCCACGCGCTGGCTGGGACGAGGCCACTTGATTTCCACCCAATCAATCTGACCCTTTCCCGGCGCCCAGAATTTCCCGCGGGTCATGGCTCGACAGATAGCTCCCGCCTGCTGTCTTAAACCTCGAAAATATTTTCCCGCCAACGCTCCAACGGATCATGGCACCGGTGGCTTCCGGATTGGTTGTCTTTGCCCGCAGGCTCAGTCCAAGCCAGTTATTTCCACTCGCAGCAGTGTTCATCAGCACATGGGCCGGTCCGCCGTTCTCGGCGAAAACCACGTCGGGGTATCCGTCGTTGTTCAAATCGCCCACGGCCAACCCACGGGCAGTGTATTTCCTGCCGAACGCGTCGCCTGCCATCGCTGTCACATTCTCCATTCTGGTGCCGGCGGCATTGTGCATCAACAAAATTGGCTGGCGATAGGTGATTCCGCCGTTGCGGGTCCCCACGGAATCATCCGGGTGTCCGTTCGCCATAATCAGATCGGGCCATCCGTCATTGTCATAATCAAAAAATTTCAAACCCCAGTTACTCATCATGCGCGTAGCCTGGCCGACTCCCATCTTAAGATTGACCTCATCAAACATTTCCTGCCCGATATTGCGGTACAGGGACGTTGTCTGCGTGTCAATATTGCCCACAATCAGGTCCTGGCGGCCATCTTGATCGTAGTCTCCCGCGTCTACCCCCATTCCGGAGCGAACCGCGCCCTCATTGCTATAGCCAATGCCGGATTCCACGCCCATGTCTTCAAATTTCTTGCCGCCGCGATTCACCCAGAGATAATTCGGCATGATGTCATTGGAGACGAACAGGTCGAGGAACCCGTCGCCGTTGATGTCGGTGGCCACTGCTCCCCAGGCCTTGCCCGGCTGCAAGCCAATTCCAGTGCTGACGCTCACGTCGGCAAACTTGCCGTTTCCCAGGTTGCGGTAGAGTTGGCTGGGCATGGGCTTGAATAATTTGGGATTACAGTAGTACGCCTGCTGTTGATCCGGGCCCTTCATGGCGCCCCCATAAGACTCGGCCGCTCCACAGACCCGGAGACTCGAATAGTCGACAAATTCTCCTACAAACAGGTCGAGCTTGCCGTCATTGTCGTAGTCGAACCAAAGCGTGCTGCTCCCCCACGGCGTCGGGGCGATGCCGCTGGCCGCGGTGACATCGGTGAACGTTCCGTTCCCATTATTGTGGTAAAGCACGCACTTGCCGTAGCCGGTGATGAAGATGTCTTCGTAGCCGTCGCCATCGTAGTCGGCAATCGCTACACCGTGGCCGAAAATATCCGCGGTGAGCCCGGCTTCGATTGAGACATCCGTGTAGGTGCCATTGCCGTTGTTGCGATAAAGCACGGGGTGCAACGGTTTTTCCGGTTTGTAGAAAGCGCTGGTGCCGTAGTCGACGAAAAGAATGTCCATCCACCCGTCATTGTTGTAATCGAAAATTGCGACGCCGGGGCCGGTAGATTCTGGCAGATAACGCTGTGCGGACATTCCGTTGGTGTGTACCCAGGTAATTCCGCTCTCGCTGGAAGGAACCTCACGAAAAATGGGGGTCGGAGTGACCGCTGCCAGGGCCACGCTGACCATCACCAGCGCCGGATAAACCGGCCAACCGCGCGACCAAGACATAGGCAAATATTCTACAAGAAGCTGCGAGTTGGCGGGTTACCTGCTTCGTTCGCGTAGAATACGGCAGCCGGCATTCCTATGACCGATGACCGAAAGCCACGTCTAGAGTTGCCATGAAGACTCGTCAGCCTGCCGGGCAGAGGTCCGAACGAATCTTGCGGTTGCTGCAACAGGCGGGAGAGATCTCGGTTGAGCAACTGTGTTCGGCCTTAAACGTCTCAATCGCCACCGTCCGGCGCGATCTGGACGAGCTCGACCAACGTGGCCTGCTGCGCCGAACCCACGGCGGCGCCAAGAACCTTGAGCCCCTCCTATACGAGCCGTTTCACGATTCTTCGTTTCGCGAGCAGATGGAGCAACATGCCGTCGAAAAGCGCAGAATAGCCCTCGCCGCCGCCGACCTGATCCAGGATGGAGAGACCATCTGCCTGGCCCCCGGTACTACCACCACGGAAATTGTTCGCTGCATCCGCCACCGGAAGAACCTAACCGTGGTCGTCAACAGCGTGAACATGGCGATGGAGTTGAGCCAGCATAAGGATCTACGAGTGGTCGTCACCGGCGGCGCGCTTCGTCCTAACTGGTTTTCCCTGGTTGGGCCACTCACCGAGTTGGCGATGCAGCAGATCTTTCCCGACAAATTGTTTCTCGGGGTCACTGGCCTTCACCCCGAGAAAGGACTGAGTTGCCGCAATGCCGACGCGGCCAGCGCCCTCCGAGTGATGATCCGCAATGCGAAACAAACCATCGTGGTCGCCGATCACAGCAAACTGCGAGCGGTTTCCACCTACCAGATTTGTCCTGTCGCGGACGTGGACGCCCTGATTACGGACTCAGACGCGAGCGCCGTCATGATCGAGGCGCTGCGGGCTTGTGGGATCGAAGTCCGCTTAGTTTAGGAAGATAGTAACAATCGGCTGCATTCAATCAATATATTGATTGTATTTAGTATAAACAGTCACTTATGCCTTTACATCCCACTCGGTCCCCGCTAGAGTAAGCAGTCGGATGACTTCGCGCACAATTTTTCTCGGCATCGACATCGGAACTTCCGCGGCCAAAGTTGGGCTTTTCTCCGAAACTGGCACTCTGCTTGGAATGGCCACACGGAGTTATCCCACCGCGATGCCGCGCCCCGGGTGGTTCGAACAGTCTCCGGAATTGTGGTGGCAGGCGGTACGCGAAAGCCTGCGCGAAGTATTGCAAAGCCATCCCGGACGGCACATCGCCGCCGTGGGCATGACCAGCCAAATCTGTGCGCCGACTTTTGTGCGCCGCGATGGCTCGTTGCTGCGGCCGGCCATGGTTTATTGGGACACTCGCGCCAACGAATGCGTGGCCGACCTGTATCGGCGGATTCCCCGAGAGCAGCTAACCGAAGAACTAGGGGTTGATCTTCCCCCGTCTCCGACTTGGCCTTTACCTCGCCTTTTGTGGCTGAGCAAATATGAGAAGGAGACTCTGGCTCAAGCCTACGCCTTGCTCCAGCCCAAGGATTTCGTCAGCTTCAAACTCACCGGAGACTTTGCCACCGATGTCTCCAGCAGCCGCGGGCTGGTGAATCTGGCGAATGGCCGCGTGGCAACCACTGTGCTGCAATCTCTGGGCCTGCGCACCGACCTGCTCCCCAAGCTGACCGAGCCTTTCGGCATGATGGGACGGGTTTCGCACCAGGCAGCGGAAGAAACTGGAATCGAAGCCGGCGTCCCGGTCATGACCGGCATCAACGACTTCAATGCTTCAGCTTTGGGCACAGGGTTGCGAAATGGCGACAGCTTCAACATCAGCGGCACCAGCGATCACATCGGAACGGTAATTTCCGCACCCAACCGGAGTTGTCCCCAGCTGACCTGCGCGCCCTACATCCCCGGCCTCTACTTGCTGTACGGCGTTACTTCCTGCGGCGGAGGTTCGTGGGACTGGTTTCGGCGTGCCCACGGTATGCAGTGGGACGATCTTGTCGCCGCCGCGGAAAAAGTGCCCTTGGATTCCGAGCCGCTGTTGTTCCTGCCTTATTTGTTGGGTGAACGGGCGCCGGTGTGGGATGCGCGGGCCTCTGGCGCATTCGTCGGCTTACGTACTTCCCACACCATCGGCCACATGGCCCGCGCGGTTCTGGAGGGCGTCGCCTTCAGCATCAAGCAAGTTCTGGACCTGGTCGAAGCTACGGCCGGGAGACTTGGCGCTGAACTGCATGTCTCCGGAGGCGCAGCGCGGGTTGCGCTCTGGAACCGGATTAAAGCCAGCGCGCTGAATCGTCCCGTCGTGGTGAACGAGGCAAACCTGGTCGCGGCCCGCGGCGCGGCTATGCTGGCTGCCATCGGTTCGGGCTTCTATCCGGACTATGCCTCGACGATTGAAAACATGACAGGCGCGGCCCAACGGGTTCCGCCGGACGCGCAACTTTCAAGCCGCTATGCCGGCCTCTTTGAGATTTATCAGGAGCTTTATCCAGCCATGAAAGACATACTTCATAAACTTAATGAATCAGCAGTCGAGCCTGCAAAGCACGCTTCACCCAGTTCCGTTCGGCCCACAGCCGTGATCTTTAGCGCCGGCAAAATCGCACGCGGATTCATCGCACATCTGCTGACCCTTGCCGGTTATGATCTGGTTTTTGTGGAGAAATCAAAGACGCTAGTTTCGTTGTTGCGGGAGCGGGGCAGCTACCCAATTGAAGTCATGGGCGCCGCAGACAAGAACATCGTCATTCGAGGTTTCAAGATTGTGGATTCGGACGACATTGCAGGCATCACGAATGCCGTCGGCAATGCGTCCGTTGTGTTCGTCTCAATCGGCGGAGGCAATCTTCCGCAGGTTGCGCCAACCCTGGCCAAGAGCTTTCAAGGACTGCGCGAGAAAGCCGCCGACAAGAATCTGAATGTCATTCTTTGCGAGAACTACTATCAGCCGGCAAAATGGCTCCGCGGCATGATTGAGGAACTCTTGCCCGAGCCGGATCGGGAGTGGTTTCGCACGCATATCGGTATTGCCGAAGCTTTGGTTCTGCGTTCGTGCATCGAGCCGACTGAGGAGATGCGCCAGAAAGACCCGCTCAGCTTGAAGGTCCAGAACGCCTGGCAGATGCCGGTAGACGCGGACGCGCTGCTGCGCACCCCTCCAGAAGTGCCGGGCCTTGATCTGCAGGAGAACTTCCAGGGCCGCCTCACTCAGAAGCTGTTCACCTACAACGCAATTAATGCCGTGGTTTGTTACCTGGGACATCTGCGCGGGTTCACCGTGCTGAGCGATGCGGCCAACGACCCCGAAATCTCGCAAATGGCAGCCCAAGCCGGCAGAGAAGCCAGCGCAGCTCTGGTTCGCCGCTTCGTGTTCGATCCAGAGGATCAGCGCAAATTCGCGGATGCTGCTCTGGCCAAGTACCAGAAGAAAGAAATTGTCGATCCTATTGAAAGAAATGCGCGTGACCCAATTCGCAAGCTCGAGTCGCAATGACCGGCTAGTCGGACCCGCGTGCCTTGTGCTGGAAACCGGGGTCGCCCGGTGGTCTCGCGCGATCCATCGCAGCGGCGCCTTCGCTACGAATGCGCGACCGACCCAGCCGCGGTGCGCTTGCAGGAAACTCATAAAGCCGAAGGCGTCAAGGCTGCGCTCAAGCAGGTCTGCGGCATCGAGCCGGATTCGGAACTGGCACGAATGGTGCTGGAGGACTATGCTGCTCTCCGAATCCAGAGCTAACAAATCCGCGCAACCTTCTGCGCCCCAGAAAAATCCTCAAAAGGTGGAAGCATGAAACGCTATGCCGTCTGTCTTCGGATTACTTCTGAGCTGTTCTCTATCCGCATTCGCGCAGCAACGAATTTCACTCAACGGTTACTGGGAGCGTTGGATTGCCGGGCGGGTTTATGATTCCGTCCCCGTGCCGTCGTCGTACCGGCCCGTGGGTACGGCGCGCCTGGTGCGGTCGGTGGAGTTCCCGGCAATTTCCGCGGGACAACGAGTCATCCTGCGATTCGAAGGAATTGCCGGCAACGGGATATTGCGCGTAAACGGGCACGAGGCTGGGACGCTGGGCCTCAATCGCCACGATTTCGACGTGACCGGCTACGTGAAGACCGGGCCCAACCAGATCGAAATGGAAATCACCGACTGGCAGGTTCCCATGGGTTTGGGGCCGACGGCGGCTTGGGAAAGCTCCGGCGGAATTATTTACGACGCCTATGCTGAAATCCGAACCGATCCCTATATCGAAAACGCCCGCTTGAGCTACACCCTTTCTCCCGATTTCAAAACTGCTGACTGCAGGCTGGATGTTTTCGTTCGCGGCACTTCAGCGCAGGATGTTCAACTCTCAGCCGACCTTCAGCAGGAAAAGACGAACATTTCGCATGTGCAGCAGGCCGCGAGTGTAAAAGATGGGCAGACCGTAATCTCGTTGCAATGGAAAACGGACGGGGTGCGCCTGTGGTCACCGCAACATCCCCAACTCTACACACTCTCGGTCGCTCTCCAATCGAGCCACGGACGCGATGTCTTCTCCACCGAGACTGGTTTCCGCAGCTTGGCCATCAACGGCAATAAGTTCATTTTGAACGGGCATCCGCTCGTTTTCAAAGGCGTTGCCCGCCACAACTTATACGCCAACCAGGGCTACACGCTCACGGGACCGCAGATTGAGCAGGATTTCCGCATGATCAAGTCGATGGGGGCGAACTCGGTGCGTCTCGTGCACTATCCCCACGATCCCCGCGACTTGCAGGCTGCCGCTCGCGAAGGAATTTTCGTGAGCGAAGAATCTGGACTCACCTGGATCGACTTCACCAAGGCTCCCGCGTCGACTCTCGAAACCGGTATCAACAACCTGGAACGCACGGTTGAACGCGACTGGAACAATCCTGCGCTGTTCGCAATCCTGCTGGCCAACGAGAGCACGCCCACCGTCGACGTCATGAAGGATGCCCGGCAAAGAATCAAAGCGCTGAAGCCTGACGTGTTTTTCTCCATGCCCGGCCCCAGTGCGCCGGACGACAAACTGGAAACCATGAAACGTCTCTTCGACGACGCCGGTTTCGATTTCTACACGGCTCATCCTTACACCTACCAGGTGAAGACCTTTGCCGACGTGGCCAAAACCTTCGGCGACTCCAAACCGATTATCTTCTCCGAGTGGGGAGGTCCCGTTGGCAAACTGCCTCGCCTGCTGGATGATGAGGTGCGCGCCTTGGGATCACTGATACAACAAGGCCGCCTTGCAGGCACCTGGTTCTGGGAGTGGGCGGACATGACGCAGTACGGGCGCGAAGATATTTCCATGGACGGGCCGACCCTGGTGGAAGGCGTGGTTACCGCCGATCGTCAAATCCGCGCCGACGTATTTTCGCGTCTTGCGGAGCTATATCGTTACGACTTGGGTGAGCCCGCCCCTCCGCCGCGTACGCCGGTACTCTTGCCGCCGTCCCCTATCATGGCGGATGCGAACAGTACGTATACCGCAATTCCTTTACAGGCCATCGCCAGCCAGCAGACCGGAGATTGGGATCAATTGCAGTCGCAAGTTGCGGCTTACTGGAAAGAGAATTTCTCCGACTACTTAGAGAAAACCGGAGGACATTTCTGGAGCTGGGACGCCCCGCAAATCCTTGTCGGTCCAGTCCCATTTGAAACTCCACAGATGGATGAGCACACCCGGCCGCTGGTTGTACTCACCGGCAAAACGGTCGAAATCCCGGTGCACGGCGAAGCCGATCGTCTGCATTTTCTCGGCAACGTCACCGTTCCCGACGGCTACCCGACCCGCGGCGGAGCCGGTGAGCCGATGGGCAGTTACACCATCGTTTACCAGGGAGGCGAGCGGCAGGAAATCCCGCTGCGTTGGGGACTGGAAGTGACCCGCAGCAACTTCGTCGTCTCCTCCACGCGCATCAATCCCGTAGCGCTGCTTGGTGCGCCAGTTATTGATTACGCAAAGGAAGTGAGCTACGAGCAATACCGCACTTTCCTGTACACGGTTCCGGTCAAGCACAAGCCGATTGACCGCATCATCGTAACTCTGAAGCCGCTGCCCTCGAATCGTCCGCTGATCAGTCTTCCCAATCAGACTGGATCTGGCTACGCGGCTGGCGACACGGCGCTGCTAATTTATGGCATCACCGCGGAACGCAAGCAGTAAGCCGGGATCCGAAATCCGCAAGGGTGTCTCGGTAGTCTGGGTCTCAGTAGTCTGAGATGCGTTTCAATTGGCAAACGCGTATCATGTGCCAGTCATTCCACCTGAGGAGGACGTTCAATGCCGGGGCAATTGAATCGGCGTGATTTCGTGAAACTGGCGGCCGGCGCGGTTTGCGCGGCCGGTTTTCTGAATTCTTCTGAAGGTTTTGCCACCAACCCCGACACGGTTCGCAAACTTCAGCTATTCGACTACTCTGGGGTTAAGCTGCTCGACAGCCGCTTCAAGAACCAGTTTCAAGCCTCCCGCGACCTCTTTTTCAACATTCCCAATGACGATCTATTGCTGGGCTTTCGCCAGCGCGCTGGCCTGCCTGCACCGGGCGCTCCGCTCATCGGTTGGTATGGCGGCCAGTGGGACGATGCAACTCACAAATCCGTTCACGATCCTGACATCTTCAATGCTTTCGGGCAGTTCGTGAGCGGCATGGCGAGGATGTCCAAGGCGACCAACGATTCCGCCCTGCTCGACAAAGCTTCTTTCCTGATCGATGAGTGGGCCAAGGCCATGGACCCCGACGGATATTTTTACTACTCGCGCAAGCCGCAGTTTCCCCACTACATCTACGAAAAAACGGTCTGCGGCCTCGTGGATATGTATGCCTATGGCGGCAACAAGAACGCCATTCACTATTTGGAAAGAATCACCGCCTGGGCCGACAAAAATCTGGATCGCACCCGCCGCGTACCCAAGCCGGGTGAACGAGGCTTTAGCGGCGACGGCACCGAGTGGTACACGTTATCGGAGAACCTGTATCGCGCTTACCAGTTCACCGGCGATCAGCGTTACCTGGACTTCGGAGATGTTTGGCACTACGACAACTATTGGGGGCTGTACAACGCTCCCAATCCACGGCCCGACTATCGACACGCTTACAGCCATTGCAACACGCTAAGCAGCGCGGCGATGACCTATGCCGTGACCTCCGATCCCAAGTATCTCGACACCATCGTCAACGCCCACGACTTTTTCCAGCGCAGCCAGATATACGCCACTGGCGGCTTCGGCCCCGATGAAGAATTAATGCCGCCCGACGGCAGCCTGGGTGAGTCCTTGGACACCAAGTCTGCAACTTTCGAGACCGGCTGCGGCTCCTGGGCCATTTTCAAGCTGTCACGCTACCTGATGTCTTTCACCGGCCAGGCCAAATATGGCGACTGGGTTGAAAAGATGTTTTATAACGGCATTGGCGGCGGGTTGCCGATGCAGCCCGACGGGCACACTTTTTACTACTCCGACTACCGGGTTGGTGGCGGCACCAAAGTTTATCGCGAGGACCAGAAATGGTGCTGCTGTTCCGGAACGTATCCTCAGGCCATTGCCGACTACCACAACCTGATCTACCTCCACGACAATGACGGACTCTATGTCAACCTCTTTGTGCCCTCCGAAGTCGCGTGGAAGGGAATTACGCTCACCCAGGAAACCAGCTATCCCGAATCGCAAACTTCTAATCTCACGATTCGCTCTGACAGCGCAAAACAATTTCCGCTGCACGTTCGCATCCCTGGCTGGTGCAAGGGAGCGTCGCTCAGCGTAAACGGCCAGCGCCAAAGTGTCTCGTGTAGCCCCGGAACCTGGGCCACTCTGGACCGAAAGTGGAACTCGGGCGACAAGGTTTCGATTGATTTGCCCATGGAAATTCTCTACGCGCCGGTGGACTCGCAGCATCCCAACCGCATTGCCCTGGTTTATGGCCCCACCGTTCTGGTAAAGCGGCCGAAGCGGCCGTCTGCTGGTTTGTTGCGGGCGCTGGGCAAACCGGGGCAAGGTCTCAGTTTTCGTCTGCCTTCATCCGGCGAAGATGAATTCGTGCCGTTCTACTCGATGGGTTTTCATGAGCCTTACGAAATGTATTTTGATTTGGGGTGAGGCTTCTGGGCTGATAGTCCGCATTTAGACATGGCATTCGATCCCGGAATCGGCGTCACTCCGCTCACCCAACCTCTTGGATTCTCCTATGGGCCCAACACCTTCGGCCCTCAACCGGAGTTGCGTTCGCTCCGTGCCATCCGCCCGAGCTTGCGGGATCCCCAGAGCACTGGCCCTGATCCCGTTTACGCCATTGCCATGGATATTGGCCGGAATGAGAATCGCGCCGAGCTGCAAAAAAACATGCTTCTCTTCGGCGCGGTGACCTATGCGGCGGGAAGACTCGGAGACGAACCGGTTCGCAGCCAGGGCCACGTTCATCGCATTTCGTCCCATAGCGGATGGTCTCCGCCGGAAGTCTATGAAATTTGGAGTGGAACCGCATGCGTGTACATGCAGGAACACGCTGCCGATGATCCCGGCAGATGTTTTGCCATCACTGCCGGTCCGGGCACACTCATTGTAGTTCCGCCGGGCTGGGCCCACGCTACCATCAGCGTTGATCCATCCGCGCCCATGACGTTCGGCGCGCTCTGTGATCGCGAGTACGGGTTTGAGTACGCGGAGGTTCGCAAGCGCAAGGGATTGGCCTGGTACCCTCTGCTGACGGAGTCCGCCGAAATCCGCTGGCAGCCGAATCCCATGTACAAGACAACCAAGCTGGAAGCCCGCGGCCCAGTCGACTATTCGCAGTTGGGCTTGCGGAGCGGCATCGCCCTCTATACTCAGGCAATTCTCAATCTTGATCGCTTGCAGTGGGTGTCACAGCCCGCCTTGGCCGCTGAGATCTGGAAGCACTTCGTTCCGTAATCCGGACGGCGCGACCACGGCTTTGCAGTGTCACGAAGGTTCTTGGGATTCCTTGTCCCTTCGTGTCCTTTGTGGTTGAACTTTCTTTTTCGCACCCCGCGTTTCCGCAATGCGTATAATGCTCACGTGCGAATGTGCACGCGTCGTTCACGTTAAGCCGTAATCAGTTTGTATTTGTTCGGATACCTCATGGGCGAAAAGTGTTCTCCTGATTCTCCGAGCCGGCGAGATTTTCTAGGCGCTGGCACCGGAATGCTGGCTGTGGCAGTGGCTGGGCAGCACTTCGCGTCGGCGTCGGTCGTACCGGCTTCGTCGAGCGCCGAGCCCGCGCCTCAAAACCCGCCGCGCAAAATTCCCATCGGCGTATTCGACCCGGTCTTTGAGAACCTTCCCTTGGACGCAATGATCGAAAAGATCTCTGCCATGGGGATCGAAGCGGTGGAGATCGGCACTGGCGGCTATCCCGGTTCTCCCCACTGTCCAGTGCAAGAGCTCCTGGACGATTCTGGCAAACTGCGGGCTTGGAAGAAAAAATTCGAAGACCGTAATATTCAAGTGGCCACCCTCAGTTGTCACGGCAATCCCCTTCACCCGGACGCCAAGCTGGCGGAGCGCGACGCCGAGGTCTTCCGCCGTACCGTGCTCCTGGCTGAAAAACTTGACGTCAAGTGATCGTTGGTTTTTCTGGATGCCCCGCCGGGGGGCCCACCGATACCATGCCCAACTGGTCCACTTTTCGCTGGCCTCCGGAGTTTGGCGAAGTTCTTGATTGGCAGTGGAAAGAGAAGGTCATTCCCTATTGGAAACAGGCGGCGCAGTTTGCCCGGGCACATGGCATCCATCGCTTGGCTTTCGAAATGATCCCCAACATGGTGGTTTACAACCCTAAGACTCTATTGCAGCTGCGCGAAGCCGTGGGCGAGGAAATCGGCGCCAACTGCGATCTCAGCCACCTTTTCTGGCAGGGCTGCGACGCCGTGGAAGTCATTCATCTGCTGGGCAAGCAGAATGCTCTTTTCCACGCCCACATGAAAGACACGGTGATGTTCGAAAACAATGTGGCGAAATACGGCGTCCTGAACTTTGCTCCTGACAACCACGACCTCTCGCAGGCTTCGGAAACCTTTCGTGCCGTCGGTTACGGCCATAGCGCGACCACTTGGAAAGAGATTGTGAAAGCCTATATGGATGTGGGCTATCAGGGCATTCTCAGCATTGAGAACGAGGACCCCATTTTGCCGGGAGAAGTGGGCGTGGAACGGGCAGTATACGTGCTCAAGAATGTGCGCAGTGAACTGCTGGGAACTGCCGCATAGATTTCAGGATTTACAACACTTCTGGCAGAGGAGGCACTCTTATGAACCGCCGAACCTTCCTGGGCACGATGACTGCCGCGACGATTATGGCGCGCAATTTGTCATGGGCCGCAGCCGAGCACAAGATTGAGAAGGTAGGAATTCAGCTCTATACACTGCGCGATCTTTTCAATCAGGATTTCGATGGCACGCTTGCCAAACTCGAAGCAATCGGTTACCGCGAAGCCGAGTTGAGCTCGTCTATTCGGAAGTCGCCGCGAGAGATCAAGGAAGCACTGCAGCGCCACAATTTCACCGCGCCCTCGACCCACCGAACGTATGAGGAGCTAACCGACAAGTGGCCGGGCGTGTTGGAGGAGTGCAAGCTGCTGGGCTGCCGCTACATTGTGATTCCCGGAGTCACGGATGAAGTTCACAGCAAGCCGGATGGGTACAAGATCGCGGCAGACACGTTCAATCACGCCGGCGAAATCAGCCAAAAGGCCGGAATCCAGCTTTGTTTCCATAATCACTGGGCTGAATTTGTCCCTGACGCCGCGGGCCATAAACCTATCGACATTTTGTTGAAACACGGCGACCCGGAATTCCTGAAGATCGAGATGGACCTGGGTTGGAGTTCGGTGGCCGGCATCGATCCCCTGCAGTATTTTGCCAAATATCCCGGCCGTTTCCCGCTGGTCCACGTGAAGGACTTTAAGAAGCTGCCCGACCACAACCTGGTTTATGGCGGACATTTCGACGGCGACGAAACCATTGCTGATATGACCGCGGTGGGTTCCGGCATAATTGATTGGAGGCGCATTCTTGCCCATTCCGAACAAGCCGGCATCAAACACTACTTCGTTGAGCACGATCAACCACAAGATCCAATGGAAGTGGCCCGCGACAGCTATGCTTATTTGGCCAAGCTGCGGTTCTGAGGCGCCGGCAAGAATGCGGGACGCACTCAACCCCGAATGGATGGAAAGAGGAGAACACAAATCATGAACCGCCGGAGTTTTTTAGAGACGATGACTGGCGCGACCGCCGCGACCTTGCTGTCCCGGAAGCTCTCCTGGGCGGAGTCTGAGCGTAGGATTGAGAAGATTGGAATCCAGCTCTACACCGTCCGCGAGGCACTGAAGCAAGATTTGGATGGAACCTTAGCCAAGGTTGCCGCCATTGGCTATCGCGAGGTGGAAGGCCCGCTGCTCAAAGCATCTCCGCGGGAAACTAAAGCCGCACTCGCCCGCCATGGTCTGATTTGTCCTTCCATTCATCGCGATTATGATCAGCTCGGTGCTAAGTGGCCAAAGGTGCTGGAGGATTGCAACATCATCGGCGCCAAATACGTTGTCATCTCCTGGATTGAAGACAGCATCCGCAATCAGCCCGATGGATGGAAGCGCGTTGGCGAGGACTTCAATCGCGCTGGCGAGATGAGCAAGAAGGCCGGCATCCAGTTCGCTTTTCATAACCATTGGATTGACTTTGCCCCCACCCCCAGCGGGAAGCTGGTTTACGACATTCTGCTGGATGAGTGCGACCCTGGTCTGGTAAAGATGGAACTGGATATTTGCTGGAGCACGGTGGGTGGCATAGACGCAGTTCAATATTTCGAACGCTATCCGGGACGCTTTCCTCTGGTGCACTTGAAGGACCTTACGAAAATTCCCAGTCCCACCGTTGCTCAAGGCTCCAAGATTAACGGAGACGACGTGATCCCCCTCATGACCGAGGTAGGCAGCGGCGTCATTGACTGGAAGCGTATTCTCGCGCACTCCGAGCGGGCCGGCATCCAGCACTATTTTGTTGAACACGACCAGCCGAAGGACCCCATTGAAAGTGCCCGGGCAAGCTACGATTATCTGGCAAAACTGCGGTTCTAAACCGATGCCCAATACAGGGACGCAGGATTCTTTCCGACTGCATCACGCCGAACCACGGCTGACCGGAGAACATGGATGATGAATCGCCGAGCTTTTCTGGAAACGATGGCTGGAGGCACAGCCGCTACCTTGCTGGCGCAGAACTTCGCGTGGGCCAAGCAAGTTCACAGGATCGAGCGAGTCGGCATCGAGGCCTACACCATTCGCGATCTCCTGAAGCAGGATTTCAATGGCACGCTGGCCAAGATTGCCGCCATCGGATACAAGGAAGTGGAATTCGGCCCAACCATTGACAATCCTAAAGAAGCCCGCGCCACCTTGGACCGCCTCGGCCTGACTTCTCCCTCGGGCGCTTTTGACTACAAAGACATGGTGGAGAAATGGCCCTACGTTGCGGAACATTGCCACATCATGGGACAGACCTATCTGGTGATTGGCTCCATTGATGGCGCGCTGCGCCGTCAGCCCGATGGTTGGAAGCGTGCCGCCGACTCCTACAACCATACCGGCGAGATCGCCAAGAAAGAGGGCATCCAGCTCACCTACCACTGTCATTGGATGGAGTTTGTTCCGCGTTCCGATGGAACACTGCCCTATGACACTCTTATCCAAAACACCGACCCCAACTTTGTGCAAATGGAAATGGATTTAGGCTGGACCAACGTCGGCGGGTCCGATCCGTTGAAATGGTTTGCCAAGTATCCCGGCCGCTTCCCGCTCGTGCATGTGAAAGATTTCAGGAAACTCCCCCCTCCCCAGCACGTGTATAACAGCACCTTTGACGGAGACGAAGTCATCCCTGACATGACCGCAGTCGGTCAAGGGGTAATCGATTGGAAGCGGATTTTTAAACACGCCGATCAGGCCGGCGTTAAGCACTACTATGTCGAGCATGATAAGCCGGCCGATCCCATGGAAGTGTCCCGCGACAGCTATGAGTATCTTGCCAAGCTTCGGTTTTAAAGAACGGCCGCAGCCTCCAGGCGGAGGCTTGCTAAGAAACCAGACCACGAGAGGAAGACGCAGACCATGAACCGCAGGACCTTTCTAGAAACGCTAGCTGGCGCCATGGCTGCCACAGCGCTGGCGTCGAAGTTTTCCTGGGCTGAGCAAGTTCACAGGATCGAAAAGGTTGGAATTCAGTGCTACACCGTCCGCGACTTGTTGAACCAGGACTTCGACGGCACCATGGCCAAGCTCGCATCCTACGGTTACAAGGAAGTGGAGCTGGGGTTTTATACCGACAAACCGCCCAAAGAAATCCGAGCCGTCCTCGATCATCACGGGTTAGTTTCGCCTTCGGCCGGCCATTACTACAAAGACATTGTTGAAAAATGGCCTTCCATGGTCGAGCGATGCCATACCATCGGGCATCGTTACCTCGTCATCCCCAGTGTGGATGACGAGTTTTTTCAGCATCCCGATCCCTGGAAGCGCGCCGCGGAATCCTTTACTAAGAGCGCAGCCATCGCTAAGAAAGACGGCGTTCAGCTCACCTACCACTGTCATTGGAGCGAGTTTGTTCCCGATGCCAGTGGAAAGCGTCCTTATGACATCCTGCTGGAGGAGTCGGACCCTAATCTTCTGCTGATGGAAATGGATTTAGGCTGGACCACCGTCGGTCATGCAGATCCGCTGCATTATTTCGCCAAGTATCCTGGCCGCTTTCCCTTAGTGCATGTGAAAGACTTCAAGAAAATTCCCGACGCCAGTGTGGTTTATAGCGGACATTTCGATGGCGACGATGTGATTCCCGACATGACCGAGGTCGGTCACGGTGTCATCGACTGGAAGCGCATCTTTGCCCACTCCGAACAAGCGGGCATCAAGCACTATTTCATGGAGCACGATCAACCGGCAGATCCTCTGGAGTGTGCCCGGCTCAGCTGCGAGTATCTGGAGAAACTGCGCTTTTAGGACCCCCATGGCTCAGGTCATTCGTTCTCCCAAAGTCTATGACGTTTGCATTGTGGGATCGGGCGCTGCCGGCGGCACCGCCGCCAAGGTTCTCACCGAAGGCGGCTTGAATGTTGTTCTGCTGGAAGCCGGCCCCCCGCTTCATCCTGAGAAGGATTACAAAGAGCATGTCTGGCCCTACCAATTGCCCCATCGTGGCGTCGGTATTGGCGGAAAGCAGGACTATTTCGGCGGCGAGTTCCTCGCGCCCAACGGATTCTGGGAGATTGAGGGCGAACCCTACACCACGGCTCCGGGTTCGCGTTTCCGCTGGTTTCGCTCCCGCATCGTGGGAGGACGCACCAACCATTGGGGGCGCATCGCCCTGCGCTTTGCTCCCATAGACTTCAAGTGCCGCTCCAATGACGGCATGGGCGACGACTGGCCCATCACTTACGAAGAGCTCGCTCCCTATTACGACAAGGCCGAGTCCTACATCGGAGTCTTCGGCAGCAAAGAAAACATCCCTAGTTCCCCAGACGGCATATTCCTGCCGCCGCCCCCGCCCCGCTGCAGTGAAACCGTCGTCAAGAAGGCTTGTGACCATCTCAATATTCTTTGCATTCCCGCGCGCCTGGCCATCATTACCAAATCCGTCAACGGGCGCGCCCCTTGCCACTATTGCGGGCAGTGCGGCCGGGGATGCATCTCCGCTTCCAACTTCAGTTCCAGCCAGGTGATGATTCCCCCAGCGCAAGCCACCGGGCGTTTGACACTGATCACTGGCGCCATGGCTCGCGAAATTGTTGTCGGCAAAGACGGAAAAGCCAAGGCAATTTCCTATGTGGACAAGGCCACGCGCACCGAGCAGCAGATCTATGCCAAATCTTTTGTGATCGGCGCCGGTGCCTGCGAATCCGCCCGCCTGCTGCTGAACTCGCGCTCTGCGCTCTTCCCCGATGGTCTGGCCAATGCTTCGGGAGCCGTCGGCCGTTACCTCACCGATACCGTGGGCAGCGATGGCGCCGGCTACTTTCCGCAGATGGCGAAAGTTCCGCCGCATAACCATGATGGCACTGGCAGCCTGCATCTCTACGTTCCCTGGTGGAAGTTCGACCGCAAGAATGATTTCCTGCGCGGCTATCACATTGAATTTGGCGGCGGCCGCCACATGCCCATGGTCGGCGACTTTCACCGTGTCTGCAAAACTTCGGAAGGATATGGAGCCGCATTGAAGCAGCAATGCCGCAGCATGTACGGCACCACCATCGGTTTCAGCGGCCGCGGCGAGATGATTCCTAACGAAAATTGCTTCTGCGAACTGGATCCGGATGTCGTCGATCAGTGGGGCATCCCCGTTCTGCGCTTTCACTGGAAGTGGAGCGACAACGAAATCAAGATGGCCAAAGATATGCAACAGACTTTTCGCCAGATCGTGGAGGCTGCTGGTGGCACTTACGTTGAGCCGGAGGTCGATGAGAGTCATCCTTACAATCTCTACGATGGCGGCGCCATTGTTCACGAAGTAGGCGGGGCGCGGATGGGAGAAAGTCCGAAGACTTCGGTTTTGAACAAATACTGCCAGGCTCACGAAGTGAAAAATCTTTTTGTGACTGACGGCGCCGCCTTCACCAGCAATGCGGATAAGAACCCGACACTTACGATTCTCGCGCTTTCGTGGAGGGCATCGGAGTATCTGATTGAGCAGGCGCGCCAGGGAAGTTTGTAAGCGAGGTTTGGAATACATTAGGTCACTCAGTTGAATTGTCATTCCGAACGAAGTGAGGAATCTGCTGCTTGTAGTCGCAGATTGCTGGCTGCAAACTAAAGTAAGGGTGCTCGGAACAACAAGATATCTAGTTCGCACCAGGAAGCGCAATGCCCGATAGGGGAAGGGCGAAATCACATGTCGATCTCACGCCGGGACGTTCTCAAATCGCTGACCTTGGGAGCCGTGGCCGGCTCGGTTCTGCGCGTAATCCCGGTGGACGCCGCTGAACACGCACACCACATGGTGACCCAGGATAAGGCCGCCTCGCCCCAGGGCGCGTATTCTCTGAAGTTCTTTTCGCCGCATCAATACCAGACGCTCGGCTCGCTCTGCCAGGCAATTATTCCTGCCGATGCCGAATGCGGAGGCGCCATCGAAGCGGAAGCCCCGGAGTTCATCGACCTGCTCACCAGCGAGAACCCCGACTATCAGTTGGCCCTGGGTGGCGGCATGATGTGGCTGGACCACACTTGCCTGGACCGCTATGGCAAGACCTACGTCGGTTGCGCTCCCGAGCAGCAAAAAGAAATTCTGGACCTGATCGCTTACCGTGCAAACGCTAAGCAGGATCCCGGCCTCAGCCAGGGCATCGAGTTTTTTGCCTTTCTCCGTGATCTCACCGTGGATGGCTTCTTCACCAGCAGGATTGGCACGGAGTATCTCAAATACATCGGCAACACGTTCCTTGCCAGCTTCCCCGGTTGTCCTCCGGTCCCGGGAGTGTGATCGATTCATCGCTTCTCTGGAACTCTGTGCCCCGGTGCCGGTACCCGAGTTGGTCATCGTGGCCGAGGTGGAATAGCGGTATGCTTCGGACAACGGCGGAGGGAAACCAATGGCAATGAGTTACAGCGCGCCCGGCAGAATGGTCGCCCACAATATGGTGACCACGCAGTTCGAACTGGACGGTTTTCGGGTGGTGCGAACCCTGGGAGTGGTGCGCGGCATCGTGGTGCGTTCGCGCTCGATCTTCGGAACGATTGGCGCCAGCCTGCAGACCATTCTCGGCGGCAATATCACGCTGCTCACCAATCTCTGCGAGAAGACGCGATCTGAGGCGTTCGACTTGATGCTGCAACACTCCGCCGAACTGGGCGGCAATGCCGTGGTCGGCGCCCGCTACGATGCCACCGAAATCATGCAGGGCGTCACCGAAGTGCTGGCCTATGGCACGGCCGTTCTGGTCGAGCCAGTCAAGTAGACTTATAAGCCCTGTCATCCTGAGCGAGGAATAACGCGGGCTCAGCCCGCGTTATGAGGACGTCGAAGGATCCCTTGTGGTTCAATCGCGCCAGCGGCCCGTCGAGAGAGTTCTCTATTTGATCGTCGATTTGGACGGGTCGAAGACCCGTCCCCACACCATCATTGCGCCCGATATCTATGCCAGCAACTCCTCCAACGCCTGCTGCCGATACGCAAATGTCTTCTCCATCTCGCGGCGCACGAAGAACTTGTCCGCCAACCTCCCCAAGGCGCCGAAACCAACTTCGTAACTGATCACGTCGCGCACCCTTGTCCCGCTGGTGCCCTCGCGATTCTCCGCCGTGAGTTCGTGGCAATGGTGGAAAGACTTAAACGGGCCGCGTCTTTGTTCGTCGGCGAAGTGGTGATTCCATTCGAATTCGGTGATCTCGGCGATCCACTCCGCACGCACGAACAGGTATGGAGAGACGCGAAACGATGTCACGATTTCTGATCCCACGCCAGCGAGAGCCGGGCCGCCTGCGGGCGCGCCTGACGGCGAGACCAGCCTCAACTCCACCAACCGCGTAGCAGTGGCCGGGGGCATGATTCGCGGCAAGTTCTGCGGGTTGGCAAAGAACAGGAAAACCTTCCCGACCGGAAAAGCTACCCACTGCTCGAACTGGATTTGATTAGAGCTCATCTGATGTTCGCACCGCGTCGCACCGCCGTCTCGGGCCGGACTTGCCCTGAGAGCCAGTGACTTCTTGAACGTTGGGATTGCACGCCGAGATTCTACTTTATCCGACTCGGGTGACGTGACCCTGAATGCCGGAAAAAGCGCGACACAATTCCCAGTAGTCATAATATAATGACTATAGTCTTCATAGAGTGCGAGGTGGGCTGTGAAAGAAATGGCGGCCGGTGAATTCAAGGCGCAATGCCTGGCGATTATGGATCAGGTTCGCGAAAGCGGCGAACCCGTTTTGATCACCAAACATGGTAAGCCCGTGGCCAAGCTGGTCCCAGCGCAGAACAATGCTGACGACATCTTTGGCTATATGGCGGGCAAAGTAAAAGTCGTTGGCGACATTGTGGCCCCAGTGACTCCTCTGGAGGATTGGGAAAGTAAATGATCCTGCTAGATACGCACGTGTTGGTCTGGATGTCGAGCGACCCCAAGCGGCTCTCTCAAAAGGCGCGGGAGGCGATCCGCGAGGCGAGGCAAAAGACAGGAATTTGCGTGGCGAGCATCACGCTTTGGGAATTGGCGTGGTTAGCGGAAAACGGGCGGATTCAGGTTTCCATGAGCGTGGAATCATTCGTTCGAGAGACTGTCGCGCGGGTCATTCTTAAACCGCTGACGCCGGCCATTGCCGCTCTCGCCGTTCGCCTGCCCGAGAAATTTCCGCGGGACCCAGCCGACCGGATCATTGGGGCCACGGCGATTGTGGAAGGCATGCCGCTGGTCACCGCAGACAAGCAAATTCGTCAGGCCAAGGTTATGGAGACCGTATGGTAGGAGTGCCTCGTTCTATATCGTCGCCATTCGGGAGGCTGCTTTACGCGGCCTTGCTTTGTTCGATTGCAGCGTCTGTCGTTTGCGCCCAAAGCACCCAGGCCACCGAAGGCACGAATGAGTTGCTTGCGGGTGATCAAACGGTGGGCTAATGTGAGGTTCTGCAGCATCCAGTTAAGTTCAACAACAGGATGATCCGGTTTCGCGCGCTGTACGAGACCGATTTTGAGAAGTCGGTCGTCACCGCGCCGGCCTGTTCTACATCAATCCCCACGACGTGGGTTTCCTTCGAGAAGGGCTGGAAATCTCGGAGTAAGTTACGAGTCCGACGCGCGATTTCCAGTCAAAAATGGAGAGTTCAGAAGGACGTCGTTTTTGTTGGAATGTTCAAGGCGGATGGCCATTATGGGCACATGGACATGTATCAATTCTCCATTGAGGTCTACCAGGTTGAGGCGGTTCGTGAGTCCGGGAGCTTTCGCCCGTTGCCATAGGGCGGCACAGGGGTGAGGGCTTCTTTGGCACTACCGTGCCGCTTAACCAACCGTTCCGAACCAGCGAAACCCTGATATCTCTTTTCACCAAATCCGCGAATCCCGACCAATCCCCTCCCTTTTCCACAGGAAAATGCGCGCCCGGCGCGGAGTGCAAGAAAAATCTTAGCGAAACAATAGCGAAAGAACCAAGAGTTTTAACGCAACATCTTGTGGTGATCTTTTTGGTTATGCACAAGGGATCGCGCTTTCGACAAAGCACACTTTCGTAACCTATCAACCTTCAAGTTTCGTCTTGACAATAAAGAACTTAGGGCTATCATGTGGTCAAAAGTGGTTGAAAGTGGTTAACACGGTGGTGGCAGTGGGCGCAGCATAGCCAAATTGAGGAGCCAGTGGACTTTAAGACTGACATTCCCCAAAACAGCCCCAACGAACTTGAAGCCAGCGGCATTTTGAGCGTTTTTGCCTCCCCTGTGACCGGTACCAGCTATGTTTCGCGGCAATCACCCAACTCGCGTCGACGAAAAAGGACGGCTCAAGGTCCCCGCCGAGTTCAAGCGGGTGATCGACGAGAAATACGGCACACAATTTTACATCACAAGTTTCGATGGGAAGGTTGCTCAGTTGTATCCCTTCGAGGAGTGGGAGCGGATCGAGCAGAAGCTGGCAGGGCTCTCCACCTACAACCCTACGAAGAAGAAGTTCTTAAATCGCGTGAACTACTGGGGACAGCAGGTCGAGATGGATGGCCAGGGACGGTTGCTGCTGCCGCAACTGTTGCGGGAAGCCGCCGGAATCAAGGGCGAAGTGGCGGTTACGGGCAATTTGACCTACTTGGAAGTCCGCAACCTCGAAGCCTTCCGTAAGGAAATCGAGGAAGAAAAGTTTACGCCTGAGGATGAGAAGACGCTCGACGAACTGGGCATCTAGTGGGCGAGGGTTCAACAGATACCCCTCAGGGGGTTGGGCATGGCGGGGAGGAAACTGGCCATGTTCCGGTTCTTTTAAAAGAAGCGATCGACTTTTTAGCCGTCCGGCGTGGCGGGACTTATATCGACGCGACGGTGGGCTTAGGCGGGCACAGTTGGGAAATCGCAAGACGCCTGGGCGCACCGGGTCATTTGATTGGCTTCGATAAAGATCCGGCAGCGCTGGAAATCGCACGCGAAAAGCTGAAGAGCGTCCTTGGTCCTTCGTCGTTGGTCGTTGGCCAGAGCGACTGGCCTGAGATCACGTTGCTGCAAAAGTCATTTGCAGAAATTGCGAACGACGAACGACGTGGGACGTACGACGGGATCCTGGCCGATCTCGGAGTAAGCAGCCTGCAACTGAACGACGCCGCGCGAGGCTTTAGCTTTCAGGCGGAAGGCCCCTTGGATATGCGAATGAATCCGCAGTCCGGGCGCACCGCCGAACAAGTGGTAAATCAGGAGGATGAGGTCACACTCGCCAACCTGATTTACGAATTCGGTGAGGAAAGGAGGTCGCGGAGAATCGCCAGAGCCATTGTCCGGTCGCGGCCGATACGATCTACCGCACAACTTGCGGATGTCATATCAGCCGCGGCCCGGCCAATGAATCAGGCGGAACGCAGAATTCATCCCGCGACGCGAACCTTTCAAGCTCTCCGAATCTTCGTAAACCATGAACTGGACGACCTGCAGGAGCTGCTGAAAGCGGCCCCGCAGGTGCTGAAACCGGGCGGGCGGCTGGTGATTATCAGCTTCCACTCGCTGGAGGATCGCATGGTGAAAGATGCGATGCGCGAGGGAGCAAGGCAAGGTGAGTACAAGCTGCTTACCAGGAAGCCGGTAACCGCCGGGGAAGAAGAGATTGATCGCAATCCGCGTTCCCGCAGCGCGAAACTGCGGGCGGCGGAACGGGTTTAAGCAGTTTGCAACATAACTTTAGGGGGTTGATTTATGTACACAGGAACACTAATTGACGATTTGATGGCCGCGGTGGAGCGAGCGGAAGAGCACGTTCAGCTGGCCTCGCAGGAAAAGATGGACAACCTGCTGGTGGCCGCGATCTGCGAAATGGTGAAGAGCGACCAAAACATGCTAGGAGCGGCATAATGGCGGCAGCGGCCACGGCGCATTATTCCCATGCGATTGCGGGCGCGCGGCGCAAGCCGTGCTGGACAGGCACTCCGGAGATTTACTTTGGCAAGGCGATTGATAACTCGCGCCTGGTGAAAGTGGAAGATCCCAAACGCGAGCGCGAGATGAGACAGTTTGGCGTGGCGCTGGCCTGCTTGTTCCTGCTGGTGATGACTTTTGCCTGGCAGCACTTCAAGGCGATCGAGTACGGATACAAGATTCAGTCCCTCCGAATTCAGCGCGATGGCCTGGTGGAAGAGAACCACGCCCTGCAGTTGGAGGAATCTTCTCTGCGCGATCCGCAGCGCATTGACGGGCTGGCGCGGCAAATGGGCCTGCAATCGCCGCAAGCCGGCCAGGTCATTCGCATGGACGCTCCCACAGCCGATTCCGCAACCCCGGTCATGGCGAGCATGGCCCCGGTCGCGGTCATTTCGGTGCGATAGAGGGTATGCGAGAGCCGAGCAACCTCTCGGCAACGGTTTCCAGTGGCGGCTTGCCTGTACAGGCGCGCCGCCACGTTTGTCTATGCACGTTTTCTTGAGGACCAATCATGGCGGCCCAGCGCGCAACACCAACAACCATCGGCTCTATCTTCTCGGCGCGATGCTGGTTTTCTGGAGCCTCGCCATTTGCGCGCGCCTGGTCTATCTGCAAATTTTCTCCTACGGCGAATTTGAGCAGCGCGCCCAGCATCAGCAGCAGCGCACCATGGATGTCGCGGCGCGCCGCGGAATCATCTACGATCGCGCCAGTCACGAACTGGCGATGTCCATTGCGGTGGATTCGGCGTTTGCCGTGCCCAGCGAAATCCACGATCTGGCCGGCACGCTGTCTCTGATTGCTCACATCACCAAGGATGATCCACGGGAACTGCTGGCGCAGTGCGAAGCCCATAAGACATTTTGCTGGGTAGAGCGCAAGGCGGACACTGAAACCGCCGACCGCATTCGTGCCCTCAATCTGCGCGGCATTCATTTCCTTAAAGAGTCGAAGCGCTTCTATCCCAAGGGTTCACTCGCCGCCCAGGTGATCGGTTACGTGGGCACCGACGACAAAGGGCTCAGCGGCATCGAGCGCAAATTCGACGACGAAATGAGCGGCCAGCCTGGGCAGATGATGATCTCCGTGGACGCTCATAAGAAGTGGTTCGGCAGCGTGGACAAGCAGCCGATTCCGGGCGAGAACATTGTTCTGACCATTGATGAGCAGATTCAGTACATCGCCGAGCGCGAACTGGATGCCGCCATGGCGCAGACCCAGGCCGAGTCGGGCACCGTGGTGGTGGAGAATCCGCACACCGGAGAAATTCTGGCGCTGGCCAACCGGCCGACCTTCGATCCGGACAATCCCCACGAAATCACCGGAAAAAAGCTCATTAACCATGCGGTCAGCAACGCTTATGAGCCGGGATCCGCCTTCAAAGTGGTCACCATCGCTGCCGCGCTGGAAGAGAAGCTAACCCGCCCCGACGAAGTCTTCGATTGCCAAATGGGTTCGATCCTGTTCAACGGCTTGCGCATCCGCGACAGTCACCCCAATGGTCTACTGCCGGTTTCTGGCATTCTAGCCAAGTCGAGCAACGTAGGCGCCATCAAAATTGGTATGCGGCTCGGTAACGAACGCTTCTATAAATACATCCGCGGCTTCGGCTTCGGACAACCCACCGGCATCGAATTGCCGGACGAAACCTGGGGCCTGAGCAAGCCCCCCAGCCGCTGGTCGAAAGTTTCCATCGCGGCCATTTCCATGGGCCAGGAAATCGGAATCACGCCGCTGCAACTAGTCGGTTTGATCTCAACCATGGCCAATGACGGTGTCTATGTTGCGCCCAGAATCGTTGCGGCCACTGCGCAGCCGCAGAGCGCGCCGCAGACCATTGCGTTTCATCCACTGCAGCAACGGCGGGTGATTTCCTCGTATACGGCAGCCGAGATGCGCCAGATGATGCAAGGTGTGGTGCTGCACGGTACCGCCAGGAAAGCCATCCTTGACGGCTACAGCTCCGCCGGTAAAACCGGAACCGGCCAGAAAATAGACCCCAATACCAAGGCCTATTCGCGCACCAAGTACGTAGCTACGTTTACTGGATTCGCGCCCGTGAACAACCCCGCGATCACGGTCGCTGTGATTCTGGACTCTCCCGTCGGACCACACCAGGGCGGTGAGATTTCCGCGCCGGTCTTTCAACGCATTGCCCAAAAGGTGCTCGAATATCTGCACGTGCCGCATGACGTGGAATTGCCGGCCAGCCGCCAGCTGTTGCTGGCGGAGGCTCACGTGAAAGACCAGGACCTGGCCGAAGGATCTCCCGACCACGTTGGCCAGCCGCTCGACGCTGCCGATGCCGGACCGCCCGAGGCGGCGCCCACTCCCGCCATGGCTGACGTTCGATCCACGCCTGAAAATAGCCAGGGCTTAATCCCGGCCGCCTTACGCGAGCGCGAGCTTGAACCTGGGCCGCAGCCCGGGCAATCTTCACAGACTCCATCCGCAACCAATCCAGAGCCGGCGAGTCCCGTTCACCTTCCGTTAAGCGGCACCGTCGTGCTGGACGTCGAGGAAGGGGGCATCGTGGTCCCTTCGTTTGTGGGAAAAAGCGTCCGCTCCGCCATCGAACTGGCCGAGCAGAGCGGATTGGAAATGGACGCCATGGGCAGCGGTCGAGCCGTGGAACAAAATCCCGCGGCCGGATCGCACGTGGCGGCAGGGACAACGGTGACGGTGAAGTTTGGCAGATAAGCGTAGCACGTAGGCCTGGACGCCCTCGTCCGGGCGTGAGCTTTGGCTCGCCCGAGGTTTCTCGCAACCCGCGTGCCCTATAATCCAATCCAATGAACTTCCAAACACTCCTCGACGGGGCGGAAATCCTCGAGCAACGCGGAAACCCGCCGGTCAGCGGAGTCGAATACGACTCGCGGCAAATTAAGCCGGGAGATGCCTTCGTCGCCATGCGTGGCGAGTCCAGCGACGGCAACAAATTCATAGATCAGGCAATCGCCTCCGGAGCGGTAGCTGTGGTAAGCGACTCGGCCGCTGAGCAAGCCCGCGAGGGCGTGGCCTGGGTGCGCGTACCGGTTGGCCGGCGCGCTTTGGCGCGGCTGAGCGCAAATTTCTATCGCCGGCCCGCCGAGAAGCTGGCAATCACCGCCATCACCGGAACCAACGGTAAGAGCACAACCGCGTTTCTGGTGGAATCCATTCTGGCTGCGGCGGGCCGAAAGAGCGCGCTCATCGGCACCATCGAGTATCACGTGGCCGGAAAGACCCTGCCTGCGCCTCACACCACGCCGGAAGCGCTCGATACCAATCGCCTGTTGGCGGACGCTCTGGCCAACGGGGCAACCGAAGCGGTGATGGAGGTTTCCTCGCATGCTCTGGCACAGCAGCGCGTTTATGGCATTCCATTTGACACGGCCATCTTCACCAATCTGACTCGCGATCATCTCGACTATCACCACACCATGGAAGAGTACTTCGCGTCGAAACAAATCCTATTTGAGGGTTGCGGCACCGATGCGCCGCGCGCCGCAGTGCTGAACACCGACGACGAATATGGACAGAAGCTGGCCGCATTCAGCCGGAAACGCAGCGCGGATGTCCTGACCTATGGGTGGTCCAAGGGTGATTTCCACGCGGAGAAGGTGGAAATCACGCCGCGCGGCACCAGGTTTGATCTGCTGATGCCGGGGGAAACGGTTCCGCTATTCTCGCCGCTGATTGGCAAGGTGAATGTCTACAACATACTAGCGGCGGCTGGCGCGGCTTATGCGCGCAACTGCCCCCCGGAGGCCATCGCCAGGGGCATTGCGGCCCTGGCACGCGTCCCGGGAAGGTTCGAGCGCGTGGATTGCCAGCAGCCCTTTACCGTTGTGGTCGACTACGCCCACACCGATGACGCTCTGCGCAATTTGACGGCGCTGGCGCGGGAGTTCGTCCAAAGAGCGGGGCAGAAGGGACGAGTCATTACAGTATTCGGTTGCGGCGGCGACCGGGACCGCACTAAGCGTCCGCTCATGGGCGAAGCCGCCGGGCGCGGCAGCGATTTCGTGTGGCTGACTTCGGACAATCCCCGCAGCGAAGATCCCCTGGCGATCATCAATGATGCCACGGTCGGCCTGCAGAAATCGGGAGCAAAATACAAAGTCGAACCCGACCGCCGTGCCGCCATCGCCCTGGCCATGGGGGACGCTGGCCCCGGGGACATCGTGCTGCTCGCGGGCAAGGGGCACGAAAAAGTGCAAGTGACCAAAGACGGCGCTCTTCCTTTTGACGATGGGGATGTGGCGCGGCAAGTGCTTCGTGAAGCAGGATATGAATGCGCCACCGCCGCGGGCGGCCTACCCAAGCCATGAAGCTTCCCCTCGACCGCATTGCCGAGTTTCTTTCCGCCACCGGCGAGTTCGATCACAAAGCCGTGGCCCAGGCCTATTCCATTGACTCCCGCACCCTGCAGCCGGGGCAGCTTTTCTTTGCGGTAAAAGGGGACCGGTTCGACGGCCATGATTTCGTTGAGCAGGCCGTGGAGAAAGGTGCCGTGGCAGCGGTCATTCGCAAAGACCAGCTGGTGCGATATGCCGTAAAGACCCGGCTGCTGGCCGTGGATGACACGCTGACCGCGCTGCAGACGCTGGCCACCGCCGTCCGTCGCTTGTGGGGCAAGCCGCTCATCGGAATCACAGGATCCGCGGGGAAGACCACCACCAAGGAAGCCATCGCCCACGTTCTCGCCTCCCGCTTCCGCGTGCTGAAGTCAGAAGGCAACTTCAATAATCATTTTGGACTTCCACTCATGCTGCTGAAACTGGAGGCCGAGCACGATGTCGCCGTCATCGAAATGGGGATGTCGCATGCCGGTGAGATCGCCGCGCTGGCCAGGATCGCACAGCCCGAGATCGGAGTGGTCAGCAACGTCGCCCCCGTGCATCTTGAGTTTTTCAAGTCGGTGGCTGACATCGCGCGGGCCAAGTACGAACTCATCGAGTCGCTGCCTTCGAGTGGAACCGCCGTGCTCAATGCCGACGACGAGTACGTCTCTCAGTTTGGCCGCGATTTTCCCGGCAAAGTGGTTCTCTACGGGCTGCGGGTTACGGCGGATGTGCGGGCAGAAGATATTCAAACCCGGGGAGCAGAAGGCTCAACCTTCTATGTGGTGGTAGGGAGTTGTCGCGAGAAGGCGACTCTGCCGCTGGTCGGGACGCACAATATTTACAACGCCCTGGCCGCGGTTGCGGTTGGGCTGGAGCGTGGGCTGACCCCTTCCGAAGCCGTGGGCGCGCTGGCCTCGCTTGTTCCCGGCGATAAACGCGGGCAGGTCGTCAGGCTGGGCAACATTACGGTCATCAATGATTGCTACAATTCCAATCCGACGGCCTTGAACGCCATGGTGGATGCGCTGGCGGCAATGCCCGCCCAGCGACGAATTGTGGTGGCGGGCGAGATGCTGGAACTTGGCCCCGCAGGAGAAGAATTGCACCGGCGGTCCGGCCAGCATATCGCCGGGAAGAAGATTGATGTGCTGCTGGGTGTGCGCGGCCTGGCGCAAGCCCTCGTCGAAGCGGCTCAGCAAGCGGGAATGCGGGCCGAGTTTGTGGCGACGCCTGAAGAAGCCGGGGAGTGGCTGGCCCGGGAGACGCGCGATGGAGACTTGGTGTTGCTCAAAGCCTCGCGCGGCGTGAAACTGGAAAAAGCGCTGGAAGCAGTCTCCAGTCGCGAGTCTTCAGTCGTCAGAAAATCAAAGACGGGTGACAATGCGCTCTGAAAAATTGAATGCGGACGACTGAAGACCGGTGACTGAGGACTGTGGACTGAAGACCGACGACTGAATCGGAGGCTGATTGCTTTATTGGCTGCTCTATCTGAAGCTGTTCCACTACTTCGCACCCTTCCGCATTTTTCGCTACTTGACGTTTCGTACCGCCTTCGCCAGCCTTACCGCCCTGTTTACGGGATTGGTGATTGGGCCCCTGGTCATCAACCGTCTGCGCGAATTTCAAATCGGCCAGTACATTCGCGAAGAAGGACCGCAGGCTCATCAGAAGAAAGCCGGCACGCCCACCATGGGCGGCCTTCTGATCGTCATCTCGATTATCGTTCCGACCCTGTTGTGGGCCGACCTGAGCAACCGTTTTATTTGGATTGCGGTCTTTGCCACCTGCGCCTTTGCCGCCATTGGTTTTGCCGACGATTACACCAAAGTGGCGCACCGGCGGAACCTGGGGCTCACCACCCGGCAGAAGTTGGGACTGCAAATTCTTACCGGCGGGCTGATTGCGGTCGCCCTGATTATCATGCAGACGCGTGGCCTCTACTCCACTCGATTGCTGGTGCCCTTTTTCAAGCAGTTTCGGCCGAACCTGGTGATTGACCGTCTGATACACATGCCACATCTCTGGCCGCTGGCCTTTTTGCCGTTCATCGGCTTCGTGATTTTTATCCTTGTGGCATCGAGCAATGCCGTGAATTTGACCGACGGCCTGGACGGTCTTGCCATCGGCTGTACCGTGATCGCCGCCGGAGCGCTCACCGTGCTCACTTACGTCAGCGGCCATGCCACCTTTGCCGCCTATCTGGATTTGCAGCGCATGCCTCAGGTCGGCGAGTTGACCATTTTTTGCGGCGCCATGGTTGGAGGAGCCATCGGATTCCTTTGGTACAACGCTCACCCTGCCGAGGTCTTTATGGGAGACGTTGGCTCCCTGGCGCTGGGCGGAGCGATTGGCACCGTCGCCGTCATCATCAAACAGGAATTACTGTTACCCTTTATTGGCGGGGTGTTCGTGATCGAGGCCCTTTCCGTCATCCTGCAGGTGGGATCGTACAAGCTGCGCAAGAAGCGGATTTTCAAGATGGCCCCGATTCACCATCACTTCGAGTTGCTGGGATGGTCGGAGTCCAAGATCATCGTGCGTTTTTGGATTGCGTCGCTGGTGTTTGCGCTGTTCGCGCTGACCACTTTGAAACTGAGATAGAATTTTCACCACAGCAGGCGCAGAGACACAGAGAAAGGCAAGGCCCAGTCAGAAGTGAAAGGACCACATATTGCAAGAATCGGTTTTTCTCTGTGACTCTGTGGTGAAAAAAGCTTTATGGTCAGTAGCAAGCGTGTGCTTGTGGTCGCACTGGTCTTAGCTTTATCCGCGGAGATCCGCGAAAATCCGCGGCCGGTTTTGCTTGGCGAGATGGTCAAATGGAACTGAACGGGAAACGCGTGCTGGTGGTCGGCCTGGGAAAATCGGGCACCGCTTCGGCGCTGTTCTTGAAGGCCCATGGAGCCCGCGTTACAGCCTCCGATTCCAAGACCTTCGACCAGTTCAGCAAAGAGATTCCGCTGTTGCTCGATCACGGCATTGTGGTCGAAACCGGCGGGCACGGCGAGCGCACTTTTCGAGAACAAGATTTGATTGTGGTCAGTCCGGGGGTTCCGGTGGATGCGCCCGCGCTGCTGCAAGCCCGTTCCCGCGGTGAGGCCGTGATCGGTGAGGTCGAACTGGCCGCCCAGTTCTTTCCCGGGCGCATCGTGGCCATCACCGGCTCGAACGGAAAAACGACTACTACCACGCTGGCCGGCGAAATCCTGGCTGCGGGTGGATTTTCAACCGCGGTGGGCGGCAACATAGGAACTCCCGCCATCTCCCTGATTGAGCGCGCTAATAAAGATACGATCGGCGTCCTCGAAATCTCCAGTTTTCAGCTCGAAACGATTCAGACGTTTCATCCCAGGATCGCGGTGATTTTGAACGTCACACCCGATCATCTCGATCGCCATCACACCCTGGCTGCCTACGTGGACGCCAAGGCGCGCATCTTCGAGAACCAGCAGGCCGACGACTTCGCCGTGCTGAACGCCGACGATCCAACTTGCGTCCAAATGGCCAGCCGCACGCGCGCCCAGGTCTTCTGGTTTAGCCGTAAGCGGGAAGTGAAGCAGGGAGCCTGCGTCAGGCAAGGCCGAGTGCTGTTTCGCGACTCCGCTGCCGAGCGCGAGATCATACTCGTCTCTGACATCCCGCTCAAGGGCGCTCACAACGTAGAGAACGTCCTGGCCGGAGTTTGCGTGGGCGCGTTGCTGGGCTGCGAGCCCGAAAGGATCCGCAGCGCCGTCTCTCACTTTAAGGCCGTGGAGCACCGATTGGAGTACGTCGCCACAGTTGGCGGAGTGGAGTACTACAACGATTCCAAGGCCACCAATGTGGATGCAACCATCAAAGCCTTGGAGTCGTTCCCGGCGAACATCCACCTCATCCTTGGCGGCAAGGATAAAGGCAGCGACTACAGCGTGCTCAATGACCTGCTGCGGCAGCGGGTAAAACGTGTTTACACCGTCGGTGCGGCAGCGCAAAAGATCGAGTCGCAGATCGTTCCCGCCAAGAATGCGGGCGTCGAGATCGTGCAAGCTGGAACTCTCGAGTCGGCGATCAAGCGCGCCGCCGCCGTCGCCCAGCCGGGAGACATCGTGCTACTGGCCCCAGCCTGCGCCAGCTTCGATCAGTTTCGCAGCTACGAGCATCGCGGGAAAGTATTCAAAGAAGCGGTGCAAGAACTCACGAAACCGAACGGTTAAAAGATCCTTCGTAAACCCCGCTCCCGCAAGACTCGGCCTCGCCGAACCAAGACAATCAACACTACAAACTAATAACCTGCAAATCGCCTTACGCGCCTCCATCTCTCCGTGTTGAAATAGGAACCTCCCATGGCAAAGCGTGTCAGTGTCGACGGCTGGCTGTTCACCGTGACTCTGCTGCTCGTATTTGTGGGGCTGGTGATGGTGTTCAGCGCGTCCGCGGTTATGGCCAAGGACCGCTACGGATCGGGCTACTACTTCCTGTTGCGGCAAATGGTTTGGGCGGTCAGCGGCATCATCGCCCTGGTCGTCGCCATGAAGGTGGACTACCGCCGCTACAAGCATCCCGCAGTAGTGTTCACGGCGCTCGGCCTGACTACACTTCTACTGATCTCAGTCTTCTTTCTCGATCGCTCGCACCATACCCACCGCTGGATTCACGGCGCGGGGCTTTCCTTTCAGCCCTCCGAACTGGCCAAGCCGGTTCTGATTCTCTTCCTCGCTTTCTTCCTGGAGAGCCGCGTCAAGTCCATGAATGACTGGCGCAATACGCTGCTGCCCGCGGTGATTCCCACCATGATTTTCCTGGGGCTGATTGTTGCGCAGCCGGATCTGGGCACCGCCATCGCCTGCGCCGCCATCACCACTTGCATCCTGTTTGCCGGCGGCCTCGATCTTGCGTTATTTAGCCTACGGATTCGCCGCATCGCTACTGCCGCTCTATTTTCTGATCTTCCACGTAGCCTATCGCCGCGACCGCGTTTTCGCCTTTCATCAATCCTTATTCCGATCCGCAGCGCGCCGGCTTTCATATCATCCAGTCGCTGATCGCGGTTAGCACCGGCGGCATTACCGGCGTGGGCCTCATGGAGGGAAAGCAAAAGCTCTTCTACTTGCCCGAGCCGCACACCGATTTCATTTTCTCGGTGATCTGGCGAGGAGTTGGGGCTGGTGGGAGCGGTCATCGTGGTAATGCTGTTTGCAATTTTCCTGTGGCGCGGCGTGCGCACCGCCCTGCGCACCCAGGACATGTTCGGACGTTTTCTCGCCGTGGGCATCACCAGCATGATTGTGGTGCAGGCATTCATCAACATCAGCGTCGTGCTCGGCATGATGCCCACCAAAGGCATTCCGCTGCCGTTCGTTTCTTACGGAGGATCGTCGTTGTTCATCACGCTGGCATGCGTGGGCGTTCTGCTGAACGTAAGTAAACAGGCGGAATGATCCTCAAGGACTGCGTAGGGAAGCCGCCCTCGGCTGTCCAGTCGAGCGCCGCTCGACAGGGCAACTCCCCTGCCCATTGGTTGCATCCTTGAGCACACGATTTCCTGCACGAGAACCTTGCGCCCACGTACCTGGTTTATAGTCAGA
Organism: uncultured Acidobacteriaceae bacterium; assembly: GCA_963800745.1. Lineage (GTDB taxonomy): Bacteria > Acidobacteriota > Terriglobia > Terriglobales > Acidobacteriaceae > PALSA-270. Next base: position 34,357 of record CAWDCI010000039.1, read on the forward strand.
GCATGCGAGCCATTCTGGCGGGGGGCGGGACCGGCGGACACGTTATTCCCGCGCTCGCCATCGCCCATGAACTGCAAAAAACCTATAGCGCGGAAGTCCTGTTTATCGGGACGGCGCGGGGCATTGAGAACCGCCTGGTTCCCGCGGACGGGTTTTGAGCTGCGACTGATCGAAGTCGGCGCGCTGAACCGGGTGAGCCTGGCGACGCGGCTGAAAACCTTACTGGGATTGCCGCGAGCGGTCTGGGCCGCTCGACAAATGCTCTCCGAGTTCCAGCCGGACGTGGTAATCGGGGTTGGCGGATATGCTTCCGGCCCCGCCATGTTGGCGGCCGTAATGAAGGGAATTCCGACCCTAGCCTTTGAGCCGAACGTCGTTCCCGGCTTCGCCAATCGCATGGTCGCGCGCTGGGTCTCGGCGGCAGCCGTGCATTTCCAGGAGACGGCCAAGTATTTTCGCCGTGCTGAGGTCACCGGCGTGCCCGTCCGTCAGGCTTTTTTTGACATTGCGGGAAAAACCTTGCAGCACGACCGGCCCACTTTACTCGTGTTCGGCGGAAGTCAGGGTGCGCACGCCATCAACCAGGCGATGACCCAATGCTTGCCGGAACTGATGAGACAGGCGCCGGGTATTCATATTATCCATCAGACTGGCGAGCGCGACTATAATGACGCGCAAGCCGCCTACCAGCGCGCAGGCGCTTCAGCCGAAGTTTTCCCGTTCATCAACGATATGCCCGCTTTCTTTGCGCGGGCGGATTTGTTGCTCTGCCGCTCCGGGGCCAGCACGGTGGCTGAAATTACCGCGGCAGGGAAAGCCCGCGATCTTTGTGCCTTTTCCGCGCGCCGCGGACGATCACCAGCGGGTCAATGCGCAGGCTCTGGAGCGAGCCGGCGCCGCGGTCGTGCTGGAGGAAACCAAGCTGGACGAGGTTTGGCTGGTGGAAACCGTGAGCAATTTGCTGGGCGACTCGTTTCGATTAGGGCGCATGAGCCAGGCCGCGCAAGAGCCTGGCACATCCCAAAGCGGCAAGGGACATCGCAGCCATGGCGGCGAAGCTGGCGGGAATCGAAGACTAGCCACGGATTGCGCGGATCTTCGCGGATTATTTTTCTTTTGGTTTATCCGCCTTGATCCGCGTAAATCCGTGGCTAAGAAGTTGACTTATGTTTGCCAACTATCGAAGACTAGCCTCGGATTTACACTGATCTACACGGATCGACCTTTTAATTGACCTATTTGGTTTATCCGCCTTGATCCGCGTAAATCCGTGGCCAAGCAGTTGACTTAAATGTTTGCCAAAATTCAGCGTATTCATTTCGTAGGCATCGGCGGCATCGGCATGAGCGGCATCGCCGAAGTGTTGCTGAACCTTGGCTACAAAGTGTCTGGCTCGGACCTCAAAATTTCTGCCATCACCCAGCGGCTAGCCGGCCTGGGTGCGATCACCTGCGAAGGCCACAAAGCGGAGAACATCGCCGGCGCCGAGGTGGTAGTAACCAGTTCGGCAATTGCGCCCGACAATCCCGAAGTTACAGAGGCCCGCAAACTCCACATCCCGGTCATTCAGCGTGCCGAAATGCTGGCGGAACTGATGCGGCTGAAGTATGGCATCGCCATCGCGGGCATGCATGGCAAGACCACCACCACTTCCATGGTGGCGGCCGTCCTCGCCGCTGGCGGTCTCGACCCGACGGTCGTGGTCGGTGGGCGCGTGGACGCCATGGGTTCCAATGCCCGCTTGGGCAAATCGCAATATCTGGTTGCCGAAGCCGACGAAAGCGACCGTTCGTTTCTTAAGCTGTCCCCGATTCTCTCTGTCGTCACCAACATCGACCGCGAGCACATGGACTGTTACCGCAACATGCGCGCCGTGAAACAGGCTTTTCTGGACTTCATGGACCGGGTGCCATTCTATGGTGGCGTCGTGGTTTGCCACGACGATCCGCTATTGCGTCGCTTGCTTCCGCAGGTCCGGCGTCGCGTCCTGACCTACGGCACGCGGCGCGGCTCGGATTTTCACATCAAATTGCTGGCGGCTACTTTTGACTCTGGAGAAAACCGCCCGCTAAGCCGATTCAAAGTCACCTATCGCACGCAGAACCTGGGTGAATTCCGGCTGCATGTCCCGGGTACTCACAACGTCCTGAATGCCACGGCCGCGATTGCCGTCGGCATAGCCCTCGATGTCGATGTCGAGCGGATTCGCACCGGGCTGGAGAGCTTCCGCGGCGTGGATCGCCGCTTCCAGTTGCGCGGCAAGGCAGCTGGAGTCAGCGTGATCGACGACTACGGCCACCATCCTACGGAAATTCGCGCCACCCTGGCCGCCGCCCGGCAATGCGGCTTCCGCAAGATTCATGTAGTTTTCCAGCCACATCGCTATAGCCGCACGCAGTTGCTGATGGATGAATTCGCCACCGCCTTTGAAGACGCTGACTCGTTAGTGGTTCTCGATATCTATGCCGCCAGCGAACAGCCCATCACGGGCATCACGGGAGAAGCTCTCGCCCAAAAAATCGCGGAAGTGGGAAAGAAACCCGCCGTATACGCTCCGTCTTTCGCCGATGCAGTTTCATCGGTGACCGCTGCGGCACAGCCTGGCGACATGATTCTGACCCTGGGAGCGGGCAGCGTGTCGCAACTCGGCCCGATGATTTTAGAGAGATTGCGTGCAAAAGAAGCGACAAACGCCGGGCCCACACCTTGAAGATAGATAGTGTTTCTACGCCGATATTTCTTGCCGCATGGATTCCGCATGCCGGACTCGGACCTTCACCTCTATCCGCGACCCCAGCCGGTTGAGGATCGACATGAGGCGATCCAAGGTGAAGCGGCCGAGATTGGCATTCCGGATTCTGGAAAAGTCGGCCGCCGCGATTCCCGTATGACGATGCGCCGCACGCACGCTCAGCCCTTCCCGATCGAGCGCCTTGATGATTTCAGCGGCGAGGATCGCTTTGAACTGCTCTGCATCCGCGCTCTTGTGTCCTAGATCGCGGAAAACATTTCCGCTTCCGCGCACCACTTCCAGTTTTTCATCTTTCATCGCAACATCTCCTTCAATCGCTTCAAACGGTCTTTGATCAAATCGACCTCGCGTTTGGGCGTCTTAATGCCTTGCGTCGATTTCTTTTGAAACGCATGCACGACCCAAATTTCCTCGGCAAGCTGCACCGCATACACCACGCGAAACGCGTCGCCGAAACGGCAATGCAATTTCGAATACGCCCGAGCCCAAGCCCAAGCCATGGAACGGTTTCGCAATATCTGCTTTGCTGCCTTCGGCGGCGATCGTCAAGGCCGACATGACAATCGTCCTGGCCCCTTCCGGGAACGTCTCGAAATCTTTCATGGCTGTCTTGATCCATGAAACGGGCCGCGTTTTTCGAATCATTGCACTTATCGCACCCTTGCTATGTTGTCATATTTGACAACGATTGTCAAAAGACGCTCCGTCGCGCCGCGTTTCGCCTCTGTGCAAAACTCGCCATTTTTTTTCTAGGCCCGCTCCAAAAAAGCAGTTATAGTAATCTCGCTCTCGATTCCCCACGACAACTGACCTGAGTTGATGGCTAGGAAATCCGGTTCCACCATCTCGCAGGAAGAGTTGTATTCTCCAGCCGACGAGTCGGCGCGCGAAGAAATAGACGATGCGCGCCTGCTGGACTTGGATGGAGAAGAGGAATCGCCTTTTCTGCGCGGGCAAAAGCGTGTCTCCGTCCGCCGCGGATCGCTTCCCAAAAGAACTGCCACTCGCCTGACTTGGGGCGCAATCGCATTTACCGTCGTTTGCTTGACCTGCCTCGGCGTAGCCGCTCTTTATCGCTATGGCGAGCACTCCTGGCGCTTCCGCGTGGTGTCGAGCGACAACATCGAAATTACCGGACTGGAGAACGTTACGCGCCCTCAGGTGATGGAAGTGCTGGGCGGCGACATCGGCCGCAATATCTTTTTTGTGCCGCTGGCCGAGCGCCAGGCTCAGTTGGAGCAGATTCCCTGGGTCGAATCCGCCAGCGTGATGCGCTTTGTGCCCAACCGGCTGGAGGTGCAGATTCACGAGCGTACGCCCGTCGCCTTCGCCCAGGTCGGCTCCCGTATCCTGCTGATGGATGCGGCCGGCACGCTGATGGACTTGCCGGGAACTGGGAAAAAGAAATATTCCTTTCCTGTAATTCTCGGGACAAATCCGGGCGAGCCGCTTTCCACCCGCGCTGCCCGCATGAAGATTTACAGCGATCTTATTAGCCAGCTTGATTCCGGCGGAATGCATTACTCGCAGGACGTCAGCGAGGTGGATTTGTCCGATCCCGAGGATGTGAAAGTCATCACCAACGATCCGAAAGGCGAGGTGCTGGTGCATCTGGGACCGTCGAATTATCTGGATCGTTACAAGATTTACGTCTCCCATGTGCAGCAATGGCGCCAGCAGTTCGACAAACTGGAATCCGTGGACCTGCGCTATGACCGGCAGATCATCGTCAATCCAGATCTGCAAGGCGCGGTGAAAGCGCCGCCGCTTTCCTTTTCCGCGGTTAAAGCTGCGATGGCCGCGGGCGTGAAGCCGGCCGCCCTGGTGACTCACGAGAGGATTGGGCCGAAGCCGCTGCTAAGGCCCATTGGTCCGCCGCTTGCGAAAAAAACCTCCGCTAAGCCGGCGCCCAAGATAAAGCCGGCGAAAGCTACCCATAAACCAGCAACCAAGTGGGTGAAGCAGGCGTCACCGAAGAAATGGGGAAAACGTTCGCCGTCCGCGGCCCACGTTACAACCCATGCGAGCCACGGCGCGACCGTGCAGCGGGTGAGTCCCGCAGCAAAAAAGAAACCAAGTCCGGCAATTGCCAAAAACAAAGACAGTGAAGGAAGCCAGTAGGCATGGGAAATCAGCACCCGAATCTTTTGACCGCGATTGATGTGGGCAGCGCCAAAACCTGTGTGCTGGTGGCGGAGATCACCGACGCCGGCTTGCGCTATCGCGGCCACGGCGTAACGGAGTCGCGGGGGTCGCGCAAGGGCATCATCGTGGAGCTGGAAAAAGCTGTCGGCTCCATTCAAAAAGCCGTAGAGCAGGCGGAGGACGTGTCGGGCGTTCCCATTGAGCACGCCGTGCTGGGCGTGGCGGGAGCGCACGTGCGCGGAGTGAATAGCCATGGAGGCATCAATTTCGGCACGCGGCCGCGCGAAATTGGCCGCGAGGAAATCCGCATGGCCGTGGAAAAAGCCCGCGCCATTCCACTGCCCGGCGACCGCGAAATTCTGCACCTGCTGCCGCAGGAATTCATTCTCGACGAGCAGAGCGGGGTGCACGATCCCCTCGGCATGATGGCCACTCGCCTCGAAGTTCGCGTGCACATGGTCACCGCCGCCGCCAGCGCGACCCAGAACGTAATCACCGCCGTGAACCGCGCCGGGGTGCATGTGGACGACACCGTTTTCGAGCCCCTGGCGTGCGCCGATTCCGTGCTCCGTTCCGATGAACGCGAACTCGGCGTCTGCCTCGCCGACCTGGGCGCCGGTTCCACCGGACTGATTGTTTTTCATGAGGGCGCAGTGGCTCACACCGCGGTCATCCCCATTGGCGGCGACCACTTTACCAGCGATCTTTCGGTCGGCTTAAGCACCCCGGTCGCCGAGGCTGAACGAATCAAGAAACTTTACGGCAACGTGATTGTCACGCTGATTCCGGAAGGGAACGAGGTCGAGGTGCCGTCGGTGGGCGATCGCCCGTCGCGGCTGATCTCACAACGCATGGTAGGAGAAATTCTGGAGCCGCGCGCCCGCGAACTGTTCGAGATGATGCGCGATAACCTGCGCCACGCCGGCATGCTTGACCTTTGTGCCGGGGGCTTGGTGTTGAGCGGCGGCGCATCCCGGCTGCCGGGAATTCTGGAGATTGCCGAATCCGTTTTACGGCGGCATATGCGGCTGTCCTGGCCGGCTCCCCTGGCCAGGATGCCTTCGCTTCTCTCCGAACCGGAATTCGCCACTGTTCTCGGCATGGCACTGTATGGGCACCGTGCCCGCGTCGCCCGCGGGCAGCAAGAGGATCGTTGGGGATCGAGGCTCAAGGCGGTGTTGATTGGAAAGGGAGCGTAGTTGTCATCCTGAGCGTGCAGTCGAAGGATCCCTGGGACGACGGGGATATCGCGGGGTTAGGGATTCCTCACTTCGTTCGGAATGACAAAGAACACGGGACATACAGAACGGCACGACGCAAGCAAATTCACTTTACGGCGGCGCACATGAAAAAAGAAAACGATATTCGCATTAGTTTTAACGAAGAAACCCGCAACGATGCCAAGATTAAGGTCATCGGGGTGGGTGGCGGCGGCGGCAACGCGGTCAACCGCATGATTGACGCCGGTATGGACGGCATTGAGTTCATCGCGGCGAACACCGATCTGCAGGCGCTGCGCATGTCGCGCGCGCCCGTCAAAATTCAGCTTGGCGTCAAGCTGACCAATGGATTGGGCGCCGGGGCCAGCCCCGAAATTGGGCGCAAGGCAGCGCTCGAAGACTCCGACAAAATCATCGAAGCCCTGGAAGGCGCGGACATGGTGTTCGTGACCACTGGCCTGGGCGGCGGCACCGGCACCGGCGCAGCCCCTATCATTGCCTCGCTGGCCAGCGAACTGGGCGCCCTTACGGTTGCGGTCGTGACCAAGCCGTTCGCTTTCGAAGGCAAACGCCGCATGCAGCAAGCCGAGCGCGGCGTCTCGGAGCTGATGGAATCGGTGGACACGACCATCGTCATCCCCAACGAGAAACTGCTCGCGGTCGCGCAGGACGCCGGCTTCTTCGAATCGTTCCGGGTCGCCGATGACATTTTGCGCCAGGGCGTGCAGGGAATTTCCGACATTATCACCATTCCCGGCATCATCAACCGCGACTTCGCCGACATCAAGGCGATCATGGCGGGAATGGGCTATGCGGTGATGGGCGCGGCCACGGCCAGCGGCACCCGGCGAGCCGTCGAGGCGGCGCAGAAAGCCATTGCCTCGCCGCTGCTCGAAGCGGGAGCCATTGACGGCGCGCGCGGCATTCTCATCAACATAACCGGCTCGGCCTCGCTCAAGCTGGCCGAGGTGCAGGAGGCTTGCACCATTATCCAAAACGCGGCACACGAGGACGCCAACATCATTTTCGGAGCCGTGCTTGACGAAAAAATGAAGGATTCGGTGAAGATCACCGTCATCGCCACCGGATTCAAGGACGGGGACGGGGTGCGCCGCCGCCGCACCGAAACGCTTTCCCAGTTCACCGGCTCGCGGATGCATGAGGCCGAGGACGACTTCCCTGAGCTCGAGCCGGAGCCTCCAGAGCCGCCCATGGTGATGGAGCAGGCGGCCACGGAACCGGAGGCGCCTGCGAGTGGGGTGATCTCGCTCGATGCCATGCGTGGCGCGATGATTGCCAACGTCAATTACGAGCCGGAAGACCTGGACGTTCCGGCCTTCCTGCGCAAACGCAACGACGTGATCTAGCGACGTAATACCAAGTAATCTAACCCGGCCAGCATTCAAACGGAATCTCGATGTGCCCCGTGCCCCGTCCTGATGTCGCCCTTTTGGACGTCAGGATGGGGCACTTGCAGTTCCCCCGCGGCGCGCTTGCTGCTTGGGATTCCGACCGTTCAAAAGTTTACGATCCCGCCTGAAGGCGTCTGCCGTTGGTGCGTGCGACCGGCAAACTGAAAAAGTCGCCGGCTTCGGGGGTTACGGGCGGGTTGAAGGGCTTAATCCCGGCCGCCCGGGCGAGGCGCAGGAGCATTTTTGATGGGTGCTCAGCTTCACGCTCGGCTGGAGCGGGAATATCCCGGCGAATGGGTAACGCCGGTGGAACGGCCGCCACCGGAAGCTCGCTGGAGTGCGGCTCAGGACTCGCAGCAGGGCGGTTAGGAGTTGCGAGCTGCGGTCTGGTGAGGGTGCGTAAAATTTCGCTGCGCAGCGCTTCGGCAGAAGGTTGATTCCTGGCCGCAGGCTTTCGCCGCATGGCGGCTTGCAATTCCTCAACGTGAGCGTCCAGTATCTCTTTATCTTTCTGCTTGCCGCCTTCGTCGTCCTCCTCATCTTGTTCGTCGTACAAGTCTTCCATGTTCCAAGGATCGCCTTCGAGATCGGTTTCGCACACACGGCTGGGGTCAATCACGATTCTGGTCTTGAAGGTTTGGTCAAAGTTGGTGTGACGCAAATTACTGGAGGCAATTTGCAGTGCATAGAGCAACATGCCGGCGGTTTTTCGATCGAGCTGGCCGACGAGCAACAGGCGCATGACTTGCATGAGCGAAACCTGAATGGAGTTGGCGTCTTCGAGGACGGGCAGATCGAGTGCGGGACGGCAGTTGCGCGCTTTGGCGGAGCTGATGACGATGCGCTGCTCGTGCCAGCGCTTGTGAAAGAAACAAAAACGATTGCGTTTGAGCGCGGGTGAGCCGCACTGGGTTCCGTTGACCTTGATGTGTTGACAGCGATGAATGTTCATATGGTTGATGGGTATCCCTACCCCCGGTGGATCCTGTGCAATCAAGCACTTAGCATGCGGCGATTCCCTAGATCTTTCACTCTAAAGGACTTATTTGCAAAATATTGAAAGCCAAGGAGTTAGCTCCCAAGCCTGTATAGAAACAGAAAAGGCGCAGCTGGTGGCTGCGCCTTCTTTCTGACTACTCTTTAAGGATAGCAAATTGGAGTCGGTAAATGGGACATACTTAGTGACTTTATATCTGGAGTGGAATCATAGAGTTGCGTGAAATCAGGAGGTTCAGGGGGCTTGACAGGTTAGGCGAGGGTGGCTGGGTTTGGCGACCGCTAAGAAATTTAGGACGGACGCGACGGGAAGTCTGTGATCCAAGAACACGATCGAGGGCGCCAGCACCCGCGTCTCGAAAACCGCGAGACGCGGGGCACCCGCGACCGCTAAGAAATTTGGGACGGACGCGACGGGAAGTCTGTGATCCAAGAACACGATCGAGAGCGCCAGCACCCGCGTCTCGAAAACCGCGAGACGCGGGGCACCCGGCGCCCAAAACCGGGGCGCGAACCTGGGCCACCAGCGCGCGGGGATCGGGCCGGGCCATCTCCCTATTTTTCTTTCACCGCTTTCCCCAGAACCTCTGCCTGAAACAGCCTCTCGTCCACACGGTGCAGGTTCTTCGCTGCTCCTGGCCGCAATAGACGGTAATGATGAATGGTGAATAAATAATTGACGATGAACCAGATGGGTTTCTCCGTGGTCATCCATTGCTGGCGGTCGAAACGGGCGAGGTTCACGGGACGGGAAAATGTCCGCAGAGTGCGCTCGCGCCGCAGATTGAAATAGATGTTGAAGTAGCTCATGGCCAGTTCGCGCAGTGAGCGGTACACCGGTTCGCGGTAACGGCATCCGGTGTAGTTGGACTTGGCGACCGCGCCCCAAAGACCGTCCACGCGATAAACCGCGACCACGTGGTCGGTGTCGTGCTCCGCTTCGAGATCGACAATCAATGGAGGGAAGCCATTGGCCCGCAGCGCGGCCGCCGCGAAAATCGCGCCCTCGAAACAGTGCGAGGTGTTTTCCCGCAGCACCACGCGCGGCGACCACGAAGTGTCTTCCAGGTGGTAGGGCATGTCATCGAGATAACGCTGAATGCGGTAGGGAGTTTTCAGGCTGCGCAGCTTGCGCAGTTCTTTGGGAGTGAATCCGAGATGGTCGAGGGTCATTGTTTGCTTGGAGTGTACCGTAAGCGCCCGTGTACCAAGACAATACAATCCTCAACCACAGTTGTCATTTCGAGCACAGCGAGAAATCTGCTTTTTCGAGGGGATGCAAACAGCAGATTCCTCGTCGCTGCGCTCCCATGGAATGACAATCTCTAATGGGCAAAAGCTCCAAACAATTCCGCCAACTCCGGCGGCGTGTCCACAACCACATCGGGATTTGCGCGCTCCAGGGTGTGGGGCGCAAATCCATAGGTCACCGCGCAGGTCCAGAGGCCCGCATTTTGGCCGGTCACGACGTCCACCGCCGAATCGCCGACCATCAGCGTCTGTTCGGGCTGAACTCCAGCTTCCCGCAGGATGGTCTGCGCGCCTTCCGGATCGGGTTTCTTAGTCGCAAAGCTGTTTCCCCCATAGATACTGCCGAAGAACTCACCCAGGCCCAGCGCCTCGATGATTGCCCGCGAAGGATTGACCGGCTTATTGGAAAGCACGGCCATCTTACGCGGCACTCCATTTTGCGAATTGCGAATGGCGACCAGAGCTTCTCTCATGCCGGCATACACGGTGGTGTGGTCGAGTTTGTGTTCTTTGTAGTAGGCCAGAAAATACTCCAGCCCCTGGCGCACCAAGGTTTCATCGTCGGCGTCGGCCCCCAGGGTGCGGCGAATCAGCATGGGAGCGCCATCGCCCACGTAGCTGGCAATCAAGTCCTCTGCCAGTTCGGGGCGCCCCAGGTGGCGCAGCGAGGCGTTGACCGAATGCACCAGGTCGAGCCGCGAATCGATCAGGGTGCCGTCGAGGTCGAAAATCAGCAGCTTTATGGGATAGGGATCAAATTGCCGATGAAAGCGGATCATGTGCTTTAAGCATAAATGATTGAAAGCGGCACTTGGCAATTAGCATTTGGCATTTGGTCGTCAAGGGCTTTTTCGACACCCGGCAGGTCCCCGCCTGGCCAACGGTCGATTACCAAGTGGTATGGCTTAACTCTCCTACTCGATTTACAATGCAGCGTGCGATTTCTCTCTCCCTGAGGAGCGGGTGGGATGGCGACGGTCAAAACGGCAACTAAGGCGGCGGTGGCGAACGGAGAAACCTCCCAGACGGACCAGGCCTACGGGGGTCTGAGCCGCCAGCAACTGATTGACGCCTATCGCCTTATGTACACCTCGCGTCGTCTGGACGACCGCGAGATTGGGCTCAAGCGGCAACAGAAGATCTTTTTCCAGATCTCCGGGGCCGGGCATGAGGCGGTGGGGGTTGCCGCGGGCTTGGCCTTGAAAGCTGGCTACGACTGGTTCTATCCCTACTATCGGGATCGCGCGCTTGCGCTGACTCTGGGCGCCACTCCCTACGGAATGTTCCTGCAAGGCGTGGGCGCCGCGGAGGACCCCAGTTCGGGCGGCCGGCAGATGCCTTCGCACTGGAGTCATCCCAGCTTAAATATCGTGTCCGGTTCCTCGCCCACGGGCTCGCAGATCTTGCAGGCGGTGGGTTGCTCGGAGGCGGGCCGCTACTTCGCCGGTTATCCAGAGGCGGCCAAGAAGGCCACGGGCGACTACCGCCAGTTCAAGGATGTCACTTTCCACGGCGATGAGGTGACGCTGGCCACGCTGGGCGAGGGCGCCAGCAGCGAAGGCGAATTCTGGGAGGCGATGAATACCGTCTCCAACAAACGGCTGCCGCTGATTCTGTTGGTGGAAGACAACGAATATGCGATTTCCGTGCCGGCGGAAACTCAGATGCCCGGGGGCAATATCTCGCGCCTGGTCAGCGGTTTCCCCAACTTCCACTTCGAAGAAATTGATGGGACCGATTTGCCCGGCACGTATGCGGCATTTGCGCGCACCGTGGCGTATTGCCGCGCCCAGGAAGGGCCGGGTTTTATTCATGCCCATGTGATCCGGCCGTATTCGCACTCCCTCTCCGACGATGAGCGGAACTACCGTCCGGACGCGGAGCGGCAGCGGGATGCGGGACGCGATCCGGTTTCACGCATGCAAATGTTCCTGTTGCGCGAAGGCATTCTGGATGAGAAGGGCATCAACCGGCTGGAGAAGCAGGTGGACGACGATCTGCAAACCGCGGTGGACCACGCTCTGCAGGCGGCTCCGCCCACCCCGGATACGATCACGCGCTACATCTATTCGGGGAACCTCGATCCAACTTCTTCCGCGTTCGACACTCAGCCGGCAAATGGTCGTAACGAGGCGCCCCTGGCCGAGGGAAAGAAGAGCGCGAACAAGACCATGGCGGACATGATCAACGCCACGCTACGCGACGAAATGCGCCGTGACCAGCGGGTCGTCGTGTTTGGCCAGGACGTTGCCGATTGCAGCCGCGAGCAATACCTCAAGCAAAAAATGGTCAAGGGCAAGGGTGGAGTGTTCAAACTGACCGCGGGGTTGCAGATCGAGTTTGGGTCGGACCGGGTTTTCAACTCGCCCATCGCGGAAGCCAACATTGTGGGCCGCGCCATCGGCATGGCTACGCGGGGGATGAAGCCGGTGGTCGAGATCCAATTCTTCGACTACATTTGGCCGGCCATGATGCAGATTCGCAATGAGCTTTCGGTGCTGCGCTGGCGGTCCAATAATGGCTTCTCCGCGCCCTGCGTGATCCGGGCGCCGATCGGCGGATATTTGACGGGGGGCTCCATCTACCATTCGCAGTGCGGCGAGAGCGCGTTCACCCACATTCCGGGATTACGCGTCGTATTCCCTTCGAACTCGTTGGATGCGGCGGGCCTGTTGCGTACTGCGATTCGCAGCGACGATCCCGTGTTGTTCCTGGAACACAAGCGGCTTTACCGTGAGGCCTATGGCCGCGCGCCCTACCCTGGGCCGGATTACATGATTCCGTTTGGCAAAGCGAAGATTGTGCATCCGGGGACGGATGTATCGGTCATCACCTACGGCGCCGTAGTGCCAAGGGCGCTGCAAGCCGCGCAAAAGCTGGAGCGTGAACACGACGTCAAGGTCGAGATCGTTGATCTGCGGACGCTCAGTCCGTTTGATTGGGAAGCCATCGCCACTTCGGTGAAGAAAACCAGCCGCGCCATTGTGGCGTACGAAGACACCCTCAGTTGGGGATACGGGGCTGAGATCGCGGCCCGCATTGCGGACGAGTTGTTCCAACACCTTGATGCGCCGGTCCGCCGCGTGGCCGCTATGGACAGCTTCGTGGCCTACCAGCCTCTGCTGGAAGACGCCATCCTGCCGCAGGTGGACGACTTGTACCGCGCGATGAAGGAACTGGCCGAGTATTAGCGCGGGATGGCGAGTCGTGTTGTGCCCCTCAAAATATCCATCCGGCTCATCGAAATTCTTAATTTTACATTCGGGGCCCTCCAGTATTATCAATACTATGCACCATTATCCCCACAGCCTGCCGGAGCGTGGTACCTCAGGGGCCACGGCGGGAGAGCCGTTTAGGTTCTCAATCGGCTGCCAGGTTGCATGGAGCTTGAAGCGATGAAGCAGTTCAAAACCCTCAACGGTCTGCCCCCTGCCCAGGGGATGTACGACCCTGGCTACGAGCATGACGCTTGTGGCATCGGGTTTGTGGCCAGCATTCGGGGGGAGAAAAGTCACTCCATCATCGAGCAGGGAATTCAGGTCCTGATCAATCTGACTCATCGTGGAGCCTGCGGCTGCGATCCTGAAACCGGGGATGGCGCCGGCCTGCTCATTCAGATTCCGCACAAATTTTTTGCGCGGGAATGTTCGCAGTTAGGTTTCGATCTGCCCGCGCCCGGCGAGTATGCCGTCGGCATGTGCTTCCTGCCGGTAGAGAAACACCAGCGGTTGCAGGCGGAGGGCATTCTGGAACGCATTGTTGGCGAAGAAGGCTTGACGGTGCTGGGCTGGCGCGACACTCCGGTGGATGGCGATGCGATTGGGCGGGTAGCGCGGGCTTCGCAACCTTATATCGAGCAGATTTTTGTGGGGCGTCCGGGGGGCATGGACGAGGATGCCTTCGAACGCAAACTATACATCGTGCGCAAACTGGCGGAGAAGGAGATTGCGGAGTCGGAGATTGAAGACAAGCATTTCTTCTATATTCCGTCGCTCTCGGCGCGGACGATTGTCTACAAAGGCTTGTTGCTGGCGCCCCAGATCGCGAATTTTTACGGAGAACTGTCCGATCCGGATGTGACCAGCGCGCTGTGCCTGGTGCATCAGCGCTTTTCCACCAATACTTTTCCCAGTTGGCCGCTGGCGCATCCCTACCGCTACGTGGCGCACAACGGCGAGATCAACACGCTGAAAGGCAACGTGGCGTGGATGCATGCCCGGCAGTCGATTCTGGATTCGCAGCTGTTCGGCGACGACCTGAAAAAACTGTTTCCCATCATTGCGCCGGGAGGAAGTGACTCGGCGAATTTCGATAATGCGGTGGAATTGCTGTTTCAGGCGGGCCGCTCGCTGCCCCATGTGATGGCCATGCTGATTCCCGAGGCGTGGGCGGGGAATCCGCACATGAAGAGCGGCAAACGAGCCTTCTATGAGTACCACGCTTCGCTGATGGAGCCATGGGATGGTCCGGCGGCGATTGCGTTTACCGACGGGCGCGTGATTGGCGCGACGCTCGACCGCAATGGATTGCGTCCGGGGCGCTTCGTGGTCACCAATGACGATTTGGTGGTGATGGCGTCAGAAGCTGGTGTGCTCGACATTGACGCGTCGCGGGTGAAATCCAAAGGGCGCCTGCAACCCGGCAAGATGTTCCTGGTGGATACGGTGGAAGGCCGCATAGTTGCCGACAAGGAGATCAAGCAGAAGTTGAGCGCGCGCCAACCCTACGCCCAGTGGCTGAAGGAAAAGCAGATCACGATGGACAAGCTGCCGGAACCGTCGCGGGTGCAGGCCGGCAATCGGGACACGATTCTGTGCCGGCAGCGTGCCTTTGGCTATACCGACGAAGATCTGAAGATAATCCTCGAGCCGATGGCGGTGAAGGGCGAAGAGCCGACCGGGTCGATGGGCACGGATACTCCGCTGGCGTGTTTGTCGGACCGGCCGCAACCGCTATTCAACTACTTTAAGCAGCTGTTCGCGCAGGTCACCAATCCGCCGATTGATCCCATTCGCGAAGAAATGGTGATGTCGCTGATCAGCTACATCGGCACCGAGCGCAACATTCTGGAGGAGAAGCCGGATAACTGCCACACGCTGAAACTGCCGCATCCCATTCTCACCAACCGGGTGCTGGAGAAATTGCGCCGGGTCTCGACGGGCGATTTGCTGGCTACGACCCTGTCTACCTTGTTCCGGGCGGCCGACGGCGAGGCTGGATTGAAGAGCGCGTTGGATGAACTGGGGCGGCGCGCCTCGCTCGCGGTGAGGAACGGATACACGTTGCTGATTCTTTCCGACCGCGGCGTGGATAAAGACTATGCGCCCATACCCAGTCTGCTGGCTTTGGCGGCGGTGCACAACCTTCTAGTGCGTGAGGAAACGCGCACCCAGGTGGCCCTCATCATCGAGTCGGGGGAGCCGCGCGAGGTGATGCACTTCTGCCTGTTGATCGGCTACGGCGCCAGCGCGGTGAATCCGTACTTGGCCATTGAAACTCTGGAAGATCAAGCCTGGCGCGGGTACCTTCCGGAAGGTTTGAACGCCGAAGTCGCGGTAAAGAACTTCATCAAGGGCATCAATAAAGGTCTGCTGAAGACGTTTTCGAAGATGGGGATCTCGACCTTGCAAAGCTATCGCGGAGCGCAGGTTTTCGAGGCCATCGGCCTGAGCCGCGAATTGGTGGACGCCTATTTTGCGGGCACGACTTCAAGGCTGGAAGGCATTGGCCTGGGAGTGCTGGCGCGCGAAGCCCAGATGAAGCATGAGTTCGCTTTCCGTGCGGTTACGGAATCGGATACTGAGCTGGCGGTCGGCGGCAGCTATCACTATCGAGTGAACGGCGAATATCACCTGCTGAATCCATCGACTATCAGCAAGTTGCAGCATGCGGTGCGGCAGTCGAGCTTCGCCACCTTCCAGGAATATACCGATCTCATCGACAAGCAGAGCGAAAACATGGCTACGCTGCGCAGCCTGATGAAGATCAAGAAGGGCAAGAAGCCGGTGGCGATCGAAGAAGTGGAGCCGGCCAAGGAGATCGTAAAGCGCTTCACCACCGGCGCGATGTCGTTCGGGTCGATCAGCAAGGAAGCGCACGAGACGCTGGCTATCGCCATGAACCGGATCGGCGGCATGTCCAACACCGGCGAAGGCGGCGAAGACGAAGAGCGCTACAAGCGCGATGCCAATGGAGACTGGCGGCGCAGTGCGGTGAAGCAAGTGGCTTCGGCGCGTTTCGGCGTAACCGCGCATTACCTGGTCAACGCGGCCGAACTGCAAATCAAGATGGCTCAGGGCGCCAAGCCGGGAGAAGGCGGCCAGCTCCCCGGACACAAGGTGGACGATGTCATCGCGCGCCTGCGCCATTCGATTCCGGGGGTGGGCCTGATTTCGCCGCCGCCGCATCATGACATCTACTCGATTGAAGATCTGGCGCAGCTGATCTACGACCTGAAAAATGTCAATCCGCAAGCCCGGATTGCGGTGAAGCTGGTGTCAGAGATTGGAGTGGGCACGGTCGCCGCCGGAGTTGCGAAAGCTCATGCCGATGTCGTGCTCATCAGCGGCGATAGCGGAGGAACTGGCGCATCTCCATGGAGTTCGATCAAGCACGCCGGAATTCCCTGGGAGCTCGGACTAGCCGAGACGCAGCAAGTGCTGCTGATGAACGACTTGCGCAGCCGCATCCGCGTGCAGACGGACGGCAAGCTGCAGACCGGCCGCGACGTTGTGATTGCCGCGCTGCTGGGCGCGGAGGAGTTTGGTTTCGCCACTACGCCGCTCATCACCATGGGGTGCATCATGCTGCGCAAGTGCCATCTGAATACCTGTTCAGTGGGCATTGCCACGCAGGATCCCGAGCTGCGCAAGAGATTCACCGGACAGCCCGAGCATGTGATCAATTTCTTCTTTTATATTGCCGAGCAGATGCGGCGATACATGGCGGAGTTGGGATTCCGCACGGTGGACAAAATGGTTGGCCGCGTGGACATGCTTGACGTACAACCGGCGGTGAATCACTGGAAGGCGCGAGGCATCGACCTTTCAGCGGTTCTGCACAACCCGGAGTTGCCGGGGCGCGTGGCCCGGCACTGTGTGCAGGCGCAGGATCACGGCTTGCAGACGGCACTCGACTACAAACTGATTGAGCAGTCCAAGCCAGCTCTGGAAGATCGCAGGCCGGTGGAGATGGAATTTCCCATCCGCAATGTGCACCGTACCGTAGGCGCGATGCTGAGCGGCGAAATTGCCCGGCGCTATGGCTCGGAAGGATTGCCTGACGATACGATTCGTGTCCGCTTGACGGGGTCGGCGGGACAAAGTTTTGGCGCGTTCCTGGCCAAGGGCGTCACCCTGACGCTTTCCGGCGAAGCCAACGACTATTTGGGCAAAGGGTTGTCTGGCGGACGCATCGTCGTGTCTCCGCCGGCCGGTTCGCGCTTTGCCGCGGAAGAAAATATTCTGGTTGGCAACGTAGCACTCTACGGCGCAACCAGTGGCGAAGTTTTCTTGAATGGCGTGGCCGGCGAGCGTTTTGCCGTGCGTAACTCCGGGGCAACCGCAGTGGTTGAGGGAGTCGGCGACCACGGCTGCGAATACATGACGAACGGTTTGGTCGTGGTGCTGGGATCGTGTGGGCGAAATTTTGCCGCCGGCATGAGCGGGGGCATCGCCTATGTCTTCGACGACCGTTCGGAGTTCACCGAAGAGCGGTGCAATTTGGCGTCGGTTGATCTGGAACCTGTCATGGAGCCCGCCGACATCCAATTGCTGAAGGATTTGATCTTGCGCCACCTGGCGCTGACCGGCAGCCGCCGCGCCCGGAAGCTTCTGGACAGCTGGCCGGAGTCGCTGCCTCGCTTCATCAAAGTGTTTCCGCATGAGTTCAAACGCGTGCTCGGGGTGGCGCGCGCCTCGCAGCATTACATCCCCGGCCAGCCGCTCTCCGTGCCGGTTGAAGCCGAGGCGGTGACCCTTGGGTAAGACCACCGGGTTCATGGAGTATGGCCGCGAGCTGGCGTCGCGCCGTCCGGTCGCCGAGCGGGTAAACGACTGGTTCGAGATCTACCAGGATTTCCCAGAGGAAAAACTGCGCAAGCAGGGCGCGCGCTGCATGGATTGCGGCGTGCCTTTCTGCCACACGGGTTGTCCGGTAAACAATCTGATCCCGGATTGGAATGATCTCATTTATCGTGGACGCTGGAAGGAAGCCGTCCGCCAGTTGCACTCGACCAACAACTTCCCGGAGTTTACCGGACGCATTTGTCCGGCGCCGTGCGAAGCGGCCTGCGTGCTGGGTATCAACGAGCCCGCGGTCACCATCAAGCAGATCGAAAAGAACATTGTGGAGCGCGGTTTTACGGAAGGCTTGATTCGTCCCGAGCCTCCGAAATTTCGCAGCGGCAAAAAAATTGCCATCGTGGGTTCCGGCCCGGCCGGATTGGCGGCGGCACAGCAGCTGAACCGGGCCGGCCATTGGGTGACGGTTTACGAGAAGGCGGACAGAATTGGCGGCTTGCTGCGCTATGGTATCCCCGAGTTCAAGATGGAGAAACGCGTCATCGATCGCCGCCTCGACCAGATGACTGCCGAGGGAGTGAAGTTCGTGACCAAGGCGCACGTCGGCCACAGCGTTCCGGTGGAGGATCTGCAACGCGAATTCGACGTGATCTTGCTGGCCGGCGGGGCCGAGCAGCCACGCGATCTGAAAGTTCCCGGACGCGAGTTGAAGGGCATCCACTACGCCATGGAATTTCTGCCGCAGCAGAACAAGCGCTGCGCCGGCGACAAGCTGGATCCGCAATTCGAGATTCTGGCTGCGGGCAAGCATGCCGTCATCATCGGGGGCGGCGACACCGGAGCCGATTGCCTGGGCACCTGCCACCGGCAGAAGCCGCTCTCCGTGCACCAGTTCGAGATCATGCCCATGCCGCCCAGCGATCGCGCTCCGCAAACGCCATGGCCGTTGTGGCCGATGCAGCTGCGCATCGAAGGCGCGCATGAAGAAGGCGGCATCCGCGATTGGAGCATCGCGACCACGAAATTTACTGGCGACGAGCATGGCAATGTGAAGCAGTTGCATGCAATCCGGGTCGGCCCTCCCCCCAAATTCGAGCCGATTCCGGGCAGCGAATTTACGCTGGACTCCGACTTGGTCCTGCTCGCCATGGGCTTTCTCGGCCCGGTGCGCAACGGCATGATCGAACAACTCGGGGTGGCGATTGATTCCCGCGGCAACGTGGCGGCAGGCGCCGATTACGCGACGTCCATCCCGGGAATTTTCGCCGCTGGGGATACGCGCCGCGGACAATCTCTCGTGGTCTGGGCTATCTCCGAAGGCCGTAAAGCCGCGGAGTCGATTGACCGCTATCTGAAACAGCCGAAGGCCGAGGTCTTGGTTCAGGCTGGGTCATCAAGGCGAGCGGTCAGAGTGTAAGTGGATCGTCCACCCTCTCGTGTTACTCGACCTATCGATCCACCGGTACGAATACGAGGCACACTGGCTCGGAAACTGGCACCGCCAGTCCAGTTGGCGTCAACCGCCCGGTTTTTTGGTCAACCCGAAATGTCACAATGCTGTTGGAATTCTGGTTAGCGGCGAGCAGCCAATGGCCGGAGGGATCGAGTGCGAAGTTGCGCGGCTCTTTGCCCTTGGTGGGAACCCGTTCCACGAAGGTGAGCCTACCGGTAACGTGGTCAATGGCGAAGACCACGATGCTGTCATCTCCGCGATTGGAGCCGTAAAGAAAATTGCCGGAAGGATGGACGGCGATTTCTGCGGTGGAATTTTCTCCCTTGAATCCATGGGGCAGGGTAGAGACGGTCTGCAACTCCGCCAGCTTGCCTTGGGCGGCGCTGTAGGAAAAGACAGTGATCGTGCCAGCCATCTCGTTGATCAGGTAAATGAATTTTCCATCAGGGCTGAAGGCGATGTGACGCGGACCTGATCCGGGTTTGATCTTTACGGCATGAGGTGGGCCAAGCTTTCCTTTCTCCGCGTCGAAGGGATACACAATGAGCTGGTCGAGGCCGAGGTCGGCGGCAATGGCGAAGCGGTTGTCGGGCGAGAGTTCAATGGCGTGCCCATGGGGCCCCGCCTGGCGCTCCTGGTCGATGCTGGAACCCTTGTGCCGCACGAAATCCGAAGCGGCGCCCAGCTTTCCATCTCCCAATACCGGAAATACGGCCACGCTGCCCAGGGGATAGTTGGCGATGAGGACATATTTTCCGGTTCGATCCATCGAAAGGTAGGCGGGGCCAGGATCTTGCGCCGAGACCTGATTCAGCAAAGACAGCTTGCCGGTTGAATGATCGATGGCAAAAGCGCTGACTGCCCCGGTGGGCTGGCCTTGGTAGTGGTCCAATTCGTTGACGGCGTAGAGGAATCTGTGGCCTGAAGCCACAGTAAGAAACGATGGGTTGTCGCTTTGCGCCGCCAACCCGAGCGAAATCAACTGGCCGGTGACGGCATGGAAGCGATAGCCGTAAATCCCCTGGCTGCCGTGGCCGGTGTATGTGCCGACATAGACTAGATATTTATCGCTGGCGGAAACCTGAGCGCCACCTAACCCGGAGCACAGCGCAACCAGCAGGAGAAAGAGAAAGAAAGACCGCAGCTTAATCTGGGCGAGAAATCTTGACGACATCAGTCCTCCGTTATTCCGGTTCCGGAATCGGCTCCATCTTTCCCAACAAGAATACATAGCCGCTAATCCCGATAAGAATCGCGAGGCCCGCCATCACGAAGGCCGATGCAAAGGTATGTGTCGCGACCACGATGTAGCCGGTGATGATAGGCGCGGAGAGGGCCGAAACCTGGCTGCTGAAGTTGGTGATGCCGGCAATGGTAGCGACGCTTCCGCGCGGCGCGATCAGGGATGGCACGGTCCACGCTACCGGAGCGGCGGCTGACAGGCCTCCGGTGGAGACGCTGATCCAAAATAGCGCGCTTCCAATCGTGTGGGCGGTGGCTGCGCCAATAATTCCCAGGCCAAGACCGGTTCCCGTCAGCAACACGACTCGTCGGACGCGGTGCTCGTCATGTCCGTGCGCGATCAAGGCATCCACCAGCCAACCCCCGATTAGCAAATCTGCGGCGGTAGCCACCAGCCACGGGATGCTGGTGTAAAAGACGGAATGCAGCAAATCCACACGCAATGAAATGGAGAGATAGGTGGGAAGCCAGGTGAGCAGCAGGAAAAACGTGTAGTTGTAGCCGCCCCATCCCAGCGCCAGCCCCCACACTTTGCGCTGATGCAGTAAATACCCAATCGAAGTTTTTCCGCGACCCTCAGTTTTGTCTTCCGACTGCGCTCCGCCCCGCAAGATAAACTGATGTTCGGCCTCGCTCAGGCCAGGGTCTTCGCTGGGATTACGGTAGATCCAAAAAAACAGGAAGAAGTAGAAAAGGCTGATAAACCCGGTTGCGGCAAAACTCCAGCGCCAGCCAAACCGCAGGAGCAGGACTCCCAGCAATGGCACTCCGACTCCGGCGGAGAATTTGGCGGCGGCATCGGTGATGGCGGTGGGCAGGCTCCTTTCGCGGGTAGGAAACCAGTAGCCAATCGCCTTGGCGTTCCCGGGAAATGTGGGCGACTCCCCAATGCCCAGAAGGAAACGCGCTGCAATAAAACTAACCAGCCCGGTGGCGGCGGCCGAGGCGAAGCATGCAACACTCCAGAAAAACGTGCCGATTCGTCCGACCTTGCGCAGGCCAAAGCGGTCGAGCAACAGGCCCGAGGGCATCTGCATGACGGCGTAAGTCCAGTTGTAAGCGCTGGAAAGATAGCCGAAGCCGATCAGCGATATGCCAAATGCCTGGTGAAGCGCCTGCTGGGAGACCGAAACGTTGATGCGGTCGAAGTAATTTACGATCACGCCAAAGCCCAGCAAAAGCGCGATTCGCCACCTTCTGCGGGGGATAGGAGTGACGTTCCAGACGGGGCGAGGGCAACATTTTTCCTTGGAAGAACAGGCTGCTTTTTCCTTGGGGATTGTACATGCAAAGTCCCCGGGCGGTGGCGGGGAACTTCTTATGACAATGGCCGCTTTGCCGAATCTCCATTCCTTCCGTAAACTGTAAAGTCGACAGGAAAGGATCCCAGGGCGTGATCGTAGGAGTTCCCAAAGAAAGCTATCCAGGGGAGCGGCGGGTGGCGCTGGTCCCGATGGTTGTGCCGAACCTGATGAAGGCCGGGCTGGAAGTTGCGATTGAGGCTGGCGCGGGCGTGGAAGCCGGATACCTTGACGCAGCCTACGTGGAAAAAGGCGCGAAGATTCTTCCCGACCGGGCAGCCGTGTTTGGCGCGGCCGACATCATCGTGCAGGTTTTGTGCTACGGCTCGAACGACCTCACCGGGGCGGCAGATCTGCCGCTGTTGCGGCGCGGCCAGGTTCTCATCGGATTCTTGAGGCCGCTGGGGTCGAAAGAAGTCATCGAGAAAATTGCGGCCACGGGCGTAACCGGTTTTTCGGTGGAGTTAGTTCCGCGCACCACTCGCGCGCAAGCCATGGATGCGCTGTCTTCCATGGGCACGATCTGCGGCTACAAAGCGGTAGTGATTGCGGCCGACACCCTCCCCAAGATTTTTCCCATGCTTACGACTGCCGCGGGCACGATCACTCCGGCGCGCGTGCTCATCATTGGCGCTGGTGTCGCGGGTCTGCAGGCCATCGCCACAGCGCGGCGTCTGGGGGCGGTTTCCTCCGCGTACGATCTTCGCCCGGCCGCGAAAGAGCAGGTGCAGAGCCTGGGAGGGCGATTCGTCGAGCTTCCCATTGAAGCCAAAGATGCGCAGGATGCGCGCGGCTACGGGCGCGCCCAGGACGAAACCTTCTATGCCCGGCAGCGCGAGTTGTTGGGGAAAGTGGTTGGCGAAAGTGACGTGGTAATTGCCGCAGCCGTGGTCCCAGGCAAGAAATCTCCGGTCCTGGTGACCAAAGAAATGGTGCAGGGAATGGCCCCGGGATCGGTGATCTTCGACCTGGCGGCGGAACGCGGCGGGAACTGCGAACTCACGCGTTCCGGTGAAACAATCGCCGAGCACGGGGTGACCATCATCGGCCGCATCAATCTCGCCAGCGAAGTGCCCTATCATGCCAGCCAAATGTACGCTCGCAATGTGACGGCATTTCTCCTGAATATGATGAAGGACGGCAAGCTCCAACTCAATTTGCAGGACGAAATCGTCCGCGAGACGCTGCTCACGCGGGAGGGAGAGGTAGTGAACCAACGAGTGCGGGAATTCTTCTCGCCGCCAGTGCCGGTGCCGCAAGGAGGGGGAAGATGAATCTAACCCTGATCAATGGCCTTTTTGTTTTCATGCTGGCGGCTTTCATCGGGTTTGAAGTCATCCGCCGCATCTCGCCGTTGCTGCACACCCCGCTGATGTCCCTCACCAATGCTTTGGATGCGATCGCAGTAGTCGGAGCAATTCTGCTGGTGGGCCGGCACGAGAGCCGGTTGTCTTACCTCCTGGGCATGCTGGCGGTGATCGCCGCCACCAGCAACGTAGTTGGCGGATTTCTCATCACTGACCGCATGCTCAAAATGTTCAAGAAGAGCGGTCCCACAAAATCATGACCGATTTCGCGGGCAATCAGGCCATCATCGAAATTGTTTACCTCGTAGCCAGCGCTCTGTTCATCCTGTCGCTCAAATGGATGAGCACTCCAGCCACCGCGCAACGCGGTGTGCGCTCCGGCGAAATCGGCATGGCGCTGGCCATTGCCGGAACCTTGCTGCACCACGGCATCATCGACTACACCTCCATCGCCATCGCGCTGGTGATTGGCAGCATCATTGGCGTGCCGCTGGGCTTGGTGAAGATGACGGCGGTTCCGCAGCGGACCGCGCTCAGCCACGCTTTTGGCGCGTTTTGCGTGACTCTGGTGGGCACGGCCGAATTTTACCTGCGCTCCCCCAATGTGCCGCGTTTCACCATGTCCGTGCTTTCCATGGAGGTCATTCTCGGCTCGCTCACTTTTACTGGCAGCCTGATGGCGGCAGGCAAGCTGCAAGAGTTCTTACCGCAGCGTCCGCTGACCTATAAAGGACAGAACCTCGTCAATTTGTCGCTGCTGGCCGGTTCCGTTGCGGTCGCCGTTTATCTTGTGCTGCATCCGGGGGCGCGACAACTCTTTCCGGTGATGGTAGGTGTGCCGCTGTTGTTTGGCGTGCTGATGATCGTGCCCATCGGCGGCGCGGACATGCCGACGGTTATCTCTCTGCTGAACTCCTATGCCGGCCTTTCCGCTGCAGCCATGGGGTTTGTTCTGGATAGCAAGCTGCTGATCGTCGCCGGAGCGCTCGATGGATCCTCCGGCTTGATTCTCTCGGTCATCATGTCGAAGGCCATGAACCGCTCGTTTAGCAACGTGCTGTTTGGCGCCTTTGGTCAGGAGCAAACGTCCGCCGCGAGCGGACAAGAAGCCAAGCCGGTGCGCAGCGCCACGGCAGAGGAGGCGGCTGGGATTCTGGCCGCGGCCAACAAGGTAGTCATCGTTCCGGGCTACGGCATGGCGGTGGCACAGGCGCAGCACAAGGTGCGCGAACTGTTCGATGCGCTGAGCAAGCGCGGCGTGGACGTGCGCTTCGCCATTCATCCCGTGGCCGGCCGCATGCCGGGACACATGAATGTGTTGCTGGCCGAAGCCGACATTCCATACGACCGCCTGATCGAGATGGACGAAATCAACGGAGATTTTCCGCAAACCGATGTGGCCTTAATCATCGGCGCAAATGACGTCACCAATCCGGCAGCCCGCACCGACGCAGGCAGCCCCATCTACGGAATGCCGATTCTCGATGTCGACAAGGCGCACACCGTGATGGTCATCAAGCGCAGCATGAGCCCTGGCTTTGCCGGAATTGATAATCCGCTCTATTATCTCGACAAGACGCTCATGCTCTTCGGCGATGCCAAATCGTTTGTGAACGATATTGTTCGGGAGTTGAGTGGCGGGCACCACTAGGTTGGTTTACCGGTAAGGTCGCAGCGCCAGCACATTCCCCGATTTCGACGTTGCCGATCTCCGCGACCTCTGGCGAAATCTCAGCGCCCTCTGCGGTTAAAATCTTTTTCCGCTGATGGAAATCAAACCTCACACCGCAGAATTCGCTGAAACCTCCTGAAGGGCGCCGAGAAATTCGGCGTTCGTTTGGCCGCCAGGTCCCTATCGTTTAAGATAGGCACGCACTCTAAAATTCAAGCATGATCACACTCTCCGACATCCACGCGGCTTTAGGCCGCATTCGCGACTCCATCTATCTTTCGCCGTGTACCCGCTCCGAGACCTTCTCGAAGCTCACCGGCAACACCGTCTTTCTCAAGCTGGACAATCTGCAGCGCACCGGCGCTTTCAAAGAGCGCGGCGCCCTGAACAAGCTGCTGACCATGACCACGAAAGAACGGGCTCGTGGCGTGGCTGCGGCATCGGCGGGAAACCATGCTCAGGGGTTGGCGTATCACGCCGGGCTTCACGGCATTCGCGCCCTCATCTGCATGCCGCTGACTACGCCATTGACCAAAGTTTCCGCCACCAAGAGCTATGGCGCGGATGTCATTCTGCACGGCGCGAATTACGATGAGGCCTACGAGGAGGCAGTTCGCCGCGCCCAGAAAGACCATCTCACCTTCGTGCATGCCTTCGACGATGATGCCGTCATTGCGGGACAGGGAACCATCGGTCTGGAGATTCTGCAGCAGCATCCCGATATCGAAGCCATCGTCGCTCCTATTGGCGGCGGCGGGTTGATCGGCGGGATTGCCTGCGCGGTCAAGGAGACGAATCCCAACATTGAAGTTTTCGGCGTGCAACCGACCAAGCTGCCCTCCATGCAGGTTGCGCTGGCCGAAGGGAAGCCGGTCACGCTAAGCCCGGCGGTTACGATCGCCGATGGCATTGCAGTGCGGCGCGCCGGCGACCGTACTTTTCCGCTGGTACAGAAATATGTTGACCAGATTGTAACTGTGGATGATGAAGAAATCTCCAACGCGATCCTGCTGCTTTTGGAACGGGAAAAAACGCTTGCCGAAGGCGCCGGCGCTGCTGCCATTGCCGCATTGCTGAACCACAAGTTGGCGCTCGCCGGCAAGAAAGTTGCGGTCCTGGTTTGCGGCGGAAACATTGACGTCACGCTGCTCTCGCGCATCATCGAACGCGGCTTGGTGAAAGACGGACGCCTGGTCCGGCTGCGGGTTCACTTGCCCGACTATCCCGGTGCTCTGCACAAGCTCACCGCCATTCTGGCGCAGCATCGGGCGAATATCGTCGAGACTTCTTATAACCGCGCTTACTACGGGGTGAACGTCGGCGAAACCGCGATTGACATCACCATGGAGACTCGCGGTCCTGAGCACATTACCGAGCTGCTCTCCGCCCTGAACGCTGGAGGGTACATGCACGAACGGGTGCTCTGATAGCACAAATCTAATCTTTCGTTCACCAATCCGAAACCTCCAACCCTTAACATGGATCTATAACCTGAAATCGGAGGACGTTAGGGTGAACTTGTCGGTGTACTCATTGAATTTTGTTCTGCATGGCGCAAGCCAGGTTGAGCTTCTTGGATATATTGCTGCGTCATGCACGACGTTGTCCTTTATTCCGCAAATTTCAAAAATCAAAAAGCAGGGCGGCAAAGACCTCTCCTATGGAATGTTAGGAATTTATTTGATTGGTCTGAATCTCTGGTTGCTCTACGGAGTAATTCTGCACGCAGCGCCGGTCATCATCGCCAATGTAGCTTCGATCATGCTGGTGGCTTTTGCCATCGTGCTCAAGGTATTGGCCGATAAGGACCGCACTATTGATTAACGCCGCTCGCCAGGAACCCACCGTCCACGACGAGCAGATGACCGGTGACGAAGCTGGCCGCATCCGAGGCCAGAAAGATGGCCGCGCCGATCAGCTCCTCGACCTTGCCGAATCGCCGCATCGGAGTGCGAATGAGAAGCTCTTGCCCGCGCGCCGTCCCGTCGAGCAGGGCTGCGTTGAGGTCAGTACGGAATACTCCCGGAGCGATGGCATTGACGCATATCCCGTGGCGGGCCCATTCGATGGCCAGGGTTTTCGTCAAAGAAGCCACGCCAGCTTTGCTGGCGGAGTAGGCTGCGACCTCGTAGAGGGAAACAAAAGACCCCAGCGACGCGATATTAATGATCCGGCCATATTTTCGTTCAATCATGTGGCGGCCGAATATTTGGCACGCTCGCAGCGTGCCGTTGAGATTGGTTTCAAGGACGCTGTTCCATTCGCTTTCGGATACCTCCAGAGTCGGAGTGCGCTTGGTGAATCCGGCTGCATTGACCAAAATATCCACGCCGCCAAATTCTTTGCAGGTTGCGTGAAGCAGTTGGTCCAGGCTGGCCCGGTCAGTCACGTCACTAGGAAAAGCCAGCGACCGGCGGCCCATGCTGACAATTTCGTCCGCAACGGATCGCACCAGTTCTGCCCGGCGTCCCGTGGGAACAACATTGGCGCCGGCCTGCGCCAATCCTCTGGCCAGAGCCAAGCCAATGCCGGAGGTTCCGCCGATTACCACCGCGGTTTTCGAGGAAAGATCAAATGCTGGATAGGTCATCGGAAAAGGAGGGCCTCAGATAAATTTCGGTTCGAGATATTTCGCCTGGAATCTTGCGTCAATTCAAAGCGCCTGGGTGCTTGCAGCCAATGGGACCGATGGTTCCACATCCGTGTGCAGTGGAGGCAGGCCAAAATAAGCGGCGGCATTGTCGAAACAGATATGGCGGATCATTTGCCCGATGAACTCCTTGTCGTCGGGCAGTTGTCCACTCTCCATTTCGCCGCCCAGCAGATTGCACAGCACGCGGCGAAAATATTCGTGCCGCGGGTAGGACATGAACGAACGCGAATCCGTCAACATGCCCACAAAGCGAGACAGCAATCCGCAATTTGAGAGAGTGTTGAGCTGCGCCTCGATCCCGTCTTTTTGATCCAGAAACCACCAGCCTCCACCGAATTGCAATTTTCCCGGAATGCCCGCTTCGGCAAAATTGCCGGCCATCGTGGCGAAGGCGTAATTATCAATCGGATTAGCGTTGTAAATAATGATTTTTGGCAGGGACTTGTCTTGCTCGAGGCGGTCCAGATACCTGGCTAGGGATGCGGCTTGCGGCCAGTCGCCGATCGAATCAAATCCGGTGTTTGGCCCGAGAAGCCCTAACATTCGCGTGTTCGCGTTGCGGTAAGCTCCCAGGTGGAGTTGCTTGGTCCAGTCTCTCTGGGCGTCGAGATGACCAAAAAACACCATGAGAAAGCTGGCAAACTGGGCCGACTCCGATGGCGCTAATTGTTTTCCGCTGCGCACCTTGGCGAAAATCTCACCGGCTTCGCGCTGCGTACACAGGTCCGCGTAGCAATAGTCCAATCCATGATCCGAAAGGCGGCAGCCCTGAAGATGAAAAAATTCGTGGCGCTTCTCCAGGGCCTCGAGAAAATTGCTTAGACTTGTTATTTCGACGTTCGCCGCCGCCGCCAGCCTGGCGGTCCAGTCGTTGAACGCCTGGGGATCCTCGGTCTTAAGCGCTCGGTCGGGACGAAACGCGGGGAATACCTGCGTCAAAAGGCCGGAAGACCGGATTTGCGCATGGTGGCGGAGGGAGTCCACCGGATCATCCGTGGTGCAGATTACCCGCACGGAAAACTTCCGCAGAATTCCGTGAACCGAGAAGTCGTCGCCCATCAACTGCTCATTTGCCCGCTCCCAAATTTTAGGAGCCGTACTCTCGTCGAGCAGTTGATCAATCCCGAAATAGCGTTGCAACTCGAGGTGCGTCCAGTGATAGAGCGGATTCCGCAGGGTGTGCGGCACGGTCCGCGCCCAGGCTAGAAACTTGTCGTAGGCATCTGCGTCGCCGGTACAGTAGTGCTCCGCGATGCCATTGGCCCGCATCGCCCGCCATTTATAGTGGTCGCCCTCCAGCCAGATTTCAAATAAATTGCGAAAGCGCCGGTTCTCGGCGATGTCTTGCGGAGAAAGATGGCAGTGATAGTCAAAGATGGGCTGCGCCGCGGCATATTCGCGATACAGATAATTTGCAGTCTTGCTCTGAAGCAGGAAGTTTTTGGTGATGAAGGCCATGTTGTCCCGAAGCAACCTACGATAGGTTATCACGTCGAATCTTGCAGGGCGGCGAAGCGGCAATCAATCGCAGAAATCCAAACCGGCGCTCGAGTTCTCGTCTCGAAATGCGTACCCCGCGGCGAAACCCATCCCCCGGAGGAGCACACGGTCGAGATGTCAATAGCGAGCTAATTTACGTATTGCAAAATCGAAGGGGTGCGGGCACAATCGCATTCGCCAGTACTGTCCTCATAACCTGGGTAAGGTGCGCCCTTAACGCCCGTGATGGGAGACGATTCGATGGAACGGAAATACCGCCCGATAACGATATTGGTGATTGCGCTATGTCTGCTGTCAAAGCTTTCCGTAGGCCAGGACCAATCTGCGAAAGCGACCGTGAACTGGGAAAAGGTAGTGAGCGTCTCGCAAACCACGCCGACCCTGCAGGTGGTGGTGAACCCGCCCTTAGGGCGCGGGACGGCCATCCACGACAATGTATTCAAGTCGCTTCACGATCTGCAAGCTGACTATGTCCGTTACGTTCCCTGGTTGCCCTACCCGAAGCTGGGTGTCGCCGAACTTGATCCGCCAGCAAACGGCAAGACCTCGTGGGACTTTTCTGTCATTGATCCCATGACCATAGATTTTCTTGAGGCTACGAAGGGCCATCCGGTCATTCTGAATTTCAGCACGATTCCGCAGTGGATGTACAAGACCGACAAGCCTGTGCCCTATCCTGCCGATCCGAATCAGGTAACTTGGGATTACGAGAAGGGGAGCGAGTTACGCGATCCCAGTTGCAAGGAGGTGGCGGACTACTATGCCCGGCTGCTGGCGTGGTACACCCAGGGCGGATTCACCGATGAATTGGGCACGCGGCATGAGTCTGGCTACCACTATCAAATTCCTTACTGGGAAGTGTTAAACGAGCCCGAGGGTGAGCACAATCCGTCTCCGGAAACCTACACTCGAATCTACGACTCGGTTGTAGCGGCCATGCGCAACGTGCAGCCAAATACAAAATTTGTGGGGCTGGCGCTGGCTTTTCCTGGCGGCAATCCGCACTTTTTTGAGTACTTTCTCGATCCCAAGAATCACCAGCCCGGAATTCCGTTGGATTTCATCTCCTATCATTTCTATGCTTCGCCTTCCCCCGATCAAAGCCCGGAGGTGCAGCAATTCACTTTCTTTGCTCAAGCCGATGGGTTCCTCGACGTGGTGCGCTTCATTGAGTCCATCCGGAAAAGGCTTTCACCCCAGACCCGCACCACCATCGACGAAATCGGTTCCATCGCGGCCGATGACGGAGACCAGGGGGTGCCGGGCCACATCGCCAAGCCCATCCCAAATTCTTACTGGAATTTGTCTGGCGCTATGTACGCCTACATCTTTGGCAGGCTGACCAGCTTGGGTGTCGATGTGGCAGGCGAGTCCCAGTTAGTCGGCTACCCTACCCAGTTTCCCAGCGTCTCGATGGTGGATTGGAATACCGGCAAGCCGAACGCGCGCTACTGGGTATTGAAACTACTGCGAGATAACTTCGGGCCGGGAGACAAACTGGTGGACGCCGACGTGTCTAGCGGGTCCATTTATTCACTCGGTGTAGTGACCCGAGAGGGCAAGCGCCGTTTACTGCTGGTGAACAAGCGTGATCGCAACTCGGAGGTTTCTATCCCCGGGGCGAACGGTGGACAAGAGGAGTACGTGGATCAGACCACCGCCTTCCAGCCTCCTGCTTCCGTCAAATTGAGCGGCGATAAAGTTACCCTAAATGGATTTAGCGTAGCTGTTGTGACGCTACCGTAAGAACCTTCAAGCATCCGGCGTGCGGTGATGGGATTCCACAAACGCCTGCGCTGAGGGACTCGAACTACCGCTGCAAGCCGGTCGCTGTTTCGGCCCGAGGCAATACAACTTTGGCCACGCAGCCATGTTGACCGCTGCCATTGAGAAGTTCCAAGGATCCTCCATGTGCCTCGGCAATTTGGCGTGAGAGGACCAATCCGATTCCGCTCCCGGACGATTTCGTGGTGTAGAACGGCACAAAAGCGTTGCTCGGGTTGAGCAGCCCGGGTCCGTTGTCTGCGATGGTGAGAACTACCTGCTTTTCCGAGAGATTCCATCCCATCACTACCTCGGGCTTTGCGGAAGGGGCGCCAGAAGTATTTTTTTCACCCGGCGAACGCATGGGGTGGACTGGTTCCAAAGCGGCTTCCACGGCGTTACGCACCAGATTGATCAGCATTTGTTCGATTTGATCTGGATCCACGGCCAGTTCGAACGTCAGGCCCGGGAATTGTCTCCACCCTCAGCCGCGTTTCCAGGGCGGCAACCCGCTGTACGATGGGCGTCAGCGCCACCTTTCGCAGATTGGGCGGCGGTATCTGAGCCAGTTGCCGGTACGCTTGCAGAAAACGGTTGAGCGCGGCGGCCCGGCTCTCGATAATTTGCAATCCCCGCTCAAAGTCCTGGCGTTCTTCCGGGTTTAATGCGGAGTGAAATACCCGGCTACTAAGGCTTCCAGCAATGGACTTGATCGATGCTAAAGAGTTGTTGAGCTCGTGGCCCAATACGCGGATCAACCGCTGCCAGGCTTTGCGCTCTTCTTCGCGCAAGGCGCGGCTCACGTCGGAGAGAACAACCAGAGTATGAGGTATGCCTCTTTGGCGGAAGGCGCTGCGCCGCAGCAACCAGCGCGCGCTTGGGCTATTGAGATTCAACGGCAGAAGCGTCCCATTTTCCGCGGCCAGACAACTCTGCAGCCCGAGTTCATCGGCGGTAGAGCCGAGCACTCTTACCCCAGGCTCTTGCAGCAATCGCTCCCCGGCAGGATTCACTAAACGCAGAATCCGGTCCGGATCGAATGCGAACAGGGGAACTTCGACTTCTTCGACCACGCGGCGCAGCAGGGCTGTGGCCTCAATCGAACCAATACGCTGGTCCGCCAACTCGTCCGCCAGCGCGTTCACTTCCAGGGAAAGCTCTCCCAGCGCGTCGTTGATGGCGGCGCCGCGCGCCCGAAAAGAATAGTCTTCCTCGCGCAGAGCGGAGAGCACATTGGCGAGAGTTTGCAGAGGACGCGTAGTCTGTTCCCGCAGTGCTGAAGCCAGCAGCCACCAGACGAACAATTCGACCGCGAACAGCGCCAGCTTCGATTCCAAGCTCCAAGACTGGAGCCAGATGAGAATGCCGCTTACCAGCAGCCCAGGCAATGCGACCAAAAACGTGAAAAGGCTTATGCGCCGCTCATAGCGAAGGCGTCGTCTTCGGTGAACACTGCGCGCGCCGGGATTGGCCTTCCCGCGCGGGCTAGAGCCCATATTTCTCCATCCGGCGATACAGAGCGCCGCGGCTGAGCCCCAGCGCATCCGCCGCCTGGCTGATGTTTCCCTGGAAGCGCTGCAAGGCTTTGCGGATCAAGACCGTCTCCACGGCTTCCAGGCTGAGTTCTTCCAGGCTCTGGCTCTGCGGCCGCGGCGAGTTCAGTCCCAGGTCGGAAGGTTGAATCTCACCGGTGCGGCACATCAGCACAGCGCGCTCCAGAGTGTGTTCCAGTTCACGCACGTTGCCCGGCCAGGAATATTGCGTCAAAAGTTGCAACGCGGCGGCCTCGAACCGCTGAACCGGCCGCCGGTAGCGCGATGCGTAGCGGGAAAGAAAATGCGCCGCCAGCACCGGAATATCTTCGCGCCGTTCCCGCAGCGGTGGCAGGTGGATCTCAACGGTGTTGAGGCGGAACAGCAAATCCTCGCGGAATTCTCCGGCGGCGCAAGCCGCGCGAAGGTCGGAATTGGTGGCGGAGATAATACGCACATCCACGCGCCGCGTGCGCGATGATCCTACGCGCTCGATGGCTCCTGACTCAAGCGCGCGCAGCAGCTTGGCCTGTTGGTGGAAGGGCACATTGCCAATCTCGTCCAAAAAAATGGTGCCGCCGTCGGCCAGCTCGAAGCGCCCAATCCGGTCCGCCCGGGCATCGGTGAAAGCGCCCTTCACGTGGCCGAAAAGCTCGCTTTCGAAGGTGCCTTCGGCCAAAGCTCCGGTATTTACCGTGACCAGCGAACGGGAGGCGCGGGAAGAAAGCGTATGCAGGGTTTGCGCGACGATTTCTTTGCCCGTCCCATGTTCGCCGGTGATCAGAACGTTCGCCTCCGAGGGGCCGATGCGAGTGATTGCTTCGAGCACAGGTTGCATGGCCGGCGCGGTGGCGATGAATTCCGGGCGGCCGGGAGCACGCAGCAATCGATTCTCCGCCGCCAAAAGCTCGGCCTCCCGCAACGCGCCATGCAACTCGATCTGGGTGCGGACGATGGTCAGCAGACGCTCGTTTTCCCAGGGTTTTTGAATGAAATCCCGCGCCCCGCGCCGCATCGCCTCGACAGCGAGTTCCACATTGCCCCACGCGGTCATCACGATCACGGGGATGGTGCTATCCGAGGCGACAATTTCTGAGAGCAGGTCGAGGCCTTCCTGTCCGGAAGTCGTATCGCGCGTGTAGTTCAGATCGATCAGCACCGCGTCGTAAGGCCCTGAAGAAAGCATCTCCCGGACCACGGCAGGTGATTGCGCGGTCTCGACTTCGTATCCCTGCGGACGCAGCAGCAGTTCGAGCGCCTCCAGAATATGCTGCTGGTCATCGGCCGCCAGGACGCGAGGCTTGCGGTCGCGCCGCTTGACCGTTGCGTTTGCCGAACTTTCAGCCGGTTTGACTGTGGTCTGCATTGAACTATCTTTCAGGCCTGCCTGCTGTCTGCCATATTATGCCCCGGGCGGGGTGGTGTGGGGCGGACACTCTTGTCCGCCGCTTTCGACTTTGAGTTCGTGCTGGGCACCCCATTTCTCGCGCGCCCTTTGCGCGAGAAGTGGGAAGGTCTCCACGGCATCTTTTCGCTCCGCCCTCCATCTCCTGAAAAATAGACGCGTGTCTGTATATGCGGTAGCGATGTGTGGGGCGGACACTCCTGTCCGCCGCTTTTGACTTTGAGTTCGTGCTGGGCACCCCATTTCTCGCGCGCCCTTGGCGCCAGAAGTGGGAAGGCCTCCACGGCATCTTTTCACGCCACCCTCCATCTCCTGAAGAATAGACGCTTGTCTACATATGCGTTAGCCTCCGCAGTAAATAGACGCTCGTCTATGTAGTTTCCTCAAGGTTCTTGGCGGATCCTCTTTGCCCTCTGTGGTTCAATGTTTTGCCGCCCTACGGGCTCGTCCCGCTCACCTTTCCATTGATAGCATCCTGAATCTTGATGTCATTGTGTTCCAGCGTGGTTCCGGTGGCACGATCCAATTCGACTTTGGCTTTTTCATAGGTAGTCGTGGCAGTCACGAAATCCAATTGCGCCATGGCCAGGTCGTGCTGCGCACTCAGGGTCTGAAAGCTCGACCCCGACCCGAGCTCCTGCTCTTTCTTTGTAATCTCAAAAGTACGCTGCGCCAGGTCGCGGGCCTTGCGGGCAGAATCTACGCGGGCGGTGTTCTGCTCGAGGGCATACTGCGCATTACGCACTTCGATGCGGACCTTCTTTTTCAGTTGCTCGAGGAGCAACTCCGCCTGCCGGTATTCGAGTTCGGAGCGGTATTGATCCGCCTTGGCCGCGCGGTTTCTCAGCGGAATCTGCAGGTTCAGGCCTACGAAATAATCGGGGGCGGAATTGTTGTAGGCATTGACAATGGTGTTTCCAAAATCGGCGGGGAGGATTGAGGTCACCGGCCCCTGCGTATAGGCCGGGTTGACCGGTCCGCCCAGGCCCGTGCCTCCGTAATAGCCTTGCAGAGACAGACTCGGCAACAACGCGTTCCGCGCTGTCTTGCGGCTGATCTGGCGATTCAGTAAATCCACCGCGGACTCCGACAATTCAGGCCGATTCTCCAGCGCCTCGGAGGTGAGTGCCGCCAAAGCCACCGCCGGGGTGGATTGCGCCTCCATTTCACTCATACTGCTGGTCGGTACCACAGGAATTTCTTCAAGAACCGGATCATCCAGGCTCTTGGTAAGCGCATTCTTGATCAGCGACTCCTGCAGTTCCAGAGTAGTCTTCGCGACGGTCAAGTCCTGATCGCGCTTCGATACTTCCGTCTCGGCTTTCATCTCATCCATCGCGGGAATGCTTTGCAGTTGCAGTTCTTTCTTCGCGTTTTCCAGAGACTGCTGGGCAAACTGCAGAGATTGTTCATCCACTTGCGCTTCCTGGTAGGCGTTCACCAGGTCCCAATAAATATTCTCGATCTGCGTGACCGTAGCGATGACTTGGTCCTTGAAAGCGATATCCGAAATCTTCTTGTCGTTCTTAGCGATGCGCAAATAGCGAAGATTCGGGCCGAATCCGAAGCCCGCCAGAAGTTGTTGCTGAAACTCGATGTGATAATACGAGCTCAAGACTGGATTGAGCTGGTTGAAAATGCTGTTCTCCCACTGGCGGCCATTTTGAAACGTAAAGCTAAGAGTCGTGCCGGTGGGAAAGCTTTGAGCGTAGTTGACGTTGAACTGGCTGATATTAGTCTGCAGGGTAGGAATGCCGTAGACTTGCAAGTTTTGCAGCGGCTCGGTTTGGTGCTCTCCGCCGAAGACCGCGCTGATGGTTGGATCGAACGATGACACGCTGGTGCCTTCGCCAAGAGTGGATTGCACCAGTCCCCCCGCGCCGCCGCCGGCGCCGCCCGCGCCGCCAGTGGTGCCTCCCGCGCCGGCGCCCGGCGCTCCCGTTCCAAAGCCGCCGACTCCGCCGCCGGTAGTCCCTTGCACCACGCCAGTATTAACCCCGCGTACCACCCCGCCGGCTTTGGTGCGCAGGATGTCGGTATCGGCGATGGGCAGGTTGTAACGCGCGATGGCCAGATCGAGATTGTTCTCTAGCGCGAGATCGATCGTGTCTTTCAACGAAAGGTAGAGCTTGCCGTCATGAATGAGCTGATCGAGCCGTGGCGAGTTGGCCAGCGAGGGCTCGGGCACATGGGACGGAGCATAGGCGCTCAGCGGGTCGTGCGACTTAGGCATCTCGACTTGAAACTTCGCCGGCGTCTGTGCCGAAGCGACCGCAGTCGTGAACGCCAGCACGCCCGCCAGCAATCGCGTGCGGAACTCGCGCAGACCGTTCATCGCTTCACCACTTCACCCTGCGCGCCCAGGGTAGGGTTGCCGGTGTCGCCGGTCATCCAGCCATCGCCGAGTTGAATGACGCGGTTGCCGTAGGAGGCGTTTACTTCGGAGTGCGTGACTTGCACGATGGTGGTTCCGTTCTGATTGAGTTGGCGAAAGAGTTCCATGATTTCTTTCGCCTGAGAGGAATGAAGGTTGCCAGTGGGTTCGTCGGCGAGAAGAAGCGCCGGCTTATGAATGACGGCCCGGGCGATGCCGACCAGTTGCTGCTGTCCTCCGGAAAGCTGGTTGGGAAATAAATCTTTCTTGGCGACGATCTGAAACTGGTCGAGAACGTCGGCCACCAGGCTCTGCCGCTGGCTGCGCGGAACGTCTTTATAAGATAGAGGGAGGTCGATGTTCTCCTGTACGGTGAGGTCGTCGAGCAGGTGATAGCTTTGGAAGACCATCCCCATGTTCCGCTTGGCGAGTTCGGCGCGCTGCTTGCGCTTCATGTCGTGCACGCCTTGCTCGCGAAACCAATACTCGCCTTCCCATTGGTCATCGAGAAGAGCGAGCACGTTGAGGAGCGAAGACTTTCCCGCTCCCGATGGCCCCATGATGGTGATGAATTCGCCTTCACGAATTTCAAGGTTGATGCGGCGCAGGACCCAGGTCTGTCCGGCAGCGGTTTTGTAACTGCGTTCGACGCGTTTCAGTTGGATCATTTCACTCTCGATTCATGGATTGAGTGCAGAGTTGGTCTAGTGTTCCAGTTGGAACACATCGTCATGACAAAAGCGTAGTGACACGCAAGTGCCTGGGTTAGCGGGAGATGGCGGCGGCAAAATGCGGACCTCGCGAGCGTTAGCAAATTGGGAGGATATTTTCCCGTTCTGGGACGGTTATTCATAGCGCAGGGCCTCCATGGGATCGACTTTGGCGGCGCGGCGGGCGGGAAGGTAGCTGGCGGCCAAAGCTGCTGTTGCGACTACCAGCACAGCAATGGCAAGAATTGGAAGGGAGTGAGGGCCTACACCATAGAGCAGCGAACCGATAGAGCGAACTGCAAACCATGCCCCCAACACACCCAAAGCAACTCCGATGCAGATTAACCGCGCGGATTGGCCGAGGACCATTCCCAGCACATTGGCCCGAGACGCGCCCAGCGCGATGCGGATTCCAATCTCGTGCCTACGCAGCATCATCATGTAGGCGACTACTCCATAGATTCCGATCCAAGCCAGAATCAGCGCCAGGCCGCCAAAGCCACTGAAGACTTCCACGTTGAATTTGCGGGAAGTCAGCGAATCGGAGAGTACGGATTCCATGGTGCGCACATTCTGCACGACGGCTTGACTGTCGAGTCTGGCGACTTCCTCTCTCAGCGCGCTGGGCAGCGGGACGAGCGAGCCGCGCGATCGAACAACCAATGTCATTTCGGCGGGAGCTATCGGCAGCGGGTCGGCCATCTGCGCGGAACACATGTACAGTTCCGGTGAGGTTGGTGTCTCCAGGCTGCGATGCCGCACGCTCCCGGCGATTCCCACAATGGTGAACCACCATGGGAGTTCTTTATTTTCAGGGCGTCCCCACTTGACGCGGTGACCGATGGGGTTTTCTCCGGGAAAATAGCGGCGTGCAAATGCGTCGTTGATGATGGCCACGGGTTCAGCACCAGGTGTGTCGTAGCTTTCGAAAAATCTGCCGGAAGCCAGCGGAATTCCCATTGCTTCAAAATAGCCGGGACTCACAAGGCGCTGATCGCTGGCTTGGAAATCACTGGCCGCTACAGGATGGCCCTCGACCGAAAAAATTATCCCCCAACTCGAGCCACCAATCGGCAAGTTGCTGGTGAGACCGGCGGAGGTTACGTCCGGCAAACTTCGAACTTCGTCCAACAACTTTCCATAGAAGGAAAGTTCCTGCTGAGCATTCAAATGCTGCTCCTCGGCAAGCGACAGATCCGCCGTGATGAGGCGTTCCGGATTAAAGCCTGGATCCACGGTCATCACCTTCCACAAACTGCGTGTTAAAAGTCCGGCGCCGGTCATCAATACCACCGCCAGCATCATTTCAATAACCACAAAAACACGTAATGTGTTGCCAGTACGGCGGTCTCCTGTGTCCAATCCGCTGCGTGTGCCACTATTTAGGGTCGACGCTGTTTCGCCATGGGCCAATTGCACAGCCGGAGCCAACGCGAACAGCACAGTGCTGAGGATGACTGCCAGCAAAGAAAAAGCCAGAACCCGCCAATCTATCGAGATTTGGTCAAGACGAGGCAAGTCAACCGGCATAACACGCAGGAATGGAATCGCGAGCGACGACAGCACAAGTCCGAGCATTCCGCCTAGCGCAGCCAGGACAGCGCCTTCTGTCAATAACTGGGCCAGCAGCTTTCGTCGGCTTGCCCCTAACGCGACCCGCACAGCAATCTCATTGACAACGTCCTGACGCCCGCGCCAGCAACAGCATGGCGACGTTCGAACACACAATCATCAGCAGCAACCCGACCGCACTGAAAATGGCAATCAGTGCGGGGCGAGCATTTCCGACCATCTCTTCTCCAATGGGCACCAGCCTTATGCCCGAACCCGAATTCGTTACGGGATACTGCCGCTCCAGACCGGAGGCGATACCGTTCATTTCCGTTTGCGCTTGCTTCAAACTAACGCCATCGCGAAGGCGTGCTACCACGCCGTATTCATGTCCGTTCCTCCCCTCTGCCCATCGTCCGGCAGTCATTGCCAATGGAACCCAAATCTCAAATTTCGCGACCGGAAAACCGAAGTCAGCTGGCATTACGCCAATCACCGTATAAATCTGGCCGTCGAGAGTGATCGTTTGGCCGGCAAGTCGCGTTTGCCTGCCGAACTTCCGATTCCAAAGAGCGGCACTTAAGACCGCGACGTGATCCTCGCCTGGTTTGTCTTCCTCGGAGTTGAAGGTGCGGCCGACCTGGGGACGTGAGCCGAGTAGATTAAAAAATCCTGCTTGTACTTGAAGAGCGGTTACTGTTTCTGTTGTGCCCGCAGCGGTCATGTTGTAGCGGCCGCCGTCCACCAGAACCATTTGTTTGAACACATGATTCTGATGCTGCCAGTCGCTAAAGTTCGCAGCGGCAATCGTCATGCGACCCGATTGGTAGCTGCCCGTGTATTGTCGCTTGGTCTCCCAAATAATCACGACCCGGTCCGGATTGGAATAGGGCAACGGGCGGAGCAGGGCGGCACTGAAAATACTGAACACTGCGGTGTTTGCCCCTATCCCGAGCGCCAGCGTAACGATCGCGATGATGGTCAACGCGCGATTTCTCGCAAGTTGGCGCAAAGCGTAGCGGACATCTTGGAATAGTCCGGTCATGTTCTTTCCTCATTGCTGCGCTGCGTCTGTGTCTGGTGGTCCCACTTCTCGCAACGGCGGCGAGAAGTGGGGTACCCGTTGCGGAGTTCCGAAAGGCAGGTCCCTCCACTTTGCTCGCTTAGCTCCGCTTCGGCCGGGATGACAGTTTTACTCATAGCGCAGGGCCTCCATGGGATCGAGCTTCGCGGCGCGGCGGGCGGGCAAGAACGCGGCGATACCACCCACCAGCGCAACGCAGCATGTGGCCAGCGCGAAGCTGACCGGGTCGAAGGGAGAGACCTGATACAACATCGAACCCAGCAGGCGCGCGCACAGGAGGGCAAGCGGAAAGCCTGCCGCCACGCCGATGGAACTGATCAACAAACTCTCGCGCATAATCATCCAGAGGACTTGGCGAGGTTGTGCACCGAAGGCCATGCGCATGCCGATCTCAGCGGTGCGGCGCATAGTGCGATAAGACAACGTCCCGTAGAGGCCAGTCGCGACCAGCAAGGCAGCCAGGCCGCCGAAAAATCCGCCCAGCCAGCCAAACATCTTTCCCCAGGTATAGGACTGCTCGAACTGGGCCGCTAGGGTCAGGGGTTTTTCCAGCGGAACATTCGGATCAATTTCGCGAACCGCTCCCCGGATTGCCGGCAGCAAGTCGAGGGGGTAGCCATCGGTCCGGACCACCAGGTGCATGGTGTCTCCCGGACTCAGGCCGCGCATTGCAGGGTAGTAGGCGGTAGGGATCGGGGTTTCATCGACGCCGCTGTACTTGCTGTCCTTGACCACGCCGACGATCTGGCCACCGCCAACCTCGTGGCCGAGAGGATTTGTTTTTGGCAGGTACTGCTTCGCAAAGGTTTCGTTGACCACGACTACCGGCGGTGAACCGGGTGCGTCGGCGTCCGAGAGATCGCGGCCCTCGAGGATGGGAACGCCGAGCACGCGGAAATAGCCGGGCCCAACTCGATTGCTGCGGACGCTGTCCGGGGTGCTAACGCCATCCACGGTGACATTGTTGTTGTCGGACCAACCGGATCCCAGACGATTTCCCATCATGGTCGCGCCCTTCACTCCTGGCAGGGCGCGAATGCGATCGAGCAGAGTGCGGTAGAAAATGAAAGTCTGCACGCCAGTGTGGGCGCTTTGGGGAGTGGTCCCGAAAACCAGCAACCCCTCGGTGCGCATCCCGAGGTCCTGAGTCTGGTAGTTGCGCAGGGTGCGCAACAAGAGGCCAGCGACCACGAGCAGCAACAGGCAAATTGCCACTTGCGAAGACATGAGCAGCTTGCCGCCCAAGCCGCGCCGGTTCTGGGTGATGCTCGTTGCAGTGGCTCGCAACACGCCTGAAACTGGAGCACGCAGGGCGATCCACAAGGGGGCGAGACCAAAGACGAGTGCCGTGGCTACGGAAATACCCAGAGTGAATAAGAGAACGTTCAGATCGGGAGCGAGCCCGCTCTCGATTCCTGACCAATCGGCGAGAGCGCGGGTGGCAAAGATTGCGAAGAACCATCCCAGGCCGGCTCCCGCTGCTACCAGCAATAAACTCTCCGAGAAAAGCTGGCGAAACAGGTGTGCCTTGCCAGCGCCAATTGCGATCTTCAGGCCGAACTCGCGCTGCCTGGCCTCGTTGCGCGCCATGAGCAGCAGGGCGACGTTGGTGCACGCAATCATCAGCACCAGGAACACCAGGCCCATCAGGATTTGCACGGGCGCGCGTAACGCCTGGTCATAGACTTGAATTCCTTTGGCAGGAGCGAAGTCGAGCAGCGGCTTCCACAGTTTGGGATCAATGGCTCCAATACCGGTTTTCGCGGCCTCGCCGAAAGTGGATTGCAGGGCATTCTGCGCCTGCTGGGGCGTGATCTGCGGCCGGAGGCGCGCCATCAGCGGCAAACACCACCATTTCGGCGTACCGTAAAGCGAGTTCCGATCGGCCGGGATGCCCCAGGCATTCATCTCAGGGCGGATCTGCAATGGAATCCAGAAATCAGTTGAGCTCCCAGGCTCGACTCCCTGGAAACCCCGCGCGGCGATGCCGACGATGGTGAATGGAACGCCCTTGACGTAGAGGGTTTCTCCGAGAACGGAGGGATTGCCCGCAAAACGCCTGGCCCAATAGCCGTAGCTGAGCACGACAACGGGCGAATGGCTTTTCTCGTCATCCAGAGTGAAACCGCGGCCGCGCGAGATTCCGGCGGTGAGGCCGGAGAAGAAGTTTCCGCTAACCTCGTCGCCTTCGGCTTCCTCGGGCGTGGCTCCATAACGCACGGCCACCTTTCCGATATTGAGCGGAACATAGGCGATGACGTTGTCAAAGACATCGTGGCGCTGGCGAAGCGCTTCGAAGACGGGCTCGGAGAAAGACAGATTGGGGTTGCCAGTGTCACTGGCTCCCGGCGGCTGGTATTGGCCATGGGCCTCATGCATGTAAAACAAATGCTGTGGTTCGCGCACCGGTAACATACGCAGCAAAATGGCATTCATCACGCTGAATACGGCCGTATTCGCGCCCATGCCGAGGGCAAGGGTGAGGATTGCGACAGCGGCAAAGCCGGGACTTTTCCAGAGTTGACGCAGAGCGTGGCGCAAGTCTTGCAATAGTCCGGTCATGGCTGCCTCTCGAGTCTTCGCGGGCGAGGGCGCCCGCGCCACACGCGGGATGAAAGGTCTATTCATATCTCAGGGCCACCATGGGATCGACTTGGGCGGCGCGGCGGGCGGGGAGGAAGTCGCGAGAAGACCGGCGAAGATCAGTCCCGAAGCCAAAGCTGTAATTACCGCAGCGTCACGGTTCGCATGAATGATCAGAACGGCTGCGAGTAACTTCTGCACTGCCGCCGTAACCAACAGGCCAATGGCGACTCCCATCAGCAACATCACGCCCACACGCCGATAGACTCCAGCCAGCACCCGCCCCCGCGTCGCGCCTAAGGCCAGGCGGATGCCGATATCATGGGTGGAAAGTTCTACCTCGTGGCTGATAAGACCGTAGAGTCCGACGATGGCGAGCAGAACCGCCAAAGATGCGAAAGATCCCAAAGAGCCAGTTCTCCAGACGCTGGAAGATGAGCGCGTCCGCCACGATGTCCCGCATGGTCTCCGGCTGGCGAAACGGCAGACCGGGATCTACTTCGTGGAATGCATTACGCAGGCTGGGAACGAGGGATTCTGGTTCAACGCTGGTGCGCACCACTAGTTGCATGTGCGAGAAGATAGCCATGCATCTGCTCACTGGACATCTGTGAGATGGAAAATCCATCTCCGCCATTGGCGGTTGAAAAATATCTTGCCGGACAGAGCGAACCACCCCGACGATTGTCGTTTTGTCATCATCGTTAATGTGCTTGCCAATCGGGTCTTCGCCCATTGGCGAAGAATTTCTTCACGAAGGCTTCATTGACGACCGTGACTGGCGGGGAGGTTAGCGTGTCTGATCTTTTCGTCCAGCATCCGGCCACGCACCAGGGAAATGCCGAGCGCCTTGAAAGTAGCCAGGTGTCACCACACGAATTTCCGCCAGCGCGCTCTTGATTCGTCGGGGGCGGTGGGTGGCCAACGATTCTTGACATCACTATTCGAGCCCGTCGTCCTGAACCGGTAAAGCTGAATGATGCCCGCATGCTTTACGCCAGGGATGGCACGAACCTTTCCAGTAAGGGCTGATAGAAATCAGTCGAGCAAGTTACGTCCCTGATATGCGTACGGGCGAGAGATCGATTTCGGTAGTCTGCAGGTGATCTGGATTGAAGCCAAGATCCGCATTGCGAAGTCCTGCAAACACGCGCAGTAACAAACCGGCAACAACCAGCAACACCAGAGCCAGCGCCACTTGCGTAATGATGAAACTGGCGCGCAGGCGTTGTTGTCCGCGGCTGGACCCGGCGCTTCCTCCGGATTTGAGCACAAGATAAGGCGCGATTCCGGATAGACGGAGCGCGGAACCAGCCCTGCCAGCAGGCTGGTCAATATGGCGATTGCGAGCGATGCCCACAGCACAGGTTGGTTCATCTCCACATCTGCGCCGCGCGCCACGGCAGCGATGAGCAGAGAACGGATGGCGTTCAGCAATCCGTAAGCGAGCAGCGTGCCGACAGCAGCTCCCAGAACCGCAAGCAACAGACTCTCAGTCAGCATCTGGCGGACAAGCCGCGACCGGCTGGCGCCTACGGCGGAGCGCAGAGCAACTTCCCGCTCACGCTTCACGCCTCTGGCTAAAAGCAAACCGGCAACGTTGACGCATCCAATCGCCAACACTGCCAACACAGCAAGAATCAGCACCTTGAGCGCCGGAGCCGTATCTCCCACAACAAAGGAAGCGAGATCTGCCAGCTCCATTTTGCGGCCCTTAGACATGTTTGGATAGCATTGCCCAGATCGGCGAGTACCTGGTTCATATCCGCTTGTGCCTGCTGCAACGGAAAAGCCTGGCTTCAGCCGCGCTACGGTGTCCAGCCAGTGGTCCTCGCGATGCTCGATGTCCAGGCTTTTGGAATGTGCAGCGGCGTGTAGATTGCGTTGCGGCTATTGACAGGGAAACGGAACCCGGCGGGCATGACTCCGATCACGGTGTACGGACTGCCATTCAATTTAACGGTCTGTCCGATAGCGTTGCGCTTCCCGCCAAAATTCTGCTGCCAAACTTCATAACTCAACACGACAACATCATTCTTGCCGGGCTGATCTTCACCGGGCGCGAAGGTGCGTCCAATCAGCGGATGCACGCCGAAAACATCAAAGAAGTTGTCAGTGGTGGCAACTGTGGATAATGCGACCGGGCCTGCCGGGCCCTCCAAATTGCTGCTTCCAGGCAAGAAACCCGCTGAGAATCCGGCGAGAGCAGAAAAGGAATGATTCTCCCGCCGCCAGTCGAGGTATTCGGGATAGGACGTTGGCTGCTGATAGCCCTCTAGCGCGTACGAATTGAGATAGAAAATCTTCTCCGGATGGTCGTAGGGTAGCGGCCGGATAAGCACGGCGTAAATGACGCTGAATACTGCCGACGCGGCTCCGACTGCAAGTGCGAGAGTAAGCA
Source organism: uncultured Acidobacteriaceae bacterium (assembly GCA_963800745.1). Taxonomy (GTDB): domain Bacteria; phylum Acidobacteriota; class Terriglobia; order Terriglobales; family Acidobacteriaceae; genus PALSA-270. Next base: position 78,686 of record CAWDCI010000039.1, read on the forward strand.
CTGCCGTAACGGTGAAGCCAGGGCTCTTGCGCAGCTGGCGAATCGCATAGCGAAGGTCATACAAAAACGTAGTCATGCGCTCACGTTCTCCATCAGCTTCTTCAGCTCTTCTTCGGCCACGACTTTGCCGTCGAAGAGATGGACTTCGCGCTGGGCGTGCTTGGCGAAGCGGGGGTCGTGCGTGACCATGCAGATGGTCGCGCCTTCCTTGTGCAGGTCGCGGAGCAGTTCCATGACTGCTTCGCCGTTGCGCGAGTCGAGGTTGCCGGTAGGCTCGTCGGCCAGGAGGATCGAAGGCTTGCCGCCCAGGGCGCGGGCCACGGCGACGCGCTGCTGCTGGCCTCCGGAGAGCTGCGACGGATAGTGGCGGAGGCGATGCGCCATGCCGACGCGCTCGAGCGCTTCCATGACGCGCTTCTTGCGGTCAACGGATGGCATTTTCTGGCGATAGGTGAGCGGCAGCTCGACGTTCTCGTACACGGTGAGGTCGCCGATCAGGTTGAAACTCTGGAAGATGAACCCGATCTCCTGATTGCGGATGCGGGAGCGCTCGGCGAAGTCGAGATTCTCGGCAGGCTTGCCGCTCAGGGAATATTTCCCGTCGGTCGGCGTATCGAGCAGGCCGATGATGGAGAGCAGCGTGGACTTGCCACAGCCCGAAGGGCCCGACATGGCGACATACTCGCCCTTGGCGATGGATAGGTGCACGCCGGAAAGCGCGTGGGTTTCAATTTCGTCGGTGTAGAAAATTTTGGTTAGACCTTCGATGTTGATCAACGGCTCGGTGGGTTGCGTCATTGTGTTTGTGCCTTTCTTTGTGTAGGGCGCATGTTCATTGCCCTTTCGCCCGGTTGGGTGTGCGTGAACACTCAATCGTCCCTCCCGGACTTGGTCATCCTTCCACTTTTCCCGGCGCTGAAGCGCCGGGCTATTGTCACCAGGCCCCTCCGGGGCTGATTTTCGTACGTTGGTTCTAGCGAAACATTCAAGAACTGGTTCTCGCGTATACACCTCAGGGGCTAAAGCCGGCATTCTGTCGGGTTCTGAGCGGCACGGCTGAAGCCGTGCCCTATCAAAGCCGTTGACCGCCGGAAAAGCCGGTCCCCGTTCGACTCTCCCTCGTGCGCACCCGAAGTTCGCTCGGTTCGCTTCGCTTCGCTACGGTCGGGATGACAAAGTTGCATAGGAACTCTATTTCTCAAGCTGAATGCGGTCGGTGCTATCCCAGCGCGACATGTCGGACAGAATGACGGTATCGCCTTCGTGCAGTCCCTCAACGATTTGAATCGAATTGACGGAGGCGCGGCCAACTTTCACCGGACGCGCACCGCTCCTTTGCTATCGGGATCAACCTTGAACAGGCTGATGGTGCTGTTTTCCTGGCCGAATGCCGGACGGCCGACGTAAAGAACGTCATCCAGCTTTTCCAGATTGATGGTGCCGTCCACGCTCAGGTCAGGGCGCGCTCCTTGGGGAAGGTCGCCGATGAGTTTTACGTCCACGGTAACAGTTCCGTTTTGCACGGCGGGGTCTACGCGAGTGACATTTCCTGGGATAAGGCCATTATGCGTGTCCACGGATGCGGCCTGTCCGATCTGCACGTCGCGGGCTTGCGTTTCGGCGATTTTCAGCTCCGCCATCAGGTGATTGGGCTGCACCACTTTGGCGAGCATCGTGCCAGGGGTCACGTGCTGGCCGACTTGCAGAGGAAGATCAACCAGTACTCCGTCAATTCCGGCGCGGACTTTCAGGTCAGCCAACTGCTTTTGTTTCAAGTCGGCCAGGGCGCGCATCTGGTCAACTTTGGCCTGCTGCTCGGCCATTTGCGTGGCAATGGCATTTTGGTTGGCGGTGAGCATTTCAAGTTCGAGATTGTTTCTGGTGGTGAGTTCGTCGGCCTTGTCCTTCGAGGATTTGTATTCCATGCCAGACTTTACGCCAAGATCGTAGAGAGCTTTGTCGGTATCGGCCTGACGCTTGGCCTGAGAGTAGTCCGCGGTAACCGTAGCCGCGGCTGCTTTCTGGGTCATCAAGTCGCTTTCCAATTGAACCCTCTTGCTCTGGAAGGCAGCAGCGGCGGCCTTCCATTGCAGCTGGGCGTCGAGTGCTTCCTGTTCCACTTGCGGATTGCTCATCTCCAGCAGGATGGTGTCTGACTTTACCAGCGAGCCCGGCAACATGTGGATGCGGACAACGGTCGCTTCCGTCTCGGCGGGAATCTGACGAATGGCTTCCTGGCTGGGGGTGAGAGTGCCAAGGCCATGAACCTGGCGCAGCATGGAACCGCGTTTGACCGTGTCGGGCCACAAGGTTCCCCACTCAACCGAGGGGGCGGCAGGTTTGAGACGCGAGACTCCGATGGTGACAGCAACCACGACGAGCAGGGCCACGGCGGACAGGATGATCTGCCGGCGGCGTTTCTGAACTTTAAGGTCTGGTCGAGCGATGTCCATGATCCTCTATAAGGGCACGTGGGCCGCCAGAGGTTGAAGTCTATGTAAGCTGCTTATTTAAAGCCACTTATTCTATTTATGCAGCTTTCGGAGATCTGTGAAACTGTCCATTAATGGACAGAGGTGTCCATTTCCGGACAGTTAGCCTAGGTCTCCCAGGCCGAGTCGCGATTTTCGGATTTTGGGGCGATCGGTTCCCTGGGGCCCTGTGAACAAGTATCTCCAGCACCAAACAGCAGCACAAATACACAGGCTTCTCGCGGGCGAGGGCGCCCGCGCACACTTGATCAGAGGTCCTCTGGGCCCCGTTCGACAGGATGCGATAGGCCTTTCCCAGCGCAGCGTATGATGGACTGCGGATGACGAGCTACTCGCCCATCCTCGATCCGAATCCACATCATTCAACCCCAGGTGAGACATGTTGCGGAAGCAATTCTTGATTCCTTCTTTCGGTGTGTTCGTTTTAGTACTGATCACAAGTCCCGTACTCGCGCAGTGGAAAAGCGCTGGCGCCATGGCCGCGCAGGCACCCGGCGGCAATCAAATCACCTTCGCGAACCGCGAAGCGAATGTGGTGATTCAAGTTCTCGCTCCAGACCTCATGCGAGTCAGAATGAGCGTGGGTAAAACAGCGGGACCTGACTATTCCTGGGCAGTCATCAAGAAAGACTGGCCCGCGGTGGAGGTGAAATTCTCGGGAGACAGACAGACCAAGATCATCAAGACTTCGGCCCTCGAAGCCAGGATTCAACTTTCCCCATTTCAAATCTCTTTCTATGACCCGAGCGGCCGGCTGATTTCGAGCGATGCCCGCGAAATGGGATGGGACGGCGAGCGCGTGCGTTCCTGGAAAAGCATGCCGCCCGACGAGCACTATTTCGGCCTGGGCGAAAAAGCCGGGCCGCTCGATAAGCGCGGGCATGCTTACGTGATGTGGAATACCGATCCCGCCGGCTACGATGCTTTGAGCGATCCCATGTACCAGACTATTCCGTTTTTTCTGGGCATCCGGGAAGGCAGGGCATACGGCATCTTCTTCGATAACACGTACCGCTCCACCTTCGACATGGGCGCGGAATCGGCTGATGCGTATTCTTTTGGCGCCGACGGTGGAAGCATGGACTACTATTTTTTTGCCGGTCCCGACCCCAAGCAAATCATCAGCCGTTACACGGAGCTGGTAGGCCGCGCGCCCCTGCCTCCCCTGTGGACTCTCGGCTATCTGCAGAGCAGCGCTTATTACACCCCGGAGAGCACGGTTCGTTTTGTGGCGGATAATTTTCGCCGCCGCCATATTCCGTGCGACGCGATTTTCCTGGATACCATTCACATGGACGGAGACCGCATCTTCACCTGGGATAAGAAAGCCTTCCCCGATCCGCCTAAGATGATCGCCGATCTCCGCCAGGATGGGTTTCGCATGTTCGCCATCATCGATCCCGGCGTGAAAGCGGAAAAGGGCTACTGGGTGTATGACCAAGGCCTGGCGGGAGACTACTTCCTCAAGAGAAAAAGTGGAGAACTCTACATCGGCGAGATCTGGCCGGGAAAATCTGCGTTTCCGGATTTCACTTCGGAGAAAACTCGCGAGTGGTGGGGGTCGTTGTTTGCAGGATTCACCAAGGACGGTCTCTCCGGCTTTCTTACCGACATGGACGAGCCCACCGTCGATGCTCTGCCGATGGACGTGGGCTGGAGACCGACTCCGTTCCCTCCCGACGTGATTCACGATGACCACGGACTGCACACGCCTGACGCCAAGAATCACAACGTTTACGGCCTGCTCATGACCGAAGCGACGCGGGAAGGTCTGCTGCGCTTGCGTCCCAATGAACGGCCCTTTGTGATTACCCGCGCAACCTATGCCGGTGGCCAGCGTTATGCCGCGCAATGGACCGGGGACAATGTGGGCACGTGGGAGGACCTCCGCACCAGCCTTAGAACGGTGATGACAGCTGGAATTTCTGGCCTGCCCTTCTTTGGCTCGGATGTCGGCGGGTTTATCGGCTATCCGAGCGCCGAACTCTATACGCGCTGGCTGGAGGCCGGGGTGTTTCATCCTTTATTTATTACGCACTCGGGCAATGAGGGCCACACGCTGGACCCTTGGTCGTTTGGAGGCAAGCTGGAAGCGATCAATCGGCATACCCTGGAACTGCGCTACCGCCTGTTGCCCTACCTCTACAACGCTTTTTATCAGTCGACGCAAACCGGCCTGCCGATTATGCGAGCTTTGGTGCTGGATTTTCCTGGAGACAGAACAGTGATGGACTTAACCCCGGACTCACAGACCAGCGAATTTCTGTTTGGCAACGATCTGCTGGTTGCGCCAGTGGTGAATGACGGAGAAACGGAAAGAAGTGTGTATCTTCCCGCGGACACCTGGTATGACTTCTGGAGTGGCAAACGCTATACCGGGCCCGCCACGATTACGGTAGATGCCCCGCTGGGTTTCATTCCCATGTTCGCGCGCGCCGGCGGAGTTATCCCCATGCGGCAACTGGTGGAGCATACCGGGCAAGCCCCAATTGATCCATTGACTTTTGAAATCTATCCTTCGGCCAAAAGCACCCGCCAATATTATGAGGATGACGGAAACACTCTGGACTATCAGCAAGGGAAATATCTTCTGCAAAACGTGCAGGTACAAGACCAAGGCAAGCAGGTGCAAGTAAATATCGCAGCGCGCGAAGGGAGCTACGCGCCGGTGGCTCGCTCGTTGGTTTTAAAAATTCACGGTCTAAGCAAGCCTGCAGAGGCGGCTCTTGTGGACGGGCGTAGCTTGCAGGTTGGATTGGATACGGAAGCTTTGACCTCCCTCGCCGAGGGCGCGGAGTACGAAGCCACCACGGGCACAATTTGGATCAAAACACCTGATAAGAGTTCGGGGCTCGAAGTGCGCGTCACAAAGTAGCTTGGTGCGTGGCCTGGATCGTACCGTCCGCTTGCAAGGCTTGCAATCGCTTCGGCGTGACGATCAGCAATATCCGAAGATCGATGAGGGCGTGCAAGATTATGGGCAACAAGAGACTTCCGGTCGCGACGTATATGCCGGCGAGAACCGCTCCGAGGATGGTAGTTCCAAGCACGCCCTGCCATCCCTGGTAAAAGTGGCACACACCAAACAGAATCGACGCTAGAGCAACCCTCTGCAGAATTCCGAGTCCCGGAAGATTGGCGGCAATGTAGTAGAGCAGGAATCCGCGAAACACAAGTTCCTCAGAGATGCCGGCCCCGACGCTTAGGCCGGCAAACCAGGAACGCTCGGCGACGGTAACTGGGAGCATCGCGCCTACCATCTTCACCATGCCCTTCAGCAGGCGGTCGCCTCCCTTGCGAAGCAATAGCATGGCCACGCCAGCCGCTGGCAGGAAGCCCCCCAAGAAAGGAAGCAAGAGATCCCAAGACCTGGGCAGGCTCAGGCCGAGATTTTTCGCAGGGATCGATCCCATCCGCCAAATGGCCAGCACCCATGCGATCGCGATCAACTGATGGGTGACGACCGTTCGATAGAACCGCAGTTTGGCGTCGGCGACGCCTGCGGCAACCTGCGCCTTCAGGTTGTCGTATAGGCGGTAGCCGAGCCATGGCTCTACCAGGACAACATAGGCCACCAGAAGGTGCGAAACCAGATAAATCATGGACCCCTCGTCCGAGACGGGAACGCGATCAGCCCTAAGCGGGCGGCAACAGCATACCTTTTTCCAGATGACGGGTCACGTGCGCATAGGAAGCCGCGTGAGGATCATGGGTCACCATCACGATCGTCTTGTGGAAGTCTTCGTTAAGCCTTTTTAGAATTTCCAGCACCTCAGTGGCGGAATGGCTATCGAGATCTCCGGTAGGCTCGTCGGCGAGTAATAGCGTTGGATCGCTCACGATGGCGCGAGCGATGGCCACGCGCTGTTCCTGTCCGCCTGAGAGTTGTTTGGGAAGATGGTTTATCCGTTCCTCCAGACCCACGAGTTTCAGAGCGGTTAAGACGTGGTCGCGGCGCTGCTGCGCGTTGAGTTTGGTCAACAGCAGGGGAAGTTCAACGTTTTCGAACGCGGTTAGCACGGGAATCAAATTGAAGGTCTGGAAAACATATCCGATGTGAGTGTTGCGCCAGCGGGCGGATTGCGAATCGCTGAAGCGGAAGACATTCTCACCCAGAACCAGCAACTCGCCCGAGGTCGGCCGGTCAATGGCGGCAATCATGTTCAACAGCGTCGTCTTGCCCGAGCCCGAAGGCCCCATAAGGGCGAGGAATTCGCCGGTCGCGATTTCGATGGAGACATCGTCCAGCGCTGTGACTTCGAAGGCGTCGCGCTTGAAAATCTTGCTGACGTTGCGAACCTGCACGACTTTACTCTGCGTGGCGACATGGGAAGCAGTAGCTGTGCTCATGGTTGTCCCTTGATCCTGATTTTGTCTCCGCCTTGCAAATCTTGCGGGCCGGAGGTGATGAGGTCTTCGCCTCCATTTAACCCTTGCACCAGCGCACCGCCGCTGCGCTGTGACTGAACCTTTATTTCCCGCGCCACAGCCTTGCCGTCAAATGCCAGGAAGACGAACTTCTTTCCGTCACGATCGCGAATCGCAGGGGTCGGAACAAAAATTCCCTGTGGCTGGGAGCTTATGCGCTTAGTCTCGTCCGCCAGAAACTTGACGGTGGCGTTCATATCCGGGCGCAGATGGGCGTCCGGATTGAGGATCTGGACTTTCACCTGCACCGTGGCCTTAGCCCGGTTGGCTTGGGGCGAGATTTCGGCGATGATTCCATCCCATTTGAGGTCAGGATAGGCATCAACCGTGACCGTACCTTTTTGTTTGGGGCCGAGCTTGGCGAAATCGTCCTGCGCGATGTCGAGTTCCACCTGCAGATCGTTCAGGTCGGCCAAGGAAACGACCATGCCTTGTGGCCCACCCTCGGCGGTGCTGGCAAATCCCGAGGTCACCAGTTCTCCCTTTTCGGCGGAACGCTCGAGAATGGTGCCGGTCACGGGAGCGCGGATCACGGTCGCGTCGAGCAAGGATTTGGCGTAGTCCGCCTGCCCCTGAGCCTGCTGCAGAGCGCCCCGGGCACGGGCTATCTCCTCCTGCCGCGGACCAATCCTGGCCAGCTGGAATCCCTTGTCCAGAGAATTTACGCGCTGCTGGTCAGCTTCAAACTTCGCGGTGGCGTCATCGAGCGCTTGTTTCGAGAGCACACCTTGGCTGGCGAGGTTACGAGTGCGATCCAGGGTAAGTTGGTCGTCGGCCAGGGTGGCGCGGGCTTCGTCGAGATTGTGTTGGGCCTGCTGAATTTCTTCGGGGCGGGAGCCATTTTGCAGTTCCTGATAATAGGCGCGAGCGCTTTCGGCGGCGCCTTTGGCTTGCTCGTACTGGGCGCGGAATTCGTCGTCCTCGAGGCGCACCAGGATCTGGCCCTCTTTGACCTTGTCTCCCTTTTCCACGCCGATCCAGCTCACGCGGCCGGTCACCTTGGAATTGAGATTGATCTTGTGGTGGGCCACGATGTAGCCGCTGGCGGAGAGCACCACGCCACCGGCATCGCTGCTGGGAGCCGAGGCGCGCACCACTTCCACCTCCGGCGCGTCATGCGAGAGCAGACGGTAGGCCATTGCGAGAAGGCCGAGTAGTATAAGCAGCCCAACTCCGATGAGAATGGTACGTCGCGCCCAGACAGGAGGTTCGCCTTCGCCGCGCGCGCTGCGATCGATTCGCAGGCTCTGCAAGTCTTCGTGTTTAGTGTCAATCGGCATATCGGTAATACGGGCGTCCCGCCCGCCTATCGGGCCGGCCAGAGGCTGGCGCTACTTTCTAATCCCGCAACGCGGCAAGTATCTCGCGGCGTGAGGCGTGCCAGGCGGGAGCAAACCCGCCCAAGACTCCCATGATGAGGGCAAACACCACCGCGCTGATGACCACGGCCGGCGTCATTTGCAAACTGAAAACGACTTCACTGAAGGTCACCTGATTTTGCGTTCCGGTCGTCATGCCGTTGAACGGCAACATCAAGAGGATGCCGAGAGTTGCCCCCAGCAGAGACAACAACAGCGATTCCAACATGAATGAAGTCAAGATACTGGGGCGGGAAAAGCCGATGACGCGCAGCGTGGCAATTTCCCGCCCGCGGTAGGCCACCGCGGCGTACATGGTGTTGGCAGCGGCAAAGCACGAACCGACGGCCATGATGAAGGCCACAATCCAGCCCACGATCTTGATGGGAGCGCCCGACTTGGTTTGCGAGGCATAGTAGTCAGGCTCCAGCAAGCCATTAAGTTCCAGCCGCTGATCGTCATTGGCGCGGTTTTTCAGCGCCTGGGCAGAGACCGGATCGGTGGCCCGTACCAGCACCGAAGAGTACACGGTACGTTCGAAATCCGTGACCAGCTGGTTGATGTCGCCCCAGATCTCGGAACCGTGCGCGGTGCCACTGGCGTCAAAGATCCCCACAATCGGCCAATCACCCTTGCCGATATGCACCGTGTCGCCCAGGTTGGCATGCTCGAATCGTTGGTTGATCGAACTGCTGACCACGACCTCCCGCTGTCCCGGCGTAAACCAGCGTCCGGAGATCAGATGGATCTGCGGGCGCATCTCGATTCCCAAAGGAGTCAAGAAGCGAGTCGTGACATTGGTTTCGCCCGTCCCGCCCTTGCGCGGCAGCACCACAACGAGGATGTCTTCGCCTGAAACCAGTGGCTCGCCTTTGTCGTTTTTGGCGACACCAGGCAGATTCCGCAAAACCTCTGCCGCATCCCGCGACACGCCGCCAGCTGCCAGTTCCGAATCGGAGCCTTTGCGCAACATCAAAACATTCAGGGGATCGCCGGTGCTGCCGAAGGCGCGTCCGAGGCCCGCCAGCAGCGCCATGATAAAGACCGCAGTGGCTACGGTGAGCGCGATTCCGAGAGCCGTCATGATGGTGAGGCTCTTTCGCAACCGCAAATTGCGCACGTTATAGCTGAGGGGGATTGCCATTTCTTCTTTCGTCCTTTAGCTCACCCGATGCGAACTCACCCAATATGGCGCAAGCCGTCCACAATGTTGACCTTGGCCGCATGATACGAAGGTATAAAGGAGCTGGCGAAGCCCACCACGGCGGCGATCAGCAGAGCTGCCAGTATGGTGAGCGGGGTAACCTTCATGCCAGTGAAATAGCCACCCTGAGCGGCCATCCCAGAGACGATGAAGTAGCAGAGCACTGAGCCCATAAGGCCGCCCACCAGCGAAAGCGAAACTGCCTCGCCCACGAACAATCCCAGAATGCTGTTGCGGGTGAAGCCCAGAGTTTTCAAGACTGCGACTTCCCGGGTGCGCTCGCGAATTGACATCGCCATGGTGTTGGCCGAAACCAGCAGAATGGTGAACACCACCGCCAGGCAGATGCTCATGATGAAGGCCTTGATGTTGCCCAGCATTCCGATGAAGCCCAATTGGAAGGCGTGTTCGCTCTCCGATTTGGTGGGCTTGTCAGCGTTGCGAAACTCTTCGTCAATGGTCTGAGCCACGCGAGTAACGGAAGCTGGCGAGTCGGCTAGAACCGCGAAGAATCCCTCGCTGCCTTTCAGCTTGGGAAAGCCCTCATCAATGTAGTCCTTGTTGAAATAGATGGACTGGGTGGGATCGGGCGGGGTGAAGATTCCCCGGATCGTCAGTTCCAGGTCCACCGGGAAAATTTTCCCGGTGATATTCAGGCGGTCGCCGATTTTCCAGTGAAATTTGTTGGCCAGGCCCACGTCGACGATCACGCCGCCCCGATCATGCTGCCAGGCTTCCAGTTGATCGGCGGGCAGTTCGAACTCTGGATAGACCTTCAATATCTCTTGCGGATCGGTGCCGAACTGGGCGAAGTAGTGCTCGGGTTTGTCGTCCATGTATTGGCCGCCAAACCATTGTTCATTCACTACTTCCTTGACGCCGGAAATAGCTTGAATTTTCTGCCGGTAATAGCTGGGCAGATTGAAGATCAACGAAACTTTATGGCGCACGATCAGGCGCTGCGCCGACTGTTCGGTGGGTTTGCTGTCGTAGAAGTTGCGCCAGATGGTGATCAGGAACGTGAGCAAAAGCAGGGAACCGCCGATGCTGAGCACGGTCAAAATACTGCGACGCTTGTTGCGGAAAGCGTTCTTGCGGACAAAACGGGTCAGGGTCATCTCTCACTCCACGAAACCCAGCAGGCCAGCGTGTGTACAGGATATCCGATTGGCATCGGCTCCGACAACCGACCGCTGGGTTTAGAGGGACCCGCTATTTTCAGAAATCCAGGACAGCGCCGTCGCCGGCCATCGCATCCGTATTCAGAATTAGCTCTTGTTTGAAGGGGTGTTTGGCGGCTTCGATTTCATTTACCTCGATGCCCAACCCGGGCGCCTCGGGGATCGACCAGTATCCTTTGTTGGATTTCAGGGAGTGCTGCACCACGTCCCAGCGCCAGGGAACATCGGTGAGCATATCTTCTTGTATCAGGAAGTTCGGTGTGGCCAGCGCGAAATGAAGCGCGACCGCATTGGCAATCGGGCCGAGCGGATTGTGCGGCGCAACTCCCATATAGTAGGTCTCAGCCATGGCGGCAATTTTACGGGCCTCCCAAAGTCCGCCGCAGTGGCAAAGGTCCGGTTGAATCACGTGGCAGGCTTGCAGCTCGAAAACTCTGCGGAACTCGTGGCGCGTTACCAGGCGCTCTCCGGTTGCAATGGGCACATTGACGGCGCGGCGCACCTCGGCTAAAGCATCAATATTTTCCGGAGGCACGGGCTCTTCACAGAAAAACGGCCGAAACTCCTGGATGGCGTCGATATATTGGATGGCCATGGCGGGCGAGGTTCGCCCGTGAAAATCAACCATGATGTCAATGCAATCGCCCAGCGCGAGCCGCAACTGTTCGATAGCTTTGGCAAATTTCTTGGTGTAACTCGCCCCCATTAAGGGCTCGGAGTAAGGCACGCAAACCACTTTTAAGGCGGTGTATCCTTTTTCCACGACTTTGTGGGCTAGATCCACCAGCGGGGCGGGATCGAAGGTGTGGTAGACCGCGTTCATGTCACCGCCACCCAGATGGGTGTACATGCGTACCCGATCTCGCACGTTGCCACCTAAGAGCTTATAAACCGGAACGTTCAGCGCTTTCCCCCAAATGTCCCAAAAGGCATGTTCTATGCCGCTGATGGCGCTCATGCCGACGATGCCGCCGCGGAAAAATGGCATCCGATACATTTTCTGATAGAGGTGCTCGATGCGGGTGGGATCTTCTCCCACAATCAAAGGCGCCAGATCCTCAACCGCTCCCACGACGGCGCGGGTCTTCTGCTCCAGGCTGGCTTCCCCCCAGCCATAGAGACCGGGTTGGTCGGTCTCCACCTTGACCAGAACCCAGTTGCGCAATTGAGCATTCACCACAATCGTCTTTATCTTTGTGACTTTCATCCCGCTCCTAACAGAATTCCTTAAATTATTTCAGAATCGCCGGCAGTCAGCCGGCGATGGCCAATTCCTTCTCAATTTCTTCCAGACTCTTACCTTTTGTTTCGGGAACAAATCTCAGGACAAACAGGAAGCCGGCAAAGCAAACTCCCGCGAACACCCAGAACGTGCCCGTAAGGCCAATGGCGCTGTTCAGCAGAGGAAACGTGAAGGTGACGGCAAAACACGCAATCCAGAGAGCGGAGACGGCAATGGACACCGCCGTACCCCGGATCTGATTGGGAAAGATTTCCGCAATCAGAACCCAGGTTATGGGAGCCAAAGAGATGCCGTAACATCCGATCGCGGCGAGCGTGAGCAATAACGGGGGAAGGCCTTTAAGGCCGAAATGATAGGAAAGCCCAATCAGAAGGTGGAGCACGCCAACCGAGATGCAGCCGAACAGCATCAGGGGCCGCCGGCCAAATTTGTCAACCAGGCCAAACGCGATGAGGGTAGTTGCCAGGCCAATCGCTCCCGTAGCGACAATGTTGAGCATCACCCCACTGACGCCGTAGCCAGCGGCCCGGTAGATCTCCTCCGCATAGTTAAAGATGACGTTGATGCCGCAGAACTGCTGCAGCACTGCCAGGAAAACTCCGATACCCACGATCTTGGCGATGTGAGGACGCAGCAGTTCCCGCCAGGGGCTGCGGCCACCGAAATCCAATTCCGCGGTCTCGCGAATTTCCTGCAACGCCGCTTCCGCATAATCGTCGCCGCCGATCTTGGACAGGGTCTTCCTGGCTTCCCCGGTTTTTTCGTTGACCGCGAGCCAGCGCGGGCTTTCCGGAAGAAACAGCGCTCCCAAGAAGAAGATGAGCGCGGGAATTGCCACGGCGCTGAACATCCAGCGCCATCCAAATTGGCCATTCCACGACAGCCGGATCATTTCATCGCTGGCGGAGTTCGAGACTTTCTCCGCGATCAGCCAGTTGACAACCTGCGCCACCACGACTCCGGTCCCGATGCCCAATTGATAAATGGCTACCAAGCGGCCGCGCCAGGGCGCTGGACTTACTTCCGAGATGTAGGTCGGCGACAGGTTGGAAGCGACACCGATGGCAACCCCACCGGCGATCCGCCAGGCTACGAACAGATTGAATGTGTTCGACCAGCCGGTCAGGATTGAGGAAACTGCGAAAAGAAGTGCCGCGGCAATCAGCATCTTCTTGCGGCCAATGCGATCGCTGAGCGCCCCTGAAATCATCGACCCCAGCAGGCAGCCGAGCAAAGCACAGCTATTGGCCCAACCGATAAGCTGGGCGCTGCTTAAGCCAAAGTACCGTTCATAAAAAGGTTTCGCGCCGCCGATGACCACCCAATCGTAGCCAAACAGCAAGCCCCCCAAGGCTGCAACCAGCGTAATGAGGAGGACGTAGCCCACGTTGAAGTGAGTCGTTAGCGAAACTGCTGGGCGATCTGTTGTGTCCGGCTTCAATTATCGGGTGATATGATGATTGCGAATTCTACCATGCGCCCGCGCTTCTTTCGGAAAGAACTACTACGCATATTAGCAAAGCGGGACGATTGCTCGGCGCTTCCACGCCGAAATATCCCAATCGCGAGCTTTCGCGGTCACTCCGCATTCGAGCGCTGAAATGAATTTGAGATCTGACTGTCAGGAAAAGAGGAACCCAAAATGTTCACACGTCGCGAGTTCATCAAGCCATTGGGTGCTGCTGCCGTAGCCGCCGTTCTGCCGCGCGATGCAACTGCGAACCAAGCGCCCATGCCTTCCGGAATCACAACTCGTTCCAGGGTCGATTTGAACGGGGCATGGCAACGCTATGTGAACGGCGAGTATTACGAAAGCATCGAAGTACCGTCGTCGCAGCATCCCTTCGGATATTCCCAACTTAAGCGAACATTCTTAATGCCCCAGCTCGGGACGGGCGAGCGCGCCATCTTGCATTTCGAGGCGATTACCTACCATGGTCGCGCATTCGTGAATGGAAATGAACTCGGAGTTTTGGGTCCCTACACACCGTTTGAATTTGACGCCACGCCGCACCTGCGCCCCGGCAGCAACGAAGTTGCCGTAACCATTTGCGATCTCGAACCCGAACCCGGCGGCGCCGGAAAAGACGAAATCGAGTTAGGCATTAATCCTGGTTGGGAAGCCTACGGTGGCATTATTCGGGATGTGTACATTGAAGTCCGGCATGCGGCCCACATTGAGAATATCCGCTTGGCCTACGAGACCGGGGCGCCGTATGCGTCGGTAAAGGGCAAGGTGACCGTGTTTCTCTCGGCCGCCACGGCGACTTCGGGCACGTTACGAATCTCGCTTCTTGAAGGCGAGGTTGAGGCAGCTTCGGCCGAGCGCGCGGTAAGCGTTTCCTCCGGACAAAGTGAAGCAGAGGTCGCATTCGAGTTGAAAAATCCGGCGCTTTGGTCGCCCGAGCGGCCTAATCTCTATCGATTGGTGGCGCAACTTCAATGTGGGACGACGGTCGATGAATATAGCTGCCGCACCGGCTTTCGCCACACCGAAATCCGTGGATCGAATTTTTCTTGAATGGAGAAAAGATCAAGCTGCACGGCTTGTCGTGGTTGGGGACGTGGAAAGATCAAGGCTTCACCCTCACCCGCAAACAAATGGCACTGGATATGCGCGGCATGAAGGAGATGGGCTGCAATTTCGTCCGGCTTCATCTTTTTCCGCAGGACCGTTACATGGTGGAGCTGGCGGATGAGCTTGGCATGTTCGTCTGCGAGGAGCCCGGATACTGGCAAGTGGATTTCACTCAGATGCGCCGGTCACTCATCGAAGTAGGGCTGGACATATTGGCGCGCACCATCCGGCGTGATTGGAATTCGCCGTCTGTTTTCGCGTGGCTGCTGAGTAACGAATCGGAGCTTACGACAGAAACGCTGAAAGAGGGCAATGATCTTTGCCGGAAACTCGATCCCAGCGGGCGGTTTGTCTCCTGCGCCAACGATCACCCACCCGCAAAAGCAAAGCCGATGTTCGACGCTGCCGGGCTCGATTTCTACAGCGCGCATCCCTACGACTGCGATCCTTCCGATTTCGACAAGGCGTGCGAAGGCTTCGGCACCAGCAAGCCGCTGATTTTTGATGAATGGGGCGGCCGGGCAATTGGACAGTCGCAAATCATTCTGCAGGAACAAGCCGACCGCATTCTTCAATTGATGGAGAAAGACCAGCTTGCCGGTGAGATGTTTTTCTCCTGGAATGACTTTGCAGAATTCTCGCGCATTGACGGCGAGATGGTTGACGGAGTCTGCGAATCGGGCATCGTGAGCGAAAGCCGCGAGCAACGCGAACAAGTGCACTCCCAGATTTCGTTGCTCTTCCAGGGGCGCCACCAGCAGGTGAACACCGGCGCTCTTCCGCTGATGGTGGAACCGCTGCGCCGCAACCCCTGGACCTCCGGCCACCGTTTTGTGCCGGTTGATTTACAAGCGCTCGCAGATGGGGCACCGGCCAAGCAGAGTTGGGCTGCTTTGGAGCAGCGAATGGTGAAGCAGTGGGATGCCAGCTGGCTTACCCATGATCAGTGGAAGCGTTCGGGCGAGAAATTCCAGTTCTGGAAAGAGGTTCCGGTGGAACTGCTGGGCGTCGCATTCCGGCCGCCGGTCGTAGACAGCCATGTCCGGCCGCTGGTCGTTACACCGGAGGTTCCTCAGATCGAAGTTCCGATTGGGCAGAAATGCGCTCGGTTGCACATCCTCGGCCAAGTCACGCTACCGGGTGGGTTCCCCACGTCCGGCATGCCTGGCGAAGTTGTGGGGGAATATCTTCTTAAATACTCGGGAGGCAGGACCCAGCGTGTTCCCCTCCGCAACGGATTCGAGGTGTGCAGCGGCAGCCTGGTGTATCAGGCTTCGCGCATCGCCCCGGGAACATCCGTGGCGCAGCGCGCCCTCACCTTTATTAGAGACTTTTCGCGGGAGCGCTATCAGGTGCTGCTCTTTTCTATCGAGGTTGATAAGACGGCGGTGGAATCGCTTACACTTTCGCTGGCGGCCCAGCAACTGCCGCTACTACTTTTTGCCGTCACGGTGGAATCGCTCTAGTCGGAAAGAGATAGGGGAACTGACCGCTCTGCGGTTCCCCGGGCGAATGCCGAGGAAAATTTCGCCTCGATCGGAGAGATTAGTCGTGACCCGCCGCTACGGGCGTTCTGTCCTGTGAAGGCAGCCTTAGATGCACCTTATAGTCGAGCGCTTTCCTGAGCCCCGCAGTCGCCAGAGCGATAATATTTTTTGTATGCTTCCCGGCGGCTGCGGAGTCGCGAGCCACAATCGCATCCAAAACGTCTTTGTGCGCCGGCAAAGACGCAGGAACTGGCCCCCAGGAAGCGCTGCTCAGGGCAAAACTCATGCGCAGAAGCACGCGAGTCAGTCCGCCAACTTGATAGAGCAACTCGTTGTGGGATGCTGCCAGGATAGCATCATGAAAACGCAGGTCGGCGATGTTGTACGCTTCCTTATCGTTGCCGCTCAGCCGCATTTCCTCCCAGGCAGATCGCATCTCTTCGAGATCACTCTTGGTGGCCCGCAACGCCGCCAGTTCCGCAACCTTGGGTTCAAAAATGCTGCGGAGCTCGGTGAGATTTTCGAAGAAGTGCTCCTCAATTCCATTTTCGGAGATCCATTCCAGGAGCTGGGGGTCCAGCAGGTGCCAGTCTTTGCGGGGGCGAACGCGGGTTCCAGTCTTGGGTCCGACTTCGAGCAGTCCCTTTGCCGCCAGGACCTTAATGGACTCCCGCAAGATCGAGCGGCTTACCCGAAGCTGCTTGCCCAGATCGGCTTCGTTCGGAAGTGTGCTGAGGCCTCCCTTGAGGATCTGCAGGGCCAGGTGGCGGACGACTTTATCGTGTAAAGACTCTCTCCGGATCATCGCAAGGCTACATCATATAAGAGTACTTGCTCTGATAACAGCCTAAAGGTACAGCGCGATACGCCTAACCGGCCAGGCAAACCCACAACTCCGCGACTAGTCAGAAAATTATTAGCTTGACAATCATCATATTAGCATACTAGTGTTCGATTCCGGACAGGGATTCGTACCCCGATTCCTGTCCGTCTGCTGGTTTGGTGGTGCTCGGCAGAGCTAGGGGTTACGGCGCCTTCGAGAAAATCCTCTGGCGCGGAAAGGTATCGAAAATGGCATCATCCGATAAGAAGAGCGTTCGGCTGAATCAAGTATTCGCGAACAACTTCCCAGCAATACTGGCGTTGGCCGCGTTGTTGCTTGCGCTGGGCGCCCAGAGTTCATTTGCCCAGACGGGCCGCGCCAACATTGGTGGCACAGTTACAGACTCTCAGGGCGCAGTGGTTTCCGGGGCTACGGTCACGGCCACGAACACGGCGACGGGTGTCGCAACTCCGACCACAACCAACGGATCAGGCGTATTTTCGATCTCGCAGGTGGTCCCTGGCGTTTACAACATTAAGGTTGAGAAAGAGGGCTTCGGAGCACAGCAGCAAGAGAATGTAACGCTAACGTCCGAGCAAAATTTCGGCGCAAATTTTACGCTGCAGCCTGGCAAGGTCAGCGAAAAAGTCACGGTCGAGGCCGGCTCCGAGCTGGTGCATACCGAGACGGCCGAATTGAGCCAGTCCATCAATGAGAGAACCATCGACGAGTTGCCGCTGAACGGGCGCAATCCGGCTTCCCTGGTGTTGCTCGCGCCGGGCACGGTGGATTTAATCGCGTACGTTAGCGGCCAGGGCCCGCAGACTTACACCACATTCCCCACGGAGACCAACGCTTCCACCAACGGTGGCGGCCGGGGCAGCACCCTCTATCTGCTGGACGGCGCCTACAACATGGATAGCTACCAGTTGATGGCAGCGCCCTTTCCGAATCCGGACGCCACTCAGGAGTTTACCGTCATCGGCAACAACTTTGATCCTCGTTATGGCTTCACTCCCGGAGGCGTAGTCAGTATCGTTACCAAATCCGGAACCAACAACTGGCACGGAGACGCGTTCGACTTCCTGCGCAATGGCGGCTTCAATTCCAAAGACTACTTCACTCATGCAACTGACCAAATCCATCGCAACCAGTTTGGCGGCTCGTTAGGCGGCCCGATTATTAAGGATAAGTTATTCGCCTTCGGCAACTATCAGGGCACGCGGTCAAGTATTTTCAATACTCTGGCAATGCTCACATGTGGACGCCGGCCGAGTTGAACAACGGTGATTTCTCGGCGTATTGCGGAGACGGTTCGGGGCTAGCCAGTTTGACATCAACGGGATTTGCAAGGGACACGCACATGGGCGTTGATCCCAGAAATCCTTCCGGTCCGATGATCCCGTATGTTGACCATCAAGTCTAACTGGCGAACCCGCAGGGTTATCCCCAAAGTGGCGTGCCGTTATACCAACTGCAGGGCGGCTTGGCTCCGTATTACCCCGGCAACCAGATTCCAGTTTCAAGCTACAGCAAGGGCGCGGTCGCGCTGGCCCAGGCAGTTCAGGGCAATCTCCAAACGACAGATAAATACGGCGCAATTCCTCGGGGTTGGCTATCCGACCTTGAACAACTTCAACGAGTACACGGCGCGGGTAGACTACAACCTGAATGATCACAACCGTATCAGCGGCCGGTCATTTGACAACTTCTTCAGTCAACCCTCGTACAGCGGTGGCAATGCGGTGGCGTCCAATCGCTCCTGGATCGTGGACTGGCAAAGCTATGCCGGCACCTGGACCTGGACCATTAGTCCCCAGCATGGTCAACAATGTGACCGGTTCTTACACTCGCATGTATGACTCGAGTAACAGTGGTTTAACCAAGTTAAATGGCGGCAAGGGAATTTGTTACTCGCAGTTCATTAATGTTGCGGACCAAGCCACGCCGGACTGCACCATTGAAGATCTGGGCATCAATGGCGGATATCAGAGCATCGGCGGTTTTCCCATCAACAACCAGAACTTTAACGGCGTCAACCGTTAGACTTGGGGCATCTCGGACAATCTGAGCATCTCCAAGGGCAAGCACCTGATTGTGGCGGGCATGGATGTGCTGCATCAGTATTGGTACCTCAGTACGGACTGGGCATCGCTTCCGCTGATCGAGTTTGACGGCGGTCCCCGGGGGCTATTCACGGGCAAGGGCTATGCCGACTTCTTCCTGGGCGACGAGAGCTACATGCACCAGGACGGCGGTGTGAATGAAATCGTCCGACAGTCTGATGATCGCGCCTTACGTTGCCGACCAGATCAAGTTGAAGCCGAACTTGACGGTCAGTCTCGGTCTGCGCTGCGAGCCCTTCATTGCCCCCCCAGGTCAGAGGCACGATCACATTGCCACGTTCATTCCTGGAGAGCAAAGCATGCGCTATCCGGGATCTCCGGTAGAATATGGTTTTCCCGGGTGACCCGGGGTGCCGTCGGCTGGAATGCCGAGTGACTACAAGAGATTTTTTGATCCTCGTGTTGGACTTGCCTGGGCGCCCAAGGCATTGCCCAATACTTCCATCCGTGCTGCTATCGGCATGTACGCCACGCCGATTGATTACGGTTCCTGGAACCACGCCTCGGAAATGGTGCCCTGGAGTCCCGCGTTCGACTGGGGCTCTGGACGACGGAATGGCAATGGGGGCAATACAATCGGGATCATTCCCTTTGACAATCCATGGAGTGTTTATGGCCCGACCGGCAACAAGCTAGCCTTTCCCGCCGTTCAGCCTCCCGGCAACTCGCCGGCAAGCAGTTTCAACTTTGCACCGTTCTTGCCGCAATGACATTCCAACCGCCTTCTCGCCGAGTATACCAGGACGGGCGGACCTATACTTGGAACATGAGCCTGGAGCACCAGTTTGGTGCGCACTGGCTGGCCAAGGCGGCATATGTGGCCAGCGAATCTGACCATCAAGCCTTCCAGAACAAGCCAACCCAGGCTTACCTATCTGCGGGCCGGTCAGTGCCCCGACGGTCCTCCCCGGCCGACCCGGTTACTGTCGCAGGTACGGTAACGCGTCACTATAGAATTTCACGGCGAGTGGACACGTATTATTCCGAGGTACGACACGTTATCAGTCCGGCCAGTTCACCCTGGAAAAGCGCTTTAGCCATGGCCTGCAGTTCACGACCAATTACACTTACTCCCATACCATCGACATCGTCTACCGGTACTGGGATCAACATCGGCTACCCCGACGATCCCGGTTGCGTAAGCTGTAATCGTGGGAACGCGTACATGGATATCCCGCAAGTGTTTGTGGCGAACTTCATCTACGAAACCCCATCCTGGCAGGATGGAACAAGGCAACAAAACTTGCGCTGGGCGGATGGCAGCTTAGCGGCATCTACCGGGCGCAGTCGGGCATTCCTTTTACCATCTATTGCGGTTGCACTTCGTCGTGGCAGTACTCAGCCTCGGACTGGGCGGAGTACGCCTCAGGGGTTACCGGTGTTCACACCCACCCGGGAAATCTCAGCGTATTCATCCAATCTTGGCGGGTTTACTGGCTACTTAAACCTGAGCGACTTTAATACTGGAGGGCCACCGCAAGGGTCTTCCGGCGACTCCGGAAAAAACCCGACCGGGTCCTTCGGTCCGGGCGTCAATACCTGGGATCTTGGCATGACCAAGAACTTCAAGTTCACGGAGCGTTACCGCCTGCAGTTCCGCTGGGAGATGTTCAATGCCTTTAACCGGGTTACCTTCGGTCAGCCTAATAACAACGTCGCAAGCGGGGCCAACTTTGGGCTCATCAACTACACGAATGGAGCTTATCCATCGCGCGTGATGCAAGGAGCGTTGAAGCTGAACTTCTAACCTTTGTGCGGACGGGCAGTGTTCCTGCCCGTCCATCTTTTTCCTGACAAGCGGTTACCGTATGTTTTTGTTCTGATGCCTGCCTTCCTTACGGAAGGCGGGCGACTTTTTCTGTATCACCAATTTCCCACTTCCATATACTGGGGACACAATGGCTCAACTGAATTCGCTTGCGGGCACGCACTCAATGGTCACTTTGAACGGCGAATGGGAGCGCTATGTTCATGACAAGCTGATGGATACTGTTGCGGTTCCATCCTCGCTTCGTCCACGAGGCGTTTACCGCTTGCAGCGAACTTTCCTTCTGCCCCAGCTCTCCAAACAGGAACGGGCGATTCTGCATTTTGAGGCCATCACCTATTTCGGCCGGGTATTTGTGAATGGCCATGAACTGGGGACGGTGGCTCCGTACGTTCCGCATGAATTCGATTTCACCGCACAAGCGCAAGAAGGAAAGAACGCAGTTGCGGTCACCATCGTGGATGCCTGCCCCGAGCCCGACGGCAGCGGGAAAGATGCGCTCGACCTCGGAGTCACCGTGGGCTGGGAATGCTATGGAGGCATCATTCGAGATGTGTGGGCTGAGATTCGGCCCTCGGCGTACGTGGATAATGTCCGCTTCGCCTACCAGTTGAAAAATAGCTACGGGGTTGCGTCCTGCCAGGCGCAAGTCTCGGTTGACTCCTCCGTTGCCCAGTCGGGTGAATGTGAACTGGTGTTGCTTTTCGGGCAGAGCGAAGTGGCGCGAGGCAAGAGCACAGCGCAGCTAAAAGCAGGCCTCAACGAAATTCCCATTAACTTTGATGTGGAGGCGCCAGCGTTGTGGTCGCCAGACGATCCCAGTCTCTACCACCTGCAATCCGTAGTGAACACGGACGGAGGCGAGCACCATTGGCAATGCCGCACAGGTTTTCGTGAGGTGTCGATTCGCGGAACGAGGTTCGAGTTGAACGGCCAGCCGATCGCGCTAAAAGGCATTTGCCGCATGGAGCTATGGAAAGACCAAGGCTTCACTATGAGCCAGCAACAGCGCGAGCAAGACATGCTTGGCATCAAGAAGATGGGAGCAAATTTTGTCCGGTTGCAGCCCTTTCCTCACGATCGCGGAATCATTGATCTGGCCGACGAGCTCGGGTTGCTGGTCAGCGAAGAGCCGGGCTACTGGTGGGCGGATTTCAGAAAATGCCCGCGTTCCTTTATTGATCTTGGCCTGAACGTGCTGGAGCGAAACATCCGCCGCGACTGGAACTCTCCCTCCGTCATGTTGTGGTTCTTGGGCAATGAAAGCTACTTCACCGCCAGTTATTTAAAGGAGGGGAAAGCTCTGTGTAACCGGCTGGATCCAATCTTTCGTCCGGTATCCATCGCACATGAGAACTCTGAGCCGGCCGAAGCCAAGAAACTGTTTGACGACGGCGGCCTGGATTTTTATGACTGGCATGCATACGGATTCTCCAGAGATAAGTTCATCACGCTGCCGGAGACGTTTGGTCCGGGCAAGCCGCTGACGTTTTCCGAGTGGGGCTGGGAAGACCTGGGGAATGGCGATCTTTTCTACGAGCGTTTTATGGACAAGCTGCTCGATCAGGTCGAAGCCGGTCGCGCCGCCGGCTACATGTTTTTCGATTGGAATGACTACCCACAGTTCACGCGAAAAGATTGGGCAACGGTGGGACGTGGCACGTTGATTTCAGGCGTGGTCAATGAATCGCGAGAGATTCGGGAGCCGATCTACTCGCGGCTGGCAGGGCTATTTGCCGGGAGGAAGGAACTACGGGAAACTGCTGCGCCGAACCGGCCCACGGTTCTGCCGTTGAAATCGGTCCCGTTTTCGCCCGGAGCTCGTTTCGAGGTTGTGGACCTGCAAGCGATTGCCGAAGGCCCATCCGGTCAGCAGGCGTGGGCGGGATTCGAATCTGTGATGGAGAAGTTCTGGCAAAGCGTCCATTATGCCCGCAATCAGTGGAAGCGGACAGGAGAGAAGTTCTTGCTTTGGCGGGACCCGAACGTCAGGATTGCAGAGGCAACGTTCCGTTCGCCGTTAGTCAACGACTATGTCCGGCCTGTGCTTCTGACGGCGGAAGTTCCGGAGATCACGATTCCGATTGACCGGGAATGTTCGAGGCTGCACATTCTGGGCCAGGTCACCTTTCCCCACGGATATCCAGCGGTGGGCCAGCACGGAGATGAGGTCGCCGTTTACTCACTGCAGTATGCCAATGGCAAGACTCAGGATTTGCCCGTCCGCAACGGGATCGAAGCAGCGCAGGCCAATCGCATCTACCTTGCTTCGCGGATTACGCCGATTGCGACCGCAGCTCAGCCGGCGTTGGAATTTGCCAAGATATCGTGCGGGAGCAATATCAGGTGCTGCTGTGGTCGGTTCCGGTCGAACGGGGTGCGAAATTGAGCGCCCTTCGCTGTAAACTCCATGTCCAGCAACCCGCGCTGGCTATTTTCGCCATCACCACCGAGCAGGCTTCAGCTCAGGCATAGCTGCTTGAAACCGCCGTTCCGCGTTTGCCGCGCTCGGCAGTGATTCGCTCGAGGTAGCCGCTTTC
This sequence comes from uncultured Acidobacteriaceae bacterium, assembly GCA_963800745.1. Lineage (GTDB taxonomy): Bacteria > Acidobacteriota > Terriglobia > Terriglobales > Acidobacteriaceae > PALSA-270. The sequence continues at coordinate 101,914 of CAWDCI010000039.1, forward strand.
CCGGAAAGCCTCCATCGGATCCTCGGGCAACCCATGGCTGCGTCTCCAGTCCTGCAGCGTGGGACGCACGTCGTGCCAGAAGGCGCTGCGCAGGCACTCTTCCGCCTCGACCAGGGAACAGCTCTGCTGCAATTTCGCCAGCCGCTCATGATCCACCAAGGCTGCCTTGGCGTAAAGTTCCTGAGCAGTGGAGACGGTCTGAATCATGGCTTCAATTTTGCCTTTGAGGTTGTGGCTCTGGTCCACCATGTAGGCAATCTCCGCTTTGCCGCCCTCAGATTCATAGGTCTGGATTTCGTGAAAGATGCGGAAGACCTGGTACGGATCAATCGAGCCCAGGGTCAAATCATCGTCGGCATAGCGGCGATCATTGAAGTGAAATCCTCCCAGCATATGGTGATGCAGCAGCCAGGCCACGATCTGCTCGATATTCTGCGCCTGATAATGGTGCCCGGTATCAACCAACACCAGCGCCTGAGGGCCTGCGGCTCGGGCCAGCAGGAAAGCCATGCCCCAATCCGCGATATCGGTGTGATAGAAAGCCGGCTCAAACGGCTTGTATTCGATCAGCAAACGTTGTCGCGAAGTCAGGCGGGCATGCACGTCCTTCAGCGCTTCCTCGAACCATCCAATCCGGTTGCGGATGCTCTGGGTTCCGGGATAATTGGAGCCATCGGCGAACCAGGGGGAGACATCGCGACATTTGAGCGCGTCGGCGATGGCCACGCAATCCAGAATGTGATCGAGGGCACGCTTGCGAATCGCCGGATCGGGATTGCCGACCGATCCATATTTGTATTCCTGATCCTGAAACACGTTGGGATTAATGGAGCCGGGTTGCACGCCATACTTCGCGGCCAGCTGTTTTACTTGCGCGACATCGTTCAGACCCTTCGGCAAATCCCACTGTACGTGTAGGGCGATGGTGGGACAGGCGCCGGTCAGTGTGTGCACTTCCCCAGCATCGCTGAACTTGTCTTCGAGGGTCGCGGCGGCGGCAGCCTGAAGGAACTTCCCAAAGCGAGTTCCGGTGTTGGCAAATCCCCAAGAAGGAAGCTCAATTTTGAATTTGTCGAGCGCGCGAAAAATCAGTTCGTCAAATTTTGCTGCCATTTCTAAAATCCTCCCGCCCACAAGGTCTTATTTTCCGTTATTCGGCTAATGAGTGCCCGCGGGATCTAATTCACCCGCGTTTCTGGCAAACGCCTCCGACAAAATCCCGGCCCAATCGGCGACCGCAGAAGCGGTTACGCCGACGTCCCCGGAGAAAGCTCCCGCAAGCGAGGCCAGCTGAATGGAAAAGTTGCCGATGGTCGTACTCTCGGTGGAACCAGTAATCACCTCCAGCCCGGTAGCCTCCGCCGTCAGTCGATTCAGGAACAGGTTCCTGCTTCCTCCGCCCACAATGTAAAGTCGCCGCAATGTATTTCCGGTGATGCTTTTCAAATCGCGTAAAACCGCAGCATATCGTTGGGCGAGACTATGAAAAATCAAGCTTGCCATTTTCGGAGCTGCGCCGGAATCCCCGAGGACCGCGGCCTTGCCAGTGCGAACCAGTTGCGCATTGATGCGTGCCGGCATATTGCCCGGCAAAAGCAGGTCGGGATCGTCCACATCCAGCGAATCGTCCGGAGGAGACAATTGCGCGCAGGACTCGATCAGCTGTTCGATGGTCCATGCCCGCCCTTCCAATTGCCATTGTTCCATGCACTGCCGCAGCAACCACATGCCGTTCACGTTTTTCAGGAAGTTCGTCTTACCGCCCACGCCGCCTTCATTGCTGAAGTTCTTCTCCCGTCCCGTATCGCAAATGCAGGGAGAGTCGAGGACCGCGCCCACCAGGGACCAGGTCCCCGAACTGATGAACGCTGAGCCATCGCCATGTGCCGGAATTCCTGCGATGGCCGAAGCCGTATCGTGGCATGCCGGGGCGATGAGCGTCGTGTCACGGAATGCGGGTAGTGAAGCAAGTGGCCCGCTCAGCTTGCCTACTTGAGTGCCAGGCTGAACCTGCGGAGGAGCCGCGCTCAGATCCAAGCCGGCCTTCTCGAAGATCTCGTGGCACCACCTGCGCTCATCCGCACTGAGCAATTCGGTATGAGTCGCATTGGTGTATTCGGAGACTCTGTCTCCGCCTAGGTGGCTAAGCACAAACTCGGGTAAGTTCGTCCACGGAGTGCTTTGGCGCGCGCCCGCGTCGCCGTCGGCAAATAATTGGTAAAGAGTATTGAACGGCAGAATTTGGATGCCGGTCAACTTATAAAGTCGCTCGGGAGAAATCCGCGCGTGAACTTTTGTTTGGGCCTCGACATTGCGCAGATCCCGATAGCAGTACGGGTTGAAAACTGGTTCTCCGTCTGCTCCCAGCCGTACGTAGTCCACCGCCCAACCGTCCACGGCGAGAGCTGCGATTCCCTCCGGCGCGAGTTCCGCGCAGCGCCGAAGCCCCTGCTCCACGCCGGCAAGAATCTTCTTGATGTCCCACCGCAGTCCACCTGCCTCACGGATAGCGGAATTGGGGAAGCGATGAACCATCCGAACCTGAGGCTCTCCCTGCACCCACTGCAAAAGGGAAGTGCGGCAGCTTTCCGCGCCTAAATCGATGGCGACCAGAGCGCGGTTTCCGGCAACTTTGCTGCCCGAAACATCATTCGATTTGGCTTCGCTCTGCTGCTGGCACAGGTCGTCTCCGGGCGAGCGCTGACAGAGAGGCTCGGCACACATCATAGCGCAACGGTGCAATAGGGCAACAGTTTCTCAGAGGAAAAAGCGAAGCAGTCTCCTACCGCACTGCTTCTGGATGGCGGCTGGCCTCTCGAGCCACCGCGGCGGGGACGAGCTTGTGTTCGACGTAGTTGTAGGGGGAACACGCTGGCCGCTGAGAATCGCCAGACCCAGGTGGATGAGCCTGGGACCGTAGGTATGCGCTTCATGGGAGACGGAGGCAATGAATGGGCTGTTCGACGAAGACATTTCCTCAATCGCTTCCGGGATGCAGTCCTGCCCGACGATAGCCGCGTATTTCTCCCACCTCAGTTCCCGAATAGCGCGCACGGCCCCCAGCGCGCTGGTGTCGGTGGCGGCGGCAATCAGGATCCCCCGGTCTTTAGGATGGCGGTGGATAAAGTCTAGAACGAGCCGGTAACTTTTCTCCCGCATGCCGCGTGCGTCCATCCGAACCAGGCTGGCTTCTGGAAGATTCGGCAAGTTGGAGCGAATCCCTTCAAAGGCGCCAGTGATGCGGCTTTGCACCACCACGCCGGCTTTTTCCATATCGAGCCCCATACCCAGCGCGGCCTTGCCTCCCCAAACTTTCTGGGCGTGCTGAGCCAGATATTCGCCGGCTTCAAATCCCACCCGGAAGTTGTCCACGCCAAAAAAAGTGGCGTGGGGGTGGGGAATTTCGACGGCGATCAAGGGAATGCCGGCGGCGGAGATCTTGTCGGCGATCACCGGCGCAACCTGCTGGTCGATTTGAAATTCAAGGATCAGGTCCGGCCGGCTCCGCACGAATGCGTCTGCGTTACGCAGGGCGGTTGCCCCGTCGTATCGATTGTCGAGCACAGTCATCCACCGCGGAGGAAGCGGCCAGCCTAAGGCTCTCCGTGACTGCCTCGGAAAAGGGCATTTCGGCTGACTGGCTTCCAAAGCAAAAACGGGCCTTCTTGGGCCGGGACACCAACCGGTATTGGCCGATCTCTGACCGCGCCACGTAGCCCCGATGAACCAGTGTTTTCAGGATGCGGTAAACCGTGGTCTTGGAGATAGCGCTGCGCTGGTAAATTGCCTCGAGCGTCACCGCGCCGCGCTCGTTTTGCAGGAGTTCCAAAACATCGAGCGCCTTCGATAGGACTGGGATCAGATAGAGCCGCTTGGGGGCCGATTTCGTCAATTTCACCTTGCCGGAAAAGCGAATGAATACTACTCCAGGTAAAACACTTCTTTCATCATGGCGAACCGTTCGCCCGGTTTCAGATCAGACACCGGCTCAAAATGTTTTTCCATTTCGGCTTGCCATCGCAAATTAACGGGGGCCTTCGCCAGTTCATCCCACGCCGCCTCGAAGTCCTCCACCCGCATGACCAGGATGAGATCCTGACCGCGACGAAAGATGGAATAATCCGAAATGCCAACTTCCTTGATTTTGGCTAGCAACTCAGGCCATACCTGGCGATGGGATCGCTCGTACTCCTCGATGGTTGCGGGTTTCAGGCGCAAGCGAAAGGCCATTCTGGGCATAGGGATCTCCGAAACAGCCAAGCTCAAGGGTTCGTCAAAAACCGGACCGTTCTGATTGTGCTATTGAGGCTTCTGGTTTTGCAATAGGGAAATAAACTTGCTATTGACAGGCCCAATTCGCCGCAGATACAGTTCAGCGTCTCGCTAATTCTGCGAGCGGTCAGCACGCCTCAGAGGAGTTTTTACATTAGAATCGCGCACTGAATCTAGCCGCATGACCGAACACAATATCAAGAACGAGCTCAAAGTCGGACTTTTCGGAATTGGCCTCGACCAGTATTGGCCGCAGTTCAGCGGCTTGGAAGACCGACTCAAAGGCTACGTCCAGCAGATGGCCGACCGGTTGGGAAAAACAGGCGTCCAGGTGATCAATCTCGGCCTGATTGACACCCCAGAGAAAGCGCTGGTTGCCGGGCACGAATTCCGCAAGGCGGATGTTGACCTGATCTTCTTGTTGGTCACCACCTACGCTCTCTCTTCAACGGTGCTTCCCGTTGTGCGCCGTGCCAAAGTTCCCGTCATCCTGCTGAATCTCAGTCCGGCTGCCTCCATTGACTACGAATGGTTCAACCACCTCGGCGACCGCACCAGAATGACTGGCGAATGGCTGGCTTATTGCCAGGCGTGTGCGATGCCGGAAATTGCGAATGTCTTCAATCGCTGCCAGATTCCATTCTTCCAGGTGACGGGGACGTTGGAGAACGATCCGATCGCGTGGGAAGAGATCGAAGAATGGCTGGCCGCGGCGAAAGTCGCGCACGCCATGGAGCACAACCGCCTGGGTGTCATGGGCCACTATTACGGTGGCATGCTCGACATCTACTCTGACCTGACCCAACAATGCGCCTGCTTCGGCGGGCACATTGAAATCGTCGAGATAGACGAGTTGGCCATGTTGCGGCGTCAGGTGCAGCAGCAGGAAATTGCGCGCAAACTGGAGGAGTTCGACACGGTTTTCGACGTGCAGCCGGACTGCCCGCGTGAAGAACTGGTGCGCGCCGCCCGCACCTCGATTGCCCTGGACCAACTGGTCGAGATTCACCGGTTGGGATCGCTGGCGTACTACTATCAGGGCACAGGAAACGCCGAGAACGAAGACACCATCCGTTCCATCATTCTCGGAACCAGCTTGCTGACGGCACGCGGTGTTCCCGTGGCGGGTGAGTTGGAGATCAAGAACGCGCAGGCCATGAAGATCATGGACTGCTTTCGGCGCGGGCGGTTCGTTCACGGAATTCTATGCGATGGATTACAACGACGACGTGGTCCTGATGGGACACGACGGTCCCGGGCCACGTGGCAATTGCCGAAGGCAAAACGAAAGTCCGTCCCTTGCAGGTCTATCACGGGAAAGTCGGTCGCGGACTGTCCGTGGAAATGTCCGTCAAACATGGTCCGGTGACGCTGCTGTCGGTGGTTCGAAACCGCGGCCGGAACGTTGAACTTGCAAGTGGCCGAGGGGGAAACGGTGCCCGGTCCGATTCTGGAAATCGGCAATACGAACAGCCGATACCGGTTCCCGATTGGTGCGCGCAGCTTCGTCACCGAGTGGAGCCTTCACGGGCCAGCGCATCATTGCGCCGCCGGTGTGGGACACCTTGCGAATAAACTAAAAAAATTGGGAGCACTGCTGGGCATGGAATGTGTCCGTGTATGCTGAGGTGCCCGAGTGACGCGCTGATGCTGCGCGCCACACGAATCCCATCGTGATCAAAGTGCTGAGGGCAACATGATTCCAAATCCGGCAATCGGCGTGGTCTATCACTGGCTGGGTGGGCTGGCCTCCGGTAGTTTCTACGTTCCGTATCGTGGTGTGAGGCGATGGGCCTGGGAGACGTTCTGGCTTGCCGGCGGTTTTTTCAGTTGGATTATCGCGCCGTGGTTTTTTGGTCTGCTGATGACCAAAGACCTGTGGGCGGTTCTGCACGAGACTCCCGGCATTGTTCTTTTCTGGACGTTTTTTTTCGGACTGCTTTGGGGAATTGGCGGTCTCACCTTTGGCCTCACCATGCGGTATCTGGGATTGTCTCTGGGGATGGCTGTCGTGCTGGGGCTCTGCGCTGCTTTTGGAACCCTTATACCGCCGATTTTTCGCGGCGAGTTCATGGGCCAGGTGGTAGGCACAGCCTCCGGAAGAATCATCCTTTTGGGCATTTTGGTTTGCCTGCTCGGTATCGCGGCCGCGGGCATGGCCGGCATCGACAAAGAACGCGCGATGTCACCAGAACAGAAAAGAGAAACCATCAAGGAATTTGATCTCAAGAAGGGCGTGGGCGTGGCCATCCTCTCGGGGGTGATGAGCGCCTGCTTTGCTTACGGACTGGCCGCGGGAGATCCCATTAAGGCGCTCACCCTGAAGCACGGTACTCCGAATCTGTGGCAGGGTTTGCCGGTTCTGGTGGTGGTCCTGATCGGCGGTTTCACCACAAATTTTATCTGGTGCCTGGTGCTCAACCTGCGCAACCACACCGGCTACCAGTATTTCAGTGCGATCTCGCGTGAAGCGCATGAGAATGACCGCGTTCAGAAAGAGACCGTGATTGAGACGGCGCTCGATGCACCCAGCCGGGAAGTTGTCCAGCACATCAGATCCGCCGGAGCGGACCTCAAGCAAACCGCCGCAGCCGTAACCGCTGCGCCCGCTTCGGGGAATGTCGACGATGTGCGAGTGCCGGTGCTCAGCAACTACTTGCTATGCGCCCTGGCCGGAACTACCTGGTACTTTCAGTTCTTCTTCTATTCGATGGGCGAGACGCAAATGGGCAGATACAAATTTTCCAGTTGGACCCTGCACATGGCCAGCATCATCATCTTCAGCAGCCTGTGGGGCATCGGCCTGAAGGAATGGAAGGGCGCGGGCTCCCGCGCCGGGTGGTGGTTGGGTCTTGCTCTTCTATTACTCGTGGGGTCAACCGTCATCGTCGGTTACGGAAACTATGTCGGGCTGAGGCATTAGCCCTGCCGCCGCCAGCTTGCTACATCCCTGGCTGGCCACGTCCGTCGTGGATCACAGCTTGTTGAGTCCGTCCAGCGCCGCAACCTTGTAAGCTTCCGCCAATGTCGGGTAATTGAATACTGCGTCGCGGAAGTATTCAATGGTGCCGCCCATGGTAAGCACCGCCTGCCCAATATGTACGATTTCCGCAGCGCGGTCGCCAATCACGTGGACCCCAAGCAGCTTCAGCGAATCCGTACTGAAGAGCAGCTTCAACATGCCGTGCTCGTCGCCCAGCATTTGTCCCTTGGCCAGTTCCGCGTAGCGCGCCAGTCCGACCTCGTACGGAACTTTTTTCTGGGTCAACTGTTCTTCCGTATAGCCAACCATTGAGACTTCCGGAATGGTGTAGATGCCATAGGGAATGAGGTTTGGCATCATCCTTCCCGGCTTGCCGAACATGTGGCAGCTGGCAAGGCGGCCCTGCTCCATGGAAGTGCTGGCTAAGGCAGGGAAGCCAATCACGTCCCCAGCCGCGTAAATGTGGGGGACGGCAGTTTGAAAGTTTTCATTTACTACTAGTTTCCCGCGGCCATCTGCCTGCAATCCCGCGGCGTCACTGTTCAGTTGGTCGCTATTGGCTTGCCGTCCCACGGTGTACAACAGACATTCTCCGTGCACTGTCTTGCCGCTTTCCAGTTTCGCAAAGACGCGGTCCCGCTCCTGATCGAAGCCGACTTGAATGACCTTCTCCCCCAGGCGGAACACCGTACCCATCTGCCGGAGTTGGAAACACAGGCTCTCCACGATCTCGCGGTCCACAAAATCCAGCAGTGTCGGGCGCTGGTCTAGAAGTGTTACTTTGACTCCCAGCGCCGCGAACATGGACGCGTATTCCAGCCCAATGATGCCTGCGCCCACCACTACCAGATCGCGCGGGACGTCCTCCAGACTGTGTACCTGATCTGAGTCAAAGATTCTTTTTCCATCGATTCCGATCTCGGGGCTGTGGGCAGGGCGCGTGCCGCATGCGATCAGGATATTCTGGCCGCGCACCAGTTGCGATCCATCTTCGCTTTTTACCTCGATGGTGTGCGGGTCCAGAAAGCGGGCGTCGCCTTCCAGCGTGGTGACATGGTTGCGCCGCAACTGCGCCTTGATGACCTCAATCTCGCGCGCCATCACCGCCTCGGCCCGGAAGACCAGATCCGACATCGCGATTCGGTCTTTGAGCACATAACCTCGTCCATAGAACGAGCGCTGCCGCAAGCCGCTCAAATACAGGACAGCCTCGCGGAAGGTCTTGCTGGGGATGGTTCCGGTGTGGACGCACACTCCGCCAATCGTCCTTTTGCGGTCGATGATGGCCACTTTTTTGCGCAGCTTGGTGGCGCAGATCGCACCCTTTTGTCCCGCTGGCCCGCTTCCGATCACTACCAGGTCATACTCGTTAGCTTCCATGTAGGTTTTGAGACCCTCGCGATTGTTGTATCAAATCGCCGCTTTGGCTTGGCATAGGTTGCTCTCATAGTAATCCACAAGCTGGCACTTGGAGAGATCAGGGGGTTACGTTGGAGTACGAATGGCCAGCGAACTCGGAAAATGAAGTTTGCACATTCCCGTTCCCTGGGTGCTACGAAGATTACAATATGTGCTACGGTGGAACGCAGATTTTCGATTGGAAGGTCCATCCATGGGAACTCTGAGCAGGATTGGCGTTTCGATAGATTCGGAATTACTTCGTCGCTTCGACTCCTTCATAACTGACAAAGGATACGAGAACCGTTCCGAGGCTTTTCGCGACCTGATTCGTGACCGCCTGGTGACTGCGGCCGCGGTGGCTCCCACTGCGTTCGTGGTCGGGACAGTTACCCTAATCTATGATCATCACACCCGCCTTTTGCCGGAGAAGCTCACTAATCTTCAGCACGAGTATCACGACGTAGTGATCTCCACCTTGCATGCGCACTTGGATCACGACACCTGTTTGGAAGTCATTCTGCTGCGCGGAAAATCGAAACAAGTGCAATCGTTGGCCGACCGCCTGATCAGTACCAAGGGTGTACAACATGGCCGTCTGGTGATGAGCGCGCCGGAAATCGTATCCCACCCCCACCATCATTCCCACTGACGGAGGGCAATCCTAGCCGGGCGATTGCGGCAAAAGAGCCCGCGCTCGTATTACGAATATAAACATCGTGCTATTATTTGGGTTCGGGACGGAATACTCGAAAGTGAAACTGCGGACTCCGCAGCAGCACGAAGATAGTAAACGTAACATGAAACCGGGAACCTGCCTGCGACTCCTGCCCGCCGTCTTCTTGTTCCTGTCGTCCCCGCTATTTGCTCAGGAAATTGTGTTGAACGGGCGGATCACCGACCCTCAGGGAAACGCGCTGCCCGGAGCGGCACTGCAGCTACTCGTCAGCGGCAAGATCGCCGCTCAAACTACTTCTGGAGTGGATGGAAGCTTCCAGGTGCGAGTTCCTTCGGCCGGACAGTTTGCCGTTGAAGTCAAAGCGCCCGGATTTCGCCCCGTCACCCAAGCCGTCCAGGTCGAGTCAAACACCAACCCGCTCTTACAAATCCAAGTGAAGCAAATCGCTTCCCGCAGCGAGACCGTCACCGTCACTGCGGATGTAAACGAATCCGACGTGCTTTCTCCGGACCCCGCGGAGAAGGTCTATGTGCGCCAGGATCTGCTCGATGCCAATCCCGGACGCCCCGGCGCGCCTGTGTCCATTCCCGGATACCCCATCGAGACCGCATCCAGCGGCATCAAAGCTCCGCAGTATTTCGCTCCGGGCGTGGCCGGTGATCACGGCGAGCCCATTGCCCAGTACATTGCGGTGGGCGGTTATCTGCTGCCCAATAATCTGTCGGCCAACGCTCACGGCAACGGTTATGCCGATCCTAATGTTCTGATTCCGGAGGTCATCGAGAGTGTGCAGGTGGACGGCGGCGCTTTCGATGTCCGCGAAGGCAACCACTCCGTGAACTTAGCCGCGACTTACGGTTTGCGCGAACTGCTTGATCCATTCATCACCCTCACCGGGGACTACCGCGATCTCGACCTGGTGGCCGGGATCAATCCATCGCCTAACGCCTGGATGGCCTTCAGCGCCTCCTACGGTAACGGATTTCTCGACCGCTTGGAACACCGGCAACAATACAAGCTCAACGGCGAGCGCATCTTCGATTTCAAAAGCCATCGCCTCACCCTGTTTGGCATCGGATACTATGGCCGGTCCAACGTTCCCGGGCTCGTGCCCATCTTTCCCTTAAATGCCGGGGACATAGCTTTCCCCAACCTCGGAGACACCATTGATCCTCGACAAAAGGATCAAACGCATACCGCGCTGGCAGCTCTGAACGATGTGTGGAAGCTGAGCGCAAATCAGCAACTGCAGCTCTCCGGCTTCTTTCGCACCTACAATCTCGCCTTATATTCCGACTTTGGCCAGGGGCTCATCCGGCAAAGCGAGTTTCGCACGGTAGGAGGCGGAAGCCTCAACTACGTCGGCAGAATTTCTGAGCGGTTCTCGCTGCTGGGTGGGCTGGACTATGAGCGCGAAGCGCCGCGTCGTGACGTATCTGGACCACTACGGCTTGTTTGACCCCAATCATCCCACTTACTACGGACCATTTTCCCCCGTGGCAGCAAACAACATCACGATAAGTTCCGTGACGCCGTATATCGCTGCCGAAGGGGCACTAGCCCGCTACTTCCGGTATTACCTGGGCTGGCGCCGTGATGAAATTGATATTCACAACGGCGATTTGCTGCATGTGGAAAACTCTTTCCAGAGATGGGCGGGCGTGAATTCGCCTAAAGCCACGCTTTCTTTCCTTCCGAAAGAAGCCTGGTACGTTCCGCTAATTTCCCTTAGTTTCGGCCAGACATTCTTTACGGCGGATCCGCGCATCGGCGCCGGAACCACGCCGGGTTCTCCGCTAGCGACGTCACATTCCTATCAGTTGGTCGCCAGTAAAACCATTCACCATACAGATTTGAAATTGACTCTCGGCCACGTCACCAGCAGCGCCGAACTGGCCAAAATTGATCCCGACACCGGGCTGCAGGAAAACCGGGGACCAAGCCGCGTGCGCTTTATGACCGTGACCCTGCGCCACAACTTCACTCAGGGGACTTTGCTGTTCACTTTCTCTCAAGCCGATGCCCGCGATCTCGACAGCGGCGAACCTACGCCGGAAGCGCCGCGGACGATTTTCGACGCCTTGGGCACGATTCAGAAGCTCCCGTTGCGCTTGCAGGCGCGAGGGGAACTCGAATATGTTGGCGCAAAGCCGTTGGGCACTGGCTGCCTGCCCGACCCAAAGGCTGAATGCGCCGGAATTTCGGTGAAGGAATTTCGCGGCGCGCTGGTGCGGCCGTTCCTGAATGACAGGTTCGATGCGGGAGTCAATTTCCTGATCGCCAGCGGCTACACCGGCCAGACCACTGAAAACTTCTATCCATCTGATATTTCGGAAGTGGCCGGCATACGGATACCCTCCTACGCCAGCATCACGCTTAGCTGCAAGTTTGGCCGCTAGGGCTATCCCTTCACGCTGCGTAGCGCTAAAGTAATAGGGACCGCAAAATCGGTGCACCCGGCGGCCGGATTCGAGAGGCCATGTGAAAGCACTAGTCAAAAGCAAGGCTGAACGCGGGCTGTGGATGGAGGACGTTCCGGAGCCTGAGGTGGGCATTAACGATGTCAAGATTCGCGTCCCTGGCAACCGGTATTTGCGGAACCGATCTCCACATCTACGAGTGGGACGCATGGGCGCAAAAGACCATCCCCGTGCCCTTGGTCATTGGGCACGAGTTTGTTGGCGAAATCGTTGAGGTGGGCGCAAATGTCACCGACTTCCATCCTGGGGATCGGGTCAGCGGGGAAGGCCACGTGGTTTGCGGCCGCTGTCGAAATTGCCTGGCGGGCCGGCGGCATCTGTGTGCCCACACCCAGGGCGTCGGCGTGAATCGTCCCGGAGCCTTCGCCGAGTATCATCGTTCTGCCCATGACCAACATTTGGCGGCATGCTCCCGACGTGCCGCTGGAGGTGGCCGCGATTTTCGATCCCTTCGGAAATGCGGTGCATACGGCATTGGCGTTCCCGGTCCTCGGAGAAGACGTGCTCATCACCGGAGCGGGGCCGATCGGCATCATGGCGGCCGCGGTTGTGGCGCACGCTGGCGCGCGATACGTGGTCATCACCGACCCCAATCCGTATCGCCGCGAGCTGGCGCAAGTCGCCGCTGGCGTGACCCGCGCCATTGATCCGCGGGAGAACACGCTGGATCAGGTGCAGAATGATTTAGGCATGCAGGAAGGTTTTGACGTTGGCCTGGAGATGTCCGGCAACGGCAACGCGTTTCGCGACATGCTCGATGCCATGAGTCACGGAGGAAAAGTCGCTATGTTAGGTATCCCTTCGCCCTCCGAGATGGCGATTGACTGGAACAAAGTGATCTTCAATCAGCTCACAATTCGTGGCGTCTATGGCCGCGAGATGTACGAAACCTGGTACAAAATGACGGTGATGCTGCAATCGGGCTTGAACATTCGCAAGCTGATCACCCACCGGTTCTCGTGGCGCGAGTACGAGGCGGGCTTTGAAGCCATGCGCTCAGGGAATTCCGGCAAGGTAGTTCTCGATTGGCAGAACGTTTCCTAACTTCAATGATCGGGTTCTCTCCGCGCTCTCCGCGCGGAATTTCTCTGCGATCTCGGCGGTTAAGAGCGCTTGGAGTTGAGAGAAGAATTTATGACTGAACCAATGGCACTACGTAAACAACTGGCCTATCTAAGCCAGCAACTCGATGCTCTGAAAGCCAACGGAACCTACTTCAAGCTGCGCGTTTTGGAGGACGAACAAGCGGCAGTTTGCACTTACGATGGCAAGCGGGTCATCAATCTTGCCTCCAATAATTACCTCGGCCTGAGCAATCATCCCAAACTGCGAGAAGCTGCAATTGCGGCCACTGTAAAGTACGGAGTCGGCTCGGGCGCGGTGCGCACCATCGCCGGAACCATGCGTATTCACCTCGAACTTGAGGAAAAGATTGCGCGCTTCAAGAATGTGGAGGCCTGCGTTGTCTTCCAATCCGGTTTTGCCGCGAATGCCGGCACGGTTTCCGCCATTCTGGGAAAAGATGACTTCATCATTTCCGATGAACTAAACCACGCCAGCATCATTGATGGCGCCCGCCTGTCACGGGCCAAAATCAAGGTTTTCCGCCACAAAGACGCCAGCCATGCCGAAGAACGACTGCAGGAAGTGCAGCATGAGGCCGGACACAAGTTGCTCATCACCGATGGCGTCTTTTCGATGGATGGGGACATCGGTCCCGTGGATAAGCTGTGCGGGCTTGCGGACAAAATACGGCGCCATCATGATGGTGGATGACGCGCACGCTTCCGGCGTGCTCGGCCGCAATGGCCGGGGCAGCGTGGATCATTTCCATTGTCACGGCCGTGTGGATGTTCAGGTGGGCACGCTCTCCAAAGCAATCGGCTCTTTGGGCGGATACGTTTGCGGATCGCGCGACCTGATCGAGTATCTTTACCATCGCGCCCGGCCTTTTCTTTTCTCTACTTCGCATCCGCCGTCAGTCGCCGCGACCTGCATCGCCGCGTTCGATCTTCTGGAGAACGAACCGGAACGGATTGCCCGGCTCTGGGACAACACCCGTTACTTCAAAGCCCAGCTTGCGGCTGCTGGATTTGACATTGGCGGCAAGTCCACGCCCGCCAGTGAGACGCCGATTACCCCGATCATTATTGGCGACGGCAAACGCACCATGGAATTCAGCAAGGCGCTTTTCAGCGCCGGTGTGATGGCGACGGGCATTGCGTTTCCCACGGTTCCGGAAGGCAAGGCGCGCATCCGGACGATCGTGACCAGCGAGCACACGCACGGCCAACTCGACCAGGCACTCGATATTCTCGTCAAGACTGCAAAGCAAGTCGGAGTGCTCTAGGAGCAATTGGCATCTTGGAAGGCAGTGACTTTCTCCAACGATGGGTGCCCCATCCTAGCGCGTTCTCTGCGCTAGGGTGGGATTCCACAAACGCTTGCGTTGCGACTCAAACGCACCGCAACCGCACCAGCTAGCGTTGGATGGTGAAGTTATACGCCCCCGCCCCCGCTTCATATACCGTACTGCCTTCTTCTCGCTTTACAAACGAAATTCCCAAAGTCTGGCTAATGTCTTTTCCATCCGCAAGAATCTTGCTGGTGACATCTGCCGGGAAGTAGATTTTTGCGGTCGTGTTTGCGGGAACCACGATCTTCCACGATGTCGCATTTCCTGTCATCTTCCAGGCAGATGTGATCGCTCCGTAGGGCGAGTCGTAGGTCGCCGCCGCTTCGCCCAGGCTGGCATCGAATTGCGGATGCAGAATAATGCGATGGAAGCCCGGATCTTCCAAGTCCTCATCAATCCCCGCAACGTAACGATACAGCCACTCGGCCACCGCTCCGTAGGCATAGTGGTTATAGGAGTTCATGGAAGGGTCGCCCATCATTTGATCGCCATTCCAGCGCTCCCACATGGTGGTGGCGCCATGGGCAATCATGTATCCCCAGGACGGATAGGTGGTTTGTAGCAGCAAACGATAGGCGACGTCGCTATGGCCAGCCTTGGTGAGTTCCAGCAACAAATAAGGAGTGCCAAGAAATCCGGTGGTGAGGTGCCAGTCGTGAGCCTTGATATCTTCGACCAATTTCTCCGCCACCTGAGGGCGCTGACCCTCAGGGAGAAGGTTCATGTGGAGCGCCAGCACATCGCTGGTCTGACTGCCGCTTCCAACTGTACCGTCTGGTTTCACGAACCGTTCAACGAAAGCGGAACGAATCTGGCCGAAGAGATTGGCATATTTCTTTTCGTCTTGCTGCCGATCTAGAACCCGCGCTATGCGTGCCATAAGGGTAGCGTCATAGGCCCAGTAGGCTGTGGCAATCAAGTCTTTTGGGGTCTCACTTCCAATCGCCACCCAGTCGCCGTAGTCGTTGCCGCGCTCTTTCAGCCACAAATGGTTGGGATTTGCGCTTTCCAGATGCTCCATCCATTTTTCCATGGCCGCCCAATTTTCTTCGAGGATGCTCGAGTCGCCATACTGCAAATAAGCGGTCCATGGAATGATTACGCCTGCGTCGGCCCAGCCCGCCGCGCTATCGGAAACGTCGCCCACCAGAGGCGACACATCGGTAAATCCGCCGGAAGCCACCTGCGCGTCGCGAATATCGGCGGTGAACTTGCGAGAAAAAGCGGCAAGGTTTGCGTTGTAGGAGGCAGTCCGCCAGAAGACTTCGGCATCCCCCATCCAGCCCAATCTCTCATCGCGTTGCGGGCAATCGGTGGGCACGCTGAGGAAATTTCCGCGCTGCCCCCAAAGGATGTTGCTCCAGAGCTGGTCAACCATGGCGCTTCCTGAGTGAAACTGCATGGTGAACGGTGCGGCGGTGTGGAAGACTACGCCTTCCACCGCATCGCTCGGAGGCGTTCCCGGGTATCCCGTCACTTCAATGTAGCGAAATCCGTGAAATGTGAAATGCGGTTCGAAAACCTCCGCTGCGCCGCCGCGCAGAATGTAGGTGTCGGTTGCATCCGCGCTGCGCAAATTTTCGGTGTAGAGTTCGCCGTTGGGCTTTAGCACTTCGCCAAAGCGCAATTGGATTTTGCTTCCGGCAGGACCGGAAACGTGCAGCCGCTCCCAGCCCACCATATTTTGCCCAAGATCATAGATGTAAACGCCGGGGAGCGGACTGTTCACAGTTTTTGGCTTCAGTGTCTCTTCCACTTGAATCGGCTGATAATCCTGCGCCACCACCGGAGCAGCGGGTACGGGCGCGGGGATTGCAGCACTCCAATCCAAGTCTGAATCCGACTCCGAGAAAGAGGGCTGGTCCCATCCGGGCTCGTCGCGGCGCGCGTCGTAGCTCTCGCCGTTGTAGATTTCAGAACTGAGAATCGATGATTGCGCCGCCTTCCACGACTCATCCGAGGCAACCAAATCATGGCTACCGTCCGCGTATTGAATTTCAAGCTGGACCAGCATTCGTACCGGTGGCGGGCCAAAGTTGTAGCGGCTTTGGTTCCAGGTCAGTCCGCTGGCGTACCATCCATCGCCCAGGATCGCTCCGATAGCATTGCCGCCTCGCCGCAACTGCGAGGTGACGTCATAAACCTGATAGGCGATTCGCTTGCGATAATCCGTCCAACCGGGTGCGAGAATATCCGAACCAACCCGCTGACCGTTCAAATAAAGTTGGTAACTTCCTAAAGCAGTGGAGTAGATACGCGCAGCACGAACTGGCTTCGCAACCGTGAACTCGCGCCGCAACAGGCTGGCAGGGGTGGCCGCCCAAGGCTCAGCCTGAGGCGGTTTCCCGATCTCTCCGACCACGGCTGCGCTCGGCCATGCGGAATCGTCGAAATTCCTGGCAAACCAATCCCCGCTTTGCTCGCCGGCCGTCTTCCACTCCGGACCAGACACGAAGCGCTGGATTTTTCCATCCGGCATTTGCACTCGCAGCAAAGCGATCAGGCCGGCCGGATTGGCCGAACCGGGATCTGCTTTGCCGACCAGAGCTTCAGCGGCCACGACATTCGCGCCTTTGCTCAGAAGCTGGGTGACGGCGATTTGGCGAAAATAGCCCCACGCATGACGAGGTCCATAGGCGAACATCGGGGAGGCCTCCAGCACCTGCTTCCCGTTGACCCAGGCCGCGACGTTGTCCTTGGCGGTGATAAACAAGGTGGCGTCTTTCGGCGACTCCGGCAGAGTTAGGTCCAGGCGAAACTCATGTTTTCCTGGAGTTGCGTTGGTTTGTCCATGATCGTTGGCGGCCCAGATCCACTTGACGCCGGATTCGTAATCTCCGCGCTCCTCCGGCGCATCCCGCGTGATCCACTTGGCCTTCCAATCGTTTGGCGAAAGCAGCCCCATTTCCCACCAATCCGCTGGGCTATACGCGGAAGCATGCCCTTGCTCATCCCAAACCCGCACTTGCCAGTAATACCGTCGACCCGATTGCAATTCGGGGCCGGAGTAGGCCACATTAATGGATTGGGCGGATTCCATCTTTCCGCTGTCCCACACCTCTGCTTTGTTTCTTGCCAAATTCTCCGGGGAAGATGCGACGCGAACTTCGTACGCAGTTTGCTTCGCGCCGCGCCTGGAGTCTTGTAGTTGCCAGGAAAGCTGGGGATGGGCTAAGTCGATGCCTAGCGGTTCCTTCATTGCCTCGCACCGAAGGTTTGCGGGAGCGCCATTCCCCGCTGGAGCGGCTTGCGCCAACGGTATTACTCTCATCAGCCCGACGAAAAGGAATGCGCGTATTGCCCACCACCGCGAAGCCGAGGAAACCGCGATTGTGTTTGACTTGCAGCGCGATGCATCCGACATGGCGGGTTCTCCTTGAGAAAGTTTGCCTATTGTAGATGTTTTTCCATTGAAATCCACGGATTTCGGTGCGGCGAGGATCTGCCCTGGCTCAACCTTGGCAATTTCATCTTTCTACGCCGTGTCAGGATTCGGGATGAGAATGTCGCGCACCACCGCGTCCAGGTCGTGGCAGGCAACAATAAACTGGCGAAGCGTGCGGCGAGTCGAGCCGAAGGAATCAAACTCCTCCGCTGCCAGGCCGTCTTCGTTGTACGCGCGCCGGAAATCGGCGAACTTCTTCGAGAGCTCCTGCACCACCTGCGGATCCACTGGGTTGTCAATGCGGGGACGGACCTCAACGTCGCTGGCATTAAAACGAACCTGCCAGGAGTAGGGCGGAGAGATGACCACGTCGCCCCCGATGAACTCGCTCCAGTGCATATGATTGCGAAACGCCGCCGACAGCAACCGGATGCGATAGCCGCGCTCGCGGAAGATCTGGTAGGTCTTCTTGAACACCGCTACCCCGGCCCATTCCAGATAGCCGGGATCGATAGAGATATTCTCTTTTTCCATGAGAACTTTCAGCCAGTCGTCGAGGCGTCCTACCATGATGGTGCAGACCGGCCCCATCGCCGCGATGCTCTTGCCTTCGCGCTCGCGCCTTTTCAGCCCGCGCTCCACCGCCTCGGCCACTGCGATGCACTGTGGCAAGGTGAAGCAAACCGTGGCGTTGATGCTGATGCCGCGGTAAGTAGCTTCTTCGATTGCCGGAATTCCAGCTCGAGTCACCGGAATCTTGACGATCATGTTGGGCGCAAGACCATCGAATTCGCTGGCCTGCCCTACGATTGCCTGAGTATCGCGAAAGAGCCGCGGATCGGTTTGAATCGAGAGGCGCCCGTTCTTGCCCGCGTGGGCGTCGAAAACAGGTTTCAGCAGCGCCGCTCCCTTGACCGAGATTTCACGCACCAGTTGCCACGCGATCTCATCTTCCGTCGCCGTCGGCAGTTCCTTAATCAGTCCGTGAATACGGTCCTTCCACAGCTTCATCTCATTCTTTAGAACTCCAAGCACGATCACGGGATTGCAAGTCGCTCCCACAGCCCCGTGCTCGATTGAGTAGGTCAACTCCTGAATGGACGCGGAATCATTCCATAGGCAGGTGGGCGTGGTCTGCGTCATTTCGTGCAGTGGACTCTTGTAAGTTACAGCTGGCGCACGATTCATGATCCCTCCGAACCGGCTGTCACGACTTTGCAGGGTTTCGATTGCTTGTGCGAATTTTCGGCGGCCACCGCGATCTCCAGCGCCCTCATGCCGTCTTCGCCTGTAACCCGCGGCGCCTGGTCATGCCGCATGTTGTGGACAAAATCCTTGACCTCCGCCAGATAGGCGTCGGCAAACCTGCTCAGAAAGTGGTCGGCCAGCGTTTCGCTGCCTCCATCGACGCTTAGCAGGGTTGCAGAATGCCGCTGCAAGCTTCCCACCAGGATCGAGCCTTTCGATCCCACAATTTCGGTACGGATGTCGTATCCATAAACGCACTGCACATAGGACTCGATATTTCCGATGGCGCCGCGCCGATACTTCAAGTTCACCATCCCGGCCACGATATCGCCGTACTGCGCAACCTCCGGACGTATGGCGCAAGTCGTGTAAGCCTGCACTTCGCTGACTTCATCCCGCACCAGCCAGCGGGCCAGATCGAAATCGTGAATCGTGCTGTTGTAGAAAAGCATGCCGTTCAGGTGCGACTGGTAACCCGAGAGAGGCGGAGCGTTCTGGTCGCGCCCCAGTGACTTGAAAACCACCGGATCTCCGATCTCGCCCGCTTCAATCCTTTTCATGGCCGCCGCATAGGCTGGGTCATAGCGCCGCATGAATCCAATCTGCAAGCGAACACCGGCCTTGGAAACGGATTCCAGGGCGGATTGCGCGTCCTCGAGGTTCAGGGCCATTGGCTTTTCGCACAGAATATCCACCCCCGCCGCGGCCGCCGCGCGAATACCTTGGGCGTGAAATCGATCGGGAGAAGCAATTACCACACAATCCACGTCTTTACGCTCGAGTAATTCTTCGATGCTGCGGCAGGAGTCGTCGATTTCGAGCTCGCTGGCAACTCTTTTCGCCCGTGCCGAGTCAGGATCGGCCACAGCCACCAGGCGGGCGCCCGGAACCAGGCTGCGGATATTCTCGGCATGGCGCCTGCCCATGTCTCCCACTCCAACTACGCCCACCCCCAGCTTATTCATCGCATCTCCTGGTCACTTTGTGGATTGGAACCTGCCATGCGTGCTAATCGCTTAGAATTCGGTCGCGATCTAAAACTTTCGCGAATGATCTCTTGCCCACCGTTCCACCACGACTTTTTTCTCGGTGTAAAATTCCACGCCGTCGCGTCCCTGGCCATGCAGATCGCCGAAAAAGCTGTTCTTCCATCCGCTAAACGGAAAGTATGCCATGGGAGCGGCCACGCCAATATTAATACCGATGTTGCCGG
Organism: uncultured Acidobacteriaceae bacterium; assembly: GCA_963800745.1. GTDB lineage: Bacteria > Acidobacteriota > Terriglobia > Terriglobales > Acidobacteriaceae > PALSA-270. The sequence goes on from CAWDCI010000039.1 coordinate 121,988, forward strand.
CCGGCGCTTCGTAGCGAAAGCGTCGCGCCGCCGAACCGCTGGAGGTGAACAGCGAAGCCTGGTTGCCAAAGGCGCTGCGCCCGAGAAACTCAAGCGCTTCGTCCAGGTCGCTGGCATGGACCAGGCTCAGGACCGGGCCGAAAATCTCAGTATCGGTGAGGCTGCTGGTGGAGGGAAGCCCATCCAGGACCGTCGGCTTCACGAAATTGCCCGACTCATAGTTTGCAATTTTAGACTGGCGGCCATCCAGCAAGACTTTTGCTCCCTGACTTTCGCCTAAGCCAATCATCTCCTCGATCCGCGACTTGCTTTGGGGCGTAATCACCGGTCCCATTTGTACGCCTTCATCCAGACCGTTTCCAACTTTCAGTTTCGCGGCCGCGTCCGTGATGGAATCACGAAAACTGCTTTGCGCCTCACCCACCGTCACCGCGACCGAAACCGCCAGGCATCGTTGTCCCGCGCACCCGAAGGCGCTGTCCGAGATAATTTGCGTGGCCATGCTCATATCCGCGTCCGGAAGGACGATAACATGATTTTTCGCGCCGCCCTGGCATTGCGCGCGCTTGCCGTTTGCTCCCGCGCGAGCATAAACATACTTGGCAACTGGGGTAGAACCGACAAAGCTCACGGCCCGAACTTTGGGATGATCGAGCAGCGCATCCACCACCGTTTTGCCGCCGTTCACCAGGTTAACCACCCCTTTGGGTAAGCCAGTTTTTTCCAACAACTCGAAAGCCAGTCGCATGGTGAGCGGAACCCGCTCCGACGGCTTGAGAACCAGCGTGTTGCCGCAGGCGATTGCGTAGGGAAGGAACCAGAAGGGAATCATGCCGGGAAAGTTGAACGGCGTAATGGCCGCAACCACCCCCAGTGGCTGGCGAATCATTATTTCGTCGATGCCGCGGGCCACGTCCTCCAGGTTGTAGCCCTGCATCAGCGTCGGCATGCCGCATGCCACCTCGACATTTTCGATGGCGCGCCGCATTTCCCCTTTGGCTTCGGCCAAGGTCTTGCCATTTTCCCGGGCGATCACCCGCCCAAAATCCTCGAGGTGCTCCTCCATCAGATATTTCAGCTTGAAGAGCGGCTGGATGCGGTCTTCCGCGGGCGTGCGGCGCCATTCGGGGAAGGCTGCGGAGGCCGCGTCCACGGCGGCGGCAACCTCGCCGGCGCCCGACAGGGGCGCTCTGGCCAGCACTTCAGAGGTCGCGGGATTTACTACATCCTGGTATTCGGCGCTCTGCGTCTTTTGCCATTGGCCGTTGACGAAATTTGCGAGTTGTTCTGCTGGCATTCGTTGTCCTCATTGCGTACTATATGCGGTCGAGGATGCTGCCGGGATCGACGATCTCGGCTCCCCGTCTGTTCAGCGCCCAACCGCCATCCCGCGGCGCCGAAGTTAATTGACAATGCGAGTCGCGTTTGCCATATTATCAAAGCGGTTAGATATTTTCTCCTGAATCCTGCCATCCCCGCCGCAAGAAGGTGTCCTACTTAATGGCCAACCTCAACCCAAGTGACGTGGTCGTCCATTCCCAGCCTCTGCCGCCGGAAAAGTCCGGTGAACTCCTGCATCTGCCCCGGCAGAAAGCTGCATGGGAATGGATGAGTTTCTTCGTCCGGCGCTTGCAGCCGAACGATATCTACCGGGCATCCACCCAAGGGGAAGAGGCCGTCTTTGTTCTGCTCGGAGGCACTTGTCGAGCCGATTGGGGACAGGGAACGCAACTCATCGGAAAGCGCGCCCATGTCTTTGGCGGATTTCCTTACTCTCTCTATCTGCCGGCAGGGAACAGCGTGAGCTTCACGGCACAAAGCGTGTGCGAGATCGCCGAGTGCCGGGTGCCCTCGACGGCCCCCCTCGAACCCAAATTGATCACCCCCGCCAACGTCTTCACCAATCTTCGCGGCGGAGGCAATGTTTCCCGCCAGATTGTGGACGTAATCACGCCCGCTTTTCCAGCCGACAAATTGATCGCCATCGAGGTCTACACGCCGGGAGGAAACTGGTCGAGTTTTCCGCCCCACAAGCACGATGTGCACAAGCCTCCAGCGGAAGTCGATCTGGATGAAATTTACTATTACCGGATGAAAGAGCCGGCCGCGTTCGCCTTGCAGCATCTTTACACCGACAACTCCAGCGGGCAGACCGTCCAAACCCATGATGGGGATGCGGTACTGGTGCGAAACGGTTATCATCCGGTCGTGGCCGGACCCGGATACGATGTGTATTACCTGAATTTTCTTGCCGGATCGTCGCGCACCCTGGCTGTCACCGAAGATCCTCAGCATGTCTGGATTCGCTCGACCTGGAAAGAGATGGACCCCCGTTTGCCGCTCGTGAAGGCGTGATGCCGGCAGGGTGGTCTATTCCGGATTTCCGAGTCGCTCAAATATCGCCGCTTCATTCGCAGGAGGTCTGATGAGCAAACGCCTCACCATGGCGCAAGCCGTGATCTCATTTCTGAAGAACCAATACACCGAGCGTGACGGTTGCGAGTACCGTCTGTTTGAAGGTTGCCTGGGAATTTTTGGCCACGGCAACGTGGCCGGAATTGGCCAAGCCCTCGAGCAAGATCCCGGCCTGCCCTACTACCTATTCCGCAACGAACAGGCCGCGGTGCATACCGCGGTCGCGTTCGCCCGGGCCAGCAACCGCTTGCGAACTCTGGCCTGTACTACCTCCATCGGCCCCGGCGCGACCAACATGGTGACTGGCGCCGCGGTTGCAACCGTGAATCATTTGCCGGTGCTGCTTCTTCCCGGCGATATTTTCGCGCAGCGCCACGTGGCCCCGGTGCTGCAGCAGTTGGAATCTCCAGCGAGCCAGGATATTTCGGCCAACGATTGTTTCAAGCCGGTCTCCCGCTACTGGGATCGGATCGAACGTCCCGAGCAGATTCTCACCGCATTGCCTGCGGCCTTGCGGGTGTTGACTTCGCCATCCGAAACCGGCGCCGTGGTGCTGGCCCTTCCGCAGGACGTGCAACCCGAGGCCTTCGACTATCCGGAACATTTTTTCGAGAAACGTGTCTGGACGATCCCGCGGGCCCGCTGCGACCGCAACCTTCTGGCTAAGGCGGCGCAATGGATCCGTTCCTTCCGGCACCCGCTCATCGTTGCCGGAGGCGGGGTTATTTACTCGGAAGCCAGCCAGGCGCTTGCGGAATTCGCCGCCCAGACCGGAATTCCCGTAGCCGAAACTCAGGCCGGTAAAGGTTCTCTCCCCTATGACCATCCTCAGGAACTCGGCGCTTTGGGTGTGACGGGCACGCCAGGGGCCAATATTCTTGCCCGCGAAGCCGATCTGATTATCGGAATCGGCACGCGCTACACCGATTTCACCACCGCATCGCAAACTGCATTTCAGAATCCGGCGGTGCGATTCGTCAATGTGAATGTCAGCGAATTCGATGCCGGCAAACAGGCAGCTCTGCCGCTCGTCGGCGACGCGCAGGTCACGCTGCGGGAGCTATCGGAATCGCTCTCCGGATTCCGTGTCGACGAATCCTACAGCGCCCGGTTGCAGTCTCTGCGCGAGGCTTGGGAGAAGGAAGTGGACCGTATCTACAACTTGCGCTCCGGACCTCCCATCAGCCAGGGAGAAGTTATTGGAGTGGTGAATGAAATCAGCCAGGCGCGGGACGTGGTGGTGTGCGCGGCCGGCAGCCTGCCCGGCGACCTGCACAAACTTTGGCGCACCCGCGATCCCAAGGGCTACCACGTGGAGTACGGCTACTCCTGCATGGGTTACGAAATCGCTGGCGGCCTCGGCGTGAAGATGGCCGCTCCCGACCGCGAAGTGTACGTGATGGTGGGGGACGGTTCTTACCTGATGATGGCCCAGGAAATTGCCACCGGCATCCAGGAAGGTCTAAAACTCAATATCATTCTGCTCGATAACCACGGCTTCTCCAGTATTGGCGGATTGAGTCGGGCGATCGGCAATCGCGGCATGGGCACGCAGTACCGCCACCGGCGCAACGGCCAGCTCGACGGAGATCCAGTTTTGGTGGATTTTGTCGCCAACGCGCAAAGCCTGGGCGCGCTCGCCCTACGCGTGAAGACCCGCGAGGAATTGCGGGCAGCCTTGGACGAAGCCCGTAAGCTTCCACAGACCACCGTCATCGTGATCGAAACTTCGTACGACCAGCGCGTACCCGGCTACGAATCCTGGTGGGACGTTCCCATCGCGGAGGTCTCTGAGGTCGAGACGGTCGGGGCAGCCCGAGCGAAGTACGTTAAAGCCAGAGAGAAGCAGCGCATTTTCTAGCGGCGTTCGCGATTCACCCGAGCGCGGGCGGCAACGCTGCCCTTGACTTCGGCGAAGAGAAGATTGGCGGAGAGAACCCATTGCCACCGACCACTGCGAATGCCGTAGCTCCGCCCCGCTTGAAACGAGTCCTCAGCCTGTGGGACTTGATCTACTACGGCGTCATTCTCACCTCGCCCATTGCGGTCGTCCCAATCTTTGGCGAGGCGCAGGTCCTTTCGCACGGACATGCCATCATTACCCTGCTGGCCGCAATGGTCGCGATGACGGCCACGGCGGTGAGTTTCGGACGCATGGCCACCGTCTATCCTTCCGCGGGTTCGGTTTACACCTACGTCAGCCGCGGATTTAATTCGCGGATCGGATTTGTCGTGGGCTGGGCCATGTTCCTGGAATATCTGATTCAACCGTTGCAAAACAGCCTCTACACTGCCTTGACCCTGCAGAGGCTCATTCCCGCCATTCCTTTTCCACTGCTTTCCGCGCTCGCCGTGGGTTTTATGACTCTTCTGTGCTGGTTTGGCATTCGCACCACGGCGCGCACCAATCAAATCATGCTGGCTTTTATTGCTTTCATTATGGCGGCTTTTATTGGTCAGGCGGTCTGGTACATCTTTGCTCACCAGCATTGGCAGGGACTCATTTCCACCCAGCCTTTGTACGATCCCAAGACATTCAGCGTGCGCGCCATTGGCCTGGGTACGGCATTTGCCGCTAATACTTATATTGGATTCGACGGCGTAAGCATTCTGGCCGAAGAGGTTGAGAACCCCAGGCGCAACGTGCTGCTGGCGACTGTCCTGGTGTGCGTCTTCACCGGACTCTTTGCGGCCTTCCAGGTGTACCTGGCGCAGCGCGTCTGGCCCGATTACCGCACTCTGGCAAACCCCGAGACCGCGTTCATGGATGTGGCCCGCGTAGTAGGCGGCGCGCGCCTCTTTACTGGTTTTGGCGTCATCAATATCGTTTCCAGTTTAGCCTGTGGCTTAGCCGGCCTTCTGGGAGCGGTGCGGCTGCTGTATGGAATGGGCAGAGACAACCTCCTGCCCAGGAAAGTGTTCGGTCACTTGAATCCCAAGCGCGGCAATCCGTCCTACAACGTCTTAATTGTCGGCCTGCTGGCCTACGCCGGAAGCCTGACGGTGAACTGGGAGAGAGCCGTCGAAGTTCTGAATTTCGGGGCGTTGATCGCATTCATGGCCGTCAATATAGCTGCGCTTTGGCATTTTGGTTTGTCTCCTGAATTTGCGGGAAAGCGTAATCTCCTGCTCGACCTCATCGCCCCGGCCTTGGGATTCCTGTTCTGCCTGGTCATTATTTTCAATTTGCAGGGATCGACGCTGGTGGTGGGCGCGATCTGGTTAGCCGCCGGCGCGCTCTATCTGCTTTTCAAGACCAAAGGCCTCGGCCAGTCGGTCGAAATCGACTTTAGCGAATCGTAAGCGGTGCAGATTCCTGCTGCGCCGGCTTGGCGGTTTCACCGGCTTGACTGCGCGCCACGTGCATGGCAAAGCCGCACGATTCCCGGATGCGCAGTTCCGGTGGCAGCTTTCTCAGTACGGCCTTTTCCCGATTCCCTTCAATTCGCGAAATTAGCAATTCCGCAGCCTCGCGGCCCAGTTGATGCTTGGGCAATTCCACCGTGGTCAATTTGGGGCGGAATATTCCCAGCCAGGGATAATCATCGAAGCTCACCAATCCGAAATCCTCCGGGCAGCGCAACCCGATTTCTTCCGCCGCCTTGAGCAAGCCTACCGTCATCAGATAGTTCGCAACGTAGATTCCATCCGGCCGGTGCGAGAGCAAAGCATGCCCGGCGCGCGCCCCCGACTCAATCCGATAATCTCCCTGCACTACCAGTTCCGGATCGTACGGCAGTCCCTTGGCCTTCAGCGCATCGCGAAAACCTTCCCAGCGCGCCTTCGCATTGCTGATCTTGAGCGGGCCGCCGATCAACCCAATGCGGCGCCGGCCCGCCCGCGCCAGGTGACACACGGCCTCGTAGGCCCCTTGATAGTCGTCGGTGATCACCGCATCGTGGGTGAGCTTAGGATAAGTCCGCATCACCAGCACGAAGGGAACGTTCACTTCTTTAATCATCTGCCGCAAGGCTGGCCGGAAATCTTCCGCAGCCTTGGTCAGCAGGATTCCGTCCACTCGTTTCGAGAGCAGCAGTTCGATGGTGGTTTCTTCTTTGTCGAGAACGTCATCGCTGTTGCAGATCAGCAGGTTGTAACCGTGTTCCCGCGCGGCATCTTCGGCCCCGCGCACCACCATGGGGAAGAATGGATTGACGATATCGGGCACAATCATGCCAATCGTGTGCGTCTGCTGCTTGGCCAAACTGCGCGCAATCAGGTTGGGTCGGTACTTCAGCTTCAGGATGGCCGCTTCCACGCGCTCGCGCAGCTTTTTGCCAACGTGGGCTTTATTGTTGACCACCGCCGAGACGGTAAAAACTGACACTTCCGACTCGCGGGCCACGTCATAAATGCTCGCCGCCTTCGTGGGCTTCCGGCGTTCGTTTTTTTTGGGAGCGGACATTCGTTAACGATGCTCGCTAGGATACAACACCGCTTATGCAAACGCGTTGGTCCTGGTTTCTCCGCGAACTTGGCCGCGCTCTCCACCGTCGAAGGCCTTGTCGCGTAGCGCCGGCGTCCCGCCCGCGCCTGCCTCCAATTTTCACTGCTCCGTGGGCAGCGCCCGCCAAGGGCCGGCGAGCGCCGGCGCTACGAACGTTCGAAATTACAGCCCATGTTCCCGAAGAAGTTCCCGCGCCGCCACAGCGTTCGCCAGCGGCGCATCCGCCCCAATTCCTCCCGGCAACACGTCTGCTTCCACCACCAGCCATCCTTCGAAATTTCCTTGTTTCAAGAGGGAAAGAACTCGGGAGAAATCAATGCTTCCTTTTCCCAGCGGCGCGAACACGCCCTGCCGCACCGCATCGTGAAAATTGAGTTTGTCTTGCCGCGCTTGCGACAACTTATTCGCGTAAATGTCTTTGAGATGCACGCACCATACTCGCGAAACATGCTTTTCCAAATAGCTGACGACGTCGCCGCCCCCATAAACATAGTGCCCCGTGTCCAGGCATAATCCCAGTTCCGAAGGCGCGAACAGGGAAAACAGCCGGTCCACTTCCTCCGGTGTTTCCACGTGAGTTCCCACGTGGTGATGGAAGGACACTCGCAGGCCCAGGGCGCGGCATTCTTCGATCACTCTGCCCACTGCCACCTTGGCGTTCTGCCACTCGGTTTCGCTCCATGAAAGCGTATTGGTAATCTCTGGGCGCCCCGCGGCGGCGTTGCGAGCCGGGGTGATTTCATCGGAAAGAACCAGCAGCTTGGCTCCCGCCTCGCTGATCAGCTTCGCCGAGGTCAGAACCGTCGCGATGCCCTCCTCCAGCTTTGCCGCGTTTCCCAGATCCATTTCGATGAACGCAGAACACAGAGTTAGATTTCCGCTTGGCCAGCACCGCTCGAAGTTCGTTCGCGCTGGTGGGCAAAAAACCATAAGGCCCCAATTCGGTGCCCGCGTAGCCAGCCTCCGCGATCTCATCGAGAACTCGGTCTGCGGAATAATCCTCCGGCAGAGGGATGTTCTCCATAACCCCCCAACTCACAGGGGCGCTCGCTACTCGCATGCTCATGGCTTCGTCTCCTTATTGCTGCACCTGAAGGCCTTGTCATTCTGACCGCAGGGAGGAATCTGTTTTTCACTGGCGCCTGCATTATTCCCCGCCGCCCTAATACCGTATCTCAACCGTCTTCTTCGTCCTGGCGGCCTCATAAATCGCCTGAAAAATCATCATATCCCGTTGGCCCTGGATCCCGTCAGGCTCCGGCGCCACTCCACTTTGAATCGCCGCAGCGAAGGCGTCGAGTTCCGGGGCAAACTCATCGACCACCTCGAATGTTTTTTCGATCCAGCGTCCGCCGACCTTTCCGGTAAGCCTGCGCTCTTCTTCAAACGGGAAAGCGGGGGTCAACGACAGCCACCCCTTGGTCCCCTGAATGTACAGAAAGGACGACAGCGCCGCGCCATAAGTCGAACTTCCTTGCACCAACAGCCCGCTGGGAAAGCGCAGGCGAAAGGTGACGCCCTCTTCGACCTCGCGGAATATTTCCTGGTGGCTCCAGGCCGAAGCCACAGCCTCCACCGGATCTTCCCCCGCAAGCCAGCGGCTCGTGTTTACGCAATACACGCCCAGGTCCATCAACGGGCCGCCGCCCGCCAGTTCCGCATTGACCATCCAGGCGGCCGACGTGCCCGGCACGTACAGTTCGCTGAACGAAGTGTGAATCATGTCAAGCCGTCCCAGCGTTCCGTCGCGAATCATCTGTTTCAAATAAAGGATGCTGGGCTCGAAGTATTTGCGGTACGCCGTCATCAGCAGGACGCCGTTGCCGCGGCAAGCCTCAACCATTTGCGCAGATTGAGACGCTGTGGCCGCCAGCGGTTTCTCGCACAACACATGTTTTTTCGCCCGCGCCGCTTCGACCGTAAATGCCAGGTGCTCCCCTGGCGGTGTCGCGATATACACGGCGTTCACTTCGGGATTCGCCAGGCAGGCAGCGTAATCACCGTTGCCATAACTTGAGTCGGCACCAAACTGTTTCGCCCAGCGCGCGGCTTTTTCCGGGTCCCGGCTTACCAGTGCTACCAGTCGTGCCCGTTGGCTGTTAGCAAAGGCGGGCAAGATCGCAGTCCTGGAAATGGCTCCCAGCCCGACCACTGCATAGCCGACCTTTCCTGATGCGGTCATCGCTGGAATGTTCGCCTCCCCTTCGTCGAATTGGCCGTCCATTTCAAAGCGCTTATGCCAAGCAGACTTGATACCATGCGGTTCTGCACCCGGTCAAGCAACTCCACTTGGTTTGTAACCTCCCGCTAAGCGCTTTGACAAACGCGCAGAAACCAAGCTGGTCCCGCTTTCGCGATTGCGGTATCATTCACCATTCTAAGGCTTGGCCGTTCACTTCGACTGGAGGCTTCCGCGCGTGGGAAAACTGGCAATCACTGGTGGCGAACCGTTCCGCAAAACTCCCTTTACTCCGTGGCCGTTTGGCGCCGAGGCAGAGTCTCAAGCTTTGCAGGATGTGCTGCGCGGCACCGGCTGGGGTGGACAGCCTTTCCCCGGCAAGCATGCCGCCGCATTTGCCAAAAAGTTCGCCGCGACCCACACCGCAAAGTATGCCCAATGCGTGAGCACCGGCACGGTCGCAATCCAGGCTGCTCTCAAAGCCATTGACATCCGCCCCGGAGACGAAGTCATCGCCCCGGCTTATACCTGGGAGGGAACCGTCGGTCCCGTCCTGCTGCTGAACGCCGTTCCGGTTTTCGTCAACGTCGATCCCGACACCTACTGCCTCGACTGGAAACTCGTCGAGCAAGCCATCACGCCCAAGACCAAAGCCATTCTTCCTGTCCATCTGGGCATGCGCTTCGCCGACATGGACGAACTCCTGCGTATCGCGCAAAAATATAACCTGAAAATCATCGAAGATTGCGCTCACGCCCACGGCGGCATGTGGAAGGGTAAGGGTGCCGGTTCCATGGGAGATTTAGGCGCGTTCAGTTTCCAATCCAGCAAGCTGATTACGTCAGGCGAGGGCGGAGCCGTCATTACCAACAATCTGGAATACATGGAGCGGGTCCAGAGCTATATCAATGCCGGGCGCGCCAGCCTGACCGACAATTTCCACCACCGCATTGTCGGCTTCAACTACCGCCTGGGAGAGTTTCAAGCCGCCGTCCTCGGACCGCAACTCGACCGCCTGCCCGAGCAAGCGAAAACCCGCGAGCAGAACATGAAGCACCTGGAATCGCGGCTGCAAAAAACGCCCGGCATCGGCCTGCTCAAGCCCGAGCCCCGCATCACCCGCCTTGCCCCCTACGGCTACGTCACCAAATATTTCTCGGAACAGGTGAAAGACATTCCGCGTGCGGCTTTCGTCGCGGCGTTGCAGCTGGAAGGCATCCCCTGCGATGGCCTCTTCTACGAGCCGGTGTACAAGAGTTCTCTATTCCCATTGGATCCCGCGGATTTCCCAGCGCTGAGCTGGGGCGAGAAGAAGCTCGACCTCAGGAAAATGTATTCCTGTCCGCAGGCCGACCGCGCCGCCTACAAAGAAGCGGTGTGGTTTCCGCATCAGATATTCCTGGGCAGCACCGCGGATGTGGACGCCATCGCCGACGCCATCCACAAAGTCCTGGCCAATATTGAAGAAGTCCGCGGCCTGGAACACAAAGCGATTCGCAACCAGAACCTCAGCCGCGCCGACCGTGAGAGCTAAGCAGATCTTCTGATGATTTAAGTGTGGCGCGGGCGCCCTCGCCTGCGGGAGCCAGTGTAGAATAGCAATATCCCTATTGAACTTATTAATCTATTGCAAAGCTCTACTGAGGAGACCCGCTTGAAGGTTCAAGAGAAATTGCACTTCTTGGAAGATCGCTGGGACGAGAAACTGGCCCGCACCCTCGATGGCGCGGAACTACTCCGCTATCGTTCGAACCTGCTGGGCTCCGATCTGCGCATCACCAACTTCGGCGGCGGCAACACCAGTTCCAAGGTGACGGAAAAAGACCCGCTGGACGGTTCCGAGACCACAGTCCTGTGGGTGAAGGGAAGTGGTGGCGATCTCGGCAGCATGAAAAAAAACGGGTTCGCCGCGCTCTATCTCGACAAACTTCACGCCCTGGAGCGCCGCTATCGTGGTCCCGAGTTCGAAGATGAAATGGTCGGGCTTTATCCGCTTTGCAACTTCGACAACAATAGCGTGGCCTCATCCATTGACACGCCGCTGCATGGCTTTTTACCCTTGGCGCATGTGGACCATCTCCACCCCGACTGGGGCATCGCTCTGGCCGCCTCCGCCAATGGCAAAGAAAAGATGGAGGAATTCAACCGCCGTTTTGGTCACCATCTGATCTGGCTGCCCTGGCAGCGTCCCGGCTTCGAGCTGGGCATGATGCTGCGCCGTGCCGTGACCGGCAATCCCAGTTGTGACGGAATCGTCCTCGGCGGCCACGGTTTGTTCACCTGGGGCGAGACTCAGCGCGATTGCTACCTCAATACGCTCACCATCATCGATCAGCTCGGGCAATTCGTCGCCGAGCATGTGGAGAAAAAGGGGAGCGCGATTTTCAACGGAGCCCAACACCAGATGTTGCCTGACCATCGCGAGCGCGCTCTGGATATTTTTCCTTTCATCCGCGGCCGCGCTTCCTCCCGGCAGCGCATGATCGGCAGCTTCAGCGATTCTCCCGAGGTCCAGCGTTACATCAACTCCCAGGATGCCCCCCAACTGGCGCATCTCGGTACCAGCTGTCCTGACCACTTCGTACGTACAAAGATCAGACCGCTGTATGTCCCCTGGACGCCGAAAGCCGATCTCGCTGGTTTGCGCGATGCTATCGACTCCGCGCTGAAAACCTACCGCGAAGAGTACAAGCAGTACTACGACGCTTTTGTGCAGCCCGATTCTCCAGCCATGCGCGACGTGAATCCGACGGTCGTTTTGATCCCCGGGATCGGCATGTTCAGTTTCGGCAAGAGCAAAACCGAAGCCCGCATCACTGGAGAGTTCTACATCAACGCCATTCACGTGATGGAAGGCGCCACGGCCATGGGTTCCGGAAAACCGGGTTCAGGAAAACTGCCCGTAATCCTGCCCCAGGCGGGGGCGGCGGCCAAGACCTCAGCGTTTGCCACCTACTCGAATTATGTGGCGTTGCCGCCCTCCGAAGCATTCCGCATCGAATACTGGCTGCTCGAAGAGGCGAAAATTCGCCGCCAGCCTCCGGAAAAAGAATTGAGCCGAAGAGTTGCGGTGGTGGTTGGCGGGGGCAACGGAATCGGCCGCGCCGCCGCGCTGCTGGCCGCGCAACGCGGAGCCAGCGTGGTCGCGGCGGACCGCGACAGCAAAGAAGCTGCAAATACGACGGAGTCCGCGAAAAAGCTTGCCGGCAAAGAAGCGGCGATGTCTCTCAACATTGACATTCGCGATCGCAAGGCCATTCATCAGGCGCTGCGCGAGGTGATTGCCAACTACGGCGGCTTCGACATTCTGATCAACACGGCCGCCATTTTTCCCACCTCTGCCGACGGATCGATTTCCGACGAGCAATGGGGCGCAACTCTCGATCTCAACGTCACCGCCAATCATCGGCTATGCGATGAAGCCGCGCAGATTCTGCGCCAGCAGGATCTGGAATCGTCCATTGTGCTGATCAGTTCCGCCAACGCGGTCGTGGCCAAGAAGGGAAGCGAGGCTTACGACGTGAGTAAAGCGGCGTTGAGCCACCTGATCCGGGAAGAAGCAATTTCACTCGCGCCGAAAATCCGGGTAAACGGAATCAGCCCGGCCACGGTCGTCAAAGGCTCCACCATGTTTCCCCGCGACCGGGTGATCACGTCGCTAAAAAAATACGGCATCGCCTTCGACCCGCAAGCCACCGACGATGAACTGCGCACTTTGCTGGCGGATTTCTACGCCAAGCGCACGCTGACTCATCAAGCCATCGATCCCGACGACTGCGCGCACGCGATTCTGTTTCTCGCCAGTCCCAAGGCACGCTGCACCACCGGCCATTTAATTCCAGTCGACGGCGGCTTGGTAGACGCCTTCCTGCGCTAAGCCAATTGGTGATCTGAGGGTTGGGAGTTCGACTCCCTCCGGGGTCGCCAATGCTGAATGTGGCGCGGCCACCCTCGCCCGCGTGCGTAGGGACAGCCCCCCGCGTAGGGACAGCCGCCCTCGGCTCTCCATCCAAGCTTCTATTTCCCCGGCGCCGATTCGCCCGACTGTTCTAATGTTCCAATTGGAACACAACAGCATGACAAAAATGTCATGACATCTAAGGCACTGAGAACACGGAGGTTAGAGGCGCACCTGGCGCGACTTTCGCTTTGTCTTCAGAAATCGACAGACCTTGAGGTGCTGCTAAGGGGTCATAATCCCAGGGGGTGGAAGTTCGTAGAATCCCGCCTTTCGGAAACCGCGAAAGGCGGGGCACCCGGCTTGATCCCGCCCCCGCTTACAAATCCATGTCGGGCTCGGTCCACAGCATGATCGCTGACGGCAGAGTGCCGTAGAGGAGTGCTGTCGTCAGGAGCAGGGCAAACGGCAGTTGCACGAGATAGCCCCGCAAAGCGAGAGGCAAGTGCGGTGTCATCAGAAGATCGGGTCCCCTGAAAGAACCGGCGATGAGCGCGCCGAAGAGGAAAAACCCGAGAGCGTAGTAAGCCCTGAAGTGTGCGTGGTCGCGGCGGTGCACCTCGCGCTCGTCGCCACGTGCGTGCGGGTCGCCCGCGAGCCACGAGAAAATGATCCAGAGTGCGACGTACAGAATCCCGCAGCTTGCGGTAAACCACGCACCGGTGGTGTCCTTGTGGCTGAGAAAAAGCCCGGCCCATATGAAGACAGCCAGTGCCGTGTAAACGAGCGCGACAAACCAGCGGCGGCGCGCTTGCGTTTCAAAGCGGATGCGAAAGTTTCCAACGGCGTATTCGTTATTCATGGTTGCTCCTTTTCCCGAAGCCGGCGGCCCGCGTAGACCTGCTGGCTGAGTGGCTTGAGCGGTTGGGTTGAGAAGATGGCTTCGACGGGCAGGGCGAAGTAGTCGGCGATCTGGAAGGCCAGCTTGAGGCTGGGGCCGTATTCGCCGCGCTCGAGAAAGCCAATTGTCTGGTAGTTCACCCCCAGCGCCTTGGCCAAGTCCTGACGGCTCACTCCGCGCTCAGCGCGCAAGACAGCGATGCGGTTGTAGAGGCCGCTTTCGCCGGAAAGAGCGGGATGTGATCCGTTGCCTGTCACGACATAATATTGCTTTAACGAAACAAACATGTCAAGACAAATAACGAAAAGAGAATTATATAAATATTGCTCCCATCGAAAGATCCGAGCCAGGAAGGCCCCGACACCCTAGCGCCGCCCCCTTTTCCTACGCCTCCCTCCCCACCAGCATTTCCGGAACAATACTCCTCGCAGCCACGCCCTCTCTCCTGAGGTCAACCGCTTGCGGCATCAACTTCGCCAGACCCGGCGCATAACTTTTCTCCAGACTATGCGCGACTAGTTCGTTCAAGGTGAAGCCGCCATTCACCCGGACCGCCGCGCCCACGTGCTCAAACAGCGCCAGCGGCGGAGGCAGTTGCGGAACGATGTCCCAGGCATTGACCACGCGGAAGCAAGCGCTGATCTCCCCATCGAAGCTGCTGGCAAAGTCGTGATGGCCCGCGCGCGGTCCGGCGAAGTGTTGCACCTCCGGCACGACGGCGAACCCGCCATTGTGCAGCAAATCGGGCGCCGCCAATTCGCAGAGCGCCGCGCCCAGGCTATGGCCGGTGACGATCAGCCGGGTGAACTTCTGATCGGCGCTACGAATCTGGTCCAACATGCTCTCGCGCACCACTTCGTAAACTGCCTGAAATCCCTTGTGCACCGTGCCATAGTTCGCCACTGCTTCGTAAGCAGCGGGCAGGCAGTCGAAATCGTGCAGCCAGTCTTCGAGAGAGACCGTGCCGCGAAAGCTGACCACCAAGATATGCTCTTCCGTGTTCTGCACCACCCAGCCGAATCCGTCGCCGTCCTGGCGCATGCGTTCGACGAGTGGCGGAGCAGGAGCGGATGAGGTTGACGCTTGTGCGGCCACCATTGCCGCTCGAACCTGACTCACTTTGATTGGGCCGACGACTTTATAGCCGGGAGGCAAAGAATCTGCTTGCAGGCTGGGAAGGTACGCCGCTTCCGCGATGGGAATCAGCACATCGTGCGCATATTCGGGGTCGAATTGGGCCACAGCTCACCTCCGGCGCGCGGGGAATTCTCGCGCAGGAGGAGAAGTGTATCCAAGTCGAACCTGAAATGCTGTGATGAATGAACTGTAGCGCCGGCGTCTCGCGGGCAAAGCCCAGCGCGTGCGACTTTTTTTTGAATGATGGGGCACCCACAAAAAGTGGCGCACCCATGGTTCCTGAAGCGGCAACTACGCGTGCTTGGCGTTGCGCTCGTCTCTCTCGATCACGCCGTCTTTGATGTGGATGACGCGGTGGGCATATTCGGCGATGTCATGCTCGTGCGTGACCAGGACAATCGTATTGCCCTGCGCTTGCAGGCGATCCAGCAGCGCCATGATGTCGTTGCCGGTTTGGGAGTCGAGGTTGCCAGTGGGTTCGTCGGCCAGGATGATCGAAGGACGGTTCACCAGGGCGCGGGCAATGGCCACCCTCTGCCGCTGCCCTCCAGAGAGTTCGTTGGGCTTGTGCATCATGCGCGATTCCATGCCTACCGAAGCCAATGCTTCTTTGGCTCGTGCCGCGCGGTCCTCGGCATGCACTCCGGCATAAATGAGCGGCAACTCCACGTTGTGCAGGGCCGTGGCGCGGGCCAGCAGATTGAAGGTCTGAAAGACAAAGCCGATTTCCTTGTTGCGGATGTGGGCCAGTTCGTCGTCATCCAGGTCGCTGACCAGTTGGCCATTCAGCCAGTACTGTCCCTTGCTGGGAGAGTCGAGACAGCCGATCAGGTTCATCAGCGTGGACTTGCCAGAACCGGAAGGACCCATAATCGCAACATATTCGTTGCGCTCGATGCGCACGTTGATGCCGCGCAGCGCCTGCACCTGCTGCTCCAGGCCCATGTCATAGGTCTTCCACAGGTCGCGGGTCGAGATCATGGAGGAGTCGGGAGCATCCGAACCCGTGGTTGTTGAGGCGCCGACGACTTCAGCCATTGCCATTGTCTCTCCTTGCAGTTTTCAGTCTTCGGTCCTCAGTCACCTATCCGCTATTGGACGCAATGCCCGCCGGAATGTCACCGCTTCTCAGTTTGCCAAGTCTTCCTGAAGACCGACGGCAGCTCTACGAACTTTCCTCTTCCTTCTTGGGCGCCGAATTGTCTATCTTCACGCTAGCACCCGGACGCAAAGTGCGCAGCACTTTATAGCTGCCGGTGATGATTTCATCACCTTCCCTCAACCCTTTCAACACCTCGATATCCGTGGCCCCGGCCACTCCTGTATCGACCGGCACAAATTCCGCCTTGCGGTTGCGCAGCGCAAATACGCCCTGAATTTCCTCTTTGTCTTCCTTGGATGCGTCGTTCATGGGCGCGGAGGCTTGCACCGACTTACTTTCCGTCTGCGGTTTCAGATCCATCCTGCGCCGCAGGGTCAGCGCCTGAATCGGGATGACCAGGGCGTTGCTCCGCGTCGCGGTGATGATCTTGGCGGTTGCCGAAAGCCCCGGCCTGATGTTGGGCGGGGGATCTTGCAGCGTGACCACGACCTTGAAATCTTTGGCTTCCTGGCTGGCGGTCGTCTGTTGCGAGGTGGAAACGCCGGTCGAGCGCACAATGGCGTTGTCGCCGATCTCGGTCACGATCGCCTTGAAAGTCTGCTTGGGAATGGCATCAATGCTGACGTCGGCAGGCTGGCCCATCTGCACGCTGACGATGTCCGTTTCATCCACCTGAATCTCAGCGGTAATCACGGAAAGGTTGGCAATCGTCATGAGTACGCTGCCTGGCGAATTTTGAATGCCCATCACCACGGTCTCGCCTTCGCGCACTGGAACATTGGTGATGATGCCGTCATAGGGGGCTTTGTAGGTCGTTTTCTGCAGAACATCCGAGGCGTGCGTCAAACTGGCGCGGTTCTGGTTGATATGGCGGTCGGCAGACTCTTTTTGTGCGCGCGCCTGGGCCACCTTCGCCTCAGCCTGAATCAATCCCGCCTCCGCCGTCTGCCAGGAAGCTTTCTGCGAGTCATAGTCGGACTTGGCGATCAGGGCGTCTTTGTACAGGCTCTGCGAGCGGGTCCAGTCCAGCCGGGCCTTTTCAACGTCGGACTTGGCGCGGGTCAGATCGGCCAGGGAAGTGTTCAAGCCCGCCTCGGCAGCCTGCGAATCGGTCTGGGACGCCTCCAACGAGGCGCGCGCGCCCTCCAGATCAGCGGAGGATTGCACGTTTTCCAGTTGCGCCAACACTTGCCCCTGCTTCACCCGGTCGCCTTCCTTCACGTAAAGCCTGGTGATTTTCCCAAAGGCATTGGCGCCGATATTGGCATACACCTTGGGCTTGATTTCACCCGAGGCAGAAACCACTGAGGCCAAATCCTGCCGGAGCACCTTGCCGGTCTGAACCGTCACCACGTTTTTGTGGCTTTGGTAAACCGTGAGCCCGATCAATCCCGCCAACAGGACGACGGCTCCTGCCCCAATTGCAACTTTTTTCCCTGTGCTCATTGCCACCTGTCACCCGCAACCCGAAGATTGAGACCTGGTTTTTACCGCAGCGAAACGCATACACTCACATTCGCCGCAACTTCGGCTTCCTGACGGCATTCCTTCAGCCACAAAGCGATCGGGGTACGGGATGCACGTCGTCAGATACGAAGAGGGACCTGCCAAAGTTCCTGGCGACAACAAGCAACCTTCCCGGAGGCGCAGGAGGAAGAGAAGAAACCGACGGATGATTATAGCCTGTGGAACGTGCCGTGAAAAATCCGAAGCTCCCCGTGTTCATTCCTCCCTCTCCGGTCCGTAGCCTTCAGGGAACGGGCTCCGCCATGCCTCCACGGGGTTCATGCCTGCGGACTGGAGGCGCTGACGGCGGCTTTGTCGAGTCCTGCAACTGGTTTAGATGGTTTCAGTTAGCCCTTGCTGCTAAGTCGCCAAGGGTATCCAACTCCACCTTGCCTTCACGGCATCAAACACTTAGAATAAGACTCAACTAGTGGGTTTGCAGAGGAGTGCCCCATGTTCCGCGTAGAGTTCCGTTCGCGTTTTTTCGCGCTGTTTTTGGTGCTGTCGTTTCTTGGGCTCGCGACAGCGGTGATCGCGCAAGACAGTAAGGCCGCTCCCGCGGGTGGGGCCGCGCCGGCAGCGTCGTCCGCGCAGGAAACCCAAGGGCAGGATCAAAGTCAGGGAGCAGATCCGCTCAAGCGTCCACTCACCGAAAAACAAAAAAAGGCCAATGAAAGATCTCTGCGGCAGGAATTAAGCAAGACTTACAAGAAGTGGCTCGATGAAGATGTGGTTTACATCATCATGCCGGACGAGAAAGCGGCATTCAAGCAGCTTTCCAACGACGAAGAGCGAGACAATTTCATCGAAGCCTTCTGGCAACGCCGCGATCCCACTCCGGACACTCCGGAGAACGAATTCAAGGAAGAGCACTACCGCCGCATCGAGTACGCCAACGAACATTTCGCGGCCGGCTTGCCGGGATGGAAGACGGATCGGGGACGCATGTACATCATGTGGGGCCCGGCGGATGAAGTTGAGTCCCATCCTTCAGGCGGCATGTACGAGCGTCCGGAAGATCAGGGCGGGGGCCAGACGACGACCTTTCCTTGGGAGACCTGGCGCTACCGTTACCTGGAGGGTGTAGGCCAGGAAGTCATCATGGAGTTTGTGGACACCTGCATGTGCGGTGACTTCCACTACACCATGGATCCGGGAGAGAAGGATGCGATGGCGCACGTGCCCGGCGCCGGCGAGAGCGATTTGGAAGCCATGGGAATGCGGAACCGGACAGACCGAGGGACGGCAAGCGGCCTATTCACTGGTCCCACGGGAATGGATCCGACCGCGACCCAGAACAAGGAATTTGACGTACTGGAGCAATACGCCAAGCTGAATGCTCCGCCCCCGATCAAGTTCAAGGATCTGGAAGAGGAAGCCGTCAGCCACAAGATTATTTTGAACCTGATGCCTTTTGATGTGCGCGCCGACTTCGTGAAAGTGACCAGCGACACGGTGCTGGTCCCGATCACAATTCAGGTTAAAAACCGCGACATCACGTTTGTGAACAAGGAAGGGGTGCAGCGGGGAACGGTGAATATCTTCATGCGAATTACGACCTTGAGCGGCAAGGTTGCCTATACGCACGAAGATCCGGTACGAGCCGACATTCCCGCCGAACTCTTGCCCAAAATGGCGGAGAATTCTCAGGTATACTCCAATGCCTTTCCGTTACGGCCTGGGCGTTACAAGGTTGACATCGTGGTGAAAGATGTAAACGGGGACCGGGTGGGCAGGTGGAGCAAAAGCATTATCGTGCCGGATTATGCGGACGACAAGCTGGACTCGTCTTCCTTGATCGTTGCAGGCACGATGGAACGGGTTCCCTCGCGCGATATTGGCACGGGAATGTTTGTCATTGGCGAGACCAAAGTGGTGCCGCGGGTTGCGCCCGCGGAGGGCAAGCCGGCAGTGTTCAAGCGGAATCAGAAAGTGAACTTCTGGATGCAGGTGTACAACCTGGGCACGGACGAGAAGACGCACAAGCCTTCGGCGACGTTTGAGTATGATGTAGTGGACACCGCGAGCAACAAGCAGGTGATTCACACCGTGGATTCCACCGATAAGATGGGAAACGTTGGCGACCAGGTGACCCTGCAAAAAACGCTGTCGGCCGCCAATCTTAACCCCGGGACTTATCGTATTCAGATCAAGGTGAATGACAACATTTCCAAGCAAACCGTGGATCCGTCGGCGACTTTTGCCGTCGAGTAGTCCCGCGCTTGGTTCTCCCATAAGGGTGGTGGTTCATGATCCGTAAGCTCGGCTGCTTCTTGGTAACCTTGGGCCTGGTGCTTCCGGTATGGGCTGGGAACCGGCCAGGTTCGATTTCAGGATTTGTGCGAGATACCAGCGGCATCCCGCAGATGGGCGCGATGGTGGAAGTCCTGGGTGCGGCGGTTCCCGCGCTGAGAGCGTTCACCGATGCGCGAGGTTTTTATTCCATCCGTGATCTCGTCCCCGGCACTTACAGCCTGAAAATCTCCGCCCCGTTCTTTCTGCCGGCAACGCGGTCGCGGGTAGGACTGCGCAACGGCAGCACGGTGGTGGTGAACGTCACGCTAGGCACCCTGGTGGATGCGTTTCAATCCGCCTCCTGGAAAGGCGGTTCGGATGATGACGACTGGAAGTGGGTATTGCGCTCCGCCTCGAACCGTCCCATTCTCCGTTTAACCAGCAACCCTTTACCGGCGAATTCTGGAAGTACCCCTGATCTGAAAGGAAGCTTGTCCTTTGTGGCCGGGTCGGAATCGCAGGGTTTTGGCAGCGGCGGCGACATGAGCACAAGGTTCTCGGTGGAGAAGTCGTTGTTTTCCTCGGGAACGCTGGCGTTTCGCGGCAGCGTGGGGTATGGGGACGGCTTGCCCGGGGGCGTGATGCGAGCTTCGTACACCCACAAGCTGGCCAATGGGTCGGATCCGGAAATTTCTCTGACCTTGCGCAGTTTGCCTTCGCCCGCAGCGGGGCTGCAGAACGCTTCGCTGCAGGCGCTGGCGCTGACCACTTCGGACCATTTTGTGGTCGGCGATGTTCTGGAGCTGAAGTTTGGCAGCGAACTGCAGACCATCCAGTTCATGGGCCGCGTGACCGCGTTTCGTCCGTTTGGGTCGGTGCGGGCGCATTTATCGCCGAACACGGTAGTGGAATACAGCTATGCCAGTGCGGAGCCGGACAGCCGCCTGGACAAGAGTTTTGATACGGCCC
Organism: uncultured Acidobacteriaceae bacterium; assembly: GCA_963800745.1. Classification (GTDB taxonomy): domain Bacteria; phylum Acidobacteriota; class Terriglobia; order Terriglobales; family Acidobacteriaceae; genus PALSA-270. Next base: position 142,777 of record CAWDCI010000039.1, read on the forward strand.
CGGCGGATCTGAGTGAATCGCAGCCGCGCATGAGCCTGGCGGGATTCTCGCCCGCCCTGGAGCGTGCCCATCATCATGAAGTTTCGGTGTCGCAACGCTCCGGAAAGGACAGCGTGCAGGTGGCGTTCTATTCTGACCGGGTGGCCAATCCAGCGCTTACCGGGGTGGGCGAGTTTTCGGCCGAGGGCGGGGACGTGCTGCCCGATCCCTACTCGGGAACCTTCACTTTTCAGGGCGCCGACCTGAATACGCAGGGAGTGCGTTTGGTTTGGCAGCGCCAGCTTACCAGCGGCGTCGCCGCCACCTTCGATTACGGGTACGGTGGGGTGCTCGACTTAGGAAGCGCTGGAGTGAGTCTGCAGGATGCGAAGCAGACGATGCGAGTTAGAGACCAGCAGACGGTGGCGGGAAAGCTTAGCGGGACTGCCGGGGGCGGAAAAACTTCCTGGGTGGCTTCCTACCGCTGGACGGGTGGAACGGCTCTCACGCCGGTGGACATATTTGATGCCTCACCCGGACAGGCAGCTCCTTACCTGAGCGTTTTCTTGCGGCAGCCGATTCCCGGATTTCTGCCTGGTCATGTGGATGCAGTGATTGACATACGGAACCTGTTGGCCCAAGGATACGTTCCGGTGGTGGGCAACGACGGCCGCACCGTGTATCTGGTGCAGGCGGCGAGGGCGGTTCGCGGCGGGTTAGCGTTTACCTTTTAGACCGGTGCGCACCGGACCATCGCTTCCCGTTTTAGGCAAGATCTTCCGGATGCGGGAGATGTGGGCGTATTTTGCCGCCGGCTTCAGGCTCCAGTGAGCCCTGCAGTGCAAATCGGACATTCGTTTTTCTTGCTTCCCGGTGTGGTAGTCTCGGCTCGCCATGGCTAAATCCAAAACCGACCGTCGTTTTCGCTCTCGGGTTGCAGCGCGTTTGCCGGTCTCGGTCCGGGCGGGGGATGAGACGTTCCAATCAGCGGGCGTTACCCGCGATCTGAGCATGAACGGGGTGTTTCTGTACACCGACTCGCAAATTCGCGAGGGCAGCGAACTGGAGATGGTGTTAATGCTTCCCCCGGAGGTCACCGACGGCGAGAAGCAGTGGGTGTGCTGCCAGGGGTCGGTGGTCCGCGTGGAGAACGTGGACGGCAAGAACGGTCTTGGAGTAGCCGCCAGCATTCGCAGCATGCAAATCCTGCCCGAGATTCTTCCCTAGTCCAGGAATTTCAACAATCCCGTCGATCTCGAGGAGTGGTTTGCTTTCTCGGCGACCTTGGAAAGTTTGTTCGCGATCTCTTCGGGCAAAGGACTTTTCGGCGGAAGGAAATCAAAGTTTTTGGCCGCAGAGGGCGCCGAAAACAGCTACCGAGGACGGGGAGAAATTTCGTGAAGCAAACTGAGACACTGCCCAAAAAAGGAAAAAAATAAAAAACTGTACAGATGCATCGGAAATAGTGCATAATGCTGGCCCTTGAATTGCAATGGGCCAAACTAGGGCATATTCCGCAACATCGGGTACTTGAACTATGTGGATCGAAAAGCTTTTTCTGGGTGTATTACGCATCGTGACGCCGATGGGTGCCCGCTATGTCAGGCCTCCGATGTTGCAGCGGCTCTATCTGCTGTGGATATTCCGCCATTTTAAGGTATTGCCCCTACAAGTTCTGAGTTCACGACAGCAAAGATTTATTGATGCTCTGTGCTCGCAGCGCCGCTTCGTTTCCATTCCGCAAGGCGCGGGACTGGACGATGCGCCCGTGTTGGGGACCGTGGAGTGGCGTCCCCGAGTGGATGCAAATGAATTGCCACCGAAACGCCCCAGTAGCGGCGTAGCGAGTGTTGCGGGATTAGTGGAAGGCGTGCGACAGCGTTCCTGACTGCCCTTCCAGCCGTTGAATCATTTTCAAAGCAGAATGGCGCAAGGTGGCAGATTGTTTCCTCAATCTAAGCTGCCGCGCCGCGAATACTTCCGCGAGAGCCGTAGCTTGGGCTTCTTGTTGGTGGAGATTTCGAGATCGAATCTATGGCGCCTTTGCCGCCGCCTCGACTTTGCTGCGCAATTCCTGAACGAGACGCATTTCGGGCGCTTTCAATCCGTCCGGGCGACGGCCTCGCCACAGGGGAGGCGAATTGGTTTGGGTGCCCAAGGCGGAGGCGTAAAGCACGATCATGTCCTGCGGATCACCAAGATCGGCGCTGGTTTCGGGACGAACGGAAGTGCCAGGCGGGTTCGAACCTATGCGGGCTTCGCACGGATTGTCCGGGTCCGCTGCACTGGGTTGGGCGATGTCGTCGGGCTGAGCGGAACCGTTCGGTGCGCGTGAACCAGCATGAACTTGTGCTCCCAGGAACCCCTCAGCCAAGCGGCCCTTACGCACCACAAGGATGAGATCGGCGTCCTGGCGGCGATAGGCAATGCTGTAGCGGCCCCACTTCTCAATCGCATTCTGGACATCGCTCACTGCCTGCCGGTCTTCGGGCATGATATGAGGATTGAGAGGTTGTTCGGCGGGGTCGCCACACTCCGTTGTAACCAGCACGTACTGCGCGCTGACCACAAGTTTTGGCAGCTGGGGTTTGTCTTTGGCGACGGCCAAGGGGAAAAACAAGAGTGGCACGACGAGGAAACGTAAATCGCAGCTGCGCATGGCACGACACCTCGGGGAAAACAGCCAAGGTTGAACAGCTTATTCTATCCCGGTTTACCAGCCCGCCGCTGTGCTTTTTTGATGTACGCGGTTGCTGCGCGCCGTCCCGACCAAAGAGTTGAGCCTGCCTGGCGAGGGCCTCACGGCAGGGCGAGGAGGCTGTCTCTAAGCTTCCAGAAGAGAAACTTCGCGAACCTCCGCGCGCTGGCCCTTGGAAGACTTGACCAGGAGTGTTTTCATTTCCCAGGCAGCCAGGTCGACGGCGTGATCGAGGCCAAGGACCGCGCTTTTGAGGGTCGCTCGCGTGGAATTCCCAGCCCGCTCCTGGAAGCGGATCACGGTTTCATCCTGCCCGTGCTCGGCCCGTTTGATGGCCAACACCCAGACCTGGCGGGGCATGATCTCAAGGAAGGACTGCTCCCAAGGCTCGGTTCCATGGTGAGCGGAATCCATAACGGATTCGGCTGGCGTCTGCAGTTCTTCGGCGCGACGGTCAAGGCACAATTCTGAACAGGCGCCGCGACTTGCCATCAGCCAGAAGGTGCGCTCCTGGCGGCCCTGATCCTGCCAGGCATTGTTATCGTTGTGCGGGACTTGCGCCGGATTGTGGCGCGCGAAGGGCGCCGACCGAATCAGCACGGTGCGAAAGAGTCCTTTCAGGCAGTCATAGCTGTAGGTCGAATTGTTCAGCAGGGCCAGCGTGTAGTCGGCATTGCCAATCTTCCCTTGTACAGCTCCCCAATCCTGATAAGGTTCCTCTTCGCCATTGGTCTTACGCTGGAGAATCGCACCGGGCACTTTGGCATAGAACTTCGGGTCGACCAGTGCGGTCGGGAGTTCGAGCTTGAGCATTTGCTCGCGCTCATGCCAGTCGATGACGAAGCGAAGCTCGACAAAGTCGAGACCGGCAAATTGGGCAATGTCGAGAACGATCTCTGAATCCTGCCAGCGGGCGCGCTGGCGAGTGACCCGGGTGACTGGTCCGTTCTCGATTACAGTAGACGAGATCAGCGCGGGCCGGCCCATCTCCTGGCGAAACTGACTGATGCCGTGAGCCCAGGTATCGCTGGTATCACCGATCGCTACCAGCCCGAGAGGCCCGGCCAGCAATTCCACGCCATCATCGGCCTTCAAGGACGAGATGCCAAAGCCCGATTCCGAGACCGAACAAATGTTCCCGTAGCCTTCGGGAGCAGGCGATTCCCCGCGCGACAACTCAAACACCTTGTAGCCGCAAGGGGGCAATTCGACCCATGCCGACATGCGTGGCAAGAATGTGCTCATACTTCCTGAGGGTCTCCACTGGACAGGAATCCTGCTGCCATCTTTGGAGGTGAGATGGGTGATCGCTCCCTTGCCGGATGGATCTTGGTCGGCGTAACACTCCAGCAGAGCTTTGCGCTTCCAGGGGAAGGGATTGAAGAGGAACACGGCGCCTTCTTCGACCGAGCTGAGGTCTACGCGTTTTGCCAGGGTTTCAAGAGCCTCGACCTTGGAGGTTTGGGCAACTTCGCAGGCGTAGCCAACACTGTCGCGCACGTCCTGGTAATCGGAATAGAGAGAGGTTCCGGCCATCATGTCGTGAAACTGGCAGAACAGGACTTTCCACCATGCTTCGGCATATTGCTCCGCGGGGTAGGCGCGGCCGGCACTTAGGTTGGCTACCAGCGAAATGGTTTCGGCCTCGCCGAGCCATCGCTCGGCGCGACGGTTGAGGAATTTTCCTTCGCCATTTGCCGAATAGCAGCCGCGCGCATGGTGTTGCAATTCCCCCCGGATGATGGGCAGGGAAGCAAAGGCCGGAGAGTTTTCGACCGCCGTGAAGAAGTCACGAAGAGTACCAAAGCGCAACTCCGGCAGGTTCGGGTCCTGGCGCATTTCGAGTACTTGGCGGATCTGTTCCTTTGTAACCGCTCCACCATGATCGCCGACACCGAGGAAGAAGGCGGCATGATCGAAGCCTGGGGCAAAGGCGGCGGTTGCAGCCGAGCGGAGGAGTTCGGCATCGGCGTCGTAGTTTTTCCATATTCTCCCGGTAAGAATCCGGGATCCGTCGGGGCCTTCCCACCAGAACAGAAGTGGCAAATCCATCTCATGCTCCTGGGGACGCATGAAAACGTAATAGCCATAGCCAGCGCGTTTGAGGATGGTTGGCAGCCCAGCGGCATGGCCAAAGGAATCGGGATTAGAGCCGATCCTTACGTCTGCTCCCAGGGCACGCTGGCAATACTGTTTGCCATAGAGGGAGTGGCGCACGAAGCTTTCGGTGGAGGGGATATTGCAATCGGGCTCAACCGGCCAGCCGCCCACGACTTCCCACCGGCCTTCCTTAACGCGGCGTTGAATTTCGGCAAACATGTCAGGATCGGCGCGTTCGACCCAGCGATAGTGGGCCGAGGAGGAATGGCTGTAGCAAAATCCTGGCGTCTCATCGATGCGATTGAGCGCACTGCGGAATGTAGTCAGGACGGTATCCGAACCATCGCGCCACGGCCATAGCCACGCCGCATCGATGTGGGAATGTCCAATGATGTGCATGACCTTCTTCTTTGCCGCGCTTTGGTCGGGTGGGTGCTGGGCAAATACTGGTAGAGCCGCCATTGCGCTCAGGGAGGCGGCGGTCTGTACCAGAAAGTCACGTCTTGAGAGGCCCTTCCGTTGTTCACTCACTTTGGGTTCCCTTTCGAGTCGCGCCGCTGAAGGCGGCATCGATGCAGAAGCACCACATATGAAGAATCATGAGATGGACCTCCTGTATGCAGGCCGTGGAAGCGCTTGGAACCTGCAGGATGTGTTGTGCATTGCCGCCTTCGAGCCCGGCAGCGCCGGTCAGAGCGATGGGAATTGCATCTTTCTTCGCCGCCTCAGTTAAGCCCCGGCGCACGTTTTGCGATTTGCCACTGGTGGTAAACCCGATGGCAATATCTCCTGGTTGCGCGAGCGCCTCAATTTGGCGCTCATACAACGATTCGTATCCGAAGTCATTTCCAATGCACGTTAAGACACCGGTATCTGCTCCGAGGGCGATGGCGGGCAGCGGGCGGCGAGTCTTCCCGAACCGCCCAACCAGCTCTCCCACGAGGTGAGACGCCTGGGTGGCGCTGCCCCCGTTTCCGAAGGCAATCACCTTCCCGCGAGAGGCGAGAGCCTGAATGATCAAGTCGGCGGTTAGGAGGATTTGTGGGCGCAGGAGCGCAAAACTATCCTTCACTACTTCCAGGTGCTCATCGTAATGTTTGCCGATCAGATCATGGTTAGCCATCAGATTCATTCCGGTTCTCCCGCCAGCGCACGCTGTACAGACGGCTGAGTGAGAGCTGCCATCAACGCGGCCACATCTCCAATGCGATTCCCCAGCACGGAGGGAATAATTTCGCACGCGGCGCGGGCCTGCGGCAATGCCTCTTCTTTAACGACCTGCCGGGCAGGCGCAAGGATACGCTCCTGGAGCACGACCGCCAGAGATCCGAGCACGATTACCTGAGGATTGAGCGCATCGATCAAAAGCGCCAGCCCGCGCCCCAGCCATTTACCGGCCACACTCGCGACCTGCAAGGCTTCGTGATCGGAATGGAGCATTGCGTCCACCAGGTCCCGGATCGAGGTGTCCCGACTCCAACGCGCTGGATACATTTCGGAAGCCAGATGGACCAGTCCGGCGCCTGAGGCAAAGGATTCCCAGCAACCCCTCTTTCCATAAGCGAGCGGGCCATCTTCCGACAGGCGCCAGTGCCCGATCTCACCCGCAGTATCGGAAGCGCCGTGAAGAATTTTCCCATTTACGATGAAGCCGGCGCCTACTCCGGTACCAAACGTTAAGAAGATAAGGTGCTGCAGGCCTGGCCGGGCTTTGCCCACCCCGAAATGGAATTCCGCCAGCGCGCCGGCATTCCCGTCGTGTTCGACGTAGACAGGAATGCCCGGAAACGCCAAGGCCAGAGCCTGCTTCAAGTTCACATTGTGCCAGCCCGGCAGGTGAGGAGGATTCAGCAACTGCCCTTCCTGAATCTTGAGCGGTCCGCCCACGGACACGCTGATGGCAACAATGGTTCGGCTCTGCTGATTCGCGGCCTTCATCAACTGCTTCAGCCGGTCCACAACCTCGGGGAAGATCTTGACGAATGGTTCATGGGGTCGCGTGAGCCACTCGATTCGCTGGATGATCCGGCCATCGAAAGCGCCTTCGACGCACGCCGTCTTGGTGCCGCCGATGTCGAGACCGACCACGCTGCTCGATGCAGCTTCCCTAACCGCGCCAATAGCGAATTGTGGGGTAGAGTTCATTGGAGTTCAGGCTCAAATCAGTCTGCACTGGCCACGGCGGATGTAAGCCAGAAACCGGAACCTGGGCCAGTTTACTGCTCGGCGAAAATTTAAGCACGTGCACAAGGAATCTCCAGGTTGCCCTTCAGGGAACCTCTGAACAAGGATCACCAGCACCAACCACCGGTACAAATAGGCAGGCTTCTCGCGGGCGAGGGCCCCTTCGACCACGCTCAGGGCAGGTCCGCGCCACACTTGATCTTGAGGTTGCTCTCTGGTGCCTCCTGACCCCGAGTCTTGAACTTCGGCGGCATTGATCTTACACAACCACTCTGCTCGCTTGAAATTGCCGTCCAGCACTTGTAGGCTCTCACCTGTTGTCCGAAGCTGAATCGCAGGCACCTCCCCGAAAGGAGACGAAAGATGGTCAAGCCCGGAACCTACGAGGAAATCATGAGGCGGTCCTCGACGTATGTCGACGACTTTACGATGAGCTTGCAAATCCCGCTCAGCGATTGGTCCGGGTACTTCCTTTTCGCGGCGATCGACGGGGACGGCCCGTGCCAGGCGGTAAACCTCGGGGTGTGCATCGGCTTGGTCAACGGCGCCGAGCATGGCGTGCCGCAGTGGGACGGCGATCCATACCGCCTGTTCGTGATTGCCGCCTCCATCTGTGACGGAGTCAGCTACCGCGTCCTGGATGACTCCTCTTATACGCGATCCGATGTGATTTACTCGCGCTCAGGGCTCGATCTTCAGGTCGGGCAGGCGGTTCGCGTCCGCGGGACTTGGCCCTACTTCGAGCTGTACTTCCGGGACGCAGTGAACGACATCGTGTACGAGTTGGAAGGCCGCGCCGGGTTCGCTCACTGGATCCCGGATCATGTCCAGCGGGGCACCATGTACAACTATGTGTGTTTCCCGGATTTCAATTTTCACGGCACTATCACGGTTCGAGGCACCGAACATAAGGTCAGAGGCGTGGGCGGTTTGGACCACGTCGTCGCGCGCAACGTCGGCAGCAAGAGCAGCCCGGGTGTGGGATTCTGGCACTACGACCCCATCCACTGGGGAAATGGGCTGATCTCGAACGGCCTTTATTACCTCGGGGTGAACGGCGAGCCCTACATTACCCAAGGGGTGATGACGCTTCCCGATGGCCAGTACCACCCGGCCGCGCGATTCGCGGTTGAATACCTCGAACTCGGCGAAGGGACAGCTAACGCAGGCGCCTCAGGCGGACCGCAAGTTGTGCCACGGCGGTGGAAAGCGACCATGGAGGCCGCCCACGGCACGCTCACTTATACGACCGTACCGATGGAGGTGCGCGATCCTAAGGGGCAGGTGATGGTCGAACCGAACGTTGTTTTCCGGGCGGAAGGCGAATTCCGGGGACGCGATGGCAAGGTGATCAAACTCGCCGGCAAGGGTTATAACGAGTACATGGGGGCGGCTTTCAATCCCTCACGGATTCGTTAGTCCGGCTACGCGGGTTGCGCGTATCACAAGGCATAGCGACGTTTGGGACCAGGGCTGGCGGTGCGTTGCCGGAATGGTCATGTGGCTGAAATGCCGCAGTAATCGACAAAAGCAAGGTTTCCAATTTACAGCGTGAGGAATTGCCACCGTTATGGCTGTGCTTCTGGCTACAACGGGTATGATGTGGGCGGCAAACTATAGCCCATTCGTCTGCGTGGTTGGAGAATGAAAGAAAACCAACTTTGTTTTCATCAAAGTCAACGGAACCGAAAGAAGGAGAATTTATGAGCAATGGTCAGAAACTAGCTGGAAGAAAAGCTCTTGTAACCGGGTCCGGCACCGGGATCGGGCGGGAAATCGCGCTGGAATTCGCGCGGCAGGGGGCGGACGTGGTGCTGCACTACAGCCAGAATCGGGACGGCGCAGCCAGTGCCGCGGAAGAAATCAAGGCCATGGGACGGCGCGCTGAAGTATTCGGCGCTGATTTTAGCGACCTCGAACAAGTGCTGGCGCTGGCAAATCATGCGGTGGAGTCGCTGGGCTCCATCAATTGTCTAGTGAATAACTCGGGCATTACCTTCAATCGTCCCTTCCTGAAGATGAAGCCGGAACATTTCGACAAACTTTTTAATGTCAACGTCCGCGCCCAGTACTTTATAACCCAACGAATCGTTCAGGACATGCTCGAGCATGGCGGCGGCACTATCTGCAACATCTCGTCCATTCACGGCCTTCAGGGAGCGCCTGAGCACACCGCTTATGCCGCCACAAAAGGAGCCATCATCGCCTACACCCGGACTTTGGGGGTGGAACTCGCACATAAGGGTATCCGGGTCAATGGGATCGCGCCGGGGTGGGTCACGGTGGAGAACTATTTCACGTGCATTCCCGGATTCAACGAAGCGGACGCAAAGAAATCGGCAGAGAATTCTGTCCCGGTTGCGCGCTATGGGTTACCCATTGATGTTGCGCATCTGGCGACATTTCTCTGTGGCGACGACGCTGGGTTCTTGATCGGGCAGACGATTGTGCTGGATGGCGGAACCGTATCGCTGATGTCCCTCATCTCCGACTTCAGGAACGAATCGACCTCGCATTTCGGCGAGCGATATGTTCTGACGCCGAAAGGGCGCTGATGCGACATAGGTTCGCGCGACTGCTCTTTTGCGGAGGAAAAATGACGGCCATCGAAACGCATGTTGGCTGAAAAATGAGACTGTGCGGGGAGGGGTTCGTCGAAGCTGGGATTGCGCCGGATCGCTCCCCGCCCTATCGCCGAGTTTCGGTCACGGCCAATGTCTGACAGCAGCCGCGTCCGGCTTCAGCGGAATATGGGAGCAGCGGCGCCGTACAGTCTTTCGCGGTCGACAAGCGGCGGCTACACTAATGCTGACGCCGGACGTTTTCCCAGCAAGATATCGCGGGCCGCCTCGGCTGCCTGAATTTGCAGGCGTTCCACCGCCCGGGTGGACACCGACGCAGCGTGGCTGGTCAGAATCACGTTCGGCAGGGCACGGAGCGGGCTATCCGCGGCAAGCGGTTCCTTCTCAAAAACGTCCAGACCCGCCCCGCTGATCTTTTTCGCCTGTAAGGCGATTACCAGATCGGCTTCATTCACCAGCGGCCCGCGCGCCGTATTGACCAGGATCATTCCCGGCTTCATTCTTGCAATCGACTCAGTATTAATCATCTGCCGGGTTTCCGGAAGCAACGGACAGTGCAACGAGAGGATGTCGGCGCTTCGCAGCAATGTATCGCGGTCTACCCGCTCTACGCTCCCCTTGGCGAAGGCCTCCGCCGGAGCCAGCGGATCAAAAGCGATTTGCCGAAACCCGAAAGGCTTCGCTTTCTCGCTGACTTTTCTGGCGATTGATCCAAAGCCAAACAGGCCGAGCGTGAGATCGGAGAAAGCGGGAATTGGCAAGAAAGGCCCGATCCCCCAGGCACCATGCTTAATCTGATCATGGTCGTGGGGAATTCGACGAGCCAGTGACAGAATCATTGCCATCGCATGGTCGGACACTTCCTCCTGGCAGTAATTGGGGACATTCGCTACGATGCGGCCGAGTTGCTTCGCAGCCTGGAGATCGATATTGTCGACCCCAATTCCATACCGCACCACACCCTGGGCTCGCGGGAGAGCTTCAAGCACACGGCGCGTGATGGGGGCCCACTGGACCAACAGCACATCGGCGCGGCCACAGTTCTGAATGACCTCGTCTTCCGTTTTGCAAATCGGTTTAATCTCTTCGAGTGCAAAACCGGCAGACTCCAAGACCCTGCGCTCGAGGGTTACGGAAGAAAAAGCATGGTCGGTGATGAGAACGGTTGGCAATTGATCTCCTATGTGTCAGAGCCGCGTTTAATCTTTGTCCACAGGGATGCAGTCCTCCTCGAATTCAGATACCGTCGAGGCCGGGACTGCGGTTTTCACTTTCCCAGGTAGGCCGTCAAAAATCTCTTCATTTTCCTCATAGCTTGTTGCGATTCGGGCGAGTCGAAGATAAAGGCCTGGAAAACGTGTGGCATGCCTTCGTAAATGTCAAGGACGGCTGTCCCGCCTGCGCTGTCGATGGCGCGATATTGACGCACAAAGTCGCTCAGGAAAATCTCCTTGGTACCGCCTTGGATAAGCGTGGGAGGAAACCCTTTCGAATAATCTCCATAAACCGGCGAGACATATGGATTTCTCTGATCGCTAGGGTCGGCGTAGGCTTCCGCCGCTTTTTTCAACCCGAACGGGTAGTCGAGGATCGGGTCGGCCTTCTTCAGCGTGACGTAAGTGTCGCCCGTCTCGGTGATGTCGGCCCACGGGGACCACAGCACAACCACTGACGGCATACCCAGTCCCTTATCACGCATCTTCAAGACCGAACCGGCAGCCAGTCCTCCGCCGGCCGAATCGCCGAAGATCGCCATGTCCTTCAGCGCGTATCCCTGTTTTTGAAGCGCCTCGAAAACAGCAATGACTTGATCGGTGGTGTGATCCCATTTCGATTCAGGGGCGAGGGTGTAACCGATTGAGATAATTCGCAGCCCGGTTTCGTCGGCAACCCAGCCGCCAATTGAAGATTCCGGGCCGCCGGTAACGTAGCCGCCTCCGTGCGTGTAAAGCAGGATCTTCCCATCGTCCTTCCACCCGGTTGGACGGATCTCTACTACCGGCACTCCGCCGAGGGTCCGATGTTCACTCGTCGATGGGTATTTCCGCAGAGCGATTTCGTTGGTTTCTTTGAATATTTCCTTGAGTCCCTCAGGAACAATGGAGTTGCGAATTTTCTGCCATCCCTCGATGTCATTGGGCGCAGGCATAGGAGGTCCTTGCGGACCCTTCATCTGGCGCAGAACCCGTTGCGCGCGGGGTGAAACAGTGTCTGGCACAAATGCATAGGGCGCGCTGGTATCGGGGTTTGCATCGGTCCGCGGTTGCTGGGCGTTCAACTCTGCCGCCCCACAAACGATCAGGAGGGAACAGGCGATGGTGACAAAGTTTGTGACCGTTTTTGTTGTCAATGAATTTGTCCTCAAGAGTTAGCTACGATACGGCGACTGAGTCTTAATCTCAGATCGTAAAGGCCGCCGTAAGCGCCAAGAGATTTCGGGCTATCCAGCACGGCACCCCGGCCGATGCGGTCAATGGTACAACAGCCGATACAATGTGTCCCCTCCTTGCCATTGTAGACATTGGTGTTGACAAGGTTTGTCTGGACATGGAAGATAAGACCCGCTTGGAAAGCGCGAACAATCCCGCGAGGCTCGATACGATCTTTCGAACAACCTTCACCGGACGAAATCAAACTCTGCAAGCAGCGAGCAACGAGCAACGATTTGCATTCCGCGGGCATTGCCAGTGCGCACTGGCGCCGCCAGCAATCCCGGAAGTCGTCTTGATACGCACTCATAGTTAGACCATTCTCAAACTCAGCAGTGTAGGGGAACCGCAGTAACTGACATCGCGATGAGGTGGATTATGAAGACCATTTTGCTCAGCCTTAGCTGTGCGCTTTTCCTCACCCTGCAGTGCCTCGCGGAGACCAGCCAAGACGCCTACATCACCGGGCAAGGCGCGACGTGGACTCTTGGTTCAGCCTCGGTAGAAATGACCATCGCTTTGCGGAACGGCATGCTGGTCACCACAGGCTTCAAGAACAAGACCAACGGCCACGACCTGTTGCCCTCGGATGCGACGGGGCCATGGGCTCTGGTTGACGCCAAGACGTCGAAGCTCAAACAGGGGGAATTGCAATTGGCTCTCACCCTGCAGCGGGACTCCCTCGCCGTCACCCGGACGTATGTGGTCTATCCCGGCTCCAGCATCATCCGCCAATGGACCGAGTTCAAGAACGTAGGATCCGTTCCGCTCAAACTCACCGATCCGGAGTTTCTAGATACCAGCGCCCGCATCGGTGATCCAGCGGCGCTGGATTTCGATTGGATGACGGGCGGCGACAACTCCCATGGTTCCTGGACGCTCAAAACCGAAAAACTCAGTGCAGACAAGCCCCGGCGCTTCGATTCCTACGATCCCTTTCCCGTTCGAGGCATGTGTGGGGACTTCGTGGACGACAAGCCCAACGTCACCATATTGCTGAATGACAAGCAAATCTGGCCGGCACCGGGACAAGCGGTCGTGCAAAATGCGAACCGGGCCGTTCCCTTCGAAGCGAGCGCCCAGGTGCAGCAGGGCGACCGGATTGTTTTTCTGGTGGCGCCCAATCGCGCCTTCGACGATTTGGATCTCGATCCTGCCATCACCTACAGCGACGGCGAGACCCACGTTGCGTCGAAAGAGTACGCCACCCATCAGGGCCAGAATGGCTGGTCTTACCAGTTTGCTGACAACGGGAAGTTCGCCGATTTGGTACTTGACGACCGGAACAATGAGTGGCGAGTGAAGAAGGGGGATGAACTCGGGCCTTTCGTCGCTCCGGGCGTGCAGCGGGGCGGATTGACCGAAGATTCCGCGCGCATTTGGACGGCTAACAAGTCTGGAACGGTTCGAATCAGCGGCGGCATATGCTCTGGCCCTCTCTCCGGTGAAGGCAAGTCAGGCTTCCGTGCCGGTTCGTCGAGTTACGCTCCCTGGGTCGCACTTTACAATCATGCGACGAAAGACGGTCTCTTCATCGGCTGGGATTATTTCGGTCGTTGGGCGTCCTCGTACACGCTGGATGGCCGTGGTAGCGTGACCGCGCGAATGAATGTCGCCGGCTATAACCGAAACCTTATGCCGGGGGAAACTGTTCAAACCCCGAAGGCTTTTGTGGGGCTTTTCCAGGGCGATCTGGATGATGCCGGCAATACGCTGCTCGATTGGCAGTATCGCTATCTGTGGGACTATACCCGTGATGGATGGTTCCCCGGCATTCGCATGTTGGGCGATTGGTGGAAGGGTACCTCGTGGGGCTTGCCCGAGGGAAGTTGGACGGGCGGGGGCGGCGACTATGAGAGTACGTTTCGGAAGGTTTTCCGGCTCGCCGACATGATGCGCGAGGTAGGCGCCGATGTGTATCACCGGGACTGGGGATGGTGGGACGTTGCCGGCGACTGGAATGGCCCTGACTTCCGCACTATGGGAGAGTATCTGCGCAAGTCTGACATGGGTCAGCTCATCTATGCCTTTCTCTACACCGTCGATCCTAAATCCAAGGTGGCCCGCGAGCATCCCGACTGGGTATTGAACAGCGGCTCCGACGAATCCGCCATGCATACCCTGGACATGTCGAAGCCGCAGGTCGTCGACTTCATGAAGGGTCAACTCGATTCGTTTTTTGCCAAGTGGGGTGATTTTGAATGGCGAAATGACAGCATGATCACGAGTCCGGATAACGGTAACGACACGCCCCTGCTGGGCGAAGATCAAGGCATGCGCGCAGTGCTGCAGGGTTTTCTCGATAAATATCCGGGCGTGGCTTTTCAGGCCGTCAACGGCGGTGGCAACTATGCCGGGTACGATTATGTTCGCTACTCATCCAACATCCAGTTCAGTGATGCCGGGGTTGGCCTCATGCGGAACTACTGGGCCGCGCTGCTGCTGCCGCCCGATAAAGTCGCCGACAATCCCGATGCGTGGCGCGACGTGGACCGATACAACAAGGCATGGCGAGGATGGCTCTGCCTGAATCCGGATACAGTGGGCGATACCTGGAATTCGGAGAAGCTCGACGGATTACGCGAGCTATTCGGCATCTACCACTACTTGCAGGCCAAGGGCGTGGTGGGCCGGTGGGTTCACGTTTTTCGGCCCGTGGTCACGGGCGACGATCCCACCATGTATTTTCAGCGCATGAGCGGCGACGGACTACGCGGCATCATTATTCCTAAACATGTTGCAGCGGGTGCGGTCACGATCCAGCCGAAAGGTCTCGTGCCAGCAGAGACGTATGTGGTCAACTACCAGGAATCGAGCGCAGTTGAGAGTCGCAGCGGCGCGGACCTGATGGCAAACGGAATCAAATTCGAAAAAATGGCGCCCGGGGAACTCATCTATTTCAATCTACCGATGCATCCCGGCAGCCTTCTGGATAAGGAGCCTCCGAAGCCTCCGCCGGCGATTACCAAAGCACGCGCGGAGAATATGGGCTTTCCTGGTGTAGAGCTCAAGTGGGAGCCCGGTTCCGATAACAATTGGATTTCCTATTACGAGATTTTCCGTGACGGCGTGCCTCTCGACAAGGTGGCCAAAGGCACCTATTACTTTGACCATTCCGCCGGAGCGGACTTGGCCGCGACCTATGAAATCCGTACGGTGGACGGAGCAGGCAATGTGTCAGAGCGTGTTCCTGCGCAGGGAACCTCCGGCCAACGCGCTCGAGTTATCGACGACGCTTCGGGTAGCGGCATCGACTTCAGTCCCCAGTGGAAACACGGCAAAGAGCAGCCACTAGTCGCGTACGACGGGACAATTACTTCGTCGAACGTAAAGGGCGCGACGGCGGAGCTGACGTTTGAAGGCAAGCGCGTTCTGTGGTTCACCAAACTCGGGGACGAGAATGGCGAAGCTGCCGTCAGCATTGACGGCGGACCGGAGGAGATCGTCGATACCTACTCGGCGGACGACATTTGGGGCGTCGCCGTTTATCGCAAAGAGTTTGCCACCTCAACACGGCACACCATCCGCATTAAGGTTCTGGGCGAGCGCGGTCGGCATCCCAATGAGCGATCCAAGGACACACTCGTTTTCCTGGATGGAATTAGGGTTGAGGTGGAATAGAACGCGGGCCCTTTCAATCGAAAACTGTGTGTGAGGGATGCTATGGATCGCCGAAACTTCTTCGCTTTTCTGGGATTGAGCGCGGTGGCGGTCTCAGAGACCGCAAATCGAGAACTGCTCGCCACTGTGGCCCCCGAGGCTACAAGCGAAAAGCAAGCTAACCACACGGACCCCAGTACCCACCCCACAAAGCCGCTCATACTCATTGGCAATTATCACGCGATGATGCCGATCGGCATCTCATTCATCTGGAATAATGCCGCGGGAGTCGTCGTGGACCTTGGCGCTGGGAAAAACTGGCGGCAAGGAATTTGTGCACCCGGATGCTCGATTAGCCATAGTGAATTTGAGCAGGATGGCGCACGGGTGGAATTTGACTGGGGCCGTGTAGGCGATGACGCCGCGGTGGCAAGGATCCGGAGTAACAAAGCCGTACAAATCCTGCTGCGATTGCCAGACAGCCCGTGGCTTAATTTTCATAACAGCTTTTTCAAGGTAGCGAATGGTGTCGATGCTTTGTGCATCACGAACGACGGCCAATACATTGACTGGCATCTGCGTCTCGACAGCGCAGCCGTAAGCAAGGAAGGCGTGTACAAGCGAGAAGAGTACGCGGAGGGCCGGCCCATCGATCAGGGCGTGCCTAACCTGGCCTTAAGCCTCGAGGTTTCGCCCGAGCACCCCGTGCATCTGGCAGTGGGCTTCAGCGAACTGCCCGACCTAAAAACAGTCGAAAGCACTCTCGACCAAGCAACCAAGGATTATGAAGCCCATCGCGCCAAAGCGAGCGGACCTTGGGGAGATTTCGTAGGCGCCATCGCGGAAAATCTGAACAACAGCCGCTTCTACAGTAGCCTGAATAAGCGTGTTTCACATATCTTTGCGCGCTCTTACCCCTCCAATCCCTGGACCGCCGATTCCGACTATCTTCCCTACTTTGTCTGGGACACTTCTTTCAGTGCTTTGCTGGGGTCGGTAGAGGATCCAGGTCAGGCCAAAGAGACCATTCGCTCTCTACTGGCTTTTCAAATGCCGGACGGAAAAATGCCGCAAGTTTCCGGCTGGAGATATCTTGACGTTCCCTTTGCTTTCACGGCGTGTTCCAACCCCCCGGTCACAAGCATGTGTGCGTGGAAAATCCATGAGCGATCGCCTGATCTTCAATTTCTCAAAGAGATTTATCCCCGGCTTCGGAAATGGCATGAATGGTGGGCGAAATACAGTGACGGGAACAAAGACGGCCTGTTGGAATGGGGAACATCGAATCGAACCCTTTTCGATGCCAGGGTTTCATGTGGATGGGATGACTCGCCGGCATTCGAGGGCAGCGAACTCGTCGATGGCCAACTGAATGTGGATGCCGTGGACCTGAACTCCATGTGGTCCATGGATGCCGAATACCTTGCGCGCATGGCCGATGCCCTCGGCCTAAAAGACGAGGCGCGGCAATTACGCGCGGAGCAGGCACGGGTCAATCGCTTGATGAATGAGATATTGTGGAACGAAGACCTCGGCGTGTATTGCCACCGCCTGTGGAATAAAGATGGTGGCCCGGGAGCATTTGAAAAGAGACTTACGCCGATGAATTTCTACCCACTCATTTGTGGAGCGCCCGATGAACGGCGGGCGAAACGCATGCTCAACGTCCTGACCGATCCGAAGAAATTCTGGGGCCGATGGATTATACCCACGCTCGCCTATGATGACCCTGACTGGCATTTTCAGACTTACTGGAAAGGGAATGCATGGCCGCCCGTGAACTATCTGGTCTGGCTGGGACTTAAGCGCTACGGAACGCCTGAACAAAAAGGCCGGCTGGCGCAACGTAGCGTGGAGATGTTTATGCAGAACTGGACGGAGAAGGGCATCTGCGGCGAGAACTTCAAAAGCGCGGATGGCACTTGCAATGGTTTCCCGCACTACACCTGGGGAGCCCTCCTCTGTCTTATTGGACTGGAAGCCTTCATGGACATTGGATCGGACGGACGACCGGTCGCCGCAACCATGATCGACGTTCCAGGAGATATTCGATTGCGAAATATTCCTGCCGGAGGGCGGTTCTATCGACTCTCCTCAGACCTCGGGAAGGTTAAAATCGATCGGGAGTGACCAGGCCGATCTGGCTTGCCCCCTCGCCCCCGGGTTGCATTCCTGCGGCTTCGTTGCCTCCCTACGGATGATTCTTGTCAACATGATGGTTGACAAGTCCCGACGTGGCTGGTAAATATCGCAGCGGAGCAAACACCTATGGCAGAAGTCGAGCATGTTCTCGAAGTTGGCAATGTGATCGGCGAAGGGCCGATCTGGCATTCACAGGAGGAGTCGCTCTACTGGGTGGACTTCGTTGAGCATCATCAGATTCTACGGTTCTCCCTGCAAACCCGGCGACTGGAAGTTTTTGAAACGGGTATCCCGGTAATGGCCCTGGGAATTCGAAAGGCAGGCGGTTTTATTGCGGCTACCGGGAAGGGACTCGCGACCTGGGACCCGCAGCGCAAGGTGTTTGAAACGGTTTGCAATCCGCTTGCTGGTCGGGATGGCTTTCGCTTTAACGATGCCGCTACCGACAGCCGGGGGCGTTTCTGGGTGGGCACGCTGAACGAGGCTAATCCGAAGGGGCCAGATGGCGAGCTGTACTGCCTGCAGGCCGATGGTTCGTGTCAAGTGATGGATAAGAACATTACGGTCGCGAATGGGACCGGCTGGAGCCCCGATCGGAAGATCATGTATTTCACGGATACTTTTCGCTACACCGTTTATGCCTATGACTACGACGCTGCGGCGGGCACGATCGCGAACCGCAGGACGTTTGTGCAAACCTCTCCTGATGCCGGCCTCCCGGATGGGCTGACCGTGGATAGCGAAGGATTCGTATGGAGCGCGTTTTGGGGAGGCTGGAAAGTGGTTCGCTACAACCCGGAAGGCAAAGTGGACCGGGAATATCGAGTGCCGGTCCCCAACCCTAGCAGTTGCGCCTTTGGCGGCAAACGACTCGACGAGCTGTACATCACAACCGCTTATCTGGGCCTCAGCCAGGAAGAAAAAGACCGAAGTCCTCAGTCCGGCGACCTGTTCTGTCTGAAAGCCGGCATCGTCGGCATGGACGAGCCGCGCTTCGCAGGATGACGACGATCAGGGCGTTCGCCCCATAACTTTAGGAAGCTGGCATTGGCACACCATTGAACTCGTGGACTGCTTCGAGCATGGCAACGATGTTCTCCACGGGCGTCCTTGCTTGCACATTGTGAATGGCATTGAAGATGAAACCACCGTTGCTGGAGAAAATCCGGCAGCGCTCCAAAACCTGTTTGCGAACCTCTTCCACCGTGCCGAAGGACAGCACATGCTGCGTGTCGATCCCGCCGCCCCAAAATGTGATGCGATCGCCGTAGGCGGCCTTCAGATGCTCGGGGTCCATGCCCGTGGCCGAACACTGCACCGGGTTGAGGATGTCGAAACCGGCCTCGATAAAAGATGGGATGAAGCGTTCGACCGAGCCACAAGAATGCTTGAAGACCTTCCAGTTTGTGTTTCCGTGGATCCAGCGGTTCACTTTTTCGTAGTAGGGGAAATATAGTTCACGGAAAGTCTTGACCGAGCAAAAGGCCGAGGTTTGCGTTCCGAAATCCGTTCCGCACAGGAAGAGTGCGTCGACAGCGTCTCCAACCGCCTGATGCATACGTTTCAGATTTTCCAGGCCGATTTCGTATTGAGCCGAAAAAACCTGGTGAAGGTAATCCCGGCGGCTGGTGGTTGACATGTACCATTCGGCTACGTCGCGGATGCCTTTCGGGTGTTTCAATGCCGGACCGGGAACCAACGCGATATCGCCCAGCGCGGTGCCGACGCTGCTCATGATCACCGCACGGCTGCTGCGTCGTGACTGAGCCGCAGCTTGCCGCAATTGATCGAGGTCTTCCTCGGTGAGCGGCTTGAATTCCTCCAAATTGTCTTGTGGGTTCAGTTCGTCTTCGGTAAAGGGCTGCTGCCGGATGATGCCGTCGAAGAAGTAGCCGTCCTTGGGCATGCGTCCGCTCGGAGGCGCGCTCAAGTCGCCTTGCGGATGCATCAGAATGTCGCCGTTCGCGTCGATGGTGACGCGAAACTCCTCCGATACCAGGATCTCCAGCCCGTCGGGCATGCGCCATGGTTTCCAATCACGGTTACGGAAGCCGAACGAGGTCTTGGGGCGGTAGAGGCCCTCCACATCAACGCCCATCGCTTGTTTCAGATCCTCGTCCATGATCCCCAGCATCTGGTAGGGTTCGTAAGCTTTGACCAGTCTCTTCTCCAGGCCGAAATAGTCGCGCAGCGCGGCCACGCAACTGACATGCAGGCTGGTAACCGAGGTACCACCAAAATCGATTGGTATGCGGTCTGGCTGACGATGCGACAGTGAGGCAAGAACACGCTCTTTGCTAGTAGTGGTGCGCGATATAACGGCCGGGACTTCCATGGTTGAACCTCCTTGTCATCGACATCATACGCTCTGCATCCGGGCTCGCAGGGATACTGTGTGCCTTACTCTCTGGGCGCTCCAGTGGACTCGCGCAACACGAATTGAGTCTTGTATTCGTATTCCAACTTGTGTTCCGCTTCCTGGATTTCTTCCAGCAGCGCCTGGAAGGCCAGATCAGCCAGTTCTTTGGGTGAGAACCGAATAGTGCTCAGAGAGGGTTGCATGAATTGGCAGAGCGGGAGGTCATCGAGGCCAATGACAGACATATCTTTAGCCGCCTGCAAGCCCCTAAGGCCCAGAGTTTTTAGTGCGCCGATTGCGGCCATGTCGTTGCAGCAGAGCACGGCCGTTGGTGGCTTGGGCAAATTCAGCAGCCTCGCCATACCCTGAGCACCGCCCTCGAGGGTGTGATCGCACTCGGCTACAATTTCTTTGTCAAAGGCAATCCCAACAGACTTCATGGCTTTGCGAAGAGCGTCAAACCGGCTGCGCATGCTGCTCATCCTCAGTTGGCCGCTGAGATACCCGATCCGACGGTGCCCGAAATCGGCCAGGTGTTTTACCGCGTCGCGCATGCCGATCAGGTAGTTGATCCGGATCTTACGCACATCTCCCAGCGAACGGTCTGTGCCAGCATAGACCAAGGGCACTCCGAAGGCGCCAGCCTTGCCATCCAGGGATTGTTCCATGCCGAAGGTGAGCACTGCGATGCCTTCCACCTTGCGCTCCAGCAGGCGGTTGGCGCATACGGAAACATGGCTTGGATCTGTCTCAGTGTCCGCGAAACTGATTAGCACCTCAAAACCGTGGGCCACTGCGGCCCGCTCGAAATACAGAATGATTTCGGCAAAAAAAGGATTGCCTCCGGTAAGTTCTGAAACGATCAGGCCTACCGTCTGGCTACGGCCGCGGGCCAGCGCCTGCGCCTGGTGGTTCGGCCGATAGCCGAATTCTTCGATGACCGCTCGAATACGCCGTGAGAGCTTCGGATCCACCGTGGCGACGTTGTTGATTACCCGCGATACGGTTGAATGAGATACGCGCGCCCTGCGAGCCACTTCCCGGATGTTCAACAAAATTCCTCCCGAAGGGATGCACAATTCACTTGCGGCGGCGTCTCGGCCAAAAGCGGATCGTGTAGCCGCCTCCCAGCAGCATGAGGACAATCCCTCCCCACAGGCTGGCGTGATAATTCGCCAGGACAACCGTACTAAGACTGCTGTAGTCGCGTATTCCGACGTACAAAATGATCACGCCGTAGGCGAGCAGTAGAACGCCGATAAAGAACCAAACCGGAAGCATCTCGTGGTGTTCATGATGGACTTGGAGATCGGTGTCTACATCTTTCATATGGGCCCCCCGTGTACGCAGGATGAAGCGTATTGTTGTTTACCAAAAAATGAGCTGCAGCACGGCAAACAGCACCGCGACCCCCGCGCCCCAGAAGATGGGACGTTTATAGAGTGCAACGTCGCCGTCCCCGGGCATCGCAGTGAATCCATAGACAAGATTCTTCAACTCGGCGTCGGATTTGGGCGTTGTAAACAAGCTGACTGCGACCGTGACGCCAACACAGATGATCCAGGACCAAAGCGCGCGGTAGAGGTTCTCCGCCATGGGCTTTGCATCCGGCGAGAGCGCGATATAACGCAGTGCCGGTGGATGAAGAACCACGACCGTGTACATGACAATCGAAGAAACGGTTCCCGTCAGTAAACCCCAGAAGCCGGCTTTTGAGGTCGCTCGTTTCCACAGCATTCCGAGGATCACCGTTCCGAAAAGCGGGGCAATGAAAAAGCTGACGAGTGCCTGCATGTAATCCATGATGCTCTTGAAATGGGTGACCAGATACGCCGTGCCGATGCTGGCGATCACCCCGAGAATGGTCGACCAACGGCCGACCACGAGGTAATGGCTGTCGGTACCGTGTTTGTGGAGATAGGGTCGGTAGATGTCATAAGTCCAGACGGTGGCGAACGCGCTGACGTTACCGGCCATTCCCGACATGAACCCCGCGATCAGGGCGGTAACTCCGAGCCCGAGAAGTCCTGGACCGCAATACCTCGCGAGCATGAGTGGAAGAACCTCGTTGTAGCTGTGGAGGCCGGGCCCGGCGGCGCTTTCCGGGACCAGTTTGAATGGGAGAACGGCCAGCGCAAGCAGGCCCGGCAGAATCACAATCAGCGGAACGAACATCTTGAAATAGGAAGCAATAATCGGCGCGAGTTTGGCGGAGCGCAGATCTCTCGCTGCCATGGCGCGCTGGACCACGAGAAAATCCGTAGTCCAATAGCCAAAGGCTATGACGCCGCCCAGGCCCAGCACTACACCGGTCCAGTGGACGCCCATCGGGTTGCCGGAAAAAGTGCTGAGCGGTCCCCAGAGGTGGACGTAGTCGCCCTGAACCCGCTGTTGAATTTTCGCGACCAGGCCGCTCCAGCCCCCGGCTTCTATCATTCCAAGGATCGGGATGGTGATGGCGCCGAGCCAGATGAGAAAGAACTGAAGCACTTCATTGAAGATGGCGGAATAAAGCCCGCCGAGGCTGACGTATACCGCAACCGTGAGCGAAGAGACCCAGATGCTGAAGTGAATGTTCCAGCCGAGGACTACCTTCATGACCAGCGCCATGGCGTACATGTTGATGCCCGACATCAGCACGGTCATGAAGGCGAAGGAAATGCCGCTGAGCGCGCGGGTGGCCTCGCCGTAACGCAGTTGCAGATAGCCAGGAACCGAATGTGTGTTAGAGATGTAATAAAAGGGCATCATGACCAGGCCCAGGAAGACCATGGCCGGAAAGGCCGCGATCCAGTAGAAGTGGGTCGCGAGGATGCCGTACTGGTAGGCGGCCGCCGCCCATCCCATCAGTTCGAGCGCACCGAGATTCGCGGAAAGAAAACTGAGTCCTGCTACCCAAGCCGACATATCGCGGCCGGCCATAAAAAAGTCATCGCTCGTCTTCGCGTACTTCTTCAGATAGAAGCCGATTCCCAGCACCATGAGGAAATAGAGCGCGACGATCACAAGATCAGGTGCAGAGAGCGAGATAAGTCTGCTCCCGTCCGCAAGCCATAGTCCGGTAATGAAAGGTCCAATTCTCATCGATTCACCTTAGGAATGCTGGCCGCACCGCGACCACAGTGCTCCGACCGGCAGGATTATGAGAAACCGGTCTCCAT
Source organism: uncultured Acidobacteriaceae bacterium (assembly GCA_963800745.1). Classification (GTDB taxonomy): domain Bacteria; phylum Acidobacteriota; class Terriglobia; order Terriglobales; family Acidobacteriaceae; genus PALSA-270. The sequence continues at coordinate 166,011 of CAWDCI010000039.1, forward strand.
ACTGGTTACATCGGTACGAGGCTATACGGCTAGCCGAATTTCTGCAACCTATTCTTTGGCGATTGACGGCCAATCCATCCTATGGATGAAAGGCGCCTGCAACTCATTGCAATCCGAGCAAGAGAAGTTACGACGCTTTCTAATTGACACCTGGCACTGTCGGGAGTAGTGTCTTGTGCAGTTGTTTAGAGACCGGTATCTCGCGGATACTATTGCGTGGTAACGCAACCGGGGGACGTGATGACACACCCAGGGCGCAGTACGGTAAACGTAAACAGATTGGTTGCTTGGAAACTGTCTTGCTGGCATGGCGCGTGGGCAATCGCGCTGGGTGTAGTCTTCGTCGCCGCCGTTCCGAAGACTGCCCAAGGCCAGGATTGGTTGTCCGGACAGGAATCGCCGGTTCATGATTCCGATCGGATGACCCCTTTAAGCGGAAAGACCGTAGTGCTGGAGAACGACGATGTGCGAGTTGCTTTCGACGCCGCCTCCGGTGCGCTGGTGCAATTTGTGTCGAAGCGGACGGGCTGGAATGTGCAACAGTCACCGGAGCTAGGGGAGTCATTCCGTATCTTCGCGCCCACGTCGGATCGTTCCTACAATCCGATTCTCGGCGCACGGAACAAACTTTCATCCATCGCTAAGTCGGCCGACGGTCGCAGTATCACCATGGTATGGACTTCGCTCGGGAGCGAATACCGGGGCAACCTCGACATCACACTGGCTGGCACAGTCTCCCTGAATGGCCCCGATGTCGCGTTCGATATGCAGGTGAGGAATAACTCGGGAACGACGATTTCCAGCGTCGATTGGCCAATCCTTGGCGCATTGCAGAAGCCTCCGGATGCGGGCCAGATGCAGCGCATGACCTTCACCTATGGCTCCGGGGAAGAGGTGGCGCTGTTCCCGACTTTTGAAAATGACAGGGGCTACTTCGGCACAAACTATCCGATTCAGATGGGGCAAGGGCGATATAACCTGGTGCTCGCAGGCCACGACGGCCTTTATCTCGGTACGCATGACACTTCGTACAACGAGGTGACGCGCTATGCCTTCGAATTGAAACCTGGCTACAGCGACTCTTTCAACAGTGAAGTTCCGAAGACGGCCGCGGTGAGCGGGCATCCGGTCAGGATTGTGGCCTCGGTCGAGCACTTTCCGTTCGTAGCCTCGGGAAACACCGTGGATCTGGCGCGAATCGTGCTCAGTCCGTTTCAAGGCGACTGGCACCACGGGGCCGATGTGTATCGCAGGTGGCATGCGACGTGGTTTCATCGTCCAGTGACGCCGGCATGGGCGGAAGGTGTGAACTCCTGGCAGCAGCTCCAGATCAACTCGGCGGAAGACGATCTGCGCACGCTCTATCGCGATCTACCGCAACGCGCCATGGAGGCCGCGAAAGACGGGATCAACGCTGTACAACTTGTGGGCTGGAATAATGGCGGGCAAGACAGAGGAAATCCTTCGCATGACACCGACCCGCGACTGGGCAGCTATGACGAACTGAAAGCGGCGATCGCACAGATTGAGGCGATGGGCGTCCACGTCATCCTATTCAATAAATACACGTGGATTGACACCTCGACTGATGCATACAAAGGTGAACTGGGAAAGCACGTCGCGTTCGATCCGAACGGCCAACCCTACATCTATCACGGCTACGAATATCAAACTCCCGAGCAACTGGCGGATATGAATACGCGCAGGCTGGCGGTAGCGTGCACGCCCGATCCTTATTGGCAGAATCTTTCCGCCCTAGAGTTTCGCAAGAGTATCGCTCTGGGGGCGAGCGGCATTCTTTACGATGAGGTGCTGCACCACGGTGGGGCGGATTATTGCTTCTCGCATCAAAATGGGCAACTCACCGCTCAATCTCTATGGGCCGGTGATTCCATGCTGGGGCAAAGGTTCCGCGACGTTATTAAGAGCACAGTCGGGGAGAAGAACTTTCTCATGTCCGGCGAGGCCGCCTACGATCTTGAGACTCGCTATTATTCGCTGACCTACCATCGGATTTCCCCGGGACATATCCCGCTGGAGCGCTATGACGATCCCTCGTTGCCTATGATGATTGCCGTGACCGGCTTCGATGACCGGGACATGATCGACGAAGCTCTGCGCTACCGTTACATCCTTAGCTATGAGCCCTTTAACTTTAAGGGGAATCTGCAGGATTTTCCCATCACGATGACGTACGGTTTGAAGATGGATGCCCTGCGCCGCAAGTACGCCGACTACTTGTGGGAGGCGGAGTTCCGGGATGATCAGGATGCGACGGTCGATGTCGATCAAACGGCGTACCCCAGCTTTTCCACTTTTCGCCGCGCGGATGGAAAACGCGCAGTGGTGGTGGTCAACGCATCGAGCACTGCAATAACGGCGAGAGTCAAGCTAGATCATGGTTCTGGAACGAACTTGTCATGGGCTAGCCCCGATGATCCGGCGTTGCACCCGTCGGACGGTACCGTCAAAGTCGCAGCACAATCCGCAGTAGTTGTCATGGAGCGGTAGCGAGTGAGTTCAAGTTGCCACGGCTTCAGAAAGTCTCGAAGAGCGGAAGTATGAGGAGGTTGTATGAAGGTTCTGGAGTCCGTCAATCAGATGGTTCATCAAGCCCTCGAAGCGGGAGAAGGAATCTTACGTCTCGCTCCCACCTGGGTGCCTCGCTCCTATCTGGTCCCCGGAAGACGGCTGAAGCTTGACTCCCGGGATTTGTATTCCTATGGGGCAGATCGCGGCGGCATCGACGAGCGGTGGATCGCTTCTACGACGATGGCTATGAACGAAAACCGCACTGCCGACGAGGGTTTCAGCTTCGTTGAGTCAGAGGGCGGCCGCTTTACCCTGAAGGAAGCGGTCGAAGCCGAAGGCCCGCGCCTGGTTGGCAGGAATATCTGGGAAAAGTATCATCGCTGGCCCGTGTACAGTAAGTTCTTCGATAATTTCGGGCCAATCCCGCATCATCTTCACCAAAGCGAGGAGCAGGCCAAACTCGTGGGCCGCGAAGGCAAGCCAGAAGGCTATTACTTTCCTCCGCAACTCAACGCAACCTTCGGCAATTTTCCGCATACGTATTTCGGACTTGAGCCGGGCACGCGCAAACAGGATATCCGCGACTGTCTGGCGCGATGGAACCACGGCGACAACGGCATTCTTAATTTTTCGAAAGCCTATCGCTTGCAGCCCGGCACCGGTTGGCTGGTTCCTACCCGCGTGCTACACGCGCCAGGCTCGCTCCTGACCTATGAGCCGCAGTGGGGCAGCGATGTTCTTTCCATGTTTCAGTCGATGGTGGACGGCCGCCAGGTCAAGCGCGAACTGCTTCTTCAAGATGTTCCAGAAGATAAGCATAACGACTTGGATTTTCTGGTGGACCTGGTCGACTGGGAGCGCAACACGGACACCACGTTCAGAACCAACCACTATATTGAACCCATCGTGGCGGCTGGCTCAGAGAGCGAAGGCTACGTGGACAAGTGGGTCGTCTACGGAACTGTCGGGAACGCGCAGCGCTTCAGCGCAAAAGAATTGACGGTGCAGCCAGGGGTGCGCTGCCTGCTTCGTGACAACGGAGCCTCGGGTCTGATCGTAACCCAAGGGCACGGAATGATCGGTAAATGGAAGATTGATTGCCCGGCGTCGATCCGCTTCGGCCAGATGACGCAGGACGAGGTATTTATCTCGGCGGAAGCTGCAGTTTCGGGAGTCACCGTCGAAAATCATTCGGCGACCGATCCCCTGGTCACGCTGCGCTACTTTGGTCCGGACGTCCACAGCGACATGCCGAACGTCGGCGACCACCTGCGGCTTAACTAGTTTGATTCGAAGGGACGCGTCCATGCGTGAACAACATTTCGAAGTTAAGGATGAGCAAATCAAAGAGCGGTTCCGGGAGCTGAAGAAGAAATCCCCAGAAAGGCTCAAGTCTCGCCTGAACCTGTCGTGGAGCAATTGGGGTTTCGGGCGCGAGAGTTTGCTGGATTCCGCCAAGCGGCTCGAAAGGGCGAACCTATCTTTCATTGAACTGCACGGAAATCACTACGGGCCCGATCTTGGATATAGGGTCGAGGAGACGCTGAAGATTCTCGGCGACCATGGCCTCAAGGTTTCGGGAGTTTGCGGCATGTTCTCCGCCGACAACGATTTAGCCAGTAACCGCGCCGTCTGCCGCCAGCAAGCCATTGACTACATCCGAAGGGAAGTTCCGTTTACAAAACAGGTCGGCGGTCGTTATCTCTTGGTGGTTCCGGGAGCTGTCGGCCGTCCCAAAGCGTATGACGATGTGGAAGAAGATCGCTCAGTCGAGACTCTGAGAATGTGCGCGGAATGGTTCACGCAACATGGCATTCAAGGCGCGATCGAGCCGATCCGCTCGGCGGAGGTGAGCTTGGTTCACACCGTTGCCGACGCAAAGCGATACATTCGCGAGGTGGATCACCCTGGCATCGCTTCTATTAACGGGGATATCTACCATATGCAATCCGAAGAGAGCCACATCGGAACGGCATTACTGGACGCTGGTGACATGCTGGTCAACCTTCATTTTGCAGATAGCAACCGTTGTGCCCTCGGCGAGGGATCGATGGATGTCTCTACTATCATTCGTTCGCTGTACGTGATCGGATACAACCGAGAAGGACGGTTTGTCACCTTCGAGCCGCTCGGCCCGGGAGGCGATCCTTACCCCGCCATGCATGGCAGGCCGCATCCGGCAAAGCTGGACGCGTTGGTGATGAACAGCATTCGTTATTTTCGCGATTGCGAGGAAATGGTCCTCTCCGAATAGATTCGGCAATTCTCGCGTGGACGCTCAGTCCATGGCCATACGAGTATGTCAATACACCCCGAATTCCCGGCCCGCTCGGGCAAATGCGTCGATATTCTGGTAGGGAACACCGTCCAGAGGGAAGTCGGTAGTCGAGAGAATCCAGTTGCCGCGCCGCTTTACCTTCTCCATGAGCCCACGAACCCGGGCGCGAATCTCCTCCGGGCTGGCCTTTACCAGAAACTCCACCTGGTCGATATTGCCGCGCAGAACCAGATCCGGCCGGATGACTTGCAGGGCAGCATCGAGGTCCACGTCACCGAAGGGACGGGGTGTGAGATAGCCCCACACATCGATATCAAGTTGATTGTACAAGTGCATGATCTTAGCTGCGTCGCCACAGTTGTGATAAATCGTGAATGCGCCGGCGTGCCGGATCGCCCGCGCTAACCGGTTTTCATATTCGAGGACAAACTGTTCAAAAAACTTTGGGCCCACGGCACTGGTTGCCATGTTGGCTCCGATTTCGATCACGTCCGCGCCCGCCTCGATCATCTTCCTGGCCTGACTCATGAGCCGATCCACGAAGTAATCCATCATGGCGCGATAAAAAGGCTCGTCGGTAAAGGGATCGGTCATCAGATCGTCGAGCTTGCGAAACATATTCAAGGCATTGAAAGCGCCATGGGTGCAGGCTTCTGTCAGCCCTGCTTCGCCGATAGCCTCCTTGGCCCGACGCACCAGACGGCAATCCACCTCGTCTGCCGGAGGTGCGTATCGAGCAAAGAGTTCGAAGTCTTTGGGCGTTTTTATGAGGTACTCGTCGATCGCGGAAACGATCAAGAACTTTGAGCTGCGTCGGAAATTCTCGACTTGCCGCAATTCGCCGCCCGGGGTGCTGATTGTGATGCTTCTACGCTGGCCGTCGCCGGAGTTCTCACGCGTGATGTGAACGTCCCAGTTCTCCGCAGACCTATTCATCGTGTAGGCATCCCATACGCTGCCCAGCGTGTGCAGCACGTCGAAGCCGAAGCGGGCGCAGAAATCCACAAAACCGCGAATGGGATCGAAGTCCGGCGGATCGAAAAATGTATCGATATTCGGCGAGTACCCAAACATTTCGTAGACACTGTTGTAGTAAAGAAAGGGAGACACCGGAATGCGATCTACCGGTTCCCGCCGGAAGGTGCAAAGTAGCCTTTCCCTGCCCGTCACGTCCACCTCCGTCCGGTTACACGATTGAACTTTGCGGGCTCCGCTAACATTTCACACTCCAAAAAGAGCCCGTAGGTAGTCATCAAAACCTGCCGGCAAGTCGGCCAGCGGCTGCTCGCTGCCCTGGGCAGCGTAGTTAAGAAGATTGCGTAGCAACTTTTCCGCGGCAGGAACGGTGCCGAGATTCTCGCGGATTTTCAAACTATTAAGAATGACGCACCCCGCTTTGAACTTGCAGGCGGCTACCGTAACGTCCGAATCGTAGTCATCGGGACCGCCACTGGTTTGGATTGCCCGGAAATCGCCTCTACCGGCGGCTCCAGCCCGCGAAAAACAGTCGCGCTGATGAGGTCGCGGTAGAACATGTAATCCATAAGACCGCCGGAGGGAAGTCCGGTGAACACGGCGTGCTGCTTGGCCCACGGATCGGCGCGAAAATACCAGTTTTGTGTATGGCAGAGTTGCGGCCGAGTCTTTGATTCAACCGGCGCCCATCGCATGGTTCGGGGCTTTCCGGTAAAGATTTCCTGCATGATGTTGTCCGGATTTCGTGCGTAGGTTTCTTCCACCAGCGTTTCAGGAGTTAGGAAGAGCGCCGTGGAGCCACGCGCAATGCGCCGTGCAAGTTCTGAGAACGAAGCCGCGATGTCCGCCGTCGCAGGTTTTCCCGAGACCAGGATGACTTCACGCGCGCTTTGCGCCGGCAGAAGCGAATCCCGGGATCGAATTCCCCGCTCCTGGAGCCAAGTCGCAAGCTGATGATCGTCGCCCCGCAATACGATTTCGGCCGGAACCTCCGGCAGACTGGCCTTGTCGCCAATATAAAATTCCGCTTCACCGCCACCGGCGGCTGCTCCACGCTCGAACGTTGCCAGGAATCGGTATCGTCCCGCGGGGCCAGCCGCAACCAGGTCGTGAGTGAAGATGGAGCGGGCGAACGGAGCTTCGTTGCCGGCGGAAACCTCAACTTGAATCGTGGTATCGAGCTGGCGGCTGACATTGGGGCCCACAACTTGAAAGCGGACCGGGTAAGTTCCCGGCTTAAGCGCGTCCAGGTTCACCAGGAATGCCTCCAGATGCACCGTCGCCCCTGGGTAAACATTCATCTGATCCGCGAAAAGGCACAAGCGAACCGGCGTTGCCATGTCGTTAAACGCGTCGGCCATGCCAGGTTTGAGATCGCGGAAATAGGTAGTAATTCCGCAGCCATGGAACCACGCATCCACAATCTGAGTAGAGTTAAAGTCGCCGATCAGCGCGGGATTCGCCATCCACGCGTTGTAGTCCGTAAGCGCAAGCTTTGCCTGCAGGCGTTGGCTCTCGGCAAAGTAGTCTTCCGGCCGGGCCCAACACTCGTCCAGTCGCCACTTTTGCCAGTCGGCCTCGAAGGCATCCATCTTCTTGCGGAACAACGCCGCGTCGGCTGCATGTTCTTTCCCCAATTGCTCGAAGTGACGAAGAAATCGCGGATAGTCCTGGCCTCCGCAGACTCCATATTCCGACAGAAGGATGGGCTGCCATTTCTCATCGGCGTTCTTGGAGGTCGTATTGAACGCTCCCAGGAACTCGAATCGATCGCTTGTCCCGCGCATCTCGCGCGTATCTTGGCAGAATGCGGAAAGCTAGGATAAGCGTGCACGTCGTGCAGATTGGTCAACTCCCATTCCCGCGATCCCGGGTTGCTGAGGCTGCCTACGCTCGCATCGTTGTCAAAGCGCCCGCTTCCCACCAGAATGATCCGGCTCCCATCTAAGTCACGCACCCGAGGCAACGACGACACCGCATGACGGAACAGGCGTCCATCTTTTACTTCATTCAGAAGCGACCACATAACGATCGACGGATGGTTTCGATCACGCTGCACAACCCCATCGATACTGCGGTCCCAGCGCTCTTCAAGCTTCGGCGACGGAGCCAGTTCGCGCGCCCCAAAATGCTCTTCGCAAGCCAGCAGGCCAAGCTCATCCAGCAAATCGAGTTGACGGGGAAGGGCAGCGCCGCATGTGATCCGGATCGCGTTAAAGCCCATCGTCTTCATGTTGAGCATGTCCCGCCGCAGCAGGTCTTCGTCGTAAGGAGTGGTTTGAGAAATCGGGTATTGCAGGACCGTATAGAGCGCGCCGTGTATCCGAATGCGGCGCCCGTTCATACGGAAGTAGCTGTTCTCGAAGCGGAAGTCGCGAAATCCGCATCGCACCGAGCGCTCGTCCACACCGGAACTCCCTGCAAGCTGGACGCGCCCGGTCACGCGGTAAAGGAATGGGTCATTCAACTCCCAAAGGCGATGCCCGGGAACGCGGAGGACCGCCTGAACCGCATTGTCGCCAGTCTGGAGCAACTGCTCCATCCTAACCGAGGCCATGGTTTCGGCCCCGTTCGCAGGCGCGCAGTGAAAAGCTGCCAGTCCGCGCATAGCCTTGCCGGCCGCATTCCGAATATTCGCCTGGATGCGAATATTCCCGGTTTTCCAGTCTGGAATCACGTAAAGATCTTCGACGCGTACCAGCGGCGTGAGCAACAGCTCCACCGATCCAGTAATGCCGCCAGTGTTGTACGAATTGTCACGTGGCACCGGATAATCTCGGCGGCCGGTTGCCACTTCTTCCAGCCGAATACCGTCGATTAATTCGTGAGTGGGATTGAGAACGCGGACAGCGATCTGATTCGTCTGGTCTGGCCGGATGGCAGCGGTCGCGTCCAGCACAAACGGTTCTTCGCCGCCTTCATGGACTCCTAGCCGCGTTCCGTTGACCCACACCTCACCCAGGTAGTCCACGGCGTGAAAGCGGACCAGATATCGCCCCCCGGGCTCGGTATGCGCTGGAGCTTGAAACTGGCGCCAATACCACGCGACGCCATGGTAGTCAGGAAAGGCGTCTTGAATTACCCAGGGCACGCGCGCGGGGGTTGCGGCGTCCGCGGGTCCTTTGGTCCATCCCCGGGCGCGACCGTTGTTATCGGGATCGATCGCCAGAAGCCAGTCTGAACCATCCAGCGAGAGGACCTGGGTGTACGAATCTCCATTGGTCGATTGCGCTGCCTGCGCAGTTACCGGTAGTACGACGGGCAGCGCAACCGCACAGCCGGCAGAGTACAAGAACTGCCGTCTATTCTGGACATCATCGCTTGATTTGGAATCGGCGTTCGACCGCTTCATAAGAGAAGACCTCGTGACCGGACCTATATTCTTATGTCAGCGACACTTTTGCGACGGGGAAGGCCGCGATACGTCAGGCGGACCATCACCGTCAGCCCGCAGAGTCTGTGACGGGGAACCGCGTGAAAATTCTTCAACTGCGCTATATCTCGGCCGATAACAAGGCTCGGGCAATCTTCTTTATATCTTCCGGCGCTCCGCGGAAAGCCCAGAGTTGCGACCGATCTTCCACATAACTCTGGCCCGTGCTCGCGCCAATTGCCGGGACGTGATATTCCATCTCACTGAACATTCCCCAGCGGCTATTTACACTGCATGCCTGGGTCGAGTAGCCCATGTCGTCGGGTTCGGTCCAGGGTACATCGGCGTACTCCCCCGATGGATTCACGGAAAAATTGCGGATGATGAGAGCCTGCTCGTTGCCCGCGGAGTGGAGGTAGCCGATACGGCCGGTGGTAGCCAGTGCCCGTAGTCCGATTTTGTGCTCCCCGGGCGCCCGCATTTTGAAACGAACAAGACTATCACTGGCGACGAGTTCGTCAGGAGGAGTATCCACGAAACCAAAGTAGATTTTCGGCTCAGTCTGGCAATAAGTCGGAACCAGCAGTTCCCCTTGATGCGGCATCTGCGTGAGACTCCAAAGCCCGACCAGGGGAGCGTTATTGGCATTGGAGTCGAGGATCTTAAGGAGGTCAGCAGAGTGTGCCCAGCGTATTCAACGCTTCCAGCGAGGCTAGTGCCACCGTGCCGCAGAGGATTGGGCGCACCCGCAACCGATTTCGTAATCTCCAGCTCAACTTTTTTCTTTGATCGAAAACCCTCGAGGTTGAGACGGTTGGTGAGTCGCAAGCCATGATCGGTTTTTGCCAGCTGATAGTTGCCGGGATCGAGACTGCGCGGCTGCCAATAGCCGGCAATGTCAATGTTAGGGAACTTCGGGAAAAAGAAATCAACTTCCGGGGCAAGCCAGGTCCGATCCCCGCCCGAGTTCTGCCAGTCGTCGCTTGCATAATAGGCTTGTGCTGACTCCGCGCTGTTGAGAGCGGAGTTCGTCCATAGGAAATTTTCTTCACTTCCGGGAGCAAACATTCCTAGGATTCTGCCGCCGTAGGGCAGGATCAGCAACCGCGTTCCATCGGCGGTTTCGTAAACCTCCGCAGGCTTGCCGACTGCTTTCAACGTCGCGATAAGCACTTTTAAGGTGGCCATCGTTTCCTTAGCCTCCGGGAATATAACTTTCCATTCTGTCGAAAAATGAAACCTAGGTGCTCGAGGTGGATCCGTTCTCCGGGGTGCGAAACCGAGCGCGGATTCTCTGCCGGTTATCGATATTGCAGGGCTAGGCGCCTGCTTCGGGCTTATCCTCGAGCGTCGCGAGCAGAGTACCGACAGGCACTTTTTGGCCAAGTTCCACCTGGGTCGCCCCCAGATACCCTTTTCCCATTGCTTCGACTTCCATTTCCACCTTGTCCGTTTCGACGGTAAACAAGGGATCACCCTTCTCCACCCACTCGCCCGGTTTTTTCAGCCAACCGGTGACAGAACCTTCCTCCATGGTAAGACCAAGCTGAGGCATTATGATTTTGTATGCCATCTTTTAAGACGCTCTCCTTGAATGATTCATCATCTGGTGCACTTCGCTGACGATGCGGTCGACGGACGGAATCATTTGATTTTCGAGGACCGGGCTGAACGGGTTGGGCACCCCCAACGAACAAATCCGCTTTGGGGGTACGCGCAGTTCGTCGAAACAATCCTCCGCCGCAATCGCCAGAAGCTCCGCGGCAAAACTGCAATCCGACGGGGACTCATCAATCGCCACCAATCTGCCAGTTTTCTTGATGGAGTTCGTGATTTTCTCCCGATCCAAGGGAACAATGCTCCGCGGGTCGATTACCTCTGCGGAAATACCCTGCTGCGCTAGTGCGGCCGCCGCCTTGATCGCCAAATCTACCATGCGGGACATGGCCACAATCGTGAGGTCTTTGCCTTCGCTGATGATGCGAGCGTCACCCAACGGGATGACATATTCCTCTTCGGGGACAACGCCCTTGGTGTTATAGAGGGACTTGTGCTCAATAAAGATGACCGGTCCCGGCTCCCGGAGAGCGCTTTTGAAGAGCCCTTTCACATCGTAAGGAGTGGCCGGCAGCACGACTTTCAGGCCAGGCGTGTTGGCGAACCAGTTATAGAAAGTATGCGAGTGGTGGGCTCCCGCGTTGCGAACCGCCCCCATAGCACCGCGAACCACAACCGGGGCTTTGATTTTGCCGTTCGACATGTAAGAAATGTTCGCAGCCTGCTGCACAATTTGCGTGATGGCTTCGAGAGCAAAATCAAGAAAGACTTCGTCCACAATCGTGCGCGTGCCCGCCATGGCCGCACCAATGGCTACGCCGGTCGCGCCAAGTTCGACGATGCCGGTATCCCGCAGACGGTCATCGCCAAATTCCTTCCACAGTCCTTTGGTTTGGCGAAAATTTCCGCCGCGCGGGCCAATACCCTGCCCGATGTAAACGATACTGTCGTCCCGGCGCATCTCTTCGCGCAAGGCTTCCACTCCGGCGTCCACATAGGTAAGCACGCGGCCTGGATCTGACATAACTTGATTCTCCTCGGTCAAAATACATGCTCATTGACAGACTCCGGCAACGGCTCCGGACTCTTCTCGGCAAATTCAACCGCCTGGTCAATGAGATGTTCCACTTCCTGATCGATCACCTGCAGTTTTTCGGCTTCCGCTCCAGAATCGAGCAGCAGTTTGCGGGCGCGTTTTACGGGGTCCTGCTCTCGCCAACGCTGAACTTCGTCGCGAGTACGATAGTCGGTGCCAGGATCACCTTCGTGATGGCCGACGTAGCGATAGGTCTTGCACTCAATCAAGGTTGGCCCCTCGCCGGCGCGCGCGCGTTCAATGGCTGTTTTGGCGGCGCCATGGATGGCAAGGACGTCCTGGCCGTCCACCTCTACTCCGGGCAGACCGTACGACTTCGCGCGACTGGCCACGCTGGTATTCTTGGTCGCACGCGAAATGCCATTTCCGTCGCATACAGGTTGTTCTCGCAGACATAGATGACTGGCAGGTTCCACACCGTCCCCATATTGACGGCTTCGTGAAAAGACCCGCTGTTGACTGCCCCATCGCCAAAGAAACAGACCACCACCTGGCTCTTCTTGCCGAGCTTGGCATGAAGGCCTGCGCCAGTTGCCAGCGGAATCGGAGCCCCCACGATTCCGTTTGTGCCCATGAACCCCCATTCTGGCGCGTACATGTGCATGCTTCCGCCGCGCCCCCCCGAGCTTCCGGTCGTCTTGCCCCAGAGCTCCGCCAATACCACGCTGGCTGGTACGCCCTTGGCGAGTGCGTGACCGTGGCCGCGGTGAGTGCTAAAGATCAAATCCTTGGGCGCCAGATTGGAACACACTCCTACCGCGACCGCCTCTTCGCCTACATATAGATGGACAAATCCGGGAAGCCTCGCGTTCCGATAAAGTTCCTGTACTTTCAGCTCAAACAGCCTGAGCTCGAGCATTTTCCGGTAATAGCCGAGGAGCAGAGTGAGGTCGCGCTGCTCAGCAATTGCTGTTTCCGACATTGTGAGACCCTCCAAAATGGTTACTCTGCGAGAGGAAGCTGAATGGGCGCTCCGCGATCTTGAGAACGGTACACCGCCGTAAACAACTCAACCACACGTCGCCCGTCCTCAGCGCTCACCGCTGGTTCGCGGTCCTCCAGCACGGCACACAGAAATTCACCCAATTGCATCTCATGGTAATGGGTCATAACATTCCAGGGATGGGACCGGTCCTCGCGACTCCAGGCCGCTAACTTGCCCTCTTCCCCCGGAATGGTCCAGATATCGTTGAACGGCGGATCCATTTTCTCCGTCACGCCTGAAATGAAGGGAGACCCGCTATCGGTTTCGGCCCCCACCGACGCGCCTGACGAGCCGTGTACATGAATTTTCCCGTACAGACCGGGACGTTGCGAGTTGCTCAGAACGATAGACCCCATGCCGCCGTTCTTAAATCGCACCGAGGCCACGACCGTGTCATCAATTTCGATGCCGGGATGGTTGTAATTGTCCCAATAGGCGTGGATTTCCGCAGCGGGCCCCATAAACCAGCAGAGTAGATCGAGATAGTGCGGCGCCTGGCTCACCACCACTCCGCCTCCCTCGCCTTTCCATGTTCCACGCCAGGGGTCAGACTTGTAGTAGGCGGGCTCACGCCAGCCAAGCATGGTTACCATCGCGAGAGCGGGTTTACCTAGCTTGCCCTCATCCATTGCCAGCTTCATGCGCTGGCACGGCTCATACCATCGCCGTTGACTGACTACGCCGAGCTTGATGCCTGCTGCTCGAGCTGCGGCAATAGCCTGATCGCAGGAAACCAAATCAACCGCGAGAGGCTTTTCTGAAATTGCGTTGGTGCCGGCAGCAGCGGCTATTTCGACGGCTGCAGGATGCTGCGTGTGCTGAGTGCATATCGACAGCACATCCACTTTTTCGCGATGCAGCATTTCAGCGAGGTCCGTGTAGCCCTTGACTTGAAACTTTGCAGCGAACGCCTCCGCGCGGTCGCTTGCGACATCACAAACCGCAACAAACTCCGAAGTTGGCAAGGCTTTATAGGCTTGCGCGTGCGTGCCGCCGACCTTGCCACAGCCGACGATAGCAGTCCTCAGACGATCTGAACGTGCCTTCTGCATAGTCATCCCACTTCGTACCAACTTATCAAATTTCGACGCTTACCGGCTCCCGGTTCGCAATCAAGAAACCGACGTGCCGTCCGACTCGCCGGGACGATGGCGCAGTTCCACCAAAAATCCTAACAGTTCTCGCGTATCCAGCAGCGCCCAACGCGTGCCCGGCCGAATCCCCGTCCCGGACTGCAATACGGTCACCCCAGACTTTGCCAGTTCGTGAAGCACCGGATCGATATCGCTTACCTCAAACAGAACGTGGTGAATCCCGCCCCCCGTCTCGTCGAGAAAATCTTGGTACGCGTTATTTCCCTCGACTGGCTGGATTAATTCGACTTCTACGTCTCCCAATTGAACAAACGCCTGGCTGATCCGAATGTGTTCTTCCTTGCCGCGATACTGATACTTCGATTCAGCCCGATCGGGCCACTCCACGAAGCGAAACGGCCCGATGCCAAATAAAGTAGTCATGAGCTCGGTCGTTCGCTGGCGGTCCGCTACCACAATCCCGATTTGCACGATCCGCTTAAGCTGTACCCCGCCCGGAAGCGACGATGCAAGACTTGCGATCATGCCGAGACCCTTTGTGTCCGCGGAAATCATCGAGCGAGATAACCTCCATCCACAGGAAGAACAACTCCCGTCACCATGGCGGAAGCGTTCGACGCGAGAAACAAAGCTGGGCCAACAATTTCCTCTGGTTCTCCAACTCGGCCCAAGGGAATGTTGGTAGTCCAGGTCTGCATTAGTTTGGCTGGATCAAATTGAGGATCCGCCATGACATCCTTAAGTCCGGGCGTCATAAATTGACAGGGAGCAATAGCATTCACTCGAATTCCTCTGTCGGCCCACTCGATGGCGAGCTGCTTGGTCAAAGAATTGACGCCGCCCTTGCTGGCGCAATATGCGTTTGCTCCCCGGCCCATACCCACAACGCCCGCGATGGATGAAAAATTGATGATGACTCCGTGGCCCTTTTTCAGCATGACCCGGGCTGCCGCCTGGCAGCACAGAAACGTCCCCCTCAGATTGATATCGAGAACCCGGTCCCAGGTTTCCAGTGGAGTCAACTCGGCTGGATCATGCTGCGGAATGCCTGCGCAATTCACCAGGATGTCAATGCGGCCAAACTCGCGGACCGTCGCATCCACGATGGCCGAGATGTCGCCGGGAACAGACACATTCGCCTTCAGGGCAATGGCACGCCTTCCTTTTTTCCGCACCCTTTCAGCGGTGCGCTGCGGATTTTCCATATCGAGATCGCTGGCTGCGATATCGCAGCCGAATTCCGCAAAACCAAGCGAAATCGCCTCGCCAAATCCGACGCCGGCACCAGTGATCAACGCCACCTGTCCGCTAAGATCAAACATTCTCTTGAAAGGCACTTGCTCAATGTCCATAGTTCAATCTCAAAAAGTTCTTGGGCCTCCCAGTTGTTTCAGTGACTTTTTGGAACCGCCGCTACACTTTCGAATATCAACATCTCCGAGGTTCCGGCAGTTTCCAGCCTCACCGGAATTCCATCCTGCATCAGCTGAATCCCAGACATCTCCACGGTTTCCCCCCGGCTTTGAAATGTAACCTTGTAACGTCCGGAAGCGTCGAGCCCACGTGGCAGGAAATGGTAGACGGGGTCTTCGAAACCCGAAGTGCGAAATAAAGTGGCTACTCCCCGGGTTCTGTCAGGGCTGCCATATTCGAGGACGACCCACGGCGACTGTTGCAGATAATCCGTCGTCGGCGTGTGATGGTAGACCACGCTGTCCCGCAAAATGGGCCGCAGTTCACGCTTATAGAGGTCCACTCCGGAGCGGATTTTGTCCCGCAGGATGGGATTGAATTCCGCAAGGGTTGGGGAAACACCGCGAAAGATCGGCAGAGACATCTGCACTTCCCGCATCTGGGAGTCGATGTCACCATCGGTCTGCAGATCCGAAACTTCCGTGCCGAAAGTCCGCAGCAGGATTTCCGGCGGCAGAACCCACGTCATCCCATTCAAAATCTTCACCGCTCGCGGTAAACGCAGCCAGTCGGAAAGCTCCGTATTATCGAAGCGATGCATGATGCCCCAGTCCAGACGCCCGCCGCCGCCGGCGCAATTCTGAAAGATGACTCCCGGAAATTCCTGCCGCAGATGGTCGAATATGGCGTACAAATTCTCCACATGCCGCCACAACGAATTCTCCACGAAGCCCTCGCGCACCTGGTTGCCGTCTTCTTCCGTTGACATGTTGTAGTCGATACGGAAGACATCGAGATCGTACTTGCGGATCATGCGCGCGATTTCCGATTCCATCCACTTGGCGACTACCGGGTTCGCCACGTCGAGCTCACGGCCGTTGGCGACAGGTTGCCCATTGCGCGTCAGGATCCAGTCCGGATGCTCTTTACGCAACTTGGAGGCGGCCCCCGCAGCTTCAATTTCTACCCATAGACCGAAGCGCAGCCCTTTCTTGCGCGCATACTCACGGATCGGCCCAATATCGTTGGGCAACCATGCGCCGGGATACCAGTCGCCGGTGTTGTTCCACCATTGGTTCGGTTCTGGCCCGTACCAGCCCGCGTCAATCACAAACGTCTCGGCGCCGAGATCGGCGGCCATGTCGATTTCCCGGTCGATGCCCGCCTCAGTCTCGTGGTCCACGATGTAGCCGCGATGGTTGGCTTCTACATCGAAGACGTGATCCGAAGGCGGCCGCGGAAGAACGTCACGACGCACGTGATCCACCAGCGCCTGCGTAACGTGGTCGAGATCCGACTTCATGCACAGAATGTGCGTTTCTGGCGTCTTGACCGACTCGCCGGGATCAAGCACCCTAAGCTCAGGATCGACCGAACTTGGCCCCATGTCGAAGAACAGCCGGGCTTCGCTAAGCTTGCCGATCCCGTCACCACGCTCAGCCGGCGACTTTTCCACCTTGCTGGTAACCCGTATTTTCCAGTTTCCGCTCCACGCCAGGGAAGCAACAAACCACTCTCCGGTAGCGTTATTACGTGCGAAAAATGTGGGATGTCCCCATCCGGATTTCCCACGTTCTCCGGAAATGATCTTGGTCTCGTTGACCACGGGGTCAAATCGCCACGCTCCCTCGTATCCCCAGTGACTGTATTGAGCGTAGCCGACGTCGTATACATCTTCAGAATTCGGCTGAAGCTTCTCCTCAAAATTGGGAGTATGCCAAAGTTGTCCTGCCCAGGGCGATACATTTGAGATAGCGGTTGGGTGTTGCCCAGTATTGACGACTTCGAGCCAGCGGACCATCACCGGACCGCCGCTCAGCAGAGTGTGCACCTTCACCCGAATAGCCCGGACAGTGCTTTCAAGCTCCACCGTGACCAGCAACCCATCTGGATTGTGAACTTCGGATTTGTCGGCGCCGACCCATTTCCATGTTCCAGACAGCTCTTGTCCTTCAATCTCAAGCTTAAAGGCGTCCACGGGCAGAGTGTCCATCTGCTGCCGCTCATCCTCGAGATGAAATTCTGGAACAATCTGGCCACTTGAATCCCAGTAACGGCTGACCCAGTGGCCGTTGCGAAGTTCTTCGTCGCAGACTGTAAGTCCGGAACTCAACCGCACTCCAGGAAAAGGGGCGGTTCGAATTAAAGCTGCGCGATAGGGGGAGGGGGAGGGAAGGACGCCAAACACGAATGAATTGAGCCCGAAAAGAAAACACAGCGCCAGCAAAGCACCGAGAGTCGATCTTAGCCTCTGACTTCTGGCGATTGCTGAAGCAGCCGCTCGCACTTTGAGGTCCCTTTCTAGGCCGCCAATTTCCGGCGCTGGCGGTCGCCAGCCAAAGATTGGACGTGACACAGAAGAAGCAGAATTTCCATGTGAGATCGAGGTGGCGTTGAGAATGGTTCTTTCGTCCGCACACATGCCTCGCAGCTTCCGCTGCACAGGCTTACATCTGGTTCGGAACTACCAGAGCACGATACTAAAGTCCCGCATGATCGTCAACAGGTTTGTTGACATAACTTCGCGCGTTGGGCGGGCATTTCGATCAAAGCAAAACCGCGAGTCTGGTGGCTGCATGTTCAGCTGAACTGCGGCCCGGCGCCATGCATTGCGTAGGCCTCGCATCTCACTTTTCCTCAGGCTACAGACGGCTCGCGTACCCTAGGATGGCCATGGCCAAAACCAGGCATACCACTCCGGTAAGCATGATTCTGATCGGCTGCTTGCCCGTATTCTTCCACTCACCCGTCACTACTCCCAGGATCGAGCTCAGGATGACAATCGAGGCCATAAATAGCGGCCAACCAATCGACGTTCCCAGGTCGCCGAGTTTTACGGTAGAAATGCTGTAGAGAATGATGCTGCCGAACCATAGGAATCCCATGCTGGCGGAGGCGAACCAGTAATACCAGGTACCCGGCAATTTCAAGCTGCCGAGATTGCCGTTCTTTCGCATGAGATACAAGCAGTAAATAACGCCGGGCACGAACCCCGCATATAAGCACGGCAGCCAGACCGGATTCGACATCATCGCCAGGCTCGCGCCCTGCTCGTGGGCCGCTCGTTGAATATTGCCCCCGAAAGCCAATCCCAGGTTGAGCATGGAACCCATAATGCCTGAAACAAAGGCTAACAAGAAGCCGCCCAGAACTCCTCGCCGCACAACGGTAGTCTTCGCCTGTGCAGCGGCTTCCCGACGATGTCCTGCGAGCCCGCACAAACCCACCCCGATCACAATGATCAAGATTCCGAACAGAATCAACTCGCCTTGCTTGGTCATGATCTGGTCGGGATGCTGGCTAATGAGTGGCCCCAAGGCACCCACGCCAGCGGATGTCCCCAGGCAGATCGCGAAAGTCATCGCGAGGCCCAGCCGCGTGAGCGCCAACCCAAAAAAAACCAGCGAAACGCCCCAGCATGCACCAGCCAGCGCCATGGCGGTCAATGTGCCGACTGAAACCGAGGAGTAAGTCGACCAAACCCGAGGAACTGTTAACAGTGCGATGATCGTCGGGACCACAGCCACTCCCAGAATCGAAAAGGCAAACCAAGTATGTTCCCACTGCCACTGCTTGTTCAATTTCATGGGTAGCACATACGCAGAATTCATAACGGCGGCCACCAAAATCAACAGAATTGCCTGCACAACCGGTGAGTCCATAGCGTGCCTCTCCCAAAACGTACTTCCAACGGCAACGAATTGGACCACCCTGCGCCCCTTCTGTCAACACCCTTGCTGACACCATCGGCAACCGGCGTTGAATCCAGAGATCGTTTTGGAAACCTGGCAAGCGCTGCTAATATTCCCCGGTGACTACGGGACGCGGTCCACATCGGGGTCAACTCCGAGCGCCGGGAGTCGCGGAGGGGGCGGCATTGCAAACTAGACTTGGGATAATCGCACTCGCGGCGATCGTAATTTCGTTTGTCGCCTGTGTCTCGTCACGCACCGAGCCAGGAAGCAAGAAGTACACCATCTACCTGTCAAATAACTTTGTGGGCAACGACTGGCGACAGCAGATGCTACGCAGCGCTGAGATAGCCGCCAGGAAACCTCCACTGGGTGGACGGATCGATCTCAGGATTGAGAACGTCGAAACCACGGCACAGGCCCAGATCAACTCTTTGAACAACATCATTCGCACCCGGCCCGATGCGATCCTGATCGATGCCGCTTCGGCAACCGCCCTCAATCCGACAATCGAGAAGGCTTGTCAGGCCGGCATTCTGGTGATCACGTTCGACCAGATTACAACCACGGATTGCGCTTACGGGGTAGACACCGATTGGACCCGGGCAGGCGCCGTAGAAGTGGAATGGCTCGCCCGAAAACTGGGGGGCAAAGGTAAGATCCTGGTGGATCGTGGGTTGGCAGGCGCTCCGGTTTCCGATCGGTTGTTGAACGGCTACGTGAATTCTATTCGAGACTACCCTGGTATCGAGATTGTCGGCTATTTCAATGGCGACTATTCTCTCGGGCCCGAACAGGCCGGCGTCGCCAATCTGCTGGCTGCTCATTCTGAAGTAGATGCCATCCTCGTGCAAGGGTACGGCGCCGGCGCCATAAAGGCACTGCAGGACGCGGGCCGTAAAGTCGTACCGGTTACCGGCAGTTCCTTCAATCTATCCACCGTCACGTGCGCACAAACACCCGGCGCTGCGTGCATGCTTACGTCGAATCCGCCTTATCTCTCCGCGGAAGCTTTAAAGCTGGCGGTGTCGATACTGGACGGCAAGATCCCGCCGCAGAAACACATGTTTGTCGGCTCTCCTTTTTTGACCACCGATCCCGTGCCATCGAAGATTTTTCCCGACGCAGTGATCGAGAAGATTGAAATTGGAAAGAATGCTTTCCCCGATCTAGCCCCTGGGCTTTGCTTGCCGTTCAGTCCAGGCTGGGTCGAGATTAAACCGCAAGAACTCGGCGGTTCGTGAGAGTCAAGGCTCTCGACTTAACCTGATATGCGGAACCAGGCCCACACGGAATTCATCGACGCCACCGGGGTTAGCAAACACTTCGGCGGCATCACCGCTCTATCCGATGCGGCCTTCCACGGCCGCGGTGGTGAAGTACACGCGCTTCTGGGTGAGAACGGCGCTGGCAAAAGCACTTTCATCCAGATCCTGGCTGGTGTCGTTCGGCCAGACGGTGGAGTTATAGCGGTCAAGGGATTGCCGTTTTGTGTCGGGGAGCCGCGTAAAGCGCAGGCAGCCGGCATTTCAGCCGTCTTCCAGGAGTTGTCTCTGATTCCAGATATGACGGTGGAGGAGAACATCTGGTTTCGGCACGAGCAGCTTTCCGCCTTTCGCACGGTTAAGCGCGCGGCGATGCGGAGGGCGACCCTCGACCTCTTTCATCGATATCAATTTCCTCCGTTGCCCTTAAATCGGGAAGTCCGGCGGCTTAGTCTCTTGGAGCAGCAGATGGTCGAGATCGCCAAGGCGCTCTCCCACAATCCTGCGATTTTGATCCTCGACGAGCCAACGTCAGCTCTTGGACTGCAGGAGACGCAATGGCTCCTCGGGTTCGTCCGCCGTCTTGCGGAGGATGGGCGGCTTGTCATCTTTATCTCGCACCGCCTGGGAGAAGTGCGGCAGATCGCCGATCGCGTGACGATATTCCGCAATGGCCGCACCGTTTCCACCTATGACACCGCGCAGATCGACGACGAAACCATCATAGCCGACATGCTCGGCCGTCGCATGGACCGGCTTTATCCGGAACGAATCCCGACCGCCACCTCGAACGTCGCGCTCAGCGTCCGCAAACTGGCTTTGAACCACCGCCTTATGGACGTGAATTTCGATCTCCATCAAGGCGAAGTGCTAGGCATCGCTGGTTTGCATGGTCATGGTCAACGTGAACTATTCCATTCGCTTTTCGGGATCAGTAGGGCCAGTGGCAGTATCAAATTTTGGGGTCGGCCGATTGCATTGAAAACTCCGCGTGACGTGCTTACCGGCAGGGATGGCGTTGCACTCGTTCCCGAGGATCGGCGCAACCACGGGCTACTCCTTACAAAAAGCGTGCGGGAGAACCTGACGCTATCGACGATTTCCCGGCTCTCGCATTTTGGATTCACCGATGCCAAGCGGGAAGCGGCACTGGTCAAAGAAATGATTGAATTTCTCAAAATCAAAGCCGCGCCCGAACAACTGGCTGATACTCTTTCCGGCGGCAACCAGCAAAAGGTGATCTTTGGCAAGATGTTGCTTACCGAAGCCCGCGTTCTGCTTTTGTACGACCCCACCCGCGGTATCGACGTCGGCACCAAAGGGGAGATCTTTCAGTTGATGCGCGATCTGGCCGGGAAAGGCTACGCCATCTTGTTCTATTCGAGCGATCTAGTGGAACTCATCCATGTCGCGGACCGCATCGCAGTCTTCCGGGGGGGCCGCGTGGTGAAGGTCCTCAATGGCGAGGGTGTCCACGAACGTGACATTCTGCGTGCGATGATCGAGAAAGAAGCCGTCTGACCGTGATAGCCCTTCACTCATCCGAAGACATGGACCCGAATGGAATGGATTCAGAACCGCAACGCGGCAGCGGCGAATGGCGGATACGATTGGAGGATCGCGCGCCGCTCCTCGTGGCTTGCACATTGCTAATCCTTCTGATGGCAGTCTACGGATCGCTGCGCAAGCATGTCTTCACTCTGGAAGAGCTGAATTTGGACACCGCGGCAGCGATGACTCTTCTGCTGGCGGCCACCGGCCAAACGATCGTCCTGTTGCACGGTGGCATCGATCTATCGATCGGCGGCATGATCAGTTTGGGAACGGTTTTGGCGGCAACCCACTTCGGGGACAATCCGCTGAGGACAACATTCTGGACTCTGTCGATCGTATTGATCGGATTGATTGTTGGAGCGCTAAATGGCTTGATCGTCGCCGTTCTGAAACTCCAGCCATTCTTGGTTACGCTGGCGACCTGGTCGATCCTTTCGGGAGCCGCGCTGGTCGTATTGCCGACTGACGGCGGAAGCTTTCCAACTGGTTGGATGAAGTTTGGTGCGGCCTCGTTTATAGGCTTGTCCAGTTCAGTCTGGCTGCTGATGGCACTTGCGCTGTTCTGGATTTGGTTCCGCAAGACCCGGCTCGCCATCGCGATCCGTGCCACCGGCTCGAACCAACGGTCGGCCTACCTTTCGGGTGTATCGCCGATTCTCCATAGTATTGCGACTTACGGCCTCTCCGGAATGTTCGCCGCTCTGGCCTCGCTTTATCTGACCACCCAAACGGGAACTGGATCGCCGACCATTGGCAAAGACTACATTCTGCCTTCCGTGGCCGCGGCAGTCATCGGTGGCGTTAGCCTCTTCGGCGGCCGCGGCGGGCTGACGGGAACTATCGTTGGGGCATTCATCATTACCATCATCGGCAATCTGGTCTTCGTTCTTTCCGTGTCCAGCTACTGGCAACCGATCGCGTCCGGCGTCATCTTGCTGGGTGCGGTGCTGGCGGGTTCGATCGCCGAAAAATCGGCCAGTCGGAATCTCGTGGCATGAACTTCCTCGGCAAGCATCGCGGGATTCTCATCGCCTATTTCACCGCGATCGTCCTTCTTCTGCTTACCAGCCTGCTCTCGCCGGGATTCCTGGCTGGCGCCCATCTCCGGAGTATCGCCATGCTTGCCGCTTTTATCGGTATCGTCGGGCTTGGCCAGACGTTCGTAATCATCGGCGGCGGCATCGACCTTTCCGTGCCCTGGGTTCTGAACGGGGCCGCGGTGTGTGTGACTTTGTTCGCGCATGGTCACAACCAACCCCTGCTCTGGGCTGTGCCGCTGCTGCTATGTGCCGGCGCCATGGTGGGGATGATTAACGGACTCGCTATCGCCGTCACCGGCGTCCCGCCGATAATCATGACCCTGGCGGTCAATGTCATCTTGCAGGGCAGCCTCCTCCTCCGTACGGGTGGTGCCCCGACCGCGACTGCACCCTCAGCCCTCCAATTCCTCGCGGTTGGTCGCATCGCAGACATCCCGGTGGTGCTCGTAATCTGGGCCCTGCTGGCTGTCACCGCCACCATCCTCCTGTCCAAAACGACATTTGGACGCTATCTTTACGCGCTTGGCAGCAATGCTACCGTCGCCAAATATTCCGGCGTGCCAATGCTTCGGACGGTCGTGCTTTCCTACACATTATCTGGCTTTGCCGCGGCGCTCGTGGGCATGCTCCTCACCGGCTACAGTGGGCAGGCATATCTCGGCATGGGGGATCCTTACCTTTTCACTTCTATCGCGGCGGTAGCGATTGGAGGCACATCAATCATGGGAGGCAGCGGTCACTACATCGGTACAATTGCGGGTGCTTTCCTGCTTACGATCCTGACCGCGCTCTTGCCCGCCTTGAATCTTTCCAGCGGGGCGCTGCAAATCGTGTATGGCATCGTGATTCTGGTTACCGTCTCGATGGCCAGCGACGCTACGTCGAACCTTTTGTTCTGGCGTCGAGCCGTGTCTGAGAATTAGAACTCTCCGGGTTAAGCGTCCGGTCCCAACTCCTGTTAGGAGGCGTGCTCGCCCTTGACGGTCTTGTCGTCCTCCGGGTGCACGAACACCTTATCGGCGCTACTGATCTTCGCGCCGACTCGCAGAATTGCCCCTTCATCGACTTTGCTCAATGGCGTGTAGCCTGGGGTATGCGATTCTTTGTAGGGGTCGTTGCGCGCCGCGTTATACGAGCAGATGAACGACCAGCGCGGGTTTTCGCTTCGGTTTTGCGCCGACATGTGCAGAAGATTGGCATGGAAGAATAAGCCGGTTCCGGGTTCCATCTCGCAATAGACCAGTTCGAGCCGCTTCAGAGCTTCGTTGACTCTCTCCGGATCGGCGCCTGTCTGCCCGCCGAACCGGCCATGTTCGACACGTCCCAGATGGTGCGACCCTTTCAGAATCTGAAGGCATCCGTTCTCCTTCGTCGCGCGGTCGAGAGCAATCATGCAGCTCGCCATAAAGGGATACAGGCAGCCGTTCTGGTACCAGTAACCGTAATCCTGATGCCACTCCCAGGCGCCGCCCACACGAGGCTCCTTGAGCATCATCTTGGAGTTGTAGTGGTACACTTCGCCCCCGAGAAAAGCCTCCATGCGATCGACCACTCGCGGCACACGCGCCACCATTCCGTAGATGTCGTCTCCCGGATGGCTCCAACCCGTCAGCCGGCTTTTGCCGCCTTGCGTGTCGGCGATATCGAAGGCATTGCTCATCAGCTGCGGGTCGGATTTCGCCGCCGCGAAAAGCAAATCAGTCTCCTCTTTGTCCAAAAGATTCGGAATGAACACGTATCCATCTTTCTCAAATTCCAGTAACTCTGCCGCGTAGTTCGTAGACATCTTGAGTCTCTCCTTCGATTTCAGTTTGGCTTGCCGGTGACTTTCTTGTAGCGAATCAGCACGCTGCTTGCCGGAGACGCCAGAGACACGATCAAGTGTTCCAGCCGTTCTCCCGTCAATATCTGTTTTGGACCAGGATCAAAACTCTCCGCCATGGTGACTTCGTATTCGGCGTGCGGATCAATTCCGTGCAGGATCACCTCTTTTTTTGATTCCGTACTCTTTGGGCGCCGGAACATGGTCACGAACCCGGCATTCAAGTCAGCACGATCCAGTTGCCATCCCGCCCACTGGGTCTCGTCCAGGTTGATTGCGGTCAGCGGATAGAAATCGCCCAGCCAGTACGGTCGCAGTTCTTTAACTTCCGCAATTCCCTTTCGTATTTCCGTACTGGAAACGTAGGGCGATTGCAGATCGAGACCGATCGCGACTCCGGTGGTTGCGGTGCTTCGAAAATCGTAGGGACTGTCGGCATGCAAAAGAGTGGCGTGCAAGGGAATCCATTGACTCAGTTCCGCGATCCCCATTTGCTCGGGAATTGGATAGGGAATACCCGGACCGGCAATCTCGGTGCGCGTCAACGATCCGACGGAGCGCTTCATCACCTCCAAATCCGGACCGGTCACCCGCCAATTGGCGTTGTCGATTGTGAGTTTTGGGAAACGTTTCAGCAGGCCGTCCCACAGCGCGTAAAAACCTTCGATCTGCCGAATTTCAGTGATTCCTTGACGGTCGGGAGTGTCCGCAGCTTGCCAAAAAGGCAAGGGGTTCGTATTGCGGTCGTTGCGGAAGATATCGACTCCCCAGTCGCGGAAACACTTCGAAAGCAAATCTGTCATCCAGGCCAGGGCCTGCGGATCGCTGAAACGAAAAATCCCTCCCCACGTGCCTTCTTTCGGCTGGTGCAAGACCCACTCTGGATGTTCGCGGGCGATGATACTCTCGGGAGAAATCGCCTCTGGGTCGAACCACAGTAAGAATTTCATGCCCCGCGCGTGCGCGGCATCGCCGAGGGGACGCAGTCCGTCCGGAAAGTTATCGTTCGGGACCCAACTCCCACGGCCCTTTGGCCATGGCCCCGGAAACCAACCCGCGTCCAGCCAGTAGGCCTCTACTCCGACATCCGGCATCCCGCGGATGAGGTGAAGCTGGTTTGGTTCAGTGACACAGTTCAATGACGCGTCCGGATCAATGAAGCGCTTCCCTAAATCGGAATCCTGCAGGTGAGGGAGAATATTGAGCGGGTTCTCCCCGGTTTTCTCGGCAACATCATCAAAGATACAAACATAGGCGCCGCTGTGCGCAACCGGAGGCAAGGCAACTTCACCATCAATTCGTGGCACGTAATGGGCAAGCAGCAACCGGCGTAAGGCATTCTGTCCCACCATTCGATCTTTTCCCGCCCATTGAAGCAACAGAATTCGCGGCGTGCGCACTTCTTCTCCAGGATG
>CAWDCI010000040.1:0-15913 GCA_963800745.1 uncultured Acidobacteriaceae bacterium
GGTCAAGCTCAAGCGTGGCCGATACAGGTCCGGGCATTCCTGCCGTCCCCGAGATCGAGGTGTTCGACGATTTCTTCCGCCTTCCCCAGACCGAGGCTCAAACCCAAGGCATGGCCCTGGGCCTGGCCATCGCCCGCCGCCTGGTCAATGCCATGGGTGGCAACAGATGGGTGGAAAGCGAACCGGGCGGAGGTCGGCAAGTTTTCCTTCCTCATTCCGCTTAAACCGTCTCCCGCGCGAACCACAAAGGACGAAAGAAAATGAGTTAGAGCTTCCAAAATTCTGCTGGCGGACGACGAACCGGGCACGTGCGCTACATACCGCATTTGCTCGAAGTGGATAACCACAAAAGTCGAAACCGCCAGCACGGCCCAAGAGGTTGTGGCTCTGGTCCAGAAAAGGGCTTCAACCGGATCTCGTCCTGCTGGACCTCCTGATGCCCTGGCATTGATGGCCTGCAGACTCTGGAACAGCTTCGTGGAATCCACTCCAGCATGAAGGTGGGCAAAAATGCTCTCCCTGCGTCAGCGATAGCAACTGCAAAGTGGTGCAGGCCATTCTCGTCTGGGAGCTCAGGATTACCTGACTAAGCCGTTTTCAGAAGGTCGAGCTTGACGCTGTTATTGACCAGTGCCTGGGCACTGATAGGCAGAATTACCGGGTGGAGTGGAAGAACTTTTCGATGAAGCTTCATCCTCCCCGCCAGTCCGGGAATGTGCTAACTCCGTTCCCAGGCCGCCCTCGGCGGCCTACGTTTGCATCCCCGTATTGATGCTGGGGAGAAAGCGGAACCGGCAAGGAAGTCATGGCGCGCCTCATTCACAAGCTTTCTCCTCGACGCGCCCATCGCACTTTCTTGAAAATGAATCCCGCCGCGGTTCCCGCAGACCTTCTGGGAAAGCGAACTATTCGGATATGTAGTCGGCTCCGCCTCCACCGGAGCCAACCATATGGCCAAGCCCCCCAAGTTTGAGTTGTGCAACAAGGGGACCCTGATTCTGCTTGATGCGAATTCGGAGTAATGCTGCCGCTTTTGCAGGCCAAGTTGGTGCACGTTTTGAAGGGCACCAGCAGTTCTCCCGCTTGGGACAGCGCACGAAGGGGGTGGACGTTCGCATTCTCAAGCTTGCCACCAACATCAACATTCCCGAAGCTCTTGCCTCTAAGCGCCTGCGCGAGGACCTCTATTACCGTTTGAACGCTTTCAAAATGAAGGTTCCTCCTTTGCGCGAACGCAAAGAGGCTAAAATTCCAATCTTGCTCAAGCATTTCATGACCCACATGGCCGAGCGTGCTACGCCCGGCCTCCCTTGCCGCTTTTCCCCAACTTTGCTGCAAGCCTGCTTCTACTTTTACTGGCCCGGCAACATTCGCGAATTGAACAACTTCGTTAAAACAGGGCCCTCCCGGGCTTCTCGGGGACGAGAATCTGGCCATTCATGAGCTTGGCCCGAAGGGCAACGGAAGTGCCGCGCATCTCTCCGCCGGATGCGGCCGGCGGGTTGAAGTCCCTGGCTCGCAGCGCCAAAGATGGAGCCGAAGCCGAAGCCCATCGCCAAAGGCTTTCTTCGAGGAAACCAACTGGAATCGCAAGCAAGCGGCCGCACTGTTAAAGATCAGCTACAAAGCTCTTCTGTATAAGATCCGCCAATACGGCATCGCCGAAGCCACCGCCCACCACAGAGGGGGGGCCGGAGCGTAGGCTCAGCCCCTCGAACTAAAACACTCACTCCCCGCACGTACAACTTCTGTCCGCTGGGGGAATCAAGTCTGGCAACGAGTTGTGAACCTGATCACAGGCTCACGTGATTCCAGCACTTTCGACACCTCCCGGTTGCCCCTCTCTTTTTGGCTTGCCGCAGGTCGAATCGGCCTGCGACACAGCGGATATCTGGCCAGCTCCTTCGGTCTGTTGCTTAGACCTTCTCCCACCAACCCAGCCAGTCCCGCGAGGTGACGTGTGTGTCTCTTCCCAAGAGTTTCTGTGCTGTTCTTAGTCATCCTTTTCATTGGAAGTATTACCAGATCTCACGCCGCCGACTGGCCCCCGATCGCCCTTTACGAGCATCAAATGACTAGTGTTCCCGATCAGCCTGGCGTTTCGGCGATCATCCTTTCCCGCCAGGACAGTGATGTAGACACCCTCCACTACCACGGCGTTTACATTCGAATTAAGGTTCTGATCCAAATATCCGGAAAAACGCTGACGTGGAAAGGGACCTTCGCCTGTGCGCGGTTTCACCATCGAACAGGTCAGCGGGCGCACTGTCCACTCTGACTGCACGGTTGTACCCTTCGAAGGCAAACCCTTCGACAAGCTGGTAGTCAAAGGGCACAACTTGCGGATCGTGAAGGCGTTTTCTCTTCCCGACGTGCAAGTGGGCAGCATCCTAGCTTATCGCTACAACTTGCGCTACGCCGACAATTCCCGGAGTGGACTATCCAATCGGCAGATACTCCCGAAAAGAAGGTGACCTTCAAATACGTTCCCTTCCAAATTCCATGGTGGCAATCAGGTAGAGATCGCGCGCGGACGCAACGCCAACGGCGTCTCCTGGACTCCTTTTCTGCCGGCCGGGCATACTCCAAAGCCCTCCAAACTGGCCCTACTGGAAAAAATCGTCGATCTGCAAATGGAAAAGGTTCCCGCGCTGGTCGATGAACCGTTCACGTCTCCGGCCAACCCCTTGCGATGGCGGGTCCAGTTAAGGACCAGGCCGAGTTGAAGCAGGAGGACTACTGGAAAAAAAAAGGCAAGGGTCGAACAAGGATGTCGAGAGTCTGTGAATCGACAAAAGGGTGTTCCCGAGGCCGTCACACAAACCGTGGCCAGCAGCGATACACTCGGCAAGCGGCAAAGTTCGCAAGATCTACGTGTTCGTGGGGGGGAAAACAGGAGTTACGTCCCAAAGCGCACCGCACAGGAACAGCAAGCGCTGGGCCTGAAGAGGAGAATCTAGGTGTCGATGATGTCTTGCGGCAAAAAAGCGGGAATCACGACGAACTGAACCGCCTCTTTGTTGCTATGGTTCGGTCGGCAGGAATCCAGGCGCGGGACGATGCGGGTTTCCGACCGCGGGGAGGATTTTTTCACCCCTCTCAGTTCCTTAGCAGGGACCAACTGGATGCCGAGATCGCTGCTGCGGCACCCCCATGGCAAGGACATCTTTCTTGATCCCGGAGCCAGAGACACGCCCTATGGCTAAGGGAGTCGGCATTACCCGGGCCGCCAGGGCCTCCGGCTAAACGGCGACAAAGGCGCCGACATTGCCGAAACGCCCTCTACCACCTACAAACAGGCCCTCATTCAGCGAGTCGCCAACTTGAAGCTAAATGACCAAGAAGGAGCGGAGCGACCGTGGTCATAGGATTTTCGGAGTTTTGGAGGCTTTGATCCGGCGGCAGAAAGGAAACAAGACGGACGCCGGAAGGCCGCAAGAAGACCGCTGGAGGACGAAGTTCGTAGTCGGTCGCCCGGGGGAACCGAAGTCACGCTGAACAATGATCCGACCTGGGAGGCTTAACCAGCGATCCATCGATCGTGCGATTCGCCGTCTCCTTAAATTTGGACCTGAGCGCTGGAAAGCGCTGGATTGTTCCAGTTCACGCTCTTTGAGGTCAACGACAAGCCACGCTTCTCCGCCGCCCAAAGAACCAACCCAATTTATTTCGAGTATCCTTCGCGTGAAATCGATTTATTGAATATTAACGCTTCCTCCCAGCATTCGAGGTTGAGAGCCTGCCGCCCAGCGCCCGCGCCTGAAGATTGAGAACACGTCCTTTACGCGACCGACCAGAGGCCTGAGGGAGCCAACCAACCTTTAATTCGATTTGCTGATCTCGCCATGGCAGGCTTCGTTTTTACCGCTGCCGAATACAAGGATGTCAAGAATTTTTACGACCAGGCCAAGGCAGGGCACGACCAACCGCTGGTGCTGAATGGTGCTGCCCATGCGCAGAACTAAAGAACCGTGCCTGGCCGTCTTGCGCATTGTTCGTCGTGCCCACTCCGCTGTGTGCCGCAACGAAAGACCCATCCGACGGCGCCGACAAGCCTGCTAATTAACCTCGGGCCGCGGGGCCATCCCGATACCTAATGCGGTTGTACTGCCCCCATCCGCCGATGACAACGTGGTCGGTTAGGGTGACTACATCGAGCACCATCGCCGCGTGGTGAGAATCCTCCGCCGCGAAGGCCGCCACTGAAATAATCTTTGCCGTGAGCCTCCGAGGACGGCAGAAGCTGGTATCAGTGCATGCCGTGGAGTGTGGACAAGGCTGGGGCACCGAATACGAGGTCAAAGACAAAGAATTCCTGGAAACACAGTCCTTACACGGTGGGGTCTCACTCCAATTATCACAACCGGACCGCAGCCGTACCATAAAATAATGCTGGCTCCGTGGTCGGCTTTGAATACGAAGTCCACAGGCAAAGGCTGGATCAACCAACTGCAATGGTTTTTCCAGGAAGACATCCTGGTTCATGCAAGTGCAGTTCACCTTTGAGGTCCCGGCTGGATGGAGAACACTAGCCAAGGTACCACCGAATCTGTGCCTGAGGATTATTTCTGAGGGCTCGCAATGGACGGTGCGCGACGTGCCCCCGATTCGAAGAAGAGGAGCGTATGCCGCCGCCATTCTCGCTGGCCGCGCGCGCGGAGATTGCCACCTTCGTTTCTGGCGGATTCGCGCGCGCCGTGGGATGGAGTCGGACGCTGGTACCGTAGAGAAAGACCTCGGGGCGTAGGACCACCTCTTCAGAGATCGCGGAAAAGCTCGCCAGCTCACGGCTGGCAAGACGGATTTCGACAGCAAAGTCCGGAACTCGAGCCTCCCTATTGAAAACCGATGCTGTGCTATGTGGCCATTGAGGTTGGAGTCGGCGGTTTCCACCCACCTAGCCGGCGACATCTTTCGCGCCCGCTACGGAGATCGAAAGGATAGAGGCCACCCTGCTGAGCAGCAGATGTCGAAAGAGGTCGGTGTCGAATCCGACTACGTGCTGATCCATACCGAGCGCGGCGTTGTAAATGCGGACGGTTCCGTCCAGCATCTTCAACCACGCAATCCTCGCGATCGAATGGCCGGCGGGAATCAACAGCGACTCCTACAAGAGTGTGCTGGACCAGCAAAACCGGCAAGCGGTATCTCATCTTTGTATCCAACCGACGAATTCACTCCACTCGGTACTCTGCGCGTCGACTCGCGGGATATGCAACGCGCTGCGGGTGACCGAAAGCGGCGGCGAATTTATCTATACCCCACTGCTTTCACCTGATACCAACCTGCTGTCCCGCACCGGACACTTCACCCATATTTCGAAGGCCAGCTTAGCGGCGAGGTAGTGGAGACCTTGAACGGCGATCACGGCTGGCCGGGCGCGACGGAAATGCCGGCATGCGAGTCAGCAAGAGCGCATGCAGGATTTGCAGCGGACCTCTAAATGAGTCGCTGAAGGGATTCACCCTGGAAAGTGCCGATCTCCAGCAACTGGACCAACTCCAGAAAGACCTGGTTCTCACCATAAAGCCGGCGGTGCCGCAATAGGGGCAGCTCCCTGGTCCACTGATGCTGGTTCGCCCGCGTTGCTCGGGAAAAGAGCTTCGACCTCGAACACAGAAAACTACGCCTTAATCCTGTCACGCTGCATTCCTCCTCCCGTGAAACTGATACCTACGAGATTGACCTCCCTAATGATTTCACCGTAGATGACATCCCCTACCCGGTGAAGATTGACATGGGCTTCGCTAGCTACCAAAGCAAGGTCGAAGTGGCTGGTCCAAAACTTCGCTACTGGGGGGAAACACTCGAGTACGACTTGAGTGTGACTCCCACCCGTTTTGCCGACCTTCGCCAATTCGAAGGCAGGATCGTGGCCCGTAAAACTCCGTTGTCGTGCTCAAGCGGGCCCAGTAGTCTAGCCACATCTACCGCCATTTCGTGGTACGCCGGCGGCCCGCCTTCCTCAATCCCTCAGGTGAGGACCTTTAGATGTACTCATGACGGTCCCGGCCAGGAGGCCTATCTAATCAACTCTCGCTTTAAAAATCTTAGCCTGTTCGTCATTTATTTCCGGGTTGGACCAATTCCGAGTCCGCCGCCGAGCGGGCCTGCCATTACTCCGGAAGACCAGGCGACACTAGCGCGCCCAGCAACCAGACGCGCCGGCCATCATCCTTTACCGCGAGGAAAATACTGCCGATACCAAGAACTTTCGCACCGTCATCTGTGATTAAAGTGCTCACCGAGGCCGGACGCAAATATGCGGACGTTCGGGTTCCCGTGGGCCGCAGTCCTTTCACCATCTCCCAACTCAGCGGGCGCACCGTGCATGCCGATGGACAGATCATTCCCCTGGAAGACCAACCCGTGGACAAAGTGGTCGTGCGGGATCACGGCGTGCGCATGCACGTGAAAAGTGTCACCCTCCCCTCGGTCCAGGTCGGCAGCAATATTGGATACGCTGCAGCCTTCAATTCCCGAAGGCTCTCGGACGCCCCGAGTGGATGTAAAAGCGCAGTGTCCACCAGGAAAGCGGTTTTCAATTTGTTCCCACCAAGTACCAGCCGAAAGCCGACAGCCTTCGCAACCCGAACCCAACCAGCCAGACGATCGGCAACGCCACACTCACCGCGGAGCTGCTCTTCCTCGATGTGAGTGGCACCAGCATGGGCGGCGAAGGGGTCAGCGAGTACACCTGGGTACACCACCAGGCCCCAGGGCAACAACCCCAGGAACAGTAACAACGGGGTTGTTGCCCTGGGGGTAGGTGGTCTACCCAGGTGTACTCGCTGACCGCTTCGCCGCCCATGCTGGTGCCCGTCTGTTCAAAGGAGGGCACATCCGCGGTGAGTGTGGCGTTGCCGATCGTCTGGCTGGTTGGGTTCGGGTTGCGAAGGCTGTCGGCTTTGGGCTGGTACTTGGTGGAACGAATTTGAAAACCGCTTTCCTGGTGAACAGTGCGCTTTGTACCATCCACTCGGGGGCATTGCGAGAGCCTTCGGGAAAATGAAGGCTGTAGCGGTAGTCCAAGATGCTGCCGACCTGGACCGAGGGGAGGGTGACGGCTTTCACGTGCATGCGCACGCCGTGATCCCGCACGACCACTTTGTCCACGGGTTGGTCTTCCAGGGGAATGATCTGTCCATCGGCATGCACGGTGCGGCCGCTGAGTTGGGAGATGGTGAAAGGACTGCGGCCCACGGGAATCTCAACGTCCGCATACTTGCGTCCGGCCTCGGTGAGCACTTTGATGCGCAGATAAACGGTGCGAAAGTTCTTGGTATCGTCAGTATTTTCCTCGCGGTAAAGGATGATGGCCGGCGCGTCTGGTTGCTGGGGCACGCTGGTCGTCGCCTTGTCTTCCGGAGTAATGGCAGGCCACTCTGCGGCGGCGGACTGGGAAACCGTCCAACCCAGAAATAGAATGACGAACAGGCTAAGATTTTTAAAGCGAGAGTTCATTGGATAAACCTCCTGACCGGAAGCCGGACACGTCATGAGTACCTCTAAACGTCCTCACCTGAGGGATTGAGGAAGGCGGGCCGCCAGCATACCACGGAATGCGCGGTACGGTGGCTACATGTACTGGGCCCGCTTGAGCACGACAACGGAGTTTTCTTCGGCCCCGATCCTGCCTTCGAATTGGCGAAGGTCGGCAAAACGGGTGGGAGTCACGCTCAAGTCGTGTACGACGTATTCCCGCCAGTAGCGAAGTTTTGAACCAGCCACTTCGACCTTGCTTTGGTAGCTAGCGAAGCCCATGTCAATCTTCACCGGGTCGGGGATGTCATCTACGGTGAAATCCTTAGGGAGGTCAATCTCGTAGGTGTCGGTTTCACGGGAGGAGGAATGCAGCGTGACAGGATAAAGGCGTGGTTTCCTGTGTTCGAGGTCGAAGCTCTTTTCCCCGAGCACACGCGGGCGAACCAGCATCAGTGGACCGCGGAGTTGCCCATATTGCGGCACCGCCAGCTTTATGGTGAGAACCAGGTCTTTCTGGAGTTGGTCCAGTTGCTGGAGATCGGCACTTTCCAGGGTGAATCCCTTCAGCGACTCATTCAAGGTCCGCTGCAAATCCTGCATGCGCTCTTGCTGACTCGCATGCCCGAACATTAGTCGCGCCCGGCCAGCATGATCGCCGTTCAAGGTCTCCACTACCTCGCCGCTAAGCTCGCCTTCAGAATTCAGGGTGAAGTGTCCGGTGCGGGACAGCAGGTTGGTATCAGGTGAAAGCAGTGGGGTATGGATCAATTCGCCGCCGCTTCGGTCACCAGCAGCGCGTTCGTGTCCTGCAAGTCGGCGCGCAGAGTGCCGAGTGGAGTGAATTCGTCGGTTGGATCAAAGATGAGATACCGCTTGCCGGTTTTGCTGGTCCACACACTCTTGTAGGAGTCGCTGTTGATTCCCGCCGGCAACTCGATCGCGAGGATTGCGTGGTTGAAGATGCTGGACGGAACCGTCGCATTTACAACGCCGCGCTCGGTATGGATCAGCACGTAGTCGGATTCGACACCGACCTCTTTCAACATGCTGCTCAGCAGGGTGGCCTTATCCTTGCAATCTCCGTAGCGGGCGCGAAAGATGTCGCCGGCTGGGTGGGGCTGGAAACCGCCGACTCCAATTTCAATGGCCACATAGCGCACATCGGTTTGCAAAAAGGAGGCTAGATTCCGGACTTTGCTGTCGAAATCCGTCTTGCCAGCCGTGAGCTGGCGAGCTTTTTCCGCGATCTCTGGCGAGGTGGTCCTACGCCCCGAGGTTAACTCTGCGTACCAGCGTCCGACTCCATCCCACGAAGCGACGGCGGTTCCGCCAGGAGCGAAGTAAGCAATCTCCGCGCGCGCGGCCAGCGAGAATGGCGGCGGCATACGCTCCTCTTCTTCGATCGGAGGCACGTCGCGCACCGTCCATTGCGAGCCCTGGGGAGTGCTCTCCTCCGGCACAGATTCGGTGTTGGCCCATGCGGTCTTGTATTCCCATCCGGCCGGAACCTCGAGGGTGAACTGCGCTTCATGAACCGGGATGTCTTCCTGGAAAAACCATTGCAGTTGGTTGATCCAGCCTTGCCGTGGACTTCGTATTCAAAGCCGACCACGGAGCCAGGATCGGGCGCGGGTACGGCTGCGGTCCGGTTGTGATAATCGGAGTAAAGCTCTTCCGTGTAAGGGCTCTGTTCCAGGAATTCTTTGTCTTTGACCTCGTATTCGTGCCCAGCCTTGTCCACACTCCAGGCATGCACTGATACCAGCTTCTGCCGTCCTCGGAGGCTCACGGCAAAGAAACCCTCGTGGCGGCCTTCGCGGCGGAGAATTCTCACCACGCGGCGATGGTGCTCGATGTAGTCACCCTGACCGACCACGTTGTCATCGGTGGTATCCAGCAGTACAACCGCATTGGTGTCGGGAGGATAAGCGGCCAGAGGTTGATTAGCGGCTTGGCGCATCCAGATGGGTATTTCGGTTGCGGCACACAGCGGCATGTACACGACGAACAATGCGCAAGACAGCAGGGCGCGGTTCTTAGTTCTGCGCATGGGCGGCGCCTTTCAGCACCAGCGGTTGGTCGTCCCCTGCCTTCACCTGGTCGTAGAAACCCTTGACATCCTTGTATTCGGCAGCGGTAAAAACGAAGCCTGCCATGGCCAAATCGCGAGTGGAAACGATTCCGTTGGCTCCCTCAGGCTTCTGGTCGGTCGCGTAAAGGGCGTATTCAATCTTGGCGCGGGCGCTGGGCGGCAGGCTCTCGACCTCAATGCTGGGAGGAAGCGTAATGTGCACTTCGTCGATTTCACGCGAAGGATACTCGAAATAAATTGGGTTGGTTCTTTGGGCGGCGGAGAAGCGTGGCTTGTCGTTGACCTCAAAGACGTGAACTGGAACAATCCAGCGCTTTCCAGCGCTCAGGGCCAAAGGGCCGGAGACGGCGAATCGCGCGATCATTTGGTCGGTGGTCTTGTCCCAGGTCGGATCATTGTTCAGCGTGACTTCGGTTCCCCCGGGCAACCAACTACGAACTTCGTCCTCCAGCATCTTCTTGCGGCCTTCGGCGTCCGTCTTGTTGCCTTCCTGCCGCCGGATCAAAGCCTCCAAACCCGAAAATCCTATGACCACAGTTCCTTCCGCTATTCCTTGGTCGTTGAGTTTCAAGTTGGCGACTCGCTGAATGAGGGCCTGTTTGTAGGTGGTAGAGGGCGTTTCGGCAATGTCGGCGCCTTTGTCGCCGTTTTGCCGGAGGCCCTGGCAGCCCGCGTAATGCCAACTCAACAGGCCATAGGGCGTGTACTTGGTTCCGGGATCGAGAAAGATGTCCTTGCCATCGAGTTGCACAGCAGCGATCTCGGCATCCAGTTGGTCCGTGCTAAGGAACTGAGGGGTGAAAAAATCCTCCCCGCGGTCGGAAACCCACATCATCACGGCCTGGATTCCTGCCGACCGAACCATAGCGACAAAGAGGCGGTTCAGTTCGTCGTGATTCCCGCTTTTTTGCCGCAAGACATCATCGACACCTTGATTCTCCTTCAGGCCCAGCGCTTGCTGTTCCTGTGCGGTGCGCTTCGGGACGTAACTCCTGTTTTCCAGGCCTGAGACGAACGCGTAGATCTTGCGAACTTTCGCTTCCGGAGTATCGCTGCTGGCCACGGTTTGTGTGACGGCCTCGGGAACACCCTTTTGTCGATTCAGAAAACTCTCGACATCCTTGTTCCAAAACTTGCCTTCTTTTTTCCAGTAGTCCTCCTGCTTCAACTCGGCCTGGTAGTAGAACTGGACCCGCCATCGCAAGGGGTTGGCCGGAGGCGTGAACGGTTCATCGACCAGCGCGGGAACATTTTCCATTTGCAGATCGATCCAGTTGTTCCCAGTAGGGCCAGTTTGGAGCTTTGGAGTATGCCCGGCCGGCAGAAAAGGAGTCCAGGAGACGCCGTTGGCGTTGCGTCCGCGCGCGATCTCTACCTGATTGCCACCATGGAATTGGAAGGGAACGTATTTGAAGGTCACCTTCTTTTCGGGAATCTCCGATTGGATAGTCCACTCCGGGGCGCGCAGGGAATTGTCGGCGTAGCGCAAGTTGTAGCGATAGTCCAGGATGCTGCCCACTTGCACGTCGGGAAGAGAAAACGCCTTCACCTGGATCCGCAAGTTGTGCCCTTTGACTACCAGCTTGTCGAAGGGTTTGCCTTCGAAGGGTACAACCGTGCCATCGGCGTGGACCGTGCGCCCGCTGACCTGTTCGATGGTGAAACCGCGCCGGTTGTAGGGCAGTTCCACGTCAGCGTATTTCCGGCCGGCCTCGGTCAGAACCTTAATTCGAATGTAAACGCCGTGGTAGTGGAGGGTGTCGTCATCAGTTTCCTGGCGGGAAAGGATGATCGCCGAAACGCCAGGCTGATCGGGAACGCTGGTCATCGATTGCTCGTCAGGGGCAATCGGGGGCCAGTCGGCGGCGTGAGATCTGGTAATACTTCCAATGAAAAGGATGACTAAGAACAGCACCGAAACCTTGGGAAGAGACACACGTCACCTCGCGGGACTGGCTGGGTTGGTGGGAGAAGGTCTAAGCGACGGACCGATGGAGCTGGCCAGAACTCCGCTGTGTCGCAGGCCGATTCGACCTGCGGCAAGCGAAATATAGAGGGGCAACCGGGAGGTGTCAAGAGTATGGAATCACGTGAGCCTGTGATCGGGTTCACAACTCGTTGCCAGACTTGATTCCCCCAGCGGACAGAAGTTGTGCGTCAGGGGAGTGAGTGTTTGAGTTCGAGGGGTGCGCCTACGCTCCGGCAGAGAGTTTGTGGTGGGCGGTGGCTTCGGCGATGCCGTATTGGCGGATCTTATACAGAAGAGCTTTGTAGCTGATTCTTAACAGTGCGGCCGCTTGCTTGCGATTCCAGTTGGTTTCCTCGAGAGCCTTGGCGATGGCTTCGGCTTCGGCTTCATCTTTGGCGCTGCGAGCCAGGGACTTCAACCCGCCGGCCGCATCGGCGGAGAGATGCGCGGCACTTCCGTTGCCCTTCGGGCCAAGCTCATGAATGGCCAGATTCTCGTCCCCGAGAACCAGAAAGCGCTTAACGAAGTTGTTCAATTCGCGAATGTTGCCGGGCCAGGAATAGTCGTGGCAGGCTTGCAGCAAAGTTGGGGAAAGCGGCAAGGGAGGCCGGGCATAGCGCTCGGCCATGTGGGTCATGAAATGCTTGAGCAGGATTGGAATCTCCTCTTTGCGTTCGCGCAAAGGAGGAACCTGCAAGGTGAAAGCGTTCAAACGGTAATAGAGGTCCTCGCGCAGGCGCTTATTGGCGAGAGCTTCGGGAATGTTGATGTTGGTGGCGGCCAGAATGCGAACGTCCACCTTGATTACGGTGCGTCCGCCCAAGCGGGAGAACTGCTGGTCCTGCAAAACGTGCAGCAACTTGGCCTGCAAAAGCGGCGGCATTTCTCCGATTTCGTCGAGCAGAATCGTGCCTTTGTTGCACAACTCAAACTTGCCCGGCTTGGCATGGTTGGCTCCGGTGAAGGCTCCGGCTTCATAGCCGAATAGTTCGCTTTCCAGAAGGTCTGCGGGAACCGCGGCGCAATTGACTTTCAAGAAAGTGCGATGGGCGCGTGGAGAAAGCTTGTGAATGAGGCGCGCCATGACTTCCTTGCCGGTTCCGCTTTCTCCCAGCATCAATACGGGGATGTCAACATTGGCGACCAGGGCGGCCTGGGAACGGAGTTTGCGCATTACCGGACTGGCGGCGATGAAGAAGACTTCATCCGAAAGTTCTTCCACTTCACCCGGATAATTCTGCTTGTTCGTGCCCAGGCACTGGTCAATGACGGCGTCAAGCTCGACCTTCTGAAACGGCTTAGTCAGGTAATCCTGAGCTCCCAGACGAATCGCCTGCACCACTTTGCGGGTATCGCTGACGCAGGAGAGCATTACCACCTTGATGCTGGAGTGGATTTTGCGAAGCTGTTCCAGAGTCTGCAGGCCATCAATGCCGGGCATCAGGAGGTCCAGCAGGACGAGATCCGGTTGAAGCCCTTTCTGGACCAGAGCCACAGCCTCTTCGCCGGTGCTGGCGGTTTCGACTTTGTGGTTATCCACTTCGAGCAAAGTGCGGATGTAGCGCAGCATGCCCGGTTCGTCGTCCACCAGCAGAATTTTGGCCGTCTCACTCATTTACTTTCGTCCTTTGTGGTTCGCGCGGGAGACGGTTTAAGCGGAATGAGGAAGGAAAACTTGCAACCTCCGCCCGGTTCGCTTTCCACCCATATCTTGCCGCCCATGGCATTGACCAGGCGGCGGGCGATGGCCAGGCCCAGGCCC
Organism: uncultured Acidobacteriaceae bacterium; assembly: GCA_963800745.1. Classification (GTDB taxonomy): domain Bacteria; phylum Acidobacteriota; class Terriglobia; order Terriglobales; family Acidobacteriaceae; genus PALSA-270. Next base: position 13,309 of record CAWDCI010000040.1, read on the forward strand.
ATGCCTTCGGTTTGAGCCTCGGTCTGGGGAAGGCGGAAGAAATCGTCGAACACCTCAATGTGATATTCGGCAGGAATGCCCGGACCTGTATCGGCCACGCTGAGCTTGACCGAATTGGGAACCGAGAGGCTGCGGCGCCGCCTCTCGCCAGCCGCCGCCGTTTTGTTTACGCTGCGGCGCTCCCACATGTAGGGCTCGGCATGCAGCCAGACCGTTCCGCCCGTGGGCGTGAACTTGGAGGCATTTTCCAACAAGTTGGAGATTACGCGCTCCACTTTGGCGGAGTCGAAGGAGAACTCGGCCAGCTTGTCATGGGGCAGGAAGTAGACAGCTACACCTTTGTCCTGAAACCGCGGAGACCACAAGCGGCAGACCTCGGCGAGGCAGTGGTTCAGGTCGCCGGACTCGTAGTGCAATTTGAGTTCGCCGGTTTCCAGGACGCTATAGGTGAGGAAATCCTGGATAAAGTGTTCTAAACGCCGCCCGCTCGAACGCATGTCGCGCAGAACTTCACGCTGGCGCGGGTTCAGTCCCCCGAGCTTTTCACTCTGCAGGACCTCAACGTAGCCGTTGAGGATAGCCAGGGGCGTCTTCAGATCGTGAGCAGCCGAGGCCAGAGCATTGGTTGTCCGCAAGTAGCGTTCTTTCAGATGGGTGTATTCGTCGAGCAACTGCGGACTGATTTCCGGCTCCTGGAACGGTTGCGGAGAAAGGGGCCGGCAGAACGGGGAACTGCCTGCGATCTACGAGGGTCGACAGTCTCGGAAACGCAACTATTCTTGGGAGTTAGACCCATAGAAAAAGTGAAAATGTCTTCAGCTTTTGGCCAACAAGGGGAGGGAACCGCTGGATGAATGGCTGTACTCAAGTATGGCATAGTTTTGCGCTTTGTCAAACAAAAGCAGAGCGCGCTATGACCACAAGTCCACCGCCAAAAGAGAGGCTCGGAGCTGGCAAGGGTTCCGGCGGGTTGGTGAAAGCAATGGGCGAGGGGCAGCTTAGCGAATTGCTTTTTATCGGGGGCCGTTCCACTCGGTTTGTTGCCGGTTTGGGACGTGAATTGCGAGGTGAGACCCTGGATTACACGGATTCACAGGGTTGTCATGGGTTTGGCCCCCCAGATGCGGGCGCACAGGGGCAAATCAAGTTAAATAAGGAACTTGCGTGAACCGACTGGAACCAGAACCCCAGCGCCGGCAGTGGCCACGCTTGCCCTTAGCCATTCCTATTTTTGTCGCAGCCGCGAAAAAAATGGGAAAGATCTTCTTGAGCTAGCGACCGCCGTTAACGTTTCGGCGGGAGGCGCGCTGGTGGCGGTACGCCGTCCATTGGCGCTTTCCGCGCGGGTTTCGCTTGAAGTGCCGACGCCTCCATCCCCGGCCACGGCGAAGCGGTCCAAGGCGACGCGCGTTCTGCGCGCGCGCACCGTCAGAGTCACAAACGGCGAAGGTTATCAGCTTACTGGCTTCCAGTTCCTACGGCCGCTGGCGAATGGGAAGAGAAGAAGTCGGAAACCCAGCCGAGGGAAAGTTACTTCTTCTGTGTGAAAATCTTTTCCTCTCTTCCAAGGCTGCTCAAGGAACCTTTCGAGGACTAGGCGGGTTCCCGCCCTACCTCACTGTCTGGCTCGTAACCAATTAAAATCAAGACTCTTAATCGGGATTACCGAGGTGCGGCGGAGGGCTGGTACTATTTGGCTCTCTGGGTGCAGACTAGAACATTGCACACAGGAGCCACAAAGCCGAGATGCCTACCTCAACCGCGAATCCCGTTAACCTGCTAGCGCAGTCTGTCGGAGAGATTCCTCCGGATGCGGTGATATTCGGCCGTTCCGAAGCCATGCGCGCGTTACGTGAGCGCCTGACCAAAGTAGCGGCGGCCAACGTTCCAGTGTTGATTCAGGGAGAGAGCGGCACCGGCAAAGACATTATCGCTCGCATGATCCACGGACTCTCCCCGTGGCGTACCGGACCTTATGTGAAAGTGAACTGCCCGGCAATTCCTGGCACGCTGCTCGAAAGCGAGTTATTTGGGTACGAAAAGGGAGCTTTCACCGGAGCCTACGGCTCCAAACCGGGCCGGGTAGAGATGGCGCATCGCGGAACCCTTTTTCTGGATGAGATTTCCGAACTTGATCCTCCGTTGCAGTCCAAGCTGCTGCAACTCCTGCAGGACGGCCAATTTTGCCGGATCGGCGCACAGGAAGACAAAAAAGTGGAAGTACGGATCGTGTGCCCACCAACCGGTTGCTTGAGGTTGAAATTGAAAACGGAGATTTCCGGCAGGATTTGTTTTACCGCATCAATGTGGTGAACCTGCAGATGCCTCCGTTGCGCGAAAGGCGCGCCGACGTTGAGGATTTAGTCCATTATTTCCTGGAGTATTACAACCGGAAATACAACTGCCGGGCTCGTCCCGTATCCGCCGAGTTACTTGCGGCGCTGCAGAAATATCACTGGCCGGGCAACATCCGCGAACTGGAGAACCTTATTAAACGCTATGTCATTCTCGGCAACGAGGACGGCATCGGCAGCGAATTGGTAGTGCGGCCACCCGAATATGCCGGCCCAGAAATTGATTTTGACGGGCCGATTTCGCTGAAGAA
>CAWDCI010000041.1:0-61574 GCA_963800745.1 uncultured Acidobacteriaceae bacterium
GAAGCCGGTCAAGGGTCTCCCCGTCGCTCACCAGGATGCGCAACGTGCCCCTGGAAATCGAAGTTGGAATATGGACTGGAATCTGACGGATGACGGGGTCTCCGCGGTAAGGACGCAACAACGCTTCAATCGTGATGTCGCTGCCGGGGCGGGCCTCGGTCACATCGGTGCGGGCGCTTTCCAGCCGAGCCCAATGGCGTTCGTTCAGAAGGTCGAAATCCAACTGGACGCCGCGGATGCCGGGGGTGGTGTAAGGATTGCCATAGACCCGGCTGAAATCGTCGCCCAGGGTCATTGCCGCCAGAACCGCAGCGGGCTGGCCTCCGTCCGCCGGCGAGAACATATTCTGCACCAGGACGTTCGGGATAGCCTTCCACGCTAATCCGTCCATTCATACGGTACGTGGTTTCCTCGCCGTAGTCGTTCACCCCGTGCAGAGCGTTAAAAACAGTCACCATCACGGCGACCGGGCTCAAACGGGGGTTGTTTAACACCTCGTAGTGAAATTGCCGCGGCGCCGCGCCCCCGCGAAGGTTGAGCGTGACCGGGATCATGTCTGGCTTCTTGCCGAATTCTCCCAGGATGCCAGTATGACGGTCCTGTACAAATGCCCCGACCGGCTCAGTGGCATTCACGATTTTGAAGGCGTTGAGCGGCGAAGCCAGGGTGGCCACGACATCGGCTTTGGTCATGGGCAAGTCCACCAGGCCGTATTGCAGCAGGGGATGACCACAGGCCAACAAGTGACGCGCGTCCATGTAGGTGACCGTACAGGTCGCGGAAATGTCCATATCTCCCCGTACCAGGATCGCGCTGATAGCAGAACCGGGTTCAAGAGGTTCAGGCTGTTTGGCGTCACTAACCGAACCTGCGCCCATCACCGGGACGATTCCCGCCGCAGCCAGTTGCGGGGCAAAGTGTTGCAACGCATCCTGCGAGAAACCGCTAAAGACGAGCGGAGTGTCGATGGGCCTAAGATCGTTGGCGAAATCCGCCAGCCCCCCGGAAAGTCCCGGCCCCGATGTTTTGCTGGCGGCGTTCGCCGTCGTCTTGGCCAGGTCCAGATGGTTCTCCGGACTTTGATCCATGGCGTTGATTTCGAGCATCTCCCCGATCGGAGTGACGCCCGCGATCGGCTCCTTCGAAAATTCTCCGATGCGAAACGCAATGGCCCCCGCCAGTTTGCCGTCGAAATACACCGGACTGCCGCTCATGCCCGCCACCACGCCCGTATACTCGACTTTCGGGCCTCCCAGGCGGACCAGAATCACATCGCTTTTGGGACCATTTACGTTCGTTAATACGCCGAGTACCTCAACCTCCATGGACTCAGGTTTGGTGCCTTGGAAGACGGTGTAGGCTACGCCCTTCATGCCGGCGTGGATCTGGCTAACCGGAATCGTTTCAGTAGGTTTTGAGCCGTCGGTTGGAGTTGCCGTCAAAAAGGGCACGGCGGCCAGAAGGCACAAAACACCACAGGCGAGAGAAACACGTCTCATGAATTTTCCCCAGAAGGACAAGCGCCGAATCCAAAACAACCTTGCCTCCGCACATTCGATAGGGTTTGCTGGGGAGGGGAGCGGGCCAGGGCCAAGCAAAACATCCCATTGGCGAAGCTATGCGTCTATACTAGCATAGCTTTTTTCGAGGAATCCCATGTTTCCCAGCCCTTTTCAGCGGCATCGCGCACCGCTCGACCGACGTTTCCTGCGCTTTCCACGGTTGATGATTGCGCTGCTTTCTCTGGTTGCATGCGCGTCGTTGTTGTCGGCGCAAGATCAGACCCCTCCGGCAGATAACGGACAGCAAAAGTCGACCGAGGCGCCTCCCGAGGCCGGCGGACCGCAAAACGACGTTGGGCCTTACGCCATTCCCAAGAAGAAGGAAGAGCCTCCTCCGCCGCCGCCGGAAAAACCCAAGAAGGTCGAAGGCATGCCGGATTACTCCATTCACGTCACCGCCCCGCTGGTGGAAGTGCCGGTTCTGGTGACGACCAAGGATGGCCAATTCATCCCAGGGTTGAAACAAGACAACTTCCGCCTCTATGAAGACGGCGTGGAGCAGAAGATCACCAGCTTTGGCATCACGGAAGCGCCGATTACCGCCGTCCTGCTGGTAGAGTATGCCTCGACCAACTACATGTTCATGATCGACGCTCTTCGAGCCTCCTACACCTTCGCCAGCATGTTGAAAAAGAACGACTTTGTCGCGGTGGTTTCGTACGACATGAGACCCTACATGTTGGTCGACTTCACCCAAGACAAGCAGGCGGTGATGGGCGCAATCGATCAATTGCGCATTCCGGGCTTCTCCGAGACTAACTTGTTTGACGCACTCTATGACACTCTCGATCGTCTGGATCGACTCGACGGGCACAAGTACATCATCCTGGTGAGCACCGGCTTCGACAGCTTCAGCAAGCTCACCCTGGACCAGATTCTGAAAAAAGTGAAGACTACCCACGACGTAACCATCTATGCGGTTAGCATTGGATGGATGGCGCGCGAATACTGCGAAACCCACGGTTGCACCGGTTATTCCCATGGCATGGGCATCCCCATCACCGAAATGGATTACCTGCAGGCAGACAACGAAATGCAGACTTTTGCCCGGATGACGGGCGGCCGCTACTATCAGCCTCGCTTTGAGGCCAGCTACCCCGAGGTCTTTCACGACATCGTCGGCGATATTCGCAATCAGTACAACCTGGCCTATCGCCCCACCAACCCGCAACTGGATGGAACTTACCGAAAGCTGAAAGTGGATGTCATTGGCCCGGATGGAAAATCCCTGAAGGTTAAAGACCAGAAAGGCAAGGACGTGAAGTACCAGGTGGTCGCACGCGAAGGCTACACGGCGAAACACACCGTGGAGTGAGTTCTTTCAGTGAGCGTGCGCCAAGTGGTCGAGCAGGAACATCAGTGCAACGCCCAGAAAAACCACCAGCGCCACGCCCGCTCCCGGCTCGCGGTTCACTTCCGGAATCAAGTCGGACGCCGCCACATAGATTGTGACTCCCGCCGAAAGCGGCAGGCCGAAGCTCACCTGATGACGGAGCAGGGCCATCGTCAGGACGCCCGCCAGCGTAGCCGCTCCAAGGATCATGGAAGCGCCCCAGGCACTTCCCCGGCTCTGGCCGCTGGCCAGCATTACTGAGGCTACGGTGAAACCTTCTGGAATCTTGTGCAGGAAAATAGCGACAAAAATAATCCATCCCAGCCAGTCCGAAACAATGAACCCGGACGCGATCGCGATCCCATCAAAAAAAGTGTGGATCACGAGCCCAAGCAGGACTGAATAGCCCCGGTGCGTGTGCGCGAATTCGCCTTGATGAGTTTCTTCGCCGAAGTGGAAGTGCGGCGTGACCGTGTGCTCAAAGAAGTGAATGATCAGGTATCCGAGCAAGGTCAGGAATGCCGCATTCCTGCCGTTGAGTTGGAGGCTAGCGGGGAAAATCTCCACGATCGCGGTGGCCAGCATGAATCCCGCGCCCAACGCGACAAAATATTTGAGGTAGGAACGTTCCCAGTGCCGATGCACGATAATCGCGCCGCCGAACACGTTCGCTGCTGCCGCCGTCAGGCCGAGCAAGATGCTAAGTACGATGGGATGCATGGATGCCGGATGATACCAGTTCTATGTTCCCCGTTCTCAGTTCACAGTTTTATGCCGCGGGACGGATGGACGCGATCAATCCGTTCAGTATTTTGCCGAGTTCGGCGGCTTTGTCTAACACCTGCTGTGCTTCCTCCGGAACAATATAGCCGAGGTTCTGGGCAATCATTAGCTGTGTCTCGACCTCGACCAGCGCGCCCCTTGCCCTGCCCAGAAAATAAAAGAAATCATTTGCGCTATAGCGCGCCTGCCCTTCGGCGATATTGGTTGGAATTGCCACGGCGGCCCTTCGAGTAAGGCTGGCGAGTCCAAACACTTCATCGCGCGGATAGGCTTTGCTGACTTTGTAGATGTCCATGACAAATGACATCGCTTTTTGCCAGGCGATCAGTTCCCGATAGGACTGCCCCATAAAGCGTCTCTCCCGGGGCTATCTTCGCGCAGATTCCCAAAGAAAGCTGTGACGAATGAACATTGCGCTGAGAACTGCGAACTAGAAACAGAGAACTGATGTTATCCGCTATGCCGTATATGCATCACATCCCCATCCTGGGCGATGTATTCCTTGCCTTCGAGGCGCAACGTCCCTTTCGCGCGGGCGTTAGCTTCGGAACCGGCTTCGAGCAGTTGATCCCAGCGAATCGTCTCCGCGCGGATGAAGTGCTTCTCCAGATCGGAATGAATTGCGCCTGCAGCCTGGGCCGCGCGGGTATTCACCGGAATGGTCCAGGCGCGGCACTCATCGTCACCGGCGGTAAAGAATGAAATCAGCCCCAGCAATTTGTAAGTAGTTCGAATCAGCCGGGAAAGTCCACTCTCAGTCAGCCCATAGCTGGAGAGGAATTCGGCGGCGTCTTCATCACTCATCTCCGCCAGTTCCGCCTCAACTTTTCCGCAGATCGCAGTTGCCCCCGCATTCGGCCGCGAAGCCACGTCCGTTAGCTTGTACTTGTTGACCGCCTCTTCCAACTCTTTCCCCAGTTCCTGGCTCTCGCTCACGTTGAGCACGTAGAGAATCGGCTTCTCGCTGAGGAACATAAAGCCGCGCAGCCGCTTCTTATCTTCGGGCGTCATCTCCATTTCGCGCAGTGGACGTTCCGACTCAAGCTGCGCCTTGGCACGCGTAAGCAGCTCAAATTCCTTCTCCAACTCAGGGGAGCGCATCTTCTTCAGATCTTTTTCCAGGCGCTCCATTCGCTTTTCAATCTGGCCGAGATCGCTGACCATCAAGTCGAATTCGACATTCTTGATGTCGCGTAGCGGATCGATCGGACCGGGATGCGGAATGGAAGGATCATCGAATGCCCGAACCACATGAGCCAGCGCATCCACATTACGCAAGTGGCCGATGTAGCCGCTCTCTTTGAGCGCCTCCTGGCCAATGGCTCCCACATCCACGTACTCCACGGAGGCGTGGGTCAGCTTCTTGGGGTTGTAGAGGGCGGCCAGTTTATCCAGCCTATCGTCGGGAACCTTGGCCACGCCCACATGGGCTTCCCGTGGATTGGCGCGGGCGTGGTCCGAAAGTTGAGCTTTGGTCAGAATCCGGAACAGCGATGTCTTGCCTACCTGTGGCAGGCCAATGATGCCGGTTTTCATAGGGCAAGAAGATGATAGCAGGCAATTATGCGGAGGACCGGGCTGTCAGGTAGGCCACCAGCAATCCTACGAGCAACACTCCTCCCTCGATCCGGGTTGACCAAACGTGCAGCGCGTCAAACTGGATGCGGACGGGACTATTGATGGCTGCGGAAGCCACATCTCCGAGGACTTCTCGCAATCTGTCCATGCGGGGAATGATCTCGAACTGTGAGACGCAAGTCAGCGCCAGCATCAGCAAAACCAGCAGATGGCGAGCTGAAAATACCGAGGTGGCTCGGGCGCAGAGCATGGAAGTGCCCAGAAACACGATGCCAGAGACAATCCCCATCCAGTGCAAGATGATCAGACAACGTCTTACGACAAGGCCGGCGAGATGCGGTGATGGGAGTACCGAGAACGCCGTCCCCGCAAGCACCGGAAAAAAGATCAGTCCTCCGACCCAGACAATCAGCGCAAGCCACATGAGAAAACGAAGGAAGGACATAACAGAAGCATTATGCCGGGCAGATCAAGGAAAAGCGAGGAGCCCATGAACCGAGAACTGATCACTGGCAACTGACAACTGCTCTTAAACGGGTACCGGTACGCTGTCCACAATCTCCTGGATCACCTGTTCGGCCTGCTCGGATTTCTTCAGCGTGGAAGCGTAGGTTCCATCCACCACCACGCGGTGAGCAAACACGGGCACGGCCAGCGGTTTGAAGTCTTCAGGAACGCAGAAGCTTCGCCCGTCGAGAAAGGCCATGGCTTGCGCTGCGCGATAGAGCATTTGCGACCCACGGGGCGAAACTCCCAGCGAAAGATGCTCCGACTCGCGCGTCTGGCTGACAATGGCGAGGGCGTAGCTGATCAGCGACTCATCCACCCGAACCTTGGTTACGTCATTCTGCATTTCCAGCACGTCAGCGCCGCTGAGCACTGGTTGCAAACTTTCCAACTGCGCAGCCCCTGCCTCCGACCGCAAGATTTCACGCTCCGCATCGCCATCGGGATACCCCATTCGCAATCGCATCAGAAAGCGGTCCAGTTGCGACTCGGGCAGAGGGTAGGTTCCGTGATGCTCCACAGGATTCTGAGTAGCGATCACCAGGAACGGCTGGGGCAGCACGTAGGAGTGGGCATCCACCGTCACCTGGCCCTCGTTCATGGCTTCCAGCAGCGCCGATTGCGTCTTCGGTGTGGTGCGGTTGATCTCGTCCGCCAGCAGCACGTTGGTGAAGATCGGCCCGCGCTTGAATTCGAACTGCTGCTCGACCGCCGAGTAGATGGAAATTCCCAGCACATCGGAAGGCAGCATGTCGCTGGTGAACTGCACCCTTTGAAAACTGCAATCGAGCGCCCGCGCCACGGCGTGGGCAAGGGTCGTCTTTCCAACGCCAGGGACTCCCTCGATCAGCAAATGCCCGCGTGCCAGCAAGGAAACCATAGCCAGGCGGACCACGTCATCCTTGCCCCGAATGACTTTGCGCAAGGCATTTTCCAGTTGTGCCGCGCGGGTGGAGCCGGCGGCTGCGGCGGTTTCAGGGGACATTAAGAGAATTTTACTATGCGAGGAATGGATGGGGCAGTTACGGAGGTTATAGGGCTGTCAGCTGTCAGCTGTCATCTCTCAGCCGTCAGCTTTCAGTCACCACACCTCGGAGAGCCGACGGCTGAAAGCTGACAGCCTACTGCGTAAACTCCGCCGGCCGTCCCGTGAGCCGCTCAATGCGTTTGGCAATCGGAGGATGAGTCGAAAACAGGCTGCCAAAGCTCATCCCGAGCAGCGGCTGAATGATGAACAAATGCGCCGTCGAAGGCGTGGCCACCATGGGCACGCGCCGTGAGTAAGCGTCGAGCTTGGCCAGGGCGCTGGCTAGCGCGTAGGGATTGCCGGTAAAGTGGGCGCCGGTTTCGTCCGCCTGATACTCGCGGGAGCGCGACACTGCCAACTGGATGAGCATCGCCGCCATAGGTGCAAGAAACAACATGAGCAGCGCGGCCAGCCCTCCGCCGTCCCGATCCCGGTTGTTCCGTTGCATCCCGCCGAAAATCATTCCCCACTTGGCGACTTGCGCCAAATAGGTGATCGCGCCGGCAATCGTAGCCGCCACCGAACTGATCAAAATGTCGCGATTGCGCACATGCCCCAATTCATGCGCCAGAACGCCTTCCAGTTCCTCGTCGCTGAGCAAATCCAGAATTCCCTGGGTCACCGCGACCGAAGCATGGGCCGGGTTGCGGCCCGTGGCAAAGGCATTTGGTGATTCCGTTGGAATCACATACATCTTCGGCATGGGGATGCCGATCTTCTGCGTGAGCCGCTCCACTGCCTGATAGGCTCGGGGCAACTCTTCCCGCGTCACCGGACGGGCGCGATACATCGCCAACGCAATCTTGTCGGAAAAGAAATAAGAGACAAAATTCATGATCGCCGCAAAAGCCAGGGCAATCAGCATGCCGTTTTGTCCGCCGAAAGCGCGGCCAATCACCATCAACAACAAAGTCAGCAGCGTGAGAAAGAAGGCGGTTTTGAAGGCGTTTCCCATAGGCTTCCTGCAGCTATATAGATGTTACGCCGGCGGCCGCGATTCAAGGTGTGGGGCGGACACTCCGCTCGACTTCACGTAGCCCCGGACCCTCACGTAGCCCCGGACGCCCTCGTCCGGGGGCAGCGCCTGCGCTGCGGGCCGGGCGGACGGGGGCGTCCGCCCCTACGCAGCTACTTCGCCCGCTTCAGCGCTCGCTCCAAGGTCTGATCAAGCGCGGCTTTGGCCTTTTCGTACTCCGGCTGAGTGATCTTTCCCAGCTTGTGCTCCATTTCGAGCTCGAATAGCTCTTCCTTCAGTGCTTCAAGTAATAGCCCGGGGCGCGGTGCGGGTGCTGGTGTTACCGAAGGTGGAATCTCCTGCGATCGCACCTCGGCAGGCGCAAAATCTGGAATCTGCCTGGCCTGCGGCCGTTTGGCCAGATAAATTGCTCCCGCTGCCAGTACAAACGCGAACCCGCCCAGGATGGGCCAGCGATATTTCTCCAGCGGGTCGGGAGCATCAATCGGCGGTCCGAGGCCCCCTCCGGGACGGCTATCGGCCGCCTCCGGCGCTGACGCCGTGCCCCCGCTCCCGCCTTCCCCACCGCCCGCGGAGTTTTGGCTTTGCAACATGCCCTCTCCGGAAATCGAAAACGCCAGCAGTTGCCCAGGATGAATATTCACCGCGACTTCCGCGGTGGCGCCGGGTTCTGGAGGCTTCTGTTCCTTGAAAAGCCCGGCTTGCGCCGCCGAGAACTGAATCGACTGCGGCAGCACAATCACAAAATGTTCCATCGCATAGATGGGCTTAGGATCAATTTTGGCGCTGCCGCTATAAGCAAGGTGGTAGCTGACCTGAAACTGCGTGGCACCGGGGCGCAGGGGAAAGATGAACGCGTACCGCCCTTTCTCCTTCTGCGGAACCGCCGCCGACTCCACCCATTGCCCGCCCGCGGTTTGTGCCTGCGACTGGTCAACCTGCGCGCCTTCCGGCAGATAGAATTCCAGATTCTGATCGTTCATCTGGGTGCGCGGCGGCTTCGAGTTGTTGTCCACCTCGAACAGCCGGCTGATGCCGAGCTGGCCCTGGCCGGTTTGTACGTACATCAGGTCGGCCACTACGTTCAGACCTTCCACTTTCGCGGACACATCGAAAACCTCAGCCTCCACCGACGTGGTTCCGGGAGGCGCCATGCGGTGGTAAGTCACGCCCTGGTGAATTACGCGCACCAGGTGAGGACCAGCCGTATCCTGCATTTTGAAAGAGAACTTGCCCTGAGCGTCGGTTTTGGTTCGCCCGGCTTCGTCCATGCCCTGCGACAGGTTAATCAGCACCACGTCGTCACCCGCAGCGGGTTTGCCCGTCGTGCCATTCTTCACCGTACCGGCCAGGGTCTCTCCGAAGGCAAGAGTGCTGAGTATGAGCAGGGGGAAAAAGATCAGGATTTTGAGCGATATCTTCAACGCCGCGCTCCTCTGGAACCAGGGTTCTGCAAGGGGGCTGAACGCGCGGCATCTTCCAGGTGGGCGATTTCCGCCAGAATGCCCGCAGCTTCCTCTTCCAATGATTTGATCATCGCCTGGTAATCGCTCTTGGGGAATTTCCCGGCCTTGTATTCAAAGTTGAACGTCACGGAGATTTTCATACACCGCCTCTTTGCGTTCGCGCAAATACGCGATCCGCGTCTTCTCCGGCCCCAGATGCAGCTCGCCCGGAAGGGTAAAAACATAGAGCAGCGTGGCAAACGTAACCAGCAAACAGGCCAGCAGCGCAACGGTCATTCTTCGGTATCCTTTCTGGCTTGCTCGCGGAAGTGTTCCAGTTCTTCGCCCTTGGCCGGAGCAACTGCACCCTCTGGCAGAACCAGCGGACGATTCTTCCACGAGCGCACGATCAACACCACCGTAGCCAATCCCAGCACCAGGGCGAGATACGGCATCACCCATGCTGTCCGGTTAAAGCCGGTGTTCGGAGGTGCCAGCAACACCGTCGGCCCGTACTTCTGCACAAAGGCCTGCAACACCAGATCGTCACTGTCTCCGCGTTCCACGTTGGCGGCCAACTCACGCCGCATGCCATCGGACAGCGGGCATCCCACGTGATTGCATTCCAGCAAAACCTGGTTGCACCCGCAGGCGCACATCAGCTTGTGTCCCAGGCCCTGGAAGCGGGAATCTTCGTCCGCACCCAACAGCGTCATCGTCAGCAGGAATAAGAAGGCGAGCTGAAGGCCCCGTTTGAAGGACAGATTTGCGGGCCGCATCAGTCCCCCGCTCCCACGGGAGCGGCCTGTACGCGCGCCGGAGCCGTCACCCGCACTGGGACGGCGTTGGGAATCATGGCAAGTACCGTACCCACGATCATGATCCACACCCCGATCCATATCCACATCACCAGTGGGTTTACCCGCGCTTTGATAATGGGGCGGCCAGTATCCTGGTTCAGCCCTTCGTACACGATGTAGAGATCCTCTTTCAGCGTGGACCGGTTCGCGACCATGGTCTGGGTCTGCTGGCTGGCCGTATAGAACCGGCGCTCAGGATACATCGTGGCAATCTGCTTGCCGCCTTTGAAGACATCCATGATGGCCCATTCGCTGCCATAGTTCGGATTCTCTTCCTGCGTATAGGAGCGGCACACCAGAGTGTAGGATCCGACCTTCATCTGGTCGCCGAACCCCATCTCATGCTCGTTCTCCTGGTTGAAGGCCCAGCCGGCAAAGCCGATGACGACGATGATCACGCCAAAGTGAACAATGTAGCCGCCATAACGCCGGGTATTGCGGTGCCCCAGTTGCACCATGGAAGCCAGCAGATTCTGTCCCGTATGCTTCCCAATCACCCGCCCGCCGCGTACGAACTCCGAGATCACCGTCAGCCCCACCAGAGCTGAGAGCATGATCGCCATTAATGAATAGAGGTAAGCGACATCCTGCCACGGTTTCAGTCCGAAGACCGAGCCCCAGCTCTCCGGCGTGAGCATAAGAAATAGCCCAACCGCCAGCGCGCCTATGCTGGGCCACAGGAAGTTGCGCCTGATGCTCTCAATGGATGTCCGGCGCCACGCCAGCAGCGGTCCCAATGCCGTCAGCAAGAGAAGCAGCAATGCCACAGGAATCGCCACCCGGTTAAAGAATGGAGGCCCGACGGTAACGGTGTGGCCCTGAATCCATTCCGAAAGCTTGGGAAAGAGCGTTCCCCACAGCACCGTGAAACAAGCCAGCAGCAGTAGCAGGTTATTGAACAGAAAACTCGATTCGCGCGAGACCAGCGATTCCAGCTTATGCTCGCTGCGGAGGTGCGACGCATTCTTTATGTAGAAAAAGAGACACACCACAAATATGAGCCCGAGAAACGTGGTGAACCATGCGCCAATGGAGGATTGCGCAAAGGCGTGCACGGAATTCACCAAACCGCTGCGGGTCAAGTCGGTGCCAAAAATCGAGAGCATGAAGGTGGCGAAAATCAGCCACATGTTCCACACCTTCAACATGCCGCGCTTCTCCTGCATCATCACCGAGTGCAAGAACGCGGTTCCGGTCAGCCACGGCATGAGGGAGGCATTCTCCACCGGATCCCATCCCCAATAGCCGCCCCAACCCAGCACGGAGTAGGCCCAATGCATGCCGAGAAATACGCCGCAGGTGAGAAATCCCCAGGTCACCATGGTCCAGCGGCGGGTGATGTGAATCCACTTTTCGCCGGGATACCGCATGATCAGCGCTCCTAGCGCAAAAGCAAATGGAATGGTGAAACCCACATATCCCAGATAGAGCATGGGCGGATGAATCACCATTTCGGGATATTGCAAAAGCGGATTGAGCCCCGCCCCGTCGGCCGGCAGTGTCCCTTGCATCAGCGCGAAGGGATGGGCAGCGAAATTCAGTACCAGCAGGAAGAAAACCTGCACTGCCGCCACTACCACTGAGGCATAGGCGAACAGGCGGCTATCAACTTTGTAGCGCAAGCGGAGAACAAATCCGTAGGCGGCCAGCAACAAGGACCAGAAAAGCAGCGAACCTTCCTGCCCGGACCACAAGGTAGCGAACTTATAAGGCGCGGGCAGGTCGCGGTTGCTGTGGTGGTAGATGTAAGCGATGGAAAAGTCGTCGCGGAATGCCGCGGTCACCAGCACCACCGCAGCCAGCAGGACAATCGCAAAAGTCGCAACCCCGGCCCGGCGGGCGGTTTCACCCAGTCGGTCCGAAGCCGCACCCAGCAGCCCGGTCAAAGCCGCTATGCCGGCCAGAAAACAATACGCGCTCAGCGCCAGCGCAAGGAGGAGCGCAAAACTACCAATTTGAGGCATGTGGGGGACTCAGGGATCATTTTTTCAGAAACCACCCCCTGAGGCAACCTGAAATGCCCTAAAGGCGGGAATCACGCTTGAAAGGCCGGAAACGGGCTTTGTTCCCACAGACGTGCGGGATTACGGACGCACAAAAAACCTTTCGGCCTGGCTCTTTACTGACCTGCGCCAGGCCGGCCGACTTCAATCTTCCGCCGTACCCAGAACCTACGCGCCCATCTGGTCGTGATGGCGGGCCACAATCTCTTGCTCGGCTCGGAACCAGTCTTCGCTCTCACTACCGGGCGTGCAACCTCGCTGCTCGTACAGTTCGTACGCGCGCCGGCGGATTTCCTCCTCCAGCGTCTCGGGCGCAGAGTTGCGCTTCCGATAGGGCGAGCCGGTTGCTGTGGAAATGCTTGCCACTTTGCTGGAATTTTGACTACGGGGGGTTCTCGCTCTGGCCATGCTTCGATACTCCTTACAGATACTGAGGTTAAGCAACGAATCAAATGGATGAATGAGCCACATGGACCATGCCGCCGATAGATGCGGCTCACATAAATTTTGTTGAACCTGCAAATAATAATAAACTGGAACCCCCTGTGGATGGCGCGGGGGCAAGCAAAAAAACTTTGGGTGGAACCTTAGTGGTACGAATCAGGCACTTCGTACTTTTTAGAACTGCCAGTGTCCATAGGTGCCCATTTGCGGAGGCGTATTGAGAGCGATTGCATGCTATGCCGGTTCCTTGTTCTTTGGACTTTGTCTTTTAGGCCATGCCCAGGTCGCTGCGCCGAAACCCGATTGCCCGCCGGATGATCCCAGTCCTTCCGCCGGCTGCCCGAAGCCGCAAATCGAGCCCCGGAAAGAATCGGTCGTAGTCACCGGCACGTTCGAACCCCTCCCGGTTGACTCCATCGACCGCTCGGTCTCCGTCATCGATGCCCGGGAAGCTCCCCTGCTCTACAACCATTGGGTGGACTACCTGCAACTGGATCCCTCGGTGGATTTGCAACAGCGTGCGGCCGATGGGGTACAGGCGGACCTCACCATCCGCGGCTCGACCTTCGGCCAAACTCTGGTGCTTCTCAATGGCCTGCGCATGAACGACGCGCAGAGCGGGCATCACAATATGGATCTGCCCGTACCCACGGACTCGATTGATCGCATCGAAATCCTGCGCGGCGCGGGTTCTACGCTCTACGGCTCCGACGCCATGGCCGGATCGGTCAACATTATTACCGGGCCGCCAAAATACTCCGAGATCCGCGTGGGCGCTGGCATCGGCAACTTTGGCGTCAATCAACAAAGCGGGGACGCAGCCTGGGTCGCCGGACGCTGGGACGAGGAGCTCAGCGCTGCCCGTGACTTTTCCAGCGGCTTTATCCCGGACCGCGACTACCGTAAACTCACCATCTTTTCCAACACCGGCGTTCAAACCTTTCTGGGGCGTACGCAAGTCATGCTGGGTTACGGGGACGACCCTTTTGGCGCAAACCAGTTTTATGGCAATTTCGATTCCTGGGAGCGGACTAAATCCTGGTTCGGGGGATTGAAACAGGCCTTAGGCGACCGCACCGAGTTTGATTTCGCCTATCGCCGCCACACCGACGAATTCATTCTGTTTCGCGAGAATCCCTCGTTCTACGAAAACAATCATAGTGACGAAAGCTGGCAGACCGCGCTGCGCCGTAAACAGCCGCTGGGACAAAACTCAACGTTGTTCTACGGCGGCGAAGGCTTCCACGAGTCCATTGACAGCAATAACCTGGGCCAGCACGAGCGCAGCCGCGGCGCGGTTTATGCCGACTACGATGTGCGCGCCTGGAAACGACTTTCATTCTCGGCGGGAGCGCGCGAGGAAATCTTCAGCTCTACGCGCGGCGAATTCAGTCCCAGCGTGACCGCCGGTTACTGGTTGAAAGCCGGATTCAAGCTGAAAGGCAGCGCCAGCCACGCCTTCCGGCTGCCCACTTACACCGATCTTTACTACTCCGACCCTGCCACTTTGGGCAATCCTAACCTGCAGCCCGAAACCGCCTGGGACTACGAAGGCGGTTTGGTTTGGGACCAGGGCGGGCGCTACCAGGCCGAGGTTACCGTTTTTGAGCGCCGGGAGAAAAATGGCATTGATTACGTGCGCAGCTCTCCTGCAGATCTATGGCACGCGGAGAATATCGACACTCTGAACTTCACCGGGGTGGAAGCTTCGCTCACCGTCCGCCTGCCTCGCCGCCAGCGTCTGCAGTTCGCTTACACCGCGCTGCATGGCGGATTGCAATCTCTGGGCGGCCTGCAATCCGAGTACATCTCCAACTACCCGGTGGATGACGGCTCCGTTACATGGCAAGGGATGTTGCCGGGAAGTGTGGTCGCCCGCACTCGCGTCGGCGTGATCAATCGCTTCGACAACAATAATCCTTACGCACTCTGGGACGTGGCCGTCGCCCGCCAGTTCCGCTACGTGGGGGCGCACCTGGACCTGGCGAACCTAACTGACACTCAATATCAAGAGATTCCCGGCGTGGTCATGCCCGGGCGCAGCGTGGTCTTCGGCCTGGAGTTCATCCTTTCCAAAAAGTCCCGCTGAACTTGTCCGGCCATACGGAAAGGCTTGGTCCAGTGCCGGCGTCGGGGCTTCGTGTTGCGCGCCGAATGAAATCTTGCCGCTAGACCCACGGGACTCAAGCGCACTCGCCGCTCGGCGCAGCCGCTTGTTATAATCACTCCCATCTGCGAGGCGCTATCGTCTAGGGGTTA
The DNA here is from genome assembly GCA_963800745.1 of uncultured Acidobacteriaceae bacterium. Lineage (GTDB taxonomy): Bacteria > Acidobacteriota > Terriglobia > Terriglobales > Acidobacteriaceae > PALSA-270. The sequence continues at coordinate 14,778 of CAWDCI010000041.1, forward strand.
GGACGGAAGATTCTCAATATTGCCGCGTGGCCAACACCCTCAACAACCTACCCCACTTCCCGCCTGCTCTGTGTACCGCCGTGTGTACCAGCGAGAGGTGGGGCGAACAATTTCTTCAAAATGGAATTTGTATTCCGAGAGCGTGAGCTGCATTTTGTGCATCCCCGTAGGCTTGAGCTATGGCTGACTGAGCAAGGTCTTTAAACTCTGGCTTGACACGTTCGGCAAATTCCTTAGTGCGCTGCAGGAGTTCTCTTGCGAACTCAAGCACTTGCTGATTTACGTGATCAGGTCCGCTGGGGCCAGATGCGCCCGCACATATGTTTCTTGCTCCGACCGTAAACAAGATGAAAAACTCGCTTGTTTAGAGGCCGCCCCGTTGTTACGTAATGGGCATACAAGGCACTTTTGGGAGGTTTCCAAGAATCGCAGAAATCCTCGGCTCGTGCATCATCATTACGCGCGTTTTTGTAATAGAACTCGTATAGAGCGCGCGCTTGAACGAAATTTGTAAACATGCCAAGAGCGTCTTGGTTGGGGCAGAGTTGTTTTTCCTTCGCGGCTTAAGCAAGCCAGCAGCACCGACAAGGAGCCACTTCAAAGCATCTTTCAGGTCTTCAAAGAATAGGGTTTTCTTGTCCATAAATTGTCTCCTTAACTATGCTTGAAAAGTGGCGGGAAGTTACGAACGCCTTCCCCGAGGTGCTGCCGTTTCCGAAGCAGCCGCGTTTCCGGACTTGACGGATGCGGTCCAGTGAGCGTTTTACTCTTCAATCCTTGCGCGGACTTTGTGTACCGTCCGGTGTACCAGAACACGTCGTATTTCGCCATAATGAGCACTAATAAGAAAAACGGCGGGATAGGCGGGCTGGCAGCAACCCACTGATCTCGCTGCATTTAATGGTAAAATCTGGACCTGAGGCGCTATCGTCTAGGGGTTAGGACGGAAGATTCTCAATCTTCAAACCCGGGTTCGATTCCCGGTAGCGCTACCAACCCTTTTTCCAAGCTGCTGAACGAGTGACCGCGGTCAGCACCCTCCCACCGGCGCTTCTCGTCGGAACAGAAAAAGTAGCGGAGTGCTTGCCTGCCGAGCGAAGCTGGGTGAGACTCATTGCAGGTTCTGTAGCGCGCCCGCACCATGAATTTTGAGGAGGTTTCATGCCTCGCTGTCCTTCCCGGCCTTTGCTCCCTCTGCTGTTGATTCTAGTTGTGGCTTCGCGTCTCGCCGGCCAGCAGGCGCCGGAATCCTCGTCTCCAGCCAAGCTGGACCCCGGCAGTGCCGGGATGTCTGCCGATGCGCATCGCCCGAAGATCGGGGTGGCTCTCGAAGGGGGCGGTGCGCTGGGTCTCGCCCACATTGGCGTCCTGCAGTGGTTTGAAGACCATCACATCCCTATCGACTACATTGCGGGAACAAGCATGGGAGGGCTGGTCGGAGGTCTTTATGCGATCGGCAAAAGCCCGGAAGAACTCCGTAAAATCGTCGAGCAACAGAACTGGGACATCATCATCGGTGGCGGGACGCAATATCAGGACCTGTCATTTCGGCGAAAAGAAGATCTGCGCGCTTATCCGAACTCCCTGGTGGTCGGTCTCAAGGACGGTCTCAATCTGCCCGCGGGCCTGAACGCAGGACAAGAAATCAGCCTTTTGATTGACCACGAGACATTGCCGTATTCCCGGCTCAATTCGTTCGATCAACTGCCCATCCCCTTCCGTTGTGTGGCCACCGATCTGGTTTCCGGAAAAGAAGTCGTTTTCCAGGATGGTTCACTGGCGAAAGCGATGCGCGCCACCATGTCCATTCCCGGACTTTTCTCGCCAATTCGCGATGGGGAGAAGGTGTATGTCGACGGCGGGCTGGTGGGAAATTTTCCTACGGACGTGGTACGAAAGATGGGCGCGGATATCGTGATTGCGGTTCATCTGGAGACGGCCCCGGCAAAACCCGAGGACATCCGGTCTCTTTTCAGTGTGCTGGGGCGTTCGGTGGACGTGGTCATCCGCGAAAACGAAATTCGCGGCCTCTCCGGCGCGGACTTGATCGTCAATGTCAATCTGAGCGACTTCACGTCCTTGGACTATCCAAAGGCGAAGGCCATTATCGATAAGGGCGCGAGCGCGACGGATGAAAAAATACGCATCCTCATGCCCTACTCACTCAATGACGCGGAATGGCAACGCCACCTTAAAATGCGCGACGCACGGAAACAGTCTCTCGTCCCCATCCCGCAGTTCGTACATGTTGAAGGCGCGGGCCCGGAGGGGCGGAAGCAGATTGAGCGTTCCCTGAAATCTCTTGTCAATAAGCCGATCGATCCACCATCGCTGGAAAAAAGTCTCAACCGGATCACCGGCACGGGCAGGTACGATTCCTCTGGCTACCAGATGGGGGAGGAAAACGGACAGACAGGTCTGATCGTCACCGTCCACGAGAAGAATTATGCGCCGCCCACTCTCCAATTCGGGTTCGAAATGGACGGCTCCGAAAGCGACAACGCAAACTTCACGCTGGCTTCGCGCCTGACCTTCGTGGACCTTGCCGGCTTCGGCTCCGAGTGGCGTACGGACATTCTTTTTGGCAATACCTATGGCATCGCAAGCGAGCTGTACCGCCCGTTCAGCGCGTCCAGCAAATGGTTCTTCGCGCCCCATGCGGACGCGAGCACGACAGTCATCTACATCTACCGTAAGAGCGATCCTCTCGCCGACTATCGGATGGCGCATGCCAGTATCGGCGGCGACCTGGGCTATGGATTCGGCCGCTTTGCCGAGGTGAGGGCGGGATACGAAGTGGGATTTCTGGATGCGGGCTTGCGGCTGGGAACTCCACAATTTTCTTCGGTCGAGGGCCGCACGGGAGATTTCAAATTCCACGTTCTGGTCGATCACACCGACGACCCGGTGTTTCCGCGCCGCGGCTTCGGCACAGAAACTACGTTTCGCTGGTTTGACTCCAGTCCGGGTGCAACCGGGGGCTTCCCCAGCATGCAGTTGAACGCTCGGTATTTTCAGCCGATCCTGCAGCCCGGCTCGCTTTTTGTCACCGCGGAAGGCGGCTCAACGTTTGGTTACCAGGGAACTGGGATTCCTCAATTCTTCCTGGGAGGGCCCCTGCGACTCAGCGCTTACGGCACAAATGAGTTGTTCGGAAATCAGTACTACACCTTCCGCCTGGGCTACCTGCACGAGATTGCGTCGCTGCCGCCCTTTCTTGGCAAGAAGGTGTATGCCGTTGGGACGTACGAATTCGGCAAGATGTACGGCTTCTCAGAGCAAAGCAAATTCCCAAACGATGTCGCGGCGGGCGTCGTCGCGCAGACGGCGTTTGGCCCTTTCTTCATTGGAGGAAGCGTCGGCGATTCGGGCCATCAGAAGTGGTTTTTCCAGCTCGGCCGCTTGTTCTGAGGATTGCAGCTTCAGGCAAGGACGGGACAACCCCATACTCCTCATCCCCAGGCAGCAGTACTCGTCCCGGACTTTTCCTTGTTTTCGTCGGACGCGTCCAGGCGCAGCTCGCAGAGTTCTGCGATGAGGTTCCCCGCCCAGCGGTAAACGTTGTACTCCCGGACCGTCTTGCGCATGCGCTGCATACGCAATTCCTTTTCCTCCGGCTGCATCTCAAGGGCGGCGCGAATCGCCTCGGCCGTCTGGTCGATATCGTAGGGGTTGATCTGCAACGCATCGCGCAACTCGTGAGCGGCACCGGTGAAGCAACTGAGGATTAAAACACCCCTCTCGTCGTGCCGGGCGGCCACGAACTCTTTCGCCACCAGATTCATACCGTCGTGCAACGACGTAACCAGGCATAGGTCTGCGGCGCGATAGTATTGCTGGATCTCATGATGATTATGCTGCCGATTCAGAAAGACGATGGGCTTCCATTTGTCCGTCTGGAACCGTAAGTTTATGCGGCTGGCTTCCGCTTCCACCTCCGCCATGAGATCGTGATAGCGTTTGAGGTGGCTGCGACTGGGAGCGCCAATCTGCACGAATGTGAACTTGCCCTGATAAGGCGGATATTTCTCCAGAAAGCGCTCAATGGCCAAAAAACGCTCCAGAATGCCTTTGGTGTAGTCGACGCGGTCTACGCCCACCCCCATGAAGGTAGCTTCAACCCCCAGGGCTTGGAACAAAGCGGACCGCTCGACGTAGGACTCGGGCGTCGACTCCGGCTTCCGCACATCGGAGAAGTCCACACTGATGGGGAAGGGTCGCACCAGGGTGAGATGATCCGAACGTCTTACCGAAAAGTGTTCCCAATCGACGCGTGATTCCACCACACGGTCCACCGTATGCAGGAAGTTATTGCAGTGCGCCTGGATGTGAAAGCCGATGAGATCGGCGCCCAGCAGCCCATCCACAACTTCGCGCCGCCATGGGGAGATGTCGAACGCCTCGGGGTTGGGCCAGGGGATGTGCCAGAAGATTGCCACCCTGGCCTCCGGTCTTTTGTCTTTAATCAGCCGAGGCAGCAACGCGAAGTGGTAATCCTGTACCAGCACGATGGGCTTTTCCTCGTCCTTCATCTCTTCAAGCAACACATCGGCGAACTTCTGGTTGACCGTCTGATAGTGTTTCCAGTCCTCGGCGCGAAAGATGGGACGAGTGTGCGCGATATGACATAGTGGCCAGATCCCCTCGTTGGCGAATCCGTAGTAATAGCCTTCTTCTTCCTCCTTGCTCAGCCAGACCCGGCGCAAGCTGTAGTGCGGATCTTCCGGAGGCACGCGCAGCCGGCCGTGCTCATCCACTGTCTCGAGGTCGGCATTGCCATTGCCATGGGCGATCCAGGTTCCGTCACAGGCGCATAGTACGGGCTCGATCGCTGTGACCACGCCGCTGGGCGGCACAATCACCTGCAGGGATTGACCTTGCCTCATGTGCACGTAAGGCTGGCGGTTCGACACGACAAAAAGACGGCCGTTATCCAGCCGTTTGCGCACGTGCACGGCCAGCCGGTCGGCCGTCCACAAAGATTCAGCCGTCTCCCGCAGGCGGGCTTCGGTCTCGGCCGCCGACCGGGCCCTGGTAAGGCTTTCGGCGAAGGCGGCGACCTCGCGCACCATGGGACGGAAAAGATCCAGATCGGCTGCGGGCTGGGGTGACACGACTCGCCCCGTGCGCAAAGCGCGCATCCACTCCGCCGTACGCGCGACCGGGCCAGCGATACTCCAGCGAACAATCAAGAGCGTGATCAGCACGATGAGAAACACATGTGCCAGGGCTCGCAGGAACGCCTCGCGCCAAATATGAAGACTCTCCGCCCGAATATAGCTGGCATCATGAACAATCACGAGGCCGCCGATCACTTCGCCGTGCTGGTCAAGAGGCAGAGCGTAGATGTGCAGCGGGGCGTCGCCCACTCGCTGAAACGCACCGACTCCGTGTTTGTCACGCAATGCTTGAGACATTACGGAGGGAACAGTAGCCAGCTTGGATGCCAGCTCCGGTGTAACCGCCAGCAAATCGCCCTGCTGGCCGTAGATTGCCAGTCCCGCGAGATGCTCGCGGTTGCCAAAGTGCTGCACCATGCTCTGCAAATCCTGCGCCGAATCCTTCTCCAGGTCGCGTTCCACATTTCCCGCAAGGCTTTCGCCCAATACTTCGGCGCGCCGCTCCAAGTCCCGCCTGAGGTCCCGTTTTTCACCCAACGCCTCGTAATACGAGGACGAGAGAGACCACCGTGATGCCCACGATGAGGGAAACAATGAGCCGGATGCTGAGAAGTCGCATGGCATTGGCCTCGCAAAAGGAGCGGGAAGGAACCTTCATCCTACCCCAATGGGTAGCTGGTTGGCACTGCGCGCACTAGAGTGGCGACAGTTCGTCGCCGTTCTCCTCCTTCTTCCCGCGAACAAACCGATCCTCCAGGACGCGCCGGGCCAAATCTTGGCCTCCCAGGCCGAAGGCGATGGCCAAGCCGAGCATCAGGGCTCCGAAGGCAATTCCGAAGGCAACCAGCATGGTTTGTTCAGCCAGACCCATTTCTTCAAAGACGACAGACAACACGAAAACAATGATGATGCTGCGAACCGCGAAGCTCAAAACCCGGGGCGAAGGGACATTGGCGTTTACCGCAGCCAACAGAGCGGCGCGAGAGAAGAAGCTTGCTGCCAGCAGCCCGATAAACAGGATGAATATCGCTACGAACAGACGGGGCAGGAAAAGAAAAAAACCTGCGATTTGTTCCTGCAGACCCAGGATTCCAAACGCGCGCACTCCCTCCAGAATGAATCCGAGCCAGGTGACCCAGAAGACGAAGCGGCTCAAGGTTTCCGTCGCCGAAGGCAAAGCGGCCTTAGTGAGCAGTTGAGAGGCACCGGCATTTTCTGAAAGTTTGTCGAACTTGATGAGCCGCAAAATGCTGCGCAGAACCATTTTCACCACGTACGCGACCAGCCAGCCCACAACCGCAAGGATCAACATCACGATGAGACGAGGAAGAAAGTGCGCGAAACCTCTCACAATTTCGTGCAGCGCCTGACTTAGTTCGCTGATAATCATTTCCCGCATAGTTGCCTCACTCTCTTGATTTCCATAGCTGCAGCAGATACGGTTTCAATCGCTCGAACTCAAGGCACAAGGCTTCGATATTGTTCTCAACGTCGTCCGCAGTGGCGTTGCGGTTCTCCATCAGGAACGCGAACACTCTCCCGCGGAAAAGCGGCGCTAATGACTGGATCATATGATCCCGGCTGATCGCCGATTTCTGATACGCGGCGGCGAACTCGTAAATCGTCCTGACCCACAATTCCGCGGGGTAATCAAACTCCTCTTCTCCCAGGCGGGCAATTCGCTGGAGCTCTGCCAGCGTGGGAGCGGAAAGAATTGACTGAAAAACAGACTCCAATTCCGCAACTCCGGTCGAGAACATCTCGCGTAACCGTTTCCGATTAATCCGCAGTGGCTCCAGAAGCACTTCATGCTCGGCTCCGGTCGTCGGGACCGCCTGGGAACCGGTTACGGCACTCCAGACGGGAAAGTCTGGCTGCAATGCGGAGAACAGGGCGCCCACCGTTTGCCGCAGCGCCGGCACCAGGTCGGCAGCACGCCGCCCGACGTGATCTTTTTCTCCAAGGAAGGCCTGGCAGACACGGTATTTTCCCGCGAGCGCCGCCAGGGTAAACCGGAGTTCGACGCCGTCCCCTTCGGTTCCATCATTCCAGACATTTTGCGCAAGGAATTGACTTCCGAGCCGGCCGGAGAATCCGCACTCCGGTGAGTAAGCCTCGCGGATTCTTAACCCGTAAAGCGCGCGGGTCATCGGATACACCAGATTTGTTATCAGCTGGCCTTCAAATTTGTGTCTGCGGTAGGTAGGGGTCACCAGATCGAAGCCCTGGTCAAAAACAGGGCGCAGAAGCTTGGAGAGCCATTCGGGTTCGATGTTCTCGGATTCGGGTGACATCACCACACAAGCCCTGGCGCGGAGCAGTTCGGCGGCCGCCAGAATCGTCCGCAATGCGACTCCACTGGCCGGACTGCTCGCATATCTTGTGCTTATGGAGTGGAGCGTACGGAGCACGTTGAGATTGGAGGCTGGGCGCGCGTCATCGATAGAGACGCCCGTGACCAGCTGGGGAGTGCCATCCCGCGACCCCCCATCGGCATTAATAATCACGGCTCGTTCTCGGGGAAACCCGCGCAGGATGCCGCTCTGAATTGTGTGGACGATCGACCCGACAGTTTTGGCGTTATTGTAAGTGGGCAAGCCCACGAGGATGTCTACTTCGCCTACGTTCATCAGTTGACGAAGGAAATCATCGGTAAGAAAGCTCTCCTCGGCCAATTTCATCTCCGTTCGAGGTACACCGCGCCCGTGCGCGGGCCCGTCAGGTGACGTCGCTTTCCCCATTTACATCGGCTCAGATTCGTCGCAGCCGAAACCAGTAAAACTGGTAGGGTCCCATCGTCAGCAGATAAGGATGGTCTCCCACACGCGGAAACATATTCCTGCCGGACATCTCGATCAGAATATTTCCTTTGTAGTGACGCAGATCCAGCTCGACAGGTTGCGCGGTGCTGGAAAGATTGTTGACCACCAGGACCGCCTCGCCGCCCAAGCGCCGCACATAAGCCAGTATTCGATGATTGGCCGGATAGAGAAACTCAATCGATCCCCGGCCGAACACCGCGGCCGATTTGCGAACCGTTATGATGCGCTGCATCCAGTTGAGCAGCGAATGTTCGCTGGCTTCTTGGCGCAAGACATTCACGGCCGGATAACCATATACCGGATCCTGAATCAGGGGGGCGTACAGATGCTCTGGGGCCGCGGTAGAAAATCCGCCGTTCCCTCCCCCGTTCCATTGCATCGGAGTCCGCACTCCGTTCCGGTCACCCAAATTGATGTTATCGCCCATTCCGATTTCATCGCCGTAATAGATGATAGGAGTACCCGGCAACGACATCAGCATCCCGTTCATTAACTCGATGCGCCTGCGGTCGTTGTCCAACAAAGGAGCAAGCCGCCTGCGAATTCCGAGGTTCAGCCGCATGGTTTTGCTTTCGGCATAGGTGTCGTACATGTAGTCGCGTTCCAGGTCGGTCACCATTTCCAGGGTGAGCTCATCATGGTTGCGCAGGAAAAGGGACCACTGGCATGAGGCCGGGATTTCCGGGGTGTGCTGCAGGATTTCAGTGATGGGCTTGCGGTCTTCCAGTTTTAGCCCCATGAACATCCTGGGCATCAACGGGAAATGAAACGCCATGTGGAATTCATCTCCGTCGCCGAAATATTGGCGGAGATCGGCGGGCCACTGGTTGGCCTCCGCCAGAAGCATCCTGCCGGGAAAGTGTTCATCGAGTTTTCGGCGCAACTCCTTCAGGACAGCGTGGGTCTCGGGCAAGTTCTCGCAATTGGTGCCCTCCCGTTCCACCAGGTAGGGCACGGCGTCGAGCCGGAAGCCGTCAACCCCCATCTCCAGCCAGAACTTCATCACATTCCACATCTGTTCCCGAACGGCAGGATTGTCGTAGTTGAGATCGGGCTGGTGACTGAAGAAGCGATGCCAATAGAAGGATTTCGAAATCGGGTCCCACGCCCAGTTGGACGTTTCGGTATCCAGAAAAATGATGCGGGCGCCCTTGTACGGGGTGTCGGTATCGCTCCAGACATACCAGTCGCGGCGTGGATTGTCCCGCGAACTTCGCGACTCTTGAAACCAGGGATGCTGATCGGAGGTGTGATTCGACACCAATTCGATGATGACCCGGATTCCCCGGTCGTGGGCCGACCCCAGAAATTTCCGGAAATCCTCCAAAGTTCCGTAGCTTGAATGGACGGCGTTGTAGTCCGCGATGTCGTAGCCATCGTCGCGCAGCGGCGAGGGGAAGAATGGCATAAGCCATATTGCGTTGACTCCCAGTTCCTGGAGGTAGTCGAGCTTCCCTTCCAGCCCTGGAAAATCACCAATGCCATCCCCATTGCTGTCGTGGAAAGTGCGAACGTGGACTTGATAAATGATTGCGTCCTTATACCAAAGCACATCCGGGTTCAATGGCAACTCGCTTCCTCTCGGACCAATTTTGGCCTTCCGTGCAAAGCACGGAATACCTAGGGAACCTCTGAATAAGTATCTCCGCACCAAACAGCAGTACAACACACGGGCTTTTCGCGGGCGAGGGCGCCCGCAACACACTTGATCAGAGGTTCCCTAAGTGAGATCCAGCACCAATTCTATTCGTTGTCCGATCATCGGGTCCGGGGCAATCCGGGAACTGCTGTACCTCTCGCCGGCTCTCTCCTTTATCATTACCACCATGTCAAGGAAGCTTCGCTGGGGAATTCTCAGCACCGCCGCCATTGGCCTCAAGAAAGTCATCCCCGCCATGCAACGGGGCCAATACACCAGTGTGGCCGCCATCGCATCCCGCGATCTGGGGAAGGCTCAGCAGGCCGCGACCGCCCATGGCATTCCCACGGCTTACGGCTCGTACGAAGAACTTCTCGCCGACCCCAATATCGACGCTATCTACAACCCACTGCCCAACCAGCTCCACGTCCCCTGGACCATTCAAGCCGCTGAAGCCGGCAAGCATGTTCTCTGCGAGAAGCCTCTCAGCCTCACCGCCGCGGAGGCCAAACTTCTGCTCGCCGCCCGTTCCGCTACCGGCGTCAAGATCGGCGAGGCCTTCATGATCCGCAGCTGTCCGCAGTGGCTGCGCCTCAGCGAACTTCTCCACGAAGGCCGCGTGGGCGAACTCCGCTCCATCGTGGGTTTCTTCAGCTACTTCAACATCGACCCCGCCAACATTCGCAACCAGGTGGAATGCGGCGGTGGCGCCCTCATGGATATTGGCTGCTATCTCGTCCATGCATCTCGCTTCGCATTCGCACAGGAACCGACCCGAGTCGTTGCCCTGATCGACCGCGACCCCCAAACGCACGTCGACCGCCTTACTTCAGCGATTCTCGACTTCTCCGCTGGCCAGTCCATCTTTACCTGCAGTACGCAGTCGGTCCCCTACCAGCGCATTCACTTCCTCGGCACGCGCGGACGCATTGAGCTCGAAATCCCGTTCAACGCGCCCATCGACCGCCCCACTCGTCTGTTCATCGACGATGGAGGCGACCTCTCGGACGGAACCATCATCACCGAGACCTTTCCGGTCTGCGATCAGTACACCCTGCAGGGCGATGCCTTCTCCAAAGCGGTTCTGGAAAACACTGAAGTTCCCGTCTCCCTCGAGGACTCCATTAAGAACATGGCTGTAATTGAAGCGATCTTTCAGTCCGCCAACTCAGGCCAATGGATATCTCCGCAGCGATGAAAGGGCGGCCTTGCCAGGGGATCCGGCAATTGTTCTGCGCGAGTCTGGTGGATTTGGCTGCAGCGTGACTGATCACTCGGGAGTCGGGCACTTTGTTAATGCTTGCGCTATACATGACAAGAATAGGACAATTTGAGCACGCTTCCATCTGCCGGTAACCGCGGAGGAGAGATGATCCGCTTCAAAGTAAATGAATCAGCAAGGACCTATGACGGCGATCCCGAGATGCCGCTGCTGTGGTATTTGCGGGATATCGCCGGATTCACCGGCACAAAGTTTGGCTGCGGCATGTCATTGTGCGGAGCCTGCACGGTTCACCAGAATGGCGCAGCAGTGCGGTCCTGCTCGGTCGCGATGAAAGAGGTGGACGGAACCAGCATTACCACGATCGAAGGGATCTCCGCGAAAGGGCTGCACCCCGTGCAAAAAGCCTGGATGGAGATCAAGGTCCCGCAATGTGGATACTGTCAGACGGGCCAGATCATGCAGGCCATCGCCTTTTTGAGCCAGAATCACAATCCCAGCGACGGGGAGATCGACGAGGCAATGTCTGGCAATTTGTGCCGCTGCGGAACCTACCAGCGCATTCGAGCGGCGATTCACCAGGCGGCGAAGGAGATGCCATGAACAACATCCAGAATGTCAGCCGGCGTGGATTTATGCGGGGTGTCTTCGTCGCGGGGACGTTTGTGCTGGGCGTGCATCTCGTCCCTGAACCACTCTGGGCTAACGCTTCCAGTGATCCTCCAGGCGTTTTTCAACCGGATCTGTTCCTCACAATTGCAAGCGACGGCAGCATCACCATTGTTGCTCATCGCTCTGAAATGGGCAGCGGCAGCCGCACCGCGCTTCCGCTGGTGGTGGCGGACGAACTGGATGCCGATTGGTCCAAGGTCAGGATTGAACAAGCTCTCGGCGACGCCAAGTACGGCGATCAGGATACCGACGGCTCGCACTCGGTGCGCAGTTTTTTCGATCAGATGAGGCAGGTCGGAGCTACCGGCCGGGTGATGCTGATCAGCGCTGCCGCCAGCAAATGGGGCGTCCCGGAGAAGGAGTGCATAACCGAGCCGGGTCTGGTCGTGCACCAGTCGAGCGGGCGCAAGCTCAGCTACGGTGAACTCGCTGCCGCCGCCGCCAAACTCCCGGTTCCCAAGAAGGAAGATGTACCGCTCAAGAACCGGTCGGAATGGCGTTACATCGGCAAAGATAGTGCCCTGTTCGACCTTCCCGACATCGTCGCCGGCAAAGCCATTTTCGGCATGGATGCCAAGCTGCCCGGAATGGTGTACGCCTCCATCGAGCACCCGCCGGTGCTCGGGCAGAAGATCAAATCCTATGATGACAAAGCCGCGCTGAAACTACGCGGCGTGAAACAGACGCTGACCATCGACACTTTCAAACCGCCCCATCACTTCCAACCACTGGGCGGGGTCGCGGTGATCGCCGACAATACCTGGGCCGCCTTCCAGGGGCGCAAGGCGTTAAAGATTGATTGGGACACCAGTCCCCATGCTGTCTATAGCTCCGATCCATTCCGCAAGACACTCGAATCCACCGCTCGTCAGGCGGGCAAAGTAGTTCGCAACGAAGGCGACGTGGACGCCGAATTCGCCAGAGGCGGCAAGATCATGGAGGCGGAGTATTACGCCCCGCATCTCGCTCATGCCTCGATGGAGCCGCCGGTCGCGGTTGCGGAATACCGCGATGGAAAGGTTTTCGCCTGGGCCCCGACGCAGAGCCCGCAAGCCGTGCAGGAAACGATTGCCGGTGTGCTCGGCATTAAGAAAGAGGACGTCACCTGCCACGTCACTCTCCTCGGCGGGGGCTTCGGCCGGAAATCCAAGCCTGACCAGGTGGCGGAAGCAGCCGTTCTCTCCAAACAGCTCGGCAAGCCCGTGAAGGTGGTGTGGACACGGGAAGACGATATCCAATTTGGTTTCTACCACACGGTCGCCGCCATGTATCTGAAGGCCGCGATTGGACCTGACGGCAAGCCGACGGCATGGCTGCAGCGCACCGTCTATCCTCCGATCGGTTCCACCTTCGACGTGAACGCCAAGTACGCCGACGACGAAATGGGACTCGGCTGGAACAACCTTCCATTCGATATCCCCAACCACCGGGCGGAGAATGGTCCCGCCGATGCCCATGTGCGCATCGGATGGCTACGCAGCGTCGCCAACATCTATCACGCTTTCGCGATTCACTCTTTTGCGGACGAACTCGCCAATGCCGCGAAGCGGGACTCCGTGGAGATCTGCTCGATCTGATTGGCCCTGTGCGCATCGTCCCGCTGAAGGCGGCGCCCGACGAGCAGGAAGAACAGAAGGTCTATCCGCTGGACACGGCTCGACTGCGTCGCGTGGTGGAAATAGTGGCGGAAAAGTCGGGATGGGGAAAGCGCCGCCAGCGGGAAAGGACACGGCTTCGGCATAGCAGCACACCGCAGCTTCCTCACCTACGTGGCGACTGTCGTGGAGGTCGAAGTGGACGAGAACGGCGATGTGAAGATCCCCAATGTCTGGACAGCGATGGACGCAGGGACGGTGGTCGCGCCCGACAACGTCCGCAACCAGGTCGAGGGAGCTGCCAACTTCGGCGCAAGTCTCGCCCTGCTCAGCGAGATCACCGTAACGAATGGAGTGGTGAACCAGCGGAACTTCAACGACTACCAACTCGTGCGCATGGATAGCGCGCCGAAACACACCAGCGTTTACATCGTTGAGAGCGATGCTCCTCCCGCTGGCGTGGGAGAGCCCGGAGTGCCGCCGTTTGCCCCGGCGTTTTACAACGCGATTCACGCCGCAACCGGCAAACGCATCCGCGAGATGCCGCTCTCGAAAACAAAGCTGGTCTAGTTCGAAAGGCTGTCAGGCGACATCTATTCTCTGATCGCAAGTCCGAATCACGCCCCGGCTCTTGTCCTGCATTTCCTGATAACCTCAAATCAGACCTTGGGAGAACGCAATTCATTGCCACCGATCATCAATGCCCAGAGAATTACGAAAGCTTTTGGAGCGAATCCGCTATTTCAAGACATTTCGTTCACCGTTTCCGAGGGCGATCGCATCGGGCTGATTGGTCCGAACGGCTCAGGAAAATCCACACTGCTGAGGATTCTGGCGGGCAGTGTAAGCCCCGATCGCGGAGAATTGGCCGTCCGAAAACGGCTCCGCTTCAGCTTTGTGGAACAGGACTCGAAATTTGAGTCTGGGCGCACGGTGCGCTCGGTGATCGAAGCTTCGCTGGAACGCGCCGCAGTTCCGGAGGCGGAGCGGGGTGCTCGCATGGCCGAGACACTGGGCCGGGCGGGATTCCAGGAACTCGAAGCGGAAGCGGCCAGGTTGTCCGGAGGCTGGCAGAAACGCCTGGCGATTGCTCAGGCGCTGGTTCAGGGACCCGATGTTTTGCTGCTGGACGAACCGACAAATCATTTAGACCTCGCGGGGATCGAGTGGCTTGAGGGATTGCTGGAAGAGGCCGCATTTGCCTGCCTAGTGGTAAGTCATGACCGCTATTTCCTGGAAAATGTCGCGACTGAAATCGCCGAGCTCAGCCGGGTCTATCCCGATGGTTTGCTGCGGGTGCGTGGAAAGTACAGTACCTTCCTGGAAAAGAAGGAGGAATTTCTGCACGCGCAATCGAAGCGGCAGGAGGCCCTGGAAAATCTGGTTCATAACGAGATCGAATGGCTGCGCCGAGGGGCCAAAGCCCGCACCAGGAAATCCAAGGCGCGCATCGGCAAGGCGAACGAGTTGATGGGGGAGCTGGCCGAGCTGAACATAAGAACTCGGACCGGCTCCGCGCAGTTGGATTTTTCGGCCACCGATCGCAAGACCAAGCGGCTGATCGAACTGGAGGATGTCGCTTACCGGGTTGGAGACCGCACGCTTTTCGCGGGGCTGAACTTCATCGTCTCTGCCGGGCAGAGAGTTGGGCTGGTGGGTCCCAATGGAAGTGGCAAAACGACATTGCTGCGGCTATTGCGCGGAGACTTGACGCCAAGCAGCGGAGAGATTCGCCGGGCCGATTGGTTGCGCATCGTATATTTCGACCAGAGCCGCGAACTGGATACGAATATGACCTTGCGCCGCGCGCTGGCCCCGGCAGGGGATTCGGTCATTTATCAGGATCGGGTGATTCACGTGGCATCGTGGGCGGCAAGATTCCTGTTCACGGGGGAGCAGCTCAATCAACCAGTTGAGCGGCTTTCCGGGGGCGAACGGGCGCGGGTCCTGATCGCGCAACTTATGCTGCAGCCTGCCGATGTGTTGCTGCTCGACGAGCCCACAAATGACCTCGACATCCCGACCCTGGAGATTCTGGAGCAAAGCCTGCTCGAGTTTCGCGGCTCGCTGGTGCTGGTTACGCATGACCGCTACATGCTCGATCGGGTGTCAACGATTGTGCTTGGGGTGGATGAAGGCGAAGCCGGGAGTTTTGCGGACTATCTGCAATGGGAATCCTGGCAGGCAGAGCGCAAGGATCCCGGGAAAGTTCGCGCGGGCGGCAATGGGGCTCCACGCACGGGGAGTACCGAGCAAAAAGCCGCACCTAACAGAAAGAAGCTCGCCTATCTGGAAGCTCGCGAATACGCAACGATTGAGCAGCGCATCGCCCAGGCGGAGCAGGCGCTCCAAGCCACGCGCGCGCAACTCGAAGACCCGGCCATCGCCAGCGATGGGCCTCGCCTGGTGAGCGTCCACGCCGAGATGGAAGCAGCGCAGAAAACGGTGGACGAGCTCTACGCGCGATGGTCGGAGCTGGAAAAGAAAACAAACTGATCCGAGAATGGGCCGAACAGCGCTCTAGGGCGCCCGAGTTGGGAGAGCCATCTCCATCTAGGCTGTTTCCCACTCCGGGATGCCCATCTAGGCCTGCACCACCCACTCACCTTTTCGTTCTTCCAGATGGAAGCCATAGCGCTGCCAGGTCAAATCCGATTCCCGGCGCATCACGCGGGCGCGGCCCACGTACCATTCTCTTCCGCCGACCAGGAAAACCTCGACTGTAGAACCGCTGGCGAGAGATGCGGCGCAATTGCAAAGAAATCCGCCGGCGCTGACATTTTCCGTGAAGGTAACCTCTTCGAAGGGCTTGCCAGCCACATCGATGCCGCGCAACCTCAAACTGACGCGCATGCGCACGCGGGTCTGGCTGCGGCGTTCGGCGGTCTGAGTTCCGAGTTCCTCGGCCAGCCGCCGCTTCAGCAAGTTGAAATCCACAGGCTTCTGGAAGAAACCGGTGGCGCCCAGATTCTTACAATATTCCTGGGCCGCCGCGCCTCCTTTGCCGGTAATAATGAAGATCCTGATGCGCGAGGTGTAACTGAGCGAATGCAGACTCTGGCAGAGATCAAAACCGGAAAGCTTGGGCATCATCAGATCGAGAAGGATGGCGTCCGGCTTATGCTTCATGGCCAATCCCAGGGCCTGATCGGGATCTCCGGTGTCAAAAACCTCATACGAGCCTTCCAAGCGGACGCGCAGCAGGCCGCGCATTGCTTCATCGTCATCCACAATTAAGATTTTCGCCATGATAAGACTCGCCGGAGCCAAGAAGAGTCCCTTCCGATCGCCCGATTCATCGGAGATTTCCTCTGTTTGCCTTCGAAAGGTGCAGGCAACGTATCGCTGAACCCGCACACCCGGGATTCCAGGCAACCGCAAGGGCTAGGCGGCGGCCATCGATTTCCGCATGAGTTTCATATAGCTCTCCATCGCCTGGGTTAACTGCGAATCAACCTCATCCGCGATGGCCATAACATCGGGTAACAGCAGGCCGAAATCAAGGAAGTTCAGATTGCTTTGTAACGCCCCGAAGATGGCCACCTGCAAAATTCGCGATTCGTGCACCAGCATGGCGGGAGTGTAGCCTTGCCGGTACCGCAGCTCGCCATGGGCTGTCGCGGCGGGGGAAAAGATGGCATCGCTATCCTTGGCCGAAGCGCTGGAACGGCCCAAGCGGCCAGCCAGGTCTTCCACCAATCTAGGCAGGTGTCCGGTGCGCTCCTCATCGCTGAGGTGCAAGCTGTTCAGACTGGCACTCTGTTTCGCCCGCTCCAACCAGCCATCCATGACAACAGCGACACACCGCTGCAATACCACGCCCACTCGTTCCTTGTACAAGCGCGTCTTAGGTGTGCGATTGGTCATCCTTTCCTGCACCAAGTCGGTAAGCTGCCAAATCTCGAATGGCTTCACGATAATCTCGTTCGCTTCCAGAAAGACTGCAGCCATGGCGCTTTGCACGTCAGGGAAGCCGCTGACCAGCATGGTCACTGCATCCGGTTGGGAATGGCGCATCGCGGTGACTACCGCAAGACCGTCGGTTGGGTTGGGTACGTGCAGGTCAGTGATGAGAACGTCAAAGCTCTCCGCAACGATGAATCTTAGGGCCTGGGTCAGATTTGCGGCAGCCACTACCTCAAATCCTTTGAGTTCAAACGCCCGGGTCATCATGGCGCGAACCGCTTCGTCGTTATCTACCAGCAGAACTCGATGGGCAAGGGGGACCGTGGGAGCCATGCAACACCGCCTCTCTCCACGAACTGAGCCAACTCTAGTCCGTAAGAAGCGGTTAATGCTGTGCAATTTTGCACATGTACCACGGCGTGCAATGGGGCAGGCTGCGAGTGGTGGAAGGGATGAACGTATACGGGGTGATCGCCTGACAGCCTGTGGAGGGTCACTTCATTCTCTCGGCGACATGCAGGTTGCGGATCGCGTACTCGATCTCCAGCCTTTCCCCCCATTGGCTTTGCGAGCCTCGTAACTCCCGCAACCGCCGTTGAAGAGCCTTACTCGCCAGGACGATCCGCTGCGGCATTTTCCGCGAGTCTAATTCCAGCAAAGCAGCTCTGTACAGGCTAAACCATCTTTTCTGGCGTTTGGGAAACATGGAAAACTCCGTCTGGCCGTATTGCTTCGTGGGATTGGAAAGACAATAGAACACACAAACCGGCAAGTCAGTTCAAAACTGAACACTTTGGAAGCTGGTCAAGTTAATCGTGAAGAACGACACTAAGCAGCGAACTGTGGACTTCGAGCCCACCGTCATATTCGATGAAGCCGAGTTTTCTGAACTTGTTCATGAAAAAGTTGACTCGGGAACGGGTCGTACCCACCATCTCCGCTAAGGTCGCCTGGCTTATCGCGGGGACTATGGTGTCGGGCGCTCCTTCCTGGCCGAAATGCGCCAATAGCAGCAGAATTCGCGCCAGCCGTTTTTCGCTCGAATTGAAAAGTTGGTCAGCCAGGTCTGCTTCGTAGCGAATGGTCCGCGCCAACAAGTAGGCCACGAACCGGTCTGACAATTTGTGCTCCCGGTGGAGGGCTTGCATCATGGCCTTCTTCTCAATGCGCAGAAGGTCACAATCGGTCAGGGCATTTGCGGACCCCATGCGGAGAGCTTGGCCGGCCAGGCAGCCTTCCCCAAAAAAGTTCCCGGCGCGCAGTATGCCGATGGTTGCTTCCTTCCCACTGCTGGATAGCACAGCGATTCTTACGGCGCCTGTCTGGATATAGAACACCGCATCCGTCACGTCTCCCTGCGAGAAGATTAGTTGTTTCGCGGCAACCTGCAAACTTCTCCTGCCCTCACCAATGGTTGAGAGGAAGACGTCAGGATCGAAACTGGACTTCTTTTGGCGCACTGCAGTACGGCGTCAGGCCACCGCAAATGATGGGGTCTGGTGCAAACCGGGGGTCTAATGAATCGCGATTTTAGAACAACACTGAGGCCTATCGGCGAAATTGTTTTGAGCCTGCGTTTTACGGAATTATGAGGACTTTGGGGCCACGGGACCGAATTCTTGCGCCTGGCAGGTCGGGTTTCAGGTTCCGGTTCCATGCCGGTATTCCGGATATCTTCCTGCCCCGTAAAGTCTGGGTGGCTGCTTATGTTGCGCATTTTGTCAATTGTGAGCAATTTTGAACAGGAGCACGGATTGGTCTTGTTGTAATTTGCCTCAAAAGGGAAGCAGATGTGAAGGGCCTCAGGCCGCAATGGTCCTGACTCGTCCCTTCGGATGGCGCAGCACGCTTATGCAATTCATACCGCTGCGCCATTTTCCATTCTTGGATATAGCTGACTCGGCCGCAGAAACAGCTTGCCCCGAAAACTACCCCTGGAAAATCGAAGGCGAAGAGAACAAACTAGAGTTGTAGCAGCCGGACCTGTAAGCCGAATTCTGTCTGCCGAATTGCTCCGGCAGGACGGTCATTCCTCTGGGCCAGACATTACTGCCGGGCTCAAGCGACCTACCCGGAGGTTGTAACGCGCCGGGCCGGCACGTACCCGGAACCGAAGTTCCGGATTCCCTCCCTATTTGGTCTTGCTCCGTGTGGGGTTTGCCCTGCCCGCCGCATTACTGCGGCGGCGGTGCGCTCTTACCGCACCTTTTCACCCTTACCCTGGCGTTGCCGCCAAGGCGGTATGTTTTCTGTGGCACTTTCCGTCGAGTGGTCCCACCTGTGGAAGCGTGAGGCACCCTCCCGGACGTTATCCGGCACACTACCCTGCGGAGTTCGGACTTTCCTCCCGCCTTTCGGCGAGCGACCGTCCGGTCCGGCTGCCTACGCAACCATTATAAGTCACACTTCGGTCGCAGGTTATGCGGCGCGGGAAGGCGGCGTTTCTGCTCTGCTAGACTGGACCCAGCGTCGGCCTTCTTTCCGGAAGACTGACGACCGCCGATCAGTCATGAACATCCTCGAAGCCATTCGTATCGCGTTGCAGTCCCTATGGGCCAACAAGCTGCGCTCGGCGCTCACACTCGTGGGGGTCGTCATTGGTGTGGCGGCGGTAATCGCGGTGGTGACCTTTGTTTCCGGAATCAACGATTACGTGTCGCAAAAGATTTTTAATCTGGGAGCGGATGTTTTCATCATTTCGAAGATGTCGCCGGTCGAGACCAATGTAGAACACCTGTTGGCGACCGAGAAGCGCAAGAACCTCATGATGGAGGATTACCTGGCCGTGCTCTCAGGCTGCCGGCATTGTGAATTCGTGGGGGCCGCGCTGCGCAACGGAACTGGGCATGTGAAGTATGGCCAGCAATCCATCGACGACAGCACGGTGCAGGGCATCACGCCCTCGATGGCGCCCATCTACGATACGGATCTGGGGGCGGGACGGATGCTGAACGAGGCCGACCTTAACAATCGCTCGCAGGTCGCGGTGGTGGGCACCGACGTGGTTGACTATTTGTTGGCTGGCACCGACCCAGTGGGCAAGGAGATCCGCCTGGACGGCTGGACCTACCAGATCATCGGAGTGGGAAAGAAGAAGGGGAAAACCCTGGGGCAGAGCCTCGACAACTACGTGATGATTCCTCTCACCGCGTACCTGAAGCAGTACGGCACGCACAACAATAGCATCACGATTTCCGGCAAGGCGTTGGCTACCGGCGCGCCTCTGAATCAAGCCATGGACGAGGCGCGCGTAGTGTTGCGAGCGCAGCGGCACGATCCGCCGGGGGGCGACGATAGCTTCGAAATCGAAACCAATGCCAGCTTGCTGGGCATCTGGTCGGGGCTGAGCAATACATTTTTCATGGCTACGATCGGAATCGCCGGGGTGTCATTGGTGGTGGGCGGCATCGTGATCATGAACATCATGCTGGTTTCGGTCACCGAGCGCACCCGCGAAATCGGCATCCGCAAAGCGCTGGGAGCGCGCCCCAGCGACGTATTGTTGCAGTTTCTGATCGAGGCGGTGACTCTGGCTCTGGTGGGCGGGGCGGGCGGTGTGCTGTTCGGGGTTGTCATTGCCGAGATCTTCACCCTGGCCATCGGCATGCCCTCGGCAATCAAGCTGTGGGCGGTGCTGGCGGGACTTTTTGTGGCGGCCAGCGTGGGAGTATTTTTTGGGGTGTACCCGGCGCGCAAAGCGGCGCGGCTGGATCCCATCGTAGCGCTGCGATTCGAGATGTAGGAAGAATTTGGTAATTGTGAAATTGGATAATTTTGTAATTTAAAGATCGGGAACAGATTGGATTTGAATTTACGAAATTACTCAATTACCCGATTCCTCAATCACTCATGATGCACAAAGGTGAATTCGGCGAGATCGTCCAGATGGCGACGGACACAATCCGCGGCAATAAGCTGCGCTCGTCACTGACCGTGCTCGGCATCGTGATTGGGGTGGCGGTGGTCATCGGAGTCTCTTCGATCGGCCGCGGGCTCGACGACAACGTCCGCGGAGTGGTCACCAGCATTGGTTCGAACGTCATCTTTGCCTTTCATATCGAGCCCTTCACCTTTGGGCGCCCCTCCGAAGAAATGCGCACCCGCAAGGAACTTACCTACGAGGACGCAGTGGCTATGCGTGATTTGCCGCATGTAGCGGCGGTGACCGCGGGCTTGCGCTATTTCCGGCCGGAGCTCGGCGTGGGAGAGTTCGCGGTGAAGTATCGGGATCGCAAGGCCAAGAATACGATCCTCGAAGGGGACGAGGCCTCGGCCAAGGACGTGTTTCAGTTGCAGATCGAGACCGGCCGCTGGTTCAGTGAAGTCGACGAAGAACACCGGTCGCCCGTGGTGCTGCTGGGGTCGGAAACCACGCAAGAGCTTTTTGGCGAACGAGAACGCTTTGGGAAAAGAAGTCAACATTGAGGGCGAGCTTTTTACGGTGATTGGGACGGCCCAGCCGGTCAAGTCAGTTTTCGGCGGAGGTAAGAATCCCGAAGACAACAAAGTGTTCATGCCGCTGGCTACTCTGCACAAGCTTCATCCCGAGCTGAAACAGCATTGGATCAGCATAAAATCCACGTCCCACGACGATGTGCCTAAGACCATCGACGAAGTTCGCGAGTTGCTGCGGCGGCGGCGCAAGGTGGCGTACGACAAGCCCGACAACTTCGCCGTGTTTACCGCGGACTCAATCTCGGAGGTCTGGAGCCAACTCACCGGAATGCTGTTCATTGGCATGTTCGCCATCTCCAGCGTGGGTTTGATCGTGGGCGGAGTGGGCGTGATGAACATCATGCTGGTAAGCGTGACCGAGCGAACCCGGGAAATCGGAGTCCGCAAAGCCATGGGCGCCCGCAAAAGGGATATCCTGCTGCAGTTCACGCTGGAGGCAGTCATGCTGACGGCGGTGGGAGGCGTGATTGGCGTGCTTCTAGGTGCGATCATCGTATGGATCATCCCAGCGATCTGGCCCTCGCTGCCGGCGCATATGTCCATGTTCTGGACCTCTTTCGGTTTCAGCTCCGCCGCGGGAGTGGGGCTGATCTTCGGCATCTATCCAGCCTGGAAGGCGGCAAACTTGGATCCCATTGAGTCTTTGCGCTACGAATGATCCCGCACACGTCCGGATCGCGGCAATCCTTGCGGGGCTGGGGGCGCTGGCAAGCCTGGGCTACTATGCTCTCTCCCTGTGGAGCGCAGTGAAGTTCCTGCGCGAGCGGGAAGCGGCTGCTGACTGCCCCACGCTACCCAATCTGCCGCCCGTTTCAATTCTTAAGCCCCTCAAGGGAACCGATCCGCAGATGTATGAAAACCTTCGCAGCCACTGCCTGCAGGACTATCCCGAATACGAAATCATCTTCGGGGTGAGCGAGGCGAATGATCCGGCACTGCAATTTGTGGAGCGAGTGAAGTCGGAGTTTCCCCAGCATGCAATTCGAGTCGTGCTCTGCGGCGAGAAGCTGGGCGCAAACATCAAGGTCAGCAACCTGGCGCAGATGCTACCGAATGCCCGATACGAACGCCTGGTTGTGAATGACAGCGACATTCGGGTCGAGCCGGATTATTTGCGGCGGGTTGCCGCGCCATTGGCAGATCAGAAAATCGGCATGGTCACCTGTCTTTATCGTGGGATGGCAGGTTCGACCCTGGGCTCGCGCCTGGAATCGCTTGGCATCAGCACGGATTTTGCCGCCGGAGTACTGGCGGCGCGGCAGTTGGAAAATGGAATCCGCTTTGGGCTGGGTTCGACACTCGCTTTCCGGCGCGCGGACCTAGAGACGATCGGCGGGTTCGAAGTGCTGGCAGACTATCTCGGGGACGACTACGAAATCGGCCGCCGCATTTCCGCTCTCGGTCTCGCAGTGGAGTTGTCTCATGTGGTGGTAGAAACTTTTCTTCCGCAATACCGGCTGCGCGAGTTCCTGCAACACCAACTCCGCTGGGCGCGCAACATTCGCGACTCCCGCCGCGGCGGATACATTGGCCTGGGGCTCACCTTTGGTATTCCCTGGGCTTTGCTTGCGCTGGCCTTCTCTCGGGGTGCGAGTTGGGCTTGGGCGCTGCTGGGATTGGTCACCACCATGCGCGTAGCGGCGGCTCTGACAGTCGGATGGACAGTCCTTCGAGATCGGCAAGTCTTCCGCTCGCTGTGGCTGATTCCGCTGCGGGACTTGGTTGCGATGGGAATCTGGGTAGCTGGGTTCATAGGACACACAATCACCTGGCGTGGCGAGATGTTTGAGCTAAGGAACGGCAAACTGGTTCGGTGATCGCTCGGCACTTGCACGTCGGCAGCGCACTGTGAATATCTTCATTCGCGCACGATGCGCCCCTCCGCCAAAAGCTTGTAGTGATGGTCACCCCAGGCCGAACGCGAGCCCAAGTAACTGGCGCACCAGACGATGAACCCGAGAAGATCGCGGATGGGATAAAGCCAGGGAGCCCGCAAGGCTTGCGGGTCACCAACGATTCCCCAGCCAACCACCCAGCCTTCGATCACACGATTCAGCAAAGCTGCTCCCAGAAGCGAGAACGCGAGCACGGGATGCCCCAACTCCAGCGCCGCACCGCATCCCAGGATTCCGTAGGGCACGGCATAGATGATTCCGCTTCCCAGGTGTCCTTTAGGGCGCGAGTAGCGCGTGGACTTTGCCCAGCGTATCTGGTTACTCCACATGGAAGCGAATGACATCCGGGGCACGACATGGTCAATGACGTGATTGGAAAGCACGACGCGAAACCCGGCTTTGTCGATCAAATTTCCAATCATGAAATCATTGGCATAGTAATCACCCAGCGATTGATAACCGCCAATGCTGGCAACCGAGTCTTTGCGCACGGCAATCGTCGGACCCAGGCCAAACTTCATCCCTTCGAGCAGGTTCGCGACCAGCACTCCGCAGGTCATCTCCACCGACATGCCAATCGCGCTTAACCCTGACCAAAAGCCACCGGCATTCTTGCCGCGGTAGAGACATGTCACCATCCCGATCTCCGGGTTGAGCAAGGGGGGCACCACGTCACGCAGGTAGTGCGGGGAAACTGTCACGTCGCTGTCGCTGGTTACAAGAATCTGGTGCGCAGCGACTTCCGACATGCGGTGAAAGCCGTAAGCCACGGGGTTCGGCCACGGCGGATTGCCGGTGACAAGAACGCGGCTCGGAACCTTCGGATGACGGGCGCAAATTTCGCGCACCAGCGGCAAAGCGGCATCATCCGGTTCATCGGCCGCGAACAGAATTTCGTAACGGGGATAATCCTGGAGAAAAAAACTCTCGATATTCTCGGCCAGGCAAGTCTCGAGTCCGTGCACCGGCTTGAGCAAGCTAACTGCCGGCAATGCGGAATCCGGCAGGGAGTGACCTGAACTGGTGGCCCTGGTGGAGCGGCGAAATTGCCACGCAGCAACCAGCACCATGAAAAGAAAAACCGTGGAACTGGCGGTACCGGCGATGGAAATCACCAACCCGAGTTTCCAAATGAACGCCGGCGTAAGCCAACCGCCCCAAAGGATACCCATGACAATATCGAGATTATACGGGGTGGGCGTGGGATAGCGCTGGTTGTCGGGAAAATGCGGTTAGCCGGCCGAGGCCGCGGCTCGAGCAGTTTCACCCTTTGCCAAGACTTCCCTGATCTTGTGGGCAAGAGACTTGAGCGTAAAGGGCTTCTGCAGGAATTGGCCGGCCATATCAATGGCGCCACGCTGCAGCACGGTGCTCTCGGCATATCCGGAGACAAATAGAACTTTCATTTCCGGCCGCTCGGCAGACAATTGTTCCGCCAGCTTGGCGCCGTCAACCCGGGGCATCACGACATCGGTGACCATCAGGTGAATGGGCCCGGCATAATTCCGAGCCACACGCAGGGCATCGTCTCCGTTACCGGCTTCAAGCACAGTGTAACCACTGGCATCCAGGAATTCCTTTTCCGATTGCCTGACGGCAGCTTCGTCTTCGGCCAGCAACAGAGTCTCCCAGCCTCGCGGAGGCTTTTGGGCTGGCTTCGCGGAATACGGCTTGTCGCTTTTCTGGCGTACTCGAGGCAGATAAATCTTGAAGGTTGTTCCCAGGCCCGGCTCGCTGTACACCCAAATGAAGCCGCCGCTCTGTTTCACGATGCCATACACCGTGGCCAGCCCCAGCCCTGTGCCCTTGCCTTCCTCCTTGGTGGTGTAAAAAGGCTCGAAGATGTGCGCCAGATGTTTGGGGGCGATCCCGTTGCCCGTGTCCGTGACCGTAAGTTGAACATAGTCTCCGGCCGGGACCATGGGATGGCGCTGCAAGTAGACATCGTCCAAGCGGAGGTTCGCGGTCTCAATGACGAGCTTGCCGCCCCGGGGCATGGCGTCGCGGGCATTGGCGGCAAGGTTCATGAGGATCTGCTCGATCTGCACTAAATCAGCCTTCACTTTCCCCAGCTTATTTCCTTGCACCACCACCAGCTGAATGTCCTCCCCGATTAAGTGGGGTAACATGCGGCCGATTTCCTGGATGACGGGGTTCAGGTCGAGAACCCGCAAGCTCTGCATCTGCTGGCGTCCGAAGGCCAGCAGTTGCCGGGTCAGGTCAGCAGCCCGGCTGGATGCTGCCATGATTTCTTCGATGTTGTGGCGCAGGGGATGCTGCCCGGCAATCGAATCCAACATCAGCTCGGCGTACGAGCTGATGACCATCAGCAGGTTGTTGAAGTCGTGGGCCACGCCGCCGGCCAGCCGGCCGATCGCGTCCATCCGCTGCGCTTGCTGCAGTTGTGCCTCCAACCGGTTCCGTTCGGTGATGTCGCGGTCGGTGGAGATAAAGTGGATGATTTCTCCCGCACTGTTTCGCACCGGGGTGATGGTCTTCTCAGCCAAGAAAGTGTCTCCGTTTTTCTTCTGGTTGAGGATCACTCCGCGGAAGCTGTTTCCTGCCACGAGGGTTTGCCATATTTGGGGATAGAGTTCCAGAGCCTGCTGGCTGGATTTCAGCATGCGGAAAGACTGTCCGAGGGCCTCTTCCCGTGAGTAGCCGGTTAGCGCGGCAAATGCCCGATTCACATATTCGATCACGCCAAAGTGGTCGGTGATGACTACCAGATCCGCCGTCTGTTCCACGGCATGCCACAAGGTGCGCAGCGTGTCTTCGGTCCTCTGCTGCTGGTTTTCCTTGCAGTAGTCGGTGATCGTGCCCAGGAGGGCGCGAGAGATAGACGATTCATCCCCGCCTCCACTACGCTGGCAGAATGATGCGACTGCCCCATGAATGACTTCCTCATCGATAGGCTCTCTGAGGAACAGAACAGGCACAGCGATGCCCTGGTGGTTGAGCTTTGACCAGAATGTGCGCGTCGAATCATCACGGGGCTCGTCGCACAGCACCAGGTCATAATGGGCTTCCGCCAAACCAGAAAGAGCCTTCCCGATCGAAAGCGCATGCTTCAGTAAGACACGCCCATGGCAGGTCTCGTCCAACCGAAGCCGGAGCCGTAAGAAATCTGGCTCATGATGTCCCACTAACAGCACAAGCAGTTGCTTGACGACGATTGCGGAGTCTTTGCCCTGGTCCATGCCTGAATTCCCTGGCTATGGGGTACATCGGAGAGGCAAAAGGGGTGTATTGCCGGAAAAAAGGGAGAGAACCATCGGAAGTCACCGCCTAGGGCCGATTAAGGAAGCGTCCGATTTCGGGAGTAGGGCTGCTAGGCAGTTGCGGGGATGAGCACGTGGTCTTCGTTCAGGGTGGTCAGGCGTGAGCTACACCCGGTTATGCGGTGAATTGCGAATCAGGATTAGAAGCTCGTACCCACGGTGAACCGGAAAGTCCTGAGAGGTTCGTGAAGCGCAAACTTGGGTGAATACGTGGCAACCGCCTGTTGGAACGTGTAGTCCCCAGCCGCCCCCGGAGGAAACATGGCGCGCGTGATGGGGACGGTTCCGCTGCTGGTTGTGTCCAAACGGAGAGGATTGTATGCCCAGTAGAGGCGGAACGGCGCGTTCACGATCGGCAGCATGACTTGCAGTTGCAGGCCGGTGGACATGCGCGGCGTCCAGTTGGTCCCCGGGGACAGCTGAAGCGTTTGAGAAAACTTCTCGAAAACGCTTTTGCTGGGATCGCAATTGAATGCGGCGTTCAGAACCGGACAGCCGAAGGGAGTGGAATTCAGCAAATTATACTGTTGCGGCGTGATTTTCAGCTGGGATTGCCGCAGGACGGGATCGATGCCAACATCCATGAATGGGGCAAGCACAACCGGCCCCGCGATGGTGATGTGGTACTCGAAACTGGTGACCACACTGGCATCGCCTCCAGGGAAAACAATCTGCGAGATAGGGATGGGGACGGTGTAGTTGCCCAGAAGAGGATTGCTGGGATTCCTGGGGACCGCGGTCCCGTCGGGATTCTGCAGGGTGATGGACCCCTTGTTCGGCAAGTAGGCCACCGGCGAAATCGACCGGATATCAAAGCCCCGGATGTCATAATCCCCGCCCATGTAGAAGCGCTGGAACGGAGGCGCCACCACGCCGCCAAAGCCGCTGAGGAAAGAAGTTGTGAAGTTAAAGGCGAGCGAATTGCGCCCCTTCTGCACCGGAATGAAATGCTTGTACTGGAAGGTCGGTCGTATGGTTCGAACCGTGCCTCCCAGGCCGGCGAACTGAGCCGCCAGAGTGATTCCCGTGCCGTGACGGGCGTTGAACTGACTATCCACGGTACTTGAGGTAAAAGTCGGGGTGATCGCGCTGGTGACAATGCCGTTGAGCGAGTTCGGTCCGCTGATGCCCTCATACTCCAGATACTGAAATAGATTCTGCGACGCCTGACTGAGGGTGGCCAGGGACGATACGTCGAACGAATAAGAGACGCCGACCCGCTTGAATCCATGATGCAAGGCATGGCTCAGCGAAAGCGTGAAGCCTTTGCTTGCCTGGGTGTAGTTCTGCAGGTTCTGCAACTCGGACTGCGGCACGTTAATCTGAATTCCGGTCAGCAGCGCCTGCTCGCGGGCCTGGTTGTAATTGTACTTCTGGCTGAAAACGGTAAACCCCGCCTGTATCGAACGGTCAAACAGATAAGGTTCGGTAAAGCCGAAGGTGATACTGCGCTCCAAATTACCGATGTTTGCGTTCACACTGAACGTCTCGCCGCGTCCCATCAGGTTGTTGGTGCTGTAGCCAAATCCGACGAACGTTCCCGCCAAGCCGCTGACGCCACCAGTTAAGCTGATGGCATTCTTGCCTTTCTCCTTGAGCTTTAGCGTCAGATCCACCTGGCCATTTTTGTCGTCCAGAATGCGCTGCGTCAGATCGGGATCGTCCGGTTTCAGCTGCTCGAAGTAGCCCAGCTGATTCAGGCGCAGCAGGCTGAGCTTCCACAAACGATCGTTGTACACCTGGCCTTCCTGCAGAACAATTTCGCGGCGAATGACCTTGTCCCGAGTGGTTGTGTTGCCGGTGAATTCGATGCGGCGCACGAAGAACTGCTTACCTTCGTCCACATCGATACTGAAGTTGATCACCTTCTTATCTTCGTCAATGCTTGGTTCGGGAACCGAGGTAAAGTTGATGTACCCCAAGGTACCGTATGCCTGGCGCAGGTTGTCCAAACCCTTCACAATCTTGGAACGGTCAAAGATCGTCCCGTCCTTGATGGGAAACTGCGCCCGCAGCGCGGTGACATTGGTAAACGCTTTGTTGTTCTTGAAAGTGATGCTGCCCAGGCGATACTTTTCTCCTTCATCAATCGGGATGGTGATGTCTACCACCTTGCCTGGCCCCGACTGGATAAGCGGAATGTGAAATCCATGATGCCCGGTGTCGTGGATATTCGTGGTGGGATCGTTAACCACCGCCTTGAAGTAGCCGCGGTTCTGATAGGCCTCGCGCACCAGTTCGATGTCGTCGTCAAGTTTGCTGGCGTCGTAGGTCTTGGCAAACAGATTCTCCAGAAAAATGGAATGCGGAACTCCAATGGGGCGGGAAAACTTCATGGAACTGCGCAAGATGCGGCCCTGCACGTTCTTGTTGCCCTGGAAGATGATCTTGCCCACCTTGACCTTGACCCCTTCCTTGATCACAAAAGTGATGTTTACCGCTGCCGGCGGAACGGGGTGCACTTCGGTCTTGATGGTGGCAAACTGCCTGCCATGCTCGGCGAGCAGGCCTTTGATTACGACTTCGGCCCGCTTCACTTTGGTCGGATCGTATTGACTCTCCGGGGACAACGAGACTTTGGCGTCTTTGAAACGATCCAGCACATCGCTCTTGGAGACCGCATTCAAGCCAACATAGTCGATCTCGCGAATGGTCGGCCGCTCTTTTACATAAACGTGGATAATCCAGCCTTTGGGCGTGGGCTCCTTTTCAAAACGAATGTCTTCGAAGTAGTTGGTGTTCCACAACGAGTTGAAATCGCGGTAAAGGCCGCCCTCGTCGTACACGTCGCCGGGATGGGTATAAATGCGGGCTTTAATGGTTTCAGCCGGAATGCGGCGGTTGCCATGGATCTCAATAGCGCTGATCACGTTTTCCTGGCCCATGCTGGTGACGCTCAGCAGAAAAAGGGTCAGGCCCAAGGCGAAAAACGACCGCTGCAACGCCCCCCAAGCGAATGCAAATGAAGGAGATGAGGCCGGGGCACTAGCCCGGCAAGCTGCGGCTTGACGGCATTTGCCCCTGGCTATTGCAGGGCCATCGTGATGAGCGCGGAGAATCGCTACTACCTCGGCCTGTGGGAGTATGGAAAACGGTAATTATACGGTAGAGCACTGCGGAGCGTCCAAGCACCCAACCCGAAACTCGCCTTAGACCGGGTCAAAAAGCCCCACTTCAACCAAGACGGAATAAAACGTGGCCGAGTTGCCCAGGTCGGTAAGTTTTTCGGAGGTTAGCACGTTAATATTGCGCTGGCCCGCGGTCAGCTTAGCCCAATAGAGCCTTGCGGAAACCACTCCAGGTTGCACTGTACCATCGATTCGGGCCCGTAATCGGATTTCGCCCCGTTTATTGAAGACCCGCACCGGAGCGCCGTCGGTAATCCCTCGGGCGCACGCGTCGGCCTGGCTGATCTCCAACAGGCCCAACTCCTCCATCGCCTGGGTCACCGGCAAATTGGAGAAGGTGGAATTGAGAAAATTATCGGCCTTTCGAGCCAGTAACTCCAGTGGAAAAGCCTTGGCCTGGGGACTGTGCCGCGATTCACTCGGCGGCTTGAACTCCAGGACTGGGTCCAAACCCTGGGCCTTCAGCGATTCGCTGTACAACTCAGCTTTCCCGCTGGATGTGGCAAAGTTGCCGCTGGCGAAGGGCAGGAACGGAACTGGGAACTGCGAACCGGAAACTGATGTCTGGTTTTCAAATTCCAGCCGAACCTGGCCTTCCCGGTCCAGTCTTTCTCGACTAATTCCCTTGAGCCATGGATTTTCGGACGCTAGCGCAATGTCAATCATCTGCTCGGTTGAGTCGCGGAAGCACTCATCGTCAAAGCCCATGCGCTCGGCCAGCGCGCGGAATGTTTCCACGTTGGAGCGGCACTCCCCCAACGGCTCGATGGCCTGGCCGGAGGTTTGCAGGTAGTAATGTCCGTAGGCTGTCTGTAAATCACTGTGCTCAAAAAATGTGGTCGCAGGCAGAACGATGTCGGCATAGTCCGTGGTGTCGGTAAAGAACTGTTCATGGACCACGGTAAACAGGTCGGGCCGACGCAATCCGCGCACCACCTCGTTGTGGTTGGGACAAACGGCTGCGGGATTGGAGTTGTAAACGAAAAGCGCTTTTACCGGCGGATCGTCAAGAGTGTTCAGCGCCTTGCCCAACTCCACCATGTTAACGATGCGCGCCGGACGGCCAAGCGACTTCACCATCAGATCCGAACGCTCCAGAGCGTCACGGTTGAGTCCAAACGCCCCGCTCGTCGAAAGCTGCAACCCGCCGCCAACATCCTTCCAGGAACCGGTAATGCAAGGCAACATGGTGATGGCACGGGTCGCCATGCCGCCGCCCTCCGACCGCTGCACGCCATAGTTCAAGCGAATGACCGCTGGTGGCGTAGTGGCATACTCGCGCGCCAGTTTCACAATGTCCGCTGGGGCGATCCCGGTCCATTGCGCAACCCGCTCAGGAGGATATTCCTGCACCTTCTCTCGCAGTTGATCGAAACCGAGGGTATGGCGGGCAACGTAATCGGCGTCGTGGAGGCCTTGGTTGATGATGACGTGCATCATCCCGAGCGCCAGCGCCGCATCGGTACCGGGGTTGATGGGTAAATACCAATCGGCGCAGGCCGCGGTGCGGGTGCGGTAAGGATCGATCACCACCAACTTCGCGCCCTGGCGGCGAGCCTCGACGATGAAAGGCCACAGGTGAACATTATTTCCGTGAATATTCGCCGCCCAGGCGATGATGTAGCGCGATTGGCGGAATCGCTCAGGCTCGGTCCCCAGCTTTACCCCGAGAACCGACTTCAGCCCGGCTTCTCCGGCGGCCGAGCAAATCGCCCGCTCGAGCTGCGACGCGCCCAGGCGATGAAAGAATCGGCGGTCCATAGAGCCGCCGTTGAGCACCGCCAGCGTGCCGCCGTAGGAATAAGGAAGAATCGCCTCGCTCCCGAAGTCCGCCGTGATTTGCTTGAAGCGATTTGCAATCTCGTCGAGAGCTTCGTCCCAGGAAATTCGTTGAAAGTTCTCGGCATGCGTAGGGACGGCCGCCCTCGGCTGTCCAGGAGCGAAGCTCCGCAGTTCTTCGCCCGGCCCCTTAAGGGCGATCCGCCTCATGGGATACAGCACCCGATCCGGCGAATACACCCGATCCAAATACTTCGCCACTTTGGCGCACAAAAACCCGCGCGTCACCGGATGCGCCGGATCGCCTTGAATCTTTGTGGCAAGCCCATCCTCCACCGTGATGAGCACTCCGCAGGCGTCCGGGCAATCATGCGGGCAGGCGGCATGGACTACCTTCTTCATCACCGCCAATTATAAGGTGAAGCTGAAAGTTGTCCCGCGCGCAAAAAACTGCGTGCAAAAAACACAGGCGGCCCGTAGGCCGCCTGCAGGGAATCAGACTGGACTTAGTTTTATTGCAGTACCCGTACCCGATGTGCCCAGACAACCGGCTTCTTGCTCACCGGATCCTGGAACACCAGGCCGCGCGCTTCCAGATTGGCCGATCCCGCGGCTTGTAGTCCACTTAGCCCGTCAATGTTCACGAACACGGTCTTGCCAACCGTGTAGACGGCGAATGGGCCGCCTGCTGAAAAGCTCATCAAGGCGTCATTCTGCATTTGGAAGCTGCCTTGATTGCCGGTCACGATGTTCACGCTGTTGGCTACCAGCGATCCCACCACTCCCTGGCGCCGCAACGACACCATGCGCGGAGTAAATGTATTGCCCATGTACGTTCCGCCCACAAAGATGCGCTGGCCTGCGACTAACGATGTGGAGCTGAACAGCTCACTAGTAAACCAGTTGTCAATGAAGCAGATGTCGTATTCGGACACCTGGCTTAGGTCCACGGTATAGACGCTGTCCACCGGAATGCTTGCTGAAGTGCCGACCTCTTCACCCACAAACATGGTGACGACCGGACCGGGTTTCACCGCGAGAATCCGGCCGGAGATGAACGCCTTGTCAGTCGTGATCAGCTCGACGCAATTGGCCAGAATGCTGCCGTCCGCCTGAACCGTGCCTTCGACAGCAACGATACCGTTCGCCGTCAAGCTGCTCAGGCTGTTGCCGGCGTTGTATTGCGTGTTGGAATTGACATCGATGACTTCCTGGAAGCCGTAAGGCCCCTGCATTACAAACGAGTTTCCGGAAACATTGACGGAGACCACGTTGCCCCCGAAGTCAGTAATCTCTCCCTCTTCGTCGGAAGCCGAAACCGCCATCACATCCAGCACCGGCGTGACCGCAATTTGACCGTTGTTGATGACGAGATTGCCGCTTCCGTCAATGGCCAGAGACTTCCGCAGATTGAAATCCATGTGCAAGCCGGCCAGGCCGTTGCTTGCTACCACCAGCGGCTTTCCGCTGGGGAAGGAGACCGTGACCGTGGAACTGCTCAGCACTCCAGCGGCCGTGCCGATGGAAGGCGGCGTGGTGGTGAGATCAATGTAGTTGACCGCGGGCGCCGGGTTACTGGCTTCGAACGTAACCGTCGCGCTGCTGTAAGTGCCCGCCGGGATGGTGTTGAATCCCAGCAGAGAGCGCAGGCCGACCAACCGGCCAAAGTCAACCGCCACCGGTGCGGAAAGCGCCGTCACGGTGTTTGAACCATTGTTGAGGGTGATTTTGTCGATGGTGATGTTAAACGCGACTACCGAAGATACAGGCGCGTCCTCGCCGGTTACGAACACTGCGGCCTGGGTGGCGCCGCCGCCTTGAGGATTCGACGACATGCTCCCGGCGCCGCAGCCGGCCAGAGTGATCGTCCCGATTGCTAGTAAGCCCCACAGCAGAAGCGACCTTTTCATGGCAAACTCCAGGAAATCTAGATTTGGGGGGAAACCAACGAATACTTGGTACGTGGCTGCAAACCCTTCCATGCTGGAAAAGTTTCGAATCTTTTGGACATGCCCCGGAATCGCTCGCGTGACGTGCTTTTGGCCAGTGCGAAGGTTGGAATGTGTGCAGTAACTGTTACTGAATCTGCAAAATTGTGCGCCTTCTTCAGGAAACGGGGAACAGCAGGGTTAACATTCAGGGCGCGTACTCAGATCTCCATCACTTCTTTTTCCTTCGCTTTGCTCATGTCTTCCATTTTCTTGATCTCGCCGTCGGTAAGCTTTTGGATCTCGTCAATGGCGCGCTTTTCGTCGTCTTCGGTAATCTTCTTGTCTTTCATCGCCTTCTTGATGGCATCGTTGCCATCGCGGCGAATGTTACGCACCGCGGTGCGGTGCTCTTCGAGAACCTTGTGCAGGTGTTTCACCATGTCTTTGCGGCGCTCTTCGGTAAGCGACGGCACCGGCACGCGAATGATCTTGCCGTCATTCATGGGATTCAGGCCCAGGTCCGCTACACGGATGGCCTTTTCAATCGCCGCAAGCTGAGCGGGATCGAACGGTTGGATGGTAATGAGTTGCGCTTCCGGCGCGTGCACTTGCGCGATTTGGTTCAGTGGCATCTGCGCCCCGTAGCACTCCACGTTGACCGAATCCACCATGTGCACCGAGGCGCGCCCGGTGCGGGTAGATGCCATGGCCTTGCGGAAGTCTTCCACCGCCTTATCCATGCGCGTTTTGAGCTGGATGTAGGTTTCTTTCAGGCCGGGGACTGCAGCCATACTCGCTTGCGGCATCGGGGGCTCCGTGAAAATGCAATTATCAAAACGATGAATTATAAACCCTGCATAACAAAGGGCGGCCACGGATTCGCACGGAGTTTACGAATCAAGTTGCTCAAAAACGGCATAGAGTGAATCCGTGAAAATCCGTGGCCAGTGATTTCTTACGCGCTCACCCGCGAACCAATCTTCTCGCCGGTGACTACTTTGCGAATATTTCCCTCGTGATTCAGATTGAAGATAACGATTGGCAAATTGTTTTCCTGGCAAAGGGAAATTGCGGTGGCGTCCATCACCCGCAGGCCCAGCCTTAGCACTTCCATGTAGCTGATCTCGGCGAATTTCTTGGCATCTTTCACCTTCACAGGATCGGCGTCGTAAATGCCATCCACCTTGGTCGCTTTCAGAATGACATCGGCCTTAATTTCCATGGCGCGAAGAGATGCGGCCGTGTCCGTCGAAAAATACGGACTGCCGGTGCCTCCGGCAAAGATCACGACCCGGCCTTTCTCCAGATGCCGCATGGCGCGGCGCCGGATGAACGGCTCCGCCACCTGGTTCATTTCAATGGCGGACATGACACGCGTAAAGACGCCCTGTTTTTCCAGCGCGTCCTGCAGCGCCAGCGCATTGATCACTGTGGCCAGCATGCCCATCTGATCGGCGGAGACGCGGTCCATTTCTTTGGCCTGCTCGGCGACGCCGCGAAAAAAATTTCCGCCGCCGACCACGATAGCGATTTGCACGCCCAGCGACTTCACATCCGCTAATTCGGCAGCGATTTCATGGATCCGTATCGGATCCACTCCGAAGCCCTGGCTGGCAGCCAGAGCTTCTCCGGACAGCTTGAGCAGGACGCGCTTGTAAACGGGAGTGGACATGATTGGATTTTCGCTGGGTGCCCCATCCTAGCGCGTTTTGTGCGCTAGGGTGGGATTCCACAATGTCTCGTTCAAAATGACAGATGACAAACCTAACAAAAAAAGGGCTGCCGAAGCAGCCCTGACTCCAGCTATTTTGCGACCGGCATTGGCGCCGCCGCCTCGCCCTCGTCAGGCTTGATCTTCGTCGAGGCGATGGTCGCGCCCGCGTCCCCCACCTTAAAGCGGGCGAAGCGTCGGACCGAGATATTTTCTCCGAGTTTGCCGATTTTCGCCGCGATAAGCTGCGAGATGGAGATGGTCTGGTCCTTGATGAAGGGCTGCTCCAGCAGGCAGACTTCCTCGTAGAACTTGGCCATTTTGCCGGCGACCATCTTTTCCGCAATATTTTGCGGTTTGCCGCTCGCCACCGCCTGCGCCAGATAGATATCCTTCTCGCGCTCGAAAGCCTCAGGCGTAACATCTTCCTTGCGGATAAACTTCGGATCGCTGGCCGCGATGTGCATGGCGATGTCGTGCACCAGTTCCTTGAAATCGTCGGTGCGAGCCACGAAATCGCTTTCGCAATTGACTTCCACCAGCACGCCAATCTTGCCCCCGGCGTGGATGTAGCTGGTCACCGAGCCTTCGCTGGTGGCGCGTCCCGCCTTGCGCTCGGCAACCGTCGCCCCGCGCTTGCGCAGCAGTACCACGGCCTGTTCCAGGTCACCCTTGGCTTCGGACAGCGCCTTCTTGCAATCCATCATCGGCGCCCCGGTCTTGTCGCGGAGCTCTTTTACTTGTGCGGCTGAAATATTCACGGTAGATGTACCCATATTGAATGAATGTCCTTGGTCGTTAGTCGTTGGTCTTTGGTCTTTCGTTTTACGCCTAAGTCAACGCCCGTCGGCGAAGGACGCAACGACGTCCCAGGACCAACGACTGTTCGTGCAAAAATCAACCCGCGCCGGACGACCCGCGCGGGTCTAATTAGCTTCAAGCCCGGATTCGCTTTCCTCGCGCTCAGCTGGCCAGTTAGTAAGTGCGGGTTTCCACCTGCGGAGCTTCGTCTTCCACTTCCGCGACCGCCGGCTGCTTGCGACCGCCGGTACCCAGCACGTCCTCCATGCTGATATCTTCGGCGCCGGCTTCTGCCGCGTTCTCGGGCGATGCGTGCCTCCGAGCCCGCCGGTGCTGCAGACGATGCGGACAGCAGCTTCAGCGTAAGCGGCGGCAGTGGCCAAATCGGCCACCTGCTTGTCGGTCATCAGCTGCGAACCTTCCGCGGCGGAATCGGAGATCTTGGAAGCAAACAGCCGAATGGCCCGCAGCGCGTCGTCATTGCCAGGGATTACATAATCCACTTCGCTGGGATCGCAGTTGGTATCTACCACGGCCACCACCGGAATGCCCAGCTTGCGGCCTCGCGCACCGCGATCTGCTCTTTGTTGGAATCGATCACAAAAATCGCGTCCGGCAGGCGGGTCATCGTCTTGATGCCGGCGAGGTTGGCTTCCAAATGCTTGCGTTCGCGCTCCAGCTTGATGACTTCTTTCTTGGGCAGCAACTCGTAGCGGCCGTCGGTGGCCATCTCGTCCAGCTCCTTGAGCCGCTTTACCGACTTCTGCACCGTAACCCAGTTGGTCAAAAGGCCACCCAGCCAGCGCTGGTTGACGTAGTCATGCCGCAGCGCCGTGCCTCTTCGGCAATCGCATCCTGCGCCTGCCGCTTAGTCCCCACGAAGAGGACAATCTTGCCCGTCGGCGGCCAGGTCCTGCACAAACTTGGACGCTTCCTTAAACATCTTCAGCGTCTTCTGCAGATCGATGATGTAAATCCCGTTGCGCTCTCCGAAGATGAATTCCTTCATCTTAGGATTCCAGCGCTTGGTCTGATGCCCGAAGTGAACACCCGCTTCGAGCAGTTCCTTCATGGTGATGTTAGCCAATTAACCTCCTTATTGAGTCTGCATCCTTTGCGTGCCTTGCGGCCGCTCCAGATTGCCATTTCCGCCCGCGTCAAACGGCGCGGAAAGAATTTAAATACCTACAAATCAGTTGCTAGTGCTTAGTGGCTAGTCAACTAACCACTACTCACTAGCCACTGGCTGCTTCTACCGCTTCGAATACTGGAAGCGCTTTCTCGCGCCCTTCTGCCCGTACTTCTTACGCTCTTTGCCGCGCGAATCGCGGCTTACCATGCCTTCGCTCTTGAGCTTCTTGCGCAGCTCAATGTTGAAGATCATCAAAGCGCGGGCAATGCCCAGCTTCACCGCGTCGGCCTGGCCGTTCACTCCGCCCCCGGAAACCCGCGCCACCACATTGAAAGTGGCCGAAGTTTCGGTCGAGACCAGAGGCAGTCTTCGCCGCCGAACGCTGCGCCGGGGTTACGAAGTATTGCTCGAAAGCCTTGCCGTTTACCTTGAACTCACCGCTGCCCGGACGTAAATAAACCCGCGCTATCTGCAGTCTTGCGGCGTCCTGTTCCGTAGTATTGAACTAAATCAGCCATTCTTAGCTTTCAGCTTCCAGCCGTCAGCTTTCAGCTAACCCCGGTGCCGTCCTTTCCTTCTTCAAATGTCGTCAGATCCGGAATATCCTGAGAACTTGGGACTGACGACTTCATGTATAACTGAGTAGCCAGAGTTCCCAGTCGCTGTTCTCTACGCCAGCGCTTTCTCTTGCGGCTTTTGCGCCTCATGCGGATGCTTATCGCCGCGATACACATTCAGCTTGGTCAGCATCTGCTTGCCCATTTTCGATTTGGGCAACATACGCTCCACCGCGCTTTCAATCACCATCTCCGGCTTGCGGGCGAAGCGCTTGCGGAAGTCTTCTGTACGCAACCCGCCGGGATATCCGGTGTAATGCTGATACTTCTTCTGTTCGGCCTTGAGCCCGGTCGTCTTGACCTTCTCGGCGTTGACCACGATCACGTGGTCCCCGGTATCGAGAAACGGCGTGTACTGGGGATTTTCTTTCCCCATCAGGATGCGAGCCACTTGCGATGCCAAGCGTCCCAGGGTCTGCCCCGAGGCATCCACGACGAACCACTTGCGCACAATTTCCCCCTGTTTGGGGAAATAGGTAGACATGCTAACTCTCCCAGAAATTTAAAAAAGGCAAGAAGACCGCTGAGTTCCCTGGAGGCGCCGAAGGCGCAGGGCTATCACACGGGCAACCGCAGTACTGCCAAAGACTTATACGATAACGTAGGGACTAAGGCATTGTCAACGCGCAGAATCCCGCACGGGAGTCAATTTCGGTTCTCTCAGCGCTCTCAAGGGCCGGCTCTCTGCGGGCTCGGCGGTTAAGGGCTTTTTCCGGGTAGCCGGCAAAAGGCAAAGCCTTTAACCGCCGAGCCCGCAGAGAATGCCAGCAGAGAGCGCGGAGAACTGCCTACTACTTCCCTATCCACTGATCTACCCAATCATTCACCGTTTTGTACCAAAGCTGCGAATTCTGCGGCTTCAGGACCCAGTGGCCTTCGTCGGGGAAGTAGAGCATCTTCGACGGCACGCCCATACGCTGCAAAGTCGTAAAGAGCTGGAAGCCTTCTGACACGTCCAGCCGGTAGTCTTTCTGGCCGTGAATCACCAGCGTCGGCGTCTTGAAATTCTGCGCAAACAAGTGTGGAGACCATTTGCGATACAGTTCGCGGTTTGTGTATGGAGTGCCCTTGAATTCCCACTCGTTGAACCACAGCTCTTCCGTCGTTCCCCAATCTGACTCGTTGTTGAATGTGCCGTCGTGCGACACCAGGCATTTGAAACGGTCGGTATGCCCGAGGATCCAGTTCACCATGTAGCCGCCGTAGCTGGCGCCCAGCGCGCACTCGCGGTTTTTATCTATGAACGGATAGTGCTGCTCGGCGTAGTCGAGGCCCTTCATCAGGTCTTCATACGGCGCGCCGCCCCAGTCGCCGTTGATGGCGTCGATGAACTTCTGTCCGTAGCCGGGCGAGCCGTGGAAGTTGATCTCGATGACTACGTAGCCGTTCGCGGCGAACAGTCCCGAGTTCCAGCGGTAACTCCATTCGTCACCGATGGGCACCTCGGGCCCGCCGTGCACAATGAACTTCAGCGGATATTTCTTGTTGGGATCGAAGTTGGGCGGCTTGACCAGGAAGCCTTCCACTTTGTCTTTGTTGGCACCGGCAAACCAGAAAGCCTCTAGGGGAGACATTTCGATTTGTGAAAGCAGGGCGTCGTTGAGGTGGGTAAGTTGTTCCGGAGGCGGCGGGGGAGGGTCACCGCATCCGTTAGGGCAAAGCATGAATACGTATATATCATTGGGGTTTTGGAGAGAGTTGTTTGTGAAGTAAACGTCCTCGCCATTCGGAGCCACCATCAGATCATCGACGGTCGCCATGACGAACATTGGGAGTTCAACACGTTTGCCAGTTGCGACGAGAAGAGAGAGAACATCTGTCTTTCCCTTTTCTTCGGTATTGAAATAGATTCGTTTTGACGTCGGTGACCAAGCGAGGGTTCCCACCCATCCATCGAGGTCTTCCGTCAGGTTCTTCTTTTCCCCTGTCTTCCGCTCATACAGCATCAGCCGAAATCTGTCGCTCTCATACCCCGGCCTCTGCTGCGCGCGGTAGGCGATGTACTTGCCATCCGGTGAATAGAGCGGCGTCGAGTCGCTGGCTTTGTTGTCGGCCGTGATGTTCCGGGTTTGAGAGAGTTGGGCCTCGACCGCCGTAACACCCATCGCTGCCGGCACTGGATTCACCGGGGCAATCCACAAGTCATTGTTCGTCGAGGTGGCCTCTACTGGATCGTGATTCGAGGTGTAGCAAATCTCCTGGCCGTCGGGAGAGAACGCATAGTCATCCTGCCCGCCCAGCGAGAACTCCGGCGCATCGTAATCTCCCGGCGTCAGGTCGAGACCGGGGGCGCCACTTTCAACCGGCACCACAAACAAATGACTCCGCTTCCCCTCCTTGTACGCATTCCAATGGCGGTATAGCAGCCGGTCGAAAATCAGCGCCTTCACCGGCGACTTCTCGTGCTCCTCCAGCTTTTTGGCGTTGCATGCGGCCTCCGCCTCTGGCGAGCTGTCGCACTTGGGATACACATCCGACCGGAAGAGAATGGTCTTCCCATCGGGCGACCACAACTCGCCATCGGCTTCAGTCTTCACCAACGTCAGTTGCCGCACGCCAGTTACCGTGCCTGTAGCCGCATCAAAATCCGCCAACCACACCTGCGACCCATCCTTCTTCGTGGAGAGGAAGGCAAAGCGATTGCCATCCGGCGCCCAGCGCGGCCGGTCGGCATCCTGATCGGAGATGATTTCTTTCTCCTGCCCTCCCGCTGTCGGGACAACCCACACATGCGGCGTCTTGGTGTTGGCCGCCAGGTCTACATCTACCGCCGCGAACAGCACCCACTTTCCATCAGGGGAGACTTCCGGCTCCTCAACCCGCTTCAGTTTCATCATGTCTTCGAAGGTGAAGGGACGCTTGGCTTGGGCGAACACCGGAAGAGCGCAGACAAAGATGACAGCAAAAAAGAGCAGACGGCGCATGATTCTGCCTCCAAGATTGAAACCGCCCCAGTTTACGCCTGCCGGCGAGACGCCGGCGCTACAAAGACTCCTCCCTCTGCTATCATTCTGCAAATCTCCCCATGCGCATACGACGACGCCTTCCCATTTTCTTTGGCGTTCTGCTGGTGGTGGCTGCGGTCGCCCTCGCCGTCTTTTTGCGCAAGCATGCTCCGCCCGAGCCTGCGCGCCTGCTTCCCAGCGCGGACGGGTTTGCCTACGTCAATCTGAAATGGATTCGCCGGGCGGATATCGTCGGCCAGTTGCCAGCCGTTTCCCACGATCCCGATTACGAACAATTCATTCAGGCCACCGGCTTCGAGTTCGAACGCGATCTGGATCAGGCCGCGTTAGCCATCCACTACTCCAGCAGTTTGCCCCCGCAAACCGGCGGCCCTCCAACCCCGCGCTTCTCCGAAGTTTTCGTAGGCAAAATCGATGGAGTGCGGCTGCGCGCCTATCTTCACAAACTGGCTACGACGGTCGAAAGCGATGGCTCGGTGGAGATCTACAGCATTCCGCTCGAAGGCCGAACCCTGCGTGTGGCCATCCTCGGCCCGGATACGGTGGCAGCCTCCAATCATCCCGATCCGGAGGTGATTCGCGGCATGGTGGAACGGTCACGCAAGCTGGCGTCTCCTTTTGGCGGACCCGCGCTCTTGCGCCAGTATTACAAACACGTTCCCCTGTCTGGCTTGCCGCTCGGCAGCCTGGTTTGGGGAATCTTTAAGGTCAATCCGCCGGATCGGGCCTCTGCCATCTCGCCCATGAGCGTTTCGCTATTGTTCTCCCAACCCGCCGTGGTGGTGGCTTCGGCGCGCTATTACTTAGGAAACGTTCACCTGCGAGGGGAGGCCTTCACGGGCAGTGCCGACGAAGCCAAGCACGTGACCGAGCAACTCGGCGCCTTTCTCAGCTTGTTTCATACCGCGGAAGCTTCCGTCGCGGGCCAGGGGACTGATCCTGATGTAAAGCAGTTTTTCGCCAGCCTGAAAGTGGAGCAGCACGGCGAGCGCGCCCTGGTAACCGCGGTAATGCCGCCGGGCTTCCTGCACAAGGCAGTGGCAGAGCCTCCTAAAGAGTTGGAGACAGAACCGCCTGCTGTCAACCCCGCACGGAAGTGACTGGCCCGTTGGAGAGGGATGCACTCACTGTCCTGACTGTTAGAATGTGCTAATGGCGAATCTCCCGCTTCCCATCGCGGCCTTTGTCGCGGGGCTAGTTTCGTTTTTGTCCCCGTGCGTCCTGCCTCTGGTGCCAGGATACGTGTCGCTGATCTCGGGCGCGGGAGTGGAAGAACTGCAGTCCCAGCAGTCGCGCCTTTTCCGCAAAGTAATGCTGAATTCCATCGCTTTTATTATGGGATTCAGTGTTGTATTCATCACGCTGGGAGCGATCTCGACCGAAGTCGGTCAACTGTTGGCGCGCTACAAATCAATCCTGGCGCAGGTTGCGGGAGTGGTGATCATCCTGTTTGGATTGCACCTGACGGGGATTTTCCGCATCAATGCGCTTTATGCGGACAAACGGCTGCACAGCGTTAAGGGCAGCAGCACGGTGCTTGGCGCCTTCGTCATTGGATTTGCCTTTGCTTTCGGATGGACCCCTTGCGTGGGTCCAATTCTGGCGGTGATTCTGGGATTCGCCGCGGAACAAGATTCCGTGGCCAAAGGCATTCTGCTGCTTACGATTTATTCTTTGGGGTTGGCGGTGCCGTTTTTGCTGACGTCGCTTTTGATGGAGCGCTTTCTGAAGTTTTACAGCCGCTTCCGCACTCACATGCACGCGCTGGAAGTTGCCAGCGGCGCGCTGCTGGTGGTTCTCGGAGTACTGCTGCTGATCGGGCGTTTTTCCATGCTTTCCAGGTATTTTTCGTTTCTGAGCCGCTTTCAGTTGTGATGAGGTTGAAAGTGAAACGTGATCCGGTCGTCTTGATGGTGGTCGGCGTGGTGGTCGCGGGGATGCTGCTATTCGGCGTCTACCAGTCTCGCCGCGCGGGGAAATTCGCGGCGCTTCCGGGGCCTAAACCCACCAGCCAGGAGGCTCACGACTTCGCCTTGAAA
Source organism: uncultured Acidobacteriaceae bacterium (assembly GCA_963800745.1). GTDB lineage: Bacteria > Acidobacteriota > Terriglobia > Terriglobales > Acidobacteriaceae > PALSA-270. Next base: position 57,489 of record CAWDCI010000041.1, read on the forward strand.
TCGCTGGATGGCAAGACGGTCCATCTTTCCGATTTCAAGGGGAAAGCCGTCCTGCTCAATTTCTGGGCCACCTGGTGCGAGCCTTGCAAGATCGAGACGCCCTGGCTGGTGGAACTGCAGCAGCAGTACGCTTCCCAAGGCCTGCAAATTGTCGGGGTTGATATGCAGGACGACGCATCGCTCGAAGAGGTATCTTCCTTTGCAAAAGACATGGGCATTGCCTACCCGATTCTGGTGGGAAAACCCTCGGAACAGGATGCTATCGCGGACGCGTACGGCGGAATTCCTTTTCTTCCGGAGACGTTTCTGATCGGCCGCGACGGCAAAATAGTGGGGAAAATTTTGGGATTGAAGAGCAAAAGCGATATCGAAGACGAAATAAAAAAGGCGCTCACTGCGGCTCCGGCCGCGCAGGCCCAGAGAAAGCCATTTCCCGCCTCGTTTCTGGCCAGTTCTCCGCTACAAGGAGTGTCGTGTTGAAGCGCGATCCGGTGGTGTTGATGGTGCTGGCCATGGTGGCTTCGTTGCTGCTGGTATTCGGCTTCAACAAGGTCCGGGAGGCTCCCACTCCAGAGGCCCTGGCGGCCGCCCAGATGAAAGGCCAGGCCGCCCACGAATTCGTGCTGCAAACCACCGAGGGCAAGGTAATTCATTTGTCCGATTTGCGCGGCCGGGCGGTGGTGCTTAACTTCTGGGCCACCTGGTGCGAACCGTGCAAAATCGAAATGCCCTGGTTTATGGAACTGCAGAAGCAATATGGAGCGCAGGAATTGCAGGTGGTCGGGGTGCAGATGAATGACGACGCGGCGGTGGAAGACGTGGCTTCGTTCGCCAAGGATATGGGCATCGGTTATCCCATCCTGGTTGGCAAACGGGCCGAGCAGAACGCCATTGCTAACGATTATGGCGGTATCGCCTTCCTGCCGGAGACGGTGTTCATCACGCGGGACGGCAAAATATCGGAAAAAACGATCGGCCTGAGGAGCAAACCTGAAATCGAAGAATCGATCCGGCAGGCTCTTGCTCAGGCTCCGAACAAAACAGCGGATGGGACAAGCGGCCCGGCCGGGCGGCTTAGCGGGGCGAGCGCAGCCGCTGTAAAACCAACTTCAGAATAACTTTCGGAGTGGCGCAGTTGGCTAACGGCGCGAGGAGCGGTGGTGGAATGCTAACCAGTTTGGCAAAAAGTTGGCTCGCCGCAGCGCTGCTTTGCCTGCCGCTTGCCGGACAAGAGCAGTTCGCAGCCAGAACTCCGTCGGTCACCATGTCGCCCGCGCCCCTGGCAATCGTTCAGCGCGGCAGCGCCCACCCGGTGGAATTGCGCTTTCGCGTGGGAACCGGATTTCACGTCAACTCAAATACCCCAACAGAAGAATTTCTGATCCCCACCGTTCTCACCGTGGAGGCGCCCACCGACATCATTATCGGCCGCGTCACCTATCCTGCTGGGGAAGCTGGCTAGTTTTCCCTTCGCGCCCGACCAAAAGCTAAGCGTATACGCCGGGGAGTTTACTTTATCGGTGGTAGTCCGTCCCCTGGCCAGCGTTCTGCCCAGCGAGTACGCGGTGCGCGGCACCTTGAAATACCAGGCCTGTGACAATGCCGCCTGCTATCCGCCGAAACGGCTGCCGGTGGAGTTCAACGTGAAGGTCATCAAAGCACCGCCGCCGCACAAGGGCAATCCGCCGCAAAGTCCGCACGTGCACAATTAGCTAGCTGCGGCTCGCAGCCTGACCACCGTTCTCTCTCTCCCCAGCGCCACCATCACCGCGAACAGGCTGGGAGCGACTCCCTGGCCGGTCAATGCCACGCGCGCGCCATTGATGAGGGCTCCGGCTTTGACCTTTTTCTCGGCGGCGAAGTCGCGCAGCATTTTCTCCGCCCCAGGTTCGGTGAAGTCGTCAGAAGATGCGGCATAGCGGCCGCCAAGTTCTGCGAGCATCTGGCGGACGGAATCGTCCTTGAGGAATTTTTCTACTGCTGCCGGATCGGGCTGAAACGAATCGGTAAAAAAGGCTCGAAAGGAAGTCGCAAAGTCTTTCGAGATCGCGAGCCCGCGGCTTTAGCAGGTCAATGGTGGCAAACAGCCATGGGACGGTCGTTCCGTCGCGGCGTTACCCCGGCTTTATTCCATTCCTCTTCGATGAGCGGCAGCAATTTTTCCGCTGAATAGGCACGAATGTATTCGGTGTTGAACCAATCCAATTTGCCGCGATCAAAAACTGCATTGGAGCGGGAAACGCCATCCAGGCTGAACAAGCGAATCAGTTCGGCATCACCCAGGATTTCCGGCGTGCCTTCAGGAGGAGTCCAGCCCAGCAGCGCGAGGAAATTGCGGAATGCTTCGGGCACGATGCCTTCTTCGCGATAAGCGATGACGCTGGTCGCGCCGTGGCGCTTGCTCAGACGAGTTTTGTCGGGGCCGAGAATCAGCGGCACGTGGGCAAAAATCGGAAGGGCCGCGCCCAGACGCCTGATACAGCAAAACCTGCTTAGGAGTGTTGGAGAGGTGGTCGGCGCCGCGGATGACATGAGTGATGTGCATGTCCACATCGTCGGTCACCACGCTCAAGTGGTAAGTCGGTCCGCCATCGGAGCGAAGCAGCACGAAATCCTCGAGTTCGGAGTTGGCAAACTCCACGCGGCCGAAGACAGCATCCTCGAAAACTGTGCTGCCTGATTCAGGCACCGCAAACCGAACTGCGGCGGGCTCTCCCGCTGCTTGGCGTTTGCGCGGCTTCGCGAGAGGTATTTTGCGGCAGGTGCCATCGTATTTCGGCGGACGCCCTGCGGCGCTGGCGGCCGCGCGGCGGCCTTCTAGTTCGTCCTTCGTGCAAAAGCAGTGAGTACGCATGCCCGGAGGCCAGGAGTCGTCCCGCCATCTGGCGATACATCTCCACGCGCTGGGTTTGGTAGTAGGGGCCTTCGTCCCAGTCGAGTCCGAGCCAGCGCAAGCCTTGCAGAATTCCTTCGACCATTTCGGCGGTGGAGCGCTCAGCATCGGTATCTTCAATGCGCAGGACCAGGGTTCCGCCGCAGTGGCGGGCGAACAGCCAGTTGAAGAGCGCAGTGCGAGCCCCTCCCACGTGCAGGTATCCGGTTGGGGACGGCGCAAAACGAACGCGCGGATGGACGCGGCATCTGAACTTGAAGCAGGGGCTGAATCGGCCATGAGGGAGGAATCCACGCTCGATGGTACGGTCAGTGGAAAAAGGCGTCAAGCCGCGGCGGGGTACGGGCAAATCCTCAGGAATCCGTAACTTGGAGGCGATTCCTTTGGTTCCCGGCGACCTCGTCAAAACTATTGTGTTGGTAGCAATCCTGTGCCACAGTAGAAAGAACTCCCCGTTGGCAGCGCGCCGCCACGGAAAGTGGAAAGCTGTTTACTGCGCCCATGAACAGCGTTGCGATTAGCATGGTCCTGGTGCCGGGCCTGGTAGCCCTGCTGCTTTGCAGTGTATTCACTTATCTGTACGCAGACTTCGCCGCAAAGCGAAATCCTTACTTGTACGGAACGATGTAGCGGAAAAACCGCCACAAGGTTTTGGGTCATGCAGACTCAAATTGTTGCCAATGGATTTAACCCCCGTAACGCATAATAGTTTCAAAAAACGAATTTAAGAAGAAAAACGCCCGAAACCGCGATCTGATATTCCGCGGTGCTGTTAAACGACCCCGCCCACAAACCCCAGCTTCATGTTTAAGAACACGTCCCGGAGGCTGTCCGACAAATCGTCCTGCAACGCCTGCCATTCCCGGTAAACCGCCGTGTTCTTCGCCTCCGGACGGGCGGTTTCCCCGACGTTCAACTCAATGAACTGGTCTGTGAGTTCCTGGATGGAAACCTTCTCGCCCTGCTCCCGCCGCCAGCACCAGAGCGCCTGTAATGCCGCCCCATAGGCCGCACCCTCCGCCACCTTCAGCGTCACCACCTCCGCGTTGAAGACGTCCGCCATGATCTGCCGCCAGGCTTTCGATTTCGCGCCGCCGCCCGTTGCCCGGATTTGCGTGGGTTTCACCCCCAGTTCCACCAGCGCCGAGCCCAAATTATCCCCATCGTCACCCCTTCCATCGCCGCCCGGGCCA
>CAWDCI010000042.1:0-46460 GCA_963800745.1 uncultured Acidobacteriaceae bacterium
CCACCCGCCCATTTCATACGACTTTTGTTTCCTCCTCCCCAAACGCAGCGCACATCATTCCCATCGTTGACGCAAGCCACGGGATTGCTTCGGCGCATATCTCGTCTACAACGTGGGGTGCTTTCAAATTCTTCGACACTGGAAACTTAACCACTCCGTCGAAGTTAGCTACGTTCCAACGAGCAGAGAAGGGGTCACCGTGAGTCACGCTGTTCCATTCGCCCGTGATGCCCCTTGGCAGTTTGTCCGCTTCGGGTGTGAGTCTTTCTCTAATCCCCTCCATCATCGCCTGGAGATTGGGTCGCTTTCGGTACTCCCAACCATCATTCCAAATATCAAGATCCTCGGGATGCGTGTGCAGGTACAGCAAGGTCACCGCGCGCTCCGCGAAGGGACGAATCAAGACCTTTGCTCCAAACACATATCCTTGTCGGAGGAGCTCCCGGATCGAAAGAGCAAGGTTGATGACTTGTGGCACCAAAATGCAGGCGGCCCTCTGAAAATCTGTCAGGCTTGCCTTGTTCGATTTAGGAGCACAGTCGGAGTTGCACTCCAAGCAGGAAGAAATCAATTGGTCGAACTGGAACAGTAGCTCGCGGCCTAGGTAAGGCTCGTTTGCGGGAGTAAAAACTACCGGACTATCAGGGGTTTTCTCCACTTGCAACTCTCCTCTCGCCGTTGGGAAGGCCAAAACAACGCCCAGAAAGGGTGTGAATAAGTGTACCCCTTACAAGTTCACGCCGGGTGCGCCGCCTTTCGCGGTTTTCGAAAGGCGGGATTCCTCGAAGTTCCACCCCTTGGGGTTTTGACTCCAAACAGCATTTCAAATCCGTCGGTTTCTGGAGAAAAAGCGAAGTCGCGCCAGGCGCGCTTCCAACCTCCGTGTCATCAGTGCTTTACATGTCATGACATTTTAGTCATGACGTTATGTTCCAATTGGAACACTAGCAAGGAAGCCCCGGATCTCTCCGATTTGCCTTTCCTCTGCATTGTCACTCCGAGCCAGTTCTATCGGCGAGGAATCTGCTTCTTGTCGGCGACCAGCAGATTCCTCGCGCGATAAGGCCGCGCTTCGGAATGACAATTCTTTGAAGGAAACATTTCAAACTGAGCCACTACCCAACCCCGGCGAGACTTGGGCCACCCGGTCGGGTTTGGAAAGTCAAAATCCCCGCCCTGTCGCAAAAACGCGACAAGGGCGGGGCACCCGCACCCGCGCATCCGGTGGGGTCGACGATCAAAAAACACAGGGGCACTTGCCGCCCTATACTGTGCTTTATGGCTGACGTCGACTTGCTAGGGCCGCTGCGGCAGTATTGGGGATACAGTTCGTTTCGGCCACTGCAAGAACGGATTGTGCGCAGCCTGGTGGCCGGGCACGACACTTGCGTCATCATGCCTACGGGCGGAGGCAAGTCGCTGTGCTACCAGTTGCCCGCGTTGGTGCTGGGGAAAACCAGCGTTGTGATCTCTCCGCTGATTGCGCTCATGCAGGACCAGGCAGCGCAGCTGGCCCAAATGGGAATTCCGGCGGCGGTGCTGAATAGTTCACTGTCCGCGGGCGAGCAATCGCGCATCATGGTGAAAGCGCGCGAGGGTGGCTACCGGCTGCTGTATCTTTCGCCGGAGCGACTGGGGCGCGAGGAGACGATTGGCTGGCTGCGCGGCGTTCCGATTTCTTTTTTCGCCATCGATGAAGCCCACTGCATCTCCGAGTGGGGACATGAATTCCGTCCTGATTACCGGCAGCTGAACCGGCTGCGGGTGCATTTTCCCGAGGCGCACATTGCCGCGTTCACCGCCAGCGCGACGCAGCGGGTGCGGCACGATATTCTGCATCAATTGCAACTACGCGCTCCCCACAAGTACATTGCCAGCTTTCATCGTCCCAACCTGCGTTACGCGGTGAAGGAGTGCAAGGGAAAGGAGATGGCCGGGCGGTTGCTGAGCTTGTTGGGCAACTACCGGGAGGGCAACGTGATCGTGTACGAGCCCACGATTGCGCGAGTGGAGGAGGCGGTGGATTTTCTGGAGGAGAATGGCATTGCGGCGATCGGCTACCACGGCAAGATGGAGTCAGCTCTGCGGAAGCGCAATCAGGAAGCCTGGATGTCGGATGAGGTGCGGGTTCTGGTGGGGACGATCGCCTTCGGACTGGGCATCAACAAGGCGACGGTACGGGCGGTGATTCACATGTCGCTGCCGAAATCGATCGAACAGTACTACCAGGAAGCGGGACGGGCGGGGCGGGACGGCAATCCGGCGGACTGCATTCTGCTGTGGCAGAAGCAGGATGCGGCGCTGCTGGCGCATTTCACGAACCAGATTGCGGATGTGCAGGAGAGGGAGCGGGCTTGGCAGCGCTATCACAATATTCGCGGATTTGCCGATTCCAGGGAATGCCGGCAGCGGCAAATCTGCCGCCACTTCGGAGAGAAACCCAAGTGGGAGACTTGCGGCATCTGCGATGTGTGCGGCGGCGCTCCGGCTGGGTTGAGCGAAACCGCGAAGCCGAAAGCGGCGAGAGCGGTGGCGCCTGCCGCAGGCACGCCCGAGGTGGACGAGGGGCTGCGCGATTACCTGCGGGAGTGGCGGCGGAACACCGCCCGTGCCCAGGGTTCCCCGGCGTTCGTGGTGATGCACGATACGACGCTGGAAGAAGTTTGCCGGAAGCAGCCGCGATCCATTGCCGAGTTATTGCGGATCACGGGGTTTGGAGAGCGCAAGGCGCAACTGTACGGGCCGCAGATTTTCGCGGCGCTGGAAAAGTTTCGCAGGGGAGAGCGGGCAACGGCCGCGGGTAAACCGGTTTCCCGCCCGGCGGCGGCGACCAAACAGTTGCTGGAGGAAGGCCAGAGTTTCGCGGAAGTTGCCAGCATCCGGGGACGGCAGGTTTCGACCATCATCAACTCGGTCGCCGAGCTGGTGGAGAGTGGGGAAATTGAATTCAAGGCGGGCTGGGTGGATGCCGAGAAGCAGAAAGAAATTGAGGCAGCGTGCGCGCGGCTGGGGACGGCGGCGCTGCGGCCGATCAAGGAGGCGGTATCGGCGGGGATTACGTATGAGGACATTCGACTGGTGGCGGCGCGGATGCGGTGGGCGGCGACGCGGGAGAAGAAGGCTGGGGAGTGAGAGGAGAGTTCAAAATCCCATGCGGGATGTGTTGTTGAGTCCCACTCCTTCGGACTCCGCTCAGCTCAGGTACTCGTGGAATCCCACCCTAGCGCAAACACCGCGCTAGGATGGGGCACCCACGTCACACTAGCCTACTAAACCGCTAAACCACCAAACCACCAAACCACGGAGGACACAGAGGACATTCCTTCGTCGGATCACAGAGGCCTGCTTTCGAGATAAGCGAGCTGATCTATAATCAAGGGTTCCCAAGCATTTGTAGTGGACGCGCGGGTTTTTTTATCTAAATCTAATAGGACAGTGGAAAGGAATTTTATGAGCAGTCTGGTTGAGATTCGAGGCCGCGAAGTGCTGGATTCACGCGGCAATCCTACGGTCGAGGCGGAAGTGGTTTTAGAGGATGGGTCGCGAGGACGGGCGATTGTGCCGAGCGGGGCGTCCACGGGAGAGCACGAGGCGGTGGAGTTGCGCGACGGAGACAAGCAACGCTACCTGGGCAAAGGCGTGCTCAAAGCGGTGAAGAACGTGAATGGCGAGATTGCCGAGGCGCTGGTTGGCGAGGATGCGGGCGAGCAACGAGCGCTGGATCAGAAAATGATCAAGCTGGACGGCACGGAGAATAAGGGCCGGCTGGGCGCGAATGCCATTTTGGCTGTGTCCATGGCGGCGGCGCGGGCGGCGGCGGCGAGTTATGGATTGCCGCTCTACCGCTACCTGGGCGGATCGGGAGCGAACACGCTGCCGACTCCGATGATGAACATCCTGAACGGCGGCGCGCATGCGGACAACAACGTCGACTTCCAGGAGTTCATGGTGATGCCGGTGGGCGCGGGATCCTTCTCCGAGGCTTTGCGCTGGGGCGTGGAAGTTTTTCATACGCTGAAAGGTGTGCTCAAGAAGCGCGGTTACAACACATCGGTGGGCGATGAGGGAGGGTTTGCGCCTTCGCTGAAGTCGAATGTGGAGGCGATTGAGGTAGTGCTCGAAGCCATCACGCAGGCTGGATTCAAACCGGGCTACGACATTGCCATTGCGCTCGACCCCGCAGCCAGCGAGTTTTTTCAGGACGGCAAATACGTTTTTAAGAAGTCGGACAAGTCGGCGAAGAGCCCGGAAGATATGGTGATCTATCTGGCGAAGTGGGCACGGGATTATCCCATTGTGTCGATCGAAGACGGCCTGGCCGAGGACGATTGGGAGGGATGGCGCAGCCTGACGGAGCAACTGGGCAGCAAGATTCAACTTGTGGGCGACGATATTTTTGTCACCAACACCAAGCGCCTGCAGGAAGGGATTGACCGCGGTGTGGGCAATTCGATTCTGATTAAGGTGAACCAGATCGGCACGGTCAGCGAGACGCTGGACGCGATTGATCTAGCGCGGCGCAATGGGTATACGTCGGTCATTTCGCATCGCTCGGGCGAGACCGAAGATACGTTCATTGCCGACCTGGCGGTGGCGACTGGGGCGGGGCAAATCAAGACGGGGTCGGCCTCGCGCACCGATCGCATCTCGAAATACAACCAACTGCTGCGGATTGAAGAGGAGTTGGGCAGTGGGGCGAGATTCCTGGGGCTGAAGGCACTGAACTACAAAGGATGAAGGCAAGGGGCAGGGTCCCAATTTGATTGGCCGGGCAAGCCGCTCGCCTCTGCGCCTTTACGCCTGGCGGAGTGAAAAGCTTTTAACCGCAAAAAGCGCGGAGAACTCCGGCAAAGTGCGCGAAGGAACCCGCACACCAGATTAGGACACTACCCGCAACGAGGGGCCCTGGGCTGGGCGAGTTTGCTTGACTTAGTCCATGACTTAGCTAAACTAGGTTGATGGAAGTCAATATCCACGAGGCCAAGACTCAGCTCTCCCGTTTGCTGGAGCGCGTAGCCATGGGCGAGGAGGTCATCATCGCCAAGGCCGGAACGCCGGTGGCCAGACTGGTGGCGATAGAACCTCGTCCGAAGAAGCGCAGGCTCGGGTCGGCGAAAGGGGAATTCACCGTGCCGGAAGACTTCAACGATCCGCTTCCCAAGGAGATCGAGGATCTCTTCTACGAGTGAAGGTTCTTCTCGATACACACGCGTTCTTGTGGGCGATCGCAGAAGAAGGAAAGCTTTCTCGCCGGGCTCAACAGATCTACACCGGTCCCCATGATCTCTGGCTTAGCGTTGCCAGTGTGTGGGAAATTCTGATTAAGGTGCGGTCCGGCAAACTTGCTTTGCCCGAGCCCGCTGGACCGTATCTGGTTAAGAAGCTAGCCAAGGACAGAATCGAAGTTCTGCCCATCACGCTGGACCATGTGCTTGGGGTTGAATCCTTGCCTTTGCATCATCGTGATCCGTTTGATCGCTTACTGATTGCGCAGAGCATCGAAGAGGGATGGCCAATCGTGACCGCCGATCCCCTGTTCGAGCGGTATCCTGTAGATGTGATCTGGTAATTTCAATTTATTTTTCTGTGACTCTGCGGTGAATTTTTCTTAAGCCAGGAGCTAAAAGCGATTTATGACTCGTCCTAAACCACTCGTTCTTATTATTCTTGATGGCTGGGGTTATCGCGCCGAGACCAAAGCCAACGCGATTGCGATGGCGCACAAACCCACCTATGACCGTCTGCTGCGGGAATATCCCAACACGTTAATTCAAACCAGCGGAAAATTTGTCGGCCTGCCGGATGGGCAGATGGGCAACAGCGAAGTTGGCCATCTAAACATCGGCGCGGGGCGCATTGTTCACATGGATAGCACGCGCATCGAGTTAATGATTCAGAACGGGGAGTTCTTCTCGCATCCGGTGTTATTGGGTGCGATGAAGAACGCGCGGGCGGGTGGGCGGCAGCTGCATCTTTTTGGATTGGTGTCGGACGGCGGAGTGCATTCTTATCAGACTCATCTGCATGCGCTGCTGAAGATGGCTAAGCAGAACGGCGTGGAGCGAGTTTTTGTGCATGCTTTTATGGATGGACGCGACACGCTGCCCACGAACGGAGCGGGCTATGTGGAACAGTTGCAGCAGAAAATGCGCGAGTACAGCACCGGCAAGATTGCCAGCGTGAACGGGCGCTACTATGCCATGGACCGTGACCGGCGCTGGGAGCGTATTTCCAAAGCGTTCAGTACGATGGTTCATGGGGTTGGAGAAGGCGGCAAATATGTGGACGCCGTGCAAGGGGTGAAGGATTCGTACAACAAAGAAGTGACGGATGAGTTCATCCTGCCCTTTGTTTGCGTGGACACTCGCGGAGAACCGCTGGCTAGCATTCGCGATGACGATTCCTGCATCTGCTTTAACTTCAGGGCTGACCGGGTGCGGCAGATTACCCGCGCACTTACCCGCGAGAGCGGCCTGAACGAGCAAGGCGGACGCGATCTGCAAGGGTGGGAAGACCTGGACGCCACCATTCCTCGCGACCGCGTGCCGAAAAGCCTGCACTATGTCTGCATGACGCAGTACGACAAGAAATTCAGTTTGCCGGTGGTCATTCCGCCGGAGTCGATGAACAACATTCTGGCCAATGTGATGGGGCAGATGAATCTGCGTAACCTGCGGGTGGCGGAGACCGAGAAGTACGCCCACGTGACCTATTTCTTCAACGGCGGGGTGGAGCAGCCGTTCCCTGGGGAAGACCGGCTGCTGGTGCAGTCGCCGAAGGTGGCGACGTACGACCTGAAGCCAGAGATGAGCGCGGCGGGCATTGCGGATGCGGTGGTGAAGGCGGTGGAGGATGGAACTTTCGATGTGCTCATCGTGAATTTTGCCAACGCGGATATGGTGGGGCACTCGGGCAAGATCGAGCCCACGATCAAGGCGGTGGAAACGGTCGATGCGTGCCTAGGGCGAATTGAGTTAGCCATTCGCGCCAAGGGCGGTGCGATGCTGATTACCGCGGATCACGGGAATGCGGAGATGATGATCGATCCCGCCACGGGCGGGCCGCACACGGCGCACACCACCAATCCTGTGCCTTTTATTGTCGTGTCCGAAGACGGAAAGCAGTTTACGCTAAGGGCGGGAGGTTCGTTGCGCGACATTTCGCCGACGGTGCTGGGCATGCTGGGGCTGGACGAGCCGAAGGAGATGACGGGGACGGACCTGCGAGTGAAAATCGGGTGATGGGGACAACGGGCCCACTCAAATCGACCTCGGCGCACCGTTGATTTAAGATCACCCGATGACCCGACTACCCGATCACCCGATATTCAAGCTCCTGATTTCTCTGCACCATGAGTTCGACCTCTGGCGAGTACCGGCGTGGTTTGCCGAGCGTTTGGGGAAGGAATTTCCGCAGGTGGACGTGGTTAACCTGACCCGTTGTGACGTCTCCGACGAACAAATTGGTGACGCTGAAGTTGTGGTGTCGTGGTTGTTAAGCGCGGGGGCGGCCAAAGCCGGGCGCAAACTGCGCTGGCTGCACTGTACCTCCGCGGCGGTGCATCAACTGCTGTACCCAGAGATTGTGAATCGCGACATCATTCTTACCAACGGCAGCGAGGTTCATGCCGCCGTGGTGGCGGAGCACATCATTGCGCTGGTGCTCGCGCTGGCGAGAAAGCTGCCAGAGGCAGCGCGATTCCAGCAGCGACGGGTTTGGGGGCAGCAGGATATCTGGAGGGTTCAACCGCGCCCGCGAGAAGTGGCGGGCGCAACCCTCGGACTCATTGGATTGGGAAACATCGGGCGGGAAGCGGCGCGGCGCGCGAGCGCTTTGGGCATGCGGGTAATCGGGGTGCGGGAACATGCCGAAAAAGGCGGACCCGAGGGTGTGGCAAAAGTGTTTGGGCCGTCGCAACTGGATGAGTTACTGGCGGAGTCCGACTTCGTGGTGCTGGCGGTGCCGGTTACTCCGGGCACGCAGCAGATGATGAATGCCGAGCGTTTATCCCACATGAAGCCGGATGCGCGGCTGATCAATGTGGGGCGCGGGCCGCTGGTGGATGAAGGCGCGCTGATTCAAGCGTTACGCGAAGGCAGGATTGCAGGCGCGGCGTTAGACGTTTTTGTGGAAGAACCGCTGCCCTCGGACTCACCGTTGTGGGATATGGAGCATGTACTAATCACGCCGCACATTGCCAGTAATTCCGATAAGCAGTGGGAACGGCAATACGCGCTGGTGGCGGAGAATCTGCGGCGCTATCTAAATCATCAGCCGCTGTTATCGGTAGTGGACAAGCGGCGGGGATATTGATTTATTCCTTGATGGCAATGCCCAAGCCCTTCATTTTGCGATAAAGATGACTGCGCTCGAGTCCCAGAACTTCGGCGGTGCGGCTCATGTTCCCATGGTTCTCATCGAGTTTTTTCAGGATGTAATCCCGTTCGTAGGCATCGCGGGCTTTGTGCAAAGTGGAAAATTCTCCTCCCGAGGCGCGGCGGCCTCCGTCGCGGTGCACCAGCGCGGGCAGATGTTTCGGCTCAAAGCGGATGGTGGATGGATTCATAATGACGATGCGCTCGATCACGTTGCGCAGTTCGCGCACGTTGCCGGGCCAGGAGTAGCGCATTAGAGTATCGATGGCGTCGTCGGTGATTTCACGGGGGCGGCGGCCGTAGGCGGCGGAAAACTCGCGCAGAAAATGCCGCGCCAGCAGGGGAATGTCCTCTTTGCGTTCGCGCAGCGGGGGCACCAGGAAGGGAATCACGTTCAAGCGGTAGAACAAGTCCTCACGAAAATTGCCGCGGGCAATCTCCTCTTCCAAATCCTTGTTGGTGGAAGCAATTACCCGAACATCGACGGTAATGAGTTCATCGCTGCCCACCGGGGCGAAGCGCTGCTCGTCGAGAGTACGCAGCAGTTTGGCCTGAGTCTTCAGGCTCATGTCGCCCACTTCGTCGAGAAACAACGTGCCCCCGTGGGCCTTTTGAAACTTGCCTTCTTTGTCGGACCCGGCGGTGGGCAGGGAGCCCTTGCGGTGGCCGAACAGCTCGCTTTCAATGAGGTCCTCGGGAATGGCGGCGCAGTTGACGGCCACGAACATCTCGTCCTTGCGCAGGCTGCGGGTGTGAATGGCGTGGGCGACCAGTTCCTTACCCGTGCCCGACTCGCCGTAAATCAAGACGCGGCCGTTGGTGGGCGCCATGAGCTGGATCTGCTGGCGCAGGGCTTTCATGGGGATGCTTTCGCCTTCGATGACGCTGCGTGGAATTAACTGGCGTTTGAGGTCGCGGTTTTCTTCCCGCAATCGTTTGGCGTCAATTGCGTTGCCAATCAGGATGAGCGTCTTATCCAGGGAGAGCGGTTTTTCGAGAAAATCGTAGGCCCCAAGTTTGGTGGCGCGGACGGCAGTTTCAATGGTGCCGTGCCCGGAGATCATGATGACCTCGGGGGCGGATTCGATCTCGCGAATTTTCTGCAGAGTTTCCAGGCCGTCCATGCCGGGAAGCCAGACGTCAAGCAGCACAACATCGAACTCCTGTTTGTGCAGCATTTCGAGGCAAGCTTCACCGCTGGCGGCAGAGGAGACCTGGTAATCCTCGTCTTCGAGGACGCCCTGCAAGGACTGCCGGATATCGGCTTGGTCATCCACGACCAGGACTTTATGCATGTTGGCTCGCAGCCGGCGGGCTGACGGTTTCCGCAGCCAGCGGCAGTTCCATGATGAAGCGGGCGCCCGCGGGCTTGTTTTCCTCCACGCGGATGGAGCCATGATGATCTTCCACGATGCGGCTCACAATCGCCAGACCCAGCCCGGTGCCGCGTTTCTTGGTGGAAAAGTAAGGCAGGAAAAGGCGTTCTTTCAGCTCGGAGGTAACTCCGGGGCCGGAGTCGGCGACGCTGATTTCGACCGCGTCACGGGTGGCGACCAGAGCGGTGGAAATCTCGATCTCGCGGAGCAACGATTCCTGCACTGCCTCGGCGGCATTATCCACCAGGTTCGCCAAGGCGCGCTTCAGCGCTTCCGGATCGCCCAGGACGGCGGGCAGATCGGAAGCCAGTTCGGTGCGCACCTGAATTCCTTCCAGGCGTCCGTTGAACATGGCCAGGGTGTTTTGCACGATGGCATTGATGTCCGCGGGCTGAGGCTGGGAGGCGGGAAAGCGAGCCAGCGCGGAAAATTCATCCACCAGCGTGCGGACAGTTTCGACCGAGCCAGCAATGGTTTCGGCACAGCTGCGAAGAATTTCGAGCGAGGCCTCATTGGGAGGACGTTCGCGGGCAAGATGGCGGCGCATGCGTTCGGCGGAGAGAGCAATCGGGGTGAGAGGATTCTTGATTTCATGGGCCACTCTTCGCGCCACCTCGCGCCAGGCGGCCTGTTTTTGGGCTTTGAGCAGGTCGGACAGATCTTCGAACACCAGCACGTAGCCTAGCTGCTGCCCCTCGTGGCGCAAGGTGGCCACGGTCACGGCGACGTTGAGTTTCTCGGAGGGGAAATCCATTTCCATCTGCATGGTGGTGGACCCCATGCGGTCGGCGCGGCGCAATAGTTGTTCCAGATCTTCCAGAACTTCGGCAGGAAAAATATCGGCCAGCGAGGCGCCAATCAGCAGGCCGGGCGCGCCGGACTCTCCGCCCTTAGGGCGGAACAGACGAAACAAGGCGTAGTTCACGTGGGTGATGCGGCGAGTGGCATCGAGCGAAAGCACGCCGGTGGGAATGCTCTCCAGAATGGTTTCAATGTGCCGGCGGCGCTGCTCAAGAGTGATGTTAGCAGCGCTGAGTTCGCGGCTAGAGCCCTCGATTTGACGGCGGCTGGATTCCAACTCCTCGGCCATACGGTTGAAGGAGCGGACCAAGTCTCCGATTTCGTCGGCGGCGCTGACCTCCACGCGATAGTCGAGACGGCCGCGGGAAATTTCCTGAGTGGCTTCCGCCAGGGCGACGACCGGGCGGGTTACCAACTTGGAGAGGAACAACGCCAGCCAAGTGGTGGCGAACAAGACGAGCACGGTGAGCAGAAGCAGCAAGCCCATGTAAGTGCGCCGAACCAGTTTGCGTTGCGCGGCCAGTTCGAGATATTGCTTTTGGCTGGCCTCGATCTGTTTCTGGGTCTGGGAAAATTCCTTGGGGAGGGGCAGCGCAACCACAATCAGTCCGTGCTCGCCGACGGGCGCGCTGCCCAGAATGTAGTCGGTCTGTGCCCAGGTGAAAGGTACTGGGGTTCCACCGGGCGGGGACTGCGACAGCAGATTCGGATTCAGCTTCATCATTGGGTAAGGTGCGGGGGCATTGAAGCTGGCCTGGGCCTCGCCGTCCTCAAGGGCAAAAATAAACCCGCCTTGCAAAGTTGGCTCATGCTGGCGGAAGGCGTTCATGGCGCCGGAGAAGCTGTGGCCTTCGAAGGCATATTGGGTTTCCGGCGATGCCGCCAGCGAAACTGCCTCGGCACGCGCGTTGGCGGCGGCGTAGTCCGCGAGTAGAGTGGCCATGGCGGCGGTGTCGCGGCGCACCTCCTCTACAGGAGTGGAGAACCACTTGTCGAGGGAATGGTTCATCAGTCCGTAGGCGAACCAAAACATGACGATGACCGGGAGAAAGGAGAGCAACAGACTGACCACGACAAGACGGGTGCGGAATTTTGATCCTAGAACCCCGAGTCGCCGTTCGGCGAACAGCTTGAGCAAGTTCCGCACGAGCACCACGGTCAGGGCTACGAAAAGCAGGAAAATGAGTAGAGAGAGCGAAGCAAAGACAATGATCTGCTGGTTATTATCCGGCCGCAGAAAATTCAAATCGAAAGACACTTGGGAAACAATCACCGCCAGCAGCAGGAAGACGGCAGCCCCGGTGGTGTAGATCACCCGCTTGCGCTTGGAGGTGGGTTCCGCTGGACGGGTTGATGGAGGCGCGGGCATGAGGGTCCCAGCCCAGCTTTCGGACAAGCCGAGAAGAGGACTGAAACGCCCATTATAAGCTGCGGTTTCTGAAGATTCGCTTCAGACCCGTTAGACACTAGGCTCGTTCATGGAGTCTTCCGAGTGGCGAAGACTTGTTGGAGGGCGTAATAGGCCGGTTTCGGCTGATACTGGCGGTCGAAGAGCAGACCATCCCCTTGGGTTCCGTGGGTGAACCAAGCAAGCCAGGAGTACTTATCGGTGAAGCCCCAAGTTTGGAGGGCGGTGCAGCCGGGATGCTGCAGGCAAACCGTTGCCAGTTCGCGGTAGATCTGGGCCTGGCGTTCGAGGTCCTCAGGATGAAGGGGCTTGCCGTCGGCGCCGACGGGCAGGGCAACGTCCATTTCGGTGATTTGGATCTGCACGCCGAGTTTGGCGAAGCGTTCGAGGTTGGCCGCGATGGAGGCGATGTCGGGAGCCAGATTGAAGATGTGCATCTGCAAGCCGATGCCGTCAATGGGAACGCCGCGCCGTTTGAAATCCCGCACCATGGAATAAATTGCGTCAGATTTTCGATTGATCGCTTCGGCCTCGGCATCGTTGTAGAACAGCAGCGCACGAGGGTCGGCGTCATGCGCCCAGCGGAAAGCCTGCTCGAGGTACGCGGTACCGTTGCCCGCGAGGCCGATTCCAGGATGGTCGTACCAGAGGGAGTCGCGCAGCCGGCCATTTTCGTCGAAGGCTTCGTTGACCACGTCCCAGGCGAAGACTCTGCCGCGATAGTGCGCAACTACATGGCGAATGTGGTCGTGGAGCAGGCCGCGGAGCTGTTGGGGAGTGAAATGCCCCTCCGCCAGCCATGGGGGATTGTGGGTTCCCCACATCAGATTATGGCCGCGGACCTTCATGCCATGAGCTTCGGCAAAGCCGAGCAGGCGGTCGGCATCGGTGAAATCGAATGTTTGTTCGTCGGGACGGATGGCGGCCCATTTCATGGCGTCTTCCGGCTCCAGCAGGTTGAACTCGCGCGCCAGAGTGCGGGTGTAGGCGGGCTCCGATAGATAAGCAACATTGACGGCCGTGCCGATGAGAATGCCAGCACGGTCAGCCTCCTCGCGCAGTGCCTGGGCAGGGCTGGGCACAGAAAATCCGAGCACGAAGTTAAGACTCAGGACGAGCAGGAAGTTGCGGCGCATCATGCGATTTGACCTGTCCTATTAAAGCTGGGGCAGGAACTTCCGCAAAGGGCATTCGTCACATTTGGGATGGGATTTTGAACAGTAGTGTTTGCCCACGGCCACGATCAGCCCGTGCATGTCGTTGAACACCTGGGCCTGGGAGGATCGTCTGGCCAGGCTCATGCGGGAAGGGGGATGGGCGGGGCCTCGGACAGATGAGTTGATCCTGGGTAACGATGCGGCCGGAATTGGTCCTGGCTGGACAGCCGGGGGCGGCTGTCTCCACGCGGTTTGTTGCAAGGCCCGCTCGAACAGAGCCCGGATTTCCTCGTAGGGAGCGCTTGCCGGCAGGATGTGGTGGCGATCCAGAATGCGGCGAGTGTAGGCATCCACTACGAACACGGGGTGTTGTCCGGCGTAGAGCAGAATGGAGTCTGCTGTCTCCGGGCCGATGCCATTCAGGGCCAGCAGTTCTTCGCGCAATTTTTCGGTGGGCTGGGCAAACGTGCGGCTGAGCGAGCCTGCGTACTTTTCGTCCAGAAAGGCTACGAACATTTTGAGGCGGCGAGTTTTTTGGCGGAAGTATCCAGCGGACCGGATCAGCAGTTCGAATTCCGGCAACGGGACTTTGCGAATGCCAGCGATGGTGAGCAAGTTGGCCTTTCGCAAGCTGCGGAGGGCAAGTTCGACGTTGGTCCAGGCAGTATTTTGGGTGAGGTACGCCCCGACGATGACCTCGAAACGATTGCGCGCAGGCCACCAGTGCTGGCGGCCCCAGGCGCGGAATAAGGTTTTGTAGTAGAGGCGCAGTTGCGTTTCTTTGGAGCCGGACCTCAAGCTTTGTTCCCGAAGATTTCCTTGGCGGCGATCACGGTGTTGCAGTGGATGGTGACCGTGTCCTCGACGCGCCGGGCGTAGCCGCCGGCGTAGGTAACCATGACGGGAATATTGCGGGCGCGGGCCACGCGAAACACGAGCTGATCGCGGCGTTTAAGGCCTTCGATGGTGAGGGCGAGGCCGCCTAGCTGATCTTCACAATAAGGATCGGCGCCGGCGACGTAGCAGATTAGATCCGGCTCGAACTGGCGCAGGCCGGAACTGAGAGCGTTGTCGAGCCAAGCGAGGTAAGCGTCATCGCCAATGCCGTCGGGAAGATCCACGTCGATGGAAGAGAGCGGCTTATGCAGCGGATAGTTGTTGTGCTGGTGAAGCGAGATGGTGAAGACATCGCCGGCATGAGCATTGCGCAACCTGCCGGTTTCCGCCGGCGAGGCGGAGCGTGAGGGCAGGGGATCGCTGGGAGTGCGAGTGCCGGCGAAGATGGCGGCGGTGCCATTGCCCTGATGCACGTCACAATCCACGGTCATGGCGGTGCGAATCTGGTCGTCTCGCTGCAGGCGGCGGATGGCGACGGCGACGTCGTGGATCATGCAAAAGCCTTCGCCGTGATCGGGAAAGGCGTGGTGAAAGCCGCCGCCGATGTTAATGGCGATGCGGTCTCTCAAAGCGTGTTGGGCGGCGAGGATAGAGCCGCCTGCAGCCAGCCAAAAGGCGCGGACAAGATCGCCGGAGTAGGGAATCTCCATCTCCATTTCTTCGCGCGCAGAAAGCGTGCCGGTCTTGAGCTTGTGCACGTAATCCGGCTTGTGGACGAGCAGGATGTCCTGGTCAGAGGCGGGCAGGGGAGCGAGGAAGTCGGCGGGTTCGGCGACATCGGTGGCCAGCAGATGCTCATGAACCAGGCGGTACTTGGCGGCCGGGAAAACATGGGACCCGATGGGTAAGTAGTAATCGTGGCTGTAGATGAGCTTGAAGGGCAGCATGCGAGGCGTCAGTCTTCGGTCGTCAGTTGTCAGGCCGTGCGTTAAGTTTTGAATATAGCACTGGGGACCGAAGGGTCCGATAGACTACTCGCCGACTACTTTTTCTTATCATTTTTCGGCGCAGGCGCGACCATCGCCCGCCGCACCGGAACAATAGCCCCCCTGGAGGGATCGGCGGCGGCGGTGGCGCGGGTGAGCACTTCCTGCTGGATGTACTGCACGAACTCCTGAATCTGGCGTTGCATCTCTTCCATGCGTTCCCGCATTTGCAGGATGATGGCCATGCCGCTGATGTTCACGCCCAGATCGCGAGCCAGGGAGAGGATGAACTCCAGCCGTTGCAAGTCTTCGTCAGTGTAGAGGCGAGTGTTGCCTTCGGTGCGGGAAGGCTTGAGCAGGCCCTCGCGTTCATAAAGCCGCAGGGTCTGGGGATGAATGCCATACATCTCCGCGACCGAGGAAATCATGTAGGCGCCTTTGGATTTGCGCTTGGTCATTGGCTTTACTGTACAACAAAAAGAAAAACGCCAAGGATTTCGCGGATCATCACGGATCAAAAATCCACTGCCATTGTTTGCTTGATCGGTGTTAATCCGCGTAAATCCGTGGCCAAGAAGTTCTTACGCGGCGGGCTGGGACTTTTCCTGCGGGGCAATCCATCCTTCTGGCTTGCATGCGCGGTTTAGTGCGTAAGCCACCACTCCGGCCGCGATCAGGATCATGCCAAAAGCGAACGAGCTCATGCCCCAAACTTGTTCGCTTTCACTGCGGATGACCGAGAAGCCAAGCAGTAGGACTGGCGCGACGCCCACAAAGATTGCGCCCAGCATTCCGCCGGGGACACGGAAGGCGCGGGGCAGTTCGGGCTCGCGAATGCGCAGCGCTACCAGCGCCACGAATTCCAGCGCCAGGCTAGTGCCGTAGAGAAGGATATCAATGGTGACCAGGCGTTCGAAGCCCAGGTTCAGGCACAGGCCCCAGCCGGTGGCGCAAACCAGGATCGCAACCCAGGGCGCGCGTGTTTTGGGATGCAGCTTGCCAAAGATGCGCGGCAGCATGCCGTCCTGAGCCATGGCGAGGGGCAGACGGGAGTAGCTCATCACCAACGCATTGAACATGCCGAAAGCGCTGATCATGCCGCCGGCGACCAGAGCGATGCGCAGAAGCGGGCCGCCGAGCAAGCCAGCGATGTCGGCCCAGGAACCGGTTTCCCAGGCGCCGGGGGCGAGGCGGGTCATCCATAAGGCTGCAACGGGAACGACGTAGGTGATGGCGACGATGGCGACGGCCACCAGCATGGCGCGGGGATAGGTTCGCTGTGGCCGCTCGACTTCGGTGGCGATGGTGGAGGCGTTATCCCATCCCATGTAATTCCACATGGCGATCAGCAGGCCGCCGATCATATCCACCTTGGAAGTGGTGGGAGTGGTGACGGCGTGCAACAGCGCGCCGTACTTGAAAGGCGCGAGGATCACCATCAGCGCGAAGGGCGCCGACAAAGCGAAGAACAGCCACAGGGAAGTAGTGGAGACAACTTTCACTCCGGCGATATTGAGCAGCGCGCAGGCCATGACCACGGCCAAGCCGACCATCACGCCGCGGTGCCCTTCAGCGAACCAGGGAAACAAGCGGGTCAGATAGGCGACGAACAGCGTGGGGTAGATCGCCATGTCGAAAATGCTGGCCACCAGCGAGAGCCAGGCCTCCTGAAATCCCCAGAAGTTGCCCATGGCGCGGCGCACCCAGGCGTAATAGCCGCCTTCGTAGGGCAGGGCGCTGGAGAGCTCGCCAATCATGAAAGCGGTGGGAAGGCTCCAGAGAATCGGAGTCACGAGAAGGATGAGGATGGCGCGTCCGTAGCCGGCGCCGTGCACGATGTCCTCGGTGCCGTAGGTTCCGCCGGAAACCATGAAGAAGGTGGCGGCGACCAGGGGCCAGAGAGTGAGGCGAACGGACCTTTTCCGGGCGGTTTTCTGGCTGGGAACGACGGTGGGAGTTTGGAATTGCTGACGAGGCGCGCTAGCAGTTGCCAATTTCGACGGCTTCCTCCTCAGGGCGAATCACTCTCAGCCTGGTCGTGTGGCGCGGGCGCCCCCGCCCGCGTTCCGAACCTTCTGGTGGGGTTAGATTCCAGAAGCTGCGCTGAAGTTAGTTCGCATGTGTGAGATTACGGGAAATTCTCGCGGACGCAAGAGAAATGTTGAGGAAAAGTTGGGGAGATGGGCAGGCACTGAGGTAATGACCGATTACTCACCGCCGAGCACGCGGAGAACGCGGAGAGAAGACAAAGCTTGAAAGCGATCTGGGAGGCTGAATACGCCTTGTCTGGCTGCCGGAGCCCGCAGCTTACAAACCCATTGCCGATCCAGTTGGAGCCAGCTATTATGCTGCCGATGTTTGGAGGCGAGGATATGAAGCTAACACTTCTTGTGGTCACTTTCGCGCTGGTTGCGGCTGTCTGCGCGCAACCGGCTATCGCACAAAACGCGTTTACACCGGATGAGGTGAAGTGGGGCCCGGCGCCGCCGTTCTTGGCGCCAGGTGCGCAACTTGCGGTGGTCGAGGGAGACCCAATGGCAAGCTCCGGGGATTTCACGATCCGCATAAAGATGCCCAACGGTTACAAGATCGCTCCGCACTGGCATCCCAAACGGGAGAACGTGACCGTGATTTCGGGAAACTTCAAGGTGGGAATGGGTGACAAGTTCGACGAAAGCAAGATGATGGTTTTTCCGGCGGGAAGCTTCGCTTATCTTGATCCCCGACATGCATCACTACGCGATGAGTGTCGGGGACACGGTGGTCCAGGTGCACGGCATGTCGCCAGTCAAGGTCAACTATGCGAATCGGGGATCATCCGAGCAAGAAGTAGGGGGATCGAATGATCACCACAAAGGTCACAGGGGACACAGAGGAGATCTGACCCTGAGCTCCTCAGTGCCCTCTGTGGTTATTGGTTACTTCTGCCAGTCTTCCCCGTCTACCATGCGCTTGATGCCGTCTTTCAGGTGGGCAACATGGAAGTTAATAAGGAGGCCGACCTGCTTCCCACTCAGCCGCATATTAGGAGAGCAATTGCGCCTGGTGGACTGGATGAATTGCCTCCGCACACTTGATTTCGACAACCACCAGATTCTCGACTAAGAGATCAATGCGGTAGCCAAGCTCCAGTCGCTCTCCCTCATACACGACAGGTAGGCCAACTTGAGCGGCCGCGTGAAGTTCCCTTAGCCGCAATTCGTGGGCTAGACAGGCCTGATAAGCGCTTTCCAGCAAGCCCGGGCCGAGGACGGAATGGACTTTCATCGCCGCGCTGACGATCGCGCCGGCCACCTGATTGATGCGGAGGATAGGAAGGGCGGGAGCCGCCATGAGCCTCCTGACTGCAAGCTCAATATCACGAGCGACTCGATATCCTTTGTGATGTCCGACCGAACGACACGCCCGGAACCACAGAGTTACACAGGGGAGATCCTGTGTAACCCTGTGTCCTCTGTGGTTATAGGTCTTTAAACAACTCCGCCCGGGGATCTTCAGGATTGAGCTTTGCCAGTTCGCGCAGCAGTTCCTTAGTCTCCTCGTCGCGCGGCATGGGAACGGCGATCTTTATCTCGACGATCTCATCGCCGCGGGCTCCATCTTTCGTAGCCGAGGGAACCCCCTTCTCCCGCAGCCGGAGTTTCTGGCCGGATTGTGTGCCTGGCGGAATCTTTAGCTGGGCGCGGCCGTCGATGGTTGGGACTTCAATCTTCGCCCCCAGAGCCGCTTCGGGGACGGTCACGGGCACAGTCAGGTAGATGTCGTCCCCATCGCGACGAAACACAGGATGCTCGCCGGTGCGGATGATGGCGTAAAGATCTCCAGTCGAACCGCCGTGTACCCCGGCGTTGCCCTTGCCGGCAATCCGGATTCGCTGGCCATCGCGCGTGCCCGCCTTGATGCGGACTTCCAGAGGCTCGGTGCGCTCGACGGTGCCCTGGCCGTGGCAAACCGGGCAAGTGGAGATGTTTTTCCCCGTGCCATGACAGCGCGGGCAGGTTACGTTGAACTTCATGCGGCCGCCGGTCTGGGTCACTTGGCCCGTGCCGTTGCACTCGGGGCATTTGCCGGGCGACTCAATGAAGCCCTGCGCGTGGCAGTTTCCGCAGGTGTCGTGGCGGGAGATATTGAGGCGCATCACGCCGCCGCGGATCGCCGTCCAAAAGGGCACGTTGACTTGATACTCCAGGTCCTCGCCCGGTTCGGGGCCTTGGTGCGGAGCAGCGCTGCGTCCGCCAAAGATGCCGGAGAAAATGTCGCGGAAACCGCCGGCGCCGCTGGATTTTCTGGTGCGGCCGGCGCTGTCGGCGAGATCGGAGAAATCGAAGCCGCTGAAATCGAAATGAGCGCCTTGATTTCCTGCTGTGCCCGGTTGCCCACCCGGGAAACCGCCCTGGCCATCGGGAAGCCTCCCCCAGCGGTGCCGCCCCCTCGGGCGTAAGCTTCGGCCGTAGCGGGATCGATGTTGTCGGAGTAAAAGCCGACCTGGTCGTAGATCTTGCGCTTTTTGGGATCGCTCAGAACGTCGTTGGCTTCGGAGATGGTCTTGAACTTCTCCTCGGCAGACTTGTCGCCGGGATTGACGTCGGGGTGATACTTCCGCGCCAGTTTGCGAAAAGCTTTGCGAATGTCGTCGGCCGAGGCGGACTTCTTCACCCCGAGCAGGTCGTAGTAGTCCTTTTTACTAGTGGTGGCCATTTTCTAAACGAGCATACTTCAAGTCATGTGATCTTGAGGGAAGGTTGTGGTTAGCGAAGCAACATCCCTCCCTGGGGGCGTTTGCGGAATCCCACCCCAGCGCACAGAACGCGCTAGGATGGGGCACCCATCGCCGATACGGTGCTCAGAACGAAAGTTTGGGAGTTGTGCGCTCCGCCAGGCCCCGCTCCGACGCTGCGGGCGCATCCACATAGACCGGAATGCGCTGCATTCCCTGGGAACCCGGCGCGAACACATACCAGCGCCGCTCGTCCTCCACAAATGCCAAGAAATACTCTTGTCCTTTAATCTGGAAATTCAATTCTCTACCTCCCCTTGGGCAAACCAAAAACCAAACCGCGGATTACGCGGATTTTCGCGGAATTGATCCGCGTCTATCCGTGTGAATCCGCGGCCAATGCAGATCCCTCGCTTTGCTCGGGATGACGGCTGCGGGCTCTCGCCTTCGCGTTGCTCAGGGTCACGCCCGCAAAGCGCCGTCACTTCTTCTCGTCTACATCCACGTACTCGGCGTCAATCACGCCTTCATCTTTCTTGGCCTGACCATCGCCGTCTGGCGCCGGGCCGCCTTCCGCCGTTGGTCCCGCCTCCGGGGCCGCTTTGGGCTGGGCCGCTTTGTACATCTGTTCGGCCAGCTTGTGCGAGGCTGTGGTCAGGGTTTCGCGAGCCTTGTCCATTTGCGCTTTCTCGTTTGACTCCAGCGCCTTCTTGGCATCGGCGATCGCGTTTTCGACATCGCCACGCTCGGAGCCGGAGATCTTATCGCCATGCTCCTTCAGCATCTTCTCCACGTTGTAGAGCATGGAGTCGAGCTGGTTCTTGGCCTCGATGGAGTCGCGTTGCGCCTTGTCGTCGGCGGCATGCGCATCGGCGTCTTTCGCCATGCGCTCGACTTCCTCTTTGCTCAAACCGGAAGACGACGTAATCGTAATCTTCTGGTCCTTGCCGGTGGCGTTGTCCTTCGCCGTCACGTTGAGGATGCCGTTGGCGTCAATGTCGAACGTCACCTCAATCTGCGGCACGCCGCGCGGAGCTGGCGGAAGTCCGGTCAAGTGGAACTTGCCCAGCGTCCGGTTCTGCGCCGCCAGTGGCCGCTCGCCCTGCAGCACGTGAACTTCTACCGAAGTCTGGCTGTCGGCGGCGGTCGAGAACGTTTCCGTCTTTTTGGTTGGAATCGTAGTGTTGCGCGGAATCATGGGCGTCGCTACCCCGCCCAGCGTTTCAATCGCCAGGGTCAGCGGAGTCACGTCGAGCAGCAGCAGGTCTTTCACCTCGCCGCCCAGCACCCCGCCCTGAATGGCCGCGCCGATGGCGACGACTTCATCCGGGTTGACGCCTTTGTGGCCTTCCTTGCCGAACAGATCTTTCACCAACTGCTGGATGCGGGGCATACGCGTCTGCCCGCCCACCAGCACGACTTCGTTAATTTTGCTGGCGTCCACGCCGGCATCTTTCATGCACTGCTTGCAGGGGCCGACCGATCTCTGAATGATGTCTTCGACCATGCCTTCAAGCTTGGCGCGGGTGAGCTTCTTCACCAGATGCTTGGGGCCGCTGGCGTCGGCGGTGATGAACGGCAGATTGATCTCGTGCTCCATGGTGGTGGAGAGTTCGATCTTTGCCCGCTCCGCCGCGTCGCGCAGACGCTGCAACGCCATCTCGTTGCCCTTGCCCCGCAGGTCGAGGCCTTCCTCTTTTTTGAACTCGTCAATCAGCCAGTCCACCAGGCGCTGGTCAAGGTTGTCGCCGCCCAGGTGGGTGTCGCCGTTGGTGGCCTTGACTTCGACCACGCCTTCGCCGACTTCCAGCACCGAGATATCAAAGGTTCCGCCGCCGAAATCGTAGACGGCAATGGTCTCGTCTTTCTTCTTGTCGAGGCCGTAGGCCAGCGCGGCCGCCGTAGGCTCATTGATAATGCGCTTTACTTCCAGGCCAGCGATCTGGCCGGCATCCTTGGTCGCCTGGCGCTGGGCGTCGTTAAAATAGGCAGGCACTGTGATGACCGCCTCCGTCACTTTTTCGCCAAGGTAGTCTTCCGCCGCCTTCTTCAGCTTCTGCAGAATCATGGCGGAAACCTGCGGCGGCGTATATTCCTTGCCCTGCGCAAAAACCGCGACGTGGTCGCCCGACTGCACGACCTTGTAAGGGACCATCTTGATTTCTTCCGTCACCTCGTCGTAGCGGCGTCCCATGAAGCGCTTGATCGAATAGACGGTGTTCTCGGGATTGGTAATGGCCTGGCGCTTTGCCACTTGGCCAACCAGCCGTTCGCCGGTCTTGGTAAAGCCGACCACCGAGGGGGTAGTGCGGCCTCCTTCTTCATTGGCGATCACCTTGGGTTCGCCACCCTCCATAACAGCTACGCAAGAGTTGGTGGTTCCGAGGTCAATTCCGATAATCTTGGCCATGTTTGGCTCCTTTTATTTCTATAAGTGCTTTATAATCAATGGACTCATGCTTGCGCTCATTGCCATGCTAAGACCTGAGTGAAGCGTTGTCAAGGTTTAGATGCGGGAGGGACCGCATGGGATGCGAGGAAGTTCTCGGCGAAAATTGCGGGCCGGCACTGTCATCCTGAGCGCAGTCGAAGGATCCCTACCCGCGCGACGCCGCTAAGCCCCGAAGAGGAATTCTCACGACACTGCCGACCGGACCTAGAGAAACTCCCCGAGGCCCTGCCGCAGGTTTGCCGCTGTAGGGATCCTTCGACTGCGTTGCCGTACGCTTCGCGCACGACAACTGCGCTCAGGATGGCAATGTGGCTAGAGTGCAGGAGCAGCGTGGCCCGGAACCGCGCCCGATACGAACCGCGCTTCCACCTTCTGGTCGTGAGGTTCGTATCAGGGCATTGCCTTCAGGCATGCCGTCAAGGGTCACGATGATTGCGTTCCGCGCCCATGGGGCGCAACTGCCCTGGCGGCGCTATCGCACCAGTCCGGCAGTTGCGCCTCACCGGCGCTCTCCCGCTATTCCGTACGATGGGTGGCACGGCTGAAGCCCGTGCCCTGACACGAATCCCGCGCGCATCTGGAAGCAGGGCTGCTTCGCGAATGCGAAGCCGTCACGCAGTCGAGGGGTGGGACTCCACAAACCCCTGGGCGAAGCAGTTGCCCCGCAGATCAAAGACCGGAATCTATTTCTCCGGCCCCGCCAGCACAAACCACTTGACCGCAATATCGTTCGGCTGTAGTCCTACCGGAATCATGGTCAGCAGCGAATACTCTCCGGTCTCAAATTTCTTTCTCGGCACCCGTCGCTGAATCACCACTACGTCTCCCGACTCGGAATCGAGCACCAACAGGTAATTCTGGTTCTGCGAAAGCGCCAGCCCGTCAGGGTGGCCGCCTACAAAAGGAATGGCCGGGCGCACCAGCGTCCCGGCATCAATATCGTAGGTAGCCACCGTGTTCGATCCCGAGTCACTCACGTAGAGCCGCGAATTATCGGGGGTAACCAATCCGCGCACCGGATGCGTCCCAATCAAGTGACTCTCGCCTACTTCGTCAGTGGAAGTTTCGATGATCGAGATGCTGTCGGAGTCGGAGTTGCAGACCATCAGCTCTCCGCCATCGGGCTTCAGCGCAAGCTGCACCGGCGTCTTGCCGACATCGAGCAACGCCAGCACCTTGCCGATTTTCAAATCGATGGACGCCACTTGCGCGGCGCCCGTGCAGGCGACAAAGGCCTTGCTGCTGTCCGGCAGAATCGCGATGTCTCCAGGCTGCTGGCAAACCGGAATCGTAGCCCGCACCCTGAGCCCGCCAACATCAATCAGCGAGACCGTTGCGTCGCCGCGGTTGCTGACCACCACCGTGCCCCCATCCGCCGAAACCCGCGCCAGTCCCGGCGAAATGCCCACGCGGATGTTGCCCAGCACCACCCGCTTCTCCAGGTCGATGACGGAAACGTTGTTGGAAGCCGAGTTTGCCACATAGCCGCGCTTGCCATCGTCTGACACGCTGATGAAATACGGCGCCGCATGCACCCCGATGGTCGCCACCACGGCATTGCTCTCGGCGTCAATCACGCTGACGTTGTCCGAGCCAGTATTCACCACGTAGATTTCATTCTTCTTGCTGTTGGCCGCAACCCCGTCCGGAGCCAGCCCCACCGGAATGGTCTTCGCCACGGTAAACCCGGCCACCGGATTGGAGGTGAGATCGATGACCGTGACCGAATTGCTCTTACCGTTGCTGACGTAAGCGTATTCACGGTAACTCGGGACGTAGACAGGGAACTGCGGCAGGCGGAAGTACCACCAGCCAGCGGCGGACATCAGAGCAAAAAGAACGACACCGAACAGAAGCTTTCGCAAAAGGGAGCAGCCTTGATGAAAAGTCCAAGACTATCAGAGAGATTGCGAAAAATCAGTAGAACTGGAAGCGGCCGCCGCCGTGCTGCGCTATTGCCGGACCCAGAGGGTTACTGTTCGGACGTAAGCCGGAACCTGACAACCACATTTACCCGGACAGCGACAGGTACGCCGTCTTTCGTCGCCGGGTCAAACTTCCACTGGCTAACCGCGTCGAGAGCACTCGCGTCCAGGTCAGGCCGTAAGCTCTTCGCAACCTTCGGGTCGCGGACGCTTCCTTCAGCGGTGACCACGAGTTCCACCGTCACCTCGCCTTCCACTCGATCTTCACGGGCTTGTTTTGGATACTGGGGCGGCGGATTGTACAACATGCGCGGAGCACTGACTTTGCCGCCGACGCGCAAGACTTCTTCCAGAAGATCGGGTGGCTTTGACGGCGGGCTGCTTATAAAATGCCTGCCCCTCGCTGACGGTGACACCCTTGCTGCGCCAGTCAAAGTTCATTGTGATGGTTGTATGAGGGTTCGACTGTGGGGTGGGTTTTTCGAACTGCCACTGGCGCGCCGCCTCCTTTGCCGCACTGGCCAGCACCGGGTACCCGCTTGGCCCACTTCCAGCGCCACTAATGTGCCGTCGTCGGCGATTATGGCATTCAGCACCACTGGGCCCTCGATTCCGGCTTTACGCGCTTCTTTCGGATACGCGGGAAGCACCCGGCGGAGCACACGCAACCTGCGAGTGGCAGTTGTTGCAGAAGAGGAAACGGTTTCGTCGTGCGCAACAGTAGAGGAAGGCGTCTCCTGCGCGAGCAGTAGCGAACCGGCAAACAGCAGAATTGCTGCGAGTACTCACCGTCATCAGGCACCACCCAAGGTTGTAACCTATTGCGGCAGCCGCAACTGCAACAACGCAGCGGGATCAAGATACACCCCTTGCCAGCGCACCGCAATGTGCAGATGCGGCCCGGTGGCCCGACCGGTGCCGCCGCTAAGCCCAATTTCCTGCCCGCGCGCCACGTGGTCTCCGGCCTTCACCTTGAACTCGGAAAGATGCAGATAGAGCGTGAGCAACCCTTGCCCATGATCGAGAACAATGCAGTTCCCTTCGAAGAACAGCGACTGCGCCAGCAGCACCGTTCCCGCATTCAGCGCGGAAACCGGAGTGCCCCCGGCACCGCATAATCTAATCCTTGGTGCACGCTTTTCGTCTCCCCGTTAAACACCCGCCGCGTACCGAAAACATCCGACACCCGCGCTCTGACCGGCGGTAGAAATCCGCCTGCCCACTCGCGCTCCGGCTCGAAGTGACGCAGCACCTCCTGCTTGAGCGCTTTCTCCTGATTGATTTGCTGCAGTTGCTCCGCACTCGGCTCGGTAAATTGCCTGGAGACGGTCACCGCGATGGTGGGATATTTCGCCCGGCCGACGGAAATCTTTCGTTCAAAAGAAATGTTCTGCCCACCCGATGTTCCCTTGAGTTGGAGGGCATAAGCCCCAGGCTTGGTCTCAAGGCTCGCGCCGGCAAACCCGTACCAGGCCTTGCTCGGCGCGTCGAAAGAAAAAAACACGTTGTGCCCCAGCCAGCTTCCAGAGAGAGCATCGAGCCGCTTCGGCGGAGTTACCCTAAAGACTACCGGCGCCCCGTTCAGCAGCTTGGTAGGTTGCCAGTCCACGGTCCACGAGGGTTTATTTCTGGGGTTGGATGCGGAGGCGGAACATCTCTCCCAAGGAAGGAACCGCAATCAACAGAAGCGATAAAAGGCAGATCGCCGCGCGACCACCCCGCGTCGTGCCCCAATATGATTTTATCGTCACGAAAACAGCCTAGCACTCAGGTCAAAGTTAGGCGCTATAATCCGGCGGCGTGCCAACCTTCGCGTCAATCATTGTAGTCATTGCTATGGTGTCCTACGGTCCCGCAGACGACGCTCTGCCGCCGAATGCCCGAGCCGATCGCGTGGTTGTCATCAAGAGTCAACGGATTCTCCTGCTGATGAGCCGGGGAAAGGTTCTGAAGAGCTACCAGGTCGCCCTCGGCGGAAATCCGATTGGTCCCAAGCTTCAGCAAGGCGATCACAAGACGCCGGAAGGAACCTATATTCTCGATCACAGAAACGATAAAAGCCGCTTCTATCGCTCCATTCACATCTCCTACCCTGATGAGAAGGATCGCGCCAGCGCGGCCAAGCTCGGGGTTTCACCCGGCGGAGACGTGTTCGTTCATGGCTTGCCGAACGGCTTTGGCTGGCTGGGGAAAAGTCATCTATCGATGGACTGGACGGATGGCTGCATCGCCGTCACGGACGAAGAAATGGATGAGATCTGGCGCGCCGTGCCCGATGGGATTCCGATTGAGATCAAGCCCTGACGCTACTGCCGCACCGAGTAAACCACGTCCTGCTTGGCGGCCCAGATCAGAGCCACCACCCATCCGATCACAGTCCACCCCAAAAAGAAGTTCAGCAGGAAAATCTCCAGCACGTCCCGTTTGCTCCGCGCCAGCGCCACGATGAACGGCAAAAAGTAGAGGAACGACCCAAATCCGAAGAATGGAAAGAAGAATAGGCCCATACCTGCTACCTCCTACCTCCTGAGACGCAATTCGCCGCGTCCCCACTCCCCGATGATACGAGCGCCAGGCTCTTCTAGTTCATTTTTTCTACCGCGGCCCAGAGTGCCTCACGCCGAGGCAGGAGCCTGCACGAATGGGCGTTGCCGGCGCCCTTAGTTCACGCTGCCCAGGTCTCTTTTCGAATCATCTGGACCACGGGCAAAGGAATGGATAAACGTCTCAAGGTCCCTGATTTTCGCGCCATGGCGCTCCACCACGATCAGTGATCCTCCACTACTCGCGGGTCCGAAAAGCAGGTCAAAGTCCTCCCGTACATCCGCAGCGGTTTGTTTTTCGCGTAACCAAGTTGTTTCAATCTCTCACAGAGCGAGGCATGCATTGTGGTCATAACTTGTCCGATACTTCAGCGGCGTGCAGCAGGAAATTGTGCGGTGTTCGCACGCAGCGTTGAAAGCACAGGAGATCACATCCGGGAGGCCCTCGCCGTGACCCGCGTCACGACCGCAAACCCTGACTCTGCGCAGGGGTTAGCGCTTGCCCTCAGGTGGCGCGTGCCTGTCGGCGAGCCCCGGCTGGCTTGTACCCCAAGCAAGTAGAAAATCGAAAGGATGCAGCCAACCATTTGCTTGCGTATATCCGCGCAGAAACATCAAAATAAGCGAAGCTGTTTCCTCAATTCTGATTCTCTCGCGATGGTTACTTTTGGTTCGCTCATAGCCCGTTCGGGCCATATACAGGCGGCCCCACTCCCATTAGGGTGGTCAGTGAGCAGACTTCGGGGGAGGGCTGTTCAGCGAGCGCCTCATGACTTAACCGAGTCATGGGGCGTTTTCGTTTGCGGGTTACACTTTGGCCGGATTCCAGCCAGCACTCGCCCCGTCTAAGTTATTGGAAAATCTGGGACCAGACGGAACATTTCCCATTTTCTGCCGTTCACGATTGCTTGACATCCTGCTTCCCTAAGCTACGATTAAGTCAGGAATCAAAGCGATGAGTGATTTGCGAAGCCAGATCGACAGCCTCTCCCCCACCCAGAAGGCGGAGTTGCTGGACGCGGTGTGGGAGAGCCTTGAAGCCGAAGCGCTATCTCTCACCGACGCGCAACGGGCGGAGCTGGACGCTCGCATCGCACGGCATGAGCAAAACCCTTCCGATGTTATTCCTTGGGAGAAAGTCAGGGCGGGCCTATTTGAGAAGCCATGATTTTTCCGGTTTTCTGGACGCCCGAAGCAAACGCCGACCTGAAAGAGGCGCGGGCGTGGTATGACGACATACGGCCCGAGCTAGGGGAGCGTTTCGCGCTAGCGGTAGAAGCTGCCGTCGCGGCAATCACAGAAAATCCATTGCAATTTCCCGCCGTCTATCGCGGACACCGGCGTGCCGGAGTGCGGCGCTTTCCTTACGGAATCTTCTTCGAGGTCCAAGATCGTAGAGTTGTCGTGATTGCCTGCTTCCATGGCAGACGCAACCCCAAGCACTGGCAAGGACGTTTCTGATTGGACACCAGTATTCCTACTTCGACTTCGCTCACAACTTCGACAACTCTCGCTGCGCAATGCTTTTTTGGCAAGTATGGGGACAGATGCAAATATGAAAAATATGGGAAAAATATGAGGACAGACAGGTGGAGTGCACCCCGAAACTGAGACAGAGATAATGGTGACAGTTCTCGATCAGGAGAACTGTACTAGCCCTTTGACAGACTCGATAGCAAGCTCAATATGGGTTCGAGACCTTCGGGACGAATAGAGTAAACCGTCATCGTAAAGCGAGTGCCTCCCGGAAGATCGATCGCATCCTCTTTCTTGTTCATCCACCCGAGTTCCACCATCTCCGACCAGAGCCCCTGATTTGGGCTGCCCGGCGAAGTCGTCATATTGCTGTCGGGAGTATGGGCGCTCGCGTGCAAGACGGAAAGATCGGCGGCGCTCATTCCTCGCATCCGCTCCAGCACTCTGTCCATTTGTTCCTGGCTTGCCATGGTCGTTCTCCTGGGGATTTAATCAGCGTTGCTGCGCAATCGGGCGCCTGCCATGCGCCGGTGCCAGAAGTCGCGGGCGCCTTTCCAGTTCCACAAAATGAAATGGAAGGCAATCATCACCCCGATCACGATGGCCAGATTCGCAGGCGTCTTCAGGATAAGCGTGATGCCGGTCAGGGTCGGATCATACGGAAGTCGGTGCGCCTTCTGGATTGCAACCACCGCAGCCATCCCCAGCAGCGGAAGCCGCGCCACGTGCCTGACAATCCGGTACAGGCTATGCCGGGCCAGCACCTGTTCGAGGCGACTCGCGCTCCAAAGGGCCACCAGGGCCGCTCCGCACCCCAGAACCACCGCATAGAGCCCTGGTCCAATGATGGGAGATTCAGGCAGCACGCCGCGCAGGTAGGGCATGGTGTAGACCAGCGTGAACAGGCCGGCGAGAGCGGAAAGCGGGTAGAGGCAGACCCAAAGCTCCCACAGAAATCCCACGAAGATCAGATTGAGGAGAAAGTCTCCGCCGAGGTTCCCGGCTACGACTGGATACGTGGGCATGTTTCCCGTGGGAAAGAAAGGTCCAGCGGACGCTGGATAGACAGGAACGGGCGGTGGCACAGGCTGGAAAGGCGGCGGGAGATCCACGTGGGCAGGCTCGGAGTAGGGATTCGGCGTACCCATTCCGCGCGAGTCAAAATAGGGATAAGGGTTATTGGAATCGGGATTGAAGTTGACCCGGTTGTTCTCCACGGCGCCTCCCTGCCGGTCCGCAGAATCCTGGAAAATGGACCGGCAGAATCATACCGCAGGCAGGCTGGTTCGGTGATCCAGCTTTTATTCTAGCGAAGGAAATTCGGGACAGACGAACGTTTACCAGTTTTCGATTCGAAATACTGACGCGGAGCGGGTAGCGATGGAGGCCCTTGCTTTGAGCACCAAAACGGCGGGTTACGACACAAGGCACGACAGGAATGCGCTCGCGACCGGCACTCGCCCGTCTAAGGCGTTGAGGAATTTGGTGGACCTGGTCGAGTTCGAACCAACGTCCCTCTTTCATGCCATGAAGTGAACCGAACCACAAGTTATTGACGGCACAGTACTTACTATCCAGACAAACCGGCAAAAACGGCCCTGCGGGCGGTACTTGCGACAAGAATGTGACAAGACTCTTCTGTTACGGGCCACGGGCTGGTTTGGCGTTACCTGATCGGTCCGTTGCCGGCAGCCCCATGAGAGGATTGCCGATCACTCCCTGTCAGCCGGCTCGTCATTGCGGATCGCGGTACGCTGGCAGCAATTCGCTTCCTGCTTTGCCAACAATCCATCCTAAAGCGGATCCCACGGCCGGCCGGGCTAGCTAAGCCACAGGCTGGTGTTGCGGCGCCCTCTTCGAGGTCAAGAAAAGATTGCGGTTGACAGTGCTCTCGGTCGTTTTATACTCATTCTTATTCAATAATTATGCGCCTCACGCATGAGCAGTTCCGTGAGCTGGCCGCGAAGCACGGTTTGGCGGTCACGCACCAGCGGCAGGTGGTCTATGAGGCCGTCATCGCGTCCCACGGTCACTACTCCCCGGAAGACATTTACGCCGCGGTACGGCGCCGCATTCCATCCATTTCTCTCGCCACGGTCTACAACAATCTGCGGCTTTTCATCGAGTGTGGGTTGCTGCGAGAGGTCACTCCTCATGCGTCCACGTTGCGTGTGGACGGCAATCTCGAACCCCATCACCACCTGGTGTGCTCGCGCTGCAAATCGGTGCAGGACATCGAGGGAGAGTTCATCGATTTCAAACGGCTATCCCGGCATCTGCCGGATGGCTTTGATCTGACGCAGCCGTTGGTCGAGGTCTTTGGCCTCTGTCGGCGCTGCCGTGCAAGAAAGTAGTTTTGTTTACGCATTACTCAATCAAAATTCGAAGGACGAAAACATCATGGAAAATACACTCGCGACTTCCTCGGGAAGTGTTTCTCCCGAAGCTAAGGACAAAAGCACCATAGCCGAATCGAAGTGCCCAGTAGCGCACGGCGCTCGTAAATCCGCGGCGAATGCGGACTGGTGGCCGAATCAGCTAAACCTGAAGATCCTTCACCAGCCCTCTCCCCTGTCCGATCCGATGGACAAGAAGTTCAACTACGCGAAAGAGTTCAAGAGCCTCGACCTGAATGCCGTGATCAAGGACCTGCATGCCTTGATGACGGACTCGCAGGAGTGGTGGCCGGCCGACTTTGGCCACTATGGGCCGCTGTTCATTCGTATGGCGTGGCACAGCGCCGGTACGTACCGCATTGGCGACGGCCGCGGCGGGGCCGGGGCCGGTCAGCAGCGCTTTGCGCCGCTCAATAGCTGGCCGGACAACGTGAACCTCGACAAGGCGCGCCGGCTGCTGTGGCCGGTCAAGCAGAAGTATGGCCGGAAAATCTCCTGGGCCGACCTCATGATTCTCGCCGGCAACGTAGCCCTCGAGTCGATGGGCTTCAAGACATTCGGTTTTGGCGGCGGACGCGAAGATGTCTGGGAGCCCGAAGAGGACATTTTCTGGGGGCCGGAAGGCAAGTGGCTGGCCGACGAGCGCTACAGCGGCGACCGTGATCTTGCCAATCCGCTGGCGGCCGTGCAAATGGGCCTGATCTATGTGAATCCGGAGGGGCCGAATGGAAAGCCCGACCCGATTGCCGCGGCACGGGATATCCGAGAGACGTTCGCCCGCATGGCAATGAATGACGAGGAGACGGTTGCGCTCATTGCCGGCGGCCACACCTTCGGCAAAACCCACGGCGCTGCCGTTCCATCTCAATACGTGGGCAACGAACCGGAAGGCGCCGACATTGAGGATCAAGGCTTCGGATGGAAGAATAAATTTGGCAAAGGGTGCGGTGCTGACACCATTGGCAGCGGCCTGGAAGTCGTTTGGACCACGACGCCGACGAAGTGGAGCAACAACTTCTTCAGCAACCTCTTCAGCTACGAATGGGAACTGACGAAGAGCCCGGCCGGCGCGCATCAATGGAGACCGAAGAATGGCGCAGGCGACGGTACGGTGCCGGATGCGCACGATCCGTCAAAGCATCATGCGCCATCCATGCTAACCACGGACCTCGCTTTGCGGCTCGACCCGGCTTACGAAAAGATTTCACGGCGCTTCTACGAGCATCCGGATCAGTTCGCAGACGCGTTTGCGCGGGCATGGTTCAAGCTGACGCACCGCGACATGGGGCCGATCGAACGGTACCTGGGTCCACTCGTTCCGAAGGAAGCCCTGGTGTGGCAAGATCCTGTTCCTGCCGTGGATCATAAATTGATCGGGGAGAAGGACATTGCCGCTCTCAAGGCGAAGATCCTCGCATCCGGACTGTCGATCTCCCAACTGGTCACGACTGCCTGGGCATCGGCGGCGTCGTTCCGCGGCTCCGACAAGCGCGGAGGGGCGAACGGGGCGCGCATTCGCCTCGCGCCGCAAAAGGATTGGGAAGTGAACCAGCCGGCCGCACTGGCGAAGGTTCTCAAGAAGCTGGAGGCGATCCAAAAAGAGTTCAACGGCTCGAAGTCCAGCAAGAAGAAGGTCTCGCTGGCCGACCTGATCGTTCTGGGCGGATGCGCAGCCGTCGAGGAAGCTGCGAAAAAGGCCGGGCACGAAGTGAAGATGCCCTTCTCGCCGGGGCGCACGGATGCTTCGCAGAAGCAGACCGACGTGCACTCATTCGCCGTAATGGAGCCGGTGGCGGACGGTTTCCGCAACTACCTCCGTAGCGGACACCAAATGTCGGCGGAGGAGTTGCTGGTGGATCGGGCGCAGTTGCTGACCCTGACTGCCCCCGAGATGACAGCTCTCGTCGGCGGCATGCGAGCCCTGAATGCGAACTTCGGGCAGGCCAAACACGGCGTCTTCACCAAGCGACCGGAAACGCTGACCAATGATTTCTTCGTCAACCTGCTCGACATGAATACGAAGTGGCAGGCCTCCTCTAGCATCCGAAGGAGTGTTCGAAGGGCGCGATCGGGCGACGGACAAAGTCAAGTGGACCGGCACGCGGGTCGATCTCCTCTTCGGTTCGAACTCCCAGCTCCGGGCAATCGCGGAAGTCTATGCATGTGACGACTCGAAGGAGGCGTTTGTGAAAGACTTCGCGGCGGCATGGAACAAGGTAATGAACCTTGATCGCTACGACCTTGCGTGATCTCGGAGGAAAGGTCCTAAAGGTTCTATAAGGCGCAGCCTCGACGTGGCATTGGGTTATCCCGGGCCAGGTAGAGGCTGCATGAATCCTGCAATTTCTTGTTGGCCCTAGGCCACCTCGACTACGGCTTTCAAGCCTTCGTGCCTGGTGACTTCGTCAAATCGGACTGGGAGATCGTCGATGGGAAGTCGTTGAGTGATCCAGAATGAGGTATCAATCACCCCATCCTCGATCATTTTGATGATGCGAGGAAAATGCCCCGCGCTGTTGCGAGAAGCCAGCAAGGTCAGCTCGCGGTGATGAAAGAGAGGATCGTCCACGGGCACGGCCGCTTGCACGATCCCGACCCAAACGACGCGTCCGCCAAAGCGGGCCCGCGCCAGGCTTTGGGCCATTGATGCGGGGTTGCCGGTTGCGTCGATTACGACATCGGCCGATTCTTCCTCCACCGATTCAAAGGCTTGTACACCCAGGCGCTCCACCATGGCACGCCGGTACGGCTTGGATTCGAGCACATGAACGCTGGCGCCCGCCGCTTTGGCCAGTTGGGTAATTGCCACTCCGATGGGGCCAGCGCCGACTACCAACACCACGTCGCCCTGCCCTGCCCCGGATCTCATTACCGCATGCGCCCCAATACCCAACGGCTCCACTAACGCTAGCTGATCGAAACTGAGGCCCGAAGATTTGTAAACGTGGTCAACCGGCACGGCGAATAACTCGCGTAATCCGCCGTCCGCATGAACGCCGAGCACTCGTATGTCCACGCAATTGTTGTAGTGCCCGGAACGGCAAGGAGGGCATTTCCCACAGTTCAGATAAGGCTCAACCGTGCAGCGGTCCCCAACTTTCAGGCCGTGGTTGTTTGGTGGCACTTCGACGATTTCCGCCCCGAGTTCGTGGCCCATGATCCGGGGATAGGTAAAGAAGGCCTGGCGACCGTGGAAAGCATGGAAATCGGTTCCGCAGACGCCGACGCGATGGACCCGCAAAAGCGCCTGCCCAGGGCCCGCTACCGGCGGAGCGACATCGCTGGCCACCAGGCATCCGGGTTTTTCGAGAACGATTTGCTTCATGACGATATCCTTTCGGTGGAAACTGCCGGCTCCGGAAAACCGAACCGCTGGTCGAGAAGGGCGCGCAGTCCCAGTTTCCGGATTTCAACCAGCAGGTCACACACCTCCGGCGCAATTCTTTCCACGTCCAGAGGCTCGTGGGTTTTGGTCGCCAAGTGATCGAGCGCCTCGCGAGTGAAGGTCAGCAAGGATTCCCGGGACTGCTGGTCGCACACTCGCCAGCGTTCGAGGATGTAGCCGGCATGGGCGTCTTCCAGTCCCCCGCGCAGCACAACCTCTAGAGTTGCGGCCACGGTGAGCAGCAACCGGTGCGGCAATTCACTTCCGCGCGCCAGAAAATCGCGAATGCTGGGAAAGAGCCGGATGGCGTTCTTGGCGGTCAAATCCACGCGGATTCCCTGCAGACGGTGCTCGATGTGCGGGTTGCCAATCCGTTCCAAACATTCCCGCGCGTACTCGGAATTCACCTCTTCTTCCTTTGCTCCCATAGCCGGAATGATTTCCTTCCACACGGTTTGTTGGGTGAATGGTCCCACCTGGGGGTCTACCACCGCATCCCGGACAAGGCGAAACCCCAGCACTGTCCCCAGCGTCGAAAGCACCATTTGAGGTCCATTCAATACCCGCAGCTTGCGCCAGCGGTAGGGCGCCAGATCGTCGACAAACCGCACATTTGGACACGCCAGATGCATGGGGAAGTGCTGCCGCGTAAACTCGTCCGCGGCGATGGCAAACAAGTAAAAAGTCTCTCCGCAGGTGAGCAGGTCATCGCGATAACCGAGCGCTTGACATTCCTCGGCGAGCAAATCCTCGCGCGGTGTCCCCACGACAATCCGATCTACCAGCGTGCTGGGCACATGCACGGATTTTTGCAGCCAGTCGAGGAACGCGCTGCCGAGTTTCCAGGCTCGCGCCTGCTCCAGCAGCAATCCTTGGATGATGGGACCATTGTTCACTACCAGTTCGGTGGGAATCACCGCGATGTCCGCGTCGCGTCCGCCGGTGGCGCGCCAACGTTCAAACAAAAGCTGCGTAAGCTTGCCGGGGAAACTGCTCGGCGGCTTGGATTCTTGACGGTCCGCGGGATCAAGAACCAATCCAGTTTCGGTGGCGTTGCTTAAGATTACGCGCAAGGCTGGCTTCTTAACGGCCGCGACCACCTCATCCCAGTCCCGTTCGGAGACCAGGTGGCGGCTCACCGAACCAATAATTCGCTTTATCTCCTTCACCCGGCCATCTTCGAGGCCGCGAAGAATCAAAGTATAGAGTGCATCCTGCCGAGTAGAGGCCTCAGAGCGGTGATCTGCCTTGCGCTGCACCGCGATAATGCGGCCCGTGTATCTCCCGTCCTGATTGGCAAGCTGCACGAAATCGGGGACGAATCCCCGCATAAACTTCCCCCACCCCAAGAGCAGGATGGTTTCCGGAGCATTGAGCAGTGAGGGCGGAGGTAGTTCCAGGCCGCTGGTACGCAACTCCTGGAGCAGGTGGCTCGAGAGAGTAGGTAGGAGCACCTGCTTCGCGACGTTAACAGTCATCCTTGGGTGGACCTCCTGGGATCATGTTGTGAAATTCGGCCATTGAGCAGCTGGCCACAAGAAATGCCTGCGCAACTCGCCAACCAAAGCGGACCATCAGTGCTTCCCGGGCAAGTTGAGTTCGAGCAGGGTAACGGTGAACGGCGCAAAGCCATACTCGAATTCCGCTCCGCTGACATTGGCTTTCTGAGTCTTCACGCAAATCTTGTTGGGCTCGTCGCGAGAGTTCATGGCTTCTGAATCCGGGGTCGGCCCGCTGGTGCCCAACACGTGGGTCTCCCCTGCCTCTACCCCGCCCAGGGACGGACTCAAATGGAACTTAACCTTGCGAGTCTCGGCGGTCGAATTCACCCCGTAAATACGCAGGGTTTTGCCATCGGGACTCAGCGTCGCATCCAGGTCGGGCTCTTGCAGGTAAAACGAAAGCGAACTGGCCCGGTCGATCTTCAGCGGGAAAGAACCGGCCGCTCGCTGATAGAGGCCCTGGGCAGAGTAGCTGGGTATTTTGTACAGCCAACCGGGGCCGGTCTGCAGTTGGCCTCCGGCGAAGCTAGTCGAAAAATTTGAGAGGTTCGCGATCTCGATCAGATCGCTGTAACGATGCATCACCTGCTGATAACGGGAGCATACCAGTGCATTCCCCATGGTTTGCAGCATTCCGCGAGTCAGCCCCCACTCACCGCCCGAAGCGTTCCACTCGGTGATGGAGAGCCGGATGTCTCTGCCATTCCCATCCTGCTTGATCTCCTGCTGAAGCCGTTTGATATCGCCTTCCGTCCCGTTCAAATCTCCCACTGAGTAATGATGCGGTGAGAGGAAGTCGAGCTCGCTCCCGGCGATACGAACCGTATTCGGGCTGGGGTAGGAAGTCAGGACTTTGATCGACGGGATCCACTTTCCGCATGGCCTGCGGCGAAGCCCGTCAGCGAGGCGTCGTATTCTGCGCCGCCCACCTCATTGCCCACTTCCCAATATTTCACGTGATAAGGTTCGCGGTGGCCATTCTTCGCCCGCAACTGGCCCCACTTCGTGTCCGCGCTGCCATTGAAGTATTCGACCTCGTTAGCTGCGTCTTGCGGGGTCTTGCCCGTCCAGCGCAAGCACACCAGCGGTTCGTCGCCGACATATTGCACCAGTTGGACGAATTCTTCCACGCCAACAAAATTCTCTTGCAGTCCACCCCAGGGATCATCGGGGAAAGGGAGCTCGCGTGTCCCAGTCCCCCACGGCCTTCTCCCATTCGAAGAATTCCATGGTGCTGCCACCAAAGCGAACCACAGAAGCATGCATCGCCTTCAGGGCGTTGACCACGTCCGGACGCCACAGGCCAAGCACCGCGGCTTTGTCGATCAAATACACGCGATCCAGCC
This sequence comes from uncultured Acidobacteriaceae bacterium, assembly GCA_963800745.1. Lineage (GTDB taxonomy): Bacteria > Acidobacteriota > Terriglobia > Terriglobales > Acidobacteriaceae > PALSA-270. Next base: position 36,683 of record CAWDCI010000042.1, read on the forward strand.
AAAGCGTTCCGGGGCCTTCGAATTCAATGGTCAGCGTGGCATTCTGTGACGCTGCGTTTGGCGGTGAGCAAAACTTCGGCGGCCTGCCAGCTCGCCGTTCCGTTGCCCAGCGAAAGCGGTCCGGCGATCATTCCGCCATTCCCATGCAACGAGGCGCGCACCCGAACATTGCCATCGCTGCGCAAGTGCAGCCGTAGCCGGTAGGAGTGCCCGTCTTCCAAATAAAACCGTCCTGCGAAATTCCGGCCCAGGTATGGGCCACTGGCAGTTCAATCTTTTGCGAGCGCTTTCCATTAAAAGGATTGTTGGAATCGTATGAGTACTTCGCGACATGCACGCTGCCGTCGGGATACCAGGGACGATACGGCTTATCAATTTCCTTCTTGTAAGTGTAGGTCCATGGCGTCTCCTCCTCGAAACTGGTGGAGTCCACCTGTTGCGCGATCATGGAGGGAATCACGTTATCCAGGGGCTCAATGAACTGCCCGCCCTGCTTCGGATCAATCGGGCGCTTGCTAAGGCGCTCGTCAGAGATGGTTACCGATTGCTCATCCAGCGCTTCGGGCACGCGCTCCAGCCGAATATCATCCAGCCAGACTTTGCCGCTCTGGTTGTTCAATACATTCAGAGCCACGGTCATCCTGCCCGGTGTCGGAACACGGAACAAGAAGCTTTCTTGCTGCCAATCCCCGGAGCTTGCGGAAACTGGGCTGTATCCCTGGTCGCCGACTTGCGCTTCAATTCCGACTCGCGGGCCAGGGTTGGAGTTCGCCCACGCGTCCCCTCCTGCCGCAACCGGCGAGGCTGATGACTTTACCCAGCCGGTCAGACGCCACAGCGTGCCAATCGGCAGAAACACTTCCTGGCGCAAGGTGAGGTGCACCGGATGGTCCGCTGAAACCAGCAAGGACTGGCCTCCCTCCTTGAACGTCGCCTTATCCAAGGTGAGAGCAAAATCCTGCTTGGCCTCATCCGGGTCAATTTGCCAGGATTCTGTCGGAGTCGCGGCTTCGAAGCCTCCGTTTTTTATGGGCGAGTTTCCACCGCCGACAAATGCAAGCAAGGAAAGCGCCGGAGCCAGCATCCAAAAACTGCCAGTCTGGAGCGAATGGTGTTTCCTGGATCCGGCAAACCAACCTAAGCTGCGTATTCTCTGGTACGCGAATTCAATCACGCTGTTCCTCTGAGTAGCTTTCGAGATTTGACTCATTGCATTTGCTTTCGCTTGCCGAGGTTTGACTGCGTTGTCGTGATTTACTTCGTTCCCGGGTCGGCGGATTCTGGATCGGCGGATACGACCCCCGCTCGCAACCGGCCAAAACGTCACCCAGTTGCCGCTGGCTTGAGCGTAAGGTGCGGAATAACGCCACTTCGCGCTCCGCGTCTTCCGATCTGCCGGGCTTGCGGTAAACGTGCGACAGAGAATGGTGCACGCTGGAATCCGTTGGGTCAACTGAGCCCACTTCGTCGAATTCGACGAGCGCTTGGTCAAGTTGCCCAGACGGGCCTTCAGATAGGCTGGCATTGGTCAGAAGACCGGAACGAGAAGAAGGCGATCACCAATTCGTCACCTAGTATAACAACGAAACGGAAGCTCTTGCCCGGACACTCGGCCCCGGCCGGCGTGCAATTCGACAAAATAGTCGATGTCCAACGAGAATTCCGTTCTTGTGGTCGCTTAGCACGGTATGACGAAGACTTCGAGCGGTTCAGGGTAGCGGCGTCAACATGTGGAATTGGTCAGCGGTTGGCAAGGGCTACCAACACCCATGGGCTGAGGGGGACCAAAGCTTCCTGAGCCACGGCTGGCCGAGCCTTACGCGGCCGTCACGATCCCATTTGACGACCGCGTCATCTTCGTTGGCTCGTTCCACCGTGCCAAATTCTCCCGTCGGCTTTCCGAAGTCTCCCAAACCCTCGACTCGATCACCAGGATTGAGTTCCTGGCCGCTGGTAGACGGCTCGGCGAGCGAAGGTTTCCTGGCACGGTCAGAGTCAGGTGCCGCACCGCGGTGCGACAACGGAGGTTGGGGAGCTTTTCGCAGTCTGGGGGGCCGACCATTGGCAGCACGGAGCATAGTACCTCTTTCACTCCCGGGAACACACCTGTGCCCTAGGTCTCTTTGACTTTCTGCGCCAGTTCACGGAATTCCTTGGCTCGTTTGTGGCTCGCCTTCACTTGCTCCTGTGCGAGCTGTCGAGATTTCTCGGTCGGAAGCAGGGAAAGCAGAGCCTCAAGTTCAATTGCGGCGTCGCGCGCGTGTTCGGCTTCGGTCTCCATCCAACGTTCAAATTTCCGCAGCGACTCATTGTGGTCCATATGCGCGCATGACCTCTTTTCGGAGAGTACATCGAATTGGCCCGGCGAGACTGAGCACTCTTGCTCACAAGAGTGACAGTTTTATGGTTAAGGTCATTGGGAGGATCGTGTTGGCCGCGGCAGGGAAGTTCGTGCCGCATAGGACACATTTCGTTCGTGTCTGCGGGCGGAAGACAGCAGCAAGCAACCATTGATTTAAGAAGTGACGAAGTCCCCCGATTAAGGGACAATCACCGACGAGCCATGCTCAGTCTCCTGTTTGACAGCCAAAAGGGCGTGGTTGGCGTCTTGGAGCGGGAATACGGTGACTTCCGGCCGGATATGGAGATCTCGAGCGATCTTCAGGAAGTCGCGCGCATCTTGTCGAGTCATGTTGGACACACTGCGTATCTGGCGCTCTCCCCAGAGCAGTGTGTCGTAATCAAAGCCGGGCATGAGGTCAAGATGAATGGCATTGATGGCCACCACGCCACCCTTTCGCAGACTAGCGAGGGCACTTACTACGACCCTTCCACTGGGAGCGAACGTGATGGCACGGTCGAGCGCCACCGGCGGCTTCTCATCCTCTTTGCCGACCCAGGTCGCACCGAGGGAAGCAGCCAGGGTTCGGTGGGATTGGCCTCTGGTCACAACATAGACTTTGCAGTTCCAAGACTGCAAGATGGCAATCGCCAGACTTGCGGAGCTGCCAAAACCAAAAAGTCCGACCCGCTCACCGGGCTCAACGCCGGCGACCCGTAAGCTGCGAAACCCGATGATGCCGGCGCACAGCAAAGGGGCGACGTGAACGTCGTCCAGACCGGCAGGCAGCGGAAAGGTGAAGTCTGTGCGGGCCAGAGCGTATTCCGCATAGCCTCCATCCACGGTGTACCCAGTGAAGATAGGGTGATCGCAGAGATTTTCCATGCCGCGGCGGCAATACCAGCAATCACCATCCACGCCGCCCACCCAGGAAACACCGACACGCGTTCCCAGGGGCAATTCCGCGGTGGCGCCTTCGACCACTTCGCCCACGATTTGATGGCCAGGAATAAGTTGCGGCCGAAGCGGGGGCAGATCTCCTTCCACGATGTGCAGATCAGTACGACACACTCCGCACGCGACGACCCGAAGCAGGACATGGCCAGCTTTAAGCTGTGGACGAGGTAAATCCTCGATATGAAGAAATGATCCCGGCGCGGCACGCGCAGCGGTAAAAATCGCGGCCTTCATTGTTCTCGTTTCTCCCGCAGCCCGAGCTGAATTCAACCGGGCAGCATGAACGGGCCGGCTCCCCCAACAAATACAAAGACTAACTCGATCCTGCAGTCTTCCAATCCACTCCTCGCATGTCTCCGGTCTTGAGGAACCGGCTATGCAGCGCGAAAGCGGCGTTCAGGGTGTGTGGAGTATGGCCTCCGGCGACCATCTTCAGGTATCCGAGTAATTCCTCCCGGAAGTCGGGGTGGGCGCAATTCTGAATGATCATCAGAGCCCGTTCGTGGGGCGACCGTCCGCGGAGGTCGGCGATGCCTTGCTCGGTGGCGACGATTTGCACCGAGTGCTCGCTATGGTCCATGTGACTGACCAGAGGAACGATGGTACTGATCTTGCCGCCCTTCGCGGCCGAGGTGCAGGTAAAGACGGAAAGATAGGCGTTGCGGGTGAAGTCGCCCGATCCGCCGATGCCGTTCATCATCTGGCGGCCCATGATGTGGGTGCTGTTTACGTTGCCGAAGATATCGATTTCGATGGCAGTGTTGATGGAGATGAGCCCAAGCCGGCGCACTACTTCAGGGCTATTGCTGATTTCCTGGGGACGCATGAGGATGCGGGGGCGGAAGAATTCCAAATCGCGATAAAGGTCCTTCAGCACTTTGTGGCTGAGACTCAGCGAGCAGGTGCTGGCAAACGTGACCCGCTCCTGGCGAAGCAAGTCGGCTACCGAATCCTGCAAAACCTCGGTATACATTTCGAACGGCGGAATCTGCGGGTGGCGTCCGAGCGCTCCCAGCACGGCATTGGCAATATTGCCGACCCCGGACTGAATAGGCAGGAAGGACTTGGGAATTCGTCCGGCTTTGATTTCGGCCGCCAGGAATTCCGCGACCCGTAAGCCAATGGCATCGGTGGCCGGTGTGGCGGCGTCGAATCCCTTGATTTCGTCCGCCATATCGGTTTCCACGATGCCAGCGATGCGCGAGGGGTCGACGCGGATCAGAGGAGAGCCAATCCTGTCGGATGGCTTGTAAATGGGAATCTCACTGCGAAACGGCGGGTCAGCTGGTTCATAGATATCGTGCATGCCGAGCAGGGTGGGGGGATGCGCACGGTTCAGTTCGATCAGGACTTTCTCGGCTTTGCGGACAAACGTGGGAGCGGCTCCCACTGAGGAAGTTAGCACCACGCCACCGCCGGCGGTTACGTCGCAGGCTTCCACCACGGCCCAATGCACCGGACCGAGAAATCCATAGCGCACGGCCTGCGGCAGCATGGAAAGATGCATGTCAAAGAAGCGGGTTTCGCCCGAATTGATGCTGGCGCGCAAGGTGGGGTCGGACTGGTAGGGCGTGCGAAAACTGATGGCGCCAGCCTTAGCCAATGCGCCGTCGAGCGAGGGGCCGGTGGACGCGCCGGTCAGCACCCCGATTTGAAAGTCGTTGCCCTTCTGGTGCTCGGACTCGGCATGAGCCGCGATGGCCACAGGAATTATTTTTGGGGCTCCGGCGGGAGTAAAACCGCTGAACCCAACCGTGTTTCCATGATGGATGAGGGCAGCAGCCTCGTCCGGAGTCAACTTTGCGAATGGTAGAGCCATGATGACCTCTCTTATGAATCGAGTCATTCCACTTGCCCGTCCGCGAAGACCAGGCGTCAGGAATTCTTATTGCGATAAATGTCGAGCAGAGAGCGAGCCGCGTGAAACGATGTGATGCGTCCCTCCAGGACTTCCTGTTCAAGCGCGGGGAGTTTCTTGCGGATGGCGGCATCGGCATGAAAGTGTTCCGACAAACCGTGTTCGATGATTTCGTACATCCATTTTCGGGTTTGCTCACGCCGGCCCCGCGCCCACCATCCGTTTGATTTCGTAAGCGCCGCGTACTCCTGAATAAGGCGCCAAATCTCGGCGATTCCTTTTCCGGTGTGCGCCGAACAGGTTAGCGCGCACGCGGTCCATCGGGAAGGGGAAGCAGGGAAGTAGTGCAATGCATTCTGCAGTTCGGCCCGTTCCCGCTCCGCCGCCTTCAGGTTGGCGCCATCCGCTTTATTGACAGCCACCAGATCGGCGAGTTCCATGACCCCGCGCTTCATGCCTTGTAGTTCATCGCCGGCTCCGGTCAGGGTGATGAGCATAAAGAAGTCCACCATGTCGTGAACCGCGGTCTCGGACTGTCCGACTCCGACGGTTTCGACGAGGATGTTCTGGAATCCAGCCGCTTCACACAGCAGCATGGCTTCGCGGGTGCGCTGTGCGACTCCTCCCAGGGAGCCGCGGGAAGGAGAAGGACGGATGAACGCCAGATCGCTGGCGGCCAGAGATCCCATGCGGGTTTTGTCGCCAAGAATACTTCCGCCGGAAAGCTGACTGCTGGGATCGATGGCGAGTACGGCGACTTTTTGCCCGTGTTCTCGAATCAAAGATGTGCCGAGCGCTTCGATCACGCTGCTTTTGCCCGCGCCCGGAACACCGGTGATGCCAACACGAATGGAGTTGCCGCTGTGGGGAAGGCAATCCTCGAGGATTCGCTCCGCCAATTCCTGGTCGTTGGCGCGAGAACTCTCGATCAGCGTGATGGCCTGCGCCAGGATGGCCCGCTGGCCCTCGAGGATTCCGGTGACATACTGCTGGTGCGAAAGAGAGCGGCGGCGACTGGCGGCGCGCGCGATCAAATCTCGCGGTGGCTTAGTCGCCGCGTGCCCGGGGCGAACCCGGAGTGCACTCTCTTCCGATTCGGTCAATCAGGAACGTCCTCCAACCAGGCTGCTGCTTAGAATGTCCAGAATTTCTTGGGCCGCCACCGGAATCACCGTGCCCGGCCCGTAGATGCCAACGGCGCCGGCGGTGTACAGGAATTCGTAATCCTGGGGAGGGATGACGCCGCCTACCACCACCAGAATGTCGTCCCGGCCGAGCCGTTTCAACTCATCGATCAACTGCGGAACCAGGGTCTTGTGGCCAGCGGCCAAGGAGGACACGCCGACCACATGCACATCATTCTCGACCGCGTGGCGCGCGACTTCTCGCGGAGTCTGGAATAAGGGACCGATATCAACGTCAAAACCGACATCGGCAAACGCCGTGGCGATGACTTTCGAGCCGCGGTCGTGACCGTCTTGCCCCATCTTCGCCACCAGAATGCGCGGGCGGCGGCCTTGAGCCTTCTCAAACTCCACGACCATCTGCTGCGCTTTCTTGAAGGCTTCGGCATTACCGGCCTCGGTGGAGTAAACCCCGGCGATGGCGCGGGTGGTGGCCTGGTAGCGGCCCCAGACTTTTTCCAGGGCTGAGGAAATTTCGCCCAGCGTGGCGCGCTTACGTGCAGCATCCACGGCGCATTCGAGCAGATTGCCCTGACCGGTGGCGGCGCAGTGTTCCAGTTGCTCAAGGGATTGGCGCACGGCTTCATTGTCGCGCGTGCGTCTCAACTGGTCCAGCCGTTTCAGTTGCGATTCCCGGACCGCGGCATTGTCGATATCCAGAACCGGAATCGAAGTTTCTTCCGGCGAAGGGTAGGCGTTTACCCCCACGATGACATCCCGGCCCGAGTCGATGCGAGCCTGTTTGCGTGCCGCGGCTTCTTCAATGCGCATCTTGGGAACGCCGGTTTCAATGGCTTTGGCCATACCGCCGAGTTCTTCGACTTCTTCAATCAGCGCCCATGCTGCGTGCATCAGTTCGTGGGTGAGCCGTTCCACATAGTAAGAACCGGCCCAGGGGTCAACGATGCGCGTGATGTCGGTCTCTTCCTGGAGATAAATCTGGGTATTGCGCGCGATACGGGCGGAAAAATCAGTGGGCAACGCCAGGGCTTCATCCAGCGCGTTGGTGTGCAGAGACTGCGTATGCCCGACCGCCGCTGCCAGGGCCTCGACACATGTGCGGACTACATTGTTGTACGGATCCTGAGCGGTAAGGCTCCAGCCCGAAGTCTGCGAATGCGTCCGCAAGGCAAGCGATTTCGGATTTTTCGGATTAAAGGTCTTCACCAGCTTCGCCCAAATCATGCGCGCCGCCCGCATTTTGGCGATCTCCATGAAATGGTTCATGCCGATGCCCCAGAAGAAGGAAATGCGGGGGGCAAAGCTGTCGACATCCATGCCGGCCTTCACTCCGGTACGCAGATATTCCAGACCGTCGGCCAGGGTGTAAGCCAGTTCGATATCCGCGGTGGCCCCGGCTTCCTGCATGTGGTATCCGCTGACGCTGATGCAATTGAATTTCGGCATCTTTTCCGCGCAATAACGAAAAATGTCGCCGACGATCCGCATGGAGCCGGCAGGCGGATAGATATAGGTGTTGCGGACCATGAACTCCTTGAGAATGTCGTTCTGGATGGTCCCGCTTAACTGCGCGGTCGGCACTCCTTGTTCCTCGGCGGCGACGATGTAAAACGCCATGATGGGGAGCACCGCCCCGTTCATGGTCATCGAAACCGACATCTGGCCGAGGGGAATCTGGTCAAACAGAATCTTCATGTCGAGGACGGAGTCGATCGCCACCCCCGCCTTGCCGACATCTCCAGTGACGCGCTCGTGATCGGAGTCGTAGCCGCGATGGGTGGCCAAATCGAACGCAACCGAAAGACCCTTCTGTCCAGCCGCCAGGTTGCGGCGATAGAAGGCATTCGACTCTTCCGCGGTGGAGAAACCCGCGTATTGCCGAATGGTCCAGGGCTGCAAGACGTACATGGTGCTGTAGGGCCCTCGCAAGTAGGGCGGGATGCCGGCGGCATATTCCAGGTGCTCGAGTCCCCGCAAGTCCTCCCGGGTATAGAAGTTCTTGACCGGAATATGCTCAGGGGAAAGCCACTCTTTGTCTTCCGCGGCGCGGTGCCCTCTCGCTACGGTTGGTTCCACCGTGGACCGGTAATCAATTTTTGAAAAGTCTGGACGCATATCTAGTTCGTGATCCCCAACTGTTCCTGCCATTTTGTAAGAAGTTCAATGGGATTGCTTCGGATATGGACAAAATCGGCTACCCCGGCGGCCTTCAACTGCTCCACGGAATCGGGATAACCCGCAACAATGACTGGAGTGTGGTTTCCCCGTGCTTTCAACTGTGCGATCAGGTCCGCTGCCAGCGCGGGATACTCTGGATCGGAACTGCAGAGCACGATCAGGTCCGCGCCGCTCGCGGCAATCTCGGGGACACTGTCAAATCGCCTGGTGACAATATCGAAGCCCGCGCAGCCAAAGAAATTCGCAGCGAAGTTGGAGCGGGCCGAGCGCATCTTAGCCTCCCCGATTTCGGCCAGTAGAACCCGCGGAGACTTGCCCGTCTGAGCCGCGTGGCGCTCGGTACGCAGCCGAAGCTGTTCGAAAATCTGTGCGCCGCGCTTCCCGCCACTCAGGTGCGCCAGATCAATGCGATCCAAAGCCTTTTCGGACAGATTGGCGTGCTGGCTGGTGCCGGTAAAGATCTTCCGGCGGGATACAACCGCTTTTTCTCGGGAGGCTAGCGACTGCTGCAACGCCTGTTTAGTGGCGCCTTGCTCGCGGGCCTTTCGATAGCCGCCCCCGGCTTCGATCCCCTGCATGATTTTCCAGCTTTCGCCTGCAATGAAATCGGTGATGACTTCGAGACAATAGGATCCGCCCCCCGGATCCGAGACTCGGGAGAGCATGGCCTCCTCTTTGAGCAGGATCTGAGTATTCCTGGCGAGCCGGCGGCTGGCTTCCGTTGGCGCTTTGTAGCATTCGTCAAAGGGCGCGACCGAGATTGAGTCGGCACCGCCAATAGCCGCGGACATGGCTTCGGTTGTGCCGCGCAGGATATTGACGTAGGGGTCGTAGATGGTCTCGTTCCACCGGGAAGTGCGGGCATGAATCCGAGCCTTGGCGCTCTCCTGGGTTCCACCAAAGCATTCCACGGCGCGCGCCCACAACCTGCGGAAGGCGCGGAGCTTTGCAATCTGAAAGAAATAGTTTGAGCCCACCGCAAAGGAGAATGCGATTGACCCCGCAGCGCGATTGATGTCCAGCTTGCGGGATTGCATCTCCGCCAGGAAATCGATGGCAGCCGCGAGGGTGAATCCAGCTTCCTGAACGGCGGTGGCTCCCGCCTCTTCGAATTCGGCGCCGTGAATGGTGAAAGGTACGAGGGCGGGAGGTGCAAGCGTAATGACTTCCGCCACAAAGTCCAGGTTGGTGAGAGGATCCCATCCGGTCGAGGCGAGCGAGGGGTGGCGCTGTTCGATCAAAAGGCGCAGCAGGGACTCGCCGGCATTTTCAAAGTGGACCGGAATCTCCTGCAGGTTG
>CAWDCI010000043.1:0-63213 GCA_963800745.1 uncultured Acidobacteriaceae bacterium
CCGAGGTGCTAGGGAAGACCTGCGGTTGATGAAGTTGGCGCACTGCAATGCGATGTCCGTCGGGATCTTCTCGTGGGCCGCGCTCGAACCCGAGGAGGGTCGGTTCACCTTCGACTGGTTGGACCAGGTGATGGACGACCTGGCCAATAACGGCGTGTTTGCCGTTCTCGCCACGCCCAGCGGGGCCCGTCCCGCGTGGATGTCGTGGAAGTATCCGGAAGTCTTGCGGATGAATGCCGACCGCACGCGCATTTTGCATGGTGCGCGACACAATCACTGTTACACGTCGCCCGTTTATCGCGAGAAGACGGCACTGATAAACCGCAAACTTGCGGAGCGCTACCGGAATCACCCGGCCTTGCTTGTTTGGCACATCTCGAACGAGTACAGCGGCGAGTGCCACTGCGCGCTTTGTCAGGACGCGTTCCGCACGTGGCTGAAGGAACGGTACGGTTCGCTGGAAGCGCTGAACCAGGCGTGGTGGACGGCATTCTGGAGTCACACCTACACCGATTGGTCGCAAATCGAATCCCCCTCGCCGCAAGGCGAATGGGCGGTTCACGGTCTCAACCTCGATTGGAAGCGGTTTGTTACCCACCAGACGACCGATTTCATGAAGAACGAGATCGCGCCGTTACGTGAGCTCACGCCGAATGTGCCCGTGACAACGAACATGATGGGCACGTACTCCGGATTGAATTACTGGAAGATGGCGCCGGAGTTGGGCGTTGTTTCCTGGGACAGCTATCCGGCGTGGCACGGAGTCGAGGAGGATTGAAGCTCGGGAGCTCGGTTTCGTTCATTCACGACATTTACCGCTGCCTGAAGGGGGAAAGCCATTCATGTTGATGGAGAGCACGCCGAGCAACGTGAATTGGCAGGAAGTGTGCAAGCTCAAGCGCCCGGGCATGCATCAGCTCTCGTCGTTGCAGGCGGTGGCTCACGGCGCCGACACGGTCCAGTATTTCCAGTGGCGCAAGAGCCGTGGTTCCTTTGAGAATTCACGGCGCGGTGGTCGATCATGTCGGCCATGAAAACACACGTGTGTTCCGCGACGTGGCGGAGGTCGGCCAGATTTTGGAGAAGCTCGACGCGGTCATCGGCACGACGGTCCATCCCGAGGTCGGGATTATCTACGACTGGGAGAACGAGTGGGCGATTGGCGAGTTGCAGGGATTGTCGCGGAAACGGCGCGACTATGGCGGGACGTGTGTCGCGCAGTATCGGCCGTTCTGGTCGCGGGGCGTGCCGGTGAACGTGGTGAGTATGGACAGCGATTTTGCGGGCTACCGGCCTGTTGATCGCCCGATGCTGTACATGGTGCGGCCCGGTGTCGCGGAGAGGATCGACAAGTTTGTCAGGAAAGGCGGCACGTTCGTGGCGACGTACTGGAGCGGCATCGTCAATGAAAGCGATCTGTGCTTTCTCGGCGGCTTTCCCGGACCATTGCGACGGGTCCTCGGCATTTGGGCCGAGGAAATCGACGCTCTCCACGATGGCCAAACGAATGTGGTGATTCCCGCCGCGAAGAACGGGCTTGGGCCTACGGGACGATACAAGGCACGCGAACTGTGCGACCTCATTCACGCAGAATCCGCGCAGGTGCTGGCAAAATATGGCACGGACTTCTACAAGGGGCGACCCGCGTTGACGGTGAACGCATTGGGCAAGGGCCGGGCGTACTACATCGCCTCACGCAATGATGACCGGTTCCACGACGACTTCTACGGCGGGATTGCGCACGGCCTTGGCTTGAAGCGGGCGCTCGAGACCAGGCTACCCAAAGGCGTGACCGCGCAGTTGCGCACCGACGGCAAAGATGATTTCGTGTTCTTGTTGAACTTCCAGCCTGCGCCACGAAAAGTGAATCTGGGTCGCGAAAGTGTTCCCGATATGCTGACCGGCAAGATCGTCAAAGGAACGGTCACGTTGCCCGCGTATGGCTCGCTTCTTCTGCGCCGCCCGCACGCAGGTTGACATTGGGCGGACGATGTGTTGAGTTAGCAGGGCCATGATTGAAGAGCTAAAGACCAAAGTGAATGATTTGCGCGAACGTCACCAGGCGTTACGGAGGTATCTTTGACGTTGACAAACAACGCGCTCGCCTGGTCGAGCTAGAAAACGTCATGGCCGGGCCCGTTCTGGACCGATCAAACCAAAGCCCGCACGATCCTCGACGAGGCGTCCACAATCCGGCGCAAGCTCGATACGCTCGCCGCGCTCGACCAGAAAATCTCCGATGCGGAAGTGCTGATCGATCTCGGCGAGACCGAGCAGGGGATCACCACCGAAGTCAACGCCGCCGAGCAGAAGTTCAATCAATTCGAGTTGGAGAACCTCCTCGGCGCGGAGAACGACAAGTCCAACGCCATCTTCAGTGTCCACGCCGGTGCGGGCGGCACGGAAAGCTGCGACTGGGCCAACATGCTGTTGCGAATGTACCAGCGCTACTGCGAGACACGGGGGTACAAGTACGATCTCGTTGACATTCAACAGGGTGATGAAGCGGGCATCAAGAGCGCAACCATCCTCGTCACGGGCGAATATGCATACGGGTATCTCAAGGCGGAACGCGGTGTGCATCGGCTGGTGCGCATTTCGCCGTTCGATTCCAACAAGCGACGGCATACGTCCTTTGCGAGTGTAGACGTGATCGCGGAACTAAGCGACGAGGTCGAAGTTGAGCTCAAGATGGAAGACGTGCAGGTGGACACGTTTCGCTCGGGCGGGCGCGGCGGCCAGAATGTGAACAAGGTCGAAACGGCGGTGCGCATGACCCATCTGCCCAGCGGAATTGTCGTCCAGTGCCAAATCGAGCGGAGCCAGCATCAGAACCGCGAGATGGCATTGAAGATGTTGAAGGCGCGGTTGTACGAGAAACAGCAGGATGAGAAACGCGCGGCGATGGAGAAATATTACGGCGAGAAGGGCGCCATGGCGTGGGGCAACCAGATTCGCAGCTATGTCTTTCAGCCGTACCAGATGGTCAAAGACCTGCGCACGGGTTACCAAACCAGTGACGTGCAGGGCGTGATGAACGGGGACATACATCCATTCATCAGCGCGTGGCTCAAGGCGGGCCAACCACGGACACGGAAACAGGGCGTGACGGACGAGGAGTAAGCGTTCTCCGATGAACATCCTCGATAAAATTGTTGCCGAGAAGAAAGTCGAAGTGGCCAAGCTGCAGCCGCAGGCGGGAAAGTTGAAGCAAGCGGCGGCGGGACGGAAGGAGTTTCGCGATTTCGCCGAAGCGTTGCATCGTGACGATGGTGTGGCACTGATTGCCGAGATCAAGAAGGCGTCACCATCGGCCGGCGTGATTCTGGAGAACTTCGATGCGATTGAAATCGCGCGCGAGTACGAGGCCGGCGGTGCGTCGACCCTGTCGGTGCTGACGGACGAGAAGTTCTTTCAAGGACGCATCGAATACTTGCAGCAAATTCGCGACGCAGTGAAATTGCCGCTCTTACGGAAGGACTTTATCATCAATGAGTTACAGATTTACGAATCCGTCGTACGCGGTGCAGATGCGATCTTGTTGATCGTGGCGATTTTGGATGATGCGCAACTCAAAGGTTTCCGCGAGTTGGCGACGCAATTGCATCTGGCGTCGTTGGTGGAGGTGCACGACGAAGCCGAATTGGATCGCGCGCTGGCCTCGGGAGCAGAGATCATCGGCGTGAACAATCGCGACCTCCGGGATTTTTCCGTGAGCCTGGCGACGACGGAGAAACTGGCGGCGAGAACTTCGGCGTGGAATGTGCGGCAAGTACACGATTGTCGCCGAGAGCGGTATTCATGCACGTGCCGACGTGGAGCGGGTCGCCAAAGCCGGCGCGAGCGCGGTTCTGGTTGGCGAGTCGCTGATGCGTAGCGGGGACATCGAATCGAAAGTGCGCGAGTTGATGGGGCGATGAGCGCGAAAATCAAAATCTGCGGGACGACGAACCTGAACGACGCGCTGCTGGCGGTCAAGTTGGGCGCGGACGCGTTGGGTTTCATTTTCTATCCAAAAAGTCCACGCTCCATCAAGGTGAGCGAGGCGGCGAACATCTGCAACGCGCTGCCGCCATTCGTGACGAAGGTCGGCGTGTTCGTGGACGAATTGGAATATGAGATTGAGAAGGCGCTTAACGAATGCCTGTTGAACGCGTTGCAGTTTCACGGGGACGAGCCGCCGGGGTTTTGCCAGAAGTTTGCGGCGAAATCGATCAAGGCCATCCGGATGCGCGACGAAGAATCCTTGCGCGTGGCCGCTGAGTACGATGTTGACGCTCTGTTGCTGGATACCTACACTGACGAGTCACGCGGGGGCACGGGCAAAACCTTCGACTGGTCGCTGGCGCTGAAAGCGAAGGAGATTGGCCCGCCGATTATTTTGTCGGGCGGATTGACGACGGCGAACGTTCAGGAAGCCATCCGTCGCGTGCGGCCGTATGGCGTGGACGTCGCGAGCGGCGTCGAGCGTGAGCCCGGTAAGAAGGACCCGGAGAAATTGCGGAGATTCATCGAATTGTGCAAGAGCACCTGACAACCGTACCCGACAAGGGCGGCCATTTTGGGCCGTACGGCGGCATGTTCGTGCCGGAGACGTTGATGGAGCCGTTGCACGAATTGACCCGCGAGTACGAGAAGGCCCGCCGTGACAAACGGTTTCGCGAGGAGCTGGCGTATTACCTGCGTGAGTACTGCGGTCGCCCGACGCCGCTGTACTTCGCGGAACGGATGACGCGCGCATTGGGCGGGCCGAAGATTTATCTCAAGCGCGAGGACCTTCTCCATACCGGCGCCCACAAGATCAACAACACCATCGGCCAGGTGCTTCTGGCCAGGCGCATGGGGAAGCGCCGCGTGATTGCCGAGACCGGTGCCGGGCAGCACGGCGTGGCGACCGCGACGGTGGCTGCAATGTTCGGTTTGGAATGCGTGGTGTACATGGGCACGGTGGACATGGAGCGGCAGGCGCTCAATGTGTACCGGATGCGGCTGCTGGGAGCGGAAGTGCGCGCGGTCAATGCGGGACAGAAAACTTTGAAGGAAGCCATCAGCGAAGCGATGCGGGATTGGGTCACGAACGTGCGCACCACGCACTACATTCTGGGCAGCGTCCTCGGCGCGCACCCGTATCCGATGATGGTGCGGGATTTTCAGGCGGTGATCGGACGCGAGGCGCGACGGCAGATTTTGGAAAAGGAAGAGCGGTTGCCGGACGAACTCGTGGCGTGCGTCGGCGGCGGCAGCAACTCGATTGGATTGTTCCATGCGTTCCTGAAGGACAAAGACGTGCGGATGGTCGGTGTCGAAGCCGGCGGCGAAGGCATCCGCGCGGGCAAACACGCCGCCCGTTTTCAAAAAGGCGGCTCGCTCGGCGTGTTGCAGGGGACGCGCACGTTTGTGCTGCAGGATGACGACGGCCAGATCATGCTTACGCATTCGGTTTCGGCCGGGCTGGACTATGCGGCGGTCGGTCCCGAGCACAGCTATTTGCGCGATCAGGGGCGAATCGAGTACACCTACGCAACGGACCGCCAGGCGCTGGAGGCGGCCACATTCTGTTCGCGGAGCGAGGGCATCATCCCGGCGCTGGAATCGGCGCACGCCGTCGCCTACGTGATGGCGAACGCGAAGAGGATCGGTCGGGGCGCGCTCGTGATTGTCAATTTGAGCGGTCGCGGAGACAAAGATGTGAGCCAGATGGCGCGGTTGTTGAATCTATGAGGCCCTATTTCCGATGCCGCCACTGCAAGAAACGATTGGTACCGCTGGTGCAAAGTTTTGCCCATCATCTGTGGGGACGGGAACGGATTTGTCCGCGGTGCGGCAAGATCTGGCGGCTCACCCCGGCGGCGCATCAAAGCCTGATTGCGGTTGGCATTGTCGTCGGTGTGGTGCTTACTGTCGAAGCGCGGGACTGGTTTCCCACGCCCGAAGAGGATATTCTGATGCTGGCCCTGTGGGTGCCGGTGTACGCGCTGGTACTGTGGCCGGCCATCTTTGCGCTGCTGGGCAACTATCGATTGAAATGAGGACTGCATGAGATCCATGACGGGATATGGCCGCGGCGAGGCGGCGAAGGACGGATTCAAGTTCACCGTCGAACTCAACTCGATCAATCGCAAGCAAAGCGATATTTCGATCAACCTCGCCAAGGAACTGGTCGAACTCGAGCCGCGGATCCGCGACGAGATCAATGCGCACCTATCGCGCGGTCGCGTGATGGTGGTCGTGGCGTTCCATCGCGGCAGCGCGAAGGCAGAAGAGCAGGTTGAATTGGATACAGCATTGGCGAAGGCGTATCACCGTGCGATCCAGAAGCTGCAAAAGGAAATGAAACTGAACGGCTCGCTGACGCTCGACACGATTCTGCGTGCGCCGGGGGTGATGAAGCTGGCGGAGGCGACGCTGGATGCGGAGAGCGTCTGGCCCAGCGTGGAGGCGGCGTTGCGCAAGGCCATCGTGGGCCTGGTCAAGATGCGCGAGAAGGAGGGCAAGTTCCTCGCGAACGACCTTGCCGGGCGACTGGCTTTCTTCAAGCGGGGTTGGAGTTGGTGAAGAAATCAGCCCCGGAGATCGTCACGCGCTACCGCGAGCAGTTGCACGCGCGCGTCAAGGAAGCGGGGCTGGACGTGCCACTGGATGACGAGCGGCTGGTGAAAGAAGTGGTGTTCTTCGCGGACCGGTGCGACATCTCGGAGGAGATCACGCGGCTCAGCAGCCATCTCAACCAGTTTCGGATTGCCTGAAATCGAACGAGCCGGTGGGCCGCACGTTGGATTTTCTGGCGCGGAGATGGGACGGGAATCAACACCATTGGTTCGAAGGCCAACGCCGCGGAAATTTCGCAACAGGTGGTCAAGATGAAGGCGGAATTCGAGAAGATCCGCGAACAGATCCAAAACATCGAATGAACGAGCCCCAGTCAACAGCGTCACGGACCGGTCTGATGATGGTCGTTTCGGCGCCTTCGGGCGGCGGGAAAAGTTCGTTGTGCCAACGGCTGTTGAACTGGTCGTCGAACATCGTGTATTCCGTTTCCTGCACGACCCGCGCGCCGCGCGGCGGGCGAGCAGAACGGCCATGATTACTTTTTCTGAGCACGGAGGAATTTGAAAGGAAGATTGCCAACGGCGAGCTGCTCGAATACGCGAAGTACAACAACACTATTACGGCACGCCGCGCGGGTTTGTGGAGGAACAGCTGGCGGCCGGGCGCGACGTCTTGCTGGACATCGAGGTGCAGGGGGCGCACCAGGTGGCGCAATGCGTGCGCGGAGGGAAGTTTGCCTATCCCGGACGCGCTGGTGACGATTTTTCTGATGCCGCCGTCGATGGAATTGCTGGAGACACGGTTACGCCGCCGCGGGACGGACAGTGACGAAACGATCCGCAGACGGCTGGCACTGGCCCAGCAGGAAATGACGCACTGGAAAGAGTACGATTACGTGATTGTCAGTGGTCGGCTCGACGATGATTTTGAGCAGGGCAAGGCGGTAGTGATCGCGAAAAATGCCGCACGACGCGCGCGACAAAGGACGGAAAACCATGGCAGCAAAGAGAACTATCGTTCTAGGCATCACGGGGTCGATTGCGGCGTACAAACACAAGACGGCGGAGGCGATCGCCAGCCGCGACCGCGCCATGCTCGAGATGTTTTATGCCGGGGCGCTCCGAGTCTCGGAGATTACTGGTGTCAAACTGGAAGACCTCAAGCTCGATCTCGGCTACGTGTTGGTGCGAGGCAAAGGCGACAAGGAACGAATCGTTCCTCTGGGAAGGTCCGCCCAGGATTCGCTGACTGAGTACATCAGGACGGGCCGGACAGTGCTCGCGGCAGGGAAGAGTTCGCCTTTTCTATTTCTGGGGCGCGGCGCGCACCGGCTTACGCGCCAGCGCGTCTGGCAAATGGTCCGCGCCGCTTCGGTGGGAATGGGACGTAAAGCCAGCCCACACATGCTGCGCCATAGTTGCGCCACGCATATGGTCGAGAACGGAGCGGACCTGCGAACGGTGCAGACCATACTCGGTCACGCGGATATCTCGACCACCCAGATCTACACGCATCTGGCGCTCGACCGGCTGAAAAACGTGTATCAGAAGCACCATCCCCGGGCCAAGGCAAGATAAATTTTCCCCCGTGTACCGTCGCGTGGTCGGTGGTGAATGAATGTTCAACGCCGGACGTAAGGGGATATGCCAAAAAACATGAAGCCAAGGACCGTAGTCGAAAAATCTGTTGCCGATTTTCTCCGTTCTCTGCGTGAAACCAACTCCTCTCCACATACCATCAAGGCCTATGCCGGCGATCTGCAAAGCTTCGCCGCCTACGTCGGATCGCGCAATTGGCACAATATTGATCACGTTGCGATCCGCGGATTTCTTTCCCATCTTTACGAGAAAGGCTTGGGCAAGACTTCCGTGGCTCGCTCTCTGGCGGCGGTGCGCTCGCTCTATCGCTGGCTGGCGCAGCAGGGCGTGGTCGAGCAGAATCCGGCCGCGCTGGTTTCCACCCCAAAGTTGCCTATAAGGCTTCCGCGCGTTCCCACCATCGAAGAAATGAATTCCGTGCTGGACGGGCAAATGCCGGAAGTAGCGTCTTTCCCCGAGCGCGACCGCCTGATGCTCGAACTCCTTTACGGCTGCGGCATCCGCAATTCCGAACTCGTGGGTATCAATCTCGACGACATTCGTCTAAGCGCGGAAGCCATTCTCATTCGCGGCAAGGGAAAAAAAGAACGCTACGTGCCTTTCGGCGATTCCGTTAAAACCGCCCTGGCATCCTATCTTCCCGTTCGTCTGCAGGTTTGCGGCAAGCGCCCAAGGGGTACGCCTGCGTTGCTTATCAATCTTCGCGGCGGCCGCCTCACGACGCGCAGCGTGGGGCGCATCATTAAGAAGATCGCTGTTGCCAAGGGGCTCTCTCCCGATGTTCATCCCCACACCCTGCGACACGCCTTCGGCACTCACCTGCTGGAGGAAGGAGCCGACCTCCGCGCGATTCAGGAAATGCTCGGCCACGAGCGGCTCTCCACCACGCAGCGTTACACCCAGCTCTCGATGAAACATGTGCTTGAGGTCTACGACCAGACCCATCCCCGCGCCAAATAGGCTTGCCGTTCGTCCCGCGATTACTTCCGTAATTTGGCGGACGTGACTCATCCCGTCCACCATGGAAGGCTGAGGCAAAGGACGTTTGCCAGGGTTTTCCGGCAGCATGGCAGTTGCCGGCAGGTAACGCCAGGAAGAGTACGTCGATGCGAAGAGTTAATCCAGAGTTGTGGCTGCTGCTGTTCTTAGTGGCCATCGCGGCTATGTTGAATTTCTTGGTCGCGTCGCAGCCCATGACCTTGATGTTTTATTTTCTGCCTACACTTTATTCCGCCTACCACTTCGGACGCCGCCATGCCACGCTGACTGCCATTGCCAGCGTGATTCTGGTTGTGCTGCTTACCTATGTGAATCCTACGGCATTGGTCCGACCGGTTAATCTGCCCATAGATTCCCGCTGGTTCGATCTCACCATTTGGGGCGGGATCCTGGTGGTTTCCAGTTATGCGATGGGCACATTGTACGAGCGCAACGAAAAAAATCTGCATGAGGTAAGGAACGGTTATGAGGGAATCCTGGTCATTCTCCGCCAGTTCCTCAACAATCAAACTTACAGTGAGAGCCGCCCCTTCCGCATTTCGGTGTACGCCACCCAGATTGCCAAGGCACTGGGCCTGGACTCGGAAAGCACCGAGGATCTTCGCACCGCGACTTTGCTGCAAAACCTGAATGAGGTGGGCATTACCACCGAAATTCTCTACAAAGCCGCGGACCTCACGCATGAAGAGGTGGAAAGCGGAATACGCAAGCGGGGGAAGGCGACGGTGCAGACCATGGGAGGTTCCCTGAAGCGTGCCATCCCAATCCTGGTCGCCGGGCAGCAATTGGTCAAAAGCGGCAGGCCTGCCGCAGACTCTCCCGTCGAAGTGCAAATCCTCGTGCTGGCTGAGAATTATGAACTGCTGGTGAATGGGCCGGGCCGAAGA
The DNA here is from genome assembly GCA_963800745.1 of uncultured Acidobacteriaceae bacterium. Taxonomy (GTDB): domain Bacteria; phylum Acidobacteriota; class Terriglobia; order Terriglobales; family Acidobacteriaceae; genus PALSA-270. Next base: position 10,034 of record CAWDCI010000043.1, read on the forward strand.
CTATCTCCTGAAGAGGCCCAGGAAACTATCATCAAGAATTCGGCCGACAAATACGACTCCATGATTCTGGACGCATTCCGCAAGGCATTTGGCCGTCAAGCCAAAGCCGCCGCAGTTTAATCGTCTACTTGCGAGGGGTCAGCCCGCGAGTTCTTGTTTCCGGCGCGCAACTCCTCCCACATGCCTACCACTCTAGCCTTCAACTCGGCAGTCAATTGTCCGTACGTCGCTTCTGACGCTTGCGCTTCCGGCGGGGGATAAATCGGATCGCCGAACTTGATCTTCAGCGGCGCAAATTTCGGGAACCCTTTGCCTCGCGGCCAGGCATCAAAGAATCCTTCAATCGCAACTGGAACAATCGGCACCTGCAGGTGAATGGCAAGAATGGCGGCGCCTTTCTTGAAGGTTTTGGGCGTCCCATCAATCGTCCGTTCCCCCTCTGGATAAAGCATCAGAACGCGGCCGCGCCGCAAGCCAAAGGCGCCGGCTCGCATCGCGGGAACCAGGTTCGCATCCGGGTCCAGCACCACCACTCGCAACTGGCGCGCCAAATGCCGCATGAAGCCAGATCCAAAAATTTCGCTGGTGCCTAAGGAGAAGGTATTCCGGAAAAGATTCCACGGAAACAGGCTGCTCAGGATCGCGGGATCGAGGAAGCTCTGGTGGTTGGAAGAAATAATGACGGGGCCGCGTGCCGGCAGCTTTTCCAGTCCGGTCACTTTCAACTGAAAGCGGTCCAAAGCAATGATTTGAATCAATCGGCTGCCTGCAAAACAAAGCAATTCAAACACCGGTCTCACCTTAGCCAAAGCCAGCACATCAGGATCTGTCGGTTCTTCTTTCAGAATGGTTCCCCAGCCGGTAATTGGGTGCGCGGCTCAGACCTCGCGCCCGTGGCGCCGTCAAGCACCACATCCACCAGTTCGCGGACGTTGTAGATTTCAGCCAGGCGTGACTCTTCTACATCTCCGCCCAGTTCCTCCTCCAGCGCGGAGAGCAGTTCCACGCGTTGCATGGAGTCGAGGCCCAGATCCAGTTCGAGATTCTGATTCGGCTGGATCACCCCGCGCATTCCGAGCCACGTCCCGGATCACTTTGATGGCTTTCTGTACTTCAGGCCGGTCCAGCCACGCTGCGTCTTCCGCGGTCAGAGGCTGCTCGGGGAAAGAACCATCCAAAGCGTCGGGTTTCCTGCCTTGATTGGCTTTCACCCGCTTCTCAATCTCAAACCGCTTTAACTTACGAGTGGTGGTGCGCGGCAAGTCCTCTTGCCAAATCTCGTAATTAGCAATGCGTTTGGTCGAAGCCAACTTCGCCGAAAGGCTCTCGACGTCAAAGCGGATCACTTCCTTCATGTTGACGATCTTGCGTTCTTTCAGCACTTCGAAATTCGGCACGATCACGGCATAAAGTTGATCGGACCTGGGATCATCCGGCGGTCCCTCGAATCCCAGTACGCAAATCTCCTTGATGTAAGGAGACTTGAGATATTGGGCTTCTACTTCCTCGGGGTAAATATTTTTTCCATTGCTGAGGATGATGATTTCCTTCTGCCGCCCGGTGATAAACAGGTTGCCGCGAGCGTCGAAATACCCGAGATCGCCGGTGTGCAGCCAGTTGTCTTTCAACGTTTCTGCCGTGGCGCCGGAACGGTTCCAGTAACCTTTCATGACAATTGGCCCACGAATCAGAATCTCTCCCGAATCTGGGCCGTCGTCGCGGGGTTGGGGATTGTCGATCTTGGCCTCGATACCGGGCAGCGGAGGGCCCACCGAGCCGATCACATTGTGATCCGGCGCTACCAGGAATGCCGCGCCCGTGGTCTCGGTCAGCCCATAAGCTTGCAAGACGTCAATCCCCAGCGCGTGAAAGTCGCGTCCAACCTGCGGATCGAAGCGCGAGCCTCCGGTGATCAGATAACGCATTTTGTCGCCAAACGTCTTGTGGATCCTCCCGAAAAAGAACGGTCCCAGGTTGATCTCGATCTTCCGCAACATCTCGTTCAACTTCATGAGAGTGCGAAAGGCCCGCTGGGCCAGGCTGCCGCGTTTGGCAGCCTCTTTGAAAATGCGTTCGTGGATCAAGTTGAAAAACTGCGGCACCACGGCAAACGCCGTAATGTTCCGTTCACGCAACGCTCGCAGTAGCTCAGTCGTGTTCAAAGTTTCTAAGTACACCACCCGCGTTCCGCGCACCAGAGGCAGCAGTAAGTTGGCCATTTGCGACAGCACGTGAAACAGCGGCAGCACCCCCAGCACGGCATCCTCGTGACCAATTTGAATCCAGTTGAAGACGGCATCGACCTCACCCAGCAGATTGGCATGGGTGAGCATGACGCCCTTGGGATCAGCCGTGGTTCCCGAGGTATAGAGCAGGGAAGCCAGACCATCGGCGGAGGTCTCGACCGGCGAAAAGCCGCCGGGCCCCGCGGAAAAAATGCTGTCAAGGTCCGCCAGCGCGTGCGTAGCGTCCTCGCCCGCATCGGTCAGCAAAATCCTGATTGCTAACCCGCCCGCGGCCTCCTCAATCACTCTCAAATGCTTTTGATCACAAAAAACCAGCGACGCTCCGCTATCTTTCAACAGCTTTGTCACTTGATCCGCGTGCAGCGCAGTATCCAGCGGAACCGCGGTGCATCCGGCCGCAATGATTCCCAGATAAGCCGCCACCCATCGCGGATGGTTGTCGGCAAAAATCGCGCAGCGCGAGCCCGGCACAAAGCCGTTCTCGGTAATCCAGCGGCCAACCGACTCGGCCATGCGCCGGACCTCCGCATAGGTATAGCTCTCCACATGCTCGCGGCGCTGGATTTCCAGCGCGACGTTCCCCGGCCAGCGCCCGGAGCATTCCCGAAAGAGGTCATAAAAGGTCGACATGGTCAGCGGGAAAATATACCTGAAAACCGGCGGTCTCGCTGTGATAATCAGGCTGCCGGAGAAATGGCCAACTAGGCTGTTGCCTGGCGACTTACCTCCTCGCCCTGCATCTAATATGCTAGGCTTTAGAGCAGGGTGTCGTTAGAAGTGTGCGTATCGCGGAGTTTCGCACTTTTGCTCACGCCTAGTATCGCCGAAGGGATTTCCACTTGATTGACAAGGTAATCGCCAAGGTCTTCGGGACCAAGAATGACCGGGAGATCAAGCGCCTGATGCCGAGAGTTCAGGTCATCAATGCGTTTGAACCTGAGATGCAGAAGCTCTCCGATGAACAGTTGCGCTCAAAAACGGAAGAATTCCGCAAGCGCATTCAGGAGCGGATTGCCCGCATTCCAGACGAACCCGAAGCCGACCCAGACCGCCTAAAGCAAATCGATGACGATCGCCGCAAGGCCGCCAACGAAGTTCTGGATGAAATTCTCGATGAAGCTTTCGCCGTGGTCCGCGAGGCCGGCCGCCGCGTGCTCAATATGCGGCACTTTAACGTCCAGTTGATTGGCGGCATGGTGCTGCACCGGGGCACCATTTCTGAAATGAAGACTGGTGAAGGCAAAACCCTGGTCGCCACCTTGCCGGTATATCTCAATGCGCTGGGCGGGCGTGGCGTGCACGTCATCACCGTCAACGACTATCTGGCCAAACGCGACTCCGAGTGGATGGGCCAACTCTATCGCTTCCTCGGCCTGACCGTCGGCGTCATCGTCCATGATCTTGACGATAGAGAGCGGAAAGAAGCCTACGCCGCCAACGTCACTTACGGCACCAACAACGAATTCGGTTTCGACTATCTTCGCGACAATATGAAGTTTGATTTGAATGATTGCGTGCAGCGCGGCCACAACTACGCCATCGTGGACGAAGTCGATTCCATCCTCATTGACGAAGCTCGCACCCCGCTCATCATTTCTGGCGCCAGCGAAGAGTCCACCGACAAATACGCCAAGGTGAACCGCATTATCCCCAAGCTGGAGAAGGGAGAAGAAATCGACGGACCTCCCGGCGAACCCGCCACACTCACTGGCGATTACGTGGTGGACGAAAAGCATCGCAGCATCACGGTCACCGACGAAGGTTGGGAAAAGGTTGAGCAGATGCTGGGCATCGGCAATATCGCCGATCCGGAGAACTGGGATCTCAAACACCATGTGGAAGTCGCCATTAAGGCGCACTCGCTCTACCACCGCGATGTCGAGTATGTGGTGAAAGAGGGTGAAGTCATCATCGTGGATGAATTCACCGGCCGCCTCATGCCCGGCCGCCGCTGGTCCGACGGTTTACACCAGGCTGTCGAGGCCAAAGAAGCGGTCAAGATCGAACGCGAGAATCAAACCCTCGCCACCATCACTTTCCAGAATTATTTCCGCATGTACAAAAAGTTAGCCGGCATGACCGGTACCGCGGAAACTGAAGCTACCGAGTTCAGCAAGATCTACAACCTGGATGTTCGCGTCATTCCAACGAACAAGCCTATGCTGCGCTTGGAGAACCCGGACGTTGTATATCGGACAGAAAAAGAGAAATTCTTCGCCGTCTCGGACGAAATTGAGAAATTGCATGAAACCAGCCAGCCTGTGCTGGTAGGCACCACGTCGATCGAGAAATCGGAGCGTCTCTCTGACCTGCTGAAGAAAAAGGGCGTCAAGCACTGGGTCCTGAATGCAAAGCAGCACGAGCGCGAAGCGGAAATTGTTGCGCAAGCCGGTCGCAAAGGCATGGTCACCATCGCCACCAATATGGCAGGCCGCGGCACCGATATTCTGCTCGGCGGCAATCCCGAGTTCATGGCCAAGCGCGAGTGCCTGAAGAAAGGCTTGGCCCAGCCCTTGCGCGCCGCTCAGGGCAAAATCCAGATTGATGTGGACGAGAGCAAGAGCACCGTCTGGTATTACGAAAATCACGAGTATCGCGTCGCCACCGACCAATGGACCGAAGTCTTACACCGCTACAAACAGGAAACCGATCGCGAGCACGACGAAGTCACCGCCGCCGGCGGCTTGCATATCCTTGGCACAGAACGCCACGAGTCGCGCCGCATTGATAACCAGCTTCGCGGCCGTGCTGGCCGCCAGGGCGATCCCGGCTCCTCGCGCTTTTATCTTTCGCTCGAAGATGACCTCATGCGCATCTTCGCCAAAGAATGGGTCTCCAAGCTGCTTCAGCGGCTGGGAATGGAGGAAGGCGTTCCCATTGAATCCCGTCTGATCAGCCGCCGCATTGAGTCCGCGCAGCAGACGGTCGAAGCGCAGAACTTCGAATCCCGCAAACACCTGCTCGAGTACGACAACGTCATGAACAAGCAGCGCGAAGCCGTCTATGGCTTGCGCCGCCAGTTGCTTGAGGGCGTTGAACAAAAAGAGCTGATCCTCGAGGACTACGTTTCTGGCATCCTCAGCGACCTGATGGACGAATTCTGCGCCATCAAGGTTCATCCGGATGACTGGAACATCAAGGGCCTCAAGGACGCCGTCTTCACCCGTTTCGGTGTGGATATTCTGGCCGAAGGCATTCAGCCGCAGGCCTTGAACCGCCAGGAACTCGGCGACGCGATTTTCGACAAATTGAAAGCCCGGTACGACGCCAAGGAAAAGCTCATTGGCCCCGACGCCATGCGCTACCACGAGCGCATGATCATGCTGAGCGTGCTCGACGCGCAGTGGAAAGACCACCTGCGCGACATGGATCACCTGAAAGAGGGCATCGGGCTGCGCGGCTACGGCCAACACGATCCCCTGGTCGAATACAAGCGCGAGTCCTTCGACATGTTCGAGGCCATGATGCAGCGCTTTCAGGAGGAGACCACACGTTATCTCTACCTGATGCAAATCCTGGAGAGACCCGCTGAGCCGCAGGTGAGTGCAGTTCCCTCGCGCGACAACGGTGAGCCCAGCGCCAACGCACTGATTTCAGGGACTGAAGGAAGCGATGGCAACGGCCGTCGACCTCCGCGCGCCGTCGCTACTTCCGTGGACGATTTGGAGGAAGCTTTCCAGCGCAAAAAGCGCAAGGAACTCGAGCAAGCCCGCATGGCAGGTTCGGGCGACCGTCAGCAGGTACAGCAAGTGGTGCGCGGAGAAAAAATCGGCCGCAACGATCCTTGCCCTTGCGGTTCCGGCAAGAAATATAAGAAGTGCTGCGGCACCAAGGGCTAACATTCGTCATGCCGAGACTTTTGACTTTTTGAACGTTGGGTGCCGCGTCCTACCGAGTCTTGCGCGCTAGTGTGGAATTCCACAAAAACGCTCTTGCGGAATGGCTGTGACTTTGATTTTCGACTCGGCATTGCCCTCTAGAACGTGGGTGGCGTGTTGACCCATAACACCCAAGTTTCGCTCTGCCCCGGATTGCGCCAGTGATGTGGCGTGGCGCTCTCAAAATAAAAACTGTCGCCCTTCTTAAGCCGGTATTCCTCTCGGTTTACCGAAATATGAAGTTCCCCGCGCAGCAGGTACAAAAATTCCTCACCGTCGTGAGCGTAGGATTCGCCACTATCCGCGTGCGGGGCGATGCGGAATAAGTGCGGCTCCATGACGGTGTTTCCCCAAGCCAGCAATTCCATGCGAACCCCCCGGCCGGCGTTCAGGACTTTGCGATGCTCCGGTGGAACCAGGCGACTGTTAGAGTCTGCGGCGTCAAAAAAATGAAGAATGTTGGTCCTGTAGAAGCGGGCCAGCTTGCGCAGGGTACCGACTGAAGCGCTCATGTGCGACCGTTCCAGTGCGCTGAGAAAGCCCACAGAAATGCCCGCGGCTTTGGCGACCTGCGCGAGCGATAGCCCTCGCCCCATCCGCAACTGGCGGAGACGGAAACCTACGGCTTGCGCCACACCACCGGGCGCGGGGCGCACTCGCCCTTCGCGTTTGAGCAGTTGAATAATTGCCGGCGCGTTTAAGCCTCGCACCTTGCGCAGGAAACGAGCGCGTTTAAGCAGTTCCACATCCTCGGATGTGTACAGACGGTATTTGCTGGCGGTGCGGCGCGGGCAGGTGAGCCCTAGGCGCTCCCAAGAGCGAATCACTGAGGGAGAAATTCCGGCCAGGCGGGCAGCATCGCCAATTTTCAAATAGGGTTTCGCGTCTTTCGCTTGCTTGCTGCCCGAAGGATGTCTCATGCGATTGGTTTATGGGGCGGATAAACTATTTTTTCCTTGACGAGCGTCGGGGGTTGCCCATAACCTTGCGGGATTATAGCAAGGTTTATGCGGAGCGCAAGACACTAGCCTCTCTGTGATCTTCCGACTCTAGTGGAGGTCCCCATGTTGTGGTCTGCTCATCGTGGGTCAGCCTGGCGGCTGGCCTTAGTAGCATTTGTGGCCTTGCTCGCGCATCCGCTGCCGGGACAAAGTACGGGAGGCCGAATCATCGGCCGGGTGGCAGACCCAACCGGCGCGGTGCTGGCGGATGTGCAAGTCACGCTGACCAATCAAGCCACTTCCTCGAGCCGCCAGGCGCAAACCAACGACAGTGGCGATTACAGCTTCGTGGAAGTTGTGCCCGGCACCTACCGGGTGGAGTTCGAACACGCCGGGTTCAAAAAGAATTCGCAGAGCGGTGTAATCGTAGATGTCAATCAGGTCGTGACGCTTAACTCCGTGCTGCAAATCGGGCAGGTGCAGGATGTGGTGGAAGTTACTTCCGAGGCTCCGCAGGTGGATACCACCAGCACCCAACTGGGTGCGGTGATCAACGATCGTTCGGTGAACGAGTTGCCACTGAATGCGCGGGATACCTATCAATTCCTCCAACTGCAACCCGGAGTACAGGCGCAGCTGGGCAGCAGCGGCAGCTTGTTTTTCGGCTCAGATGATGCGGGTTCGGTTTCGGTGAATGGGGGCCGCACCCGGGCCAATAACTTCAGCGTGAACGGGGGCGACGCCAACGACCAGTTCGTGAATACGCCCACCATTCAGCCGACTCCAGACAGCGTGGCTGAATTCCGTGTCATCACCAATACGTTCGACGCCGAATACGGGAGAAATTCAGGTTCGGTAGTAAATGTGATTACCAAGTCCGGGACCAACGCTTTCCACGGCGACATCTACGAATACTTCCGCAATACGGTGTTGAATGCGCAGGGCTACTTCAATACGGTCAAGCCGCAGTTCAATCAGAATCAGTTTGGCGGAACTCTGGGCGGCCCGGTCATCAAGGACCGCAGCTTTTTCTTCGTTTCCTATGAGGGACGGCGAATTCGGCAAGGGCAGCCGGGGGATCTGCTGAATGTGTTGACCACGGCCGAGAGGGGCGGCGATTTTTCGGATGTTGGCGGCTTTCCTCAAGTCATTCCCGGAACTATCACTCCTGACAACCCCCTGGGCACACCCAATCAGCTGAGCGATCAGTTCGTGGCAGATACCCTGAATGGGCGGCCCGGATGCAGCAGCGCCATCAGCGCGGCCGGCGGGGCCATGCCTGCGGCAGGGGCTCTGTGGTCTGACATCTTTCCCAGTGGAGCGATTCCCTCCCCGTGCATGGACCCGGTGGCGGCGGACTTGCTGCGTTTTGTTCCGCAAGCGAATATCGGAAGCAATCAGAATCAATCTGTGCCTGTGGGAGGCGATAGCGAAAACCAGTTTACGGCTCGCTTTGACCACAAGATCAATGACCACCAAAACTTCAGCGCCTACTATTACTTCACCAACGTTTCCCAGTTCGCTCCCTACGACTCCTTTGAAGAGGCGGGCGCGAACGTTCCGGGCTTTGGCAATTTCAACGATTCCAGATACCAGCAGTGGAATCTGAGCCACACTTGGACGGTCAGCAACTCCCTGGTGAACGAAGCGCGGTTCACTTATATGCGGGAGGGGCAGCTGGGGTTCCTCAGACCACAAACTTCTGGGGCGGTGACGGATTCGTGCACTAGCGCTGCGGCAGCTTTTTGTTTCACCGGCACCTCCGATTCATCGGCGATTACGAGTGAATTCGGAACTGACCCCACACTCGGCATTAGGACTGGCCTTCCCGCGGGAAACACTGGGGTTCCGTTCGTCAGCATTGGCGGCGGGGCCATCCTGGGTAATAACTGGGAAGGTTTTCTGCCCCAGGTGGGAAACAGCTTCCAGTGGTCTGACAATCTCACCTGGGTCAAAGGCACCCACACTTACAAGTTTGGTGTGGATGTCCGCCGCGCGCGCTTTGATCAAACCTATTATTTCGATGTTAACGGCGAATACACATTCGACAATTCCGGTCCCAACGCCATTGTGCCGAACGATGGCGATAACTATGCGGAGTATTTGCTGGGGCTCGCCGATACCTATGTTCAAGGCTCCGCGCAGCGCGAGGACATTCGTTCCACCGCGGTTTATCCGTTTGTGCAGGATAGCTGGAAGATCAAACCGAATCTTACCCTGAACTACGGGCTGCGCTGGGAGTTCGATCCCCCGCCAGTTGACATCAGTGGACACGTGGAGACTTTCCGCCCCGGACAGAACAGCACGGTTTATCCGTGTAGCGCGTCTCTCACCGCTGACTATCCGGCTGATTGTCCGACGGGTTTGGTGGTCCCCGGCGACAAAGGCGTGCCCGCAGGGTTGACCTCGACTTATTACAAAGCGTTTGCGCCGCGCGTTGGCCTCGCTTGGAGCCCGGGAAAATCGGGTAACACCAGCATTCGTGCGGGTTGGGGACTCTTTTACAATCCGATCGAGGAATTGGTGCTGGCGCAGTTCGGCGCCGAGCCGCCCTTCGGCGGCAGCACTTCACTTTCCGACGTGTTCTTCAACACGCCTTTCGTGGGCCAGAACGAGGTGCAAAGCCCCAACCCATTTAATGGGTTCATTACACCCACGCGGGGACAACCGGTCGATCTCTCGACGTTTCGTCCCATGCTGTTCTATGGCGATTTCCAGCCGCACCTGCGCACCCAGTACACGGCGCAATACAATCTGACCATCCAACGCCAACTGGGGAATAATCTGATGGCGCAGGTAGGGTATGTGGGTTCGCAAGGGCATCGCTTGCTGGCGGGACACGACATCAACCCGTCCACTCCCCAGACTTGCTTAGACATTAACGCCGTAATGGGAGACGGAACCTGTGCCCCGACCGGTGAAGACGAGCAATTCATCATCCCGGCATCGGCGGTTGCCCCGGCGGGCGGTTTCCATGTTCCCTACGGCCCGAATGGCCCGGCTGTGATTCCCGCGGGCGCTACCATTGGGTCGGTCGCGCCCAATGGGTTGAATCTCGTCGGACTTCGTCCCTATTCCTCCCCGAACTGTAACCCATACTCGGGCGTGGGCTGCCCCGCCGATGGCGTTCCCGTGTTCACCGACATCTTCGCCGAGGACACCATCGCCAACTCCAGCTACAACGCGCTCGAAGCGCTACTGGAAAAGCGCTTCTCGCACGGACTGCAGTTTCAAGCGGCTTATACCTGGAGCAAGTCGCTCGACGATGCTTCTACGTTTGAGGAGTCTCTAAATCCATTCAACTTCGCCGCCAGCCGCGCCTTGTCGCTGTTCAACTCCGCGCAGCGATTCGTGATTAGCTACGATTGGGAGTTGCCACTGCCGAAACATCAAGGTCTTGCCGGTAAGATTCTGGATGACTGGGCGATTTCCGGGATCACGCAGTTCCAGAGCGGATTTCCGATTCGTCTAGACACGCAGAATGATAACGAACTGATCAACAGCCTGTTTTTTACGGGAACGGAAGCCCCGAGTTTGACGGCACCTTTCCACACTTTGAACCCTAAGACCAATGGTAACTTCTGGTTCGATCCGAACAGTTTTCAGGATCCGCCGCTGGGCCAGTTTAACAATGGGACGCAACGCACCATCTGCTGTGGGCCGGGGCTTCAGGATTGGGACTTCTCCCTGCACAAGAGAATCTCATTCACGGAAGATCGATATCTGCAATTCCGGGCGGAGTTTTTCAACATTTTCAATCACACGAATTTTGCGAATCCGGACGGTCATTTCTCGGATGGCCCAACCGCCTTTGGAAAGATCACCGCGACGAGCTTGGACCAGCGCGAAGTACAATTTGCTTTAAAATTCTTTTTCTAGTTTGAAGCCGGGTGGCTTCGGCTGCCCGCGCACTCTAATGGCCGCACAGAACCGGCCTGAGTTTTCTGGAGACTCTCGATGTATCCCGCACTAGAGCAGGAGTTGAGCATGTTTGAACGGCGGACTCCCAAGTCCGCGGAGTCGCATAAACGCAATCTCAAACGAATACCGCTAGGCGTTGCCAGCAATTACCGCGCTTATGATCCCTATCCTATTTTCGTGAAAGATGGGCAGGGTTCGCATTTTCGCGACCTGGACGGCAATGACTACATTGATCACAATCTATGTTTTGGCGCGCTGATGGCTGGGCACTGCCATCCCGCAGTGATGAAAGCCGTCGAAAAACGCCTGAGCACCGGAACCATGTTCGGGATGCCGCATGACATGGAGTGGCAACTGGCGGAGGAGATCTGCAATCGTTTTCCGGTCGAGATGCTGCGTTTTGGTTCGTCCGGCACCGAATCCACGATGCATGCCATCCGCCTGGCTCGCGCCGCTACAGGTCGCGACAAGATCATCAAGTTTGAGGGCGGCTACCACGGGCTGCACGACGCCGCGCTGGTCAGTGTAAAGCCGCATGCTCCGGAGTTTGGTGATGTTCACTCGCCCACCTCGGTCTCTGGAGGGCTCGGCGTTCCGAAGGCTTCACTGGCCAACGTTCCAGTCGCCACCTTCAACGATCTGGCGACTGTGGAGTTGCGCTTCAAGCAGAATCCAGGGGAGATTGCCGCGATCATCCTTGAGCCGATCATGATGAATGTCGGGTTGTGCATGCCGCAGCCTGGATTTTTGGAAGGCCTGCGCGAGCTGGCCACCAAGAACGGGTCGTTGCTGATCTTCGACGAGGTGAAGACCGGCGCGAAGCTGGGGTGGGGCGGCGCTTCGGAGTATTTCGGCGTGAAACCCGATATGATCTGCCTGGCCAAATCCATCGGCGGCGGATTCCCGCTTGCTGCTTTTGGCGCGAGTGCGGCCGTGATGGATCTGATTTCGCAGCACAAAGTTTTTCACGGCGGGACCTACAACACCAATCCGGTCTCCATGGCGGCCGGTTTGGCGACCTTCCGCGAAGTGCTCACGCGCGAGAGCTATGCCGGCGTGGAGAAACTTGGCAAGAGACTGACGGAGGGTTATAGGCGGATTATCGCGAAGTCTGGCCTACAGGCTTACGTGATCAGCGCCGGAGCCAACGGCGCGCTGATGCTCTATCCGCAGGAGATTCGCAATTACCGCGACTGGATCACCGTCGATACGGACCTTTGGAGGCACTACTGGTTTGGCATGGTCAACCGCGGGGTGATGCCGCAGCCTTACTGGTGGGACGAGCAGTGGACGATTTCCGTGCAACACACCGACGCGGATGTTGATAAGCATCTATCGGCCTTCGAGGATGTAGCGCCAGCGCTGGCGTCGGCGCAGCAGGAGCGGCTGGCAGTAGCCGCGCATTGAATATTCTCTTTGTCCTCTATGTTCCCTGTGGTTTTGAGAACCTGTACGAGCATAGAGGACACAGAGTCGCAGAGAGCAAGATCCGGAGTGATTCTTGTCCACGGGCGAGCAGCAGCCTAACCAGCCACACCTCAAGCGCGTCTTAGGCCGCTGGGACTTAGTGCTGCTGTTTGTCGTGGCCGTTTTTAACTTGAATGTCGTGCCCTCGATCGCGGCAAACGGCGGGGTGACGATCTGGCTGTGGCTTATTTCTTTGCTTTTGTTTTTCTGGCCCCAGGGCATCGCCGTGATCGAACTGGCGCATCGTTATCCGGGAGAGGGTGGGGTGTATTTGTGGGCCAAGGAAGTGTTCGGTGACTTCCACGGATTCCTCTCCGGCTGGTGCTATTGGACCAACAACATGCTGTACGTGCCGACCGTGATGCTGTATTTCGTGGGAGTTTCGGTCTTTATTCTGGGTGGCGGGCACCAGGCGCTGGCCGACAATAAGATATTCGCTCTGGCGGCTTCGCTCGCGCTGCTTGCGTTGTTAACCATTCTCAACATCGTGGGCCTGGGAGTCGGCAAGTGGCTGAACAACCTGGGTGCGATCGGGACGGCAATCGCCGCCCTGGTCTTGATTGGGTTGGGAATCACGGTTTTTCTGCGCTTCGGGACCACCGTCACAGCGGCCGATTTCCGTATCCCGGCGGATCCGCGGTTTGTGCTCAACTCCTTCGGCGTAATCTGCTTTGGGTTAGTCGGGCTGGAGTTGGCCTCAGTGATGGGAGATGAGATTCGGGAACCCCAGCGTACACTTCCCGGAGCTGTTGCGTGGGGAGGTGTGCTCTCTGGCCTGTTGTACATCGGGGCGACGCTGACGCTCCTAGTGGCCATCAGCAAGAACGATATCAGCGTGCTGCAGGGAATTGTGCAAGCGGTGAGCCACATGGCCGCGCGGGTGGGGCTGAGTTGGATTATTCCGCCGTTCGCATTGATGCTAAGCCTTTCCATCGCGGGCATCGGCTCGGCGTGGATGGGAGGCTCGGCGCGGATTCCATTTGTCGCGGGACTCGATTCGTATATGCCGGCGTGGCTGGGCAAGGTGCATCCAAAGTATGCGACGCCACATGCCGCGCTGATTGTGCAGGCTCTCGTTTCCGCACTTCTTGTACTTGCCAATTTTACCGGCTGGTGGCTCTGGAACAAGTTTCTTGGTTTGACGCTAGTAAACTTAGTTCTGCGAGCGTTAGGGGTGAACTACGAGCATCTCCTCCTAACCACTGGAGGAGTTCAGGAAGTTTTTCAAAGGCTCCTATCGCTGGCAGTCGTGCTTCAGTTGGTTCCGTTTCTCTATATGTTCGGGGCTCTACTTAAGTTCAGTTGGAACGATTCGTTGAGTATAGGAGGTTGTAGTCGACCGACACTTTTTCTGGCTGGTGCGAGTGGACTTGTGACCACCATTCTCGGAATTGGACTGGTGTTCTTTCCAGCGCAACAGATTACGTCGCTCTGGTCTTACGAAATCTGGATGGTAGGTGGCACATTGTTCTTTATTGGCTTGGCGGCATTCTTCTTTTTTGTGTACGGTCGCAACAAAGCCGCGCTTCCGGTGCGCGTGGCCCGGCGATCGCGCTTAACGTAGGCGTTCGTGGAATCCCACCCTAGCGCACAGAACGCGCTAGGATGGGGCACCCATCGTTCAGAAAGTCACGATCTCTCAGGGTGGGCTTCGGTGACTCTGTGGTTGATCAGGAGGTGACATGCCTGGTGGAGTGAAAACAGAGATTCGAACTTATCAGCTCTACATCAATGGCGAGTGGGTGGACGGCAAGTCAGGCAAGACTTTTCCTGTGTATGACCCTTCTACCGAAGAAGTGATCGCCCAAGTTCCCGATGCCAACGCAGATGACGTGAATCGCGCCGTCGCCGCTGCCAAAGCCGCCTTCGAGGATGGTCCCTGGGGCACGGCCACCGCACAAGAGCGCGGGCGAGTGCTGTTCCGCCTGGCGGAGAAGATTCGCCAGAACGTCGCAATGCTGGCCGAACTGGAATCGCGCAATAGCGGCAAGCCGATTGTCGAAGCGGAATTCGACATCGCTGACGTAGCTACCTGCTTCGAATATTACGGCGGACTGGCTACCAAGATTCTTGGATTCGTGAATCCGGTTCCCGACAACGCGGTCAGCTTGACCTTGAAAGAACCGATCGGCGTGGCCGGGCAGATCATTCCGTGGAATTATCCGCTTCTCATGGCGGCGTGGAAGCTCGCGCCGGCGCTGGCTGCGGGCTGTACCTGCGTGCTCAAACCGGCGGAACAGACGCCGCTAACTGCGCTCGAAATGGCTGGCTGGCTCTCTGATGTGGGGTTACCGCCAGGAGTGGTTAACATCATCACTGGATTTGGAGAGAGCTGCGGTGCCCCGCTGGTGCAGCATCCAGATGTGAATAAAATTGCTTTCACTGGAAGCGCAGCCGTCGGCAAGATTATCGTCAAACAGGCGGCCGACACGGTGAAGCGGGTCACGCTGGAGCTGGGCGGAAAATCTCCCAACATTTTCTTTGCCGACGCCGATTTCGAAGCTGCCATTGATGGCGCCCTCTTTGGAGTCTTCATCAATCAGGGCGAAGTTTGCTCCGCGGGCAGCCGCATCCTGGTGCAGAAGCCGATCTACAAGAAATTCGTGGATGCAATGACGGAGAAAGCGAAGAAGATCAAACTGGGCGCGCCGCTCGATCGCGACACGAAAATGGGCCCGCTGGTGAGCAAGGAACAGTACGAGCGGGTGCTCTCGTATCAGGCTATCGGGAAGAAAGAAGCCAAGCTGGCCAGCGGCGGCGGCCGCGCGGAAAAGTTTGGCAAGGGGTACTACGTGGAACCGACCATTTTTTATGATGTCTCGAACTTCTGCCCGCATTGCGCGGGAAGAAATATTTGGTCCGGTGGCTGCCGTGATCCCGTTTGAAGATGAAAAAGACGCGGTGAAGATAGCCAACGACTCACCTTACGGTTTGGCGGCTGCGGTCTGGACTCGCGATATTTTCAGAGCGTTCCGTGCGGTGAAGGCGCTGCGGGTGGGCATCGTGTGGGTGAATCACATGCAACCGACCTACGTCGAGGCGCCGTGGGGAGGCTACAAACAATCTGGCTTTGGCCGCGAGCTAGGTCCGTGGGGAATCGAAGAATATCTGGAGACCAAGCAGGTGCACATCAATCTGAACGAGCAGCCGATTGGCTGGTACTGATAATGGGCACGATTCGCCTCCAAACTGCGATTCCCGGCCCCCAGTCCAAAGCGCTGGCCGGGCGGACCGCAAGCGCCGTACCGCGTGGGCTGTCGCAAACGACTCCAATCTACGTGTCGAACCGGAAGATGCATGGCTGGAGGATGCAGACGGCAATCGCTACATTGATTTCGCGGGCGGGATTGGATACGTCAACGTAGGCCATCGCCAGGAAGCGGTGGTCTCCGCAATTCACCAGCAGTTAGACCGATTCCTGCACGCTGCGGTACAAGTCACGCCCTACGAAAGTTACGTTCACGTGGCGGAGCGGTTGAACGCCGCGACACCGGGCAAATTCCTTAAGAAAACCCTGCTTCTTAACACTGGGGCAGAAGCGGTGGAGAATGCAGTGAAGATCGCCCGGGTCCATACCGGACGCTCCAGTGTGATCGCCTTCGAAGACGCGTTCCACGGTCGCACTATGATGGCCTTGGCGCTCACCAGCAAAACTCATCCTTACAAGGCAGGCTTTGCGCCGCTGCCTGGTGATGTCTATCGCATCCCCTATGCTTATTGCTATCGCTGCTCGTATTCGTTGAAGTATCCGTCGTGCGATCTATTCTGCGCGCGGCATCTGGAAGACACATTCAAGCGCATCGTTGCCTCTGAGGAAGTGGCCGCTGTCATCGCCGAGCCGGTCCTGGGAGAAGGCGGGTTCGTGGTCCCGCCGAAGGACTTTTTCCGTGTGCTGATCGAAATCTGCCACCAGCACGGAGTGCTTTTCATCGCCGACGAGGTGCAGACGGGATTCGGCCGTACGGGATACCTGTTCGCCAGTGAGTATTACGGCATCGAGCCGGATCTGCTGGTGACGGCCAAATCGCTGGGTGGCGGATTGCCTCTGGCTGCGGTTACGGGGCGCGCGGAGATCATGGACGCACCCAGCCCTGGCGGGTTGGGCGGCACGTTCGCGGGCAATCCGCTTTCTTGCGCCGCGGCCCTTGCCGTCTTCGACATCTTCGAACGGAAAGATCTGCTGGCTCGCGCGCACGAACTAGGGGTCGAATTTCAACGGCGCGCCCGCCAATGGCAACAGCGCTGGTCCATGGTCGGAGAGGTGCGTGGCTTGGGTGCAATGCAAGCCATCGAACTGGTTAAATCGGGGGAGAATCGTGAACCCGCTCCGGAAGAAACCAGGCAGGTCATTCGGTACTGCTATGAGCACGGTCTGATCGTGCTTTCAGCCGGCTCGTATTCCAATGTGCTCCGCGTGCTTGTTCCGCTTGTAATCACTCAGGCACAATGGGATGAGGGTCTGGATGTGCTCGAATCCGCGCTCCAGGCAGTCCAAGATAAAAGAGAAGCTCTGACTCAATCCGTGTGATGGGGAAGCCCCGCTCGATTTACGAAAAAAATAATGTCTGACACCATCCAGAAATACCGTGACTACGTCATGACCGGCTTCGTGAAGTCGGTTGCGCCCATCGTGATAGAAAAAGCCAGCGGAGCTGTTATCAGCGATGTTAACGGCCGCGAGTACCTCGACTGTTTTGCCGGCATTTCCGTGGTGAACGCAGGCCACTGCAATCCCCAGGTCATTGCCGCCGCCAAGGCGCAAATGGACAAGCTCCTCCACGGTTCGTCGTACCTGTACCACGTGCAACCGGTGGCCGATCTCGCGGAGAAAATTGCGCACATCGCTCCGCAGGGCCTGACCAAGACTTTCTTTGGCAACGGCGGCGCGGAGGCCATTGAGGGCGCTCTCAAACTGGCGCGGCTCTACACCGGGAAGCATGAGTTCATCGCTCTGCAAACCAGCTTCCACGGACGGTCTTTTGGCGCGCTTAGCGTGACCGGCAACATGGGACGCAAGAAGCGCGGCGGGCCCTACGGCACGGGAGTGGCCTTCGCCCCCGCGCCATACGTCTACCGTTCGCAGTGGCCGAATGAACCGGAAGAATGCGGCCGCCAGTGTGCTCACGCCATCGAAGACATTATCCGCTTCGCCACTTCCGGAGATGTGGCAGCCTTCATCGCGGAACCAGTCTTAGGCGAGGGCGGAATCATCGTGCCCCCGCTGAACTATTTTGAGGAAGTTAAGAAGGTGCTCGACCAGTACGGCATTCTGTTTATAGCGGATGAAGTCCAGTCAGGTTTCGCCCGTACCGGCAAAATGTTTGCCGTTGAGTACTACGGTGTTACGCCTGACATCCTGGTTACAGCCAAGGGCATCGCCGACGGCTTTCCACTAAGCGCGTTCACCACACGTCCGGAAATTGCGGCGGCTTATAAACCTGGGGACCACCTTTCGACTTTCGGCGGCAATCCAGTTTGCTGCGCGGCCGCCCTCGCCAATATTGAATTTATGGAACACGAGCGGCTTCCCGCCCGCGCCTTGGAAACCGGCGCCTATGCGATGAAGAATCTTCGCGAGTTGCAGAAGCAATATCCCTTGATTGGTGAAATAAGAGGTCTGGGTTTGATGATCGGCGTCGAACTGGTGAAGGATGGAAAGCTGACTCCGGCGGCCGCCGAAGCTGAAGCGATTCGCGATTCCCTGTTGCGACAGGGCGTGCTGGTTGGTGTCGGTGGGGCTTATGGCAACGTGGTTCGCTTCCAGCCTCCTCTGGTGATTACGCCAGAACAGATTGACCAAGCTATCGGCGCCTTTGGCGAGGCCCTCGCTCAGGTTACTCAGGCAAGCACGGTTGCCGTCTCCTAGCCTCTGGCTCTTTGGGTAATGGCCAGTTTGCTTGTCATCCTGAACAAGGGTGCTTTGCGACGCAATAATCACTCGTTTGGCTCGCTTTCCTTGCAAACTGACCCACCAGCGCTTTTTGGGCATTTGCGGCTTACTTTGGTTATCTATCCCGTTCTATCCCAAGACAGCACAATTGCACCAATTGCGGCAGGGATGGAGCGGTATTTGCGGTATTTCTTGAAATCAAGCGTCTGGCACAGGCCGCAACCCGCCCCGGGTGGTCGCGTCTTGCTTTTTCTTTTTCTTGTTTGCCTGGTCCCGTACTCCGGGGCTCAGACCCCTGATAGTGAACGTCCGGTCCCTATCCTCACCGGCAGCGCGGGCTATTTCAACTTCGTGACAGCGGGACAAAATCAGTTTGATGCCCAGATCAACCCCGTTCTACTTCTTCCTTTGGGTAATCGCTGGCTGGTGGAATCCAGGGCGGAGTTTGAGGGAGCGTTTCAGCGCCCCTCCGATGGCGCTCCCTACGCTGGCGGAGTTAGCAAGAACCTCGACTATGCGCAGGTGGACTACATCGCCAATCCATACCTTACTGTCACCATGGGCCGGTTTCTGACTCCCTTTGGTATTTTCAACGAGCGCCTGTACCCCATCTGGATCCGCAGCTTGCAGCAAGATCCTTTAATCTTTCCCATCTCCACCGGATCGAGCGATGGCATGATGCTGCGCGGTGGATTTCCGGTGAACGCCAAAGTGAATCTGAACTATGCAGTCTATGTTTCGGCCGTAAGCACCGGGCACAGCAACCTCGAGGCGGACCGCAATGTCGGCGGAAGAATGGGGCTCTTCTTACCCGGGCCCCACCTGGAGGTTGGGGCCTCCTGGCAAAAGCTGCTGCAAGACGCGCGCTCCAACGCATTTGGATTTCATTTTGCCTGGCAGCCCACCCGGCTTCCCCTCAACATTCACGGCGAGTACGCACGCTCGAATGAGGGAAGCGGCTACTGGGTGGATGCCGCCTACCGTTTTAGCCAGTTGCCATTCTGGCAGATCGCGATGCGCCGTTTCGAAGTTGCGGGAAGAGCGGAGCAATTTTTTGGCGGCCAGATTACTGCAGACGAGGCTCAGGCCTTTGGGCTGCCCGGCGCGAGTACCCGCGAAGGGGAAGTCGGACTTAACTACTACTTGCAGGATGGACTCAAGGCGACAGCCAGCTACGGCCGCCAGTTCAGTTCTGACGGGAACCTGAATCTTTGGACGGTGGGGATTGCTTACCGCTTTGCGTTCCCGCTGGGACGAGGCGGCGCGCAATGATGACGAGAAATGCGATCTTGGCGGCCCTGTTAGCCGCGGCGTCCGCCCTGTGGGCCGTGCCTCCTGCCGGCAAGAGCGGTGGGCCGGGAGCGGCTGCCGTGCGCAACGATCAGGACGCCGCTGCCATGAGGCTGGAGGGAGAACGCCGTTTCCGCGCTAACTGTGGCCGCTGCCATGCCGCGCCCCACAAGTTCCCGCCCCGCATGATGGCGACGATCGTGCGCCACATGCGGGTACGCGCCACCATTACAGACGAGGACATGCGACTCGTCCTTTACTACATGACCCAGTAGCAGCGGACGAGGAACATGATGAGGGCCGAGACATTTTGGCGGAGGTGTGGGACACTTGCCGTGATCGGCGCGAGTCTTTGGCTTTCGGCGGCGCAGGCGGAAACTCACGTCATTGAAGTCCTGGCCGACAAGGACAGCCGTTACAAGATAACGGGAGAGCGCACTCCGGAAATCACTGTGAAAGCCGGGGAGCCGGTTTTGCTACGAATTACGGCGCGACGCGGAAAGTCCTGGAATCGCGACGGGTCTATCCACGGTTTCTCCCTGCTTCGCGCGAAAGATCGGTCTAAGGTACCCGGATGGGATTTGCTACTCAACCCTGGGGTACAGGAGTTCCAGTTGACTGCGCCGCTGGAGTCGGGCGAGTATGTCGTCGTTTGCACCGTGATCTGCAGTGAGGAGCATGAAGGCATGCATATGAAATTTGTGGTTTTGCCATGACCCGGAGGAGCGGAATGAACAAGATCAAGACCCTATCGATAGTGTGGATAGTGGCGATTGGCGCCAGCCAGGTGGCCAGCGCCCAGGAAGCCAAGACATTTTACGGCGAAATCTCCGATAGCCAGTGTGCCCTGAACGTTCATTCGCTGACCCGTTCCCACCAGGAGATGTTGAAGTCCAAGTCTATGGGCGGAACGCCGACAGACTGCACGCTCTACTGCGTCAAATACCACGGTGGAGATTTTGTCCTATCGTCTAAGAAGGATGTATATCGTCTGGACGATCAGGAGACAGCTCGAACCTTTGCCGGCCAGAAGGTGAGAATTATTGGCAAGATGGAGCCGGACAAGAAAACGATCCACGTAATGAAGATCGAAGAAGAACGCTAACCTGCACGAAGCGCAGGTCTGCCTTTAAGCGCCACATCTGGTCAAGGGCGCGCCTCGAAAATTCGCAGAGTTCGGTGAAAGATCTCGTACTCGGTTTTCCCAAATAAAACAAATCGACCAAGCTTGACGGCGCTCCGCGGATTTTCGTCCGCATACTCCCGCGCAGAAATAGCAAAAGAAATAGACCGAGCACAAGTGAACGACGGCACGAAATCGACATAGGAACCTGTTGCGGTGCCCGCAGTCGAGTCCAACCCCCCTTCGTACAGGCGTTCGCTTCCCGCACGGCCCACTCGCGCTCCTCGCACCCCGCAGGGTTATCCCCCACCACGCCCCCAATACGCATTGACACCCACGCCCTCCGCCCCTAGACTTGAGGCGTCCGCGCCAAGCCACGGCTGTGGCCGAAGCCGGAACCATTGTAGCGGTTTGGCGAGGTCACCACATGGCTTGGCTGCAAAACAAGTTTGAAAAAAACTTCCTCATCACCACGGTTGACTACGTTTTCAACTGGGCGCGCAAGTCCGCGGTCTGGCCCATGACTTTCGGCTTGGCCTGTTGCGCAATTGAGATGATCGCGTCCTCGACGTCCCGCTTCGACATTGCGCGTTTCGGTTCTGAGGTATTTCGTCCCAGCCCGCGGCAAAGCGATCTGATGATTGTCGCTGGCACCGTGACCCTGAAGATGGCTCCGGTGGTGAAGCGCATTTATGAGCAGATGCCGGATCCCAAGTGGGTCATCTCCATGGGAGCATGCTCGTCGGTCGGCGGGCCGTTTAACACTTATGCGGTGTTGCAGGGAGTGGACAAGATCATACCGACGGATGTGTACGTAATCGGCTGTCCGCCCCGCCCGGAAAACTTGTTTTATGCTCTGCTCAAACTGCAGGACAAAATTGATCAAATGTCGCTGGCCAAGCGCCCCACCGAAGTGCGGCTGGACGAAAACATGGTGGAGAATTTTAAGCGCCAGGTCATGATTGCGCAGACGTTGCAGCCGCGATAGCTGTCAGCACTTAGCCGTTAGCCATTAGCCAAACCCAAATACAAAGTGCGAAGTGTCCAGTGCTCGCCGTGAAATATGCCTAACTTCACCAGACTCGCCTCCGAATCGGAACTTCCGTCGGAAAACCGCGCCAAAGAATTTTCCTGTGGCGATAAAGTTATCTGCGTAGCCAACGTGAATGGCACAATCACTGCCATGGAAAATGTCTGTCTGCATCGTGGAGGGCCGCTAGGGCAGGGAGCGATCGAGGGCGGGAAAGTAGTTTGCCCCTGGCACGGCTGGCAGTGGGATCCGCAGACCGGGCAGGCGGTGCACAATCCAAATGCCAAGCTTGCCGTTTATCCCATCAAGATCGAAAATGGCCACGTGATGATCGAAATTTAGTCTATCCCAGAAAATTCAAGAACCTTCCTGCCTGACTCTCAAAGCCCGGAAACACCTGATCCAGATTCTTATTCCCCAAGTGACGGTACACCCCTTCGCCGATTACCTGGCGAAAGTCGGTAGTCAGTGCCAGGTCCCGCCCCTCGTAGAGTTGTGATTGTTCGAGGCCGGGCCAGCGTCCGTAGACCTTTCCACCTTTGACCGGGCCGCCCATGACGAACATCACATTGGCGTGGCCGTGATCCGTGCCACGATTGCCATTCTCGCGGGCGGTGCGGCCGAACTCCGACATGGTCACGACGACCGTATCCTCGGCCAGACCTCCGAGATCAATCCAAAATGCCGAAAGCGAAGTCGAGAATTCACGCAGCACATTCGCGATCTGGCCTTCCGTATTGCCTTCGTTTACGTGATGGTCCCATCCTCCGATATCTGCGAAGGCCACTTGCACGCCGAGGTTTGCTTTGATGAGTTGGGCAAGTTGGCGCAGGCTGTCGCCGAAACGACCCTTCGGATAATCCGCTCCAGGCGCGGGTTTGTACTTCGCCGGGTCGGCGGACTTTAGCATCCTGACTGCGTCGAAGGTTTCCTGCCCGGAGCCATGCAGTACGGAGTCCACCGACTGGTCGTACATGGCTTCGAAGGTATTGGCGTCGGGTGCCGCGTTCGGATTACGGCCCCCAACGCCAAATTCGCTAATGTTATTCATCGCCAGGGCGGGCTCGCCTCCGGAAAGAATGCGGGGCAGGGATGGCCCCATGGCGATCGCCCTGAAGGAGGAATTCGCCGAGGACTCGGGCAGTCCGCGCAGCGCGCGATTCAGCCAACCATCTTCGGTGGCTTTGACGCCGGGCGTGCCGGACTCCATGAAATCCTGTGCGTCGAAATGCGAGCGGCTGGGATCGGGGGATCCAGCGGCATGCACAATCGCCAAATGCCCTTGCTGCCAAAGTGGCTGAAACGATGACAGCGCCGGGTGCAGGCCGAAGAAGCCGTCCAGGTCAATCACGCGGTCGCGCGGAATGTTGATCGAAGGCCGCATCGCATAATAGGACGGCTCACCATGGGGCACCACGATGTTCAGGCCGTCGGCCGCGCCGCGCTGGAAGATCACCACCAGTCGTTTGGTGCGACCGCCACTCTCCACCGCTCCCCATGCAGCGCGGGTCAAGAATGCTGGGACTGCGGTCGTGCCAACGACGGCGAGAGCGCTATTACGAAGAAATACGCGGCGTGTGATGGACATAAAAACCTCAGCTTTCAGCCCTCAGCTGTCAGCCGCCAGCAAGATCGGAAAACTGAGTACTGAAGGCTGAGAGCTGAAAGCTATCTTCTCTGGAACTCCGGCGATCCCAAAAGCAACCCCTCGATCATGCTGACATTTGGCGGCCGCGCGGCGTCATCCAGCTTGCGCTGCGCAATCTTCGGATCTTCCAGCCGCGATGCAATAGTGTCGTGAGTTTGTTTCGACACATCGCCGGCGAGAAGAGTGTTCTCCAACGCGGCCAGCGTCCGTTGCGGATCGACGAAGTCGCTCGCGGTTTCTCCCAGATTGCTAGCGACCTGGATTCCCTTCAGCTTGCCCGTGGTCAGAGCCAAAGCGAAGTTCATGCGGTCGAGCAGAGCCGACGAGTTGACCCAGGTCTCCGCCTTCGTGGAGTAGCCAGTCGGTGGCTGCGCGCCGTACAACGGCATTCCCATAACTTGCAGCTGTCGGATCAGAGGAGTCGCATCGGCGACATCCGCGCCGCTGGCGCGCACGGCGGAGATCACGAATTCCAGCGGCGTTTTCACCTTGACGCGATAGTCGTCCGGCGCCCAGAATTCCGGCGACTGCAACATGGTCTGTAACACTTCGCGAATGTCGCCGTCTTTTTTCAGGAAGGTCTGCGCCATGTGGTCAACCAGTGCCGGTGGGGGGTTGTCCGAAACAAATCGTGTGGCCAGTTTGGCGCAAATGAATTTGGCGGTCGCCGGGTTGTGCGCCAAGATGTGCAGCACTTCGCGACCTTCTTTCTCGCCTGCTGGTTTGATGCGACGGCCTAAGACCAATTTGTTCCCCGGTTCATGCCTGCGCTCGTCGAAGAAAAAGCCGCCACCCTCGCGCGGTTGTTTCAGGGTCCAGCCAGTGAACACCCGGGCGACCTCGGTAACATCTTTCTGGGTATAGCCGCCGTTCACGCCGAGCGTGTGCAACTCCATGAGTTCGCGGCCATAGTTTTCGTTGAGGCCGCTGCGATTGGCCTTTGGTCTCGGCGGCCGGGCCGGCGGGTAACGCCGCCAATTCGCATTGGCGGGACGCTTGGGAATGCCCAATGAGAAATCGGAATCCGGGCCCACGCTTAACCAATTATCCAGATAGAACAACATGGCCGGGCTTTGCGCGGTAGCCACCAATAAGTCCTCAAACTTGCCCAGCGCGTGGGGACGAATGACATCGCGCTCGTAGCTTGTAGGAGATAGCGATCGGCGCCCTTGCCAATAAAAACGTTGAAGTGATTGAACCAAAAGTCCGTCATCACCGCGAGCAGTTGGCGCTCGCTATAGATGTCGCTCAACAGTCGGCCATTGGCAAGTTCCCCATCTACGACCTGCTGTGGGTTGCCAAGCGCCATCATCGTTTCTTTTGTTCCGGGTTCATGCCCGTCAGAAAATCGTCCGCCTTCTTGCCTTTCAGGGCAGGTGCCATTGCAATTTGATCAGCCGGAGACATTCTGAGCACGGCTTTCAGGCGCTGGTCGGGTGGAAGGCCGATAAGCTGATCCAGTTGCAGTCGGCGTACATGCGACTTTCGCGGCGGGCTGCATCGCCGTCGCTGTTCATGATTCCGGCCTTGTCCGAATCGGCATTCATGGCCGCAGCCTGCGAGGAATTGGCGGAAGCGCTGGCAGGTGAAGCGCCGGCGCCTGCGGCATCTTGCTTGCGTTCCTGCTTCTGGTAGTAGCGCTCAAGCTGGGCTTGGTAGATCGCGCGCTTGGTTGGGTCCGAGGGAAGCGACTGTTTGCTGTCCGCAATCGCTTTGATCATTTGCGGAGGCGGAAAGTTTTCCACGATCTCGCGAGTATCCATGCGCAACGTGCGTAGAGGCTCCAGCCGGCCCGCCACGGCGCCGTCGTCAATTCTCTCGGGATGGAGTTGCAGATCAATCCACTTATCCACTCCCATGGCCGACACTCGTTCCACATCGCCGGGCCTGAGGCCAAAGGTCAGCCGGTTGAGCGCGTGCACGGCCCGCTTCTGCTCGCTCATCTGATCCGCGGCAGAATCCTGCTTGACCTTCTTTTTAGCGAGGGCAAACTGAACGGACGCAGCCAGTCCCGCCATCGCGAGCGCGGCGGCTAGAGCGATGGTGCGGTGGCTCGATTGCATCCCCACCCCCTGAGACATAGCGGTACCTGCAATTATGAACCCTGACGTGATGAAAAAGTTGTCGGCCGCTGGCTTGGAGCCGGAAACCCTGAGGCGGCTAGGTAAGGTAGATGCGGCCGTGGCTGAGCTTGTGTTGCAGCGAGGCGGCAAGGTGATCCACGTCAGTGGGTGCGATGTCCACCATCATCCGCGCATCAAAGAATGGACTGCGGAGGCTGCCCGAGGCCGAGCGGCGCACCTGCATCAGCAAAGCCTGCACCGCGTTGGGGTCAAATTTCAGCGGCGCGAGGCGCACAATCTCGCTCAACGCTCCGCCGATGGAAAGCGGCTCGCGGTAGGGGCGCGCGCTAGTCATGGCGTCCAGCGTGTCCGCCAGGCCGACAATGCGCACCGGCATGGCCACTTCCTCCATGGTCAGGCCGTCCGGATAGCCGGAACCGTCACCACGTTCGTGGTGCCAGCGTACTGTTTCGGGGATGCGTGGCCAGGGGAACTGGACTCCGCTGACGATCTGATGGCCTACGATCGTGTGGTCGGCCATCTCCTGGAATTCTTCCGGGTCGAGCGCGCCAGGCTTGCCAAATAGGCGCTTGTCCACCGCAACCTTGCCGATGTCGTGCAGGTATCCGGCAGATTTCAAGGCGGCTGCCTCGCCAGCGTCGGCGCCCATGGCTTCGGCAATCCCCGCGGCATAACGGCCTACACGCAAGGAATGCCCATGAATATTGACGTGCTTGACGTCAATCGCGGAAGCGAACGCCTCCAGGGCGTTGTCGTAAAAGCCGTGCACGGAAGCGAGCAGCTTCACTTTTTCCGCGACGCGCTGCGCCAGAGTTTGAGTCAGCACGTGGTTATGTACCGCGAGAGCTACGTAGTGGCCCAGCAAATCGAGGGCGCTGAGTTCCTCGTCATCGTAGGGGGTGTCCCCGTCGCGGCGTCCCAAAGCTGCCACTCCCACCAGTTTCCCGCCCACCTTTAAGGGAGCTACACACTTAAACAACTCAGGCGCTACATTGCCGTTGGAGCTGAGAAACCCGTCGTAGGAAGAGGAATTCAGCGGGACGGGGCCGCGGGCGGAAGTCAAGGCATGCACGTGCCTGGGCAGCAAAGGGATTACGGCCGGTTCCGGGATCAGCACAAAACCGTCCGCGGCCACCGAACTCAGCAGAGGAGGCTTATCGTTGAACGTGAAAAGCACCGCCTCACGAGCGCCGGAGGCCTGCTGTATGGCAGAGACCATGGCGCGCGCCGTCTCCGGGAACTCACGCTCAGCCGTCATTTCCGGGCCAAGCTCGGAGAGCGCTTCGACCGTCCTCAGAAGCCGCCGTATATTGTTTTTCTGCAACGCCACGCGGGGTGGGAGCAGTTACCAGAGCAACTTGAGATTACCATGCAGCCGAATGCCAGGCGAAGATCTGTTGTTAGTTAGTTTGGTGCTGGAAGAGCAGGCTGTCAGCTGTCAGCTCATCAAGGTAGCGCAATTCTCTTACGTTCTCAGCTGAATGCTGAAAGCTGATGGCTGAGAGCTAAAAGTGCTGCTTCAACTCGTCGAAACTCTCCAGGATGAGCAACCGTTGCGGCGGTTCCACGCACGCGAGTTCTTCATGTTCCAGGATCCAGGTATCGCCATGTGGAAGAAATACGGCGTTCAATCCCGCCGCCAAGGCTGGGTTAATGTCAGATTTCGGGCTGTTGCCGACCATCCAGGTAGAGGCAGGTGTCAGGTTGTGCTCTGAGGTGACGCGCCGGTAGGTCGAAGGGTCTTTCTCCTGGACGATTTCTACGGCGGAGAAAAATTGCCTCAGGCCGGAACGTTCCACCTTGCCGGATTGTTCCGGGATTGCTCCTTTGGTCATCACGATCAGGCGATGGCGTCTCGCCAGATACCGCAGGGTTTCGGGCACGCCGGGGCGAATCTCAATGGGATGTTCCGCGATGGTCAGCGTTAGGCCTTCGATAGTTTCGTGCAGCGCCGGGGTGATCGGCTCAACCGCCAGGCGTTCGAACGTCTGCGCCAGGGCATGAGCGAAGCTGTGGAGTCCATAGCCGTGACTGACGATGCACTCCCGCTCGACTTCATTCAGAACTTCGCGGACTTGGTCGGACGAATATTCATGGTGGTTTAGGAATGAGATGAAGTTGGCAATGGCCCGTTCAAAGTAGATGTTGTTTTCCCAGAGCGTGTCATCGGCATCGATCAGCAGCGTTTGTGCGCTGTTTGTATCCGGGGAAAAAGACATTGTTACGATGATAACGCGAGGCCGCTTGCCGAGGTTTCTGGATCGGCGAGGAAGTTACTCTGCTAAAATTCACCGCGTATGAAGAATTTGGGGTGTTTGTTCTCCCTCGTGTTGATCCTGCCTATGGTCGCATCCTCCGCAGAACAGAAGAAACATGTGTTTATGGTCGGTTCCGCGGCTAAGGGTGCGGCGTCTGCCGGACTGCAAGTGGCGCCCGATCTCGATCGCCGACTGGCCAAATTCCGCCAGATTCACGTGCCGTTCAACTCTGCTGGCCTTTCCGTGCGGGAGCGGCAACTGGTTCAAAAGCTGGTGGACGCTTCGCATCATCTCGAAGAAATCTACTGGCGGCAGAGCGATCCCGAAGCCCTTACCCTCTACCAGTCCCTCTCCGGAAGCACAAATCTAAAGGATGTGAAGCTTCGGCATTATCTGTGGATCAACGCTTCGCGATTCGACCAGATTGACGAAAACAGGCCTTTCGTTGGCAGTACGCCCATGCCTCCCGGCCGCGGGTTTTACCCCGCCGGACTGACCAGTGAAAGAATCGAGCAGTACGTGAAAGATCATCCTGAGAAGAAAGCTGAAATTTACAGCTTGACGACCGTGGTGCGCTGGCAGGGCGACCAACTTGAAGGCATCCCTTACCACATCGCCTATCGTTCCTTTCTTGAGCGGCGGCACGGGATTTGCGCGACGCCGCCAAGCTCAGCAAAGATCCTGCCTTCGCTAATTTTCTGCGGATGCGGGCGGATGCGTTGCTCTCCGACGATTATTACGCCAGCGATCTGGCTTGGCTGGATCTCAAGAATCCGAAATTCGATGTGATTTTCGCGCCCTACGAAACCTACGACGATCACCTGCTGGGAGTGAAGGCTACGTATGGCGCAGCGGTGATGATTCGCAATCCCGAACAGAGCAAGAAGCTGGAAATGTTCCAGAATTATGTGGCGGATATTCAGGATGCGCTGCCACTAGCGCCTGAGGACCGTCCTTCCAAGCGCGGGTTGCAGACTCCGATGGAGGTGATGGATTCTCCCTATCGCGCGGGCGATTTGCGTCATGGCTACCAGGTGGTGGCCGACAATCTTCCCAACGATCCGCGAATCCACGAGCAAAAGGGCAGCAAGAAAATCTTCTTCAAGAACTTCATGGATGCACGTGTGGACTACGTGATCCTGCCGCTAGCGCGCTACATGATGGTGCCCGAACAGGCGGCCAAAGCGACAGGCGAGGGCTACCTGCTCTCGACCATCATGCACGAAATTTCGCATGGGCTGGGCCCGGCTTATGCCAGGACGGCCACTGGGAAAGTTGACGTTCGCGAAGCCATCGGCCCGGCGTACAGCGGGCTGGAAGAAGCCAAAGCTGATGTGGTCGGCATGTTTGGCTTGAAGTGGTTGGTGGACCATGGCGCGTTGCCCAAGGCTAAGCTCGAGGAATATTACGCGTCGTACGTGGCGGGAAATTTCCGCACCATTCGTTTCGGTACCGGAGAAGCCCACGGCCAGGCCGAGATGATGGAATTTAACTACCTGTGTGAACGCGGCGCCATCAAGCGTGAGGCTTCCGGAAAATACGCCGTGGATTACGCGCTGATGCCGGGAGCCATAGCCGATCTTGCCAAGGAGTTGCTGGAAATCGAAGCCACCGGCGACCGTCAAAGGGCGGAGAACTGGTTCAAGAAATACGATGTGATGTCGCCGGAGTTGACGGCCTTGCTAAACACGGCGTCTAAAGTGCCGGTGGATGTTGATCCGGTGTTTTCAATTAAAGAGACGGTAAAGTAAGGAATAGTTTGCGTAGGGGCGGGTGCCCTCACCCGCTCGGCTCGCCTGCCCGGACGGGGGCGTCCGGGGCTACATGGTTCCCTTAAGCCACAAACTCCACCTTCGTCTCATACGGAATAATCCCGGCCTTGTGACCCATGCTCAGCAGGCGACTCACTGCCTCGCGGCCATCTGCTCCGTAATCTAGCGTGCGCTCATTCACGTACATCCCGACGAATTTGTCTGCGAGTTGCGGATCCAGATCGCGGGCGAATTGCATAGCATACGCAAGCGCCGATTCGCGATGATCGAGGGCATATTGAATGCTCTCGCGCAACGCTCCGCCCACGGTGGACATCAACTCTGGTCCCAGGCTGCGTCGAATGGCATTGCCTCCGAGCGGCAGGGGTAGGCCGGTCTGCTCGTGCCACCAGCGGCCTAAATCCAGTACGCGCTGTAAGCCGGACTTGGAATAACTCAGCTGGCCTTCATGAATGATGAGGCCAGCGTCGTATTTGCCTTCCGTCACCTGCGGAATAATCTGGTCGAAGGGCACAACCTCAGTCTCAATTCCCGGCGCAAACAGATTCAGTACCAGATATGCCGTAGTTAACGTTCCTGGCACAGCGATCCGTTTCCGCGTAATCTCGCTGACCGAATATGGATGCCGGGCCACGATCATGGGCCCATAACCTTCGCCCACGCTGCCGCCGCTGGGCAGCAATGCGTAGTGCTCCTGAATGTATGGGTAGGCATGAAACGAAATCGCGGTTACGTCGTAGCTTCCATTGCCTTCCATCGCCTTGCGGTTCAGGGTTTCGATGTCGCAAAGCGTATGGGTGAAGCGCACTCCAGGCACGCGAATTTTATTGGTGGCCAGAGCGTAAAACATGAAGGCGTCGTCGGAATCAGGACTGTGGGCAATCGTAATCTCACGCACGGCGGACGAGACACTGCTGTTCATGGAATCCTTGCTTTCGTCGTTGAAACATGCTGAACATCGCTGCAGACAATGAAGGTCCTAAATCACAAGATTGTTTTGTCAAAGCGCTGCCAGCCACGAGCAATGGCGGCCGCGGACATGACCTTGATGATCTCCGCAAAAACAAACCAATACAAACCGAGGCGGAGGGCCAGGGCAAAAGAATGGGTCCAGACGGCCAGCCACCCAATGCCACCGGCGAAAAGCACAATTTCAGCCAGCGTGCTCGCGATGGCGGCGCGGACAAAGCTTCGCGCCCCCCGCTCCATCACCCAACCTGCCAGAAAGGCGACAAACGGATACATCATCAGATATCCGCCCGTCGGTCCCAGCAACTGTGCAATGCCCCCGACGCCGGGCAGACTAAAGACCGGCATACCCATGGCCCCCTCGGCCAAATACAGGGCCAGTGCGGCGAAACCACGCTTGCTTCCCAAGAGCAGGCCGACCAACAACACGCCAAAGTTCTGCAAGGTCAGCGGTACGGGAGTGAAAGGCAAGGGCAGAGCGACGCGAGCGCATAAAGCGACGACTAGACTTCCACCCAGCACCAATGCTCCCGTCTCAGCCCAAGCCAGAACACGATCATTCGCGTGCAGAACCTCAGTTGTGGTTTTCGCCATATACACCTTTCTTCAAGCTATTCTCAAACCTCGAAACCAGCCACCGCCACGGTCTTCAGAGGCTGGTCCCCTTCGACGAGTCGTTCGAATTTTTCATGTGCTGGCGCACCCGCAGATAGACGGCGATAGCGGCCCACACTACCGCGCCGCCCCCACAGGCTAGAATCAGGAACCACCACAGCATTCGCACGGGGTCATAGCATACCAAACAACCGCGGGACGCCCCGCAGAAAAGCGTGATTAGCGCACAACCATCGCTCTTTCGACTTCGTCGGCCGAACTCGGCAGGCCAGCCGTTAGGTTAACCAGTTGACCGTTTTGGTCCACGTAGAAGTCGTCCTCAATGCGGACACCCAGTTTCTCCTCCGGAATATAAATTCCCGGCTCAATGGTGAAGGCCGCGCCCGGGCCCAGCGGAACGGCGTAATCCCCCGGGTCGTGCACATTCAAACCAATATAATGGCTCAGTCCGTGAATAAAATATTGGCCGAGCGGCTGGCCGTGAAGATCCTTCCCGTGGGTATTGATGTAGTCGTACGCCACTTTGTAAAGGGAATTCTCGCCATCGCGTGTGAGCATGGACTTCCCCGATTGAAATGCGTCCATGGCTGCGCGTTGCGCCCCCAGCACGATGTCGTAAATCTCCCGTTGACGCGGCGTGAACTTTCCAGAGACCGGAAGCGTGCGAGTGATGTCGGCCGCATACAGGGAGTATTCTCCCGCCGCATCAATTACCACCACCTCGCCCGCCTGCATGGTCTCGGAATCGTCGGAATAGTGCAGCACCGTGGAGTTGAATCCCGATCCCACAATGGGAGCGTAGGCCGGACGCTCACAGCCTCGCTTGCCCCACTCATATTGCATCAAAGCTGAGACCTCGCGTTCCGTTACTCCGGGCTTCACCAGGCGCATGGCCGCGAAATGGGCGGCAATCGAGGCATTCGCCGCCTTGTGAATCAGATCCATCTCGCCGGCATCCTTGAAGGTGCGCAACGAGCTTAGCGGCGAGCGCACATCCTCAAACGAAATACGAACCGGAAAACTGTTAGCCCGCTTCAGCCAGTCCAGCGCGCTCTCCGAATTGGAAATCTGCTCGTAGGCGGGCAGGTCTGTGTAGACAGTGGCCTTTCCGGCGGCCAGAATTCCGGTCAAAACATCGCGCAGGTGATCGAGTACCTCCACCCGGGCGAACCCGGTAAGCTTCGGAGCCTCGGGATTCTCCGGGCCAAGCTTCGGCCCTGTCCATTTCTCCTGCGATTGGTTGCGGCTGGGAAGAAAAAGAATTTCCGTGTAGGCACGCGCTGGATTCTTGTCCTTGGCTTCGGCGGCCGCGGCAATCAGAACGGCCGCGCCGGGCTCGCTCCAGCCCGTCAGGTAATAAAAATTGTCGTCTGGGCGGTAGCCATACAGATCATTGGGACCTTCTGACTCATTGGGCGCGAACAACAGTGCAACCCCGCCGTCGAGCCTGGCGGCTAGCGTTTCGCGCCGCATACGATAGTCAGCGGCCGGCTGACGCTCCAGCGGCCAGCTCCATTGGC
The DNA here is from genome assembly GCA_963800745.1 of uncultured Acidobacteriaceae bacterium. Classification (GTDB taxonomy): domain Bacteria; phylum Acidobacteriota; class Terriglobia; order Terriglobales; family Acidobacteriaceae; genus PALSA-270. Next base: position 42,686 of record CAWDCI010000043.1, read on the forward strand.
TGGCCAGCAGAACCGCAAAGATGACTTTGAGCATGGCCAGAGCTTGCCACCGGCGCATCTTTAGACTCCCACCGGAAATGGTTTGGTATGGCTCTCCGGGCTGAACGACACGCCAGAAAAGCGTCCCTGCAGCAGCGACATAAGCCCGGTGTACCAGTAGCCTACGACGAACAGAACCAGAAAAGGTACCGTGATGAAATTCTCGTTGTCGATCGCGTAGTACACCGTAACCGCGAAATAGGTGCCGATCAGAAGTTCGATCCACGGAATCCAACCCAGCCGGCGGCGGTACTTGGCCGCTTGCATTTTGTCCTTCTTCGACTTCACGTGGTATTTCGGGGTACGGGCAAATGCCGTCTGCCGCCCGACCAAAGCCTCGAGGACGGCAATCGTGTTGGTAATGGTCAAACCGATGCCCAAAGCCATCAAGAACGGAAGATACAGCAGCGCGCGCGGCCAACTCTTCGGAAACAGCTCCTTCTGTGAAACCAAATAGAAACTGGAAATCGAAAAGGTCGAAGCCATGAACAATGGCAGGTCGATATATAGCATCTGAAACCAGCCCTGATAGAAGCGGATGATCATGGCAGGCAACAGCAGCACGGAAAGCATGATCATCAGCGGGTAGCTCAGGTTGGCCGTCAAGTGGTACCAGGCCTCCAGCTTCACACGGAAAGGCTGGTCGCTTTTGAGAACGTTCGGCAGAATCTTCTTGCCGGTTTGAATCAGTCCCTTGGCCCAGCGCGCCTGCTGCGTCTTGAAGGCCGTCATTTCCACCGGGAGTTCTGCGGGACATTCGACATCCTGCAGGTAGATAAACTTCCAGCCTTTGAGCTGGGCGCGATAAGAAAGGTCGGTATCTTCGGTCAGAGTGTCGTGCTGCCAACCGCCGGCCTCCTCGATGGCCTTGCGCCGCCACAGGCCGGCGGTTCCATTAAAATTAAAGAACACATTGCTGCGGGCGCGGCCAGAGTGCTCCAGGACAAAATGTCCGTCGAGCAGCATGGCCTCGACTTCGGTCAGGAACGAATAGTGCCGGTTGATGTGGGTCCAGCGGGTCTGCACCATCCCAATTTTCGGATCGGTAAAGTGATGGATGGTGCGCAACAGAAAGTCTTCCGGCGGCATGAAGTCAGCGTCAAAGATCGCGATAAACTGACCCTTCGACGTTTTCATGCCCTCGCGTAACGCGCCCGCCTTGAATCCCTGACGATTGTCGCGATGATGGTAGGTAATCGGAGTTCCCTGGCTGGCATACTGATCCACCAGGCTCCTGGCCACCGCTTGGGTCTCGTCGGTGGAATCGTCCAGCACCTGGATGTCCAACTTGTCGAGCGGATACTTCAGCTGGCAAATCGCGTCCAGCAGTCGCTCCACCACGAATTGTTCATTGAAAATCGGCAGTTGGACGGTCAATCGAGGCAGGTCGGGAAAGTAGGCCGCCGGATCGGTCGTTCGATTCTTTTTATGCTTGTAATACAGGTAAACCAGAACGTAGCGGTGCACTCCATAGGATGCCAGCAAAATCAGGACGATAAAGTAGGGAATCAGCAGTGCCATGTCGAAGGTGTTGATCTGATAGATTCCCTGGAATGTCTTATCGAGAAAATGCTGGCGAAAATAGGGGTAAATGCCACGAGTCGTTACAAAAAGGGCCAGAGCCGGCGAGGAGTTTGGGATCACTGAAGTCAAATCGCAAGTCCGATGAGAACTTACATTCTACCGGATTCGGCATGGCATAGTATGGAACTGGCTTAAGGGTAGCGGGTTGAGCCGTTAGGGGAACATTCTGCCCCTTCAAAACGTATCTTGGCCCCAGGAGGGGCGCAGTATGAAACGAGCACTGGTTCTCGCGACATTGGTGATGGCAGCTGCGTGCTTCGCCGTCGCCCAGGACATCACCGGCGATTGGCAGGGAACTCTTTCCATCGATGATGCAGAACAACGGCTCGTGCTCCACATCACCAAGAACCCTGACGGGACGCTCCGGGCCATCGTTGACAGCATCGATCTAGGCCAGAACGGCCTCGCCGTAACTGCGCTCTCTCTCGAGGGTTCCAAGCTCACCTTTGATGTGGACGCGATCGATGCAAGCTATCGCGGCAGGGTGATGGGCGACGGCAAGACAATTCTAGGGAAATGGCAGCAAGGCCGGCCCATGGAGCTTGAGTTTGACCGGAGTACGACGCCCATCAAAACGGAACACAAGCCGGGGAAGCCATCCGACATCGATGGCGCATGGATCGGAACGCTCGATCTTGGAGAGAGGAAGCTGCGCGTCGTCTTCCACATTGTCAACACGGAAGACGGTTTAATGGCGACATTCGGCGTTCCGGACCAAGGCCCACAAGTGTTTCCCTCCACTTCCGTGATCCGCGATGGAGCATCTCTGAAGATAGAAGCCAAACAGTTTGGCGGTGTCTACGCCGGCAAGATCGCCGCCGATCGCTCGGCAATCGACGGGACCTGGACTCAGGGCGATCACAATCTGCCAATGGTGCTCAAGCCGGTGAAGGATCCGTCGGAACTGGAGCCGAAAGGCCCGCAGAATCCGCCCAAGAATTGACCAGGCCCCCCTTGTCATTCCGAGGAACCGAGCGACGAGGAATCTGTTGGTTTGCCGCCACTGAGAAGAAACAGATTTCTTGCTTCGCTCGAAATGACAACCCGAATGGGGTTGGTTGCCCGCTCAGTTCAGGAAGTACTGCCGGTAAAGCGTATCCCGTTGCGCCGGGCGGAAGCCGGCGTCGCGAATGATCCTTCGCAGTTCCTCTTCCGTGGTGCAATTGGTCACGCCGGCCGCGCGCACCACGTTCTCTTCCAACATCACGGAACCCACGTCGTTGCCTCCGAACCGCAGGCCCATCTGGCAGACTTTTAGTCCCTGCGTCACCCAGCTCGATTGCACATTGAGGAAGTTGGAAAGATACAGCCGCGAAATGGCCAGCACCTTCAGATACTCGACCGCCGTGGCTTCATCCCAATGCCTGCCGCCGAGCGCGGTATTCGCGGGCTGGAAACTCCAGGGAATGAATGCGGTAAAGCCGCCGGTCTCTTCCTGCAGCTCATAAAGCCGCTGGAAGTGGTTGATGCGGTTTTCGTAGTTCTCGCCTACGCCAAACATCATGGTCGCGGTCGTTCTCATCCCAAGCTGGTGCGCAGTGCGATGCACATTCAGCCAATCTTCGGTCAGGCATTTCAGCCGTGCAATCTTGTAGCGAACTTCGTCGTCAAGAATTTCAGCTCCGCCGCCTGGGATCGAATCCAGTCCTGCGTCTCGCAGCCGGGCAATCGTATCCCGAATGCTGAGCTCGCTGTACTCAGCGATGGCGATAACTTCCGAAGCCGAGTAGCAGTGCAAATGAATTTTCGGAAAGCGCTGCTTAATCCCGCGCAGCATCTGCTCATGCCAGTCAATTTTCAAGTCCGGATGCAGCCCGCCCTGCATGAGCACGCCGGTGCCGCCCAGTTCCACCGTTTCCTGGATCTTCTCGTAGATCGTATCGAAATCCAGGATGTAGCCTTCTTTGGCCTTGGGCCCCTTCAACGGACGATAGAAGGCGCAGAAAGTGCAGTACTCGGTGCAATAATTCGTGTAATTGATATTCCGGTCAATGATGTAAGTGACCACGCCTTCGGGGTGCAGTTTGCGGCGCACGGCGTCTGCTTCCATACCAATGCCAATCAGGTCATCGGAGCGGAACAGGTCGAGAGCTTGTTGCTTGGTCAGCGTCATCGCGTGCTAAGAGAATCTTAGCGGAGTTCGGGGATTTGATCCAATCCTCGGACCTAAGCGATTTTTGCCCTGGGACTTGTCCTTGGATTCGCGGCCTTCTTTGTAGGCCGGTTTCGATAGTGCGAAACGACCGACATCGCGCTGCCCACCACCGCAAGGCCAATCAGGATTGCCAGCGCCGGTTTGTAGTACTGGGCAAAAAACCGCACGATGTGGTTTCCATACTTCGCCCCCAGGCTGGCAAGAATAGTGAAACGGATTCCGCGGCCCACCGTCAGCGCGGCCAGGAACTTCTTGCGCGAGTACTGCAGGGCTCCAGCGGCCAGCAGAAACGGCACAATTGGAAATGGCGGAGGCAGAATGGCCGGTACCGCTACGGCGTAGAATCCCCAGCGCTCGAACCCTTTGTGCACCTTAGCCGCCGTCCGCTTCGAAAGCTTGCGCTCCAATGTCTCTTTCCCGCCTTTGCGCGCCAAACTGTAGGTGATATAGCCGCCGAGGACGGCCCCAATTGTCGCCATCATCGCGTAGTAGGGCCACGGCTCGCGATGATGCGCCGCCAGCCAGATGGTCAGGACATCCACGCTGCCGGTAAGCGGAAGCAGCGAGTTGTCGGCGATTCCAAGCAGGATCAGCCCAGGTCCCCCCAAGCGGTGCAACCGCCGCAGCAGGGTCATCGCGAGAAGCGGTTGGAGGTGATCAAGCATCTCGTCTTAGACGCTATTTCAGGCCTCAGCGGTGCGTCAGGCAGCGAAAATAGTGCCTGGGCCATGGCTGAAGGCGATTCATTGACGGCTGCGGAGGCTGATTGTCTCCTCTGGCCAGACTCCTCCTGACGCCCCAAAGAAATTGGCACGACGTTCTGCCCCAACGCTGGTGGGAAGGGGCAAGGTGGGGGATGCGCAGCGGGGCTTCGGGGCCGCTTGCCTAGATACTTGCGGGGTGCGCGACGTCAAGGAAACGCAGGGCAGGCGCGCTGGGCAAAGCGCCGCATTCTTCAGCATACCGATAAAAAAGCTCCAGCCCCCCCAGGCACGGACCGTCGAGGAAATAATCGATGTTTTCGGTGAGATATGTCTTCACATCGACTTCGGTCAAGCCCACTCGCGGCGCCCACTCCCGCGCAATCTTGTTCAAATTCCCCGGTTCGAGACCGCGATCGCGCGAACGCTGAAATACCTCAGCCAGATCTAGAGAACGGGGTGCGTCCTTTAGCGCCTCTTGCCGCACTGCCCAGAACGCGAAGACGAACGGTTTGCCCGTCAGCCGCACCCATTCTTCCGCCAAATCGTAGGTAAAGTAGCGCGAGCGGTCTACTCTGAGCGCAGGATCGCCGATGACCATCGCGGCATCAGTCCGGCGGAGCATATTCTCGATGTCAGGGTCCATCGGGACGAAAGGCCGCTCGCCGCCCCACCACTTCGCAAATAGGACTTTAGTCAGAGCCGTCGAGGTCAACGACGAAGTGTCCAATGCCACGGTCTGAACCTTCTCCAGGGGCACCTTACTGACCAGAAGAATCGAGCGGACCGCCCGACGCGCAGCAATGGCAACCCCCGGAAGCACCAGCAGTCCAGGAACCGACGCGTAAGCCGCAGCCGGGATTATTCCGATATCCGCTGATCCCTCACTCAGTTGCTCTGCACACCGGGAAGGCAGAGTGTAGGAGACCTCGAAGTCGTCGCCCGCCTTCCCATGCTCAAAATCCCACATGAGCGGAGCGGTATTCAGGTACGAAATGGCCGAAATCCTAAGGCGTCTCATGCTGCGACTCCGATTCTAACAAAGCTATGTGTCATCTGACCTTGACAGCCTTTTTCCCCGGTCCTTAGAGTCGCGATGCACGCCTCGGGAGGTAATCGTGTCAGAAGCCGTCCTAGCGGTTCGCCCAGGCTCATCGGACCAATGCTCTCTGCAGTGGATGGCCTTGGCTTTTACGCCTGGGTTAGGCCCGACCAAAGCCCGTAGATTAGTCGAGCGTTTCAGCGGCGTGCAGGCCGTCTTTAACGCCACGTTGACGGAACTTGAAGCAGCAGGAATTCAGGCTGTGGCCGCACAATCGCTGGGTACCGGCCGCTCCTATGGAGCTTGCTCAGGATGAGTTCGCCCGCGCCTCGGCGACGGGCATTCACGTCGTCGCGCTGGAGGACACAGCCTATCCGCCGCCCCTCAAACAGATCTACGATCCGCCGCTGGTCCTCTATGTGCGCGGGGATGTGGCCGTACTGTCGCGTCCCGGAATCGCCGTAGTGGGTACCCGCCATCCCACGCCCTACGGCACCGGAATGGCTGAGCGGTTGGCCTGTGATCTGGCGGCACGGGGGTTGGTCATCTTCAGCGGCTTGGCGCGTGGCGTGGATTCGGCCGCGCATCGTGGCGCGATTTCCGCCAAAGGAAAAACTGTGGCCGTCCTCGGCACTGGAGTGGACGTTATTTATCCCAAAGAAAACACCCGTTTATCAGACCAGATCCTCGCTCTGGGGGGAGCGCTGATCTCGGAGTTTGCGTTGAGCACTTTCCCCGCGCCGCAGAATTTCCCATCCGCAACCGGATTATCAGCGGGATCTCTGCGGGCGTGCTGGTCGTGGAAGCCGCCGAGTATAGCGGCACCCGGATTACCTCGCGTTGCGCATTGGAACAGAATCGAGAAGTCTTTGCCGTGCCCGGCAACGTTACCAACAAGAATTCTTGGGGTCCTAACACGTTGATTAAGCAGGGCGCAAAGCTGGTGGCTACCTGGGAAGACATCTGGGAAGAGCTTCCCGTTGAAATACGCCTGGCGCTGGAGCCGACAGGGGGCTCTGAATCGCAACCCGAAGGAACTGCATCTCTATTCGGGGACGAAGCTCTGGGGCCCCACGAAAAAAAGATTCTGGCCCTGTTGAAGGCAGATGAAGCCACGCAGATTGATGAAATCGTGGAGCGCCTGGAACCCAACCTTTCATCCTCGGAAATCTTCGCCGCGTTGTTCGAGTTGGAGTTGGCCGGCAAAGTAAAGCAGTTGCCAGGAAAGAATTTTGTGAAAAGCTTCTAGCTGTCCGCTATCAGCCGTCAGCTCTCAGTATGTGAGTGGGCCGTCTCGATGCAGAGCTTCAAGAATCTGAAGGTTTGGGAGAAGGCGCATATTCTTACCCTGGATGTCTATAGATCGAGCAGCGTATTTCCGCGAGAGGAGATCTACGGCCTCACCAGCCAGATGCGGAGAGCTTCGGCTTCCATAGGGGCAAATATCGCCGAGGGATGTTGCCGAAAAGGGGACAACGAGTTTGGGAGGTTCCTGCAGATTGCCATAGGATCGGCGAGCGAACTGGAGTATTACCTGCTCCTTGCCAGCGATCTGAATCTGTTGAAAAGGCTAGACTACCAGCGGCTTTCCGACGAGGCCACTGAAGTCAAACGGATGCTGGCCTCCTTAATTCGGAAGCTGAGAGCTGACAGCTGAGAGCTGAAAGCGCCACCTGCGAAACTTGTTGATTCTCTCCCATTCGTGCTAGCTTCAAAAAAAGCAATCCAAGATTAGAGGACACATTGGCTAAAGGTTTAGTCATCGTTGAGTCGCCAGCCAAGGCGAAGACGATTCAGAAATATCTAGGCAAGGGCTTCACCGTCGAGGCGTCGCTCGGCCACGTCAAAGATCTGCCCAAGAGCACTCTGGGCGTGGATACCGACAACAATTTCGAGACGGAATACATTGTGATCCCCGGCAAAGAGAAAGTTCTCGCCAAGCTGAAGAAGCTGGCTTTGTCGATGGACACAATCTATCTGGCCCCCGATCCAGACCGCGAAGGCGAAGCCATTGCCGCGCATTTAGCGGAGGAATTGGGCGACGGCAACAAGGGCAAGAAGAAAAAGAAGAAGACCGGCGAAGGCGGGGAGCGTATCCGCCGCGTCACCTTCAACGAAATCACCAAACGCGCGGTGCAGGAAGCCTTCGAGCATCCCCGCGATATTGACCAGAACCTTGTCGACGCCCAACAGGCTCGCCGCGTTCTGGATCGGCTGGTCGGCTACCAGGTGTCGCCGCTCCTCTGGGACAAAGTTCGGCGTGGCTTATCTGCTGGAAGAGTCCAGACCGTGGCGCTCCGGCTGATCGTCGAGCGTGAGCGTGAGATCAAGGCGTTTGAGAAGAAAGAATATTGGACCATTGATGCCCACCTCGCTGCCCCCAAACCGCCGGCCTTCGACGCCCGTTTTTTGGGCAAGGGCGAGGAGAAGATTGAAGTCAACAATGGCGAGCATGCGGAAAAGATTCGTGCCGCCCTCGAACAGGCGGACTGGGTCGTCCGCACCGTGGACCGCAAGGAGCGCCGCCGCAATGCCGCTCCGCCATTCACCACCAGCAAGCTGCAACAGGATTCCTCGCGCAAGCTGCGTTTCAGCGTGAAACGCACCATGATGATCGCTCAGCGCCTCTACGAAGGCGTGGAACTGGGCGAAGAAGGCTCGGTCGGACTGATCACCTACATGCGTACTGACTCGACCCGGGTCGCGGGCGAGGCGATCGGCGAATTGCGCGACTACATCGGCAAGGAGTATGGCGCCCAGTATCTGCCGGAATCCCCGAATACCTATAAGGAGAAGAAGGAAGCGCAGGCCGCGCACGAAGCCATACGCCCCACCTCGGCCATGCGCCATCCCGAACAGATCAAGCAATATTTGAAGGAAGATGAATATAAAGTCTACAAGCTGATCTGGCAGCGTTTTGTGGCTTCCCAGATCATGCCTGCGGTGTTCGACCAGACCAGCGTGGACATTGACGCGCGCTCCGGCAACGAGACTTTTTGGTTCCGCGTGACTGGCTCGGTGCTCAAGTTCGATGGCTTCCTCAAGGTCTACGAAGAATCCAAGGAAGGGAAAGACGAGGAAGACGAAGAACTCAAACACAAGCTGCCCCCGCTGGAGCCGGGCCAGAAGTTAACCCTCCGCGAACTGAAGCCGGAGCAGCACTTCACCGAGCCGCCGCCGCGCTACAACGAAGCCTCGCTGGTGAAGGAACTGGAGGAACGCGGCATCGGCCGCCCTTCAACCTATTCCGCGATTCTGAGCACGATCCAGGAGAGGCAGTACGTGCAGAAGCTGGGCGGCAAGTTCTCGCCCACCGAAATCGGCCTGGTAGTCACTGATCTTCTGGTGGAAAATTTCCGTGACATCTTTGATGTCGAGTACACCGCTCGCCTGGAAGAGGAGCTCGACGAAGTCGAAGAAGGCAAGGAAACTTGGACCGATGCTCTGGCCGGCTTCTATAAGAAGTTCGAGAAAGATCTCCGTTACGCTTCCAAGCACATGGAGAACATCAAGCGGATGGAGAAGCCCACGGACGAGAAGTGCGAACGTTGCGGCTCGCCGCTGGTCATCAAGTGGGGCAAGCACGGATCGTTCTATGCCTGCAGCTCTTACGACAAGGAGGACCCCAATAGCTGCACCTTCACCAAAGAAAATCCCATCAATCTGCCCGACCTCGATTCCGCCGACGTGCAGGAAACCACGCAGGAGGAATACTGCGAAAATTGCGGCCGGGTCATGGTTCTGAAACGCGGGCGCTTCGGCCAGTTCATGGCCTGCACCGGATACCCGGATTGCAAGACCACGCGCCGCCTGGATCAGGGCAAGAAAGTTCCCGACATTCCGCTCGACGAGCCTTGCCCCAAGTGTGGCCGTAACTTGATGATCCGCCACGGACGTTTCGGCGAATTCACCGCTTGCAGCGGATACCCGGAATGCAAGTTCGTAAAGCAGAACTTCATCGGCGTGAAGTGCCCGCTATGCAAAGACGGCGACTTGGTGGAGAAGAAGGCGCGCAAGGGCAATACATTCTTCGGATGCTCCAATTACCCGAAATGCAAATTCACTTCGGCCCACAAACCGTTGGCCGAGAAGTGTCCCGATTGTGGCAGCGAATATCTGGTGGAGAAAATGTTGAAGGCCGGCCCCGTGATTGCTTGCCCCAACAAGGAGTGCGAATACGAGCGGCCGGTCCCCGCGGAAGCCGCCCCCGTTGGATAGTTCGAGGTCACTGAGGTCCTAGTTGACTTAGCCGTCAAGAGTTTGGTCCTTACAAAACCCTACAGGAGAACACCATGGCAAAGAAGCCAACCGCCGCCGATGCTCAACTAGTACTTCAACTCTACGACCTCCGCCGCGAAGCCGTCATGCGCAAAGCGCGCAGCTGGTATGCCGGAAGTTTTTGGCCGGAAACTGCCGATGATTATGCGAAAGTCGCGACCGCCTTTTCCATCCCGGAAAACGCCTGGCTTCGTCAGGTCGTAAGCTATTGGGGGATGGCCTCCGCTTTGGTGCTTAAGGGCGCGCTCAACGAGGAGCTTTTCTTCGAGACCTGTGGCGAGATGTGGTTCACCCTATCCAAAGTGAGCCCCATTCTGAAAGAGATTCGCGCCAAAATGCAGACGCCAGAACTTTTCTTGCACATGGAAAAACTTGCCACCAGGTCCAAAGCGGGCAAGGAACGGCTGAAAAACTTGGAAATCCGCATGGCGGGGATGCGCAAGTCAATGGCGGGAACCACCCGGGATAGCTAAATTGGATAGCTGAATTGGATAGCTGAATTCAGGAGAAATATTCGCGGATGTAAGGATCGTCGGAGCGCGCCAACTCCTGGGCCGATCCATCAAAAGCAACTTTGCCGTCTCGCAGCAAAAGGAACGTCATGGGGACCTCTGCCTGGGCGCCCTTGGAAATCGGCTGCATGTGGCCGGTAGTTCGATCAAAACAGTGCGTCGCCATGGTGAAGGCGTCTTGCAGCCGGTGCGAAACCAGCAGCGAACTGGTCTTGTAGACATCGCGTTGCTTTACGATCAGTTCCACAATCGTAGTGGAAGTTACCGGATCCAGACCCCCCGTGGGCGAGTCGTATAGCAGAAGTTCCGGCCGGGTAACGATGGCTCGGGCGATGGCCACCCGCCGCCGCATTCCGCCGGAAAGTTCGGATGGAAACTTGTCCATGGTGTGCTCGAGTTCCACAAAACTGAGCGCCTCCCTTACCCGGCGCTCGATTTCCTCGTCGGACACTTTCTTCTCTTCCGCTAAACGGAAGGCAACATTTTCCCGCACCGTTAGAGAGTCGAACAGCGCGCTCTCCTGGAAGACCATGCCAATCCTGCGGCGCAAATCGAACAGTTCGTCCTCGCTCAATTGAGTGATGTCGCTGCCCAGCACGCGAATCTGTCCGGCGTCTGCTTTGATGAGCCCGAGCGCAAGCTTCAGAATTGAACTCTTGCCTACCCCGGCGACGCCAAACAGCGCCTTGGTTTCCCCCCGGGCCAGCGAGAATGAGATTCCATCGAGAACCGCTTTGTCCTCAAAAGCCAGGACAACGTTTTCGAACACCACCACTTCGCGCGCCGGTTCGGCGATTTCCTTGGCGGCGTTCTCGAGGGGAAGCGTCGGCATGGTTTAGCGGCTTCCCAGAAGGAGCGTCAGCAAGCGGGTCAGAAAAAAATCGACGACCAGGATGAGCACCGATGACACCACCACCGCCTGCGTGGTACCCCGCCCGACGCCCTGCGTGCCCCCCTTGGCGGTCATTCCGTAGTAGCAACCCACCGTGGCGATAAGGAATCCGTAGAACACCGGCTGCACCAGCCCGGTAACCACATCCGGATATTCCAGGATCTGCCAAGATGTAGTCCAGTACTGGTGTCCGTCCAGGCCCAACAGGAAGATGGCAATAAAACTTCCGCCCAGGAGTCCCAGTAAATCGGCGATGATGGTCAAAAAGAACAACATGACGATGGTCGAGACCACCCGCGGAGTCACCAGTTTTTTGACTGGATCGGTGCCCAGGGCGCGCATAGCGTCAATCTGCTCGGTTACCACCATCGAGCCCAGTTCACTCGCCATTCCGGAGGCATTGCGGCCGGCGACCAGGAGCCCCGTAATCACCGGACCCAGTTGCCGCACCATGCCAATGGAAACCAACTGCCCGATCAGCGAGAGCGAGCCAAACCTTTCCAGCGTGCTCGCGCTGTTTTGCGCCAGCACCGCCCCGGTGAAGAATCCGGCAAGGATGACGATGGAAAGCGAGCCAAAGCCGATAAGATCCGCCTGCTGCATCATGTCGGCTACGTAAAGCGGCCGCTTGAACAGATTGCCCAGCGATTGCGCGGCTAGGAGGGCATATTCCTGGACAGATTGGAGCTGGCCCTTGGCCCATTCGGACGGGGAGATCAGTTCTACGCGGCTGAGGAAGTCTCCGGCTGCCATGCAGTGTTTGCCTCTGCTTGACCGAACTATAACAGAAGCCTAAAGCTCTCAGCTTTCAGCCATCGGCTCTCAGCTACTTCTTCGCCAGTGCTCACTGCGAACGTCTCCCTCAATGGCTGAGAGCTGAAAGCTGACAGCTACTCTCGCGTCTTCTTCTTGATCTCGATGTTAAGCCGTTTGATTTTCTGATTCAGGGTAGACAGGGGTACATGGAAACGTTCGGCGGCGTCGGTCTGATTCCAGTTACATTTTTCCAGCATGTCCATAACAATCTGCCGCTCGCAATCTTCCATGATGTCAAACAACGAAGCGTTTCCGTGGCGTTCCAGGACGGGCAGTGAAGTCCCGCGGCCGGTAACCGAGTCAGGAAGCAACTCCGGCCCAATCTGCGGGATGGAGGAAAGCACAACCGCGCGCTCCACAACGTTCTCCAATTCGCGCACGTTGCCCGGCCAGGAATAAGTCAGGAGCGGACGCAGCGCCTCTGGAGTAACCCGCCGCAGTGGCCGCTCGTTCTCCTCCGAATACTTCTTCAGGAAGAAGTCCACCAGCAAAGGGATGTCCTCCTTGCGCTGGCGCAGCGGGGGAAGGTCAATGGAGATCACGTTCAGGCGGTAGAACAAATCCTCGCGGAATTTGCCTTCCTGCACATGCTGTTTCAGGTCCACGTTGGTGGCCGCGATAATGCGTACATCCACTTGCACCTCATGCACACCGCCCAGGTGCATGAACTTCCGGTCTTGCAGAACGCGCAGGATCTTGCTCTGCGTGTCCATGCTCATGTTGCCGATTTCGTCCAGGAACAAAGTGCCGCGGTCGGCAATTTCAAACAGGCCTTTCTTGGAAGCTATCGCGCTGGTGAATGCGCCTTTTACGTGTCCGAACAGGGTGGATTCAAGCAGGTCTGCCGGCATGGAGCCGGTATTCACCGGCACAAACGGCCGGTCGTGCCGCTGCGAGTTCAGATGGATGGCTTTGGCAATCAGTTCCTTCCCAGTTCCACTCTCCCCCTGCAGCAACACCGTGGAACGGCTGGGTGCCACCTGCGCCACCAGGTCAAAAATCTTCAGCATGGGCTCGCTCTTGCCCACGATGTTTTGGAAGTTGTAGCGCTGCTTCAACGCCCGCTTGAGCTGAATATTCTCTTCTTCCGCCTTGTGGCGGCCCACCGCGGCGCGAATGTCAGCCAGCAGCTTTTCATTGTCCCAGGGCTTCTGGACAAAATTTACCGCCCCGGCTTGCATGGCGGCCACCGCGTTTTCCACCGTCCCGTAAGCCGTAATCATGATGACCGAAATCTGTGAATCGTGGGCCCGTAGCTCCGCCAGCAGATCCAGTCCATTGCGGTCCGGCAGGGCCAGGTCCAGCAGGATCAGGTCGAAGGCGCGTTCCCCGGCGCGAGCCAGGCCGCTTTCGCCGTCGGCGGCAGATTCCACCTCGTAGCCATCGAACTCCAGCAGGGTTTGCAACGACTCGCGAATCGCCGCTTCGTCGTCAATGATCAAGACCGAGCCCGCCGGCGAGGCTGTGGCCTCATTCGGGGTGCGGCGCGTGATGACGGCAGCTTCAGACATGGACCGCCTTCCGGGTCAGAGGGAAATCCAGGTAAAATGTCGTGCCGGCTCCGGGTTGGCTCTCCACCCGGATTTTCCCCGCATGTTCTTGGATAATTCCGTAAGTCACGGACAGGCCTAGCCCGGTGCCCCGGTTTGCCTGGCCTTCCCGCGGCGAAGTCTTGGTGGTGAAGAACGGATCGTAAATCCGCTGAATGTGTTCCTGCGCGATCCCGCTCCCGCTGTCGGCAACCAGCACGCTCACGCTGTCGCCGTTCGAGCTGTTCACCCGCAGCGAACCGCCGTTGGGCATGGCGTCGCGCGCATTCAGGAACAGGTTCAGGAACACCTGCTGCAGCCGGCCGGCGTTGCCATAGATCAACGGCAAGTGCTCGCCCAACTCATCCCGCACCTGCACCTTGGCGGTCTTGAACTGGTGCTCCAGCAGTGCCAGCGTGTCCAGAATGATCTTATTGATGTCCACGTCCGTGAACTCCGTCCCGCTGGTGCGGGAGAAGTTCAGCAGGTTGTTGACAATCTCCGAGGCCCGGAACGTCTGCCGGGTGATCTTTTCCATCAGGGGACCTTTTTGCGGGTCGCCCTGCAATTGCTTCGAGAGCATCTGGGCGTATGACGAAATAACGGCAAGGGGCGTGTTGACTTCGTGGGCTACGCCTGCGGCCAGCAGGCCAATCGACGATAATTTGTCCGCCTGGGTAAGCTGGGCTTCCAGTTCCATCCGTTCGGTGATGTCGTCCATGATGATCAGGCGTCCGGCCACGCTGAATTTCTTCGTGACCAGGGGAGCGATGGCGACATTCACCACCCGGTCTTCTCCGGCCGGTGTATGCAGGCGGAATTTGTACAGATTGTGAATTCCCGGAGTTTCCCGCACCCGGTAAAACTCGTCCATGAACGGCCCGGGGAAAACCCCGCTGAGCGGCCGGGTAAGCGCCTGCCAACGGGGCAAGGCGTACATGACCTCCATCTGCGAGTTCCAGGATTCGATCTTGTCTTCCAGATCCACCGCCAGTACGCCCACGTTGATGGATTCGACAATGTTCTCGTTGAAGTCCTTCAACCGCTCATACTGCGCAGCTTTCTGTTCAAGAGAGGCATACAGCCGCGCATTCTGCACCGCGATGCCAAGATAGCCGGCCAGTGTTTCCAGCAACTCCACGTCTTCGCTCGAAAGGAAGTCGCCGTCCATGGTCTTGCCTAGTCCGAGAAACGCAATCGGATGTCGCTGAGCGCGGCAGGGAATGTAGTAGTTCAATTCCAGCTTGGCGATCGTCGCCTGCGCCGCCGGCGTCTCGCGCGGAACCATGTGAGTGTTGTCGAAGAACAGGTGCCCAGCCTCCATTTCGGGCCGGGGCCGGCTCAGGAAGCTCACGTCCAATCCGCTGGTCTGCGAAATCCCGAAAGACTTCGCCAGCATCATGTTTTGCTCCGCTTCCGCGCCGCACAGGAAAATCGCGATCCGGTCCACCAGCAAGGTACGCGAGAGCCGGTCCACCACCGCGCCCAGCATCTTGTCCAGATCCGTCTCTGAACTGAGCTCCCGTCCAAATTCAATCAGCGTCTTCCGGTAGTCGTAGCGCGCCCGGTAAAAGAACTGGTCGATCCGCTCCTGAATCCACTTTCGGACGGGATCGAACAGCAGCGCCGTGACCACGATGGCCAGCGTCAGGCCGACCGGTCCCGAGCTGGGGATGCGGGCATGCACCAGTTCCGCCACCCCCGCTACCACCGCGAAGTAAGCGCCCGCGATGGCCGCCGCCGCCAGCGTGTAAACCATGCCGCGCTTGAAAATCAGATCCACGTCCATCAGGCGGTAGCGGAAAATCGCGTAGCCAAAGGTCAGCGGCAGCAGGCCGAGCGAAAGCACCGACACCTTCATGGCGTTGGTCGCCAGGGCCCCAGTCAGATAGGGAATCACGTAAAACAGCGTGAACGGCGCGATGGCCAGAATCGTCCCGCGCGTAATCCACTTGAGCTGTTGCCGCAGGATCGGCGTGCTGGAGCGGCGATAGCAGTACCACAACACTCCCGCCGCTGCCACGAAGAACAGCGCCAGGTAGCCCATTTCCAGACGGCCCAGGTTCCAATTGAGCCGCTCGCTGGCCTTCAGATAGCGCAGAGACAACAAATGAACGCCCAGAAGCACTAATCCCGGCAGATAAATCGCGGGAATAATCCAGCGATGCTCCCGGACAATCCTTCGTTTCTCTGGAAAGGTCAGCACAAAATGCAGGAAAAGTGCCGGCTGCAACAGATTGGCGGCGATATTGCCCCAATAGATCGTCCAGTCGAAGCCGTTGAACTTTCCGGTGTAATGGAAGGCGTAAAGAATGAACGAGGCCAGACAGAAAATATAAAAGTGGAAGGAGCCGGGCGCCGTCCACCGCCGCAGCAACACGTACAGTCCGATGCTCAGGTAGATCAGCGCAATCAGCCGCAGCCAGGTGTTCAGGGACAGTTCCGTCGGAATCAGAACCACATCCGCGTCCACCGGAACCGAATTCCGCTCCAGGGAATACGTAGCCTTCGACCACACTCCCACCCGAAAGAGCAGCCGCATGCGGGTAGCGTCATCGGTCACCGGGTGCTGGCCGATGGCCACTAGGCGGTCATCCTGCTTGATTCCAGCTTTGTCTCCGGGTCCGTCAGTCGCTACCCGGTCAGCAGTCAAGGCGCCATTGTTCTCGACCCACCACACCCCATCATCGGGAATTTGCGCTTCGCGCTCTTTTTGGAAGTTAATGACAGCGTAAACAATGGCGGCTACGGTCAGCAGGCCCAGCAGGACAGCGGTAAAACGGTTTTGGAGGTTCTTGTCCATCGGCCGCGGAAGCACCCCACGCTGCGGGACCAATGCGGTCCTAAGAGAACTATGCACGTTCGCTGCCATGTCGTTCAGGGGAGATGAATTCACAAGTAGCCCTAAAGAAAAGACTTCCCTGATTATAGAAGTCTTGAGAAAGTCGCACTACGTTTTTTGGTAGGATTCTGTGGGATTTGGTAACTCGTTGTTGGCTGCCAAGTTAGCAAATCTTTGCGACCGCCGACCCGGTTTGTGGGGCACCTGACAAGTCCCGCCATGTCTCGACCCAAAATGGGTTGCGTTTCCGGGATTTGAACTGCACTTATACTCGGTATTCAAATCGTGTGGCCGCAGAGCCTTGGCGGCCGCGCGAAAAAAAGGGGGAGCCGTTTGCTCCCCCGCACAGAAGCGAACAGAGGCGATACATTTAAGTAGACTCTTGCACGCATCCAAGAGTTGTCTAACCTCAAAAGAAACCGCTGGAAAATGACACTCGCGCCGCAAGGAACCCGGCAGGCTGCCTACAACATCGAGGACCACTGGATTACCCTGGACGGCGCCCGCATGCGCTATCTCCGCAGCGGTTCCGGACCGGCGCTGTTACTGCTTCACGGCCTGCTCGGCTACTCCTTTTCGTGGCGTTATGCTTTGCCTGCGCTGGCCAGTCAGTCGACGGTTCATGCCGTGGATATGTTGGGAGTCGGTTTCTCGGACCGGCCGCCCGGCCTCGACGGCAGTTTGCGCGCGAATGCGGATCGCCTGCTGCGCTTTCTCGACGCGGTGAATGTGGATTCCTGCGATCTTCTGGGCACGTCCCACGGTGGCGCCGTGGCCATGATGACCGCCGCGCTCGCCCCGGATCGCATTCGTCGGCTGATTCTGGTCGCTCCCGTTAACCCCTGGTCCACTCGCGGCAAACGCATCGCTGCTTTCTTGAGCCACCCCACGGTGACGCCAGCGTTTCTTCGGGTGGCTCCGCACTTGCAACCTTTGCATGGCTATTTCCTGCGCCGCCTCTATGGCGACCCTCGCCGCATTCGTCCCGGCACACTGGAGGGTTATTCTGCTCCGTTCGCACTCCCCGGAGCGTTTGAGTCCGGCCTGGAAATCCTGCGTACATGGAGCCGCGACTTGGAAGAGTTGCGGACCGCCCTGCCTCGCATCGCCCATATTCCCACGCTGCTTTTGTGGGGAGCGGCCGACGCCGCCGTCCTGCCATCCTCCGCCGAACCTCTGCGGCGGCAATTCCGCGACTGCCGCGTGCTGATGTTCGATGGCGTTGGCCATCTCCCCTACGAGGAAGTACCCGAGGAGTTCAACTTGGCAGTGGCGGAGTTTCTGGGACGAAGTTAAATGGCGGTGACAATAGTACTCTATTAGCGTATAGTTGAAATGTGGTTTTGTAAGAAAGCTTCGCATGGAGTTCGTTGAAGCACCTGCGTTTACGCGTCATTTGTCGGACTATCTCAGCGATGACGATTACAGAAAATTCCAGGTGCTTCTGGCGAACAATCCAGGCATGGGCGATTTGATGCCAGGCACTGGCGGATTTCGAAAGGTGCGTTGGGCAGATGCGCGGCGGGGCAAGGGGGTCGAGGCGGCTTGCGGTTGATCTACTACTACCTCGCCGCCGACCAGCAAATATGGCTCGATGACTCTCTACGACAAGAATGAGGCTTCAGATTTGACAGCCGGCCGGAAGAAAGCACTGAAGGCCTCGATTGATAGCGAACTGCAAGTACGAGCCGAGAAACGGGCAAAACGATTGCGGAGAACATAATGGCTAAGAGAGATATTTTTGCCGATCTCGTGGAAGGTGTAGCCGCGATGAAGAATCATCGCGAAGGCAAGCTCACTCTGCGCAGCTACAAGGTGGAGTTGTCGCCGCTGCCCAAGGTAGACTCCAAGGTCATCCGGGACACTCGAAAAAAACTGCGCTGCTCACGCGCCGTCTTCGCCCGCAAACTGCGAATCAACGAACGCACGCTGGAGAAATGGGAGCAAGGCCGCGCCAAGCCGAACCCGCAGGCCGCGGCTCTGGTTCTTCTGGTGCGCCGCTACCCGGACACGCTGGCGCGGCTGGATGAACTGGCGGCTGGGTAGGATCGCCTCATGGTTTTTGGATTGCTTGCTACCTACCTTGGCACGCATAATCGTGCTGCACATAAATTCGTGCGATGTCATGAAAACCAACATCACCCTGAAATTGGATTCCGGTCTGTTGCGTGAAGCCAAGATTCTCGCCGCGGAAGAAGGCACCTCCATCAGCGCGATGCTCGCTGCGCGCCTCGAACAAATCGTGCGCGAGCGCAAGACCTACGAACGAGCCCGCAGACGTGCTTTGGCGCGCTTGCGTGAAGGGATGGACCTGAACTGGTCGCCTCCCCGCTCGCGCGACGAACTTCATGAGCGCTGACCAGCACAGCACCCGTGGCCGACAAATACTTCGTTGACACGAATATTCTGATCTACGCCCACGACCGTTCCACAGGCGTAAAGCACCAGCGCGCCGGTCAGCTGATCGAGCGCTTGTGGACCAGCGGACAGGGCGTACTGAGCAGGCAGGTTCTGCAAGAGCTCTGCGTTAATTTACGGCGCAAAGTAGCGCCGCCGGTGCCGGTAGACGAAATCCGCCGCCTGATTCAAGACTACCTGAGTTGGGAAATCGTGGTGAACGCCCCAGACGCCGCGATCCAGGCGCTCGAAATTGAGGCGCGTTACAAAACGTCTTTTTGGGACGCTCTTATCCTGCAAGCTGCGGAGCAATCCGGCGCGGCGATTCTTTACTCCGAGGATTTGGCGATCGGTCAGCGGCATGGCGCGGTTCAGGTGGTGAATCCGCTGCTGGGGTAGGGAGTCGTGATCTGACGCTTGCCTCGCGGTTGCCCAGCCTGAGTCCATTTCCAAATTGTCATCCTGAGCGAAGTGATCGGACGTGAAGCCGGGTGCCCCGCGTCTCGCGGTTTTCGAGACGCGGGTGCTGGTGCCATCGATCCTGTTCGTGGGTCACAGACTTTCCGTCGCGTCCATCCTATCTTTTTACTCGTGCCTCGATCTCTTCATCGCTACTACGGCGCCGGTGATCTCCATTTCATTACGTGCAGCTGTTTCGAGCGGCAGCCGTTCCTCGCCTCCGCCCGCTACCGCGATCTTTTCCTCACAGTGCTCGAAGCCGTGCGCCGCCGCTACCGGGTGGTGGTTTTGGGATACGTGGTCATGCCCGAACATTTTCGCCTGCTCCTTAGCGAACCGCAACGCGGCACGCCCTCGACCGTCATGCCAGCGCTGAAGTTGGGATTCAGCCGGCGCGTGCTCGGCGAGTGGAAGCGGCGGCGGGGAACCAACCAGCCAGAGTTTTGGGAGCCGCCGCACCAACTCTGGCAGCCGCGTTTCTACGACTTCAACGTCTGGAGCGAGCGCAAGTTGAGGCGCGTAGCGGGCGTCTGAGCCCGCTGCCGAAATCCCGAGCGCAGTCGAGGGACCTCCGTGGAGAAGCTGCGTTACATGCACCAAAATCCGGTCAAGCGTAGACTCGTCCTGGAGCCGGAACAATGGCCATGGAGTAGCTTTCGATCCTACTTTTGTGGGGAAACCGGACGGGTGCGAATCAATGACTGCGGAGTGTTGCAGATGAAAGTGCGGGAGAGAACTGCATGAAAAGACAAGCACCGTGCCGCAGTCCAAAACCCGCGTCTCGAAAACCGCGAGACGCGGGGCACCCGGCTGCACCGGCCAGCTCCAATAACCAGCTGAACGGCTACACCTACGACGCCGCCTGCAACGTGCTCAACGACGGCCTAGGCCATAACTTCACCTACGACGGCGAGGACCGTATCGTCTCCACGTCAGGCAGCACCACTTACGTCGATGACGGAGACGGCAAGCGAGTGGTCAAGTGTGCCGGGACATATCCCTCCTGCTCCTCGGGTACGGTCTACTGGACCGGCGTGGGCGCGATACTCTCTCCGAGACCAGCCTCAACGGCACTTCCACCGAGGATTATTTCTTCTTCAACGGCATGCGGGTGGCGCGCGTGGACCGGCCCAGCAACGTGGAGCAGATCCACATCAGCGACCACCCGGCACACCCCGCATGGTCGCCACGCCCACTGGTTCCAACACCGTCACCTACTCCGACTCGGACTACTCTCCCTACGGAATTGAGGTCCCGGTCAGCGACAGTGATCCAAACCGCT
>CAWDCI010000044.1:0-78357 GCA_963800745.1 uncultured Acidobacteriaceae bacterium
TTCGTGGATGCGGGGTCACGGAGGCAAAAATTGGACCGTTCTCGTATTCGTTGAAATCCGTATGGCACATGCCCGCATATTTGACCTTTACCAGAACCTCGTCCGCCGCGGGGGATGGCTCAGGAAAGCGCTCGTAGCGCAGATCCTTTCGGCCGTAATAAACAATCGCATTCATTCCTTACCCTTGGGGTTCATCGACTGCCCTCGATCCCACGCCGCTAAGGACTTGTCCGCATTCTTCTCGTCGACGCTTTCAATTTGCACTCGCCCGCTGCGCAGCAATTCCTCTTTTATCTCCACTCCGAGGCCCGGTCCGGGAGGAATTCCGAGACGCCCCTTCTCCGGAGCGCCGGTGGAGGTGGCCATGGGCACATAGCGGTCGTTGTAGTGACGGCGCACGCTCTCCAGGATCTTCAGATTGGGTGTGGCCATCGCCAAGTGCCAGGAGGCGAAGTGAGTGATGGGCCCGCAACAGTTATGATATGCAACCGGCAAGTACTGAGTGTGGGCGGCGGCCGCGATTTTCTTAGCCTCGGTCAGGCCCCCGCACCAGGCTAAATCAGGCATGATAATGGAAGCCGCCCGGCGCTCCAGCAGTTCGCGATATCCCCAGCGAGTCATGAGACGCTCACTTACACAGAGAGGCTGCTTTACCTGCCGTGCCAGGGATTCGTACGCCGCCATATTGTCCTGCGGCAGCATTTCTTCCAGCCAGGTAATGTTGTAAGGCTCCAGGGCATGAGCGATTTCCACGGCGCAAGGAAGATTCCAGAAGCCGTGAAACTCCATCATGATGCGCATGCTGTCGCCGACGGCTTCACGAATGCGGCGCACCGGACCAATCCCTTCGGCCATTTCTTCGGAGGTTATCGACTGCCCGCGATTCCGGACGGCCACCTGATCAAAGGGCCAAATTTTCATGGCCGTAATGCCGGATTTCATCAGGTCTTTGGCCAGCTCCGCCGGTTGCCGGTTGAAGTCGTAGCTATCGTCGTAGCAGGTGTTGTAGATGGGGATGGAATCCCAGCACTGGCCGCCCAGCAGGATATACACGGGCAGTCCAACCGATTTCCCCAGCAGATCCCACAGCGCCACATCCACCGCGCTGAGGGCGCGCATCTCCGCGCCCGCCCATCCCCGATATTGAACGGGAGTAAGGAGATCCAGCCAGAGCCGCTCGATGTCGCGCGGGTCGCGGCCTAAAAGGATCGGCGCGTAGTCCTTAAGGATGATGGCCTTTTCGCTGTCAGGGCCCGGAAAGGTTTCGCCTGTACCGTAAATGCCAGAATCGGTATGAATTCGCACCCACAGCCAGCTGATCCCACCGGAGTGAATTTGGGTGACATTGTGATAGGCGATGGTTTCAACTTTGGTGATTTGCATGAGCTTCCTAGCTTATTGCCTGGTCCCTTTCCCCGTGGAAATGCGTTTCTATTGCCACTTGTTAGGTGCCATCCGGCCTCAATCTGCGCCAGTGTTCCGCGTTTTGGGATCAAGGCTAACTCCGATTCCGCCCCCATAATATAGAACATGGCACTACAATACGGAACATGCTTTGGATAAACGGTCCAGAGCATGCCGAACGAGCGCGGCGGATTCATTGAACGCCGACCGAGGGCGTCGGCGGTGAACTTCGCTCAGCGATGCGCGACACATACTTATCGCGCATTCTTAATAGCAAAAGGCTCACCTTGAAGCGTACGGGATCGGTTCCGGTCATAGTCGCTGTCGTGGTCGCAATCACGTCGGCCATTGTCGTCCTTGCCGGAGAGCCTCTTCCGGCGGGCATCGTGATCGATTATCCGGTCTCTGGATCGATTTTCCCGCCCGAGTTCACTCCTCCAACCTTTATCTGGCACGATGCCGCCGAGAAGGCCACGGTGTGGCAAATTGACCTCACATTTGCGGATGGCTCATCCCCAATCCGGGTCGAGTCCCGGGGTGAGTCGCTGAGCCCAGGCGAGATCGATCCGCGCTGCGTCTCGCAGACCAATGAATTGCCGAAGCTTTCGCCCACGCTGTCCGGTGCGCACACCTGGGCCCCGGATGCTGGAACCTGGGAGAAAATCAAGAATCATTCTGTCCTCGGACTGGCGACGGTGACGATTTCCGGACTCAGCGAGCAGGATCATGGGCACGTTGTATCCCGCAGCAGTGTTGCCATTGAGACGTCGAGTGATCCGGTGGGAGCGCCGATTTTCTATCGCGACGTCCCCCTCATGCCCTCGGAAACGGAAAAGGGGACGATCAAGCCGCTGGCAGCAAACGCAATTCCGCTGATTCAATGGCGGCTCCGCAACGTTGGCGCGCCCCAGAGCCGCGTGGTTCTCGAGGGCATCCACACCTGCGCCAACTGCCACTCCTTCTCTTTGGACGGCAAGACCATGGGTATGGATATGGACGGGCCGGGAAACGACAAGGGGCTGTACGCCCTGGTCGGGATCAGGCCGCAAATGTCGATTCGCAACGAAGACATGGTTTCCTGGAATCCATCGCAGGACCGCCAGTATGCGTTCAATCGGGTGGGGTTCATGTCGCAGGTCTCGCCCGACGGGCAATACGTCCTGACCACGGTCAGTAGTGCGGGCCGCGCTCCGCAGAACAACTTCTACGTCGTGAACTTCAAAGACTACCGCTTTCTGCAAGTGTTTTATCCGACTCGCGGGATTCTCGCCTGGTACAGCCGGGCGACCGGGCAACGGCATCCGCTGCCTGGGGCTGATGACCCGCGCTATGTGCAGACCGACGGAGTTTGGAGTCCCGACGGCAAGTACATCGTGTTTGCCAGAGCGGAGGCCAAGGAGCCCTACCCGCCCGACGGGAGGATGGCCGACTATGCGAACGATCCCAAAGAAGTTCAGATTCAGTACGATCTCTACCGGGTTCCGTTCAATGACGGCAAGGGAGGCGAGCCGGAACCGATTGCCGGCGCTTCGGCCAATGGCATGAGCAACACCTTTCCGAAGGTCTCGCCCGATGGCCGCTGGATCGTTTTTGTGCAGTGCCTCAACGGACAGTTGATGCGTCCCGACAGCCAGTTGTACATCGTGCCGGCACAAGGAGGAGCGGCGCGGCGGATGCGGGCGAACATGGCCCCCATGAATTCGTGGCACAGCTTTTCGCCCAACGGACGATGGCTGGTCTTTTCGTCGAAGCGGAGGTCGCCCTACACCCAGATGTATCTGACCCACATTGACGAAGCGGGCAACGACAGTCCGGCGATTCTGATCGAGAACTCGACCGCCGCGAACCGCGCCGTGAATCTTCCGGAGTTCGTGAACATTCCGCAGGATGGCATGGTGAAGATCAACACTCCCGCCGTCGACATGTACACGAAATTTGACGAAGCCGTGGCCCTGGGGAAAAAGGGCCAGTACGAAGCTGCGATCGCCGAGTGGAACAAAATCATCGAAACGGATGCCGACGATCCAAGGGTACAAAACAATCTGGGCACCGCTCTGGCCTGGAGCGGCCGATTCGAAGAGGCCATCCCCCACTATGAAAAGGGCCTCGAGTTGAACCCGCAATATCACGCCATCCATAACAATCTCGGACTCGCGCTGGCTGCGACCGGGCATCCAGATGAGGCGATTCTGCAGTTCCGGAAGGGCCTTGAGTTCTACCCTGAGTCTGCGGATCTGCACAATAATCTGGGGCGCATTCTGGCGGCCAGAGGGCAACTCGACGAAGCGACGGCTCAGCTCAAGAAGGCAGTGGAGATTGACTCCAACCTGGCCGAGGCGCAGAACAATCTGGGGCGCGTGCTGGCGGCGCAAGGGCAGATGGACGAAGCCACGGCTCAATTCGAGAAAGCAGTCGAACTCAATCCCAACCTGGCTGACGCACAAAACAACCTCGGAATCGCGTTGGTGTCTGCCAGGCAACTCGAACAGGCGAAGCCACATTTCGAGAAGGCAGTAGAGATCAATCCCCGATTCGCCGAGGCGCACTGCTATCTTGGAATAGCGCTGTACTATTCGCAGGGCAACGTGCAGGATGCGCTTGCGCACTGGCGCGAAGCGCTCAGACTGGAACCGGACGATGTGCTGGCCATGATCCAGATGGCGCATGCGCTGGCCGCCAGTCCTGAGGCTTCCGACCGCAATGCCGGGGACGCGGTGAAATTTGCCGAGCGCGCGGTACAACTATCCGGCGCCCAGGACCCTGAGTCTGTTGACACGCTGGCCATGGCCTACGCCAATGCCGGGAGATTCCCGGAAGCAACTGAAACCGCCCAGCGAGCGCTGGACCTCGCTACCCAACAGAACCAGTCGCAACTCGTGGAACAACTGAATGCCCGAATCAGGCTGTACCAGGCTGGACAACCCTATCGGGACACGTTCGCGGGGCGCTCCCGCTGAGCACTGCCCCCTTTGGCAAGTCTGCTCGTTACAACTGGAACCGAGGTTACAGATGAAAACCCCTATGCGAAGGGTTTCTAGGCGCGAAAACACTTCGAGGTTTCGGGGCCCGCGACCGTCCCTCGGCGCCTGGGGCCAGTCGTGTGCCTGCATTCTTGTCGGCATAATTCTGGGACTGTTCGCAGGGTCTGAGACAGCTCTCGCACAGCAGGTTGAGAACGGCTTGTTGAGAGTTGGGGGGTTCCGCTGCGCCACTGTGAAGTCCCTCCAAAATGATTCCAGCCTGGATCTTTACGAGTTGGGCAAATGGAGCAATGAATCGCTGCGAATGGACGTCTGGAAACGCAAGGGCGTGCCGTTCTGGTATCCGGCGGGAACCGGTGTGGTTCGCGTGGCGGGGACGGCATGGCGGCCCGATTTGGGTGACGATATTTCCAGCCGCGAAGCTGGTGGCCAAGCCCAGGCTGATTCTGAACGGCCGGCTGACACGGGATTCAATGACGCCCCCGCAGGCAGCGCGAATCATCTTAACGATGGCGATAACAACACCTACTGGCAAGCGGTTGAGGGGCAGACGGGAGGAAAGCTCTCAATTGTTTTCTCCGCGCCGGCCCGGGTGAATCAGATTCGTTTCCTGTTGGACGATTTTCCGGGCAGCGCACCTCGCGATTATTCCGTCGGCCTCATCCTTTCCGACGGATCGCACAGGGAGATCGCTTCAGTCAGCGATGACCGCAAACCCGCAGACGCATGGCGGGAATTTGCTGTCGCCGGAATCGAGGCCAAAGGAATCTATCTGCAAATTCGATCCACCCGCGATGGCAAGGATTCGCCAATCATCCATGAGTTCGAAGCTAGAGGTGAATTCATCTCGCCTCCGGTTTTGCCTAAGTACCCGCAGCAGGTGAGCCTTCCCCTGGGCGGATATGCCGGGGACGAGTTGCATTTCATCGGCAACGTTGGGGCTGGGTTCCCCACCGCGCCAGATGTCGAGACAGCAGTTGGCGATTACGTCGTTCGTTACACGAATGGCGAGACGGAAGTAATTCCTCTGATCGCGGGGAAAAACGTTGCCGGCGAGCAGTATGGCCAATTTGTTCCGGAAGCCGAGGTCGCTTTCACGCTCCGGCCGCATGACCCTAAGCCAGGGGCAGGCGCCTACCACCTTGAGCAAATGGTGACGGTGGAAGCGAAAAGCCAGTTGATGATGTTTACACATCACCTTGGCCATCCAGATTGGCCGATTCAATCCATCGAATTTCGCTGTACCCGCCCAGACGCCGTGCTCTTGCTCGCGGCCGTGACCTTGCATCAATCAGGTCCGCGCATGAATGCGTTGTATTACGACGGGAAGATGGTGAAGCCCTATCCGGACGACACGCCCGCAGCCATGCCCTCGCCGCTCGATGCCCTGAAAGACCGCTCCCGAGAAATCTCGCTCGACGGAGATTGGCAGTACGCGACCGATCCCGGCAACGAGGGAATTCGGAAAGAGTACTTTCGCCCCTCCTATAACACTTCGCGCTGGAAGAGCATGGAAGTTCCCTCCCAATGGTATGTAAAGGGTCTCGACTACCACGGTGTGGTCTGGTTTCGCCGTGACATTGAAGTGCCGGCTTCATTTCCCGGCACCGTTGCTGAGTTGAATTTTGGAGCAGTGGACTACGAGGCCCGCGTCTGGGTGAACGGAGTGTATGTGGGGCGCCACATCGGCGCCTATACATCATTCAAGGTCAACGTGACCGCCGCGTTGCACAAGGGCGGCCAGAATCTCATTGCAGTTCGCGTGGATTGTCCTTTAGATCCCGGCTATCCCGAGCAGAAAACCCTGATCAAGGGAAATAGCGCGGATGACCTGATTATGCCCTACGACCAGGAAGGCAGCATGGGTGGAATTTACCGTTCAGTCACGCTGCGAGGCCGGGGCGTTGTTGGAATTCGCGACCTATGGACAGTGACTGACCTCAGCCATGATCTGAAACATGCAGGCCTTGGGATAAGACTCTCGTTGCAGAACCAGGCGTCGCCGGGCGATGCCGAAGTTACCGCGAATTTGATCGAACCACAGCGGCCAGGAGTTAAGGCTCGTAGTTTCACCAGCACGCTCCCGG
This sequence comes from uncultured Acidobacteriaceae bacterium, assembly GCA_963800745.1. GTDB lineage: Bacteria > Acidobacteriota > Terriglobia > Terriglobales > Acidobacteriaceae > PALSA-270. The sequence goes on from CAWDCI010000044.1 coordinate 6,473, forward strand.
TCAGGTTGAATGCACCACAGATTCCGCTCGAACTCAAAATATCCGTCGAGGATCCGCTGCTTTGGTATCCCTGGGAGCAAGGTACGCCATACCTTCACACCCTGGAGATTACAGTTCGGCAGAACGGGCAGGTGTTGGATCGCCAATTCATGCTGGTGGGTTTGCGCCAAATCGAATTCAACAATGAGGAACATTATCTATTGGTGAATCACCACCGCATGTTTTTGAAAGGGATGGTCAATGACGATGTCCATTGGCGCTCGTTGATGGACCGTCGAGGGTACACCCAGCGCATCCAGATACAGAAAGATGCGAACCTGAACATCATCCGCCTGATTGCCCACCAGGCGCCTCCGGACCTGTACGACTTGTGCGACCAGATGGGCATGTTGGTGTGGCAGGAGATGCCGTTGCAGTGGGGTTATTCGCATACTGAGACCATCCGGCAAAACGTCCTCGCGGTGGTGCGGGAAACGATGGTGCAGACCCGTCAACATGCCTCGGTGGCCGGCTGGTCGGCCTGGAATGAAGGAGGGCAGGAGGAGTTCTCAGCTCGGGTTACGGCTCTGATTCAGCAGCTCGATGGCACTCGTCCGCTTTCGCGGGCTTCCGGCAATGGAGATTTCGATATTCACATTTACCCCACTTCCGATGACACGATCTCGCGGCGAACTCCCTTGTGGACTGGGCTGAAGACGGGGTTTGTGAGTGAAACCGGGTCCTACGGAATGGCATCCCTCGACAACCTCAAAGAGATGGCGGGCGAAAACTATTTGCAATTTGATTCCGCTGAGTCGCTCTGGGGCAATCTGAGTACGTTCCGGCGGCAGGATAGCCCGCTGTTTCTCGATATCCCGGCAGCCGTCGAATGGCCCCGCGAAAGAACTCGCGAGTATGTCCTGGGCAAGATGAAACCCAGCGCTCGTTACATCACGCAATACAGTAAATCGTTTTTTGAAAACTCGCGGGCACAACGGTTTGCCCCCTCCACCGCTGCCATTGATTGCCGGTTCGACGATGCGTATCCGCTAGGCTATTCCGGCGCTGCAGTCACCTTCACTGGCCGTCCTAAAGCCGCTTATTACGCCATCCAGCAGGCCAACCAGCAGGTGTTGCCGATTCTGTTTTTCAATTACACCGGAGTCGAGGATGTTCGAGTAGTCAATGAATACTGGTTTCATTCCTGGAAGAATCTGACGCTGAATTACCAGTTGCGCAGTCGTGACGGCCAGGTGCTGAAAGATCTGACTCGCAAGTTTGAACTGGCTGCGGACTCGGCGGTTCCGGTACTGAGCGGGCGAGAAGCCGGAGCCCCGTGGCACGTGCCTGGGGGGTTCTTTGCCATTTTGACCGTTCGCGATGCGCAGGGAAAGCTGCTTTCCGAAAATCACTATGATTTCACGGAAGAGGAAATCCAGAGGTTCTGGACCTCTGTTTATCCGCCAGCACCCATCTCGCCGGTGAATGCAATTGTTCTCCGCGCGGAAGATGCAACCTCCGCCACTCATGTGGCTAAACCAACCGGGGACATTAGCACTTACAGCAAAGTTCTTTTGGAGTCCACCCCTGGCGGCGATCTCCGCATCGAGTTCGTGGCTGACCTGCCGCAAGGCGGCAATTACTTCATTCGCTTGTCCGCTAATTCTGGGAGTGCCGCACGAATGTTGGAACTCACCATAGACGGTGTCCAAGCCGCCCTGGAAAATTATGCTGGACTCGACGCCAACCAGAGCATCACGCGCGAAGTGCATCCCGCGCCCGAAATTTCGTGGTATCCGGGCTGGCAATCGCGGCTGGCCAAGGGCAAACACCACTTGGTTTTTACCTTGCCAGCGTCAAAGACAAATCCCAGGCTCCTTCTGGATGCAGTTTCACTGCAGGCATACAAAGAACTGCCCGATCCCAATGTGTTTCCGGAGTCCCCACCAGCCGGGCCCCAATGAGCACGTTTCATTGAATACGGAACGCAGAGATTACTTTTGTCACCTGCGCTGGCGTGCTTGCTCCTCTAAAATTCGCTGCAGTGCGCTTATTTCTTATTTATCTATGGGCCTGGATGGTAGCGGCGTGCCTGGTGGTGTGCGCGCCGGCTGAGGTGATCCATCTGAAGAATGGACGCACCATCTGGGCGGATCACGTTCGCAACAACGGCAATCACGTCGAATACGACCTGGGCGACGACTCCTACGCTATCCCTAAGGCTCTGGTCGATCACGTTGAGGCCGGAGGCGTTCCCCCACAGTTCTCTTCTTCCGCCGGCTCCAGCCAAAGCCACGACGTTCCAGATTTTGCTCCCGCTGGCACCCTGAACGGCGAACCCGGGCTCTCCGACAAGATCGTTCATGACGACCAGGTTGATCTCGATGCCCTGCAGGCGATCGAACAGGCAAGCCCCGCTACGGCGGCCGCCGGGTACTTCCTCGCGGGCAAGTTTGAGTTCGACCGCGGCAATTTCCCCAAAGCGCGCGGCTATTTTGAAACTGCGTTGCGTTACGATTCCGAGAATCCCACGATCTTGAACTATCTCGCGGCCCTGCTGGTGCGGATAGGGAGTTCGAGGGAGGCTTTGTCTTATGCTGAACACGCCGTGCGGATCGCTCCCGATTCTCCGAATGCCCTCGACGTCCTCGGTTACGCACAATTTGCCGCGGATCGCACAAGCGATGCCATCCGCACCTTGAAGCGCTCCCTGCAACTCCGTCCTGACCCCGCCGTCCAACAATTGCTGGCCAAAGCGCAGCGCGATGCCGCGGCGGAAGCTGACTACAGCGAGCGTGAGAGCAGCCACTTTACTTTGCATTACGAAGGCCAGCAGAGTTCCGAAGCTTTGCGCCGGGAATTGATGGCCAGCCTCGAATCCTCTTACGATGATCTGGTCCGCGAACTGGGCGCGGCTCCTCGCGGGAGTATTGCGGTCATTCTCTATACCGGGCAGGCTTTCTTTGACGTTACCCAGGCGCCGTCCTGGAGCGGAGCCATCAACGATGGCAAACTGCGCATCCCCATCGAAGGCGTAAGCTCAGTCACACCGGAGCTGGCGCGGGTCCTGAAACACGAACTGGCCCACTCTTTCATCAATCAGATTTCCAACGGGAGATGCCCGCAGTGGCTGCACGAGGGCATTGCGCAGGCAATGGAACCGAAGCCGCTCGGGAGCGGCCGCCGCCTTGCGGAATTGTTTCATGCCGAGCGCGAGATTCCCTTCAACGTCCTCGAAGGCAGCTTCATGCGCTTCTCGCCGGTGGAAGCCACGCTGGCTTACGACGAATCCCTCGCGGCCGTCCAGTTTATTGACGATACCTACGGAACCAGCGAACTGCAGCGCATCCTGCAAAGGCTGGCGGAAGGCAGTTCCACCGAAGCCGCCTTGCGCGCGGCTATTCACTCCGATTACGGAGAACTGCAAACCGAAGTCGCCAAGTATCTTGCCGACAAATACGGGAATTAGCCCCCAATCAGGCCGGTATTTTCCCGCGCGGTCCTGTTATGCTACCTTTCCCTACTCGGTAGAAGATGCCATTCCGGCTCACTCGCGACCCACCCTCTCCGCCAGCCCCCTACGAGCCTGTCGGCGCTGACGTCCCCAAACTTCATGGAGCGGAAATTGCCGCGGTCTACTACGGCCAGCGGCAGGCGGGTGATTTTTACGACTTCATCCGAGTTCATCCCCAGCGCGTACTGTTCGGACTGCTCAACGTCGCCGGAGGGCTGGAAGACGCCCGCACAATTCTCTCGCGCGCGCAGAACACATTTCGCACGGTGGGAGCCAGCCTGCTAGCAGGGGATGACGTCAACGAGGCGGACGCCATGGTGGAACTTTGCCTGCAACTCAATCGCACCGTTCTGCAGGCGGCGCAAGGCGTGCATGCCTGCCCCGCATTTGCCGGCTGCTACAACGAGACCCTGGGCGTCGTCTGCTACTTTAATGCGGGCCACACCCCCGGTCTGGTGCGCGATGCGGCCGGCACCAGCGAGCTTCCCGCCACCGGGCTGCCCCTGGGTTTGTTCTCGCACGCTACCTGCGACGCCCCCATGGTCGCGCTTGCCCCGAGCGCCGCGCTTCTTCTGGCCTCGCGAGGAGTCGTCGAAGGCAAGCGCCACGGCGATGAATTCGGATTCGACCGGCTGAAAGAGAGTTTCCGGCGTTCCCGCGCCACCGCGGCCAAAGAAATCTGCATCGGTGTTCTCGACGGGGTACGCCAGTTTATGGGCACGGCCCCCACCCACGACGATGTAACTACCCTCGCTTTAGTCCGTGAAGATGGCGTTGCCCCGAAGCCGGACTGAGGCTTCGCATTTTCCGTCCCTGCCCACACGGCGCTGGCTGCGATCCCGCCTGGCGAGGTACAATTTGCTGCAAGGCCTTGCTCCCGGTAGTCAATGCGCTCCAGGCTGCAGTATGGCTGCGGAAACCCTTATGAAAAAGCTGATCCCCTGGTCTCTGTTGATGTGCCTGGCGGCCTTTCCCGCTTTTGGCGCCAATACCGTAGTGGAGGAGATTGTTGCCCGCGTCAACAACCGGATCGTCACCCTCTCCGACCTTAAGCATAGCCAGGACGAAACCAGGCAGGAAGCTCAACAGCAGGATCCCGCCAATGCGGACAAAATTTACAAAGAGAGCGAAAAGGATATTCTGCGCGACCTCATCGACCACCAACTGCTGCTGGAAAAAGCCTCGGATCTGGGGATTACCGGCGACACCGAGCTGATCAAATGGCTCGACAACATGCGCAAGGAAATGAAGATGGAAAGCATGGAAGATTTGGAGAAGGCGGCCACCGCGCAAGGCGTCTCCTTCGAAGACTTCAAGCAGAATCGGCGCAATCAGATCGTCATGCAGCAGGTGATCAGCAGAGAAGTTGGGTCGCACCTGGGCCAGAACATCACCAAAGAAGATGAGCAACGTTACTACGATGAGCACAAGAAGGATCTGGAGCACCCGGAAACCGTTCGGCTGAGTGAGATCCTGGTTGCCCCCAAGAAGGATGCCGGCGCTGACGAAAACCAGGCCCTCGCCGCCGCCCAGGCCAAAGCCGACGACCTGCTCGCCCAGATCCGCAAAGGCGCCAGCTTCGAGGACGTTGCCAAGAAGAACTCCGACGGCCCGACCGCGGCCCAAGGCGGGGACCTGGGTGATTTTCAACGTGGCACTCTAGCTAAGGGATTGGAAGACAAGGTCTTCGCCATGAAAGCTGGAGATGTCTCCGAAGTCACCGCCACCAAGCAGGGTTTTGTAATCCTTAAAGTGGCCGAGCACCAAACCGCGGGCATTCCGTCCTTCAAAGAAATTGAGCCGCAGGTGGAAAACGCGATTTACATGGAAAAACTGCAGCCGGCGCTGCGCGACTACCTCGCCCGGTTGCGGGAGGAAGCTTACATCGTAATCAAGCCCGGGTATGTGGACAGCGGCGCAACCGCGAACGAAACCGTTCCGGTAGAAACCGACCAGGCCGAGGCCAAGGCTAAGAAACTCGCCAAGAAGAAGAAGAAATTAGGGATTCTCTAATACTCGCAGAATGTCCCACGGGCAGACGGGCAGTGTCCCGATTTGTCCGGCGCTGCTTTCTCCGCGAGCTTTGCGGAGGTTCTCGGCGTTCTCCGCGGTGAAAGGCTTTTGACCGATCCGGGTGGCGCGAAGCTTTGTATCCTGCGATAATCCTTCAAAATCACCTCATGAAGGACTTCTTCATCTGCGATTGTCTCCAGCACGAAAATAAGGTCATCACCTCAAGCTTCGTCGTGGTTTCCAAGCAGGTCAAGCCTAAGAAAACCGGGGAACCTTATCTGGCGCTTACTCTAGGCGATCGCAGCGGCCAGCTCGAAGCCAAAATGTGGGACAACGTCCAAGAAGCCCTCGACCTCTTCGAGCAGGATGATTTCGTCAAGGCCAAAGGCCTCATCAATAAGTACAAGAACCGCTTCCAGCTCACCATTCACAAGCTGCGCCCGCTGGGCGATTCGGAAATCGATTTCGCCGACTACCTGCCCAAGACCACCAAGGATATCGGCCAGCTCTGGCAAACTCTGGGCGGCTTTGTCGATACTTTTCAGAATCCTCACCTCAAGGCGCTGGTCGAGGCTTTCATGTCCGACCCGCAAATCGCCGCCGCCTATCGCAATGCGCCCGCCGCCAAGACGTTGCATCACGCCTATATCGGCGGCCTGCTCGATCACGTGGTTTCTTTGTGCAAGTCCGCTGACCTGCTCTGCCGCAATTATCCCCAAATAAATCGCGATCTGCTTCTCGCCGGCATTTTCCTGCATGACATCGGCAAGATTCACGAACTCACTTATAACCGCTCGTTTTCCTATACCACGCGCGGCCAACTGCTCGGCCACATGGTGATCGAGCTGGAAATGCTGCACGCCAAAATCGCCGAGGCGCCGCAATTTCCCGACGAACTCAAGACTTTGCTCGAGCACCTCATCATCAGCCATCATGGCCAGTATGAATTCGGCTCGCCCAAGCTGCCCATGTTTCCCGAAGCCCTCATGCTTCACTACCTCGACGATCTGGACTCCAAGCTGGAAAGCATGCGGGCCCACTTTGAGCGCGAGGCTGGCTCTGATGGCCCGTGGAGCAGTTACAATCCATCGCTCGGACGGCCCCTGCTGAACACCGCCAAATTTTTGGAGAAAAAAGCGGAGAACACGAAAAGCGAGGGGAAGAACGACACGGAAACATCCGCCAGGAGCGGGGACAGTCACGAGATTCTCGATCTGGATTTCCCAGAAACTTCAGCCGTTGCTGGGCCTCCGGACAAGATTTAGTCCGGCGCGCACGATGTGGTTACCTACTTGTGAAGATCCGCACGGAAGCCTTACTCTTGATACAGAACATCCTTGGGGGAAATGATGCGCTTGCGTAATCTCACGCTGATTCTTGGTGTTTATTTGCTGTTCGCACTCGGGTGCAAAAGCAAGCCCACCGGGGCCAATGGCCCGACCGATTCCGGCAATGCCGGCGACACCGCGGCGGACAACTCGTCCCCGGCCAAATCCCAGCAAGCCGCGCCCCCATCGAACGCCCAATCCCAGACGGAACCTGTGCCCGGCCCCACGACGGTGCCTGCCGGAACACAACTGACGGTGCGCCTCGGTCAAGCCGTGGGTTCGAAGATCAGCCAGCCCGGCCAAAGCTTCTCCGCAACCCTGGCTTCTCCCGTACAAGTCGGCGGACAGGTTGCGATTCCAGCTGGCGCCAAGGCTTCCGGCACGGTGGTGGATGCGCAACCCCTCGGCCACTTCGCCGGCGGCGCGCGCCTGCAGTTGCAGCTCACATCCGTTACCGTCAATGGCACGGACCAGCCCATTCAAACTGCATCCATCGTTCGCGTCATCAAGGGCAAAGGGAAGCGCACAGGAATCATGGCGGGTGGCGGAGCCGCCCTGGGAGCCATCATCGGTGGCATTGCCGGAGGTGGCAAAGGCGCGGCCATCGGCGCGCTTGCGGGCGGCGGCGCGGGCACCGCAGGCGGGGCGATGACCGGCAATAAGGAAATCGTTCTCCCTGCCGAAGCCGCCTTAACCTTCAAGCTGCAGCAGCCGCTGGAAATCAAGTAGTCGGCTGAGGTTCATTTCGGGGTGCCCCGGGTCTCGCCGCCGTTGCGAGACCCGGGACGATAGCCGATTGCTACTCATATCTCAGCGCCACCATGGGATCCACTTTGGTCGCCCGGCGGGCGGGGATCCAAGCTGCCAGCATCGCTACCAGGAACAGCAAAAGCATACTCGCGCAAAGCGTGCCGGCATTGGTCGGAGCGACTCCATACAACTGGCTGGCGATCAACCGGGTCGTAGCCAACGCCAAGAGACATCCCGCGGCGAGGCCGCCCAATACTGGAAAAAGACTTTGCCTCAGGACCAGCCACAAAATCCCCCTGCGATCCGCACCCAACGCCATGCGGATGCCAATTTCGGCGGTTCTGCGGGCCACATTGTAAGCCAGGATTCCGTACAGCCCGACGCAGGCGAGGGTTAGGCCGAGCGCGCCAAACAGGCTGGCCAGCTTAGCAAAGAGGCGCTCCGTGGCTAAAGAGCTGTCGATCTGCTCCTCTTGGGTTTTCATTTCAACCACGGGTAAATCCGGATCGAGAGAACGAACCGCTGAATAGATCCCGTTCACGACGGTGGCGGTGTTCGTGGCCGGGCGAACCTCAAAGAACAGGTCGAAGTCCCAGCGACTTTGCAGAAACGGGATATAAGTAACGGGCGGAGGCTCCTCGCGAACCCTGTAAAACTTAACGTCCCCAGCAACGCCAGTTATTTCAATCCAGTCTTTGGTCCCCTGCCAGCGGAATCTTCTTCCGAGTGGCGACCCGTTCGGAAAATATCTGCGCGCGAAGGTTGCATTGACGATCGCGACATGGGGCCGGGTCGCCGTGTCTTCGCTTTGCGTTCCACGGCCAGCCAGCAACGGAATGCCCATCGTTTCGAAAAAGTGCGGCGCAACGTACTCTATGCTCGTGCCCATCCGCTGGCCGCTCGGGGCAGCCTCCTCGACTTCGATGGAATCGTTACCCCCGAAGTCGCTCAGAAGAACACTACTTGAGGCGCTGGCCGACGCGACTCCGGGAATCGCATTGAGCCGGTCGAGAAGACGGTTGTAGAAAAGCGCGAGCTTTTCTCCGGTGTATCCATTCGCTGTGGGATTGAGACCGAAGACCAAAACGTTCCGGGGATTAAACCCCAGATCGGCGGCCTTGAGGTTCTGAAGAGTGCGAACCATCAGCCCCGCGACCATGACCAGCAACAAAGAGATAGCGAGTTGGAAGGCCACCAATAGCTTGCGTGACCACAGCCGGCCCCTGCCTGACGCGTTCGCGATTCGGCGGTTCTCGTTCAAATCCGCCGAAAGTTCGATCTTGGTTGCCTGCAGCGCGGGCCCCAGGCCAAAAACAATTCCGCAGACAAGAGAGAGCACCGCGGTAAAGACAAACACTCGCAGGTCGGGGCTTACATCCAAACCGAGATTCATGTAAGAAGAGCTAGGCAGAAACGCGAGCAGGTAGCGACTGCCCCACCAGGCCAGCAGAAAACCGGCGGCGCCGCCGAGTGACACCAGCAACACACTTTCGGTAATCAGTTGGCGGATGAGTCTTCCTCGTGCGGAACCTACCGCCAAACGGACGGTGAATTCCTTGTGCCGGGCAGCCCCCTGCGCCAGAAAAAGACTGGCGACATTGGCACACGCGATCATCAACAGGAGAGTGACAATCACCATCAGGATGGTCACAGGTTTGGCAATGAATTCTGCCATGTAGTTCGGCCCTTTGCTGCCTGGCAGCAGGTTCACCTCCGGGGCGGCACCCTCCTTGGCAATGCCGGCCCACTCCGGCCCGAGCATCTGTTGGAAAATTCGGGTCGTCTCAAGCTGCGCCTGCTGCGCGGAGCTACCAGGTTTCAGGCGCGCCATGATCTGCAGGCCCCAGTGGTTGTCAGCAGTAAGCAGAGTCAACTTGCCACCCAGCATCCAGCGAATGAGTTGTTCTCCCTGCTTTAGCGGCACTGTTAAATCGGGCGCGCTGGTGAACCCCAGATATTCCAAGCCCTGAAAGGCCTGGGGCGTGACGCCAACGATAGTGCAGGGCGTACTGTTGAGCGCAACAGTTCTGCCGACAACGGAGGGGTCCCCGGCAAAGGCTGTCTGCCAGTACCGGTAACTGATCGCGGCAGTACAAGGCGCGCCCGGCTGGTCGTCACTTTCCATCAAGAGCCGGCCCGCGGCCGCTTGAATGCCCAGAGCCGAAAAATAGTTCCCCGAGACTGCCACGGCGATCCCGCTGTGCCCTGAACCTCGATCGCTCACATTCATCCTCATCAAGGGCGCAAATGCGAACACTTCGGTGAGAGTTTGCGCGCGGCTTTGAATTGCTTTGTAGATCGGGTAAGTGAAGACGTTGGTGACGCTCCGGCCGGACTTCGGGTCGTCTGAATTGCTGGCGCCACTAAATGTGAGGTTTGGTGGTTCTTTAGTGCGAGCCCAGGTCAGGATCACAAGCTGGCGAGGGTCTCTGACGGGAAGATTCTTGAGGAGCAACGCATTTGCCAGGCTAAAGATCGCGGTGTTCGCCCCAATGCCCAACGCAAGGGTGGTAATGACCATCACCGCGAATCCAGGATTCTTCCCCAGCACCCGCACCGCATACCGCAGATCCTGCCAAAGACTAAGCATGATGCCCTCCTATTCGGTTCGCAACGCCACCATGGGATCCACGTTGGTCGCGCGCCTCGCCGGAATGTAACAAGCCAGCAGCGCCACGGCGACCAACAAAAACGTCACTCCCGCAAACGTGACCGGATCGGTTGCCGTGACTCCAAAGAGTAGCGATGATGCCGTCCGCGTCAGGGCGAATGACCCCACGATTCCAATCGCCACTCCGATCAAGACCGTGCGCATTCCCTGCCCTAAAACCATGCGCAACACATTCCCCGGCGTGGCGCCCAGCGCGATGCGTACGCCGAATTCGCGGGTGCGCCCGGCTCCACCGCATACGCCATCACGCCAAACACTCCGGCGGTCGCCAGCAGCAGCGCCGTAATTCCGAAGAACGCGATCAGTATGACATTGAATTTTCGCGAACCCAGCGACGCGGAATACACTTGCTGAAATGTCTGGAACTTCGGCGGAATGTCCGGGTTGAGGTCGTGCAAAATGCCCCGCGCGGCCGAAGTTACCGAGCCCGTGTCGGCATCGCTCAGCATGCTTACCGTCATATCCGCGCGCGGCCGTTGGAACACATTCACATACACCGTCGGCCGCGGCGGCACATCGAGGCCGTTTTCGTGCGTATCGCCTACGATTCCCACAATCGTCAGCAGGCGCGGGTCCCCATCCATATTTCCAAATTCAATGGTGTGTCCAATCGGGTCTTGGTGTGGCCAACGTTCGCGCGCGAGCGACTCGCTGATCACTGCCACGTGCGGCGTGTTCGCGCCGTCACGCTCGTCGAACATTCGACCGTGGATCAGCGGAATTCCCAGCACACGGAAATAGCCGTCTGTCGCGACACAAAAATCCGCATCACCGAGCCGTTCCTTTTCATTGAACAACGCATCGAAGCCTTCAATCGTTTTGGGAACTTCATTCTGCGTCATCAGTACAAACATTCCGTCCGGCAGCCTGCCCTCCTCCAGAGGAAGGCGACTTGCGGCACCCACGCTTCGCACGCCGGGGATTTGTTTGAGCCGGTTAATCAAATTCGAAAAGAATATTCCCTGGGCTAGCTTCGCTTTGGGACCTTCCACATACGGCAGCGAAACGTCCATAGCTAACAATCTTGTCCACGCGGAATCCTGGATCGACCTCGAGCATTTTCAGTAAGCTGCGTCCCATCAAACCCGCGCCGATCACCAGCACCAACGTGATGGCGATCTGTGCCGCAACAATTCCTCGGCCAATGCGCTGGCTGCTTTGCGAGCCCGCTTGTCCGCGGCCGCCTTCCCCGAGGCCCTCACGCACGTTGCCCGACGTCCCACGCATGGCGGTAAACACTCTTAATCCGACAGCGACCGCAGTGCAAAGCAGGAGAGCGAACACAAGGACCGGAGCATTGATTGAGACGCTGTCCAGGCGGGGGAGATCTTTCGGGGCGAGCGCAATCAACCCGGCCACGCCCGAAAATGCTCCTAGCATTCCGAGACCGCCAGCCACCAGGGCCAGGAGGAACACCTCGGTAAGAAATTGGCGGATCAAACGGCCGCGCGGCGCACCCAGTGCGCTGCGAATGGCAAGTTCCCGCTCTCGCGCTGAGGCTTGCGCGAGCAGCAGGTTGGCGACGTTCGCGCAGGCAACCAACAGAAGAAATCCCACCGCTCCGAGCAGGATGAGCAGCGCCGGGCGGGCCTTGCCGGTGATCGAATCCTGCAACGGGACGACAGCTGCGTCTTTAAGGAGATAATCACCTTGCTCGCTGGAAGCATCGTGAATGCGGCGCGCAATGGTGCTGATTTCCGCGTTCGCCTGCTCGACGCTAACCCCATCTCGCAGGCGCCCGGCCGCCAGGTAGTTGTGCGAAGTCCTGCTGGGATTTTCGCCATCCAGATCAGCCGGCAGCCACAAGGCCGGATCGGACGGGAACCGGAAGCCGCCCGGAAGCACGCCGATGACGGAGAAAAGCGCACTGTCAATTTTCAGGTGCCACTGCGAAAGGTCGGGAGACGATCCGAGATACTGTTTCCAATACCCATAGCTGACCAGAACGACTGGTGCGGCCCCTTTCCTGTTGTCTGAGGCGTTGAACTCGCGTCCGAGGATCGGCTGGACCCGGAAGACCCTGAAAAAGTCAGGCGAGACGCCCGAAACCGCGGTGCGCGCGGGCTGCAAAGCGCCGGACACAGAGGCGGTGTCGACATTGTATTTTGCAATCGCCTGAAAGCTCCGGCTTTGATCGCGGAAGTCATCAAAGTTGGGGTCGGCGAGGTGCATGGGCCCGCCGTTGGAGTTCACTTCAGAGATCGCCACAATGCGGTCAGCGCCGGAATACGGCAGCGGGCGCAGCAAAACGCCGTACACCACGCTAAAGATCGCGGTCGTCGCTCCATCCCCAGCGCCAGCGTCAGCACGGCCACCGCCGTGAATCCAGGATTCTTCCCCAGCACCCGCACCGCAAACCGCAGATCCTGCCAAAGACTGCGCATCACGCCCTCCTCCGCCGGTGACCGCCAACGATTGCTTCAAGAGGTCACCGTTGCTATGGCAACTCGCACGCCAAAGTGTGCTCGATGCTCAAGTGATTGCTCTGGAAGGACCTACATCACTTCCACTCGGTCGAAGATGGAGGCTTACTGTCCATTTCTGGACAATGTTGTCCGGAAATGGACAGTAGAAAGGCGGGTAACGGGGGAGATAGGCTCCAAACCGCATTCCTTATCAACGGGGATGCCGCCTTTACTTCCCTGCTTCGACGGGGTCCACGATTGCCGGTTGCGTCGAGACTTCATTCTCCTGCGCGTCCACCACCGCGATGGCTACCGCGTTCACAATCTCTTCAACTTCGGTGCCGCGCGTCAGCAGATGGACGGGCTTGCTCATGCCCATGAGAACCGTGCCCAGGGTTTCTGCCCCTCCGAGCTTCAGCAGAAGCTTGTACGCCATGTTTGCCGAAGCGAGATCGGGGAAGATCAGCACATTGGCGCCACCCTTGAGCATGCTGAAAGGATAGTTTTGCTCCAGCATATCGGGCGAAACCGCCACGTCGGCCTCAATCTCTCCGTCCACAGTGAGCGTGGGATCGGCCTTGTGCAGCAGCTCCACCGCCTTGCGAACCTTGTCGCATTGCGGATGCACCGTACTGCCGAAGCTGGAAAACGAAAGCATGGCCACGCGCGGCACCACATCAAAGCGTCGAGCCACGTCCGCCGTGCACAATGCAATCTCTACCAGTTCTTCCGCGGTCGGCTCAATGTTGACGCTGGTGTCCGCCAGGAAGTACAAATCTCCGCTGCGCGTAACCAGCGGGTAGCAGCCCGAAACTTTGTGCAGGCCCTCGCGCATGCGCACGATCTGCAGCGCCGGGCGAATCGTATCCGGGAAGTGCTGGGTCACGCCTGCCACCAGCACGTCGGCGTCGCCCATGCGCAACATGAGCGAGCCGAAAATATTGGGATTGTTGATAAGCACGCGAGCTTCCGTGAGCGTAACCCCGCGGCGTTGCCGCAGCCGGAACAATTCCTGGATATAGGCTTCGCGCAGCAGCGACTGCGCCGGATCTACTATGCGCACGCCGGTAAGATCCAACTCCAGTTCCGCCTCTTTGGCCCGGATCGTGGCCGCGTTCCCCACCAGAATTGGCAGCGCGATCTTCTCTTCCAGCAAGGCATGGCAGGCGCGCAGTATCTTTTCGTTCTCTCCCTCCGGAAACACAACCTGCTTAGGTTTGGCCTGCGCTTTGTGAATCATCATGCGCGAGATGGCATGCGCTTTCCCGAGCCTCCGCTCCAGTTGCTCGCGATAGGCTTCGAGATTCACCGGCTCCCGCGCCACACCGGACTTCATGGCAGCTTCCGCAACCGCCGACGCCTCCCAAATCAATACCCGCGGATCAAATGGTTTGGGAATCAGGTAGTCGGCCCCAAAGTGCAAGCGCTCCACTCCATAGGCGCGGCAAACCGAATCGGGCACATCCTCTTTGGCCAAATCGGCCAGCGCGTGCGTGGCCGCCAATTTCATTTCCTCGTTGATGGCCGTGGCATGGACATCCAGCGCGCCCCGAAAAATGAAGGGGAATCCCAGCACGTTGTTCACCTGATTGGGAAAATCGGAGCGGCCGGTGGATACGATGGCATCGTCGCGGCAGGCCTTGGCTTCCCCATAGGTGATCTCAGGGTCAGGGTTGGCCATGGCAAAAACAATGGGACGGGGCGCCATGCTGCGCACCATGTCCGGCGTCACCGCTCCTTTGACCGAAAGGCCGGCAAAAACATCCGCGCCTTGCAGCGCATCCGCCAAGGTGCGTAGCGGAGTGTCATGCGCAAAGCGTTGCTTGTAAGGATTCATCCCCTCGGCACGTCCCTGATAAACCACTCCCTTGGTATCGCACAAAGTGATGTTCTCGCGTTTTACGCCCAGGCGAATGTAATGCTCGGCGCAGGCAATGCCCGCGGCCCCAGCGCCGTTAATCACCACCCGCACCCGGTCAATTTTTTTGTTCGCAACCTCCAGCGCGTTCAGCAGCGCCGCCCCGGAAATAATCGCCGTGCCGTGCTGGTCATCATGAAAGACGGGAATCCGCATCGTCTTCTTCAGCGTCTCTTCAATGTAGAAGCACTCCGGCGCCTTGATATCTTCCAGATTGATGCCGCCAAAAGTGGGCTCCAGCAGTTGGCACACCTTGATGACATCCTCGGGATCGTGGCTGTTCACCTCGATATCAAACACGTCCACATCGCCAAAGCGCTTGAACAGCACCGCCTTCCCTTCCATGACCGGCTTGCCGGCCAGCGCGCCGATGTCGCCCAGGCCAAGCACCGCGGTGCCATTGGTGACCACAGCCACCAGGTTCCCCCGCGCCGTGTACTTAAAGGCATCGCGTGGATTCTTTTGAATTTCCAGGCAGGGTTCGGCGACGCCGGGAGTGTAGGCCAGACTCAAGTCGCGTTGCGTCCGGCAAGGCTTGGTGGGGGTGACTTCAATCTTTCCCGGCCGCCCGCTGGAGTGGTAATCGAGTGCTTGCTGCTTGGTGATTGGCATAGGTCCTTTTGTGGTACTTCATCTTGCCACGCGGACGCTGCAGCGCAAAGGCCAAGCTTCGGCTGCGGGAGCGGAGTGGTCCTGAACTATGTTCGTCCGGGGGAGGGTTGCGGACTGTGACGGCAGTCACAAGCAAGTGTGCGAGAGGATGCGAAGTCCTCTTGGTTGGTCAGAGCCGCGAAAGCGGAATCGCGGCGACACCGTTCCGAAGCGACAGGAAGTGAGCCGCCAAGCTTCCTGGCGCTAAGGTGGATTCTCGCCCTTGAATGCGTCGGGCGAGCGCGCTTTCGCTTCCTTCCTGCTTATAGGCCTCTTAAGTGGAACAGCGGGGCCTTGCACGCATACGGTGGGTGATGGCGGTGAGTCTTAGCGTGCTTCACGGCGGAATCTTTGGCAAAAGCGACTGAGGATAGGCAAAGCAGCAATACAACGATTGTCTTTTTCATGCCGTATTCTTACCCGGAAGTACAATGCACTCAATAGCACTTCTGTACCGGGAAAAAATAGCGAAAGGTAGCGGGAATGCCGCCCTGGGCGCGGAGTTCCAGCATTCGGCTAAGTCGCACAAATAGAGGTAGTTGCTTTACATGCTTGTACTTACATCCTGCCCTGGGGCGGGACGGGTGGCCGGGGCGGCCCATTCATTCGCGTCATTTGCGAATGAGTCGGATTCCCGGAATGCGGGAACCCACCGAAGGTCGGCGGCCGGCGTTGAAGGGCTTTCGGCGCCGCAGCCGGCCCGGACGCATGAACGGCAGGCGCGAATTAGTCTTTATCTCCATTTATATTGCTGTCTGCCAGGTCAAAGAGCACGCCATCGAAATCTCTCGCATCTATCACGGCGCGCAGGACTGGCCTTGAGACTCGAGAAGTGGGCGACCCTCAGTTATTCCCGTCGGTGCTCAGAAACAAATCCGGTACAATTCCCTGTTTATTGACCACCCTTCTACTAAACGGACTGGAGGAT
Source organism: uncultured Acidobacteriaceae bacterium (assembly GCA_963800745.1). Taxonomy (GTDB): domain Bacteria; phylum Acidobacteriota; class Terriglobia; order Terriglobales; family Acidobacteriaceae; genus PALSA-270. The sequence goes on from CAWDCI010000044.1 coordinate 22,630, forward strand.
GCGTTATGACCAGCTATCCAAACGCTGCCGCACCCTTTGACATTGCGAACGCGAGTAAAGACGTGCGATGCGTGGCGGCCGTTTTGGCAATGGACGACGGCCTCAGCCCGCAAGATATCGTAAAGATGCTTGAGGCCGGAGATGTTCCAACGGGCGTTGCTCGCAAGATCGTTGCGGTAGCGGTCGACTTTTGGGGCAGCAACCGGGATGGCCTGCAGGCAACCAAGAAAAAAAGTAGAACAGGTCCCATGAGTTTCCTGAAAAAGCTATTCGGCTCAAAGTCGCGGAACATCACCGCATCTCAACCTGCAAACGTTACAGAGCGTCCGGTGAATTGTGATTTGTGTAACGGCGAGGTATTGCCGGGACAAGGTTACGCATTTTACTCCGATACCCAGCATCTACCAGGTCTCACAACCGGCAACATGCTTATCTGCCAGTTGTGCGCTGACACAATCATGACCGATAGTTATTGGACAGAAATCAAGCGAGACCCAGCACTGGGGCCGGGTAGCGCAAGCTTCGCAACCTTACGGAATCTCTCGAGTCAGCAGATTGTTGCAGTACCGGCGACTGCCGATTACCGTCGCCGACTTGACCACGCGGCCATAATCCGAAAATGTTGCGGAGCCGGGCTGAGCCCAAAACAGTCGAAGGACAAAGGGCGCGAGCTCGCCAGACTTTGGTGGAAGGATCGAACTCGAGGGATGGAGGAAACGAAGTGCTTTTGGAATGCCTCTTGACGGCCGGTGGCCCATTCAAGCTTCTTGGCTTGAGTGGGACCTTTCTCCGAACGTTTCGAAATGAAAAAATCTGCTGGAACGAGACGAACTTGTAAACAAAAAGCGAAGTTCCACCGGACCGCCCATCCAAGTTACACACAATCAGCAACTTAGATGTCTATACATTTCAGTCGTGACGATGTGTTCCAGCTGGAACACTAGAACGATTTGCGGGCTAATCCGCCCGGTGGACAATCGCACCGCCCACGATGGTCGCCACCACTTTCCCGGTGAGCTGCCAGCCATCGAAGGGTGTGTTGCGGGACTTGGAGAGGGACTTGGCCGCGTCAAAAGTCCAGCGCCGATTGGGGTCGAAGATGGTCACATCAGCGTGGCTGCCTCGGGCGAGGGTGCCGCGCCCGTGCAGATCCACCACGCGCGCCGGGCCAGCGGTAAAGAGCTCCACAATTCTTGCCAACGAAATCTTGTGCTCGCGATGCAGGCATGTGATGGCCAGCCCGACCGCAGTCTCCAGGCCGGTGATGCCGAACGCCGCGCGTTCAAATTCAATGCACTTCTCCTGCATGGCGTGAGGGGCGTGGTCGGTGGCGATAGCGTCTACCGTGCCATCGGCGAGCGCAACCAGGATGGCCTCGCGGTCGGACGCCGAGCGCAGCGGCGGGTTCATCTTGAAGTTGGAGTCGTAGTCGCGCACGTCGGCATCGGTCAGAGTGAAGTGATGCGGAGTGACCTCACAGGTCACGCGAACCTTGCTCCGCTTGCCGCGACGCACCGCCTTGAGCGCGTCGGCCGTGGAAAGGTGCGCCACATGCAAACGCGCGCCCATGAACTGCAGCGCCAGTTGCACATCGCGCTCCACCACTGACGACTCCGCGGAAGCTTTCATCCCGCGCAATCCCAGGCGAAAAGCGGTCGGGCCCTCATGCATCGAGCCGCCTTCGGTTTCGCGTGTGTCTTCGGCATGCTGGATGACAGGCAGGTTAGTCTCTGCCGCCAGGCGCAGCGTCTCGCGCATGATGCTGTCACTGAGGATGGGTTTGCCGTCATCGGTAACAGCCACTGCTCCGGCACGCTGCAAGGCGCCAAAATCGGTGAGGGCGGCGCCTTTGCTGGCCTTGGTCGCGGCCGCGATGGGAAAGACGTTGACCACCGCTCCGTGCTGCGGCTGCTGAATCCAGGCCACCCATTCGGTCGAGTCCACGACCGGGTGCGTATTCGGCATACAGCACACCGAGGTGAAGCCGCCCGCCGCCGCCGCGGCCGTGCCGGTAGCGATGGATTCCTTATAGCTTTGTCCGGGCTCGCGCAAATGCACGTGGATGTCAATAAAACCAGGCGCAATGATAAGTCCTCGGGCGTCGAACTTTTCATCCGCGCTGCCATGAACCTTGCCTGGCAGCGCGATCTCGGCGACACGGCCCTCGCGCAGCAGGACATCCATCGCTGCGTCAATCTTGGCAGCTGGATCAATGAGGTGTCCGCCTTTAATCAGTAAACTTTGGCTCTTCTTCTGATTCACTTTGTCTTCCTGCGGAATCTTTCACCACAGAGGCACCGAGTCACAGAGAAAACCAACTCCTATTTCTAAATTCAAAGACCCGCATTCGCCTTTCTCTGTGGCTCTGTGTCTCTGTGGTGAGTTGGATTTCATCGCGCTTTCCCTAACGCTTTCGCCAGAATCGCCATGCGAACCGGCACGCCGTTATGAACCTCTTCCCGGATCGCCGACTGCGGAGAGTCGGCAACTTCCCAAGTCAGCTCCAGCCCGCGGATGATCGGACCGGGATGCATGACCATCGCATCTTTTTTTGCCAGCTTGAGGCGGGCCATGGTCATCTGGTAGCGCGCAATGTAATCCTGCAAACTGATTTTCTGCCCGGCGAGACGCTCTTTTTGCACGCGCAGCACCATCACTACGTCGGCACCGTGCACCGCTTCGTCGGCACTGCGGCTGATGTGCAGGCCGGGAGCCAGCGTGACGGCCAAGTCAGGCAGAAATTCCGGAGGCCCACAAAGCGTGATCTTAGCGCCGAACTTGCTCAGCAAATGCACCGCCGACCGCGCCACCCGGCTGTGATAGATGTCGCCCACAATCGCCACCTGAAGTCCCTTGAACTTCTTCTTGTGGCGCAAAATTGTGTAGGCATCGAGCAGCGCCTGCGAAGGATGCTCATGCATCCCGTCGCCGGCATTGATGACCGGGATATCCAGGTGCGCGGCCATCAAATGTGGAGCGCCGGCGCGAGGATGGCGGATGACAATCACGTCCGCGCCCACCGCACGCAGCGTGTAGGCGGTGTCGAGTAAAGACTCGCCTTTCTCGATGCTCGACCCGCTGGAGAGAACTAGCGTGGTCATGGCGCCCAGCGATTTGGCCGCAATTTCAAACGAGCTTCGAGTGCGCGTGGAAGCTTCGTAAAAAAGAAGCAGCACGCGCTTGCCGCGCAGCAAAGGCCGGGGTTTGAGCGGATTCATGCGCCGCGCGAGTTGCAACAAGCCGAGAACCTGCGCGGGCTCCGCATGCTCCATGCCGAGAAGAGAGCCGCGCGTCGCTTTTGGCTGATTCGCTGATGGGGAATGGCGTGCGGTCATGGTAAGCGCCAGGGGGCCTGAGTCCTCATGGCCATACAGCTTAGGGTCGCTTTTCTACCAGTAGAACCTTATCTACGTCGTCCACTTCGCGCAACTGCACCTTGATCAATTCCTGGTGCGTGGTTTGAACCTTGCGGCCGACGAATGTAGCTTCGATAGGCAGTTCGCGGTGGCCGCGGTCAATCAGCACACAGAGCTGAACTTTCTTAGGGCGGCCCTGGCGAAACAAGGCGTCCATGGCTGCGCGCGCCGTCCGCCCCGTATAAAGGACGTCGTCCACCAGAATGATGTTCTTTCCCGTAATCGAGAAATTGATTTCGGCCTTTTGTGCAGCCGGCTTGGGCTCGCGCATCGACAGGTCGTCGCGATGGGCGGTGACGTCCAGCGTGCCTACGGGCACGGGACTTTTCTCGATGCGCTCGATAAGTTGCGCCAGACGCTGCGCCAGCGGCACTCCGCGCTTGCGGATACCGACCAGGCCGAGATCGGCAGCGCCGTTGTTTTTCTCCATGATTTCGTGGGCCAGGCGCACCAGAGTGCGCTCGATTTCCGACTCGGACATTAGCTGAGTCTTCTCGCGTTGCTCGTGCGGGTGGGATGAAAGTTTCGCAGCCATGAACGCTGAATCATACGCGGGCGGAGCGCTGCGGGGCAAGGGCGGGAAAGGCACGGTGGGAAAGGCACGGAACGCAGCTTCGCCCGGACGCGGCTCTCCTCCAAATAGCTGGTCCGGGGCTCCCGCCTTCACCCTGGCCGTGGTCGCGCTTCCGCGCCTTCTGCGGAATCCCGCTCCTTGAGCGGCGCTGGCCTCATGGCCGCGCCGCAAAGATCCTGCAGCAAGCCTTCCGCGCGTATACAATTTTCTGGCTTTCGAAATCAACCGGATAGCTTCCCATGAGCCTTGTGAAAGACGCCGCATTTGCGCTGGGCAGGAATGTGACCAGGCTGACGCGCAACCCCGACATCCGCGATCTGGTAAAGCGGCTAAGACCCTTAGACTGCGGCCGGGAGCTCGTACGCGTTGGCGGCCAGGCAGACGGAGGCTACTTACTCCCAAACGATTTCGAAGGTGTCGAGTACTGCTTTTCCCCAGGGGTGGGCCCGCGGGCGGATTTCGAAAGTCATTTAGCCAGTTTGAAGATACGGTCTTTCCTGGCCGACTATTCGGTCAATTCTCCGCCCGTCACAAAGCCCGAATTCACCTTCGACAAGAAATTCATTGCTGCGAACGATTCCGAAACCTCCCTGACCCTTGCATCGTGGAGGGACAAATATCTGTCGAAGGGTGCTGGAGACTTGCTTCTTCAGATGGATATCGAGGGATCCGAGTACGAGGTGATCCTCAGCACGCCCGTGGAGGTGCTGGACAATTTTAGAATCATGGTGATCGAGTTTCATTTCCTGGAGAAACTCTTCGATCGATTCGTGTTCGGCCTCTATCGGGCATGTTTCGAGCGGATTCTGAAGAATTTTCAGGTAGCTCATCTTCATCCCAACAATTGCTGCGGCAGCGTGAAAAAGGATGACATCGAAGTTCCACGGGTCATGGAATTCACTTTTTACAACAAGCGGCGGGTGAGCGAAACCAAGCCCAGGAACAATTTTCCGCATGCCTTGGATAGAGACTGCGCGCTCGAACACAAGTCTCTGCGGTTGCCCCAGTGCTGGTATCAATAGTTGGCCGCGATTTGGCCGCCAGGCGCCGGACTGGCGCTGCTGCCCGAGAGCTTACACCCGCTCCTTGCGGCGGAGGGCGAGCGCGCCCAGCACGCCTCCCAGGGTGGACAGGATAAGGAAGAGAAAAAACATCACCACCAGACCCAGAATCATGACCAGCACCAGGCCTGGCGGAGTCTTCAGATATTGCAGCAGTTGCTGAGCTTGAGGGTCGGCGTTGCGGGAGGCGGCTTGCTCGACCGCCTGCATGAGCGCAGCCCGTAGTTCGCCGCCAGAACGGAAAACCGCGGTTTCCACAGCGCTGAGCGCCGCGAAGATGCCGAAGCCAAACAGGCCGCTGAGCGCGCCGAGGCGTATCCCCAAACCGGAAGTGAGATCGGCGTGGAAGACCCGGCGGCGGTAGAAAAGCACCGAAAGAAAACCGGCAGCCAGCATTCCCAGGCCGAAAGACGCGCCCAGGGGAATGGCCATCAGAGCGGCGGCAATCAATCCCGCTTGGGCCGCGGAGCGCAGAGCGTGCGGCCACACCAGCCCGGTGATTTGCGGAGTTCTGCCGTAGGCCAGTAGTTGGTTTTCTGCAGCGTCTGGAAGCACCGGCGTTTCCGCCGGAACAGTGGCGAGAGAAACGCGAATTTGAGGGGCATTGCAATGGCGGCAGAAAGCGGTGCCGTCCTCGACCGTCGCGCCGCATTGATAGCAGGGATGTTCCACCGGAGTTCAAGGTACAGCACGGCAGGCGAGCGAGGCAAGGCGAGGCAGTCTGACCCTAGAACAGGGAAAACCAATAACCACGAAGGGCACGAAGGTTCACGAAGGATTCTGAATCGCTATGGCCTCTCAGATCGTCGTCCCTTTGTTCGTGCGCACGTACACCAGGGCAAAGCTGGAGCCTTTGCCATCCGGATCGACCGCAACGACGTGCTGATTGTCTCTGCTGCCCACCTTTAACTCGATGGTTTTCCCGCTGTGCGAATCGCAGGTCAACTCCCTGGAGTCGTCCTTCTGATCCATCTGGACATTGTGTCCGGCGGTGTGGCATTCGAGCACGTTGCCGTACTTCTTGAGTTGATCTCTATAGTAGGCAATGACCTTGTCCGGGGCGTCGTCGGATTGGTATTCGATGGCCACGACTTTCAAGCCGTAGCCAAGAAAAGTCAGGTCGACATTAGCGTCTTTATCTTCGTTGGACGACGCTTCGGGTTTGATGCGCGCGCCCGGGTAGACAGCGAGGCCGGTGTCGTGGACGTCGGCTCCCTTATCCACGTGGATGCCGCCGATGGGCGTTTCAATATCCACTTTCTTCTCTTCGCCCGAGCTGTCCTTCTTGACGTTGATACTGCACGCCAGCACGGTAAGGCACACCATGAAGGCTATGGCAATGGCGAGGCGGGTTTGAACGTTCAATCTTTTAGGGATTCGCATGGGGAATACCTCCCTGGGTGATTTGTGGCCGCTCGATTCCAGCGCCGCGCGGGGCAACGTTCGGAATCGTCACCGGCAGATGGCCGTGGATAGAGATTTCTCCGAACAAGGCCTGGGCTGCGGCGATCTCTGAAACAGCCGCATTGGAGAACGCACAAATATAACTCTGCAATGCGGGAAAGTCCTTGGCCAAATAAGGGCTGCCCATGGCGAGCACGATGGTTTTCTCCGCTCCATGATCCAGGATTGCCTGCAGCAAGGTGCCGCTGGCATCGGCCAGTGCAACGGAGTTGGTCAAACCATTCGCGCTCGGCACGGCTTTCCCAGCCGTGGGAATCACATAGACGGCCACGACCACGGCTTGCGCCTCGTCCACGGCCTTGAGCACGTCGCCCGAGGCCGCCGCGGCGATCCGGGGATCGGCGTAGATCACGTGCACATCGGGCGCGCGTAGGCGGATTTGGCGCTCCAATTCGCGTCCCGCCTCGGTGCGCACGTCGTCTGTAAGCATGACCACAACCAGATGGTTGCGCACCTCCGGCATTGGTTGATACGGAAGGCGCGGGCCGGCGGTTCCAGATTTCTTTAGCGGGAGAACTTTGCCATTGTCGCGCACCAGGGTGATGGCGTCATCGGCGATGCGCTGGCCGAGGGCTATATTTTCGGGTTTGCCGACAAGTCTTGTGAGCTGATTGAGGTCCACCAGGCGGGCCTGGTTGAGTCCCAGCGAAGCTTTTGCCTTGAGAATCTTGAGCACCGAGGCATCAAGCTGTGCCTGGGAGATTTCGCCGCTGCGCACAGCCTGGAGCATGCCCTGGTAAGAGGCATCGAGATCGGCAGGGATGATCAGGACGTCGTTGCCGGCTTTAAAGGCGTCCACCGCGGCGCGCCCGATGTTGCCGGCATAAAGGTGCGTGAGACCCGCCATATCGAGGGCATCGGTCACGACCAGGCCCTGGAAGCCAAGCTGGCGCTTCAGCAGGCCGGTGACGACGGCCGGCGAGGTCGAAGCCACGCGGCCAGGATCAGGTTCAAGCGCAGGCACGGTGACATGCGCGATCATGACGGAGTCCACGCCGGCGAGGATGGCGCTGCGAAAGGGCGGCAGTTCAACGGCGTTGAGGCGGGAGAGGTCGCCATTGACTTGAGCCAGTCCGAGATGAGAATCCGTGGCAGTGTCGCCGTGTCCGGGAAAATGTTTGGCGGTGGTCAACAATCCGCCGGCATGCGCGCCGCGAATGTAGGCGCCGGCAAAATCGCTGACTTGCCCCGGGTCTTCCCCGAAAGAACGGGTATTGATAATGGGATTGGCGGGGTTGGAATTCACGTCCACGATGGGAAGGAAATTCCACTGCACGCCGATGGCGCGGGATTCCTGCCCGGTGATGCGGCCGAAGTCCTCGGCATATTCCGGTTTGCCGGTGGCGCCAAAGGCCATGGCATGGGGGAATTCCGTGGCGCCATGCAATCGCGTAGCCAGCCCGCGTTCAAAATCGGCGGCGACGAACAGCGGGAGTTGCGAATCCAGCTGCAGGCGATTGAGCAGCTCCGCCGCTTCGAAGGGCTGATTGCGGTAAAGAAAAGGCGGGTCGTAGGGAACAGTCATGAGAAACGAGCCGATGTGGTATTTGCTCATGGCGTCGCGCAGTTGCAGGTAGACGGGGCTATTCAGGTTCAGAAATTGGGCGCGGACCCAGATCATGAATACCTGGCCAACTTTTTCCTCGAGAGAAAGCTTCTTGAGAGTTTTGTCGGCCCACTTTTCGCCATTGCCATCCAGGTGAACGGGCCGGGGAATTTGGTACTTGTCTTTGCCGCTTGCGGACGAAGCCAGGAAGAGAAGGAACAACGCCAGCACACCAGCGAATCTTTGCCGCATCCGCAGACGATAGCAGGAAGAAGTGGATTTCACCACAGGGGCAATGAGTGGGGGTTCAACACAGAGAACACAGGGGATTCGTCAGCCAGAACGATTCTTGATTTGGTCAATGGCTGCCCGCTGGATACTCTCGTCGTCACCGAAACCTGCGAGCCACATGACCTCGGGCTCGCGGCGAAACCACGTCATCTGGCGCTTGGCGTAGTTGCGATGCGCCTGTTGGACGGCGGCCAGGGCAGCGGCGCCATCCATCTCACCCCGAAGAAACAGCAGGGCCTGTTTGTAGCCGAGGGAATTCAACGGAGCCGCGGCAGCCCCGTATTTTTCCCGAAGCAGCCTGGTTTCTTCCACCAGCCCCGACTCGAACATGCGCTGCGCGCGCTGATTGAGGCGCTGGTAGAGCGCACTGCGGTCCGGATTCAATCCCAGGCGCAGAATGCGGAAGCCGTGCAGCGCGCTGCGGCCATGCTTCCAGGCTTGGGAGATCGGCTGGCGCCCGGCCAGGCAGACTTCGATGGCGCGGATGAGTTTGGGCGCGTCATTGGCATGAATCGTTTTCGCGGCCGCCCGATCGAGGCGATTCAGTATTTGGTGCAGATGGCTCGAGCCTTTTCGCTTCGCGCGTTCCCGTAAACGCTCGCGGAGTTCTTCAGACCGTTGCGGCCCAGGAAACAGGCCATCGAGTAAGGCGCGGAGATACAGGCCGGTTCCGCCAACGACGATGGGCAGTTTGCCTCGCGAGTTGATTTCAGACAAGACTTCACGCCCCTGACGGGCATATTCTCCGGCGGTAATGTAGGCAGTTGGCTCGATGTGATCCAGCAAGTGGTGCGGGACACTTTCTCTTTCCGACGCGCTCGGCTTGGCGGTGCCGATTTCGAATTCGCGGTACATGGCGACCGAGTCGCAATTGACGATCTCGCCGCTGAAGCGCCCGGCGAGAGCGAGAGAAAGGGCCGTCTTCCCGCTTCCAGTCGGGCCCAGGACAACCACCAGCAAAGGATCGGCGGGCACGGTCAGCGCGCGCCCCACGGAATGCTGCGCCAGTAACGAACGACGGTAATGACGAGAATGAGGAGAGCGATGAGTCAGAACGCCGGTGGCTTCGGCGCTGAGGATTGCGCGATTTCCCTTTCCGCGGGGTTGGGATCGAGGGCGGCACAAAAACATTGTATCCCCGGCGGGAACCGGGTGCGCCTGGCTTGTCTTGGACGGAGGAATGCCCGTCTCCACACCCGCCATGCTGGTTCTGCAAGGTGCTACACTACGCCCGTAGTCTTCCATGCCGACTCCGCAATCCAGTCCTGCCGGGCGAATCGTCCGCTTTGGCGCGTTTGAGGCCGACCTTTCCGCGGGAGAATTGCGCAAGAGCGGGCGGCGGATTCGCCTGCAAGAGCAGCCTTTCCAGATTCTCGCCCTTCTGCTGGAGCGGCCCGGCGAAGTGATCACGCGCGAAGAGGTGCGGCAAAAATTGTGGGCTGCCGATACTTTTGTTGACTTCGATCACAGCCTGAACACGGCCATCAAGAAAGTGCGGGAGGCTTTGGGAGATTCAGCCTCCAGTCCGCGCTTCGTGGAGACAATTGCGCGGCGCGGCTACAGGTTCCTGGCGCCGGTGGAGTGGGCGGACGCATCCCCCAAGCCGGCTGACGGACCGCCAGGCAAACCAACCGATATTCCAGCTCAGAGTATCGATCCGGAACTAGAAGTGCCGCTGCCCCGGCGTGGCGTGACGCGTGTCTTGTTTGGATTGATTCAAATCATGTATCTGGCGTTTTATGTGGTGGCGTTGTTTCTATTGCGTTATGTGTATCTGGTGACCGAGAGTTTCCTGCCAGGCCGGGGATTCGCCATTCAGGCCGCCGTGGTGGTGACCGCGGGAGTTGGAATCCCTCTGCGTTTCTACCTGCTTTCCTCGGCAATTTTTGATTATCAGCGGCTGGGCGACAAATTTCTGCGCATGTTTCCTTTTATTCTGGCGCTCGACCAGCTTTGGGCCGTCGCGCCCTTTCTCACGGCCCAGGAAATTGGCTTCGGCGCAGCCTTTGCGGCGACCGCAGCCCTGCTCTATGTGCCCTTCGCCGAGAGGACGCTGGTCAAAATGGCGTATCAACGCACTGTTTAAAGAAGTGTTTGGAGGACGAATGTCCCGTGCGATTTTGGGTTTACTGGCCTCGTGGGTCGTGGCCGGCAGCATGGCGGCGCAGACCGCGACAGCAAAGTCTGACCCGGTTTTAGACCCTGCCTCCATGGACAAGAGCGTCGACCCCTGCGCCGATTTTTACGCCTATTCCTGCGGCGGCTGGGTGAAGAAGAATCCCATCCCTCCCGACCAGACCAGTTGGGGCGTTTCCAGCAAATTGCAGGACGAAAATTTATTGGTGCTGCGCGATATTTTGGAGAAAGCCGCCGTACCCGCATCCCCTCCCAACCCCATCACTCAGAAGATTGGCGATTACTATGCCGCCTGCATGGATGAGAAATCCGTAAACGCCGCCGAACTTGCGCCCCTGAAAAAAGCGGTGCAAGCCATTGACCGTCTGATCTCGAAAGAGGATATCGCGGCGCTGGCGGCGGAAATGACTTACGACGACGTGCTGTTCGATTTCCGCTCCGATCAAGACTACAAAAACTCCGCGCAGGTAATCGCCGAAGTGGACCAGGGCGGATTGAGCCTGCCCGACCGCGACTTCTACCTGCTGCAGGACAGTAAGACCATCAAGCTGCGCAAGGCCTACGTGGCGCATGTGCGCCGCATGTTCGATCTGCTGGGCGACGCGCCCGGGCTCGCCGAAGACGAATCCCACGCCGTGATGCGCATTGAAACGGCTCTGGCCAAAGGGTCCATGAGCCGCGTCGATCGCCGCGACCCGCCGAATGTTTACCACAAGATCAGCCGCGCGGAACTGCAGGCTCTGAGCCCGAATTTCCAGTGGGATGTGTACTTCGAAAAAGTTGGCTTGCCGAACTTGGCGTCGCTGAATGTGGCCGATCCCGGCTTCTTCAAGACGATGAATGCTCAACTCAAGAAAGAAGATCTGGCCAGCTGGAAGGCTTACTTGTACTGGCACCTGGCACACGCCTACGCGGCCTACCTGCCGGCGGCCTTTGTGAACGCCGATTTCGACTTCTATGGCAGGACTCTACAGGGTGCAAAGCAAATCGCGCCGCGTTGGAAGCGCTGCGTCAATGCAACCGACAACGATCTGGGAGAAGCCCTCGGTCAGGCCTACGTGGAGCGGGCATTCAGCGCCGAGGCCAAACAGCGGGCACTCGCCATGGTGAAGCAGATTGAAGATGCCATGCAGAAGGATATCGAATCGCTGCCCTGGATGACCGCGCCCACCAAACAGCACGCCCTCGAAAAACTGCATGCCGTGGTAAACCGAATCGGCTATCCCGACAAGTGGCGCGACTACAGCGCGCTGCAGATTTCCCGGGACGATCTGTTAGGCAACGTGTTGCGCGCCCGCGAATTTGAATTCCGCCGCCAGTTGGGCAAGATTGGCAAGCCGGTGGATCGCAGCGAATGGGAGATGACGCCGCCCACGGTGAATGCCTACTACGACGAGCAATTGAACGACATCAACTTTCCCGCTGGAACCCTGCAACCACCTCTGTTTGATCCGAACGCGGACGACGCGGCTAACTATGGGGATACCGGCGGCACCATTGGACACGAACTGACACACGCCTTCGATGATGAAGGCCGCAAGTTCGACGCCCAGGGCAACCTGCGCGATTGGTGGACGCCGGAAGATGCCAAGCAATTCGAGAAACACGCAGGCTGCATCGCCAGCCAATATTCGCACTACACGGCCGTGGACGATATCAAAGTCAACGGACAACTCACCCTCGGCGAAAACGTAGCCGATCTGGGCGGACTGATGATCGCCTACCTGGCGTGGCATGGCGCATCGAAAGGCGAAAACCTGCCGCCGATCGATGGTTTCACCCCTGAACAGCGCTTCTTTATCAGTTATGGCCAAAGCTGGTGCACCAATAACCGGGAAGAGACCGAGCGGGTGCGGACGGCCGCAGACCCGCATTCACCCGAGCGCTACCGGGCCAATGGAGTGGTTTCGAATATGCCCGAGTTTGGGCAGGCGTTCCACTGCAAGGCGGGGTCGCCCATGGTAAGAAAAGACCAGTGCCGGGTTTGGTAGAAGTGCCCCTCATTGCTCTTTCGGAGCTAGAACATAGACGTAGGTCAAATACGCCGCGCCAATGAGCAGAGGGAAGAGACCGATTAGATAGTCAGGCTCATGGGGGCTGTCCGCTCTTAGGAACACGATAAGCGCAATCCCGACAGCCGCGCAGATCAGGCCGGTCAATTTGCGGCTCTCGCGGCGTTGTTGCGTGATCTTATTTTCTTGCTCTCGGAAGAAATCCAAGGCGGCACCGATTCCCGCGCCCGAAGCTTCTGCCACCTTTTTGACCGTCTCACTTCTGTAGTAGGACTCTCTTTCCTTGACGCGAGCCTTCAGCCACGCTGCCACAGCCAAGAACGAAAAAAACGTAATACAGAACACGATGGGAACAAAAAATCCAACATAATCCTGGTTCATCTCAATCTCCTTGCGTGTCTCTGGTTCGTTGCATAGAGTCAGACCCGTGGCAAGAACTACCGGTTGCATTTTCTTTTGCGGAAGCCTTGATTGAAAAATAATGCAACCGGCCACACCGCGTGCATGTCCTACGAATGAGGTCGAATGTTCAGTGAGCGTCAGCGAGGATCAGGCCGATGTCGAGAAAGTGTTGGCCGGAGACATCGCTGCCTTCGAGGGAATTGTGCGCCGCTGGCAAGCACCGCTCATCAACCTGGCATTCCGCTTCTGCCGCGACCGCGGCCGGGCCGAGGAGATGGCGCAGGAAGCGTTTCTCCGCACTTACCATGGTCTAAAGCAATGGCGCAAAGACGCCACCTTTTCCACCTGGCTGTTTGCCCTGGCCACGAATCTGTATCGTTCCGAGTTGCGGAGGATTCCAGCTGCAACCATCTCCCTCGACGACATTGCCGAACCGAGAGACGCGCGTGCTTTGGACGGAGGGACTAGAGGACGAGGATCGGGATCGCATGATCCGGCGCGCCGTACTGGCGTTACCGGCAAAGTATCGGGAGACTCTGATTCTTTTCTATTTCCACGAAATGGATGTTCCAGCCGCAGCGCAGAGTCTTGGTTTGCCGGAGGGCACGGTGAAAGCGAGACTATTCCGGGGACGAGAAATCTTGCGCCAGAAGCTTCCGAAATCGATCGTCACAGTGCGTCTCAGGGAGGCCTGATGAGTCACGATGAAGTGGATCGCGTTCTGTCCTGGGAAGAGGAAATCTTGCCCACATCGGGCTTCGCCGATTCTGTCATGGAGGCGGTGCGTCACGAGGCTGCGGCGCCGCGCCCGATTCCCTTCCCGTGGAAGCGCGCCCTGCCGGGAATGATCACGGCAGCGGGAACGCTGATTTACGTTCTGGTGGAAATTGCCCTGCAGTTGCGAGCGGGGGTTGCCGCTCCCAGACTCCCTGCGGCCTGGACGTCTCTGCTCACGCCCATGGTCAACGCTGCCGCGAGCGCCGAGGCAGGCTGGGTAGCGCTGGCAGCATTGCTTACGCTCGCATCCGTGACGCTTTCGACACACCTAACCTCGCGGAAAATCTGAGCTCCGGAACTCCGTTACTGTAACCCGCTCTCTTGCGGGTTCGACGCCCGTTCCGGCGAAGGCGCCATGCTCGGCAGAGGCCGATAGCCATCCCGGGTGCGGATGCGAACGCTTCTGCCGCGATCGCCGGGGATCTTCACCGTGATGGCCCGCCATCCGTGATTGGGATTGGGTTGCGGGTAATAGCTAATCGTGTAGAGATGGGCAAGATCGTTGCGGATCGCGGCGAATGCTTTCTGCTGATCTCGCCAGGTCCGGGCGAAGTAGGCTTCGCCGCCGGTGGCAGCGGCCATCCGTTCAAAAACGGTTGCGGAAACCGGCTCCAGCTTGGCTTCCCGCGTACTGATCATATAAATCGGAATGCCCTTGGACTGCGCCAACTCCGCCACATCTTCCGGCGGCACCATGCTGGAGTTATCCGGCCCGTTGGAGAAAACCACCACCACTTTCCGGCCGCTGATCTGGCCGGCATCTTTCACGGTGAGCAGCAGGGCGTTGTAGAGCGCGGCATCGTCTCCGGCAACGGTGGAGCGCACTCCGCGCAGCACTTGCCCCCGGTCCGGGCTCAGGATGGAGGCGCGGGAGAGGTCGCGGCTGTAAGAATAAAAAGCAATGCGATCGGGACCTTCCAGGGTACGCACGAAATCTGCAATGGCGTCCTGGGCAAAGACGAAGCCGCGGTACATGTAATTGCTGGTGTCGAATAGAACAAAAACGTTGGCCCCCATCATCGCGGAGCGCAGCCCGGAAGTTCCGGCCGGCCCAGGCGCGGCCCCGTCGGCGGACTTCAATTTGCCTTCTTCCGGACCCTCAATCAAGGTTCTGGTGGCTTCATTGCCTTCGCCGAAAGTGGCGATTTTTTGCCGAATGCCATCCTCCAACACCACGAAATCGGAAGGATTGAGGCCGGTAATATAGCCTCCCTTGTGGTCCATGACCGCGACATTCAGCTGCACCAATTCAACCTTGACCCGGATGTTAGCTTGATTGTCCTGAGCACGCAGCCCAAGCGCCGCCCCGCCCACCACAAACGAAAGAAACAACGCGACGAAAGCATTCCGTTTAGTCATTGCTCCCCACTCCGTCCCCAGTCGCCCCTGAATATTCGGAGACTGCCACTGCACTCCATGTCCTAGCCCGGCCCCAGCGGACGCAAGGCGGCAATCTTGCCCTGGCGAAATTCTTCGCCCGTTTCCCGCATGGCATTCAGCAGAGCCGGCCAATCCTCAAAATGAGAAGCGAAGATTTTTTCCACCATCCGCCGAGTCAATTCCGGTACCAGCAAATTCAGCATGACCGGCGAGTATCCCTTCTCATCCGCCAAACGCGCCCAATAGAGATTATTCGAGTCCCAGGATTCCGCCAGCAGCCGGCTGGCGTAGCCCATGAAGGCTGGAAACGGCTTGACGTCCAGCAGTTCGCGGCTGTAATCCGCCTGCATCGCGGGATGAGGGACGCCAAAGTCTTGCGACAAGCGCTCCCAACTGGCCGCGCCGGCATCGCGGCGCGCCAGATCGTCCAGTTCCCTGCCTGCCGCTCTCCAGTAGTCGTTCTGCTGCGGAAACCTCCGGCGAAACTCCGCCGCCAGATAGAAAGTCTGCCCGGGAGTGACCTCGGCTAGCACCTGCGGCAAGTTATCCGCCGCCAGAAACCGTTCGACTTGCTCCGATCCCTGGGGAAACAAGCGATCCGAAAGGATCTCCATCACCAGCGGCCGCAGTTTTTCGTTCTCCGCCGCTGCCGCCAACAGTTCCTCGCCCGTCCGCTGGTAAAGGGTCACGGCATGAAGCTCATCGCGGCTCACCCGCCACCAGCGCGGCAGCACCGCACCGGTCATGAGGCTAGGCACGACCTGTGGCCAAATCAGCGCCTGCACATTCTCCGGAACAATGAAGTCCTGCTCCACTCGCGCCAGCACGAAAGGCAAGTCCGCCAGAGAACCCGCCAGATGAGCTCCTCCGGCGGCCGGCAACCCGGAACCAAACAAAGAAGCAATCTGCCAGGACTGCTCCCCGCCCGCCGTCATTTGTCCGGAAAAGTCATGGGAGCGGACAAAAACCGGATTATTGTGCAGCATCTGCGCGCCCGGCGGCTCGTAGTACGCGTAATTCAAGCCCACCACGGTGTCTCGCAGAAACGGCGTGAGCAAGCCGCGCGCTTCCATGAGTTCTTTCGCGGAGGGAGACGACTTTATGATTTTTGCCAGATCGGTTCGCGCCTGCAGGGCGGTGTGCGGATTGGCCGGCATTCCGGGAGCCCATTCGGTGCGTTCCCCCGCGGTAAACAACGTTCGGGGCAGCTCAAATTCTTTCAGATCGGTGGCCAAGGGAACCAATACGCTGGCTAGCGGCTGCCCTTTGGCCATTTGATTCATGCCGTCCCCCAGCGCAAACAAGGTGTCGAGCGAAGCCAGACGTTGCCCGGTCATGACGGCGGCGATGCGGGTTGCCAACTCCTGCCGCACCCGCCGGCCGTCCGCGCTCACCTGCCCTGGCCCGGCCAGCAATTCGACGAAGTCGTCCTGGGAAAAATCGCGTTTGCCGGTGACCGCCGCGTAGAGTTCGCGCAGCGACGCACGGCCCGCGTCAAATAGCTGCTCGGAGGACACGATTCCCGCGAACGGATGGATTGCCGCCTGCCACGACTGGTTCAGTTCGGCGCTGGGAATTTGTCCCTGCCGCGCCAGAATCTGCCACAGGCTGGTGTTGGCCTGGAACAGCCCGACCGCATTGGCCCGCAAGGCCGTGTTGTGAACATGGTCGAGCTCATCCGCCAGCTTGAGAAAGCCGGTAATCGACTCATTGTTCAAATCGTGAAATTCCGAAAAGAACAAATATTGGTTGCTGAAGCGAGGGAACCGCTCGGCCAGCAAAGCCACGGTTTGCGGGCTCAGGCGTTCCTCGGGCGAGCGCACCCGGTCCATTTCCGACACCGCCAAGTACACCTGCAGCGGGCTTTGCTCGTCTCCCACGCGCGAGAAAGCCACCAGGGCTTCCACCAGTTCTTCGGGATTCTTCCAGCCTTTGGCGCGGGCCGTCCATTCGCCCACAATTTTCGATTCGCCTTTGCGGTGGATGATGTCTCTCCACACCGCTAAACTGCCGGGCACATGCGGCCGCCCATCCGGATCCAATTGCAGATTGGTGGCCAGGAGAAGCAAGCCGGGCGCGGGACGAAACACCGGCCGGGTTGGGCCGGGGGAAAGGTCTTTCCCTCGCAACGCGCGGTAGAACAGCTGCAGCCGGTGAGGGTCGGCGAAATACGCCTGCCGGCCATGACTGACCCGGGAAAGCGTATCGAAATAAGTGGCCGCCCAGCCTGCGTCCTTCGCCAGCAGCTCAGTTACAAACTCCGCCGGCGACTCGGGGCTGGCCCCCACCAATTCTTTCCAGGCAGACTCAGAGGCTGGCCCTCCGGGCACCAGCACCTTTCCGGAGCGAATACAGATTTGGCTGCCGTAAAAATCCAGCGCAGGGGCATACGGAAGCAGTTTGGCCAGCCCCGGTGACTGCCGCAAATCATTCGCCGTCTCGGCGTCGATACGGGAAATTCCCCAATAGAGACGAGCCAGATTGCGATTCCGCAAAAGCAAGTCGACAATATCCGCGTTCCGGCCGGTGGCGGCGCTTTTGTCATTGGCTGCCCACTCGTTCTGGGTGAAGATCACCGGCACCTTGGTTACGGGAAATGGATACTTGAAAATCTTCGCGGAGCGCAGGCTCTCCTCAAGCTCCGAGAGCGGGAAACCGGAATCGATGGTGAGAAAGGCGCGCTCTGAATTCGCGGCTTCCAGCGAGGGATCCTTGGCGCACTCCTCATGGAAGCGATACCCCAAAACCGCCAGCAGTGGCGCGGCTTCTTCGCAGTTGCCTACTCGAATTTCTCCTTCCGGCCCCGCCAGCGCCTGCAACTCCCGGGCTTGCTGCACATACCGCATCAATAGAATCAGATATTCGGTAGGTTTTCCAGGCCGGTCTTGGGGCCCGTGATATCCATCAATCACGACGTTGCGGGAGAGCAGAGGAAGCACTTCCTGCGGCGTCGCCTTCTGGCTGATGCCCGCCATGCGCAGAAAGGATCGCAGAGGTCCCGGAATGTTGGCCTCGTCCCCGGCAGCCAGGGTTGCCGGCGCAGCGCTCTGCGCCCTGTCCGCTGCTTCCGGCTGCGCCGCAACGGGAACGTTCTGCGCAAGTGCAATTTGAAAGGCCAACCAGAAGAGGAAACCGGCGAACCACAGACAACGAGGCGATTTCATGGCGAATGCCTTTTCCCGAGCCTGGAGAGTAGCAGTCCATTGTCGCGGGAGACGCTGGCACGCCGGGTGTTGGGCCATCCTCAACACGGGCGGGATCGGCGAGCCTTCGTCCAGAACCGTAACACTTATTTCGGTCTCGGGAGACGAATTATACCTTCATCCCGGGAGTTTTTGTCTCTAGATTGTCAATTTGCGTAAACCGGGAAATCCACAGGAAATCGCCCAAGGTCCAGCCTTCCGCTCCAATCCAGATCCCGAGCGCACTCCTTCGGACAGCCCTAAGATAGAACTACGCTGCGCGGGGTTGTTTTGGATTTCTACTGCAGGTCCGACTTATCCGGGTTGTAAAGGAAATGGAACCGAAGAGTGAGGTACTGCCCGCCAAACTCGTTGGGGAGAGGCGGAAAAGGGTTGGAAGCGGTAATGCCGCCCCAGGCCGCCCGATCTAAAGCGACATCGCCCGAAGTGCCGGCCAACTGCATGCCCGCGACTTTTCCGTCCTTAAGAATGGCGAACTCGATGGAAACCTTCCCCTTTTTCATCATGGCCGACTCGGGAATCAAGGCGTACCAGTTCTGTCTGACGTCGTGCAGGACGCGGGCCAAATAGGGGCCGAAATCCACCCCCATGGTGTCGCTCATGATGTCGAATGGCCCTAGCGTTGCGGTCGGCTGCCTGCCTTGGCCCAATCCGTAGTCCCCGCCACTGCCACCGTAACCGCCTCGGTTGGCAACGGCCGCGCGCGCCGCCTGCGCGATCGCCGATCCCGCGCTCATCGGTCCGGTATTGAAATTCGGACGAGGCGCGGCCGTGGGCGGAGTCTGCAATTGCGCCATCTGGTTCTGCTCTGCCTCTGGCCGCGCAGGAGCTTGCGGTGCTTGCGGCCCAGGCTCGTTCTGGGCCGCTGCGGGTGCGGCTGGCTGCTGCGGAGGCCCGCCCGGTCCGGGCGCGCCGGGGCGCGCGCTGTCCAGAATCTTGCGCAATTCCTTGGGATCGAGATGCGGCGTGCGGGAAGTTGCGATCCGGTCCTTATCGGAAATGATATTGGAATTCGGACGCTTGCTAAGCTTTTGCGCATCCGGAGGCAATTCCAGGTAAGTCAGGTCCTTTTGCCGCATCCAGTCGTGAGGGCTTACGGTCAGCGTCCGGGAAGGAAAATACTTGGCAAATTTGGGCGAATTCCAAATCAGCATCACAATTACAAGATGGACCACCACCGACATCCAAAACGCTTCCCGCTTTTGGGAGCGGGACAAATCATCCTGCAGCTGCACCAGGATGGTAGGAACGTCGTGCATCTCCCGGTAGGCGGACTCCCAGCGTCGCGCATCGTAAAGATCGGCGCTGTCTGCAAGCTGCACCGGAAGCGGTGAAGAATCTGGACTCCGTGGCGGAATTTCTGTGGCTGGCATCGAAAGCGTTGACTTTAAGCGATTAGACCCGGCCCTCTCGCTTTAAGTTGCTAGAACGAAAAAGTTTACTCCCGCAACTAAAAGCGAAAAATATCTCCGCATCGCCTCGCAGGGCCGTTCTCGGCCGTTCTCTTATTTTCGCATCTTTCCCGAAAATCGGCGCAGAACTTACCAATGGATGCCTGCGGACCGTATCCGGACCGTCAATGGAAAGGGTACATCGAATTCGGAGTGGCGTCCGTCAAGAAGTGTAAACGGCCTGGAATCAGGCAAGTGGCTTTAGAGCGGGCGCGCCGGGATCAGGCGATCCAGGTTCACCCTCTCGCTGTGTTCACGGATCGCGGCTTCCACTTCCAGCGCAACCGCCAGCGCGCGCCGCCCATCCTGCAACGACACCACCGGCTGGCTTCGCCTGCGCACCGCATCCAAAAAGGACTTCAGCTCGGCCCGCAAAGGCTCCTCGGAAACAATCGCGGGCTTGACCACTTTGATCCGCGGGTTGACCGAAGGCGTTCCGCTTTGGCTGTCCTGGTCAACCGCGAAAACCAATACATCCTGCCGGCTGTAGTCGAGAGAAATGTATTGTTTTGGCTGGAAAAAGCGCAGCTTGCGCACCTGCTCGGTGGAAACCCGGCTGGCGGTGAAATTGGCCACGCAACCAGAATCAAATTCTATGCGGACGTTGGCGATATCCACCTTGGAAGAGAGGATGGGCAACCCCACCGCGCGGATTTCCTTGACCGCGGAATTGGCAAAACACAGCACGATATCCAGATCGTGAATCATCAGGTCAAGCACCACGTCCACGTCGAGGGAGCGCGGAGTAAACACGCTGAGGCGATGCACCTCGAAAAACATGGGTTTTGTAACCAGCGGAAGCGTCGCCTGTACCGCGGGATTGAATCGTTCGAGGTGCCCCACCTGGCCGACGCGGCCATAGCGCCGCGCCAGTTGAAGCAATTCATCGGCGTCGGCGAGCGAAGGCGCCAGTGGTTTTTCGATGAGCACATCCACGCCCGCTTGCAGGAGTGCGCGCCCAACACTGAGATGATGGATGGTGGGGACGGCAACGGAAGCCGCCTGAATCTCGCTATGGGTGGTGAGCAATTGCTCGATGGAGCCGAAGGCGCGGCAGCCAAACTCGCGCGCCACCGCGTCCGCGCGCGCTAAATCGCTATCCACGACGCCCAGCAAACGCACCGCTTCCCCTTGCTGAGCCAGTTGGTGGTACACCCGGGCATGGTTGCGCCCAAAGGCGCCCACGCCAATGACGGCGACGTTGATGAGGTGATCCATAGTCAGGTCAATGTTACCAACACAGGATGGCCTTCGGCGGTCGGCTCACCTTTCCGCGTGGAGTATAAACTCGGGAAAAGACCACTGGCTCTCCCTTTGAGGGCGCCGTCCTTTCGCTGCTTTTCGGTCAGGGGCATATGGCCCCATTCGTAAGTTCCTAACCTCGGAATGATTCAGCCGGACGAGTTTCGCGTTGACACCCTTCCCTCTGATCCTTACCCTAAACCTTATGGAAGTGCGATTCACCTCCGACCTGCAAGCTAAGCTGGCCCAACTGGCCGCGCAGCAAGGCCGCGATAGCGAAGCGATGGTCGTGGAAGCAGTCGAGCGTCTGGTGAACTACGACCAGTGGTTCGTGCGCGAAGTGGAGAAGGGGATTGCCGCGGCAGATAGCGGCGACCTGGTCGAACGCGAAGACGTCCGGAAAATGATTGATAGTCGGTATCCGGGCTAATGCGCGTCCGCTGGACCGCACCCGCGCTCCGCGACCTCACCCAAATTTGCGACTACATCGCCGGAGCGCACGATTCTGGCGCTGAGAATCATCGGAGGAAAGCGGTGACGCTACGAATCAGCCAAAGAGCGCTTCGGCGTAGACCGCACGAACCAGAGGTGGCAACCCCGGCTATTTTGAGACGCGACTCCAGAATGGGAATGACACAATATTTCATCACATGTGCCACGTTGCGGCGGATTCACGCAAAGGGCGACAATCTAAGCCTTTTGTATGCAACAAATCAACGGGGGACCCGGGTTATACTTCAGACTCTTGGTTTGTGAAGGTAATTCCGTCCGCTTTTCCCCGAGCTAGCGAATCAGCCCCGTTGGCTTATCCCACGGGGTCAGCGCAGACCGTAATTCCGGCCTGATTTGCGGCTTTGACAATCGCCTCGCCGTCCAGCAACAAGCACTTCCCCGCATCCAGCGCCAGGCAGCTGGCGCCGGCTTCTCGCATCACGTCGATTGTCTTCACTCCGATTACCGGCACATCAAAACGCATATCCTGATTGGGCTTGGCAATTTTCACTACCGTGAGACTACGGCTCAGCGTGGAGGCTTCCGCATCGAGCGATGCCATGATCTGCCCCGCACGCTCGATTGTGGCATCGGTGCCTTCCATGGCTTCGACGGTCACGCAGGCGACTTCCGCAACCACTACCGTTTGTCCAATGTCGTATTGCGCCAGATGCCGAGCCACGGTGCGTCCATAGGCAATATTCTTGGCTTCCTGTTCCGTCGGAGCACGTTTCGTGAGCACTCCAGGCTTGGCTAATAGTGGTTCGAGGAAAGCCGTGGAATTTTCCAGGGTGATGCCCTCGTCCGCCAGAACTTTGGCCACCGCCCCCAGCAGCGAATCCGTATTGCGCGTGCCCAGCGAAAGCAGCAGCTTGCCCAGCCGCCAGTCCGGCCGGATGCTCGAAAAGATCTGCTTATGCTTGACCTGACCCGCCATGATGGCGCGGCTCACCCCTTCGCTCTTGAACATCTCAATCAATTTGGAAAGCTCGCCCAGCGACAGCCAATGCACCACAGCGGCGCCGCGCAAAGCAATTTCCGGAAGGGTTTCTTCCTTGATGGCGGCAACCACCACCTCGAATCCCTGGGCGCGGGCGGCGTCGAGCACGAGGAATGGAAACTGGCCGTTGCCGGCAATCAGGCCGAGTTTGGGGTGGGGTCCCATGGTGGCTCGTGATTAGTGATGAGTGGCTAGAGAAACCATACGCCGCATGACTAGCCACTAACCACTAGCCACTCACTTAATCACTCCCCGCTCCGAAGCTTCGATGAACTCGATCAGCAAGTCCACATCTTCTCCGCGGTCGGGCTCGGACTTCAATTTCTCCAGAGCCTGGCTGGTATTCAGTTTCGAGGCCAGCAAAACCTTGTAGGCGTGATGAATTTTGCGGATGCGCTCCGGGCTGAACCCCCGGCGCTCCAACCCGATCGCATTGAGCCCGTAGGCGTGGGTGTCGC
The DNA here is from genome assembly GCA_963800745.1 of uncultured Acidobacteriaceae bacterium. Taxonomy (GTDB): domain Bacteria; phylum Acidobacteriota; class Terriglobia; order Terriglobales; family Acidobacteriaceae; genus PALSA-270. Next base: position 45,535 of record CAWDCI010000044.1, read on the forward strand.
GGGCCGCTACCGTCTTGGAAAACGGCAAAACATCCTTGGTGATGGTGGTGCCTCCGCCTACGAACGAGTACTTCCCGATCCGCACAAAATGGTGCACCGGGCACAGCGCTCCCACCGTCGCCCATTCTTCGACCGTCACATGCCCGCCGAGCGTCGCTCCGTTTGCCATAATCGCGTGATCGCCGATCACGCAGTCGTGCGCAATATGGGTGTAAGCCATGATCAGCGTGTCGCTGCCCACGCGGGTTAACCCGCCACCCTTCACGGTGCCGCGGCTGATCGTGACATATTCGCGAATCACATTGTGATCGCCCATCTCCAGCCGCGTAGGTTCGCCCTTGTAGGTGAGGTCTTGCGGAGCCATGCCGACCGCGCAAAATGGATAGAAGACGTTATGCGAGCCAATCTTCGATGGACCTTGAATGGCAACCTGCGAGATCAGTTCACAGCCTTCCCCCAGCTCGACCCCAGGGCCAATCACGCAATAAGGACCGATCTTGCAGGAAGCATGAATCTTCGCGCCGGGATCAAGGACGGCGGTGGGATGAACGCTCATCTCCGCGAGGGACCCGCGTTCTCAACTACACAGCTTGTCATTCCGAAGCGCCGACTTTGGGTGCGAGGAATTGCTTCTTTCGATGCGTCGGCCACAGCGGATTCCTCCTCTTTCCCTTCGCCAAGCTCGGGGTCATCGTCGAAATGACAAACCGCGACCAGCGTCATTCAATTTTCCGATTGTTGCTGGAGACTTGCGGAAGCGTCGATCATGAACGTCCCTTACTCGGTTTCCGTGCCCTCGTCCGCCAGGTTACGGCGTCCACGCGAGTTATCCACCAACTGGCATTTTACGCTGGCCTCGGCAACGCGCTGGCCTTCCACCGTAACGATGCCCTCCATGCGCACCGCGATCATAGGTCCGACCGCGCGCCAGGCTTTCAGTTCCACCTCAATGCGCAACTGGTCCCCCGGCACCACTGGACGCCGGAATTTGGCGCGCTCGATGCCGGTGAACATGATGAGCTTGCTGGTTCGATCCTCGACTTCGGTCAGCAACAGCGCGCCGCCCGCCTGGGCAATCGCTTCCACGATCAGCACCCCTGGCATAATCGGCATATTGGGAAAGTGCCCGGCAAAAAAAGGCTCGTTAATGGTGACATTCTTCAGCGCCACAATGCGCTTGCGGCGCACGATCTCGATCACCCGGTCAATCAACAGAAAAGGAAAGCGGTGCGGCAGAATCTTCTGGATATCCAGGATATCGAGCACGGTCTTCCCGGGCTCGGGATTCTCTGCGCCGGGCTGGGCGATATCAGGCATGGTGGTAGTCATTCGGCACTGGTCATTGCTGTGTAACTATCGAGCGGAGATTATACTGTACGACAGCGATGGGTGCCCCATCCTTGCGCGTTCTTTGCGCCAGGGCCTGCCCTGAGCGGAGTCGGAAGGGTGTGATTCCACAACTGCCTCCCATCGGGGATTTTCGATCACTCGCTACCGAAGCTAATCATGAAAAGACAAAAGCCCAAGCCCTCCACGGAAGTTCCCGCGCCACCGTCCGCCAGCAGTTTGCGGTACTTCGAAGAGCGGCAAGAGGAAATCGTCGCCCTCCTCCAGCAGTTGGTGGAGATCGAATCTCCCAGCGACAACAAGCCGGCCGTGGACCGCCTGAGCGCGTTCGTCGCGGCCAAGTTTGAAAGGCTCGGCGGACACGCGAAGTTGCACAAGGCGGCCGGCTTTGGCGATCACTTGCAGGTGGATTTCGCAGGACGGCGCGGCGGCAAACCGGTCCTGCTGCTGGGCCATTGCGACACCGTGTACCCGCTCGGAACTTTAGCTACCATGCCGTGCCGCGTAGCCGGCGGGCGCATGTCCGGGCCCGGCGTGCTCGACATGAAGTCGGGCATCGCCCTGATGCTGGCGGCCATCGGAAAACTGCTCGACGGGCATGGAGAGCTGCTGCGGCCGGTTACCATATTTCTGGTTTCCGACGAAGAGGTGGGCAGCGCTTCCTCCAGACCCATCACCGAAAGTCTAGCCAAGAAATCGGCGGCCGTGTTGGTGCTGGAACCATCCTACGGACCGCGCGGAGCCGTCAAGACCGCCCGCAAGGGAGTCGGCGAATACGCGCTCAAGGTCACGGGAGTCGCGGCCCACTCCGGCCTGGACTTTGAAAAAGGTCAGAGCGCCGTCATTGAACTGGCCCGGCAGATTGCGCAGATTTCCAAGCTGCTGGATGTAAAACGCGGCCTCACGTTGAACGTCGGATTGATCCAGGGCGGCACGCGGGTCAATGTAGTTCCAGCAGAAGCCACGGCGCGCATGGATGTGCGCATTGCCCGCATGAAAGACGCGGCCGGCATCGACCGCAAGTTGCGTGCGCTAAAGCCCTTCAACCGCAAGTGCACTCTGGAGATCTGCGGAGAAATCAACCGCCCGCCCATGGAGCGAACCGCTGGCGTAGCCGCGCTTTATCGCAAGGCAACAGAAATCGCCAAGCATCTGGGCTGGAAGCTGGAAGAAGCCGCGGTGGGCGGCGGTTCGGACGGAAACTTCACCGCTGCGCTGGGAATTCCAACCCTGGATGGCTTGGGAGCGGTGGGCGAAGGAGCGCATGCGCAGCATGAATCGATTGTGCTTGCGGAACTGCCTAAGCGTGCCGCGTTGCTGGCCGGACTAATCCAGGAAGCGTAACCAGGCCGGCGCGTCGTCCCAGATTCTCCAAAGAAAACCCACAAACCACCAAGGGCACAAGGTTTCACGGAGGTCCTAGTTCAGAGTTTCCCTTCGTGCCCTTGGTGGTTAAAGCTTTGGTAATTGACCCAATACCGGGACTCTGCTTGCGGCATCTCGGCTGCGCCGGGACTTCCGTTCTGGCGCCAGCAAGACGCAGCGGAGCTACGTCTCTACGGAGCAGCTCCAGTTCCAAATCCTAGCGCCGCCATCTACAATCGGCATCATGGCGCCGCAGCCGAGCCAGTTCATCCTCACCCTGCCCAAGGCCGAGCTGCATCTGCACCTGGAGGGCTCCATCGAGCCCCCAACCTTGCTCGAACTACGGCGGCGGCACGGCAAGAACAGCTCCTTGCCGGAGATTGAGCAACTCTATCGCTATGCGGATTTCCCCGGCTTCCTCATGGCCTTCAAAACCGTGACCGGGGACCTGCAAACTCCCGAGGATTATGAACTCATTACCTACCGGCTGATGGGAAAGCTCAAAGCGCAAAACGTGCTTCATGCCGAAGTCTACGTGTCGGTAGGAGTGTGCCTGTGGCGGGGCCAGGATTTCGGTTCCATCTTCGAAGGCATGGAACTTGGCCGTCAGCGTGGCGAGCGCGATTTCGGCATCTCGTTGCTGTGGATCTTCGACGCGGTGCGGCAGTTCGGCCCGGGCGCGGCTCGCGATGTCTTCAGCTGGGCCGTGCGCTGCCGCGAGCGCCATGTCGCTGCCGTTGGCATTGGCGGCGATGAGCAGAAGGCGCCCCCGAAACTTTTTCATGATGCCTATGCCTACGCCGCAGACAACGGATTGCGTCTCACGGCGCACGCCGGCGAGTATGCCGGGCCAGAATCGATTTGGGGAGCGTTGAATTTGAAAGCCGAACGCATCGGCCACGGGCTGACCGCGGCGCAGGATCCGGAACTGGTGGAGGAACTGGCAGGGCGCCAGATTCCGGTCGAGATCTGCCTGACCAGCAACCTGCGAACCGGATGCTGCCCCTCGCTGGCCGAGCATCCGGTTCGCCGATATTTTGATCAGGGACTGATGATTACGCTGAACAGCGACGATCCGGCAATGTTCGCCACCTCCCTCGCACAGGAGTTCCAGCTGGCGCAGGAGAACTTCGGCTTCACCGACGAGCATCTGCGCGAAATGGCGCGTAACTCGTTCGAGGCATCGTTTCTTGCGGCGGAGAAGAAACTGGAATTCCTCGATCTGTTTGACGCGGCCGCCGCCAGAACGTAGCCCCGCCGTGTGCTCTATGCCGTCTGGCCGCTGCCCACGGCGCGTCGTATCATGGTATTTGCATGGCATTCCCTATCAGAATCTGCGCCGTGTGCTCTGAGGAGTTCGAACTGAAACCGGATAAGCCCGGCTTCGCCAACCGCTGCCCGGAATGCAGCGAACCGGAACAGGCTGAACCCACAACCAAGCGCAGTGTAGACGCCGACGAACGCAAAAGTATGGCGGAAGCCAACGAAGCTCGCAGACGGGCCATGCGCGACTTGCTGTACCGCAAGGACAGCTAGGGGCTGTAACTTGTCATTCCGAAGCGGAGCTTCATCGCGCGAGGAATCTGCTGGGTTCATGAAAACGGGTTGGCCCCAATCGGCGGCTAGATCATTCCACAGTGGGTTATCCGCTTCGATCAGCGCCACTTTCTTCTCGCGCCGCCAGCCTTTGATTTCAGTCTCGCGAGTGATGGCATTGTTCACATATCGAAATACCTCGCAGTAAACCAGACGGTCGACGTGGTATCTGCGAGTAAAACCGTCAGTTTCTCCAGCCTTATGCTGCAGCACTCGGGCCGCTAAGAAGCCAGTCATGCCAACGTAGAGAACCCGGCCTTTGCTGGACAAAATGTAAACGTAATAGCGCTTCTCTCGCAGCATGAGCTTGGCTTCCGAGAATGATCGCGAGCCTGAGCGGATGCAAGGTCAGTCGTCACAGACAGCAACGCGCGATTGTGGATTTATCCTCCGCCCTTGTCATTCCGAAGCGCGGCTTTATCGCGCGAAGGAATCCGCTGTGTGCCTCGGACGCCGGTGTGGGTAAGAAAAGTAAAAGCAGATTCCTCACCCAAAAGGCGGGTTCGGAATGACAACATCATAGGGCTGGGGTCAAAACGCCTGGCTTGTGAGGCCCCTATAACACTAACGTTGTCATTCCGAAGCGCGGCTTCATCGCGCGAAGGAATCCGCTGTGTGCCTCGGACGCCGGTGTGGGTAAGAAAAGTAAAAGCAGATTCCTCACCCAAAAGGCGGGTTCGGAATGACAAAATCATAGGGCTGGGTCAAGACGCCAGGCTTGTGAGGCCCCTATAACACTAACGTTGTCATTCCGAAGCGCGGCTTTATCGCGCGAGGAATCTGCTTGCGCCTCGGACGCCACGACTAGCCCGGGGAATGGCGCCACTCAGCTGAAAATAACTGCCGAATAATGTTGAATCCGCAACACTTGCACCGCTCCTATGCTCTAATATCTAAGCCCATGCCCACTCCCCGCACCAAACTGCGCCGCCGCCTCAAGGGCTTTTACCGCGATCTGCGCGGAGCCCGCGAAGTGGTGCGCGCCATGGTCTCGACCGACCATCCTTTTCTGGCGCACATCATTCCCATGCGGCGCTGCAATCTGGCTTGCACCTACTGCAATGAATTCGACGACGTTTCCAAGCCGGTACCTCTGGAGGAGATGTTCCGGCGCATCGACAAACTGGGCGAGCTGGGCACGTCTGCGGTCACCATCAGCGGGGGCGAGCCACTGCTTCATCCTGAACTCGACGACGTCATCCGCCGCATTCGCAAGAACGGAATGATCTCCGGCTTGATCACCAACGGCTACCTGCTGGTTCCCGAGCGCATTGCGCGCCTCAACCGCGCCGGCCTCGAATGGCTGCAAATTTCCATCGATAACGTGAATCCCGACGAGGTTTCGAAGAAGAGCCTGAAAGTTCTCGACAAGAAGCTGCAGAACCTCGCCGAGCATGCCGACTTTCACGTCAACATCAACTCCGTGGTGGGCGGCGGGGTGTGCAATCCGCAGGACGCGCTCGATATCGGCAAACGCGCCCTGGGCCTGGGATTCACTTCGACCATCGGCATTATTCACGACGGCAGCGGCCAGCTGCAGCCCCTGACCGACGAGGAAAAACGCGTCTACCACGAGATGAAGGCCATGGAGAAGAGCAGCTTCACGCGCATCAACGCCTTCCAGGACAACATTGCGCAGGGCCGTCCCAACCAGTGGCGATGCCGCGCGGGAGCGCGCTATCTCTACATCTGCGAAAACGGGCTGGTGCATTACTGCTCGCAACAGCGCGGCTATCCCGGCACGCCACTGGAGACATACTCGCTGGCCAACATCCGGCGCGAATATGTGACGGAAAAAGGCTGCGCGCCGCACTGCACGGTTTCCTGCGTGCATCAGGTTTCGGCGCTCGATTCCTGGCGCGCGCCGCAGCATCCCGCCTCGCCGGTGCCTTCCGGCCTGGTGCAAATCGAATAGTCTGGCAGCGCCGCCGTCTCGGCGGCTGTCGGGCAGCGCGTCCCCCGCCGCTACAAAACATCTTCCATTTCTAAGCCTTCCTTCGCCATTTCCCCCATGCCCGAGATTCTCTCGAAATTGCGGCGAAAGCTGGTGTATGCTGTGCCCCAATAAACCTCCGGAGCGAGGAGCAGGACATGAACCGGACCTTACTGGTTACGCTTTTTACGGCGCTGGCCGCCATCGCTTGCAACTCCAAGTCGGCCGATCCCGCAGCCGCCTATGCTGCCGGTTCGGCCAAACTCTCCTGGGTGCGCTATGACGATCCCAGCGAACGCTCTTTTTCCATCGAGGTGCCGCAAGGCTGGAGAGTCCAAGGCGGTATGTACCGCTTTGGCTACTTCGACGTGCGCGCCACCGTGGATCTGCGCTCCCCCGATGGCAACATCATCATTCGTTTCGACGATGCCAACGTTCCCCCTTATGTCTTGCCTGGCCCCAACAAGCCAGCCGAGGGCCAGCCCTACAAGAAGCCCTTCCAGTTCCAGATGATGGTAGAAAAATATCGCACCGCTCCCTCTTTTGCTGAGACCTACGGGAAATCCCGCTTCAAGAGCGTCTGCCAGACGATGACCTCGAAACCCAGTTCATGGAAGCCGACTCTCCCGCCCATGGTGACGAGTCTCAATCCCAACCAGAGCAGCGATGCTGCCCTGGACTTCGATTGCCAGACCAGCGCTGGGCGCAAGCTGGCCAGCGTCTTCGTCCATACCGCCCTCTATGCCAAATCGGGCTTCTGGCAGGCCGACCCGATCCTCAGTGCGGTGACCACGCCCGACCTGATGCCGCTCGCCCAATCGGTTTTGCAGCACGCGATGGATTCCTTCCAGATCTACCCGCAGTGGCAGGCTCACCAGAACCAGATGACCCAGGAAGGTCTTGAAATGGTCGGGCGCGACTTCCAAACCTTCCTGGCGCAGACGCGGGCGCAGATGCAGGCCTTTAGCAATTCCATGAACCAGCAGGTCAGCGGGTTCGAAAGACAACAGCAAGCGTCCCAGGCGCAATCCACGGGCTGGGGCAATATTTTGACCGGGTTAACGGACGCCCATGATCCTCTCACCGGCCAAAACTTTCAGGTGTGGACCGGCCCCAATGCCAACTATTACGTGGACGGCCTGGGAAACAAGGCGAACGCGAACAGCAATCCGGGCGGAAGCTTCCGGGAGCTGCAGATCCCCCCACAGTGACGGCCGGCCGAGCCTTGGGGATTGGGATTGTTGATAAGACAGGGATTGTCGAATGTATATCTTAAAGATATAGCAAATCGAATTCTAGCGCGATCTGGCCTGGCCTGGGCAAAGACTGGCCGGGACGGCGAAACGGGCCTACAAGCCATCCTGGCGCAATCCAGAGGCATTCTACGCAAGGTTCTAACCGCGCGGCCGGACCGGGCCAGGCCTGGATCGCGAGGAGAGTCTATCCATCTTTTCAATAGCTTACGGCTAAGTGCTTGATTGCAAAAGGCCGGCCGCCTCATTGCCCTCCGCAAGCCGCGCTACTTCTTCGCCTGCGCCGTCGGCGGAAGCAGTCCGTTCAAGCGCAGGTACATCGCCTCCGAGCCATAGTGGTCCGCCCAGTCGTTGGTCAGGGCGATCAGGGCAAAAGCCCGCGGGGCGCTGCGGCCACCGAACACTTCGATTGAGTCCCCGAGTTTGCTGTCGTCTACCTTCTCCAGCGCCGGGCCGCAGAAGTCGAACGAAGCCTGGAGCGCCGCCACCAGTTTGTCCTTGCTGGAGGTTTCCGTCAGCTCCGCCGGCTTGGGCGCGGGCAGATCGCCGATCTTGGCGCACAGATAGTTGTTCGATTCGGTAATATGCACGATCAACTGGCCAAAGCTCATCTGCGCTGGCGTGGGCTTGAAGCTGAATTTCTCGGCGGGCATTTCCTGGGCAGCGGCGACAATATTCTTTTGCTGCCGGGGCAGGATTTCCTGCACCACCGAGGTTACCGGATTCTTGGATTGCGCGAGAAGAGGAACCGAAGCCACCGCGAGAAGTAGAAGAATGCGCTTCATAACGCCTCTGATTCAAAGCTGGCATTCACAACCAGCTAAGCATAGCCCCGGGGAAGGGTTTCAGCCAAGGGTGGCGTTTTCCTAGGAGAACGCCGCCCCCAGGCCCGAGGCCGCAAGTTTATAGACGACATACAATGCCGCCACCAGGATGATCGCGGTCGAACGCTTCACTTTGCTGTTGCAGGCGAAACCGATGCCCATCAGCACCACGCTCCAGAGGACGAATACATCCAGCGCCGAAGCCATGCCGTAGAGAAACTTGTGGCCGGTGGGAGTCATGAAGTAGGCCAGATTGCTGGCCACCGGATTCTGGATGTTGAAGCCTTCGCGGTCCACTCCGGCAAAGAGCGCGATCATGCTCAAGGTGGCGTGAACGATGCCCGGCAAGCTTCCGTAGGTGACGATGGCCAAAGCAGTGCCAAAGCGCACTTGCGCGCCTGCGCCCACATTGAAGGCAGCCATCAGAACTCCGGCGATGATGGCAAAGGAAATCAAAATGATGACCGGGAAACCATAGCCAATGTATTTCGTGACCATGGCCGCGACATGGAGTTGCCGGGCCTGTTGATCGGCGGGAAGCCTGTCGAACTGATCGGCGCGGGCGGACTGGCTGATCTGGTTGCGGCTCACCTGCTCAAAACCAATCTGTTGCCCGATGACAAACATAAAGGCGATGGTGAACACGGAAATCACCAGCCAGGGCGCCCACCAACTGGCGTTGCGGCGCAGGTCGGTGAAGGTCTTGCTGGGGGCGATGAAGGTATCGATGAGCCGCGCGCCTTCGGAGAGCGCAGCGGGTTCCGGCACCGGAGCGGGCGTTGCGATTCCGGCAGTCGGCTGGCTTTTGGGAGTGATGGCTGGCGTATCCCTGAGGTTCACTGACGGCTGAGGCTTGGGGCTCTGCGCCTTCTGTTGTTCGCCCGAGCGCAACGCGCCAAAAAGCTGGTCGACCGCTCCCAGAGCCGCCCTGCCAACGTCACCCGATTTTGCATTGAATTGGTTTATTTCGTCTAAACAATCCCCGCAAACCCCCCAGTCGGTTGCCGCGTTAATTTTAACCACGGTGTTCCAATGAGAGGCCACGGTCACGCCAAGCATTTCGCATTGTGGCTTCCAGGTGGCAGGCAGTCTTGATGGGACGAAACCATTGGTCGTCGCAAAGACCACCGCAGTCGGTCGAATAACCTGGACGTTGGCTGGCTGAAGTTGCTTTCCACATATATCGCAGATGGTTGGCATTGCAACCCTCTCTTTTCTGAGCATTGGCTTCTGACGTGGCGTTACGGCAGGAGTCAGCCTTGCAGATAGATTGAAGCAGCATCCTGCTGCCATGCCCAAGGAAAATCGTCGGAAGGATAGCAGAAATTTACCAGGGCTGCCGCAAGGCCGCCGCGCGGGAGTCGAGCCTTAGCCCGACCATCGGCTCGGCCGGACAGCCGGGGGCGGCTGTCTCTACGCGAGCACGGCTGGAGTAGCTTCCAGCAGGCTGCGGGTGTAGGCATGGCTTGGACGTTGCGTGATTTGCTCGCTCGATCCGACTTCTACCAGCTGGCCGCGATACATGACCGCAATGCGCGTCGCCAGATAGCGCACCACCGGCATGGAATGCGAGATGAATAGATAGGTCAGCCCGAATTCGCGCTGCAACTGCGCCAGAAGATTTACGATCTGGGCGCCCACGCTGACATCGAGCGCGGAAACCGGCTCGTCGGCCACAATGAATTTCGGACGCAGGGCGAGGGCGCGGGCAATGCCGATGCGCTGCCGCTGGCCTCCGCTGAACTCGTGGGGAAAGCGGTGCAGGGCGGATTCATCCAGGCCGACGGCGCGCAGCAATTCAGCGGTGCGAAGACGGCGCGAGGACCGCGTCATCTTCTCGTGAATGATCAGCGGTTCCGCAATCACGTCCTCGACGCGAAAGCGCGGGTCGAGCGAGCCGAAGGGGTCCTGGAAGATGATCTGCATGTGGCGGCGCAGGTCTTGCAGGTCACTATGATTCGCGGTCTGCAGGTCGCGCCCCTCGAAGCGGACGCTGCCCGAAGTGGGCTCAATCAGCCGCAGAACCAGCCGCCCCAATGTGCTCTTGCCCGACCCGGATTCGCCGACCAGGCCAAGCGTCTCGCCCGAGTGGATGTCGAGGGAGATATCGTCCACGGCGCGGACTTCGCCTTTTGCCGCGCCGCCAAACACCGATTCGCCCAGTGGGTAGACTTTGGTCAGATGGCGGATTTCGAGGAGAGCCACGCATCGGATGGTAGCAGAAGCGAAAACAAGTGCGGCCACGGACGCGCACGGATCTCCACGGATTAAATCAGAGGAACTTCTTTGCCGAGCAGTGAATCCGTTTGATCCGCGGAGATCCGTGGCTGATTCTTGGCTACCGCAGCGCGATCATCGGCACTGCCGCTAACGCCGCCAACATGCCGACGGCCTTCCAGCGCGGCAGATGCTCCTGCACAACGAACCGGGCCAGGAGCACGGTGACCGCGGGATAGAGCGAACTGAGCACCACTACCGAATCGAGGCGGCCAGTCTGCATGGCGCGCACGAACAGCGCGCTGCCAGAAACATCGATGCAGCCGGTGAGGATGGCCATGCGTATGTCCGGCCGGGAAATGCTGGGGATTTTTCCCGCGAGCAGAACAATAGCGCCGGTCAGGAAAAAGAGCAGGAGCGCGACAGTCCGGCAATCCACAACGGCGACCCGCTGCCCGCCTGCCTGATGCACAGGAAGTATCCGGCGAATCCGATGCCGGAAAGCAAGGCTAGCCCTAATCCTTGCGGGCGGCTACCGTCTTCGGGGCGGGTAATGAGCCACAGTCCCGCGCCCGCCAGCGCGAATCCACTCAGGGTAAGAACGCCCGGCGCGCCTTCCCTCAGGATGCCAATCAGCGCCGGAATGCCTGCGCTCAAGACTGCCACCACCGGCGTGGTGATCCCCATTTTCCCGCTGGCCAGGGCGCGATAGAAAATGGCCAGCGAAATTCCGGCGAGAGCGCCCGCCAGCAACGACCAGCCCACGGTGTGCCTCGATGGGAGGGGCGAGTGATCGAGCAACGCCAGCGCCAACATCAGGCCGGCTCCGCTGGCGTGGGTAATGGTGGTGAACAAGAATGCCGGGGCGCGCCTTACCGCGTAGCCGCCGGTGAAGTCGCTGGTCCCCCAGCACCCCATGGCTGCCAGGCTGAAACCAACGGGAACAAACTGAGAAATAGAAGCCATGTTGAGTGGAGTGGTTACAATAACAAACTGTTGGAGTTGCTTTCTCGGCGTACTCCGCGGATAAAAGCTTTGGACTTGATTTCAGCAGAACCCGAAAAGCCTTTAACCGCCGCGATCGCGGAGAACGGTCGCAGAGGACGGGGAGAACCCAAAATTGCGGCCAATCACGGCCTCCTCGGCGAATTCAGCGTGGTAGAATCAGGGCTAGTTTCGCTCTCCAGGAGCCCAGGTTGATAGAGCTAGCACCCTCGATTTTGTCGGCGGACTTCTCTCGCTTAGCGGACCAGATGCAAGTTGCCGCCGAAGGCGGGGCCGCGGTCATCCACGTGGATGTCATGGACGGGCACTTTGTCCCTAACATCACGCTGGGGCCTCCGGTGGTGAAGTCGCTGCGGCGGGCCACCAAGTTGCCTCTCGATTGCCACCTGATGATTGAGAATCCGGGCGAATACATTCCTGCGTTCGCGGACGCGGGGGCCGACTGGATTTCGGTGCATCAGGAGGTGGACCGGCATCTGGATCGCACCTTGCATCTAATCAAAGACCATGACTGCCTGGCGGGGGTGGTAATCAATCCGGCAACCCCGGTTGAGCTGCTCACGGAAGTACTGGATATTGTTGACTACGTTCTGGTTATGTCGGTGAATCCGGGTTTTGGGGCGCAAAAATTCATTCCCGCTGCGCTGCATAAAATCCGGCGGTTGGCGGAGTTACGGGGAGAGCGCGGCCTGCAATACCGGATTGAAATCGATGGCGGGATCAGCCTGGAAACCGTAGGCGATGTGGTGCGGGCGGGCGCGGAAATTCTGGTGGCGGGCAACGCCGTGTTCGGTAAAGGCGATCCAAAGACTAATACCGAAAATCTTCTGAAGGCGGCGCATGAAGCCGCCATGATCAAGGTATAAAGTTAGTGGCTGGTGATTAGTGTCTAGTCGTCATTCCTCCGTCCTCAGTCGTCGGAAGAATCAGGCTTGCGGAAGGCTGACGACCGAGGACTGACGACTTCTCCGAGGTTTCTATGTTGCGTCGTATCCCGATCATGGTTCTGTTGAGTGGGCTGGTATTCACCATCGCCTGCACCAACAAGAAAGTCACCAACCCGTTGGCGAATGTCGGCTCAAAGCAGCCGGACAAAGTGCTGTTTGACCGGGCCATGGATGCCCTCAAGCACAACCGTTTCGACGTGGCACGGCTCACCTTGCAAACCCTGATCAATACGTATCCGGATTCTGAATTCGTGGCGCGAGCCAAGCTGGGGGTAGCGGACTCCTGGTACGCCGAGGGTGGTTCGGCGGCGATGGCGCAGGCGGAACTCGAATACAACGATTTCAAGACGTTCTTCCCCAACATGCCGGAGGCGGCCGAGGCCCAGCTCAAGATCGCCAACATCCACTACCAGCAGATGGAAAAACCCGATCGGGATTACACCCATGCGTTGCGGGCGGAGCAGGAGTACCGCAACCTGATTCAGGAATTTCCCGACAGCAAACTGGTACCGACTGCCAAGCAACGCTTGATGGAAGTGCAGGAGGTGCTGGCGCAGCGCGAGTTTGAAGTGGGAAAGTTTTACTATTTACGGCAATCCTATGCCGCATCCACAGCCCGGCTGCGGAGTTTGGTGGACCAGTATCCCCTGTACAGCAAAGCCGACGAAGCGCTGTACATGCTGGGACAGATCCACGAGGCGGAGATTGGGGCGACGCGGAATCGTCCGGTCTGCATTAAGGGCGAACGGCAGGCGGGCTGCATGCCCGAAGACATGAAGGGGCGGTTCATCGATCAGACCACCAAAGAAGCGACGGCAGCTTATTCGCGGATTCTGACGCGCTATCCGGCGATGAACCGCGCGGACGACGCGAAAGCGCGCCTGGTCGCGCTGAAGCAGCCCGTACCACGGCCTACCAAGGCCGCTCTGGCACAGAACAAAGCCGAGGAAGACAGCCGCCGGGAGAATCCGCTGGTGACCAAGGTGCTGCGCAATTTCAGCAAGCACCCCGATGTAGCGCAGGCCACTCGAGTGGGCGAGCCCACCATGGTCGATCCGGAACCGGTGAGTGCGACGGCGGTCATGAAGGAAGTCAACCGCACCATGCTGGGGAGCGGCTCGGCAGATAAGAACTCAGTCTCGGTTGAAACCGTGGGCAACGGCGCGCCGCCCGCGGATGGGACTGCGCCCCGTTCCGATGCCCCACCAGAGCCCGAAGCCACGGCGGCGAACCCGGACACCGCAGCGCCAGCGACCCAACCCAGCAGTAATGAACTGACTCCAACGGCCGCGCCCGATACCAACGAATTGACCCCGAACGTGCCGGCCGACGCGGGTCAAGCCTTGCCGCCTCCGCCGCAGGTCAATGAAATTCAAACCGGGACAGCGTCCCCAAGCGAATCTGCTGCCTCCGGCGCCGCGTCGAAAGCTGACGCTGCCGCGGATGCTTCCCAGCAGCCCGCCAGCGATCAAGAGATTTCATCCAGTAAGCATAAGAAAAAGAAGGGGATGAAGAAGGTCGTTCCCTTTTAGCCGAGGGCGCGCGCCAGATGCGGGCGCGTTGCCTCATGAGACTTTGCGGCCACTCCCTGAGCCAAAAGCTCAATGGCCCTGATCCAATCGGGGCTGTCCGGTGGTAATGTCTTACCCTCTTATTCTCATTGACTTACCGTGCGCGACACGTTAACTTCGCCGATGTCCCCCCTTTCCAAAGGACGAATCCTTGCCGCGGAAAATACTGCTCGCCGATGACAGCGTTACCGCCCAGAACATGGGCCGCCGGATCCTCAGCGAAGCTGGTTATGAAGTAGTAACGGTCAACAACGGTCCCGCCGCACTCAAGAAACTCGCCGAACTGAGCCCCGATCTCGTCATACTCGATATCTACATGCCGGGATATGGCGGCATCGAAGTGTGCCAGCGCATCAAGGAAAATTTGGAGACTTCCAATATTCCTGTCCTGTTGACGGTGGGCAAGCTGGAGCCCTTCAAGGCGGACGAGGCCCGGCGGGTGCATGCCGATGCCCATCTGGTCAAACCGTTCGAAGCGACAGAGTTGCTCGCCGCCTTAATCAAGCTCGAGGACAAGATTGTGCCGCGGCGGACGCCGGCTCCAGTTGGCAAGTCGGCCAAGAGCAAGGGCGCTGAAGCCGTTACAGGTCCGGGCAAGGACAAGAAGTTTGGCGATGCTGAGTCGGGATGGAAGCAGCGTCTGACCATTCCTCCGCCCGGGACCAAGCGCGAGGAACCGGAGGAGGTCGAAACTCCCAGCACCGCATTCCGCGAAATCGCACACCCGGAGCAGCAAGAGGCAACGCCTGCCGCGCCCTCGGTTGCCGGGCAGGATTCATTCAATCGGGGAATCACAGCCGAGGAAATCGAAGCCATCACGGCGGCGGCAGCAGCATTTGGGAACCACGCCAACCTGTCTGAATCAGGGTCCTCCGCAATCGCGGTAACCGAGGAAGAAATTGCTGCCGCGGTGAATTCCGTGCCCGCTCCGGTGGAGGCCGCGCCAGAACCGATGGCGGAACCTGAGCCCGAGACCATCCCATCCCCGGAAGCCGCTTTCCCCGCTGAATCGGCTACGGCGAAAGAGCCCGAGGCGGAAGCGGTGGCCGCGAGTCCAGAGGCCGCAAGCCCGGAAGAAGTGGTCGAAAGTCCAGTAGCGGTGGTTGCAAGCCCAGAGCCCGAGATCATTACGGCGGAAGCCGAAGCGGACCTGGCCCCTGAACCGGTCGCGCCCGAGTTGGCTAGCGATGCGGAAGTCGCGGCGGCGCTCGCATCCTTGGCGCCGGTGAATGGCAGCAACATTTCTGTCCACGCAGCTGGAAATGGGGAGGCGTTTGGCGCAGAGGTTGGCGTCTTTGAAGAAGCGTTTGCGCATGTGGGATCGGGCTGGCAGAGTTATGCCGACGGCCGTGCGCGATGGATGGCGGAGGAAATTGCCGTTCCGCAGAGTGAGGCCTCTCTGATTCTGGAAGAGGAAATGCAGAAGGCGTATGCCGCGCTGGCGGATACAGGCCACGTGATTGCGAGTTCTGCTGCAGAAGCAGACTTCGCGCCCGGATACGCGAGTGCCCCCAGCGCATACGAGTCCGCAGTGCCGGATTCCGGGGCCAGGGCAGAGGAGATTTCGTCATCTTCCGTGGAAGAGCCAATTGCTTCCGGCTTGGTGAGCCAGGAGCCTGAGCAGTGGGCGCCCGAACCGCTGGCAAGCCAAGAAGATTACTCCGCAGCCACGCCCGAGATGGTGGCGCCGTTGGAAGCGGTCGAGCCCGCCGAGGAAGTGCTTGCTCAAGAGCCGGAACCTGCCGATGCCGTAGCCACGGCCGAAATAGCAGACGCCAGCCAGCCGGAACCAGCAGCGCAGCCGGCGCAAAGCGCGCAAACCGTAGCCATGGCGGCCGAGACTGTGGAAGCTAATACTTCTTACGGGGAATCGGCCTACGCGGCCGCGGCGTCGGTGGGAACAGAGTTCCACGCGATCAACCATATTGGGGCTACTCCCGCACCCCAAGCACCGCAGGAGTACTCGGAAACGCCGGCGCCGGCGGTTCCGGCCGCAGTGGATCATGAACATGAAGCGGAGTTAGCCGCTGCCTGGGCGCATTGGCGGCAGATTCGTGAGTCCATCGCCAGCCCGCAACTTACTTCGCAGCTGGCGGACGCAGCGGCGGCGGGATACCAGGAAATTCATCAGGCAGAGTCCGCGGCGCAACCGTCGCCGGACATTTCTTCCGCTGAGGATGAATCGGCGGCGAGCCTATCGGCGGATTCTTCCGCCATCGCCAGCATCGTGGACAGCGTGCTGGCGGAACTGAAACCCAAGCTGGTGGCGGAGATCGCCAGGAAACTGGGCAAGAAGTAATAATCAGTTCTGCGCTTTGTTCTTGTGAAGGCGCGCCAACCAATGCGGCGATTGGGGAACGGGCCGTGGTTGTGATCTGGCAGCAGACCTAAGGAACTATTCCGCCCACGATCACTTGGTTCCTGTGGTGGGGTTTTTGTCTGTGAGCACGAGTGCCCAATTGCAGGTTGACTGCAGATCGCCGAAATGACCGGTCAAAAGAAACCACATCGCGATTCGTGAGTGAATATGTGCGTGCTTCACGAAACGGTCTGGAACGTCGGCAATGATGATCCCGTGTTCTCTGGTTGGACGCAGGCTGAGATCAGCATGCTCCTTCACTCCCCGGACTATAACAGTTGCCGAATATTCCCTATCGCGATACTGACTTGGAATCACGAAGACGCCATAGACGTTGTGCCGGCCATACCAAGGCTTGATCACGAGCTTGGTCGCGAAAACCACATGGTTGCTTGAGTTGAGCCAGCTTCGATCGTTGCAATCGGTTGTGGGTGGCCGGTGGGCCAGCCATACGGTCGTTGGGACCATCACGATTACGAAAACGAGGCTGATCCATGCCAGACGCCGCAAGCTAGTACTCATCCCGTTTGTTGCCACCTTGATTTGAAACTGAGTTCAACTGGGATTCTGATTTGGCTCACTTCCGGCGATTATGCCGATTAAGCTGTCTCCGTCGATCTGGTGGCCAAGTCCCAAGAGCGATATTACACTTGAGTTTCTGTAGAGACCAAAGTCTTCACGTCGAACGCCTGGGACGGAGAGACCGCGCTGCATGAGTCCATCTCTCTCTACCGGTGTATTACAAAAACGCGAAGATGGGCAATCCGCCGGGCGGCGATTGCCGGACTCTCAACCGATTTGAATTCCTCCGGGAGCCTCGATTGTCCACCCGAATTCCGCGGCAACGCTCCGAAGGCAGTTCTCCGGCAGTTGATTCGGGCCGCCATAAATTAATGTCATCATCTGTTCTGAGCCCTCGGCGGCAATCTGCTCCGGACTCGGAAAAGCAGCTCTATTCAATGCCGTCCCTGCAATGACACCAACCGCAGGACCCACGCCGGCCACAGCCGACGCGATCCCGCCAACCATCGAGGGGGCGCTGCTGAAACCTTCGTCCGGTCTGGCTTCTGGCGGAGGCGGTAACTCAACAAGAATACGTCCTTGAACGGCGGTATTCGGTCCCAGCGCCGCCAGGATTCGGCCGAGTTCCCGAAGGCCACCGAATAACGGGTCGCCCGCCAGACTGGTAATCCGAGAGTCTGCTAATACCCGTAACCGGTTATCGTCTGGGCCGGTCAGGGTGCGACGAGCGAAGCTGGTTAGATAGGGGCGATAGAACCCCCGAAATCGTCGTTGGCTGATGGTGATATGCAGTTCCGGTCTGCCGTCTTCAATTGCGAGCTCTGAGATGGCCGCAGGCGTCACATCAAGAACCACATGGCTCTGAACCGAGGAAAGAGCTGAGCCCTTCTGCGCCTTTGGCTCGATCGTGATGACAAAGCTGCCCATCGAGGCTTTGTGGTGCTCGGGATCCCAAACAGCACCGTTGCAGGTTCGTATGCCGGAGCGCCAGCGCTTCGTACCACGATTCAATGCCGCTCCAACAGCAGCGAACCCAAGACCAAGGGAAAAGACGCTGAGCGTAAGAATCCTGTGTTTGGCGGAATCGCTGCTGATAGCAAACAAAAAGTCCATGACGAAGGTCAATCCGCTTAGCCAGAACAGAGCCACTGCCCGCTCCCTCATGGGGTCCGGCTCGAACTTTAAGAAACCAACGCGCATAGATCTGCTCGCTTTGTTCGGCATTGTATACCGAGAATCCGCCCGGACCCGGCGAGATCACGTCCTACATGTAAGAAGAAAAGCCCGCCCCTGCACAAAACGCAAGGACGAGGCATCCAAGGCGCTTGATCGGCTAGGCGCCAGGGTTTCCCATTTCGGGAAACTGGGCAAACCCAAAATATTTATGTAATTGATTGCGAACGACTTACGAGACTCAAAGTGTTCCAACTGGAACACTACGCGCTTTGCCTTCTATCGGTTCCCACCAGCGAGCGCAGAATCATGTTGACAATGCTGAGCACGATGGCTCCCCAGAACGCGGCGCCGAAAGTATCCACGCGGAAACCGGGAACGAAGTATGCGGCGAGTTCAATCATGGCCGCGTTGATCACCAGCCAGAAGATGCCGAGGGTCAGCAAGGTCAAAGGAAATGTGATGATTTTGAGCAACACACCGACGGTGGCGTTTACGAAGCCAATCACCAGCGCGGCAATCAGCGCGGCCGTCACCCCGCTGACATGAAAGCCGCGAACGAAATGAGCCACAATCCAAAGGGCCAGCGCGCTTAAAACCCAATTGAGAAGAATCCGCACGGCATGCCTCCTGTACGTGGTGGAGAATATAAGCTCCCGCAGCCCGAACCGCAACCGCCGCGTTCGTATCTTGGCCAAGCTTGTTTTAGAATCGAAGGTTTCCTGTTCATCATCCGTTCTTTATGAAGGAGCTTCGTTTTGCCTGAGACTATCTATGACATCGCCATCGTGGGCAGCGGCCCAGCGGGATACACGGCTGCGATCCGCGCCGGCCAGTACGGACTGAAAACGGCCCTGATCGAGAAGGACGGCTTCCTCGGAGGGACCTGCCTGCATGTGGGCTGCATACCAACCAAGGCGCTGCTCTTTAACGCCGAACTCTGGGACCACTTGAAGGACGCCAAGGAATTTGGCATTGAAGGCGTGGACGCGCGCAAGCTCAACTGGGCCGCCGTGCAGGAACGTAAAGCGAAGATCGTGGCCAAGCACGCCAAGGGCCTCGAGTTCCTGATGCGCAAGAACAAAGTGGAGACGGTGAAAGGTTACGGCAAGCTTACCGGTCCGGCGCAGGACGGTGTGATCACAGTCGAAGTCACGAACGATGGCAAGGCCACTCCTCTCAAGGCCAAGAACGTGCTCCTGGCGACGGGTTCGGAAGCCCGCATGATTCCGGGCCTCGAGGCCGGCGAAAACGTGCTCACCAACATCGAGATTCTCAACCTGAAGGCGATTCCGAAGTCCCTGGTGGTGGTGGGAGGGGGCGCGGTAGGGGTGGAGTTCGCTTCCATTTTCCGGTCGTTCGATAGTGAAGTGACAATTCTCGAAATGCTGCCGCGCCTGGTGCCCGTCGAGGACGAAGAGATTTCCAAGGAACTGGCGCGAGCGTATCGCAAGCGCGGCATTCAATTTCATACCGGCGCCAAGGTGGAGAAGATAGATAAGACGAAGTCCGGAATCGCGGTCACGTTTTCGGTGGACGGAAAGCAGCAGAAAATTGAAGCGGAGAAAATTCTGATCGCGGTGGGCCGCAAGCCGCGCACCGAAAACATTGGCCTGGAGAAAACCAAAATCAAGCCGGAGCGCGGCTTCCTCAAGACCGATAGCTGGATGCAGACCGCCGAGTCCGGCGTCTACGCCATCGGAGATATCGTGCTGGGCACGCCGCAACTTGCCCACGTGGGCGCGATGGAAGGATTAGTTGCCGCGGCCAAGATTGCCGGCAAGACGGCGAAGCCCATTAATCCCGAACACATTCCCGGCGCGACGTATTGTCATCCGGAAATTGGAAGTGTGGGACTCACCCAGACCAGAGCCGAAGAGCTGGGTTACAACGTGAAGATTGGCAAGTTCCCGTTCGCCGCCAACTCGCGGGCTTCGATCCTGGGTGCGCACGAAGGCTTCATCAAGATTGTCTCCGACGCTGACTACGGCGAGATACTGGGAGTGCACATCATCGGCCCGCAGGCGACCGAGTTAATTGCCGAAGCCGTCGCGGCGATTGAGCTCGAAGCCACCGTGGAAGATTTGGTGTGGACGATTCACGCCCATCCCACGCTGGCCGAGGCCATGCTGGATGCAGCCAACAGCGTGTATGGCATGGCCATCAACGCATGAAAGGCGGCCAGGGATTTACGCGGGATTTGCACGGATGTAATACGACCCGAGCTGAGACGAACAATCCCCGGGCTACAGCAGTGGAATTCGGGTAGGGATGCTTCGACGTCGCTCGGCATGACATGCTTTGTTTATTTTGACCGGTGTTGATCCGTGTAATCCGTGGCCAGGAAGTTTTGATCTCCGTTCTCCAACTCGGGACTCTCGATTACGCCACTGGCCTCGAAATTCAGCGGCGGCTGGTTGATCTGCGCAAGAACGGCCGCATCGGCGACGTGCTTCTGCTTTTGGAGCACGCGCCAGTGATCACGCTGGGACGCAACGCCAAGCGGAAGAATGTTGTTGCCTCGCCTGAACTGCTTGCCCGGCGCGGCGTGCAGGTCTTTGAGTGCGACCGTGGAGGGGATGTAACTTTTCATGGCCCGGGACAGCTGGTTGGTTATCCCATCTTCGATTTGCGTGGCCTGCCGACTTCCGAAAACAACCGCAAAAGTATGGGTGCAATTGAGTACGTACGCAGCCTGGAGGAAGCACTCATCCGAACTTGCGCTGACTTCAAGATTCCGGCCAAGCGGATTGGCGGGCTGACGGGCGTGTGGACGGTGCCCGAGCAGGCTGCTGTCGAGGGCAAGCTTGCCGCAATCGGCGTGCATATTTCCCGCAGCGTCACCTCGCATGGTTTTGCCCTGAATGTGAATACTGATTTGAGCTTCTTTGATTTGATTGTTCCTTGCGGGATCACTGCCAAGCCCGTGACCTCAATGGGGAAGGAGTTGGGACGGGAGATTGCTCTCTCCGAAGTTGCGGAGTCGGTCACGCGCAATTTTGGATTCGTTTACAGGCGGCAGGTGCTGTGGCTGGAGTCGCTGCAGGATCTAATTCCCTCGCCGACCGATGTTCCTCTGCGAGTGCCAGAGAATTTGCGGAAGCTGCATGGGGAAGACGAGACGTTTCGGTCTTAAAGGCGCGGCATTCCGGCGCTTACGGCAAAGAGCTTTTAACCGCTGAGAGCGCCGAGGAATTGCCGAGATCGCAGAGAGTGCCCGGACGAGGGCGTCCGGGCCTAGGTAAAATCCAGCCTCACAGAATCTTTTTCCCGAAGGCCGACAACGCGAGTTCCACGGCCAGGTCGGCGGTGCGATTGTGTTCGTCAATTACCGGATTTACCTCGACAACTTCAAAACTCAACATGCGGCCGTGGTCGGCGATGATCTCCATGGCCAGATGAGCTTCGCGATAGGTCGACCCGCCACGGACGGGAGTGCCGACTCCCGGAGCGACTTCAGGATCAATCCAATCCATATCGAGTGAGACGTGGTATCCCACGGTGCCGCGTCCGGCGATGCGCAGAGCTTCTTCCATCACGGCGCGCATGCCGCGTTCGTCAATGTCGCGCATGGTGAGTACCGAGATGCCGGCGCGGCGAACGTTGGCTTTTTCGATGGCATCAATGTCGCGCACGCCGACTAAAACGCAGTTCTCGGGACTGACCTTGGGAGAGAAATTGAAGATGTTGGCCAACTCTGCCGGACCAAGGCCCATGGTGGCCGCGAGGGGCATGCCATGGACGTTGCCGCTGGGCGAAGTTTCGGGAGTGTTGATGTCGGTGTGGGCGTCAATCCAGATGAGGCCGATCCTCTGTTCTTGACGGCGGTAGAACTGCGCCACTCCGGCGACCGTGCCGGCCGCGACGGAGTGGTCTCCTCCGAGCACCATTGGGACTCTGCCAGCTTCGAGGGTCTTCAGAACCAACTCGGCATGCTTGGTGCAAGTAGCGGTGATTTCCTTCAGATACTTGGCGTGGGGATCGCCTTCTTTTTTTTGCTCGGGGAGAGCGACGGCAACGTTGCCGGCATCTTCAACCGTGTGGCCGAGCTCTTCCAACCGGGCTTGTAAACCCGCCACCCGCACGGCGGAAGGGCCCATGTCGACGCCACGGCGCGATTGGCCGAGATCGAGAGGGACCCCGATCACGCGAATTTTTCGGGAAGGGATGGAGGACGGGGTCAAATTAGTTTCAGCCGTCATTTTTCACCGCCGAGAACGCCGGGGGAAACTCTCGCGTAAATGCGCTTTCGAAGTGCAATTCAGGCCGCCCCGCCGACGGACGTCCAGAGTTTTTTTCAGGAACCGGGGAGCGTCCTCGGAGCCCTAGTATGCGCATGAACATCGGTCGTCCCTCGGGGACTTGGTCGTCTTCCCCACATTTTTCCGGCGCTGAAGCGCCGGGCGATTATCGCGACGCCCCTCCGGGGCTGATTTTCTTAATTTACGGTTAGCCCTAAGGATACAGTCGGTGCAACATCCTCGGAAACGGGATGGTCTCCCGCACATGTTCCAGACCGCAAATCCAGGCCACGGCACGCTCGATTCCCATGCCGAAGCCGCCGTGAGGGACGCTGCCATATTTGCGTAAGTCCAGATACCACTTGAAGGCCTCTTCCGGCAGGCCGTGTTCACGAATGCGCTGCAAGAGCAGTTCGTAGGACGCCATACGCTGCGAGCCGCCGATGATCTCGCCGTAACCTTCGGGGGCGAGCACGTCAACACACAGCGCCAGATCGGAACGCTGCGGGTCCGGTTCCATGTAGAAGGCCTTCACTTTGGCGGGATAACGATGCACCATGACCGGCTTATCGAATTGCGCCGAAAGATAAGTTTCGTCGGGCGAGCCGAAGTCTCCTCCCCACTCAAACTTGGCTTCCAGCGCGCCTTTGGCGTGGCCCTCGTGCAGCATCTGGACGGCGTCGTCGTAGGTGATGCGGGGGAAGGGCGCCTGAATTTTCTCCAGCCTGGCAAGATCGCGTCCGGCAGTTTGCAAATCACCGCGGCGTTTGTCTAAACAGCGCTTCACCACAAACGAAATCAACCCTTCGGCCAGGTCCATGATGTCATCGAGCGTGGCGTATGCCATCTCCGGCTCGACCATCCAGAATTCGGTGAGATGGCGGCGGGTCTTGGATTTCTCGGCACGAAAAGTTGGCCCAAAGGAATACACCTTGCCCAGGGCCATGGCCGTGGCTTCAATGTAGAGCTGGCCGGATTGGGTGAGGTAAGCCTGCTCGTCGAAGTAGTCCACGGGGAACAGCGTGCTGGTGCCCTCGCAGGCGGCGGGCGTGAGAATTGGCGGATCGGTGAGAACGAAACCGTTCTCGTCGAAATAGTCGCGCACCGCTTTGATAATCTCCGCACGCACCCGCAGGATCGAAGCTTGCCGCGGCGAGCGCACCCAGAGATGGCGGTGCTCCATGAGGAAATCCACGCCATGCTCTTTGGGCGTGATGGGATAAGGATCGTTTTCGGAGACGCGCTGCAGCACTTGCACGCCGCTGACATCCAGTTCATAACCGCCCGGAGCCCGCTTGTCGGCACGGACTGTGCCTTCGACAATCACGCTCGATTCCTGGGTCAGGCTTTTGACCGCGTCGAAGACTTCCGGTGGGACCGCGCTCTTGGGCACCACTCCCTGAATCTGGCCGGTGCCGTCGCGAAAAATAGGGAAGAGCAGTTTGCCGCTCTCGCGCAGGTTGTAGAGCCAGCCGCGGAGGGTGACGGATTGGCCGTCGTGGCGGCCGATTTCAGAGATAGTGGTTATAGGCATGCCAATAAGATTCTAACCGCCGAGAACGCCGGGAGCGCAGAGAAAGATCGTGAAGAAATCGAATGGGGATATTTCCTCAGGAGCTAAAGCCCGCGATGTGTGCCGCTCGTGACGACTCGGCTGAACCGGGCGCGGGAACGTCTCGCGGGCCGGAGCGCCTAAAGCGTTATTCATTCCGCCGTACCCGCGGCATCGCTGAAGCGATGCCCTGATACGAATCGAGCGTTTTTCCCCAAGCTGTGAAGCCAGGCCCTTTCAAAACATGTCTCAACGCCAAACGGTTCGCCCGTAAATCCCATTCTCGCTCTGCGAGCTCTGGCGGTCTCGGCGGTGAATTCTTTACTCTGCCTCGAGCTTGCGGAAAGCCTCGCTCATCTTTTCCGCCGGATTCACCTTCTCGTCGCCTTCGATCTCCAAGAGCAGCGGCGGAGTGTGGGGCGCGGAGCGCAGCAATTCCATGGCTTGATTCCAATCGATGGAGCCGTTTCCGGGCCACAGGTGAATGTCTTTGTCCTTGGTATTGTCGTGGATGTGAGTTGAGCAAATATGCTGCTTGAGAATCTCGAACGCCGGCGCCACGTCGCCCATAATGTGAGCATGGCCTACGTCGAAACATACGCCGACGTCGTCGAAATGGGCGCTGTGAATGAATTCCACCAGCCTTTCCGGAGTGCTTAGCTCATTGGGAATGTTCTCCAGCAGAAGGCGCACGCCCAGAGGCTTGGCGAAGGCCCGCAGATGCTCGACGGAAGTCATGGCCGCTTCAAACTTGCGGTCATCGAACGATTCGTTGCTGACGCCGATATGCTGGATCAGGAAGCGAAACGGAATTTGCTCGGCGATCTCGAGCGCGCGCTTGATCTCGTCCATGGCTTCAACGCGCTGGGCGCGGTCGCTGGAGGCAATGTTCACCGGAGGACTGCCATCGCGTCCCCATTCGTAGTCGGAGTACAAAGGAGCATGCACCGAGTTCAGGGGGATTCCGGTGCTGCGAAACCAGTCGGCGATCTCGCGGACATGCTGCTTGCGGTTGGCATAGTCCAGATGCTGGCGGGCGGCAAAGATTTCAATCGCCTGAGCGCCGCCGCGCACCAGCGCGTCGAGCAAGCCGGGATGCAGGCGCTCCTTGACATATACGTAAGTGGACATTGCCTTCTGCATTAGTAGTCCACCGCCTTTCCATGGTTGCGGAGTTGAGCAGCCATTTGAGGCTAGACTAGCAGAGAGGCAGAGTCAAACATCCTTGGGAATCTTCGAAGCAGTGCGGCACGGCACTCGTCTCCGGCAAAATCTGTGTTTCATCGCGCTCTTTTCGGCTTGCCCGCGGGGCGCTTTCGCTTCGGCGCCTTGGCTTCAACCATCGCATAAGATTGTCCGATGAGATCTTCCAAATCTGGCCCAGGTAGGACATTGAGCCGTTCCAACAATATCCATTTATAGCGACCCAAATAGGGTGCGGGAGCCATTCCTTCTAACTCCAGTAACTCCCCGAATTTATCGGGCGGGCACTTCGGGCGAGACTGGGCGGAACCGAGTCCAGGCTGAGCATAGCGAAAATCTTGCCGCGCACTTTGAAGCAGAGAGTCTCGCCCCACTGCAGGCTTTCCTTCGCTTGAGGAAAGGAAAGGCAGAACCGGCGGATGAAATCGACGTTCATTTTCGCGGGTAGGATGCGATACGAACTTACCATTTTTTGTCAGCGCGGACTGAATCTGGAGTATGAATTGAGGAATCAAGAGTTTATGGAGGCGGGAATGCAAACCAGGCAACTCGGTAATTCCGATTTGCAGATTACCGCGGCAGGGTTCGGCGCATGGGCGATTGGTGGCGCTGGCTGGCAGTTTGGTTGGGGGGCACAGCGCGACGAGGATTCCGTCGCCGCCATCCATCGCGCTTTGGAATTGGGAGTGAATTGGATCGATACCGCGGCAGTTTACGGCCTCGGGCATTCGGAAGAGGTGGTAGCGCGCGCGTGCAAAACATGGCATGGCGCCAAGCCCTATGTTTTTACCAAGTGCGGGCGCCGCTGGGACCGCCAGGGAAACATTCATACCAACGTCAGCCCGGCTTCGATCCGGCGCGAAGTCGAGGACAGTTTGCGCCGGCTGGGCATTGAGCAGATCGATCTTTACCAAATGCATTGGCCGCCGAATCCGGATTCGTCTCAGCTTGAGGAAGCCTGGACCACGCTGGCGGATTTGAAGCGGCAGGGCAAGGTGCGCTGGATCGGAGTGTCGAATTTCAGCGTGGCGCAACTGAAGCGCGCCCAGGCCATCGCGCCGGTTGCGTCTTTGCAGCCGCGCTATTCACTGGTGCATCGCGAGGCGGAGACGGAGTTACTCCCATTTTGCCGGAGTGAGGGCATTGGGGTGATTGTGTATTCGCCGATGGCGTCCGGGCTGCTGACGGGGGCGATGACGCGGGAGCGCATCAGTGCGCTGCCGAAGGATGACTGGCGGAAAAATCATCCCGATTTTACGGAGCCAAAGTTCTCCGCGAACCTGGCAATCACGGAGAAACTCCGGGCGGCAGGCCAGCGATATGGCAAGAGTCCCGGGGAGGTCGCGATTGCCTGGACACTGCACAATCCTGCGGTCACGGGAGCGATTGTGGGCGCGCGCAATGCCAAGCAGGCGGAAGGCGTGATGCGAGCGGGCGAGTTGCAGCTCACGGCAGAGGACATGCGCGAAATCGAGTCGGTGGCAGTGGTGGCATAATCGCGACGGATTTTGACGGGCGAGACTAAACCTGTTCTTTGGTTTCACCCAGCGTCACATTGACTTCCATCTTCCTCTTTGCGCGGTAGATGGTCACCCGCACCGTATCTCCAGCGTGGTGACTATTCATGATGTGCTCCAGGTCCTGCTCGTTTTCGATGTCCTGCCCGTCAATGGCGACGATCAAGTCTCCGCCCAGCATGATTGGAGTGTTGCCCAGGAAAGCCTTTTCCGTTCCGCCGCGCAGGCCAGCGCGGTCGGCCGCTCCGCCTGGCGTGGCTTGCACGATGAGCAGGCCGTAACCCGCTGGCAGGCCCATCTGATCGGCTAGCTCCGGCCCAATGGGAAGAGTCCGCACTCCCAGGAAGGGACGGCGCACGCGGCCCAGCGTGACCAAATCGTTCAGCACCGCTTTGGCGGTGTTGATGGGGATGGCAAAGCCAATGCCCGCGCTCTGTCCCACACTCGAAGCGATCATCGTGTTAATGCCGATGACCTCTCCGTGCCAGTTGAGCAGCGGCCCTCCGGAATTTCCCGGGTTGATGGCTGCGTCGGTCTGAATCGCTTCGTCAATGGTCATGCCGTCCGGCTCCTGCACCTGGCGGATGGAGCTGACAATGCCGCGGGTCAGGGTGCCCGAAAGGCCGAAGGGATTTCCGATGGCATACACTTTTTGTCCCACTTGCAGATTGCGCGAGTCGCCCAGCACCACGGGCACAAAGTCAGGCGCCTTGATCTGAATGATGGCGAGATCATGAGAACGGTCGGTGCCCACCACGGTGGCGCGGTACTTCATGCGGTTGTGCAGTGTGACTTCAACTTGCCGCGCGTCGGCAATTACGTGATAGTTGGTGAGGATGTGGCCCTCTTTGTCGATGATGAAACCGGATCCCTGGCCTTCCTGCGGCACCAGCCCGTAAAAGAAGTCAAAGGCGACCGCGCGCGAAGTGATGTTCACCACTGACTGAATATTGTTGCGATAAACCTTGATGTTGTTCTGTTCCTCCGCATCGAGGGGCTCGCTGACGGCCGCAGCCTCGGTGACGGTGACTTGGGCCGGATTGCTAATCCAGTCGCTGGGCGGTTTCAGCCGGACTGAACGATAGGTAGTAAAGTAAAAGAACGCGCCAGCCAGGATGACGCCAAGGGCAATGGGACGCAGCAGTTTCATGGTTTAGGGGCCTTGGTAACGGCCTCTCTCATTCTAAATCGGCAACTGTTACAGCAACAGTGCGGACTGGCTCTGACCGTCCCGTCCGGGCTCAGGTATCCTGAAAGAAAGACCACGCTCCCATGCTCTCCGACTCCGCCATCCTGAAGAAAATCGAGCGCCAGCCCAAGCGCAGTGCGGGGTTCAAGCAGCTATTACGCGAAATGGGCCTGCATGGCGCCGAGCGCCGCGAACTTTCGGAGCGACTGGAGCGGCTGGTAGCGGATGGGCAGTTGGTCCGGATCGATTCGGACCGTTATGCCCTCCCACAGGCCGCGGCCAACAAGAACGTGGTGGTCGGCCGACTCAGCATGCACCGCGACGGGTATGGCTTTGTCACCCCGGATGCGGCCTCGTTGGATGAGCGCCTGAAGACTCGCATTGCCGGAGATATTTTTATCCCGCCGCCAGCGGTGGGTTCGGCGATGCATGGCGATCGCGTGCTGGTGGAGGTTGGCGCGATTAAGCCTGATGGGCGGGCCGAAGGACGCATTCTGCGCCCCGTGGACCGGGCTCACGCCACCGTTGTGGGCACATTTCACCATGGCAGCCGCCATAACTACGTTACTCCGATGGACCAGAAGATCTCGCAGGAGATCATGATTCCGCCGGGCATGGAAACCCCGCAGAGCAGGGGTACGCAGCCCTCTGCGCCCCCAGAATCCTCCGTGGCGGATTCTGAGAGCGCTGAACCGCAGCGGACACGGAAGACAAAGAGGAACGGCGCCGGCGCCCGACATACCGTCGACCGCGTACTCGGCGCGGAAGCTGCGCGGGGCGCGGAATGGGACGATCTGGAAGGGGTGGTCGTGGATGTCGAAATCACCGATTGGCCAACGGCATCGCAGAATCCCCGCGGGCGCGTGAGTGAAATTATCGGGTATCCCGATGATTTCGGGGTTGATGTTGAAATCATGATCCGCAAGTTCCACTTGCCCCACCACTTTCCGCCGGCAGTGCTCGAAGAGGCGCAGAATGCCGAAGCCGTCATTCCATCCAGCGAACTGCACTCGCGCCGCGATTTTCGCGACCTTCCCATCGTCACCATTGACGGCGAGACCGCTCGAGATTTTGATGACGCGGTCCTGGTGCGCCGCCTGGAGAACGGCAACTATGAATTACAGGTCCATATTGCCGACGTTGCCCATTACGTGAGGCCCGACTCGGCGCTGGATCAGGAGGCGCGGCTGCGCGGGACCAGCGTTTATTTTCCCGATCGCGCCGTGCCCATGCTGCCGCTGGAACTTTCCACCGATATTTGCAGCCTGCGGCCACAGGTTGAGCGCATGGTGATGTCATGCCTCATGGAGATTGATCATCAGGGCGAGATTGTGGGCTACGAGTTGTGCGAAGGGGTCATTCGCTCCGCCGAGCGCATGACTTACACCGCGGTAAACGCGGTGCTCGAAGGTGACGAGGCGGCGCGCCTGCGCTATGCCCCACTGGTCGAAAACTTCGAAAGGATGCGCGACCTCGCGCTCATCCTGAACCGCAAGCGCGAGCGCCGGGGCTCGATTGACTTCGACCTGCCCGAGCCGGTTATCGAATTTGACGAACTCGGCCTGATGAAGAGCATCACGCGCTCGGAGCGTAACATCGCGCATCGTTTGATCGAGGAGTTCATGCTCTCGGCCAACGAGTGCGTGGCGCAGCATCTGGAGAACCGGCGCATCGCCTCGCTTTATCGCATCCACGACAAGCCCGACGCCAAGCGAGTGTATGACTTTGAAGTGACCGCCGCGGCATTTGGCTATTCGCTAGGGGTGGGTCCGCTGCCCATCCAGCGAATGCAATTCAAGAGCGACCGGCGCGCCAGCTATGGCACGGGCAAGCGAGCGCGCGAGATTGAGATTCCCAAGGAAGTCCACATCACGCCGCGCATGTATCAGAAATTGGCGGAGAAGATTCCGGCAAGCCGGAAGAGCGAATTCTCTCTTTTCTGATGTTGCGCTCGCTCAAGCAGGCGCGCTACTCGGAGGAAAATCTCGGTCACTTCGCGCTGGCGGCGTCGAGCTATACGCACTTCACATCGCCGATCCGGCGCTATCCAGATTTGATTGTGCACCGAATCTTGAAGGAAGTGCTGAAAGAAAAGACCCACCCTGTCGCAGAGAACGCGACAAGGGTGGGGCCCCCGCCGAGTGCCGAAAAGAAGGCCTCCCCTTGGTCCAAGCGACGGGAACACGAACCGGTGAAACCGCTGGGCGGCCCTATTCCTCTGGAAGAACTGCATGAAATTGCCGAGGAATCCAGCCGGAACGAGCGGCGCGCCGACGATGCCGAACGCGATCTGATGGAATGGAAGAAAGTGAAATTCATGCAGGACCGTGTGGGCGAAGATTTCGACGGGCTGATCATCAGCGTGACCAAGTACGGATTCTTCGTGGAACTGACCGACCTCTTCGTCGAAGGCCTGGTGCCGCTCGATTCTTTGACCGATGACCGCTATCTCTATCACGAGAACACGCGGGAGATTATCGGCCAGCGCAACCGTAAGACCTACAGCCTGGGGCAAAGGCTGCGAGTGCTGGTGGACCGCATTGATCCGGTGGAAAAGAAGATCCAGTTTGCGGTGTTTGAGGAAGAAGTGAAGAAGCCAAAGAAGCGGCGATAGTTCTTAAGCTCAGATTGATAGCGACTGAGGGCTGTGTCAGGGCACCGGCTTCAGCCGTGCCGATTTACGTTGAAAACCTTAAACTCGCGCCGACGGGGCGCAACCATTGGGTACCTAACTGGCAGTTGCGCCCATCGGCGCGGACCATCATTTCCGAGACGAATCTCCGCCGGGATGGTTCGCGCGCGGCTCCGGCGGACGGAAGGCCCGGCGCTAGTGTAGAATTTCAGGGTCAACCCTATCCGGCGCAGTTTGCCTGCACGGATTTCCTATCGTCGGGACGTGGCTCAGCCTGGTAGAGCACTCGCTTGGGGTGCGAGGGGTCGGCAGTTCAAATCTGCCCGTCCCGACCAATTCTTTCCCCATTACAAATCGAGGTCCTTCGCTTAGCTCAGGATTTCGCCAGCGGGCTCCCGGCATCGCGGCGCTCAGCCTCACGCCCGCTAAACGGCTCAACTTGGGGTGCGAGGGGTTGGCCAGTTCAAATCTGCGCGTCCCGACCAATCTTCATTTTTGGCTCTTTGACAGATAAGGTCGAAGGGCTTTCTGTAAGCAGGCAAGACACTTGCTTCATCGATGGAGCAGTTCAAAAAGCACCATCCGGAGCAATTTGGCTTGTTCGGCTGCATTCTGCGTAAGATGAAGAGAACAAGCCTTGTTGAAGAGGTCCAAAATCCTTTTGGCATCGAGGATTCGGCCTGAATTCGGCACCACTAACCCAGTCTGTGCCGCCTGAATCTGCCTTTCGTCCTCGGTCCACTCCGACATCTTGCGCTCCCAGAACTCGGATGCCTTGCACAATCATGATGGCGTCATGAGCAAGCGTGGACCAGCCAGCGAAAAGGATGAGGCTGCGATGCTGACGCGGATTGCGGGCGGCGATCAGCAGGAAGGCGCCGAGCGAGATGTAAATGCCGAGGATCATCTGTCCTGCCTGTTGATCGTCGTTGCCACGCCGTCTCGGAGCGCGCCGGTGAGCGGGTAAAGGTCGGCCAAGCAAGCCAATCCCGATAAAACCAGGAGAACCTTAAGGGCGCGCTCTCGGATCATAACTAATCCTCCGTTTCTCGCAAATGTCTCCGAACCAAATTTTGATGTTCAAAGAATCAGCCATACTCGGATGTTGTTGCCACTGATAGGCACATATTTTCGAGGAACTTGGCAACGTTCGCCGAAGGTCTAATGATGTTAACACGATTCCGCTCATTGCGGGTTTTGAGCGTACTTGTTTCAACGGTAATCTCCTCGAGGGTGCGGTGCCGGTGCCCAGGCTTGCGACCGGGGGTTTCGGCACCAACCTGCGACCCACACAGCGCAGCCCCGCCGAGCCGTTTATCGCTCGTGCGCAGGTGTGGGCCACCCTCTATCAACCTTGTCGGCGTTGTCAAGGACACGTAGAGTGTCTGAGGTCAGCTTCACCGTGCGTTGGTGCTGAACTCGAGTTTTTATCTTTACTTATTGGAAAGCTTTTGATGTTGCTTTTGCTCACGCGACTTCAGCTCGCTTTCAGAATCCCGCGGTGGAAGCTCGTTCCACCAACCATCTATTCGGTCTCTGACTCCCGACCATGATTCGTTGTTCAGACTCCCCGTCCCTTCAGGGAGGCGAGGCGCTCAATCAGCCCAGCGATGGACTGTTTTCCACCAGGGTGGCCCACGAGCTGCCTCGCATGCGAACGAGCTGCGCATAATCCGCCGTGCTGCGCAGCATCCAGTACAGCCTCACGGCCAGTTTCCGGGCAATGGCGACTTTCGCTACCGCTGCCCCACGACGGAACTCATCCTCTGATACACCCGCTGCAGTTCCGGGTCCAGGCGTGCCGCACTGTGCCCGGCTTCCACAGCAACGAACGCATCATCGGATTGCCTTGCTTCGAAATCGCCCCCAGCCCGCTGCCGTCCGCCCAACTGCTCCTACGGATTCAGCCCCAGATAACTCACCACTTGCTTGCTGCGATTAAATCGTTCGGCCGGCCCGATAATCAGCAGAAAGCTAACGACGTCAATCGGTCCTACTCCCGGATCAGTCGTCAGACGCGCGGCCAGCGGGTACTCGGCGGCTGACTCCACCGCCTGGTCCAGCTTTTTACCGGCTCTCCAGTTCCTCGAACAGGCGCATAGTCCTGCCGTCGATAGCTCGCCCACGGACCCAGCTTCAGGCTTTCCAGTTCGACCGTCCCTTCGCCGTGAACAGTTGCTTCTCCGACAAACGCCTTCCCCCATCGCAAGCGCGTGCATCTGGTTCTTCACCGCGCCCCACATCCACACCAACTTCTGCCGGTGCCACGACAGTTCCGCATATACCGCTCCGCCAGCGACCGGCCGCCAGATCGTCGGGAAGCGATTCCCGCACAACAAGCAAGACGAACGGAACCAGCAGATGCAACATAAACATA
>CAWDCI010000045.1:0-13499 GCA_963800745.1 uncultured Acidobacteriaceae bacterium
GTCCGGAGTCACGGCTCCAATATCCAAACCGATGGGCGCGTGAACCCGTTCAAATAGCTCGGCGGCAAGGCCCTCCTGCGTCAGTTCGCGAAAGATCGCAATCGTCTTGCGCTTGGAACCAATCATTCCTACATACTTTGCCCGGGTTTGCACCGCCCAGCGCAGCACCCGCATATCGTCCCGGTGGCCGCGAGTGACGATGACAATATAGGACGACTCATTGGGAACGAAGCGCGCCATGGCTTGATCGAAGTCTTCGGCAAGCACGTCCTTGGCTTCGGGGAAGCGTTCGCGGTTGGCGTAAGTCTCCCGATCATCTACCACAGTTACCTCGAAGCCGGCTGCTTTGGCGGTCTTGTAAAGACTTACGGATACATGGCCTGCCCCGAAAACATAAAGCAAAGCTACAGGCAGGAGGGGCTCAATGAAAACGTCCAGTGTGCCGCCGCACAACAGGCCAGTATCGTATTTCGGACTTTGATTGAGGTTGAAAGTCAAGGTGCGAGGTTTTTCGGATTCCATGATCTCTCGCGCCGCTTGCCACACGTCGGCTTCGACGCAGCCGCCGCCAATGGTGCCAAGAATCGAGCCATCGTCCCTGACCAGCATCTTGGCCGTCTCAAACGAGGGAATAGAACCGCGCACGTTGACAATCGTCGCCACCGCGCCGCGACGGCCTTGCTGCCGGAGCTTGACGATCTCCTCGTAGATGTCCACGGTGGGACTATTCTAGCTGCTGAGGTCATTCCCATGAAAGCCGTCCGCATTCACGAATTTGGCGGGCCCGAGGTTCTCCGCTACGAGGATGTTCCCGATCCGGAACCGCGCAAAGACCAAGTCTTGATTCGCATCAAGGCCTGCGCCATGAATCATCTCGACATTTGGGTGCGTAAGGGACTGCCTGGCGTAAACCTGCCTCACATTCTGGGCAGCGACGTGGCCGGCGAAATCGTTGAGATTGGCGAGTACGTAACAGGCTTCACCCCGGGCCAGCGCGTGCTGCTCGCTCCCATGAGCTTCTGCAATCACTGCGGTTTCTGCACCTCCGGACGGCAGACCCTTTGCGCCGAATTCACCGTACGCGGCAATGGCGTGGATGGAGGCAACTGCGAGTTAGTGGCCGTTGCTCCCGTGTTTGTAATTCCCATTCCCGATACTCTCGGCTTCAACGAAGCGGCGAGTGTGCCGCTGGTGTTCCTTACCGCATGGCACATGCTGGTGGGCCTGGCGGGCATTCGTCCGGGGCAAACCGCATTGATTATGGGTGCGAACTCGGGCGTCGGCACAGCCGCCATCCAGATTGCCAAGTTTTTTCGCGCGCAAGTGATTGCCACTGCCGGAGACGAGCGCAAGATGCAAAAAGCTCGCGAACTGGGCGCGGACCACGTGATCAATCACTACCAGCAGAAAATTTCCACTGAGGTGCGAAGGATTACCGACAAGGCCGGTGTGGATATCGTCTTCGAGCACGTGGGGGCAGCTACCTGGGAAGAAAGCGTGAAGTCTCTAAAGCCTGCGGGAAAGCTGGTCACTTGCGGCGCAACCTCCGGGGTAGCCGCCGCCATAGATTTGCGCTTTCTCTATTCCCGGCAGTTGTCTTTGCTGGGTTCTTACATGGGGACCATGGGAGACTTACGCGAGGTTCTGGGCCATGTTTTCGCGGGACACCTGAAGCCCATCGTGGACCGGACATTTCCTCTGAGCGAAACTTGCGCTGCCCACGAATACATGGAGAAAAGCCAGATGTTCGGCAAGATTGTGCTGAATGCCTGAGCCGAGTTTCTTCAATTCCAATTCCTCTCTCGTCATAACCGGCGTATTCGCCCTTCCTCAGGCTGGAATTGAATGGCATCATCATTGGGAAAGAAAATAAGCTCCATTTTTCCGCTCCGAGAAGAAAAGAACGTAAAGAGGCACAGGGCTGCTTGACCAGACCGTTTGCCCGTAGTCTCGTTTAATACCTCCATGCCTGACGGCTGGGCTACGACCATGCAGGGTCCGACAGATTTCGCGAGATCGGAGTTCGCCATCAGACGGATGCATTCTTGAAGACCATCAGTGGTCGGCGGGACGGCCTGCGCAGTACGAAGGAGCCGGACCGGTTGGCTGCGCGACCACGAAGGGTTCTTGCTGGCGTACATGCCAATTGCGTCGGATTCATCGATCATATGGCTGGGCGAGCCGACGACCACCAGCAGCGCCACAATGCTGTTCTCCAAAAAAACACCTGGCTGGTTTTTTGATGGCGCCGACTTGCCGAATAGCCTCGATAAAAGACTCATGTGCTCCCTCCGTGCAGCGCCTAACGACGACAACTGCGCCACGCCGGACGTGTGATGTTAGCTACGAAAAGAACCGAAAGCCCCCGGCGAGTGCGTTGGCCCTAGGGACTGATTAGTTTACAATAGGCAACAATGCCTCAAGATCTAAATTTCGGCTCCTACGTCACCACGGAAAAAGGCAAGAAGGTCGTCAAGGATCTGACCTACGGCAATCCCACGCCTGAAGGTGTGGTGTTAACGACACTCGACAATGTCGTTAACTGGACGCGCAAGAATTCCATTTGGCCCATGACTTTTGGCCTGGCTTGCTGCGCCATTGAAATGATGTCCATGGGAGCGTCGCGCTTTGACATTGCCCGCTTCGGCGCGGAAGTGTTTCGGCCCTCGCCTCGGCAATCGGATTTAATGATCATCGCCGGGCGCGTCTCCAACAAAATGGCGCCGGTGATCCGCCAGCTCTGGGAGCAGATGCCCGAGCCCAAGTGGGTGATCTCGATGGGCGCCTGCGCGACTTCCGGCGGAGTCTTTCAGAACTACGCCCTGGTGCAGAGTGTGAATCAGGTCATCCCGGTGGACGTGTACGTCCCCGGCTGCCCCCCCAGGCCAGAGCAGTTGATTTACGCCATCACATTGTTGCAGGAAAAAATTCAGAAAGAACGCGGCACCATCAAGCGGGCGCTGAACCTTTCTTCCTAACAAGCGCCTTCATTGTACTGACATATAATGCGGCAGCAGGCGGACGGTATGTTGAGCTGCCTCCTGCACGCATTCCATGGCAAAAACTCCCGTTCAGAAAGCCCTGCCGGCAATCGTCGTACAAGCGCCCTGCCGTGCTGATCTGGCTGGCGGCACACTCGATCTCTGGCCTCTGTATTTGTTCCATCCCGGGGCGCTAACTCTAAATTTCGCGCTCAATATTCTGACCACCTGCCGCATCACACCGTTGCGCGGCAAGAGCATTCATCTGCGCTCGCTCGATACCAAACGCGAGCAGCGCTTCGCCAGTTTGGACGAACTTTGCAAGACCACGCGTTTCCGCCTGCCGTTGGCCGCCAAGCTATTGCAGTTCTTTGCCCCGAGACAAGGTCTTCTGATCGAGACTGACTCCGAATCTCCCGCTGGCGCTGGCATTTCCGGGTCGTCGGCTTTGATGATTGCTACCACTGCAGCCTTGGCCCGCTTCACCGAGCGGAATCTTACGCTCGAGCAGATGCGCGTCATCGCGCAAAATGTCGAAGCGCAAATCATCAATGTTCCTACGGGATGTCAGGACTACTATCCAGCCTTGTACGGCGGGGTCAGCGCCATTCACCTGGACGCGGACGGCATCCATCGCGAGGTAGTTGCAGTATCCGCCGAGGAGGTCGAAGCTCGCTTTGTACTCGCCTACACGGGCGTGCCGCGGCAGTCGGGCATCAACAATTGGGAAGTGTTCAAAGCCCACATCAACGGCGACAAACGCGTTTTCCGTAACTTCGAGAAAATCGCCGAGATTGCCCGCGCCATGCACGCCGCATTGCGACGCAACGACTGGGATAATGTTGCCAGACTTTTGCGGGAAGAATGGAAGCTGCGCCGCACCAACGCTCCCGGCATCGGCACGCCGCTCATTGACCAACTCATCAAGGTCGCGGGAAAACACGGCGGCCGCGCCGCTAAAGTCTGTGGCGCGGGCGGCGGCGGCTGTGTGATCTTCCTGGTGGAAAAGGGCGCCGCCAGCCGGGTCGCCACCGCGATTGGCGACAACGGCGGCCGGGTGTATGCCTTTTCAAGCTGGCGCGATGGACTTCGCTTTCTGTAGGACAATCCCTCGCGCTCCAGATCGTTTCCTTCCCCTGCGGCCTTTGCATTGTTTCTCTGCGGCCTCAGCGGTTAGAGGCTGGTCGAGAAAGAAACCCAAGCTTTAAGCGGCGGAAAACGGCCCCATCGGTAAAGTTCTCCAGTAGCGTTCCAGCACGGCGGGGCTATAATCAATCAACGCCGTGTGGGGCGGTTGTCTCATGAAGTCACGCTATCCTGCCGTCATAGCCGCTAGCCTCTTCTTGACCTTAACGTTCGCGTTTGCCGGCGATCAGAAACCCGCAGCGCCTCCCGCCCACCTCAGCACCCAGACTCGCATGGAGATCGTGCGCACTTTCACCGCTGACCTGGTGTTTGCGCATTCGGCTTTTCCCATGGGGAGAGAGGGTCTCCGGCTGAAGGACGGGGTTGTCTCTCCCGGCGCCGACGAACTCCAATCGATGATTATGGAATGGGGAGCGGCGGCCAAGCCCGGCGACCGGGCGATTATCAGCGCGGTCTTGGTGAAACCGGACCGCATCCGTTTCGAAATCAATGGCGGACCGGTGCGCAAGAAAAAGTGGTACCAGCGAATTGAGGTGGACGGCAGCGCCGGGCCGGTCCCCACGGGTAATTCTCCGGATTCTGAAACCAACATGCACGGGTCCTTCGTTGATCTGATGTTTGATCAGTACGTCCCGGAGTTGAGCGCGCAGCAGGTCAAGCAACTCCTGCGTCCCGTCTTCGACTTCGAGGCCAAGTCGGCTCTGGAAGCTTACGTGGAAACCGTTCCCCCCAAGGTGAAGGAGGCGATTCTGCAGCATCGAGTACTGGTGGGCATGAATCGCGATATGGTGATCTACTCCAAGGGCCGCGCACCCAAGAAGGACCGCGAGAAGGACGGCGACACCGATTACGAAGAGTGGATCTATGGAGAACCTCCGCAGGACGTGGATTTCGTACGCTTCGTGGGGGATGAAGTGGTGCGCGTCGAAACCATGACGGTCACCGGCCAGAAAGTGATTCGTTCCGAAAAGGAAGTTGAGGTCGCGGCCAAGCCAGACTCCGCCAAAGCGCCCCAGGAGCGCCCTGCCGACGCGCCCACCCTGCGGCGTCCGGGAGAGGCGCCGACTCCCCACGACCCTGGGTACAACTCCCGCAATCCGTCAAATCAGGTACCCCCTCCTCCACCGCCAATTGACGACGGAAAGGGTGGGCCGCCGACGCCGATTGACCCAGGCAGTGGTACTCCTCAGCAACCGTGAGCCTTGGTACTGTCCTGATTTGTCAGGCGCTGGTTTCTTGGCGCCTTCTGCCTTGCCTCTTGGCGTGCTCTGCGGTTAAGGGCTTAGCTCCTTCATTTCCGTAAGCGCGGCCACTTGGCGGGCAGCCACCCTGCCTTTAAACTGGAAATGTGAAGATCGCGCTAGGACAAATCAATCCGACGGTAGGAGACTTTTCGGGAAACGCCGCCAAGATGGTGGATTTTGCTCTCAAGGCAAAAGCTGCGGGAGCCGACATGGTGCTGTTTCCCGAGCTTTCCGTCTCGGGTTATCCGCCCAGGGACTTGGTGGAGCGTTCCTCCTTTGTGGCCCGCAATCGTGAGGCTGCCGAACAAATCGCCGGCAAGACTCAGGGGATCGCGGTGGTATGCGGGCTGGTCACTCCGGCGCAGGCTGAAACCGGCAAGTCAGTCATGAACTCCGCTGCGCTGCTGCAGAACGGCAAAGTGGCATTTGTGCAGTCCAAAATGCTGCTGCCTACCTACGACGTTTTTGACGAGATGCGCAACTTCGCGCCCGCGCAAAGCCAGCAGCTGTTTTCATTTTGCGGAAAGCAGATGGCGCTCACCATTTGCGAAGATGCCTGGAACGACAAGCAATTCTGGAACAAGCGTCTTTACACCTTCGATCCGGTTGAGGCGCTGGTTCAGGCGGGCGGCAATTTCCTGCTCAATATTTCCGCTTCTCCGTTTTGGCTGGGGAAAAGGGAACTGCGCCGCGAGATGCTGGCCACCATCGCTCGCCGTCATCGAGTGCCGGTGGCGATGGTCAATCAAGTAGGCGGCAATGACAGCCTGATTTTCGACGGATCGAGCCTGGTCCTCGACGCCACCGGCAACGTGATCGCCCAGGGGAAATCGTTCGAAGAAGACCTGCTGCTCTTCGATTCTGAAACACTCACCGGCGACCTCCACCAGCAGGTGGAAGGCGAGGCCGGCAGCGCCTACGCCGCGCTGGTCCTGGGAACGCGGGATTATGTGCGTAAGTGCGGGTTCCGCCAAGTGATTATCGGGCTGAGCGGAGGCATTGACTCCGCCTTGACCGCGGTCATTGCAGCCGATGCTGTAGGCCCGGAGAACGTTCTGGGAGTGGGTATGCCGGGGCCGTTTTCTTCTCCGGGCTCGATTGACGATGCCCGCTCCCTGGCCGCGAACCTGGGCATCCGCTTCGAACTGCTGGGTATCACCGCCATCGTGGAAAGCTACAAAAAAGCCCTGGCCGAAGTTTTCGCCGGACAGAAGGAGAACGTGGCGGAAGAAAACATTCAGTCCCGGGCTCGCGGCACTTTGCTGATGGCGCTCTCCAACAAGTTTGGCGCGCTGGTTCTGAGCACCGGAAATAAGAGCGAACTCGGGGTTGGCTATTGCACGCTCTATGGCGACATGGCGGGTGGGTTGGCCGTGATCTCCGACGTCCCCAAGATCCTGGTGTATCGCCTGGCTCGTTACGTCAATTCGAAGCGCCAGTTAATTCCTCAGGCCAGCCTGGAAAAGCCTCCGTCCGCGGAGCTTCGCCCCGATCAGAAGGACAGCGATTCGCTGCCGCCCTATGAGATTCTCGATCCTATTCTGGAAGATTACGTCGAGGAGTCGCATACCGCGGAGCAGATTGCCTCCGATCATGGCTTTGATCTGGCGCTGGTAAAGCGGGTCATTCAGATGGTCAATGGAAGCGAGTACAAGCGCCAGCAGGCCGCTCCCGGACTAAAGATTTCCGCCAAAGCTTTCGGTTACGGCCGGCGCTTTCCCATTGCCGCCAAAGCTGAAGTGTAAAATAAACGCTCTGCCGGGTCGTTTGCTTGGCGGGGATTTGCACCAATCTCTTTTGGATCGTCCGAAAGGCAGGCATGCGTTCACTCTTGTGTATTGGGCTTCTGTTGTTTTCGGCGCTGTCAGTCGCGGCTCAACAAGCATCCAGCCACCACGACAAGGCGGCGGCCACCACGCCTCCTAAGCCCGAGTTCTCGACGCGCCTTCCCACCGAGGAAACCGTCAACGCTTTTCTGCAGCAGATGTTCGGCTATGACTCCACACTGACCTGGAAAATAGCGGACATTCGTCCCTCGGACGCGCCCGGACTGGCCAAAGTCACCATAGTCGTCAGCAGCCCGCAGGGACAGCAACCCAGCGTGCTCTATGTCACCTCGGATGGACAGCATGCCCTGACCGGAGAACTCATTCCCTTCGGCATTCGGCCGTTCGAAGCCGACCGCAAGCAACTGCAGAAGGGCGTTACTGGCCCCGCCCGTGGCCCCGCGAACGCCCCCGCGATGATCGTGGAGTTCAGCGATATGCAGTGTCCCCATTGCAAGGAGGCCCAGCCCGTCCTGGAAAAGCTCATGGCGGAAGAGCCCAACGTCCGCCTGGTTTTCCAGAATTTTCCGTTAGCGATCCCTACCCACGATTGGGCGGCGAAGGGCGCGGCTTACGCGGATTGCGTGGGGCAAACATCAAACGACGCATTCTGGAAATTCATTCACGATGTTTACGACGCCCAGGCGACGATCACGGCTGCCAACGTGGATGAAAAGCTCACCGCGCTCGCAGATCAGGCAGGAGTGAAAGGTGCTGATATTGCCACTTGCGCCGCGCTGCCCGATTCCACGGCCCGCGTGCAACAATCCGTGGCGCTGGGTAAGGCGGTAAAGATCACTGGAACGCCTACCCTGTTTGTGAATGGGCGCAAGATCGAGAATGTGTCTGGCATACCCTACGACGTGTTCAAGAAACTGGTCGATTTTGCCGTCAAAGATGGGGCAGAGCAGCCAGCGGGAGCGAAGTGAGTTGAGGCCGTTGGCCGGGGAGGCCCCCATGGCCATCTACGGTTGCGGAAGCCAAACCTCGGTGGCCGCGCTGTGCGCGTTTTGGGTGACTATGCGCGGAGTCAGAACAATCAGTAATTCGTCTTCTTCCCCTTGCTTGCCATTGCTGGTCATGATCTGGTTTAAGCCCGGGACCGCTCCCAATCCCGGGATCCCGGTCAGGCTGCGCTGTTCGCTGAGAGTTACCGCTCCTGCCACCACCGCGGGTTCGCCGTCCCTCAGCATCATACTGCCTTGAAATTCCCGATTCGCAATGACCGGCACGCCGTTGAGGGATTGCCCGGCCAGGGTCCGCAGCTGCATTTCCAAATGCAAGCTGATTGCGGAATCCCCGTTGACCGTGGGTTTGACTTTGAGACTCACCCCCAAATCTTCATAGCTGACAGAAGGGAAGGGCGCCTGAAAGCTGTTGTTCTGGATGACTTGCGAAATCGCGCTGCTGTTGTAGATGGGGGCAAAGCTGGCATTGAGGACCGGGTACTTAGACCCCAGGCGCATGGTCGCTACCTCCCCTTGGGAAGCGCGCAGCGAAACGTTTTCCAGGTCCGTTACCCAATTTTCGTTCAGCGACAGTTGCGCTCCAAGCGTGCCCAGGTTGACCGCCATGAGGGTCGAGCCATTTCCGAAAGTGGCAACCGGCTGGCTGAAAATGGAACTCGCACTCTGCTGCCCCTGAAGCTGCGCCAGCAACGCCGAAATTCCCTGCGAGTTTGCCTGATTGATGCCACCGCTGGCGATCAACTGGTTGATGAGAGACTGGACGTTCTGCCCGCCCAGG
Source organism: uncultured Acidobacteriaceae bacterium (assembly GCA_963800745.1). Classification (GTDB taxonomy): domain Bacteria; phylum Acidobacteriota; class Terriglobia; order Terriglobales; family Acidobacteriaceae; genus PALSA-270. The sequence goes on from CAWDCI010000045.1 coordinate 8,944, forward strand.
GCCAGCAGCGCGGCCGCCGGAATATTGAACAACTGAAACTGGTTGGGAATCTGCACTCCCATGTTGCGCATGAGGGTGTGATTAATCTGATATACCCTGACGTCCAGAATGATCTCGGGACGGGCGCTATCCAGACCCTCCAGAACTTGAGTGGCCGCGTCCAGCACATCCTGCGGCGCTCGAATCGTGATCGTGCCGGATTCCGCCTGGGGAGTGATCAGCCGGATATCAAAAAGATTGCGCAGAAGAGTGACAATCGTGGACAGATCCGCTGCCGTGGTTACCCCCGGCACATAGAAGGTTCGCATGGCCATGCGGTCGAACTTGCGGTGATTTTCGACCGATTCCGCCGCAACTAGAATCCCCTTTCGCTCTACCGGGGTCCAGAACGTGTGAGTAACCGCCGAGGCGGCTTGCATGGCGCCGTAGAAGTCCACATCGTCAATGTCGAATTGAACCGGACGCGACACCACGGAATCGTCAAACGTGACGCTGAGTCCAAAAGCGCGAGCCACCTGGGTAACAAGGTCGTTTCCGTTGCCGCGATAGTGAAAGCTGGCTCGCTCGGCGTCCGGTTCAACCCTGAGCACTCCCGCATACTGGACCACCTGCGGGACAGTCGAGGCGGCCGGCGCCCACTCTCCCGCGACATCCCGCATCCGCTGTTGTGCAAAATCGTTCTTGGGATCGAGTTCCAGCGCGCTCCGGAAACTAGCCATCGCTTCGGTCTGGTGACCTTGCGAGAGCGCGGCGTTCCCTTGCCGCAGATCGTCAGACACCAACTGCTCGCGGACTAGTTCCCGCGCCGTCACGTATTCCACGTTTTGCGGAACCAGGCTGGCCGCCTGGGCGAAAGCTTCGTAGGCCGCTTGCATGCGCCGCCTATGCTGCAGTCTCAGCCCGGTGGCAAATGCGGCCTTCGCCTCTCTGGTTTCTTTCTGGGAGGGAGCGCACCCTACAGCGGCAGCGCTGCCCTGGCCGCACCCAAGCACAGCGGAGGGGTTGGGAACCACCCGACCTGCGGAGGATGGGTTTGCATCCTGACCGAAAGACATTCCGGTGAGTAACGCGGCTAGCACGACCAGGTTGAGGCAGGTCCGACCCATTCCGACCATTGTACCTGCGAGTTTCCCTATCGGAACGTCCCTAAAGGGCAATAAGCGTTCTTGAATAAGGTGCAAAGTGGTGTCTCAGTCCCCCCTGTGGCCCTCTGTGCCCCCCGTGGTTCATTTATGACCAACAGGGGTCCACAGAGGCGCGCAGGGCAGGATCCACGGAGTGTAATCCGGCAGCGGGCAAATCGAGACACTACCCTTAATCCTGGGTAGCGTCTCAGTTTGCTCGTTGCAGAATTTCTCAGCGACCTTGGGGGCTGTTTCAGCGCCCTCTGCGGTGTAAGGCTTCGACTCTTTTACGGCAAAAAGCTTTAGACCGCCGAGATCGCCGAGACCCCAGGCGAAGGTCGCGGAGACGGCAAATCGCCTCTCTGAATCGGAGAGCTTGGGGAAACTGAGACACCACCTAATCCTGCCCTGGTTGGAAACCCGCTGGTTTTAGCGTATAAAAGTTAGTTGCGATCAGCACGTCGCCCTTCCGTGCGGCAACAACCATCAAGACAAATCGAGTGAGGTTGGCCAACCTTTATGTCGATCACCACTGCCATGCACGCTCCCAAAGGATTGGAGGGGGTGGTCGCCACCACATCCGCCATCTGCTTCATCGACGGCGAGAAGGGGGTTCTCGCTTACCGCGGTATTGACATCCACGAACTGGCGGACCACTCCACTTTCGAAGAGACCTGCTATCTCCTGTGGAACGGCCGACTGCCGACGCGCGGGCAACTCCGGGAATTGCACGAGCGCCTGGCCGAAGAGCGCAAGGTGGATGCCTCCATCCTCAACTTGTTGCGCACCGCTCCCCGCCACGCGCTGCCCATGGATGTGCTGCGCACCGCGGTTTCGGCGCTCTCTTTTTACGATGCCGAAGAAAAAACCAACGACCGCGAAGCCAACGTGCACAAGGCGATCCGGCTGACCTCGCAGGTTTCCATGATCGTGGCGGCTTATGACCGCATTCGGAAAGGGAAGCCCGTGGTCGAGCCCGACCATTCCCTTTCGCACGCCGCGAATTTCCTGCTGATGCTGAACGGCGTGGCGCCGTCCGCTACCGCCGAGCGTGCGCTCGATATCGCCCTCATCTTGCATGCCGATCACGAGCTGAATGCCTCAACTTTTGCCGCGCGGGTCACTGCGGCCACGCTGTCAGACATGCACTCTGCCGTCACTTCGGCCATAGGAACTTTGAAGGGCCCGCTGCACGGGGCGCGAACGAATCAGTATTCCAAATCCTGCAAGCCATCGATAGTTCGGGCGCCGACCCGGTCGAGTACGTAAAGGGCATGCTGGCGCAAAAGAAGAAGATTCCCGGTTTTGGCCACCGCGTGTACCACACCGAAGACCCGCGCGCCACGCACCTGCGCACCATGTCGCACGATCTCGGCCAGTCCAGCGGCCAAGCCAAGTGGTTTGAAATTTCGCAGAAAATTGAAGAGTTCGTGAAGGCCGACAAGAAACTCAATGCCAACGTGGACTTTTATTCCGCCTCCACTTACCGCACGCTCGGAATTGATGTCGACCTGTTCACCCCGGTCTTTGCGGTGTCGCGGGTAAGCGGATGGACAGCTCATGTCATCGAACAACTCGACGACAATCGTCTGATCCGCCCCCGCGCCGAGTACGTCGGTCCGGCCTACCCGCAGCACTGGATCGCTATCGAGAAGAGAAACCGGCGAGACTAGACGCTGCCGCTGACTACCCCCGCACAGTCCGTGCGGCGAAAGCGATTGCTTTTGGTTGAGAATGCTCGGCGACCCCTCCAACTCTGCGGTTAGCTGAGATTTAAGCTCCCGGGTTGCCTTGTCGAAGTGGGCTTTCGCCCGTCCCAGATTGCCCAACATCGACTGCATCCTCCGCCGGCCCAGCACTATGAACCCCAGCACAACTCCAATCAGTAATTCTGTGCCCAAGCCTGTCTCCCTTCAGCTCTCATGGCCCGCCGCCAGCTTGCTTGAACGGGAGGGTTGTTCTTCTTCTTTGGGATTCATGGCCGATTTGAAGCCGCGGATACCCTCGCCGATCCCTTTCCCCAGTTCGGGAAGCTTTTTCGGCCCGAACACCAGCAGGGCGATGCCAAAAATAATCAGCAGATGCATTGGCTGAAACAATCCTTCAAACATGATTCCTCCTCAATCGTAATTACGGATCACTACGACTTTTGGATGTTCCGCGAAGCGTCATGAATCCGCATTTATCCGCTGTTTCTCGTAATTCGACATTCACCGCGGCCTGCTGAGCCTGCACTCCGCGAGACAATAACCTGCAGCGTACAATAAACAGGAAATGATGCGCCGCGTTTACTTCGACAACAACGCCACCACGCCCGTGCTGCCGGAGATCCTTGAGGCCATGCAGCCATACTTTGGCGAGCGCTTTGGCAATGCGTCTTCCATCCACCATCACGGGCAGGAGACAAGGGCGGCGGTCGAGCGCGCCCGCGAGTCGGTGGCAGCTCTGCTCGGCTGCAGGCCGTCGGAGATTGTCTTCACCAGCGGCGGCACGGAGGCCGACAATCTGGCGGTTCTTGGCCTGATGGGGGAGTGGTCTCAAGCCAGGGGACATGTCATCACTTCCACCATCGAGCATCACGCGGTCATGAATGTTTGCAAGCTTCTCGAATCCGCCGGGTGTGCCGTCACCTGGCTCCCGGTGGACGGGCGCGGGCAGGTTGATCCCAAGACGTGCGCCGGGCGCTCCGGCCGGATACCAAACTTATTACCATCATGATGGCGAACAACGAAACCGGCGTGCTCCAGCCCGTTGAGGAAATTGGCAAGATCGCCGCCGAGGCCGACGTCTCTTTCACACCGACGCGGTACAGGCGGCAGGGAAGGTCGCGCTGGAGTGAGGCGGATCGGGTGCCACTTGCTTGCGCTCTCCGGCCACAAGATGCACGCCCCCCAGGGTGTAGGCGTGCTTTACGTTCGCAAGGGCACGATTTTGCAGCCCATGTTGCATGGCGGGCGCCACGAGCGCTCGCGCCGCGCCGGCACGGAAAATGTCCCGGGCATTGTAGGCTTGGGCAAGGCTGCGGAACTGGCGAAGCAATCTCTTGACCGGGGAGACATGGACAACATGGCGGCGCTGCGCGATAAAATTGAGCGAACCATTCTAAGCGAAGTGAAAGCCACCGGCGTGAATGGAGCAGGCGCGGCCCGCGTTCCCAACACCACCAACCTATATTTCGATTACATCGAAGGAGAGGCGCTGGTAATTGCGCTCGATCTCAAGGGACTGGCGGTTTCCACCGGGGCGGCTTGTTCCTCGGGCGCGATCGAACCCTCCCACGTCCTAACCGCAATGGGACTGCGTCCCGACCGTGCCCGCGCCAGCCTGCGGTTCAGCCTGGGCAAGCAGAATAATGCGGACGAAGTGAATTTTGCCCTGGGCCTTATTCCCCAGACCGTAACCCACCTGAGAAAACTGTCTCCGGTTTACAAT
>CAWDCI010000046.1:0-13224 GCA_963800745.1 uncultured Acidobacteriaceae bacterium
GCAGCTTAAGTTTCTGGTTGCTGTATCGCGTCCGCTTCCAGAAACAGTCCCACTTCCTGCGACTGAAGGAGAGCGGCAGCTGCCCCTGCGACCAGATGGAATATTGTCCCACAAGCAACACAGGGAATAGCTCACGGCGTGGGGAACGTAGATCGAGCCGAACTTCCTCACGTGGCGTTTGTAGAGGCGCAGGAACTGGCGGCTGCTGGGCAAATCGTCGTCCACCACGTTGAATACTTCGCCGTCGATCCCCTTCGTCAATCCCGCCAGCACGATGGCGTCGGCGCAATTGTCCACATAGCTGAACGGAATCCTGTTGCCGCCTCCCAGATGCAGGAAGAACCCAAAGGTGCCAATTCCCACCCGGCCCGTGATGCCCTCGTTGCCCGGACCATAGACAAAGCCCGGCCGGAGGATGACGTAGGGGACTCCGAACTGCTTGCCATATTCGGTCACCATTTCATCCTGCTTCACCTTGGCAAAGTCGTAGGCGTCGCCGCGCAGTTAGGGATGGGTCTCGAGCGGGCAACTCTCGTCCAGCAGGCTGCCGTGCGGCTTGTTCTGATTTGTGTAAACCGTGAACGAACTCACGTTCACAAACCGCTGCAGGCAGCGGTGATGCACGCAGGCATCCAGCAGATTGCGGGTGGTGACCACCGAGTTCATAAACGCGTCGGGCACCGATTTTCGCCCCGCCCGGCGGCCAGGTGCAGAACCACCGCCACGTCGCGGGACGTCAGGCAATCTTCGCGAGACAAAAGATTGCCGCGAATCACCGAGACCCTCCCCGCGTCCGCGCGGCGGCTCACGAGCGCTTCCAGCTGGGCCACCCGGCCGGAGGGCCGGACTAAGCAACGCAGGTTGCGGAAGCCCCGGTCCAGCAGGCTGGCCACGACCTTGGAGCCAATGAAACCGCTGGCGCCGGTGATCACAATAGGATCGTCGGGGCCGATGAGGAAATCGGCCCGGGCTCCCGGCTTGCTGAATGGCCCGATGGTCTTGCGGAGTCGCAGCGAGAGTGCTCATGATGTTTGCCCCACCGCAAAACGGCTGGCGATGGAAACGCCTTCGAGATACGCCGAAAATCCCTCCGTTGGTCAAAACGGTATTCCTGCGGAACGACCGGATGGGTTTCCACTTCCACCACGGACTGCCAGGCCCAGGGAAAAGATGCGTTGTAAGCGGCTGGGCGGCTCGAGCGGCGGCAGAAGAAATAAATAATCGGCCAGGCGGTGACGGCGCGCCAGACGGCGATCCACCGTCTTGCGGTAAAGGCGATTTAGCAGGCTTTTTTCTCCTGGCTGAAAGGAAAAATTCCGCCGCACGATCGTGCCCGCCGGCAGCAGCTTCGAGCGTTGCACATTGGCGCAGAGGTGCAAGTGATGATGGCCATCGATGCGCTGCGCCGCAGCTCCGTAGAGCCGATGAAATTCCTCGAGTTGGGCGGCTACAACATACTCAAAAGCGTGCCGCAGGCCGGGGTGAAAAAATACCCGCGCCAGCGGATGGCGGCGCAAGTATGCGACGATCTTGCGCTGCTGTTCCACCAGCTGCGCGGGGCATTCTGCAGCCGTAAATGGAGCTGAAAGATTGAGGTGAAGGCCGGAATTCCACTCCCCCCTGCCCGGCCAGCGCCGCCGCCCGCTGCGAGTCTTCCATGAAAACCATGGCGCTCACCGCAGACACCGTTCCCTGGCGAACACAGTCGAAGATCTTCGCGGTGGTCTCGGGATCGCGTCCCCAATCGTCCGCATTGAGAATCAAGCGTCCCGCGCCCGCCTTCTCCCGAGGCGCGCCCGCGGATTCGGCAAACTGGATGCCCTTCTGTCCAACGTGAGTCCTAAAGTTCATGCTGGGGTGATGGCAGCGCGGCGAACCGCTTGCGGATGGGGCCCTAGAGACACAGCTTCAGGCTGAGGCAGCGGGCGGAGATTGCGCCGTGACCCGGTTGCCGGTAAGAAACCGCTTTAAGCGGGCCATCTGCTCGCCCCGGCGAAAAGCCATCAGCTCGGGCGACACGGAGCGCGGTTCGCGGCGAATCATGGCCCAGAGATATCCGCAGCCGAGCGTGGCGCCATATACCAGGTACGGTTTCTTGCTCATCTGATAAAACGAGCGGAAGATCTCCCACAAGGGATGGCCGCCCAGCACGTAGTCCCGGCCTCCCGTCTTGAAGGTTGCCACCAGCGGGCTGCGTTCGGCGGTGCCCATCTGCCGGTGATGCAGACATACTTTGTCGGTGAAGGTGCGCGTCTTCCAGCCTTTCATTCTGGCGGTAAGGACGGCGATATGATCGATCCCTCCCCCCTTCACCGGCACATAACCGCCAATCTGTTCGAAGCATTCCCGGCGGAATACCTGGCAGGCACCCGAGACATGCTCGATGCTTACGAAGCGGTAGTCATACACCGCGTTGTTGCTGGCTTCCTGGAACGGGGTTCCCACCAGCCCCAGCCCCGGGTCGGACGCCAGTTTGCCCAGCAGGAAGGAAAAATATTCGGGATCGAACGAGGTGTCGCCATCCAGGCTGACAATCACTTCATAGGGCAGGGCCTTCACCCGCTCATAGCCAGCGTTGAAAGCGTAAACTTTTCCCGCGAAATTGCGCTCCCGGCGTTCCGGCATGCGCAGCAGTTCGATCCAGGGATGGCGAGCCGCGTACTTGCGCACCAGGTCGTCGGTGCCATCGGTCGAGCCGTCACTGACGATCACCCATTTCAGAGGCGGAACGGTTTGCGCCGCCACCGACTGCAGGGTCAGCTCAATGAAGGCGGCTTCGTTCCGCGCCGGGGTGATGAGAACGTATTTGGGAACCGGGGTCATATCTTGGCGACAGCAGTTGCGCCGCGGGTTTCAAGCTTTCCTGCCGCATCCCCGGATTCGGCCAGAAGCGTGGCCAGGGCCAGCAGCATCCAGGCCTGCGACCATCGCATGTAGGAGGTGCGGATGGTGCAGAGCCGCAGCACGCGATAGTAAAAGAAGCCGCGCTCGTCCCACATGTGCCGCATCGCCCAGCGGTACACCGACTCCGCCCGCGACTTGCCCCCGGGATCGAGATCCCGAAACGCCAGCAGGGTGAGGATGCTTTGCGCTACGCTGTGAATGTCCACCGGATAGGTGCGGTCGTGAGAGTACCGGGCGGCGCCATCTTCCCGGAAAAAATGGGTGCGGTAGAACTCGAAGCCAAGCCGTATCGCCCCCTCAAACTCATCGGTTCCGGCATCGCGGCCTATATCCCGCAACGCGCCCAGGTTGTAGCCGGTATGGAAGTTGTCAATCCATCTCTGCGTGGGCGCTTCTCCGTACCACCACGAGCCATCGGGCCGCTGCTTTCCCACCGAGAATCGAGCCACGGTGAGAGCTGGAGCCAGAAATCTCTTTTCGCCGGTGTGGCGATAGGCCCGGCACAAGAGGGCGCCCGCCAGGAGATTGGCGTTGTGAGTGTTTCCTCGAATCGTGGGCAAGGGATAGCTGAAGCCGGATTGCTCGCCCTCCTGCCAGTACAGAACGTCGCGAACGTACTCTGCGGCATTCACCGCCATATTCAGGCAGCGCCGGTCCTCGGTCCGCTCATAGGCATCCAGCAGAGCACCCGCCACGAAAACCGTGCAGACCAGGTTGGGCGCCCCGGCAGGCACCAGGATGGTGCGGCCTTGCCAGGGAAAACTGTATCCCCAGCACCAGTACGGACTATCCACCGAGCGCAGCGCAATCAGCCGTTCGATCATGTGCTCGATCAGCATTTCCCGATCCGGCAGCTGGTTCTCCGGCAGCTTAAGCAAGGCGGCGAGAAACAGCCCCAGAGCTTTCGGATTCTGCGTCTTCGGAATCAGCATCAGGCTGCGCAGGTTCACCGGACTGCGCTTGAGCGCCTGCGTCAAAACGATCTGCGGCACCCGGTGATTCAAGAAGGGCAGCGTCTTGAAAAGCCTGCTATTCAGCGCATCGTAGGGATCGTACCCTGCCCAGTCATTGGCCCGGCAATAGGACAACAGCTGGCGGGTGGCGGTCTGGAGATTGGTGTCCATGGCGAAGAGTCAGGATCAGGAATCGAGATTACAAAAGAGCAGGCAGCGCGAGTGCGGAACCGCGCCGGGGAATTTAGCGCCCGCGCTGGCGCCGGCCAGCCTCCACATCAAGCACATACTGAACATTGTCGACCACGGCGTTGAGAGCAGGGGAGTTGGTGGACTTCGTCCGCTGCGCGGATTTTTGCCGGTACACGGTCTTGATCTTGCTGTTCACATCGGCCACGCTTTCCAGCAAAACCAAGCGGCCCTGGGACGCGAGAAAATGATCGACCGCGCCAATTTTTCCCCGGAAGATGCTGTAGACCGGAACGCCCAGCGCGGCCGCCTCGCGGTTCATGGTACCCCCGCCGCTGACCACCAGATCGGAGAACCAGATCAGGTCCAGACCATCCACCACCCGCTCCGGGATGATCGCCCGCTTCCGCCGGAACATTTCGGGAAACTGCTGCTTCAGATCCTGTCCCTGTTTCGGGGTGCGGGGCACCACCACGATCTTGGCCTGCGGCAATTTTTCCAGCAACTGGAACACGGCGGTGAGCAAGCCCTCCGCCTCAGGATTGTGGTAGTGGGCCTCGGTCGCAGGCGGCCGGATGGTCACCACCAGATCGTTTTCCTGCAGGCCCAACTCCTGCTTGATGGTGGAATCGGGTTGGAACGAAGGAGCGTAGACATCCTCCTTGATTCCGGGATAGCTCAACAACCGATCCTTCGGGATGGCCTTTCCGCAGGAACCCGCCACCACCACCTCCGGAGCCATCACCCAGGCTGGCTTGAAGATGCTCAACTGGCTGCTGTGCTCGTAGTCGAAGATGGCGATACTCGGAACTCCCAGCAGCGATGACACCACCATCTGGGACCGCGAGCCATGGGAAAGCGACAAATCCGGTTTTTCCCGAAACATCCCCGGAGTCATTTGCAGCACGCGAATCCCCAGACCGGCCACTTTGGCCAGCCGATGTTTGCCATAGTGGCGTCCAATGCGCCGGTACTGCAGGTGAAACAGATCGGCCAGTTCGCAGACCTGAAAACAATCGCGCGCCGTCAGCACAATGGAATGCCCGCGACGTTCGAGTTCCTCCATGATCGGCTTGAAAAAAGGCACGTGCGGAGAATTCTCCAGATCGATCCAGATCTTTTTCGGGCGCACCGCTACTGCCGGCTCCAGCCTTACCGCGGTTGAATTCACGGACTTCCCTTCCTTTGCCTCGGAGAACGAATGGCCGCTTGCAGACCCGGTTCGCTCTGGTTCAGTCGCTAACTGCATAGTTTTATTTACCATGGGTGCACTTTCAATGGCTAGTCACCAGGGGGAGTGCCCGTTCGGTTAACCGCGCGGATTGCGACTGGCGCAGCAGAACCTCCACAATCCGCCGTCCAGCTTCACCATCCCACAGGTAAGGAACCGTGTGCTGGCCGCGGCGTTGCAGTTGCTGGCGAATCGCCTGGCGAATCCCCTCGCGGCGCACGCCCGCCAGAATATTAGTTCCAGTTTCCACCGTGACCGGCCGCTCCGTGTTGTCGCGGACGGTTACGCAAGCCACACCCAGCCCGGTAGTCTCTTCCTGAATTCCGCCGGAGTCGGTTACCACCACCCGGGCATGTTTCATCAGGCAGAGGAAATCCAGGTAACCCTGGGGATCGATCAGCAGGATGCCTCGCGGATCGCCGCCCGGCGCGGCGCCGTCTGCAGACGGCGTGACAAAATCGAAGTGGGACGCCAGCCCGTTTTCCTGAATCTGTTTCTGGGTTCTGGGATGCGCGGGGAAAATAATGGGATGCTTTCCGGCCAGTTCCCGCAGCCCTTCCAGAATCTCCCCGAAGGACTCCGCGTGGTCCACGTTGGCGGGGCGGTGCAGGGTCAGCAGGGCATACGGTTTCGCCTTTCCCGCGTCGCCGCGCAGCCCCAGGCGATCGAGAACCGTGGAGGCATCGGCCTTGGCCTGCGAAGCCAGCAGCGAATCGATCATGGTGTTGCCCACCAGGAAAATTCGCTCCTGGGGAACGCCTTCCTTCTCCAGATTCCGCAGGCCGCTCTCTTCGCTGACCAACAAAATGTCGGACAAGTGGTCGGTCAGGATGCGATTAATTTCTTCCGGCATGGAACGGTCAAAGGAGCGCAGCCCCGCCTCCACGTGAGCCACCAGCGGCCGCCGCTGCTCGGGGCCGCAACTGATTTTGGAAGTCACCAAAGCGCAAGCGATGGTGGAATTCACGTCCCCGGCCACCACCACCACATCGGGACACTCCTTCAGCACGACCGGCTCGAACCGCTTCATGATTTCCGCGGTTTGCGCCGCATGGGATCCCGATCCCGCACCCAGAAAAACGTCGGGCTGGGGAAGATTCAGGTCGGTGAAGAAGGCGTCCGACATGCGCGAGTCGTAGTGCTGCCCGGTGTGCACCAGGACGCATTCGACTTTCTCTGGAGCGGAGGCGCCAGGCAAGGACTTGGCCTCATTGTGCCGGGCCAGAGCTTGCAGGATGGGCGCAGCCTTCATGAAATTTGGACGCGCCCCGACTACGATGATGATCTTCATTCGGTGTCTGAAAACCTGTCTTTCGCAAGAATTAGAAGGTGCAGGGGAGGGCCACTCAATGCGCCAGTGGAACGCTCAGTCAGCGCTTACCACCGCCGGCCGGCGCGCCCCGGTGAATTGCATGACTTTCTCCGCCACCCGGCGCGCCTGCTCGAAGCTAAGCTGCGGGAACATGGGCAGCGAAACAATTTCCGGAGCCACCCGCTCCGCCACGGGAAAGTCTCCCGCTTTGTAGCCCAGGCTGTGATAGGCCTTCTGCAGATGCAGCGGAATGGGATAATGAATGGCCGTGCCAATCCCGGCCGCATTCAGATCGGCCTGCAGCTTCTCGCGATTTTGCACCCGCACCACATACAGGTGATACACCGCCTTCGACCAGGAGGGCTCGTGCGGCAGGATCATTTCCGTGGCGCCCTCGAACAGCCGCGCATATTCCTTGGCCAGGGCGCGCCGTTTTTCGTTCCAGCCTTCGAGTTTTTTCAGCTTGGCGTGCAGGATGCCGGACTGAATCGTGTCCAGGCGCCCGTTGTAGCCTTCCACGTCGTGATAGTACTTACGGCTTTGTCCGTGATCGCGCAGCATGCGGATGTGCTTGGCCACCGCCTCGTCGTTGGTGGTGACCGCGCCCGCTTCCCCGCAGGCCCCGAGATTCTTGCCGGGATAAAAACTGAATGCCGCCGCCCGCCCCATCGAACCCGCGCTGTGCCACTGCTTGTCTTGCGCCGAATAATATTTGGCGCCGTGCCCCTGGCAGGAATCCTCGACGACCACTAAGCCGTAAGCGGCCGCCAGTTCCAGAATGCGGTCCATGGCCGCCATTTGCCCGTAAAGATGAACCGGCACGATAGCGGTTACCGGACGGTTGGACTGCAGATGCAGCAGTTTTCCCGAGGCCTCGCGGCGGCATTCTTCCGCCAGGAAGCGCTGCAGTTTGGCGGGATCGAGATTGTAGGTGCTCTCGTCAATGTCCACAAACACCGGCTGCCCGCCAGCCTGCGAGATCGCTTCGGTGGTCGCAATAAACGTGTTGGGTACGGTGATGACCAGATCGCCGGCCTTCACCCCGGACGCCATCAGGGCAAAGCGCACCGCGTCGGTGCCGTTGGCCACGCCCACACAATATTTGGCCTGGCAAAACTGGGCGAAGTCGCGCTCAAAGTCTTCCAACATGCTCCCGCCGATGAAATGCGCCTGGCGGATGCAGTCGCGAAATATCTCGACCAGTTCTTCTTCCATCTCCCGGTGCGGAGCAACCAAATCCAAAAACGGAATCATTGCTTGTGCCATATTTATTCGTTCCCCTTTTTTTCAGTGTCCAAAAACCGCAGAACCTTGGCCGGATTCCCGGCCACCACGCTATGGGGAGGAACATTCTTAGTGACCACGCTGCCGGCGCCCACCAGGGCGTTCCGGCCGATGACCACCTGCGACAGGATGGTGGCCCCGGAGCCGATGGAAGCGCCCTTCTCCACCCGCGTGGTTTCGACCTTCCAGTCGGCTTCGGTCTGCAACTGACCGTCGCCGGCCGTCGCCCGCGGGTAAGAATCGTTGATGAAGGTTACGCTGTGCCCGATGAAGACATCGTCCTCAATCTGCACCCCTTCGCAAATGAAACTGTGGCTTGAAATCTTGCAGTTTTGCCCGACCGTGGCATTTTTCTGGATTTCCACGAAGGCTCCGATCTTGGTATTGGCGCCGATGGAGCAGCCGTAAAGGTTGATGAACTTGGAAAGCTTGACGCCTTCGCCCAGCTTGACGTCCGGGGCGATGGAGAGAAACGGGTCCGCAGCCTGGCCTGGTTTTTCGCTCATAGAAATTAGGATTGGAAACCTGCGCGCATCTTTCGGCGCTAGAGTTGAATCAGTTTGCCGCGCGCTTTCAACGACTCTTCCGCGGCTTCCAGCAGGCGCACCACCCGCAGGCCGGCAACCCCGTCGTTGAGGGAGGCGCGATTCGAAGAAATACATTCCATGAAATGGCTGGTCTCCAGGCGCAGCGCCTCGGTCTGCTCCACCCGCGGCGCCCACATGTCGCCGGAACGGTAGCTGACCAGCAGGTCATAGACGCCCTTGTTGCTGCCATTCTTCACCGAAACGCCTTTGTCATAGACCTTGATCTTCTCGTCCGCTTCCAGATCGTTCCACACCAGCATCTTCTTTTCGCCGCCGATCAGCGTGGTGCGCACCTTAACCGGCGAAAGCCAGTTCACGTTGATGTGGGCCACCACATGGTCGGGAAAGTAGATGGTGAGGAAGGCGATATCCACATAGCTGTTCAGGTGCTTTTCGCCGGTGGCCACGATGGCTTCCGGTTTTTTCTGGATCACGTGATCCATGATGGAAAGATCGTGCGGCGCCAGGTCCCAGATCACGTTGATGTCGTGCTGGAACAATCCCAGGTTCACCCGCATGGAATCGTAGTAAAAGAGCTTGCCCATCACGCCTTCATCCACCAGCTGGCGAATCTTGCGCACCGCCCCGGTGAACAGGAAGGTGTGGTCCACCATGATTTGCAGCTTTTTCTTGGCCGCCAGTTCAATCAGTTCTTCCGCCTGCGCGGTGTTGGCGGTGAACGGTTTTTCCACGAAAATGTGCTTGCCGTTGTTGAGCGCCGTCTTGGCCAGTTCGTAGTGCGTCCACACCGGAGTGACCACGGCCACCACATCGATGTCGGGCGAAGTCAGAACTTCCTGGCAATCTTTGGTGACGTTCACCTGGGGAAAGGCCTGCTTGGCGCGATGCAGGCAGTCGGCGCGTTTGTCGGTGATGGCGACCACTTCCGAAATGCCGGCATGATTAAAATTGCGGGCCACGTTGGGGCCCCAGTACCCGTATCCAACCACTCCAACTCTGATCATAAGTGCCTCGCGCGGACGCCGGCTCGCGAGCCGGGCAATTTGCCCGGACCAGCGAGCGCAAGAAAACTGGAAATTAAAAGGGGAAGACCGCCCGGGTGCGCCGCCACGCGCTTACCCGCGCTTGCAGGCGCGGCGCGTACTCCAGCGAACCCGGCAGAAGGGAATCAGTATGCTCCGTCACCGGAAACTACCGCGGCCGGGGTGCGGAGGAGAATCTTCAAATCCAGCCACAGCGACTGTTTACGAGCGTATTGCAAATCCAGACGAACCATCTCGTCGAACTTGGTGCGGCTGCGGCCGTTCACCTGCCACAAGCCGGTGATGCCGGGACGCGCCTCCAGCAGGCGGCGGCGGTGCCACACGTCGTACGCTTCCACTTCGTAAGGCACCGGAGGGCGCGGGCCCACCAGCGACATCTCGCCAATCAGCACGTTGACGAACTGGGGCAACTCGTCGAGGCTGGTGCGCCGCAGGAATCTCCCCACCGGCGTCACCCGGGGATCGTCGGTAATCTTGAACACCCCGTCGCGCCCCTTTTGATCGGCGTTGCCGGCAATCAGCTTGCGCACGTATTCCTTGTGAATGTCGGCGCTGTTGTTGACAAACATGGAACGGAATTTCAGGAACGTAAAGCGCCGGCCGAACTGCCCGATACGCGGCTGGCGGAACAGGACTGGCCCTTTGGAGGACAGCTTCACCGCGACCGCAATCAGCAGAAACAGCGGCGAGAACACCAGCAGGGCGAACGAAGCTCCGGCCACATCCATCAGCCTCTTGAAGCCGCGCCCCACTCGTTTGCGGGAGTCTTCCTGGCGCAAGTCAGGATAGAGCGCGGAATCCTGGGGATGAGTCGGCGTTTCCTCGCCCCACTCCTCGGGAAAGAGGTGGAAAGAAATATTGATCTGGCTGAATTGCTCGAGGGTCAGGCAGTCGCGCAGCGCGCTGCTCACCCGCAGCAACATGGTGCCCATGATGGATTTCTTGAGGTCGACTGCGATCTCGGTAAACATCACGCCCACCACCGAATGGTTCTTGTACCAGCCGGTGACATCGGTGTCGCGCGTGGACAGGCCCAGCGCGGAGAACACGTTCTGCAGCAGGCGGCTGTTTTTCTCGCTGTGCGCGAAGCGGCCGGTATCGAGCAGCATCAGGAGAAACGGTTTTCCCGAGCGCTCCGCGCGCTTGCGCTCCAGGCAGATCATGCGGTGAAAATGCTCTTCCGGCAGAACCTCGAGGTTCTGCACCCGCATCAATTCCTGCTCTGGGGCGGCGGTTGTCTCCGCTTTGCTTTCGAGTTCTGTAACTTTCACGCTCACACTCCTCCTCTTTCCGTCGGGCTGTCTGGGAAAGACGGCGCACCGTACCCGCGGGAAACCTTTTGTGCTTTTCGCAAATACGCAGTGCAGACCGCGCAAATGCTTTTTAAGAGGGGAGGGCTTGCAGTACGGCCGCCCTGCTTGGGGCTGCCGTTTCTTTCTTTACCGGCTTATTCTACACCAATTCATTCCGCCGCAGCCGGACTATAACGCGAATAATAATCATTTTCATCGTGGCCCACGTAGTTATTCACCACCAGGCCCAGCAGGCGGGATTGGTCGATCGCGCCCAGGCCGCGTTGCAGCGCCTGTCTTTCGGTTCGCCCGGAACGCACCACCAGCAGGATGCCATCGGCAAAGCGCGACCACACGCTGGTATCCGCCAAGGGCAGGACCGGGGGCGAATCGATTACCACCCAGTCAAAACACGTTACCAGTTGCTCCAGCAACTCCGCTAACTTGCCTGATTGCATCAATTCCAAGGGGTTTTCCGGAGGCTGTCCGGCCGGCATCAGCCAGAACCCGGGCCCGTCCAGATGGTAGATGTTGCTGACCGTACGGGTCCCCGACTGCAACCACTCGCTGAGGCCAGCCGGACGGGTCCCGCCAAAGAGCTGGGCCTGGGTGGGGCGCCGCAGATCTCCCTCAAGCAGCAGGACCTTTTGCTGCTTGCGGCGCGCCAGCGTGGCGGCCAGGTTGGCGGTGACCGTGCTCTTGCCTTCCTCGGAAAGGGTGCTGGTAATCAGCAGTTTCTTGAGCGATCGTTCCTGCTGCAATTGCCGCAGACGCACCCCCAGAAAGCGGAATTTCTCCGCGCCCAGGCTTTCCTTGTCGCTAAGCGATACCAAACGGCTGCTGGCCGTGGGCGCCACCTGCACGGAGGGAAAATCTGCCAGCTGGAGCGCCGGTTTGACTTCCCTGATTTCCGCTTCCGCGGCTCCGGTTTGCGCCGCGTCCAGCATGGCCACAGACGGGGGCTCGGGAAACGCGAACTCCACCCGCTCCGATTCCGACCTCTGCAATGCCTCGAAAATCCGGCTCATTTGTGCCTGCCTTCCGGTCCTACCGCCAGCGGCGTTTCCCCTTCTCCCGATCTCACGTTCTGCAGATAGTCGTGCAGCTGCAATAAGGTCTTGACCGCCTGCCAAACCTCTTCGCTGCTCTCCCCGCCGGGCGCGCCGTGCTGGCCCTGGGGTTTTGCCGAATTCCCGTTTCCGTTGGCCGCGCTCCGGCGCACCACCCCCAGGCGGAAGTCGGCCGCCACCTCATCGACGACGTCGGGCTCGACCACCGGCGTCTTGCCGGGCAAAGGCGGTAATCAGCGCGTTCTCGCACACCGTATTAATCAGCCGCGGAATGCCCCGGGAGTGACGGTACACTTTGGCGATGGTCTCGGAAGGAAACAGAGTGGTGACGTTCGAGGTGGCGCCCGCCAGCTGCAGACGGCGCTGGATGTATCCGCGGGTCTCCTCGAGCGACAGCGGCTCCAGCTGCGAACGCAAGGCAATGCGCTGCTTCAACTGCCGCAGTTCGACGGAATCGAGCTTTTCGTCCAGTTCGGGCTGGCCCACCAGGAGTATCTGCAGCAGTTTCTCCTGCGCAGTTTCGAGATTGGTCAGTGCTGGGCATGCCCCTTCGTGAAAGCTAGGAGTTAGCACATGGCCAAGACATCTCGGTTGTGAAGGCCGCCCGCAAGCAGCGGTACAGCACCCGCGAATACCACCGGTGCATGCGCTGCGGTCGTGCGCGCGGTTACTTCCGTCAGTTCGGCCTGTGTCGCATCTGCCTGCGCGAAGTCTCGCCACGAGGGCGTCATTCCAGGCATGACCAAGTCGAGCTGGGTAAGGGGGGCGACGAGAAATGTCAATGACTGATCCCATCGCCCTATGCTGACCCGCATCCGCAATGCGAACCAGGCAAACCACGCCGAGGTCGAGATCCCCGCTTCGCACATGAAGGCGGGCATCGCCAAGCTGTTGCTCGAGCAGGGGTACATCACCGGCATCGAGAACCGGCGCGGCGAGCATGGCGACCTGCTGGTCGACCGGCCTCAAGTACGGCAAGAACCGCGAGCGCGTGATCTCCGGCATCAAGCGAGTCTCCAAGCCGGGTCGCCGCATCTACGCGCGCAAGGATCGTCTGCCGAAGGTCCTGGTGGCCTCGGCGTCGCGGTCATCTCAACGTCACGTGGTCTCGTGACCAGCTCAGAGGCACAGCGCCTTGGGCTGGGCGGCGAGGTCATCTGCTTCGTCTGGTAGGGAAAGACCCATGTCACGTATCGGAAAAGCTCCCATAACCGTGCCGGCCGGCGTCGAGTTCGCCAACGTGCACGGCGTAGTGACCGTCAAGGGCCCCAAGGGCGAGTCCTCACGCAGCGCCTGCCGCGCGAGATGATCATCACGCTCGCCGACGGCACGATCACCGTGGCCCGGCCCACCGACAGCGCCCCGCACCGGTCGCTGCACGGCCTCACGCGCACCCTC
>CAWDCI010000047.1:0-19809 GCA_963800745.1 uncultured Acidobacteriaceae bacterium
GTGGCCTTCGATAAAGGCGATCATGTCATCTTTCAACGTCGCGAGATTATCGGTGGTGGTAGGCATAGGGGCTCTGGCTGATTCTGCATTGTATGACTTTAGGGGAATCGCTGCTAGCTGCTACCTGCTAGCTATTAGCTCTTAGCCCTCAGCTCAAACGTCTCGCGTGGCGTTATTTTTGCTGAGGGGCTCTGAGTAAGCCACACAGTTCTCTTGAGTCTTGTCATTCTGAGCGAAGCGAAGAATCTGTTGCACGCCCGCACTGCCAGCGGCCTTGCAGGGAACTATCACGCTGCTTCGGCCTCGCGCCTGATGGCCGGCCGCGGACTCAATCAGAGCTTCCCTAAGCCTTGCGGATTATGGTTGGAGCTTTGCCGAATTGGTGGGATCATGGGGCATCTAGGTCAGCGAGGCGGCATTATGAACATTAAGGCGGCTTTCGAGGGCATTTTTGCCGGAGTCATTTCGGCAGTGTTTTCCTACGAGGCGCTCATTTCACCAGCAACCGTTGCCGCAATAGCGATCCGACGGAAAATGCCGGATGCTTGGTTCTCAGGGTTAATTGTGTGGTACGCGAGGTTTGTCGTTCTCGGGGTTTCAATCGTAATAGCCGGAGTTGCATGCCGAATGATCTACAAACACGTAGCAGGGGCAACTCCAAGAGCGTGAACGTCAAAAGCCCCGCACTAAAAATCAAAAACAACCCACTACCAAGCTAGCAGCGCCTCTCTATGCTACACTCTCTGTTTCGCACAGGTCTTGAATCCGCCTCATGCTGCTTTCGAAAGAATATGTGGGCTATCTGGCCCGCGAACTCACAAAAAAACTGATCGCTGGCGAATTTATTGAAGCCAAAGCGGTCGCCGCGGTCACCGCCAAGGTGCACGCCGCCATCCTTGAGGAGATGACCCTCGAAGACCGCATCAACGACGAAGTGCGGGTAATCCTCGAAGCTTATTCTGACGAGATGCTCAAGACCGGCGCCAACTACCAGGAAATGTTCCGCAAGGTGAAGAGCGAACTGGTGCGCAAGTACAAGGCGGTGCTGTGAGACTCAGCCGCGACAAAGTGAACCAGATTGCGCACATCGTCACCGACGCGCTGGCCGAAGCCAGCGATGTGGAATTTGTCGAGGACCGCAATACCATTCGCCTGGAAGCGCGCCGCGTTCTGGAAGAATTGCTCAATCAGGAAGCTCGGATTGACCAGTCCGCCCGTCTGAAGATTGAGAGCCAGAAGCGCACCATCCTGGAAGGCAGCCAGGAGTGGGACATCCTCTACCGCAAGTACTACAACGAGGAAGTGAAGAAGCTAGGCGTGTAGCAGCTAGTATCTCAGTCGAAGCGGACTGCCTAAGGACTCGAGCCAGCGATTTATCTTCCCGCGACCTCGGCCTGGATTCTCCCCGACCTCAGCGGTCAAAAGCTTTTTCTCTCTAGAATCAAACCTTACACCGCCGAGAACGCTGAAAACGGCACTCAAGGACGCTGAGAAATCCGGCTGGAGTCAATCTCAGACCGCCACCTCGGTTTTCGGCAAATGCGCCAGAGCCTCTTGAATTTTCTCCTCCGGATGCTCGTAATCCGTCAACTCTCCCGCAAAGTACTTCTCATAAGACGCCATATCGAAGTGTCCATGGCCGCTCAGATTGAACAGGATGACCCTCTCCTTCCCTTCCTCCTTGGCTTTCAGCGCTTCATCCACCGCGCAGCAAACCGCGTGGGAGGTTTCTGGCGCCACGATGATTCCTTCGGCCCGAGCGAACCGCATGGCTGCCTCAAAGCATTTCAATTGCGGATAGCTGACCGCCTCCACCACGCCCGCCCGGTGCAACAAGCTCACCAGCGGAGACATGCCGTGATAGCGCAAGCCTCCAGCGTGAATGCCCGAAGGGATGAAATCGTGGCCCAGAGTGTCCATCTTGAGCAAGGGCGTCATGCCGCTCTTGTCCCCGAAGTCATAGGCGTAAATGCCCTTGGTCATGGTGGGACAGGCAGCAGGCTCGACTCCCACCAGGCGAATATTCTTGCCCCCGGCCTTCAGAGGAACGAAAGGAAATGCCAGACCGGCGAAGTTGCTGCCTCCGCCGCAACATCCAATCACCACATCGGGGAAGGCTCCCGCCAGTTTCATTTGCGCGATGGCTTCCTGGCCGATCACCGTCTGGTGCAGAAGCACATGGCTCAGCACGCTGCCCAGCGAGTAGTTCGTATCTTTGCGTTGAGCGGCATCCTCGACTGCCTCGCTGATCGCGATGCCGAGGCTGCCCGGACAATCCGGATCCTCGGCCAGAATGTTTCGCCCCGCATGGGTGCGGTCACTGGGAGAAGGAATACATTGCGCGCCCCAGCATTCCATCAGGGTACGGCGGTGCGGCTTCTGAAAGTAGCTGCACTTCACCATGTAGACCATGCACTCCAGGCCAAACACATTGCAGGCAAACGACAGCGCGCTGCCCCACTGTCCCGCGCCGGTTTCCGTGGCCAGACGCCGGATTCCCGCGGCTTTGTTGTAGTAGGCCTGCGCGATGGATGTGTTCAGTTTGTGGCTGCCCGCGGGAGAGACTCCTTCGTTCTTGTAGAAAATCTTGGCGGGTGTGCCCAGCGCCTTCTCCAGGCGGTGGGCGCGATGGAGCGGCGTTGGCCGCCACAACCGCAGCATTTCCAGCACGGGATCAGGAATGGCGATGGTCGGCGCGGACGACATCTCCTGCTCGATCAAGGCATGAGGAAAGATGGCCTCGAAGTCGCTGGGGCTCGCAGGCTGTCCGGTACCCGGATTTAGTGGTGGAGCTAGCGGCGAAGGCAGATCGGGAATCACGTTGTACCAAAATTTTGGCAACTCGCGCTCTGGCAGTAGATATTTGCAGTCGTCCATCAGCAGGCCCCCTGAGTTTCCGCCCGAATGAAACCAAGCCGTGGAGAATACCACAGAAAAGCAACTCAGTTCAGTGGTTCTACGCCCTCGTCGTCATCAACCGCTTTGATCGTCAGACCCTCTCTCATCATCAATCCCTGTCATCCTGAGCGTAGTCGGTCGTTCGCAACGCGAATGACCGGCGGAGTCGAAGAACCCTTCGGCAGGCTCAGGGCAGGCTCCGCAGTTCGGTACCACTCCTCACTCAAATCCACCCAAGTCGCATTGATGGTCCTGATCAAAGCGATTTTCTTAACGCGACTCCATCCTTTAAGTTGTTTTTCACGGGCGATAGCTTTGACAACGTCGTCAAACGTTTCGTAATACACAAGCCGTTCGATGCGATATTTCGTGGTAAAACCCTCAAATATGTGGTGTTTGTGCTGCCAGACCCGCTGATACAGGTTGCTGCTCATGCCGATGTAGAAGTTCAAAGATCGGCTGGCCATGATAAAGACCGCGTAGCTTTTTCGCTCTCGCATGCTAGTTCCCCCCTGTCATCCTGAGCAGAGTTTGTCGTTCGCACCGCGAACGGCAAAACGCAGTCGAAGGACCTGCATTCCCAGACTCCTCATTGGGCATTCCGAAACTGCAGGTCCTGCCCTGAGCTTGCCGAAGGGTCCTTCGACTGCGGCAATGCTTCGCTGTCGCGAAGCATTTCCTCCGCTCAGGATGACATGGGGTGTGGGGACGCGCAGTGACAGATGAGCATCCCGTTTATCATGGATTCTGAATGCGGTCATCATCACAACTCGCGGAACAAATCGAACGAACGGCACTGGAAGCCGGCTTTGATCTTGCCGGCATCTCTCCAGTGCGCGACTTCCCTGAGCTTAGCTACTTTCCGCAATGGATCGCTGACGGACATGCGGGAGAAATGAAGTATCTGGAGGCGCGCGACCAAGCCGGGGAGCTGAAACGGGCATCTCTCCGGTCGGCGGCGCCCTGGGCGCGCAGCGTGATTGTCTGTGCCATCAACTACAACACGGCCGAACCGTACTCCACTCGAGTTCATGATCCCGAGCGCGGCTGGATTTCCCGTTATGCCTGGGGCCCGGAGGATTACCACAACTCGGTCATGCGGAAGTTGCGTGAAGTAGAGAAAAAACTGCGGGGCTGGGCACAAGAAGACGCAGAACTACAGACCCGTTGCTACGTGGATACCGGGCCGCTGGTCGAGCGCATTTACGCCAAATACGCCGGGGTCGGATGGGTCGGCAAGAATACGTGCATCATCAACCAGAAGCTGGGTTCCTGGTTGTTTCTGGGCGTAATCCTCACTTCGCTTGAACTGCCTCCCGACCTGCCCGCGCCAGACCGTTGCGGCACCTGCACCCGCTGCATTGAAGCCTGCCCCACCGATGCGATCCTCGCCCCCTACCAGCTCGACTCCAATCGCTGCATTTCTTATCTGACCATCGAGAAACGCGGCGCGATTCCCGAAGAGTTGCGCGCAGGCATGGGACGGCACGTCTTCGGCTGCGACATCTGCCAGGATGTCTGTCCCTGGAATCGGAAAGCGCCGGTTACGACGGCGCCAGAATTTCAGCCACGTGAAGGATTATTCAATCCCGCGCTGGAATGGCTGGCGGAGATGAATGCGGAAGAATTCCGCGAGGAATTTCGCGGCTCGCCCATTCGTCGCGCCAAGCACAGCGGCATCCGGCGCAACGCCGCGATCGCCATGGGAAATAGCGGGGATTCCCGCTTTCAGCCCATTCTGCAAAAGCTGCGCGTTGATGAAGACCCCATCGTAGCCGAGAGCGCCGATTGGGCGCTCAACAAGCTGGCTGACACTTAGCCCCCAACCTGCGTGTTAGGATCGTCCCAGATCAACCGCATCCGGCTCACGCCATGTTCCGCGCGCCTTCCCACCTGCGAAGCCTTCTTGCTCTAGTCTTTCTGTTCTGCGCCAGTATGATTTCGCCCGCCGCTCCCGCCAACGAAAACAAGCCGCATTGGATTCTCGTCAACTCCTCACATTTCTCAGTACTCACCGATGCCGACGAAAAGAAAGCCAATGAAGTCCCGCTTCGTTTCGAGCAAATGCGCGTGGTTTTTAGCCAGCTGCTGCTGCGGCCAAAGCTGGTAATGTCCGAGCCTCTGGACATCATCGCCTTCAGCACGCGCGAAGAGTACGCCCGCTTCGCTCCTTTCCGCGACGGACAACCAATTACGACCTCGGGATTTTTTCTTCCCGGCGAGGACCGCAACTACATCGGACTCGATTTGTCCGACGATGAGAGCTGGCGCTCTGTTTCCCGGCAGTTGGCCAGCGTCTTCCTGAACTATAACTATCCTCCCACGGAAGACTGGTTCGACGAAGGCTTCGTGGAGTATTTTTCCAGCCTGCAGCTGAATTTGCAGGAAGGCGAAATTGGCGGCGATCCCGCGTCCCTGCTCTCGACCTTAGCTGCGCAGCCTTGGCTGCCCGTGACTGACTTGTTCGCGGTGCGGGAAGATTCCGGCGATGAGACCGAAGCGAAGTCTCCAGCGTTTCGCGCGGAATCCTGGATGGTGATGCACTATCTGCTGAACCAGCACAAGCTGCCGGAGACTGGAACCTACTTCGGGCTGGCGGAAAACCAGCAGGTTCCCGTCGCGCAAGCCATTCAACAAGCTTACGGTGTGACCGCCGAGCAGTTGGATCAGTCAATCAGAGACTATCTCCACGCGCTCGTATCTGCTCCGCCCAACCCGCCCAAATTGCCCGGCGTCGCTGGTCCGCCGACTTTGGTTCATCATTTCCCCCCTCCGCTCACGCCTCTCGATGTGGGCACCAGTATTCGCCGGTTGCAGGAATTCGAGGCGCAGGCCCGGGTAGCCGAACTGGCCGTCCGCATCCCCGAACGCCGCGAGCAGACGGTTAAAGACCTTGAAACGCTCATGGCGCAGCCCAAGGCAGATACCGCTATCGCGCACCGCGCGTTGGCCTGGGTTCATCTGCAAAAGCACGAATACGACGAGACCTTCGAAGAGCTTGCCAATGCCGCGGATCTGGATCGTACCGATCCCTGGACCCGCTACTACCTGGCTCTGGCGAAGTACGATCAGGCGGCCAACACCGGGAATCCCGTCCAGGGACTTCCTAACATGATGCAGGATCTGCGCACCGTCCTCGATTGGAACCCGGACTTCGCCGAAGCCTACAACATGCTGGCCATGGCGCAACTGCAAGGCGGCGGCATCCATGGGGCGGCCGACAGCATACGCCCTGCGATTCAGTTGAACCCGCGCAGTCAAATTTATCTGCTGAACCTGGCCAGGATCTATCTCGAGGGGAAAAAGTGGGACGAAGCGGTCGCGCTGCTCAACCGGCTCAAGGATAGCTCTGATTCCGAGATTGCCGGCCCCGCTGAACAATATCTTAAAGACTTGCCCATGCTGAAGAAATATGGGGTTGCGCCGCAGAAACCGGATCAGGCGGCGGCTTCACAACCCGCGGTCGTTTCCAACAACACGGATGAGGACTCCGCCAGCGAAGACCAAACCCAGCCCGCTCCCACGGAAACTGGACCGGACCGGCGCAAAACGCAATTTCTTCGCGGCAAGCTTTTGAGCGTGGATTGTTCGCAGGCGCCCTCGGCCGTGCTGAGATTGTCGAGCGCAACCAAAACCATGAAGCTGCGGACGGAGGATTACCGCTCCCTGTTGGTCATCGGAGCCGGAGCCTTCTCCTGCGACTGGAAGGATATTTCCGTGGAAGTGAACTACAAGGCAGGGGGAAAGGCCGACGGCGATCTGGTGTCCCTGGAACTCCGCTGACGGCCGGTGGCCAGGCGTTTTGATCTCGCTGCAGTCTCAACCAAAAGTGAAGGCAAACGCCTGCACCTCCGGATCGAGGAATTCAATTTCGAACGTTCTATCCTCCACCGCCCCTTTTTGCCGGATCAACTGATACAGACGATGCTCTCGGACCGTGCCGGCGCCGTTGGCGTCGCTATCGCTGCCGTGATCGTCGCCGGGGGGCGTTCCATCGAGCGTGATCCGGAAACGAACCGGGTTGCCGTTCTTTGACGGTCCCAGGACCAGATGAAGGTCGCGCGCATGAAACCGGAAGACAATCTTTCCCGGAGCCCGCTGCAGCACCGCTTTTTCCTCTCCTACGTTCCAGTTCCCGGCCAGGCCCCACTGGTTCAAGGAGAGTCTTGCAATTGGGCTATAGGACTTCGCAGAATCCCTGGCCAGCCCTTCCGCGGAAGCGAAGTGCTCGGCTCGTTTGTATCCAAGATAGGTCTCGGACGATCGCATGTCTTCACTGTCGGGCGGAGCCTCGGCTGCGTTCACCATTTGGCTGACCCTTCCACTCACGAAAGATGCTGCGCCATTTTCCCTGAGCAGCTCTTGAATCACCCGCTCGGATTCGCCGTACTCTCCCTCGCCGAAATGGTGAGAGCGAATGCGCCCCTTGCCGTCCACAAGATAGTGCGCCGGCCAGTACTCGTTATTGAAGGCCTGCCAAATGGCGTAGTTGCTGTCGATCGCCACCGGGTAGGTTATTTTCAGATCGCGCACTGCCTTTTCCACATTCTTCTCGTCTTTTTCGAAGGCGAACTCCGGGGTATGCACCCCGATGACCACCAGGCCCGCATTCTTGTACTTTTCCGCCCACCCTTCCACGAAGGGCAGCGTGCGCAGGCAATTGATGCAAGAGTATGTCCAGAAATCGATCAGCACAACTTTGCCGCGAAGCGACTTGCGGTTGAGCGGCGGCGAGTTGAGCCAGGCGGCGGCGCCGCCGAGATCGGGCATCGCGCCTTCATCGTCTAGTGCGACCGCAGGTTGAGATTGCGCATTTACAGGAAGCAGCGCGGATCTCGCCGGGCCCAGCGCGTCAATCAAGTGCTCCTCCGCTTTGGCCGTGTTAACGAAAGAGAATTTCGTGAGCAGATTTATATCCCAGCCGAGCGCGATGGCAACCACCCCCAGAATGACGGCAACGCCCAGAGCGCGGCGTATCCAGACCTCAAAAGACAGGGACCGCTTCAACGCGGAAAATGCTCGATTGCCGGCGAACAGCGCAATCCCCAACGAAGCCGCGGCGCCCAGCGCGAAAGACAGAAGCAGAAAGGAGGAACGCGCGCCCGGGCCTTGCACCGCCGCGCCGGTGAGAATCAACCCTAGAATTGGGCCCGCGCAAGGAGCCCACAGCAGCCCGGTGGAAATTCCCAGCACAAAAGATTTTCCCGCGCTTCCTTCCGTCGCAGCCCCGCCCTGCAGCCGGCCGCCGGCGTGGACCAGTGGCCGGGTCAACAGCTCGGCGATCGTAGGAAATAACAAACTGATCCCTAAAATGAGAAAAACAGCCATGGCCGCGTACCGCCCGCCTTGGTTGAGGCGCACCACCCAATGTCCGCCGAACGCCGCCGCCACGGCCACCAGCGAAAAGGTGAGCGCCATCCCGATGAGTAGCGGCAAACCGGAGCGGCGAAACGGCTGGCCGGCGCGCGCGAATACAAACGGCAGAACCGGCAAAATACACGGGCTCAAGATGGTGAGGACGCCCCCGAGAAAAGCCACCAGGTAGATCAACATAGTTTTCCTGTAACGCTAAAAGGATTCCCCGGCGCTCATTGGATTCGCGCCCCAGCAAAAAGTTACACCATCCGCCGCAGCCTTCATTTATACGCTTTTATACGCTTCCTCTTGTATTCTGTTGCGCAATGGAAAAATCGGAAGAAGTTCTCGTTGCCGGCTTGCTGGACGCTCAGTCCAAGGCCCGAGTCCTGTTCGCGGAGGTCGAAAACCGCCATCTGATTTGCCGGGGGGCGAAAGAGAGCGCAATCAACGAGGGCATCGTACGCGCTGGCCGCGAGCATGTACGGAATCTCCAGCTATTGGCATAAGCGCATCGTGCGCGCGGGACGCAACACTCTGGCGCCCTACGACGAGAATCCTCCGGACCTCGAGGTCATGGAGGATGACATCGTCTTTCTCGATCTCGGCCCCGTGTTCGAGGAATGGGAAGCCGACTTCGGGCGGACCTACGTGGTGGGAAGCGATCCGCTGAAACTGAAGCTGTGCCGCGACCTTGAAGAGGCGTTCGCTGAGGGCAAGCGCCATTTTCAAGCGCACCCAGAGATTACGGGAGCGGAGTTATACGCCTGCGCGCAGCAACTGGCCGAGCGGATGGGCTGGGAATATGGCGGGCCAATTGCCGGACATCTGATCGGCGTCTTTCCGCATGAGAAAATCCCCGGCGACAAGGTCACTCTCTATGTTCACCCCGGCAATCACCACCGGATGCGAACCCCGGATGCCGAGGGACGGGAGCGGCACTGGATCCTGGAAATCCACTTCGTGGACCGGGCGCGCCAGTTCGGCGGGTTCTACGAAGAGTTGCTGACCATTGGTTGAACGCTTTGGGTTCGCTATGCCGCGAAATTCTCCCCAGGTGCGTGGCGTCGATCTCGATCCCCAGACCCGTTGCCGGCACTATCGCGGGCCCAACGATATCGTCGCCATCAAGATGAAGTGCTGCGGGGTGTACTACGCCTGCAAAGATTGCCATGCCGAGCTCGCCGGCCACCCCATCGAAGTGTGGGGCGAAAGCGAATGGGACGAGCGCGCGATACTTTGCGGAACCTGTGGCGCGGAGTTGCCGATTCGCCAGTACATCCGGAGCGCATCGAAATGCGCGGCCTGTGGCGCGGCGTTCAATCCGGGATGCCGCAACCACCATCATTTCTATTTCGCGATCCCGCCCGCATAATATGTACTTTACAACATATGACTTATAAGGCATACTATTCCTGTGCCGTGGCAAGTATTTTTCCACGCCGAATTCGAGCCTGAATTTGATGCGCTTGACCAGGAGGTTCAGGATGAGCTGCTGGCGCACGCAAATTTGTTGAAAGAATTCGGACCGCTGCTCAAGCGCCCTGCCGCCGATACCCTTCACGGATCAAAGCACGACAACATGAAGGAACTGAGGTTTAAAGCGGCCGACGAGATTTGGCGAATCGCATTTGCCTTCGATCCTGAGCAAAAAGCCATACTGCTCGTCGGAGGAGACAAATCCGGTGGCAGCGAGAAGCGTTTTTACCGGCAACTGATTAAGCAGGCAGATGCGAGGTTTGATCGACACCTCGCTTTTCAAAAAGCGGAAGCATTCAGGAAAAAAGGGGCCAAGTAGCAATGAAGACTTTAGAGCAAAAACTCAGAGACATCAGTCCCAAGCGGCGGGACAAGATCAAGGCCCGCACCCGCGAATTGGTGGCGCGCGAAATGTCTCTACGAGAACTTAGGCACGCGGTCAACAAGACTCAGAAAACTCTGGCCCGCGCACTCAATATGGGCCAGGACGGAGTCTCGCGCCTGGAGAAGCGCAGTGACTTGTTGCTCTCGACTTTGCGGAACTATGTAGAGGCAGTTGGCGGAAACCTAACCCTTGTAGCACAATTTCCAGGAAAGGAACCTATTGCCATAGCGGGATTTGATGAGTTAGTCGCGGCCAAAGACAACGAAAAAACTAAACGTCGCACCGCCCACGCGGGATGAAGGGCGCAAAGCCCAAGCACGCAAGAGAAGGTTTGAATGGGCCAGCTGCGACCGGCAAGACTGAGTGTGGGTAAACACAGGAGAAATTTTAATCATGGGCTGGTTCAAACACAAACCTCAAACTACCGAACCCCGACCCGCCATGAAATATCGGAGACAAAAGGAGGGCGACAAACCCCTTGAGATCAACCCCTTTTGGATAACTTTTTCATTTCTTGTCGTTACGCCGAGCGATGAACAACGTCACGGAAGCAAGCTTCTTGATTCATTAGGCACGCTATTAAAATATACCCAGCCCGCAGTATGGGAGATCGCTTTCGCATTGGAGGACTATGGCTTCAGCTTGGCAAAAACTCTCAAAAACTGCTCGTTGGTAGTCGAGGCAAACGAAGTCGGATTCCCATATTGTGAACCGGAAAATATCCATAAGAATCTACAAAAGCTAGGCCTCGCTGCTTCTGACTCCCTCGTAATCAACCTTGCTGTCAACTCGTACGACGGGGGTCGAACCAAAACCAATTTACTCGTAGGTTTCGCGTTCAAAGACAAAGAACCGTGCTGTTATTATCCTCTGCGCAAAGGATGTGTTGTTCCGGGAGTAAAACTTGTCGAGAATCCAGGTGGTCATGTAATTGTAGTAGGAGATGTTCTGGGCTTACACAAATCTCGCTAAGCAATGTTAGTTGTCGGCGGAACGTTCCCAATAGCTAGTTTGAGTCGCAACCCGGCGCAGAGCAGCACACACCTGACTCATCCGTAGGGTCGCTCATTCAATCCCGGTTTTGGCTTGAGTGGGGCAGTTCGACAGCTTGGACGTTGACAACCTGGGCGACAGACGAGAGTTCCACAATCGCCCTCCCAAATAACCAACCCTCCCAGGGGAAGCCGGGAGGGTTGGCTATTAGCAAGGCATTAGGCCCGGACAACGTTAGCAGCCTGAAATCCTTTTGGTCCTTTTAGAAGATCAAACTCCACAGTCTCGCCCTCGTTCAGCGTGCGATAGCCATTCTCCTGAATGGCGGAAAAATGGACGAATACATCTTCCCCCGTGGAACGCTGGATAAATCCGTAGCCCTTCGCCCCGTTGAACCACTTTACTGTTCCCTTCTCTCTCACAAAAAACTCCTTTCGCCTCTACTCTGTGATTTAAGTTTTCACCTTCCCGCGAAGCGTTTGCTTCAAACTACCCCCCTCGGAAAGCGTGGAAGCACAACTGGCCGGCATTTCATGACTGACCAACCAGCGCAGACACTAGAGGCTCCTGAGTTCCGCGCCGAGAGAAACTGCGGCGCGAAGCTGAGGAGCCCTGGGAGATTGCGCGGGTTTTAAACTGCCATCCACAAAACGAAAACCAGTACTTTAACCGTCTCTGCTGGTTGTGCCCCAGCGAGCAGAAGATAATATGCAGGAACACGTTTTCTGGCAAGAGAAGAAATTTTTCGGACCAGGCATTCTGGCGACCCACTACCTAGAGTCTTGGGCTTGAAAAGCACATCGAGGCTTGCGCATCCTTACGAAAGTAACCGCAAATATTTGATACCATGGGACATATCCATGGCAACGCCAACCCCCATCGCACCGGCGCCGGCACCGGAACGGAAGTCCCAGGGCATCGAGCTTGGCCCCGGTCAAGTGGCGTCCACGGTGAAATACTTGCTGCGCACCGAGGTTCACACCTTCGCTTTCTCGGTCGCGGCCAATGCCATCCTCTCATTCTTCCCTTTTGTTGTGCTGTTGATGACGCTCATCCGGCGGGTTTTCCACTCCCGGCTTATGTATGACGTTGTCCTGGCACTGCTGCGCGACTACTTGCCGGCCGGCCAGGATTTCCTGATTCGCAATCTTACCGCTTTGGCCGGGGCGCAGCAGCGCGTCCAGGTTTTTTCGCTGCTGATCCTTCTGGTAACTTCCACCGGCGTCTTCATGCCGCTGGAAGTGGCGTTGAACCGTATTTGGGGATTTCCCAACAATCGTTCCTACCTGGGCAATCAGCTTATTTCGCTGGGCCTCACTTTCGCCAGCGGCGTGCTGGCTCTGCTGTCCATCGCTCTAACCGCGGAAAATGTCTCTCTGCTGGAAACGTTGCTGCGCGGTCATGGGATGTTTGTGGTTCGTTTTGTTGGATTCGTGGTGATGAAACTGACGGCAATCGTCGCCAGCATCATGATTTTCTTCCTGATTTACTGGTTGTTGCCCAACGGCAAGGTGCCTGCCCGCGCGGTGGTGCCGGCAGCCGTCATTGCGGGATTGCTTTCGGAAGCGCTGAAGTATGGATATATCATGGCGCTGCCCCGCCTGAATTTTCAAGAGATTTACGGCCCGTTCGCAGTTTCCGTGAGTCTCATGTTCTGGGCGTTTCTTTCCGGACTGCTGTTGCTGACCGGGGCCAATCTTTCAGCCCTGAAGCACAACCGCCGCATGGCTTCGGTGGTCGACACAAAATAGGATGTGGGGTGCCTATCCTAGCGCGTTTTCGCGCGGAGCCTGCCCGTGCCCCCTCCGCCGGAAATGTTCTGCCGTCACCCGCCGATGTGATATCTGACCTATCGTTGCAGACCCATTCCCCGCTACCATCAATCTCCTCCCGCTAAAGGCTGGCCTCAATCCGCGCCTCTGAGGCTTTCCGTGCCTGAATGCTTCCGGATAGCAACCCGTATCTGTGTGATGGCGCTGCTCCTGTCTGGCGCAGCCATTGCGCAAAGGCCCGCGCTCACTGGAATCGCCGCGGTCCCCAATCTTGGCCGCTTAACTCGTAGCTCCGGCTATATCTTTAGCGGAACCGTCACTTCTGTCGGCAGAGTGGTAGCCGCAACTCCCGGCGACGTTGCCACCATGCGGATCGTTTTCCGAGTGGAGCAAGCGGTTCTTGGAGTTCGAACCGGGCAAATCTTGACCATCCGCGAATGGGCCGGCCTGTGGGATGCCGGAGAGCGGTACCGCCCGGGCGAGCGAGTGCTGCTGTTCCTCTACCCTCCCAGCCGCTTGGGATTGACCAGCCCGGTTGGCGGCTGGCAAGGTCGCTTCCGCATTGACCGCAACGGGCAAATCCTGCTGCCGCCGGCCAGAATGAGCGTTCTGCCGCCAGCTGCGACGACTGCGGCTCGGCCAGCCAGCGGAATCGTTGTCCCCACGAAAAGCTTGGTTCGAGCTATCCCGCAGGCGGGAAGGGAGTAGAAAAGTGCGCGCCATCACCCACTGCTTTGGCGACCATCCCGCGCTGCAGGAAATTGTGTTCTTGTTTCTCCTCGCGCCTCTGGCTTGGGCGGGCGGCCCGCGCTACGTGGCAGGCGTGAACTACTTTAATCCCGAAACTGCAGGCACTCCGCTCGCCTGGGCGCAGGGCGTGGTCAACTACTACACCGATCAGGGAGATTTGAGCGCTCAAATGCCTGGGCCAAGCGCGGATGCATTCGTGGCTGCCGCCTTCAGCCGCTGGACTTCGATTCCAACCGCCGCCGTTTCGGCCACCCGTGCAGGACAACTCGGGGAGGATGTCAGCGGAACCAATGTCACCGCCAATGCCGACGGCAGCGTCAGCCTGCCGCCCGACATTCAACCCGGCGCGGTAAGCCAGCCCGTGGCCGTGGTGTATGACGCGGACGGCTCCGTTACCGACGCCTTGGCGGGCCAGGGCAGCGAGCGATCCCTCATTCTGCGCGGGTTACTCCGTCCTGGGAGGAGTCGACAACCTGAGTACCGACGCTCACCTGGCGCATGCCTTGGTGGTCCTGAACGGCAACTGCGCGCAGACTTCGGCTCAGCTTCCCGGACCTGCAATATCACCTGGTCCGCACCCTGGGGCGGGTTCTGGGACTTGACTGGTCCCAGGTGAATCTCAACGTGGTCACCGGCAATCCCGCACCCGCACCGGCCGACTACGCCGGATTCTCGCTCATGCATGGCGTTGACCCTTCGTTTTGCGCTCCCGTTGCCCAGTGCTATCCCGCCGCCGTTGACCCCGCGCAGCCCAAGATGGACGACCAAGCTGCATTATCTCGGCTCTATCCTGTCACCGCCCAGAACCAGGGGAGTCTTCCCGGCAAGCAAATTTTCTCCGCGAACACGGTCCGCATTCACGGCACGGTTTACTTTGTGGATTCCGAGTGGGCAACCGGCACAGCCGATGCAGGGAGTCAATGTGGTGGCGCGCTGGGTCGACCCGGGAACGGGCATTCCCTCTGGAATCTACGCCGCCGCTTCGGTTTCGGGGTTTCTGTTTACCGGAAATGCGGGGAATCCGGTTACTGGTTCGAGCGACAGCACGGGCCAGCCCTATGATCGATTTCGGCTCTAACGATCCGGCGCTGGAAGGTTCCTTCGATCTGGCAGGGCTGCAGATTCCCGATGGCACTGGTATCGCGCAATTTCAATTGAGTGTCGAGCCAGTGGATCCCATTTGGTCGGCCGGCATGCAACCCTACGGCGCATGGCAGGTGCAACCCTCCGGGAATACGCGCGTCTTCGTGAGGGCAAACCTCGGTCAGGACGTGCCGCAGGACATCCTGATGGTGGGCAGCGCGAACTTCACTCCGAACTCGTTTGGCACCACAACGTATGCTTCGTCCCGTCTCCGCGCCCGCTTCCGGAGACTGGCAGGATCGATCAGCCCCTACGGTGACGCGGATTATTTTTGGTTCGCGGCCCAGGCGAACCGAACCCTCTCGGTTTCGGCAACCGCGCTCGACCAAACCGGGGCAGCTTCCGAGCAAAAAGCGCAGCCGGTGACTTGGTATTTGGTCGCTGGCCGCTCCGCAGGCCGATTCGGCTACCGTAAGCGTGCCGGCTCTGAACACCGTTTTCCTGGGAGAAACCCGGCTGGACGCTTCCGTCAACGTCAGCGCCAGTTTCCGCATTGGGATCGCTGATTTTCGCGGCGATGGCCGCCCTGATTTCCGCTACCACGCCCGCATCTTTTATGGAGACAGCGTCACCCCGGTGAGGGCCAGCGCCGGCGGTGGAACCCCGCTTGCCATCCAGGGCCTGGGGTTTAGCGCTGGCGACACGGTAACCATGCGGCGCATCGAGCGGAGTCCCTCTCGCAGTTTCCGCCAACCAGATTCTGTTGACCGCTCCGGAGGTACCGGATGGCGTGCAAAACATCGCGCTGAGCGATCCGGCCACAGGAGGCGCATCCGCCATGACCGGCGTCATCACCTTCGGCGCGGGCCCCGGCGACACCATCAACTTGGCCGGGGGCGCCAGTCAGGCAGCTCCCGTGGGCCGGCAGACGGCGAGTCCAGTGGTAGTGCGGGTGCTTGCGCCGGATGGCACAACTCCCGTGGCCGGGGCCAGCGTATTCTTCACCTCTGCGCCAGCGGCGGCATTGGCGGCATGTAAGGGCGCCACTAGTTGCACGGTCTTAAGCAATGAAAGTGGATTGGTTTCGACCTTCGTCACCGTGTCTCACTGCGACGGTGAGCACAATCACCGCTGAGCTGGCGCCCGCCTCCTACAACCCACCGCAAGAAGTTCAGGCAACCGTATTCGGTACATCGTCCGCGCTCGACCTCGCACTGCTCCCGCAGGCCGTCTGGATTGCCCAGGGCGCTAGCCTGACGCTGCCCTTGACGGCCCGCGTGCTCTCCAACGGCAACCCTCTCGCCGGACCCACGGTCGATTTTCAAGTGCTGAAAGGGTCGAGCCTTGCTGGGCGCGGCATCCGTCGCCACAAACGCGAGTGGAGATGCGGCTACGACTTTACAAGTTTCTGCCATTGCCGGAGATGTGCAGGTCTCCGCCTGCGTTCGGAATCAGCCGGTGGACAGCCCATGCCTGAGTCTCTACGCTACAGCCGTGCCTGCGGCGGCGCTACAACTGCAGTCAGTTTCGGGCAACCCGCAAATTGTGGCCGCCGGCCAAAGCTTCGCGCCGGTGGTGGTTCAGGTAACGGACGCAACCGGAATCGATCCTGTGCTCGGAGCGAACGTCGCAATCCAATCGGTGGTTGCGCGCCTCCCTCCCAGTTTGCCCGCGGTTTGGATTGGAGACACCGAGTATCACCGGCAACCCGATGCCGGTCATTCTTTCTTCTTCGCAGGTTTCCGCGCAATCTGGCGTTAACGGTTTAGTGAGTTTCCAGCCATCGGCAGGCGAGATCCAGGGCCCCATCGTGGTTCTGGGCAGCACTTCGGCGGGAATCAGTTCCTTGCCGTTCACCCTGGAGTCGGTGCCCGCGCCGGCAGGATCGGCTTCGCCGGCGGCGCGGGATCCCGTGCGCTCCGACCTGCGGCGGGGTGCCGTTGGCCCGCTGACACTATTTTTCTTTTGCCGGGAGGGTTAGTCCGAATACGGAAATCTGGCCTGGCCCGGCAACATTCAGGCCGCCAGCTTCTTCTGGATTCGGCAAGTACAGGGTTTTGCAGTGTTCGCAGCG
Organism: uncultured Acidobacteriaceae bacterium; assembly: GCA_963800745.1. Classification (GTDB taxonomy): domain Bacteria; phylum Acidobacteriota; class Terriglobia; order Terriglobales; family Acidobacteriaceae; genus PALSA-270. The sequence continues at coordinate 16,790 of CAWDCI010000047.1, forward strand.
ATAGACTTCAGCGTCTTTCCCCCAGGCTTTCTCTGCGTCTCCGCATTTCTGCTCCAGCACGTCGGTGGTATAGAACCAGCGCTTCAAATGTCCGCCGCAGAACTTGCCCTTCTCGTTTTTTCGTTGCAGGCCCGCTGGCCCTCTTTCTTGAATTTCACTTTGTGGTGCGGAGCTGCGGAGCCGTTGTGTTGGGAGTCGCTGTGCTTGCCAAGGTGTTTCTCCTCGTTTGAGGAGTAAAGGCTGCTGAATTTGACTTGCGGGCGTAATTCTACCGGAACGGTTCAAGGTGCGCCAACTCGGGAAGTCCTAGCCGTCCTTCACTCGCTTTGCTAGTCGGGCAGATACTTTGGCGTTCCATCGCCGTTCTCACTCTCCCCAGGAATAACGCATTCGATCCTTGTTTGATTCATGGTCTGCATCAGCAAGTCAATCTCCTCAGGGCGGACATTTCCACCCATGAACGTAGTACCAATCAGAACTAGGCCCAAAGCCAAGGCCCGCAGCTTGTGCTTCAGCGGCATACACCCCTCCTTCGCGCCGGAAGCGTGAGGAGGACACGCACGTGGCGCATAGCAAATTTCTCAGTGGTTATCGCAGGAGGTCGATGGAATCAGACTGTGGGCGGCGCGCGGGAAGCGATTACAAAAAGCAAAGGAGATGGCGGCAAAGTGTCATGGTTCGCCGTCCGGAATTTTGGAGTAAGGACGGCGTAGCACATTAATAAGCACGAGGGGGATTACTGCGAACAAGAAGAGGAGGGACGCCCCGGGATCCACTGCGGTGAAGAGCACACTGTGGCGAGAGAAAGGAAACTCGCGACTCTTCCTATGAAGGACATATTCCTGAACCTGCTATCAATCGAGCACACTTCACTCAAATTGGCAAACAGGCGGCATCGAGACAGGCTGAGCTGCTATATCTGTTAGCCGAGAACGCTCAGAGCCCGGCTGATTCTGACAATTCGATGGAACGAAGGCATTTGCGTGGCGCCATATCTTATAGATATAGGCATGAACAACGGGTTCCCTTGTGCCCAACCTGTTGAATAATGAGAAATTGTAATCAATATATCCTAAATATATTGTACTTTCGATTTCTAGCGTCGCTGGGACGCGGATACCCTCGGGTCAACCAGGCCCCGCTTCGTTGTTTTGCGGCATCCTGATGCACTGGCGGGCCATCGGACGCCTTGACTCAAACTGGCGCTTCGGGTAACTGGCTGTCGGGCCCACGCAGCCTGCGGAATTCCGCCACAAAGTAATTCTCGCCCTTGGCTGGGGAGCCGCCAGCCCGCCGCAACATGGCCAACTGTCCAACATGCGTCAGCGCGTCGGCAATCGGTCCAAAACAGGCGTCTGCATCGAGCTTGCAGATGTTTTGCCGGAAGCGAAGAATCGTCGAAGGCTTTGAGCGCAGCGAAGAAACCGCGCGACTTCCCGATCCCACAAGAGCGGTGGGGAGACTGGCTCCATTGCGGATCGCCTTCGGCCATGGCTCTTGCCCAATCGAGCAGGTCGCCCAGGTGTGCCAAAATCTGCCCGGCGTTCTACTCCACCGCCGGCACCAAAATCGGCAAAACCCGCCGGCGCATTTTCGAGCGCCCGGCGCTGCGATACGCCAGGGTAGTGAGGGCGCACCCGAAGTAATTCGCGTTCGGATCTTCGTGTTTCGGATCTTCGTGGTGGTCCGGGTCTTCGCGGTTCGGGTCTGGCGTGTTTCGGATTCATGTCCGTCATATTCGCCTCGGTCACATTCGACATTCACCCAAGCAATCTGCTTGGCGGAGCTGTCGTGCGGCGGCTGACTGTTGCTGAGCTGCAGACTCTGGTCACGTCTGCAACCGCAAGCGTCCCTTTGCCGGCCAGCAGGAAGGTTCCCACCAGATTGCGTACGATGCGGCGGATAAAACCGCTTCCCCGGACGGTATAAACGTATTCTTCCCCGTCGCGCAGCCATGTCGAAGCAAAAATGCGCCGCACCTTGGAGAGACTTCGTGATCCTCGATTTCCTGTTCCGGGTCCACCGCCGCAAACGAAGTGAAATCATGTTCTCCCACGACGAATCCCGCAGCCTGCTGCATCGGAAGCTTCGTTCAGCGGAAGGAGAACGCCCCACATAGCGAGACAGAAAGGGCGGGCAGATGGCCCCTGCGATACATTCTGTAGCGTATACGTCTTCGCCCGGGAAGACTTGCGCGCGTGAAACTCGGGGGGCGCTTCCGCCACCTCCAGCACGCGAATTGAAGCCGGGCAGAATATCGTTCATGCTCGTGACCCAATTTGTTACAGGAACGGGCCATTCGGTGGAAAATGTCGCTCACCTGGGCCAGGGCGTGCACCCGGGGATCGATGCGTCCCAGCCTTGCGGCAAGACCTTTTCCCCGGTCAGTCGTCCAATGGCTGAGGCCAGCAGGCCCTGAATGGTCTGAGCCCCGCGCTGGACTTGCCAGCCGGAGAACTCGGAACCGTCATAGGCCAGCGTCAGTTTGAGATAACGCATCAGGATTGTTTCGAGTCTTCCCGCGGAAGCATCTCATCCAAGAGAGATACAAATCTTTACAAAGTCGCCCGATGGCGCCTGATTTTTGCCCTTCCGCCGTCGGCTATATGATTGCATTCCCAGAAGAACTGGAATTAAGGGGAGTTGGCGCTATTTCAGGTCGTCATGAACCAGCTTCGCGTTTTTCATCTATCTTTCTATTCTAGGGTAATCTATGATCTTTACCATCAGCCTGACAAAGATACAGATGGAGATAATATATTTTCGCGGTGCCAGTCTTCTACAATCCCTGGCCACGCTGGCCCTGGCCGGTCCATTTTGCGTTCCCGGCGTGCAGCGCTCAAACGCCCGATGCTCCCCAGCCTCAGGCAGCGCCCGCGGCAGCCCGTGATTCATTTCAGTCGCGGATCATTCCAAGCCGCAGCTCCATTTTCCCATCCATTGCGCCCTACATGCCGCGGCACGCTGGCCCGTAGGTCAACCTGAATAACAGCGCCCGGATCGACCAATTTATCGACGAT